>NZ_JAUDBQ010000003.1 GCF_030372105.1 Cellulomonas cellasea | reverse complement strand
GCACGTAGGGGGTCGTCGGCGGCGTCGGATGTGTATAAGGGCCCGGGCCGGCCGCCCCCGGGGAGGCGCCGCAGCCGCGGTGGGCGGCCTGCTCCTCGCCGTGGTCGTCGGCGTCGCGATGGACCCGGTCGCGGCCGGCCTGACGGACGCCGCCTCCTCATCGGCGGGATCGTCGGTCGTCGCCACGGGCGGCACGACGACAGTGCAGGTCACGGCGCTGGACATGCGCTTCAGCCCGCGGGAGGTCGAGGTGCCCGCCGGCGACCGGCTCGTCATCGAGCTGACCAACGGCGACTCCGCGGTGCACGACCTGGTGCTGGCGTCCGGCGCCACCTCGGGGCGGCTCGAACCGGGGGAGACCACCACCGTGGACGCGGGCGTCGTCGCCTCCGACACCGACGGATGGTGCTCCGTGGCGGGGCACAGGCTCATGGGGATGACCCTGGAGATCGTGGTCACCGGCTCCGCCGCCGAGGCCGCGCCACCCGCTGTCGAGCACCAGCACGGCCAGGCCTCCGACGCGACGGACGCCGCCGACGACCTCGACCCCGGCGCCGAGCCGGACGCGGACTTCCGGGCCTGGGACGCCGTCCTGGCCCCTGCGGCCCTCTCCGGCGTCGAGCAGTCCGGCGGAACGGCGCACACGGTCGGCGGCGCCACCACCCATCACGTGACGCTGCGTGCCCAGGAGGCCGAGCGCGAGGTCGCCCCCGGGGTGACGCAGCTCGCCTGGACCTTCAATGGCGCCGTGCCCGGGCCGGTGCTGCGCGGCCGCGTCGGGGACACGTTCGTGGTGACCCTCGTCAACGAGGGCGGCATCGGGCACTCGCTCGACTTCCACGCGGGCGCCCTGTCGCCGGACGAGGTGATGCGCACGATCGCCCCGGGCGAGACGCTCACCTACACGTTCACCGCGAACCGCAGCGGCATCTGGATGTACCACTGCTCCACCGCGCCCATGAGCCTGCACATCGCGAGCGGCATGTTCGGCGCCGTCATCATCGACCCGCCCGGCCTTCCGGCGGTGGACCACGAGTACCTGTTGGTCCAGTCCGAGCTGTACCTCGGCCCGCAGGGCGGGGAGGCGGACGCGGCCAAGGTGGCCGACGGTGATGCCGACCTGGTGGTGTTCAACGGGTACGCGCACCAGTACCGCCACCGCCCGCTCGAGGTGCGGACCGGCGACAGCGTGCGGATCTGGGTGCTCGACGCCGGGCCGAACCGGCCGAGCGCGTTCCACGTGGTGGGGGGCCAGTTCAGCTCGGTGTACCGCGAGGGTGACTGGGTGCTGCGGGACGGCGGCTCAACCGGCACTGGGGGCTCCCAGGTGCTCGCGCTGCAGCCCGCTGAGGGCGGGTTCGTCGAGCTCGACTTCCCGGAGGCTGGGACCTACCCGTTCGTGACCCATGCGATGAGCGACGCGGAGTCGGGCGCCAGCGGCCGGTTCCTCGTCACGGACGGGTGAGCGGTCAGCGCCGGCGCGATCCGGGACGCTCCGAGCGCTCCCAGCCCGGGCGCACGGCCCGCGAGCCGATCTGCTCGTCGCGGGACCGGTAGACGATGTACGGCCGGACCACGTAGCCCAGCGGCGCGGAGAACACGTGCACCAGCCGGGTGAACGGCCACAGCAAGAACAGGAGCGTCGCGCTGAGCACGTGCAGCTGGAACATCAGCGGCACGTCGGCCATGAGTGCCGCGTCGGGCCGCAGCGAGAAGAGCCCGCGCACCCACGGCGCGATCGACCCCCGGTAGTCGTACGCGTCGCCGAAGACCTGGAACAGCACCGTCGCGGCCGTCCCGAACGCCAGCGTCGCCCCGAGGCTCACGTACATGACCTTGTCCATGCGGGTGGTCGCGGTGAACACCCGGGTGACGGTGCGCCTGCGGTAGACGAGGATCGCCAGCCCGGCGAGGGTCAGCACGGCGGCCGTGGTGCCCATCCATGTCGCGCCCAGGTGGTACAGGTGCTCGGTCACGCCGATCGCCTCGAGCCAGCCGCGCGGGATCAGGAGCCCCACGACGTGCCCGGCGATGACCATGAGGATCCCGATGTGGAACATCGGCGACCCCCAGCGCAGCAGGCGGTTCTCGTAGACCTGCGAGGAGCGCGTGGTCCAGCCGAACTGGTCGTAGCGGTAGCGCCACACGTGCCCGACGACGAACACGGCGGCCGCGACGTAGGGCACGACGACCCACAAGACGGTGTCCCAGGTGTTCACGAGAGCGCCTCCACAGGTCGGGTCGTGGGAAAGGGGAGCAGGGGGGTGGACAGCCCGACCATCTCCTGCGGAGGGCCGGCCGCGACCAGCGCGGTGAAGCGCTCGGCGGTCGCGGCGTCCACTTGCGGCAGGGTCAGGCAGACCGCGTCGAGCACGTCGGCGTACGGGCTGCGCAGATCGTGCAGGGCAGAACGCAGCACCTCGAGGCCGTCGCGGTGGGCGCCCAGCAGCAGGTCGCTGACCTCGCCGGGCTCGCGCGCGCACAGCTCGAGCACCGCGGGCAGGTAGTCGGGGAGCTCGTCGGCGGGCGGCTGCCAGCCACATGCCCGGTACGCCTCGATGAAGGTCACGAGCGCCATGCCGCGCCGTCGGGTGTCGCCGGCGGCGTAGAAGGTCAGGTACAGCGCGCAGCGTCGTTTGAGGTCGAACGTGCGGACGTACTCGGCCTCGTGCTGGGCGAGGTCCCACGCGTCCACCCGGTCGAGGAACGAGCAGATCGCTTTCTCCACCCGTCTCGGCAGGTCTGCCGCCGTGGCGCGCAGCGTCGTGAACCCGTCCCGCAGGTCGGCAGTGGGGTAGTCGAGCAGCAGGGCCGCCGTCATGTGCGCGACCGCGCGCTGCGCGCTCGTGGTCGGCACCGGGGTCAGGAACGGCAGGGCGGTGCGCGTCATGATCGCGCCTCGGGTCCCTGGCCGTACCCGGCCTGGTCGGGCGCGGGCGGGAACAGCCCGGGCGGTGCGCCGCCGCCGTCCCAGTTGAGCAGGTTGACGCGGGCCGGGGCCCCCTGGTCGGCGGGACCCTCGGCGCGCTGCCGGTCGCGCAGCGCGTGGAAGGTCTCGACCGTCGCGCGGACGGGGCGCCCGCTCGCGGCGCCGAACGGCCCGGCTGGGCCGCCGCCCATGCCGGGCCCGCCCTCGCCGTCGAGCGAGCACCCGCTGGCGATCTCCTCGAGGGCGCGCGCCCCCTCGGCGTGCGCGGCCGGGATGACGTACCGGTCCTCGTACTTCGCGATGGCCAGCAGCCGGTACATCGCCTCGATGCTCGTGGCGTCCATGCCGACGGCGGCCGCGATGCGCGGATCCTGCTCGACACCGAGGTTGACGTTGCGCATGTGGGCCCGCATCGCGGCGAGCCGTTGCAGCGACGCGGTCACGGGCTCGGTGTCACCGGCGGTGAACAGCCCCGCGAGGTACTCGACCGGGATGCGCAGCCGGTCGATCGCGGCGAACAGGGTGGGCGCGTCCTCGCCGTCGGCGCCCGATCCGGCCACCACGTCGACCACGGGGGACAGCGGGGGGATGTACCAGACCATCGGCATCGTCCGGTACTCCGGGTGCAGCGGCAGGGCGACCTGGTACTCCGAGATCAGCGACCAGATCGGCGACGCCTGGGCGGCGGCGATCCAGTCCTCGGGGATGCCGGCCTCGCGGGCCGCACGGACCACCTCGGGGTCGTGCGGGTCGAGGAAGACCGAGCGCTGGGCGTCGAGCAGCTGGGCAGGGTCCTCGACGCTCGCGGCCTCCAGCACCCGGTCGGCGTCGTACAGCACGAGGCCGAGGTAGCGCAGCCGCCCGACGCAGGTCTCCGAGCACACGGTGGGCAGCCCGACCTCGAGCCGCGGGTAGCACATCGTGCACTTCTCGGCCTTGCCCGTGGCGTGGTTGAAGTAGACCTTCTTGTACGGGCAGCCGGTCACGCACATGCGCCAACCGCGGCACGCGTCCTGGTCGACCAGCACGATGCCGTCCTCGGAGCGCTTGTACATCGCGCCCGACGGGCACGACGCCACACAGGACGGGTTGAGGCAGTGCTCGCAGATGCGCGGCAGGTAGAACATGAACGCCGATTCGAACTCGGCCTTGACCTGTGTGCTCATGGTCGCGAGCACCGGGTCGTCGGCCATCGTCTCGCCCGAGCCGCCGAGGTCGTCGTCCCAGTTCGCCGACCAGCGGATCTGCATGTCCTCGCCGGTCAGCAGGGACTTGGGGCGGGCGACAGGGGTGTGCTCGCCCAGGGGCGCCGACAGGAGCGTGTCGTAGTCGTACGTCCACGGCTCGTAGTAGTCGTCGATCCCCGGAAGCGTCGGGTTGGAGAAGATGTGCGCGAGCTTGCTGAACCGCCCGCCGGCCCGGAGCTTGAGCCGGCCGCCGCGCGTGCGCACCCACCCGCCGCGCCACCGGTCCTGGTCCTCGTATCGGCGCGGGTAGCCGACGCCCGGGCGGGTCTCGACGTTGTTGAACCACGCGTACTCCACGCCGGTGCGGTTCGTCCACGCCTGCTTGCAGGTCACCGAGCAGGTGTGGCACCCGATGCACTTATCCAGGTTCATCACCATCGACATCTGGGCCATGACGCGCATCAGTACTGCACCTCCTGCGAACGACGGCGGATCACGGTGACCTCGTCACGCTGGTTGCCCGTGGGCCCCAGGTAGTTGAACGCGAAGGACAGTTGCGCGTAGCCGCCGATGAGGTGGCTCGGTTTGAGCAGCACCCGGGTGAGGGAGTTGTGGATGCCGCCGCGCAGCCCCGACGTCTCCGACCGCGGCACATCCACGGTGCGGTCCTTGGCGTGGTACATGTACACCGTCCCGGCCGGCATGCGGTGGGAGACGATCGCGCGGGCGACGACGACGCCGTTGCGGTTGTACGCCTCGATCCACTCGTTGTCGCGCACCCCGATGGTCGTCGCGTCCTGCGGGGACATCCAGATGGTCGGGCCGCCCCGGGAGAGCGACAGCATGAAGAGGTTGTCCTGGTACTCGGAGTGGATCGACCACTTGGAGTGCGGGGTCAGGTACCGCACGGCCACCTCCGCCGTCCCCTCGGAGCCCGGCGTGCCGCTGGGGTCGGTGGACCCGGGCCGTGCGTCGCCGAACAGCCGGTGCAGGTCGAGTGGCGGGCGGTAGACGGGCAGGTTCTCGCCGAGCTCGGTCATCCAGTCGTGGTCGAGGTAGAAGTGCTGGCGGCCGGTGAGCGTGTGCCAGGGCTTGAGGTGCTCGACGTTGATGGTGAACGGCGAGTATCGGCGCCCGCCGTGCTCGGAGCCCGACCACTCGGGCGACGTGATCACGGGCACCGGGCGCGCCTGCACGTCGGCGAACCGGATCCGCTCGCCCTCGTGGTCACGGGCGAGGGACGCCAGCTCGGTGCCGGTGCGCCTCTCCATCTGCTGGAAGCCCTGGACCGCGAGGCGGCCGTTCGTGGTGCCGGACAGTGCCAGGATCGTCTCGCACACGTGCTGCGCGGTCGCCAGGCGTGGCCGCCCCGCTGTCGGGCCCGCGGTGACCGTCCCGTTGAGCCGCCCGAGCGCCTCGACCTCCGGCTCCGGCGAGTACGTGACGCCCTTCGTCACCATCCCGGCCTTGGCGGTCAGCGGGCCGAGCGCCTCCCACCGGTCGGCGATGGTCGTGTAGTCGCGCTCCACGACGACGAGCTTGGGCATCGTGACGCCCGGCACCAGCTCGGCCTGCTCGGGCACCAGGCCGTAGGGAGTGCTGAGCTCGTCGGGGGTGTCGTGCAGCAGCGGCGCCGCCACGAGGTCCTCGCGCACGCCGAGGTGCTCCGCCCCGAGCCGCTGCACCTCGCGCGCGAGCGTGGCGAACGTGTCGAAGTCGGTGCGGGTCTGCCACGGCGGCGCGATCGCGGGGTTGAACGAGTGCACGAACGGGTGCATGTCCGTGGTGGACAGGTCGTGCTTCTCGTACCAGGTGGCGGTCGGCAGCACGACGTCGCTGAACAGCGTGGTGGAGGTCATCCGGAAGTCACTGGTGACGAGCAGGTCGAGCTTCCCGCGCGGCGCCTCGTCATGCCACTCCATGCTCACCGGCCGGCGTCCCGGCGCGGACTCCTCCGCCCGCACCGCGTTGTCCGTGCCCAGCAGGTGCCGCAGGAAGTACTCGTTGCCCTTGCCGGACGAGCCGAGCAGGTTCGCCCGCCACACCGTCAGCACCCGGGGGAAGTTCGCGGGGTCGTCGGGGTCCTCGCAGGCGAACCGCAGCCGCCCGGCCTCGAGCTCGTCCACGACGTGCTGTGCGGGCTCCTTGCCCTGCGCGCGGGCCTCGTCGACGAGGTCGAGCGGGTTGCGGTTGAAGGTGGGGTAGGAGGGCATCCACCCGCGCCGGGCCGACTCCACGAGGCAGTCGGCGGTGGTGCGCCCGGCGAACGCGCCCTCGGCGAGCGGGCTGGCCAGCGCGTCGGCGGGCAGCCCGTCGTAGCGCCACTGGTCCGTCGCGAGGTACCAGAACGCCGTGCTGATCATGTGGCGCGGCGGCCGCGACCAGTCCAGGCCGTTGGCGTACTGCGCCCACCCGGTGACGGGCCGGCACTTCTCCTGGCCCACGTAGTGCGCCCAGCCGCCGCCGTTGACGCCCTGGCACCCGGTCATCGTCACCAGGGCGAGGAACGCGCGGTAGATCGTGTCGGAGTGGAACCAGTGGTTGGTCCCGGCGCCCATGAGGATCATCGAGCGCCCGCCCGACGCCTCGGCGTTCGCGGCGAACTCCCGTCCGATCCGCTCCGCCGTCGCGGCGGGCACCGAGGTGATCTCCTCCTGCCACGCGGGCGTGCCCGGGCTGGCCGGGTCGTCGTAGCCCGTGGGCCAGTCGCCTGGCAGCCCGTCCCGCCCCACGCCGTACTGCGCGAGCATCAGGTCGAAGACCGTGGTGACCAGGTGGTCGCCGATCCGCCGCACCGGCACGCCGCGCCGCACGATCCCGGCGCCGCCCTGGTGCTCGTCGCCGGGCTGCGGCGCCACGTCGAAGCGCGGCAGGTCGATGGCGACGGCGGCGCCGTCCCAGTCCGCCGCGTCGGCCACCGACAGCACGGGGTCGATGTCCCCGAGGTCGAGGTTCCACCGCCCCGCCTGCTCCGGGTCGAACCGGTGCCCGAGCGTCCCCGGCGGGACCACGGCCTCCCCCGAGGCGTCCAGGACGACCGTCTGGAACGCCGCGTCGCGGTCCGTGCTGGGGGCGGGGAGCAGGTCTCCGGTGAGGAACTTGTCCGGCACCCAGCCGTCCTCGCGCGCCTTGAGCCGCACGAGGTGCGGGGCGTCGGTGAACCGCGTCATGTACGACGCGAACTGCTCAGTGCGGCGGTCGACCAGGAACTCGCGCAGGATGACGTGCCCCATCGCGATCGCCAGCGCGCCGTCCGTGCCGGGGTGCGGGGCCAGCCACTCGTCAGCGAACTTGCTGTTGTCGGCGTAGTCCGGCGAGACGGTGACGACCTTCTGCCCGCGGTACCGGGCCTCCGTCATGAAGTGCGCGTCGGGTGTGCGGGTCACGGGGACGTTCGAGCCCCACATCATCAGGTAGCTCGCGTTCCACCAGTCGGCGGACTCCGGGACGTCGGTCTGGTCGCCGAAGACCTGCGGCGAGGCGACCGGCAGGTCCGCGTACCAGTCGTAGAACGACAGCATCGTGCCGCCCAGCATCGACACGAACCGCGAGCCGGCGCCGTGCGACACCATCGACATCGCGGGGATGGGAGAGAAGCCCGCGATCCGGTCGGGCCCGTACTCCTTGATGGTGTGCACGTGCGCGGCGGCGACGATCTCAGACGCCTCGTCCCATGTGGCACGGACCAGGCCGCCCTTGCCACGCGCCGACTTGTACGCCCGTGAGGTCTCGGGGTCGGATGTGACCTCCGCCCACGCCAGCACCGGGTCGCCGGTGCGCTGCTTGGCCTCGCGGTACGCCTGCAGCAGCACGCCGCGCACATACGGGTAGCGGATGCGCGTGGGGGAGTACGTGTACCAGGAGAACGCGGCGCCGCGCGGGCAGCCGCGAGGCTCGTACTCGGGGGAGTCCGGGCCGACCGACGGGTAGTCGGTCTGCTGCGTCTCCCACGTGATGATGCCGTCCTTGACGTACACCTTCCACGAGCACGACCCGGTGCAGTTCACGCCGTGGGTGGAGCGCACCACCTTGTCGTGCGACCACCGGTCGCGGTAGAACGCGTCGCCCTGGCGGCCGCCCTGGAGGAAGACGGCGCGGAGGTCCTCGGAGACCTCGCCGCGGCGCAGGTGCGAGCCGAGGCGCAGCAGCCGGTCGACGGCGGCGTTGTCCGTGCCGGCGGTGCGCGGCGATTCGGTGGGTGTGGGCATGGCTCCTCGTTCTCAGCTCGGGCGACGTGCGCCGGGCCGCGCGTAGTTGGACCAGGTCAGCCAGGTGCACAGCGCGAAGTACGCCGCAGCGCCGATGAAGAACGCCCGCGGGCTCCACACGGACAGGGCCATGCCCACGAGGAACGGCCCGAACGCCGCGATGGCAGACGTGAAGCCGATGACGCCGCCGGCCTGCCGGCGGTCGAAGATCATGGGCATCTGCTTGAACGTCCCCGCGTTCCCAATGCCCGCGAACGTGAAGATGGCCAGCATCCCCGCCAGGAACCAGGTGAACTGGCCGACGTCGTGCGGGTCCAGGAAGAACAGCGTGAACACTGTGCTCGCGGTCATGCCGATGCCCGCCACGAGCGTCCACACCGCGCCGCCGAACCTGTCGCACAACGGCCCCCACGCGGCCCGGGTCAGCGACCCGAGCAGCGGGCCGAGGAAGGCGAACTTCAGCGGGTCGGGGGCGTCGGCGAAGTGGCCGTACTCGTTGAGGATCAGCAGGCCGAGCTGCGCGGCGAAGCCCGAGAACGCCCCGAACGTCATCGTGTAGATGGCCGTCATGAGCCACGTGTCGCGGTTGGAGAAGATGTCCAACTGCTGCCGGAAGTTCGCCGTGACGGGCACGCGGCGCAGGAACAGCGCCGCCATCACGATGCCGGCCAGCACCCACGGGATGAGCACCAGCCCGGCGTTGTGCAGCCATAGCTGCCCGCCGTCGACGGTGGTCTGCGGGGTGAGCGCCGCCGTGCCGAGCAGGCCGAAGCCGACCACCCACGGCACCAGGAACTGGATGAGGCTGACCCCGAAGTTGCCCAGGCCCGCCTGGAGTCCCAGCGCCGTGCCGGACATCCGCCGCGGGAAGAAGTAGCTCGTCGACGGCATGAAGCCGGCGAACGCGCCACCGCCGATCCCGGTGGCGGCGGCCAGCAGGATCAGCACGCCGTACGAGGTCGTGGCATCCCGGACCGCGAGCGTCCAACCGATCATCGGGATCAGCAGCAGCGTCGCGCTGCCCCCGACCAACGTCCGGGTGCCGAGCACCGGCGGCAGGAACATGAACACCAGCCGCATGAGCCCACCGGCCAGGCCCGGCACCGCGACCAGCCAGTACAGCTGGCCAGGGCTGAGGTCGAAGCCGATCATCGTGAGCCGCGGGGCGATCGCGGACACCAGGTACCAGACGGCGAACGCGAGGGTCAGGTTGTACGTGGTGATCGACAGCGTCCGCCACGCCAGCCGGCGGTCCCAGGTGTCCGCGTTCTCGGGATCCCAGCTGGTCAGATCACGGGTCGTGCTCGTCTGTGCGGCCATCTGCAACTCCCTTGTGGCGGCAGCCGTCCTGGTCCGGTCGGGGCCAGGATGGCGTGGTGCTCACCAGGGGTGCGAACCCGTAGACCGTGGAAAATCTCTCACCGCCTTCCAGGGCATCCGGGATTGGTTCACACGGTCGTGCCAGCCGTCCGACCCAACATCCATCCCGCGATCCAACAGCCGTCCTACGCCCCGAGAAGGGCTCTGCACGCGCCTCTATCCGGCGTAGGCGCGGGCGACCTCAGAGCAACGTGCCGGCGAAGGCCGCCGGGCAGTTCTTCCGCTGGCATCCGCCACGCGGAGCGCTGGTGCGGCGATCGGCGCGAGCGCGTCAGAGTCAAGAGGTCGCCCGCTCCCGGTACTCGGGCGACACCTCCAGCGGGTAATCCAGTCGGCGATTGGCGGTGCGGCCCCTCTTGCCCTCGTCAACATCGCGAGGGGCGGGTGTCGATGACCGCGGTCGGGCCGGGCGTCGGAAGCAATCCGATGGGCCCTCCAAGTAGCAACGTGGCCCAGCGAGCACAGTGCCGGTCGCCAGGAGAGAGCGTCTGGATTGTCCGGTCGGCCGAACGTCGCGGAGGCGCACGACGTCAGAACACGGCCTGCAGTACCGGTATGCCGATCCTGCCAGCGGTTGACCAGGCTCTATGGTGACGGACAACGAAGGGCCGGAGTTGAGCGAAGGGGCAGATGTGGACGCCGCGACATTGTCGATCTTGACCACCGTTGTAGGCAACGTGGCAACGTCTGCTGTCATGGGTGCAGGTCGCATGCTCGGCAGAGCATCAGCCGAACAATCTGTCGATCGCGGCCCGGAGGTGACCTTGACTGATGATGGCTCGGTCATCATTCAACTCGCCGACGCCAACAGACTGGTCGCAGTCATGGAGGGCCCGTATGTCTCGGCCCTCACGGAAGCTTACGTATTTGCGCGTATTCTCGCGCCGGTGCACGGCGATGCACCCGCGGAATTGGCCTTTATCGAAGAGGTGCGCGACGATTTCAAACGGCACTTGAGTAGAGTCGATGAGTTGGGTGCATCGGCGGCTGCTATCGAATACCTGTGGGTGAACCTCACAGAATATCTAGACTCCGTCGTCATGGCGAGCGAGATACATGACTTGCTCGATCCTGACGAACTGAACCGCCTTGCTCGAATGGACGTGCACGGCAAACTCGACCAGGAGAGCATTAAAGCACCAAGATTCCTGAGGGACCTTGCCAGCATCCTCCGAGATCCAACTCGGCTAGAGCGAGCATACTCATTCGGAAGCGACATAAACGCGCACTATGTGCAAGTGCACACCGACATGCGACTAGAGCACACGCTCGAGAGTGCGCCTCGAGAGGGTACGGCGCGCCTGCTGTTCGACAGCATATATATCTCGCGGGCAGTCCGCACGGCAGAAGGCGAGACGATTCAAACCGATGTCGCGCTCGATCTGACGCGCCGTGGTCGATTCGTCATAACCGGCGCGCCAGGCGCAGGCAAGTCGACCCTGATGCAGCATGTTGTTCGACAAGTGGCGACGGAAGACGGGGTTCGTGTACCGCTTTTGGTGCGCATCAGAGAGTTTTCGTCGGACAGGCCGGTACTGATTGACGAAATCGTTGCCGCCATTCGACGCGACCTTCAGATGCATGATGTAGGCGTGGATGAAATCGAGGCAATGCTCACCCTTGGGAGAGCAACGGTTCTCTTTGACGGACTCGATGAGGCACTGGACTTGCCTCGGCGACGCATAGTCACCGCGGCGATAGATGCTTTCTCCCACAGATTCCCACTGACAAGCGTGATTGTAACCAGCAGGGTTGTGGGGTACGAACAGGCGGCTTTGAGTGCCGCGTTCAAAGTTCTCGCCCTTCTGGACTTCACGGACACTCAGATCATGGAATACGCGCGGATTTGGTTCAGGCAGAATCTCAGCTATGAAGGAGACGTCGAGGTCTTCTACGGCGAACTTGACACAATACCTGACCTGCGCTCAAACCCGCTCATGCTTTCTCTCATTTGCGCCCTGTACCGAGCTCGCGGCCACGTGCCGCGAAACAGGCGGCAAGTTTACGCCGAATGTGCTGACTTGCTGTTTAATCGGTGGGACCCGATGCGTCGGATCACTCAACCCGTCGACCAGGTGCAACACGGTCAAGACCTAATGCAAGAAATTGCCTTGTGGTACTTTAAATCAGCGTCGGCTCAGGCTGGCGTCGAGCAGCGCCAACTCGAGGCCGTGGTGCAGCATTTTTTCGTAGATACCGCCGGGGTCCTCCCATCCGAGGCCAGACGCAGAGCCGCGTCGTTTATTGACTACTGTTCGGGCCGCGCATGGCTCCTGACTTGGGTGACAATGAACGAGAATGGCGAGAAGTTGTACACGTTCACACACCGAACGTTTATGGAGTACTTTGCGGCAGAAGGTTTGGCACGCAGTTCCGCCGACACTGATGTGCTTGTCCATCACGTCTTGAACGCGTACCGAGAGAACGGCAGTTCGGTCGTGCCTGAACTAGTCGTTCAATCGGCGGAATATGCTCGAAGAGGTCAGGGCCGGGCCGTCATTCGCGGTATCGAAGCATACGAGCGAAAGCTCGGCCGCCGCCACGTGGGCACATACCTGGCCCTTCGGGTTCGTCTTGCCGGGGTACTCACACTCCCTGCGTCGTTCATCGAGCCGCTATTCAAGGAGTGTCTCGAGGCATTAGCGAGCCAAAGCGCAGACACGTATGGAGTGCTGCTCGAGATGATGCGACTCCCGCGTGATCAGCGAAACCGCCTTGTTGCACATTTGGCTGGTGATCCCGAGATTGAGACGCCGCTTGGCGAAGAGTCAGTACGTCGACGATGGGCCGCGGACTTTCTTGAGCGTTGGGCTCAAGTGGTGCTTCGGCGAGATGCGAATACGAGTGAGTCGCAAGAATGGGTCCCCCAACTCACTGACCTCTGGCAACTACTGCGGGAAGAGCCTGGCTTCGCACCGGGCCCTGTTAGCCGACTCTATTTCTGGAAAGAGGGTTTCGATAGTAACAGTCTAGAGGGCGACGAGTTGGGCGCCTATTTGAGTCTCGGCCGCGGAATGCGGACTCGGAGTAAGGTTCTGTTCGCTGTGCATGAACTTGCCCAGCGCGACAACGAAGGACACCCTGGGCGGGCTGAGATTCTTGCTCAACTACCCAACGTGTCACAAGCAGAGCGGTTCGGATTTGATGACGGGATGGACTACTTTCGCGAACTCGACGAGTTTCGGCGGATCGTGGATCCATCGGGTTGGAGTGTCTCGATACGGCGCGGAATCGGGGTGCTCGCTATGGTGGTATTTGAATCTGCCTCGGATCTGGCGGAACAGGCGGCGGTTGCACTCGCAAACCTTGCGGGTTTTGATCTCGTGGTCGCTGCGGCCGGCAGGCGCCCCGGGGTGGCGAACCGCACTGGGCTTGTTGAGGCCGCCCGCGGCGAGATGCGTCGATTCGGCTTGCCTCGTTGGGCGGACGAGTGGGCTAGTGGGCGCGTCCACCTTATAGCGGTCGAACATGATGAGTTTGACGACGAGATGTCGTTTTGACGGCGGCCGGGTAGTTCAGTCTGTTGTGAATGGTATGATCTGTTGCCTAGTTGGGCCGTTCTTTTGGGTTTGGATCAGAATGACTCGGCAGAGAATGTAGAGACGGCCCGGCTCGAGCGGTTGGCATTTCGGGATGCAGAGTCCTGTCGGGGTGCGCGGCCGTCGGAGTTTGTCAGTTGCAAGGTCTGGCTCCGACGACCGTGCCTCGACGCTTGGGAGAGGGGTGGTCGCGGTGTCGCTGCACACCCCGGACGACGAGCCGCGCGTCTCGCTGATCCCGATCAACACCCGATACAGCGTGGACGAGACGTTCGACGTCCGGCCTATCACTACTTCGAGGTGACCGGTCGGCGGGTGGCGATCGAGTTCGTGCTGATCAAGTACATGAACGATCAGGCGCGGCGACGCTAGCGCGTATGGGCGCGCGTCGGAGGTGTTGTGCGGACGCGCTAGATCAACGGCCGCCGCTCGACCTGCTCGAAGGTGGTCGACGCGTCGGTCCGGCGCTCCCACAGCCGCACCTCGCCCGCGGCGAGCGAGGCCCGCACGTCCACGATCCGCTGGTTGCTGCTGCCCCGGAACTGCAGCCCCGGGTCGCGCAGCTCGCGACGGAACGGCCCGTCCACCAGAACGTCCACCTCGTGCAGCAGCGCGATCTTGTCGTCGCTGTCGGCGAGCAGCTCCTCGAACGTGTAGCCCGACCACGCCCACACGTCCTTGGCGTGGCCGAGCTCCCGGCGCATGCGCGCGATCAGCCGCAGGCATACGCCGGTGTTGAGGAACGGCTCGCCGCCCAGCAGGGTCAGTCCCTGCACCGACTCGTGGCCCAGATCCGCCAGGATCCGGTCTTCGAGCTCCTCGGTGTACGGCCGCCCGTAGCGGAAGCTCCAGGTCGCCTCGTTGAAGCAGCCGTCGCAGGCGAACAGGCAGCCGCTGACGTACAGGCTGCACCGCACGCCCTCGCCGTCGACGAACTGGAAGGGCTTGTAGTCCCCGACGTGGCCCTGGCTGAGCTTCTCGGACAGCCACTCGCGGGGGAGCGGGGTCCGCACCTCAGCCCTGGTCGGGCGCGGACGGCTGGGCAGGGACCCCGCCGACGGCGCCGGTCATGTGCTTGACCCGCGAGGCGATCTCGGTGTGCCGGCCGTGCACCATGGGCCGGGCCTGCGGGTTGCCGAGATAGCCGCAGGTGCGCTTGACGACGTCGCAGGTCAGCGGGTCGGCGTTGCCGCACTCGGGGCACTCGAAACCGCGTGCCGTCGCGTCGAAGTCGCCCGAGTAGCCGCAGGCGTAGCAGCGGTCGATCGGCGTGTTCGTGCCCAGGTAGCCGACGCGGTCGTAGGCGTAGTCCCACACGGCCTCGAGCGCGCGGGGGTTCTGCTGCAGCACCGGGTACTCGCAGTAGTGGATGAACCCGCCCGACGCGTAGGCCGGGTAGTCCATCTCGAAGTCCAGCTTCTCGAACGGCGTGGGGCTCTTGCGCACGTCGTAGTGGAAGCTGTTCGTGTAGTAGTCCTTGTCGGTGATGTCCGCCACGGACCCGAACTTGGCCTTGTCGAGCCGGCAGAACCGGTCCGTCAGGCTCTCGCTCGGCGTCGAGTACACGCTGAACTGGTAGCCGTTCTCGCGGCTCCACGCGCTGGTGCTGGAGTGCAGGGTCCGCAGGATGTCGAGCGTGAACTCCTTCGCCTCCGGGTTGCCCTCCCACGCGCCGCCGAAGAACGCCGCCGCGACCTCGTACAGTCCGATGAAGCCGAGTGACACCGTCGCGCGGCCGTCCTTGAACAGCGCGTCGACCGAGTCGCCTGCCGCGAGCCGCTCGCCGAAGGCGCCGTAGATGTAGAGGATCGGCGCGTTCTCGGGCGATGCCTCCTTGCAGCGGGCGATCCGGAAGAGCAGCGCGTCGCGCGCGATGGCCAGGCGCTCGTCGAGGAGGCTCCAGAACCGCTCGGTGCTGCCCTGCGCCTCGAGGGCGATACGCGGCAGGTTGAGGGTAACGACGCCCAGGTTCATCCGGCCCTCGGACACGTCGTTCCCATCGGCGTCCTGCCATCCCTGCAGGAACGACCGGCACCCCATCGGCACCTTGAAGCTGCCCGTGAGCTCGACGATCTTGTCGTAGCTCAGCACGTCGGGGTACATGCGCTTGGTCGAGCACTCGAGCGCGAGCTGCTTGATGTCGTAGTTCGGGTCGCCCGCGTCCAGGTTGAGGCCGCGCTTGAGCGTGAAGATCAGCTTGGGGAAGATCGCGGTGCGCTTCTCGCTGCCCAGGCCGTCGATGCGGATCTGCAGGATCGCCCGCTGGATCTCGCGCTCGAACCAGTTGGTGCCCAGCCCGAAGCCGAGCGACGTGAACGGCGTCTGCCCGTTGGACGTGAACAGGGTGTTGATCTCGTACTCGAGGCTCTGCATCGCGTCATAGATGTCCTTGCGCGTGCGCTCCTCGGCGTACTGGTGGTGCAGCGACGCGTCCGCGACCCAGCGCTCCGCGTCGGCCAGGTGCTTCGCGAAGTTCCGCTCCGCGTACGGGGCCAGCAGCTCGTCGATCCGGTTGGCCGAGCACCCGCCGTACTGGCTCGAGGAGACGTTCGCGATGATCTGCGAGATCTGCGCGGTGGCCGTCTGGATCGAGCGAGGCGGCTCGACCTCGGCGTTGCCGATGCGGAAGCCCCTGCCGAGCATCGTCTGGAAGTCGATGAGGCAGCAGTTCGTCATCGGCGCGTACGGGTGGTAGTCGAGGTCGTGGTAATGGATGTCGCCCTTCTGGTGGGCGTTCGCCACATGCGGGGGCAGCATCTTCAAACCGATCGCCTTGCCCACCGCGCCGGCCGTGAGATCGCGCTGGGTGTTGAAGACGTCGCTGTCCTTGTTGGCGTTCTCGTTGACGATCGACTGGTCCTTGTCGATCAACTTGATGATCGAGTGGTTGATGTCGGTGGCCTTGCTGCGCGCGAAGTCCCGCTGGATGCGGTAGCCGATGTACGCCTCGGCGACGGCGTACTCGCGGCTGTCGAGCAGCACGTGCTCCACGACGTTCTGGATCTCGTAGATCTTCACGTCGACGCTGAACCGGGCCGCGAGCTCGCGGTTGATCCGCGCGACCAGGTCGCGCAACGTGCGGTGGGTCAGGGGCGTGGGCTCGCCGTGGACCTCGACGAACGCGCGGGCGAGCGCCGCGAAGATGCGCTCGTCGTCGAACGGCAGCCGTCGGCCGTCGCGCTTGCTGACCGTCAGCCTTCCCGGAGCCGCCGGGGTCTCCGGGGTCGTCGCGGGCGATTCGGTCTGCAGCATGCGGGTGCCTTCCTCGGCCGTCGGACCCGCCAGACGCATGCCGTCGACGCTTGCGGGCGTGCCCGGCAGTGCGCGCCGACGGCCGCTGGCGTGTCCTGGGAGAGGAGCGCACCGCGGGTCGAACGACAAGATGTGGTGTTCGTGTGAGTGGTTGACGCTAGATGTAGTGATGTCCGGTGCTGGGGGTCGTAGGTCCCGGATCGGTGACGCCGACACGTGAGAGCACCCTGGGCAACCCTCCGGCAGATGCGCACAGACACTTCACGGGATCCCACGGCATTCGCGCCGCGCCGCCCCGCGGGCTCGTCTAGGTTCGCCCCGTGATCGCACGCCGCCCACGGCCGCAACCCAGCCCCGCGCCGCACCATGCGCGGCGGCCACGTGGCCGCGCGGTGACCCGCGGCGTCGCGCTGGGGCTCACTGCCGTGCTGGTGGCGACCGCCGGCGCGGTGGCGGGGATCGCGGCCCGGCTGGGCGGCAACGTGCAGCACATCGACCTCGGCGGCATGGTCGCCGAGCCCTCGTCCGCGCCCAGCAGCACCGGGCTCGACGACCCGGGCGCGGGCTCCGCTGTCACGATCCTGCTGCTCGGCTCGGACCAGCGTGACGGCGCCAACGCGGAGATCGGCGGCGACGCCGACACGATGGCCTCCGACACCGTGATCGTCGCCCACATCTCGGCCGACCGGCAGCGGGTCGAGCTCGTGTCCATCCCGCGCGACTCGATGGTCCGCATCCCCGCGTGCTCTGCCGTCGACGGGTCGACGTCCCGGCCTCACGATCGCGCGCAGTTCAACGAGGCCTTCAGCATCGGGTGGAAGCTCGGCGGTGACATCGCCACCGCGGCGGCGTGCACGTGGAGCACCGTCCAGGAGAACACGGGCGTGCGGATCGACCACGTCGCCGTCGTCGACTTCGCGGGGTTCCAGCAGATGATCGACGCGATCGACGGGGTGGACATCTGCATCCCCACGGCGATGAAGGACCGCTACACCGGGCTGGACCTGGGACCCGGCGAGCAGCGACTGGACGGCGTCGTGGCCACCCAGCTCGCCCGCTCCCGGCACATCGAGGGGACCGACGGCTCGGACCTGAACCGCATCGGCAACCAGCAGCGCCTGCTCTCGGCAGTGCTCGGCGAGGTGCTGGCGAAGAACGTCCTGACGGATGTCCCCGAGCTGCTCTCGTTCCTGTCGGCCGCGACCAGCTCGCTCACCACCGACGGCGCGCTGAACGTCCAGCGGATCGCCGGGCTCGCCTACAGCCTGCGCGGCCTCGACAGGGCGCAGATCACGTTCATGACGATCCCCAACGGCCCCGACCCCGCCGACCGCAACCGGGTCGTGTGGACTGACGACGCCGACGCGGTGTGGGCCGCGATGGCCCAGGACCTGCCCGTCGTCCCGGCCGATGAGGCCTTGCCTCCGGATGCTGGCGGCGCGCCCGAGGCGACGCCCAGCACGCCAGCGCCCCCCGCGACGGCAGCCACGACCGCACCCGCCGCTCCCGTCCCGGCGCCCACGCACACGCGGGCCGCAGGACGCGAGCCGTTCACCGGCGCCGACATCACCGCCACGTGCGGCGCCTGACGAAGCTCCCCGCGGTGTAGTTGCGCGGCTCGCGGTGGGCGGCGGGTGCCAGTGGCACCGCGACGGGCCCGTGGGCGGCAGCCGCTGGGGCGCGCGCCGCCGCTCACACTCCGCTGCCCTGGGTCGATAGGACCTGCGGGGCATTGCGGCGGCCGACGGCAGCCTTGGTCAAGATGACCGCGGCCTGCCGGGCCGCCCCCACGAACTGATGGAGGTGAGCTCTGTGAAGAGTTCCACGAAGCACTTTGCGGGGCCTGTCCTGGGCTCCCTGCTGACCGTAGGCCTGATCGCCGGCTGCTCGACGCCTGGTAACGGGCCCGCCGCCACGCCGCTGGCCGCGTCACCCTCCGCTGCCGTCACCACGGCGCCGGAACCGGTCACCGTGACGGCAGGCGACACGGTCACCGAGGAGCAGGCCGAGCAGCTGGCCGAGGGACAGGTGGCCTACCCGCTCGCGTCCGGTGAGCACGTGGTCGTCGAGGCGACCGCACCGCTGCCCGACGCCGTTCGCGCAGACATGACCGCGGCGGTCACCGCTGGCGTCAGCCCGCTGACTGACGGGTTCGCTGCGTACGCCTTCGCATCGAGCTACGCGAAGTCAGCGTCTGCGTCGGCGGGCAAGAACGTGCTGGTCGTCTTCCTCAACCCGCTGGGCAGCTTCGGAGATGAGGAGCCCCACCCGATCTGGATCACCAAGGGCACGGTGCCCCCTGCCATCCAGGGAACACTCGGGCTGGAGGAGCAGATCGCGAACGTCGAGGCGTTCATCGCCGCGCAGTCCGACCCGGCGCTCTGGGACTACGTCGTCCAGACCGTCTGACCGCTGCTGTCTGCCCAGGGTCCTAGCGCCCGTCGAGGAGCGCGTCGACGGCTGACCTCACCTCGTTCGCGCGGTCCTTCTTGATCGCCACGAGCGGCGAGTCGCCGCCGAGACGCGGATTGGCGCCCAGGAACCAGGCGCGTGCGGCGTCCTCGCCCTGGGCGTCTGCGACCCGCTCCCATGTCCGATGCGCGAGGCGCAGGCGGAGCGCGGCGTCGGGCCCCGGCGCCGCGCCGTGGGCGTCGGCCCACCCGATCACCTGATCCTTGCTGGCAGCCTTGGCGAGGGCCGCGACGTAGGTCGGGCCAAGCGCCGCCACGAGCGCCTGGACGGCGGACCGCAGCGCCGAGCCGCGCGTGGCCAGCACTCGGCTGATGGCTGCTGGCGGCACACCGGCGGCCTGTGCCGCCTCGACCGCGTCCTCCAGGTCGGACTCGGCCTGATCGGCAGCGGCGACGGCGCGGCTGATCGCGGCGAGTGGAGCGTCGTCTGCGGAGGTGTCGGTGGTGTCAGTCACCCGGCCATCGTCGCATCGCCTCGCGGCGCCGAGGTGAGACGCCTCGGGGTGACACCGACGGCTCTCACAGGAGACTCCCGGTCGCCACGCGCATGCCAACGTCAGTTCGCCTCGGCGACGGCCCGGCCCGGATGCGTCGAAACAGTGTGATCGCGAGGACGGGCGCCGTGACGTTGCCGACACCCTCGAGGGAGGCCGGCGCCGAAGCGGGCAGGTCAGCCGATGCGGCCAGCCCGCAGGCCCGGGTGATGCCCGCGCGGCTGACGAAGAGTGCCCCGAGTGGGATTCGAACCCACACTGGATCGGGTTTGAGCCGAACGCCTCTGCCGATTGGGCTATCGGGGCCCGCGCAGAAGAGTACCGTGCGGCAACGCGTGCCCGCCGCAACGGCCGCCTGAGGACCTGCGGGTGCGTGATCCGCGGCCGTAGTCGGGGCGCCGTCCGGCCACGCCATGGCCCGCGCGGCATTAGGCTGACGCCGTGAGCACGAATGAGGAATCCCCGAGCACGACGCCCAGCACCGAGGGTGCTGGCACCCCTCTGGACCTGAGCGGCGCGACCGCCCCGTCCACCCCCGAGGCGCCGGAGCCGCTGCAGACGCGCCCGGCGCGCCGAGCGGTCGTCGCCGAGGATGAGGCGCTGATCCGGATGGACGTCGTCGAGACGCTCCGCGAGGCGGGCTTCGAGGTCGTCGGGGAGGCTGGCGACGGCGAGACGGCCGTGGCGCTGGCCCTCGAGCTCAAGCCCGACGTCGTCGTGATGGACGTCAAGATGCCCGTGCTCGACGGCATCTCGGCGGCCGAGCGCATCGGCAAGGCGCACGTCGCCCCCGTTGTGCTGCTCACCGCGTTCTCGCAGACCGAGCTCGTCGAGCGGGCGCGTGACGCCGGCGCGATGGCCTACGTCGTGAAGCCGTTCAGCCCGGCCGACCTGCTGCCCGCGCTGGAGATCGCGATCTCGCGGTACGCGCAGATCTCCGCCCTCGAGTCTGAGGTCGCGGACCTCGCCGAGCGGTTCGAGACCCGCAAGCGCGTGGACCGCGCCAAGGGCCTGCTGATGGCGAAGATGGGCCTGACGGAGCCGGAGTCCTTCCGGTGGATCCAGAAGACGTCGATGGACCGCCGCCTGACCATGCGCGAGGTCGCTGACGCCGTCATCGACCAGGTCGGTGGCAGCGGCTCCTGACTGATCGGCCCCTGAGCCCGGACCTCCCCGCTGGTGTGGAGGGCCGGGCTTTTGTGCTGCCTGGGTGACTTTTC
Source organism: Cellulomonas cellasea (assembly GCF_030372105.1). Classification (GTDB taxonomy): domain Bacteria; phylum Actinomycetota; class Actinomycetes; order Actinomycetales; family Cellulomonadaceae; genus Cellulomonas_A; species Cellulomonas_A cellasea_A. Next base: position 251,193 of record NZ_JAUDBQ010000003.1, on the reverse strand, counting down.
CCGGGGACTTAGGTTACAAATAGGCCACAACCGGCGATGACGGTCGCCAAGTCACGTAACCGACACAAAGGATGGCTAGGTTTCCCGCACTGTTCGAACCGCCTTGCCTCCAGCACGGCGGGACCGTAGCCGAAGGGGTACCACGCATGATTCGCTCGTCGCATGGAATCCGAGCCGCCGCCCTCGCAGGGGCCGTCGCACTCGCCCTGACCGCATGCACGTCGGACTCCGAGTCGCCGTCGGGCGAGGGCGCCGAGAGCGCCGGGGAAGCACTCGTCATCGGCTCACTGCTGCCGCAGACCGGCTCCCTGGCCTTCCTCGGGCCGCCTGAGATCGCGGGTGTGGACCTGGCCGTCCAGGAGATCAACGAGTCCGGCGGCGTGCTCGGCCAGGACGTCGTCGTGGAGCACGCCGACTCCTCGGACGCCGACCACGCCGAGGTCGCGACGCAGTCGGTCACGGACCTGATCGGCAAGGACGTGCAGGTCATCATCGGGGCCGCGGCCTCGTCGGTGACGCGCAACGTGGTGGACGACATCACCAACGCCGAGATCGTCCAGATCTCCCCGGCGAACACCGCCACCGACCTCTCCGGCCGTGACCCGTTCTACTTCCGCACCGCCCCGTCGGATCTGCTGCAGGGCGCGTCGCTCGGCAACCTCATCGTCAACGACGGCCACCAGAACGTCGCGGCCATCGTCTTCAACGAGGACTACGGCACGTCCCTGCGCGACGTTCTCCAGGACACGGTGGAGGCGGCGGGCGGCACGCTCGCGTACGGCGCCGCGGGCCAGGAGTTCGACCCGACGGAGCAGAATTTCAACACGATCGTGAGCAGCGCGCTGGCCACGAACCCGGACGCGATCGCGATCATCGCGTTCGCGCAGACGAAGCTGATCGTCCCCGAGCTGGTGGCGCAGGGCTTCGACACTTCCAAGCTGTATTTCGTGGACGGCAACCTGTCGGACTACAGCGCCGACCTGGCGCCCGGCACCCTGACCGGCGCCCAGGGCACACTGCCCGGGGCGTACCCGGACGACGCGTTCCAGAAGCGCCTGCTCGAGGTCGACAGCGGCCTCAAGGACTTCTCGTACTCCGCGGAGTCCTACGACGCTGTGATCCTCGCCGCGCTGGCCGCGGTGAAGGGCGGCGCCACTGACGGGCCGACGATCCAGAAGAACCTGGCGGCTGTCTCCGGGGCGAACGGCGGCACGGAGGTCACGACCTTCGCCGACGGCGTCAAGGAGCTCGAGGCGGGCAACGAGATCGCGTACAAGGCCGTCTCGGGCGCCGGGTCGTTCAACGACCAGAACGACCCGTCGTCGGCGTTCATCGGGATCTACCAGTACGGCGAGGACAACAAGTACACGTGGATCAAGGCGGAGTTCGGCGAGCTGTGACGCGCTGAGCACCACGCGAGAGGGCCCGGCGGTCAACCCGCCGGGCCCTCTCGTCATGCGGGGGTGTGAAGGTCTCCGCTCAGTCGGCCTCGGCGCCGCCCTCGACGTCGGTGGCCAGCGTGCCCAGGTACAGCTCGATGACCTTCGGGTCGTGCATGAGCTCGCGGCCCGGCCCCGAGTAGGCATTGCGGCCTTGGTCGAGCACGTACGCGCGGTCGCAGATCTGCAGGCAGCGCCGGGCGTTCTGCTCCACGATCACCACGGACACGCCGGCGCGGTTGATCTTGCGGGTGCGGATGAACGTCTCGTCCTGGCGGACGGGGGACAGCCCGGCGGAGGGCTCGTCGAGCAGCAGCACCGACGGGTCCATCATCAGCGCGCGCGCCATCGCCACCATCTGCCGCTCCCCACCGGACAGGGACCCGGCGCGCTGCCGGCGCCTGTCGCCGAGGGTGGGGAACAGGTCGACGATGAACGCGAACCTGTCGGCGAAGATCTTCGGCGCCTGGAACACGCCCATCTGCAGGTTCTCCTCGATGGTGAGCGAGGGGAACACGTTGTTGTTCTGCGGCACGAAGCCGACCCCACGGCGCACCAGGGAGTCCGCCCGGTGGTTCGTGATGTCCTCGCCCTTGAGCACTACAGTCCCGGACCGGATGGTCACGAGCCCGAACAGGGCCTTGAGCAGTGTCGACTTGCCGGCGCCGTTGGGCCCGATGATGCCGACCAGTTCCCCGGGGTGGACCACGAGGTCGCAGCCGCCCAGGATGTCGACGCCCGGCACGTAGCCGGCCACGAGGTCGGTGGCGGCGAGCAGCGGCTCCCCGGCGGGCGCCCCGCGGTGGACGTCGGCGTTGGCCTCGACGGGTGCGGGGTCGGTGCTCATCGCTGCTCCTCCTCGGCCTGGGCCTCTGCCTCGAGCTGTTCGGTGACGTCGTCCTCGAGCAGGCGGTCGTCGCCCAGGTCGGTGTCGTGGTGGGCGCCCAGGTAGGCGTCGATGACGGCCTGCTCCCGCATGACGGACTCGGGCGGGCCCTCGGCGACGATGCGCCCCTCGGCCATCACCACCACCCAGTCGGAGATGTGCCGCACCATGTGCATGTCGTGCTCGACGAACAGCACTGTCGTCCCCTCGTCGCGCAGCGCCTGGATGTGGCCGAGCAGCGACTGGGTCAGGGCTGGGTTCACGCCGGCCATCGGCTCGTCGAGCATGACCATCGTCGGCTTGCTCATGAGGGCGCGGGCCATCTCCAGCAGCTTGCGCTGCCCGCCGGAGAGGCTCCCCGCGAAGTCGTCCTTCTTCTCCAGCAGTCGGAACCGCTCGAGCAGCTCGAGCGCCTGCTCCGTGATCTGCGCCTCGCGGCGGCGCCACAGCGCGGGCGCCAGCGCCACGAACAGGTTCTCCCCGCTCTGGTCGGTGGCGCCCAGGCGCATGTTCTCCAGCACCGTCATGCGGGACAGGGCCTTGGTGAGCTGGAACGTGCGCACCATGCCGGCCTGGGCGACCTTCGCGGCGGGCACGCGTGCGAGCGAGCGTCCCTCGAAGGACCACGAGCCGGTGTCCGGGCGGTCGAACCCGGTGAGCAGGTTGAACAGCGTCGTCTTGCCGGCGCCGTTCGGGCCGATCAGCGCGGTGATGGCGCCGCGCTGCACCTCCAGGCGGTCCACGTCGACGGCCGTCATGCCGCCGAACGTGCGGGTGACGTCCTGCGCGGTCAGGATCGGGTCGGGCTTCGCGGAGCCGGGGACGCGCTCGACGTCGGCGAGGGCGGGCCGGGCGGCGGCCCGGCCGGGGGGTGTGTCAGCGGACATCGATCGCCAGCTCCTTGCGGTCGCCGAGGATTCCTTGTGGTCGGAAGATCACCAGGAGCATGAGGGTCACGCCGACCAGCACCCACCCGAGCATCTCGATCTGCTCGGTGCGCAGCACGGTCGTGGGCACCACGTCGCGCAGCACCGTCTTGATCAGCATGAGCGTCGTCCACAGCAGGATCGACCCGAGCACCGGCCCGAACACCGTGGCGGCGCCGCCCAGTAGCAGGATCGTCCACACGTAGAACGTCATGGGGCGGCCCATCGAGTCCGGTTGGACGGCTCGTGGCAGCACGTACACGATCCCCGCCACCGCGCCGATCGCGCCGCCCAGGACGAGCGCCTGCATCTTGTAGGCGTACACGTTCTTGCCGAGCGATCGGACCGCGTCCTCGTCCTCGCGGATGCCTTTGAGCACCCGGCCCCACGGGCTGTTCATCCACCGCCACACCAGGAAGCACGCGAGGGCCACCAGGGCCCAGCCGACGATGCGCACCCACCACGAGTTGGACAGGTTGAGCGAGTACGACCACGGGCCGATCGCGAAGTTCCCGTCCGGCAGGGGCGACAAGTCTTGGAAGGAGCCCTTGAAGCCGTCACCGGCCAGGCCCGCGTTGCCCCCGGTGACAGCGGTCATCGAGGTGGAGCGCCCGACCATGCGGATGATCTCCGCCGCGGCGATCGTGACGATCGCCAGGTAGTCGCCGCGCAATTTGAGCGTCGGCACGCCGAGGATCAGCGCGAAGACCACCGCGCAGGCCAGCGCCACGAGGAACGCCGCCCACACCGGCCAGCCCGCGATGGACGCGATGGCGTAGCCGTAGGCGCCGAGCAGCATGAACCCGGCCTGCCCGAAGTTGAGCAGCCCGGTCATGCCGAAGTGCACGTTGAGGCCGATCGCCGCGAGCGCGTACGCCGCGGTGGTCGGGGCGATGATCTCGCCGGCGACGTTGGTGAGGATCTGCTGCCAGTCCATGGGTGGCCTCCGTCAGCCGATGCGCTCGGCGCGGCCCAGGATGCCCTGGGGCCGGACGAGCAGGACGAGGATGAGGATGACGAGCGCGCCCGCGTAGCGCATGTCGCTCGGGATGACGAACGTCGACAGCTCGACGACGAGGCCGATGACGAGCGAGCCCACCAGGGCCCCCCACGCGGTGCCGAGGCCGCCGAGGGTGACCGCGGCGAACATCAGCAGCAGGATCGCGCCGCCCATGTTCCAGTTCGTCGCGTTGAAGTACAGGCCGAGCAGCACCCCGCCGAGGGCCGCGAGCCCCGCGCCCAGGGTCCACACGATGCGCACGATCCGCTCGACGGTGATGCCGGACGCGGCGGCGAGCGCCGGGTTGTCCGAGACGGCCCGGGTGGCGCGGCCGGTGCGGGTCATCACCAGGAAGTACGCCACAGCGCCGATGGCGATGATCGCGATGCCGGCGGAGGTCAGCGACTGCTGGGTGAACAGCATCCCGCCGATGCGCACCGGCTTGGGGTTCGCGGTGACGATGCGCAGCGGGCTGCCGCCGAGGAAGAACTGGTACGTGTACTGCAGCGCCATCGACAGGCCGATCGTGACGATCATCTGCTGCGTGGTGCCCACTCTGCGCCTGCGCAGCGGATGCCAGATGCCGGCGTCCTGCAACCACCCGGACGCGGCCCCGAGCAGCACCGCCACGACGCCCGAGACGAGCAGCGGCAGGTCGAGCAGTTGGCAGCCGACGTAGGCCAACAAGGCCCCGAGGGTGACCTGCTCGCCGTGGGCGAAGTTGCTCAGCCCGGTGGTGCCGTAGATGAGCGACAAGCCCACCGAGGCGAGGGCCAGCAGGAGCCCGAAGACGATGCCGTTGACGGTCTGCTGCGCGACGCGCTGCGCGGTGATGCCGCTCGGCTTGCCGCTGTCGGGCGTGGTCACCGCGGGGTCCGTGCCCGGCTCCGCGGTGGCGCTCGACGTGCTGCCGTCCCCACCGCCGCCGCCCGACGTGGGGGCGCCCAGCGGGAACAGCGCCCCGACGCTGGCGCCGAGCCGCACGGCGACCGTGCGCGGGTTGGCCGCCGGGTCCCGCAGGGTCTCCCCGTCCGGGAGCGTGGCCTCGTCGAGCAGCACCTCGTAGTCGCCGGCCGTGGTCACCGGCGTGGACCAGCGGCCGTCGACCCCGGTGACCACCTCGAGGCTCTCACCCTGCCCGGAGACCGTGAGGCCGATGCCGGCAGCGGGCTCGCCGGCCGCGGTGCGGATCGTCCCGCCGATGCAGCCCGTCGCTGCGTCGGCGGCGCAGGCCACTGCCGCGGCCTGGGCGGGGATCGCGGCCAGCAGCGCGGCGAGCACGCTGAGCAGCACGGTCAGCAGCGGGACGAGCGCGCGCCGCCGTGAGCGGTGCGCGATCCGTGTGCGCGAGCTGGTGAATCGGTCCGGTGACGCGGCTCGGCGCACTGGGACCTCCGTCCGGTCGGTTCGATCGGTGGTTCACGGTCTGTGGCGCGTCGCCGTCCTCGGCATGGCGCCGAACGAAGCCAGGCTCCGAGTGGGGAGGAGACTAGGAGCGGATTGTGTCCGGTGCATTACGCACAGCGCGACAGTATGCGGGACGAATCGGTCATCATTCACTATTTGGAGTGATTGTCCGCGTGGCGCGCGGGCGTCGTTGCGCTGGTGGGGCCGCCGACTAGGCACGACGCCCTGGGTTTGTCATGATCGGGTCGCGGACGGTGTGTCGACTCCGACCGCGACGAGAAAAGGACGGGAGGCCGACGCCGGTGCGTCCAGGAGCCCAGGTGCGACCCGCGGAGCCCGGGGACCTCCCTGCCCTCGTCGACCTCTGCCTCGCCGCGCGCAGCGAGTCCACGATGGGCGCCCAGCTCTGCAGCGACGACGGTGACCGATTGCGGGACCAGCTCGGCGCGCTGCTCGCCTCGCCCGGCGGCCAACTCCTGGTCGGGCTCCTCGACGGCGAGCCCGCGGGCCTGCTGCTCGGCCAGCTCGTCGGGCCCGGCCCGTTCACGGACTTGGTGAGCCTCAACCTCGAGGCGATCTATGTGGCTCCCCGGGCGCGCCGGCGTGGCCTCGGCCATGCGCTGATGGCGGGCGCGCTCGAGGTCGCCGAGCTCGGCGGCGCCACCGAGGTGTACGCGGCGCCCCTGCCCGGCGCACGCGGGATGCAGCGGTTCTTCGTGCGGCTCGGCTTCGCGCCCGCTGCCGCGCACCGGGTGGTGAGCACCAGCGCCCTGCAACGGCGCTTGGTCGGCGAGACCGCCGGGGCGCAGTCCCGACGCGCGTCAGGGCGTGGGCTCGAGGACCTGATCGCCCGGCGCCGCCAGGTGCGGGCGGCCGCCCGGGGCGAGGCTGTCGACCCGGGCAGCGTGCAAGACGCCGGTCAGCGGTCGCGGCCCGCCATCACCATGCAGGTCAATCGCGCCGTGCAGACCCTGCGCGAGTCCGAGTCCTCGACGACGATCTCGTAGCTCGCGACACGCGATCCGAGGTGCAGCGCGCGCGCCGTCCCCGTCACCGTCCCCGACGTCGCGCCGCGGTGATGCGTCGCGTTGAGCTCGATCCCCACCGCGATCCGGCCCTCGCCGGCGTGGGCCGCCGCGGCCAGCGACCCGAGCGTCTCGGCGAGCGCGGCCGACGCCCCGCCGTGCAGCAGCCCATACGGCTGGGTGTTGCCCTCGACGGGCATCGTGCCCACAGCCCGCTCGGGCGACACCTCGAGGATCGTGATGCCCATCCGGTCGATGAGGGTCCCGGGAAAGGTCGGCGGCACGGCGTCGTCAGTCATGGCAGATAGGTTGGCACCCGTGAGCGACGTTCAGCCAACCGACAGCCAGCCGACCGCCCCCGAGACCAGTGCGGCCACCCCGTCTGGAGCCTCCGCGCCCGCGCGCCTGCTGCTCATCGACGGGCACTCGATGGCCTACCGCGCCTACTTCGCGCTGCCGGTGGAGAACTTCTCCACCACCACGGGCCAGCCCACCAACGCGGTGTACGGCTTCACGTCGATGCTCACCAAGATCCTCGCCGACGAGCAGCCGACCCACCTGGCTGTCGCGTTCGACATGGGCCGCACGACGTTCCGCACCGAGCGGTACCCGGCGTACAAGGGGACCCGCGACGAGACCCCGCAGCCGTTCCGCGGCCAGGTCCCGCTGATCCGCGAGGTGCTGGAGACCATGCGCGTCCCGGTGATCGAGCGGGAGAACTACGAGGCGGACGACGTGCTGGCGACCCTCTCGACGCAGGCGCGCGCGGCGGGCATGCAGGTGCTCATCTGCTCGGGCGACCGCGACGCGTTCCAGCTCGTCAACGAGGACGTCACGCTGCTGTACCCGATCCGCGGCGTCTCCGAGCTCACGCGGATGACCCCCGAGGCGGTGCGCGCCAAGTACGGCGTTGACCCGGGCCAGTACTCCGACCTCGCGGCGCTCGTGGGGGAGACCAGCGACAACCTGCCCGGCGTCCCCGGCGTGGGGCCGAAGACCGCCGCCAAGTGGATCACCGCGTACGGGGGCCTCGAGGGCATCATCGCCGCGGCCCCCACGATCAAGGGCAAGGCGGGGGAGTCCCTGCGCGAGCACCTCGACCAGGTGGTGCTCAACCGCGAGCTCAACCACCTGCTGACGGACCTCGAGCTGCCGCTCGGCCCCGCCGACCTGGCCGTCCAGCCGTGGGACCGCGAGGCCATGCACCGGGTGTTCGACTCGCTGCAGTTCACCGCGCTGCGCGAGCGGCTGTTCGCGGCCATGCCCGGCGAGGCGGCGGCGCCCGTCGAGGCGGGCGAGCCCGTCGACGTCACAGAGCTGGCGCCGGGTGGGCTGGGTGGCTGGCTCGCGGCCCGCGCCGGCCGCGAGCTCGGACTCGACGTGCGCGGCGCCGTCCGGCCGGGAGCCGGGGACGCGTGGGGCCTGGCGATCGCCGACGACGGAGCCTCGGCCGTGTCGCTCGACCTGACGACCATCGACCCGCAGGACGAGGCGGCGCTGGCCGCATGGCTGGCCGACGCGTCGGCGCCCAAGTCCGTGCACGGGGCCAAGTCCGCATGGCACGCGCTCACCGGGCGCGGCCTGCCGCTCGCGGGCGTCGTCTTCGACACCGAGGTGGCCGCCTACCTGTGCCACCCCGACCAGCGCTCCTACGACCTGCCCTCCCTCACGGTGCGGTACCTGCACCGTGAGCTGGCGTCGGGCGCTGGCGCCACCGGCTCGCAGGGCGCCCTCGACCTCGAGATCGACGGCTCCGACGAGCACCAGCGCGCCGCCGAGCGCGCGGCGGCGGTGAGCGAGCTCTCCGGGGTGCTCGCGGACGCCCTGGCCGACCGCGGGGCGGCTGACCTGCTCACCCGGCTGGAGCTGCCCCTTGAGGACGTCCTGGCCGCGATGGAGCACCGCGGGATCGCCGCGGACGTCGACTACCTGCGCGAGCTGGAGAAGCTCTTCGACGCGCAGGTGCAGACGGCCGCCACCGAGGCGTATGACGTGATCGGCCGCGAGGTGAACCTGGGCTCCCCGAAGCAGCTCCAAGAGGTGCTGTTCGACCAGCTCGGCATGCCGAAGACCAAGAAGATCAAGACGGGCTACACCACCGACGCGGCGAGCCTCGCCGACCTGTACACCCGCACCGAGCACCCGTTCCTGGCCCACCTGCTGGCCCACCGCGACGCGATCCGGCTGCGCCAGACGGTCGAGGGGCTGCTGCGCTCGGTCGCCGACGACGGGCGCATCCACACCACGTTCCAGCAGACCATCGCCGCGACGGGGCGCCTGTCCTCGACGGACCCGAACCTGCAGAACATCCCGATCCGCACCGAGGCGGGCCGGCAGATCCGGCGCGCGTTCGTGGTGGGCGAGGGCTACGAGACGCTGCTGACCGCCGACTACTCGCAGATCGAGATGCGGATCATGGCGCACCTGTCCGGCGACGAGGGCCTCATCGACGCCTTCAACTCCGGGGAGGACCTGCACAACTACGTCGGCTCGCGGGTGTTCTCCGTGCCCACCGACGAGGTCACGCCGGCGATGCGGTCCAAGATCAAGGCGATGAGCTACGGCCTGGCCTACGGGCTCTCCTCCTTCGGCCTGTCCAAGCAGCTCAACATCGAGGTCGGCGAGGCAGCCCGCCTCATGGACGACTACTTCTCGCGGTTCGGCGGGGTGCGCCAGTACCTGACCGGCGTCGTCGACGAGGCCCGCGCCACCGGCTACACCGCCACGATCATGGGCCGCCGCCGCTACCTGCCGGACCTCACCAGCGACAACCGCCAGCGCCGTGAGATGGCCGAGCGGATGGCGCTCAACGCCCCGATCCAGGGCAGCGCGGCCGACCTCATCAAGGTCGCGATGCTCGGCGTCGAGCGCGAGATCACCCGGCGCGGGCTGCGCTCGCGGCTGCTGCTGCAGGTCCACGACGAGTTGGTGCTCGAGGTCGCGCCGGGGGAGCGGGACGAGGTCGAGGCTGTGGTCCGGGAGCAGATGGGGGCCGCGGGCACGTTGGACGTGCCGCTGGACGTCTCGGTGGGGGTGGGCGCGAGCTGGCATGAGGCGGGCCACTAGCGCCTGGTCGAGGCGGCCCCACGCGAATTTGTTCGCCCGTTTGTCGTATTCACAGGCAAATGCGTGACTTCCACCTGTGGTGTGCGTCACAGTAGGTCGCGGCGGCAACGGGGCCGCCACGACCCACGGAGGCACGATGTCCGAGGTGGCCCAGCAGCATGAGACCGACTACGAACGGGTGCAACGCTCGCCGGAGTTCCAGGCGCTGCGGCGGCGGTTCCGCCGGTTCGTCTTTCCCATGACCGCGTTCTTCCTGGCCTGGTACCTGCTCTACGTCCTCCTGGCCGACTACGCCCACGACTTCATGAGCACCCGGGTGTCCGGCAACATCACTGTCGGCCTGCTGCTCGGCCTCGGCCAGTTCGTCTCCACCTTCGTCATCACGATGGTGTACGCCAACTGGGCGAACAAGCACCAGGACCCGGTGGCCGACGAGCTTCGCCGTGAGATCGAAGACGGGACGCTCGCGTGAGCGCGCGGGTCGCGGCGGCCGTGGAGTCCGCCCAGATCGGCGAGCCGGCCGTCAACATCGGCATCTTCCTGGCGTTCGTCCTGGTGACGCTCGTCGTGGTGTTCCGCGCCTCGAAGTCGAACCGCAGCGCCGCCGACTACTACGCGGCGGGCCGCTCGTTCACCGGGCCGCAGAACGGCACGGCGATCGCTGGGGACTACCTGTCCGCGGCGAGCTTCCTCGGCATCTGCGGGGCCATCGCGGTCAACGGCTACGACGGCTTCCTCTACTCGATCGGCTTCCTGGTGGCGTGGCTGGTGGCGCTGCTGCTGGTGGCCGAGCTGATGCGCAACACCGGCAAGTTCACGATGGCGGACGTGCTGTCCTTCCGGCTCAAGCAGCGCCCGGTGCGGATGGCCGCGGCGCTGGCCACCCTCACGGTGGTGTTCTTCTACCTGCTGGCGCAGATGGCCGGCGCGGGCGGGCTGGTGGCGCTGCTGCTGGGCATCGACGGCGTCGCGGGCCAGGGCGTGGTGATCGCCGTGGTCGGCGCGCTGATGATCCTGTACGTGCTGGTCGGCGGGATGAAGGGCACCACGTGGGTGCAGATCATCAAGGCGGTGCTGCTCATCGCCGGCGCGGGCATCATGACCATCTGGGTCATGGGCGAGTTCGGGATGGACTTCTCGGCCCTGCTGCAGGGCGCGATCGACAAGGCCGGCCCGGGCGGCGAGGCGCTCATCGAGCCCGGCAAGCAGTACGGCGCCACGTCGATGACGCAGCTGAACTTCCTGTCGCTCGCGCTCGCGCTGGTGCTCGGCACGGCGGGCCTGCCGCACGTGCTGATGCGCTTCTACACGGTGCCGAGCGCCAAGGAGGCGCGGCGCAGTGTTGTCTGGGCGATCTGGCTGATCGGCATCTTCTACCTGTTCACCCTGGTGTTGGGCTACGGCGCCGGCGCCTTGGTGGGGCCGGACGTGATCCGGGCGGCGCCTGGCGGGGTCAACTCGGCCGCGCCGCTCCTCGCGTTCGAGCTCGGGGGAGCTGTGCTGCTCGGGCTGATCTCCGCGGTGGCGTTCGCGACGATCCTCGCGGTGGTGGCCGGTCTGACGATCACCGCCGCCGCGTCGTTCGCGCATGACATCTACGCGTCGGTGATCAAGGACGGGAAGGTGGACCCGGACAAGGAGGTGCGGGTCGCCCGCATCACCGTGGTGGCCATCGGCCTGCTGGCCATCGTCGGCGGCATCTTCGCCAACGGGCAGAACGTGGCGTTCCTGGTGGCGCTCGCCTTCGCGGTGGCCGCCAGCGCGAACCTGCCGACCATCCTGTACTCGCTGTTCTGGAAGCGGTTCAACACCTCGGGCGCGCTGTGGAGCATGTACGGCGGGCTCATCTCCTGCATCGTGCTGATCGCGCTGTCCCCGGTGGTGTCCGGCAAGGTCGACCCGGTCACCGGGGCGAGCCTGTCGATGATCAAGGACACCTCTGTCGACTTCGCGATCATCCCGCTGGAGAACCCGGGGCTGATCTCGATCCCGCTGGCCTTCCTGCTCGGCATCGTCGGGACGTACCTCAGCAAGACTCCTCCGGCGGCCGGCAAGTTCGCCGAGATGGAGGTGCGCTCGCTCACGGGCGCCGGGGCCGAGAAGGCCACGGCGCACTGACGGGCCGCCGGCGCGCGGTGGGCGTCAGCCCGGGAGGTGGGTCACGAAGATCGCCGTCCCGGGCAGGCGCTCGCCGCGCACCGGCCCCCAGCCGCCCCAGGTGCGGTCGTGGCCCGCGGGCCACTCGGGCTCGACCAGCCGGTCGATCACGAGTCCCGCGGCCACGACCTCGCCCACGTGGTCGCCGAGCGTGCGGTGGTACTCGGCGTAGAGCACGTTCCCGGAGGCGCCGACCTCGACGTAGGGGCGCCTGTCGAAGTAGGACCGGGTCGCGGTGAGGCCGCCGACGCCGGGATCGTCGGGGAAGGCCCAGCGCAGCGGGTGGGTCACCGAGAACACCCACCGCCCGCCGGGGCGCAGCACGCGCGCGACCTCGGTGTGCACGCGTGCGGCGTCGGGCACGAAGGGGATGGCGCCGAACGCGGTGAACGCCACGTCGAAGGAGTCGTCGGCGAAGGGGAGCGCGCGCGCGTCGGCCTGGGCCATCGGGGTCCGCCGCCCTGCCGCGGCGTCGTACTGGGCGCCGGCGGCGAGCATGCCGCCGGAGACGTCCGTGGCGACCACCTGGGCCGCCCCGTGGCCCAGCAGCCAGCGGGAGCACTGCGCCGCGCCTGAGCCGACTTCGAGGACGCGGGCGCCGGTGACGTCGCCCAGCAGGTGGGCGTCGGCCTCGCGCAGGCCCTCCGGGCACCAGCAGAACTCGTCGGGGCCCAGGAAGGCGCCGTGCTCGTCGAGGTACTCCGCGGCGTTCGCGTCCCACCACCGCCGTCCGGCCCGCCCGCCGGCCTCATCCGGCACCGTGCGGTAGCCGGCGTCAGCCAGCCGATCTTCGGAATCCATCGAAAACACCCTTTGCCACGGCGTGAATCGCCCTTTGACACGGTAGGTTTCCCCAGATCCGAGGATGTACCCGGACGTAACATCCGCGTGACGTGGCGCGCCTACCGTCGGGGGCTCTTCCCCCGGTGGCGTGATCATGCCACCGGCCCGTCGACGAGGGGTGATCATGTGAAGACCTTCCTGAGGGTCGCCGCATCGGGCGCAGCGCTGGCTTTGGTGCTGACCGCGTGCGCGGCGAGCGACCGTGACGGCGAGGCGGCGCAGAGCGAGACGGGGGGATCCCGGACGACGTTCGTCTTCGCGGCGTCCTCAGACCCCGCCTCGCTGGACCCCGCGTTCGCGAATGACGGCGAGACCTTCCGGGTCGCCCGGCAGATGTTCGAGGGGCTGGTCGGCACCGTGCCGGGGACAGCCGACCCCGCGCCGCTGCTCGCCGAGTCCTGGGACGTGAGCGAGGACGGCCTGGAGTACACGTTCCACCTCAAGGAGGGCGTGAAGTTCCACGACGGCACCGACTTCGACGCCGACGCGGTCTGCTTCAACTTCGAGCGCTGGAACAACTTCACCGGAGTGCTGCAGTCCGAGAGCCTGTCGTACTACTGGCAGAAGGTGAACGGCGGGTTCGCGTCGAGCGACGTGCCGGGCCTCGACGGCACCGGCAAGTACGAGAGCTGCGAGGCCTCTGACGCCTCGACGGCCGTGGTCCACCTGGCCAGCCCGCTGCCCGAGCTGGTCTCGGCGCTGTCCCTGCCGTCGTTCTCGATCCAGTCGCCCGCGGCGCTCGAGAAGTACGACGCCGACGGCGTCACCGGCGGCGAGGAGGCGCCCGTGCTGCCCGAGTACGCCAAGGCGCACCCGACGGGCACCGGCCCGTACATCTTCGAGAGCTGGAGCCCGGGCGAGCAGGTCGTGCTGGCCTCGAACCCGGACTACTGGGGCGACGCGGGCCAGATCAAGAAGATCGTCTTCACCGTCATCTCGGACGCCACCGCCCGGCGGCAGGCGCTGCAGGCCGGTGACATCGACGGCTACGACCTGGTCGGGCCGGCGGACGTCGAGGCGCTCGACGAGGCGGGCTTCCAGATCGTCAACCGCGACCCGTTCAACGTGCTCTACCTGGCGATGAACCAGGCCAACCCCGAGCTCGCGGACGTCAAGGTTCGGCAGGCCATCGCGCACGCCATCGACAAGGAGGCGCTCGTCGCGCAGACGCTGCCCGAGGGCACCGAGGTCGCCACGAACTTCGTGCCGCCCGCCGTCGACGGCTGGAACAAGGACGTCGCCACGTACGACTACGACCCGGAGAAGGCGAAGGCCCTGCTCGCGGAGGCCGGGAAGTCGAACCTCACCATCGACTTCAACTACCCGACCAACGTCTCGCGGCCCTACATGCCCACGCCCGAGCAGGTCTTCACCGCCATCTCGGCCGACCTGGCCGCCGTGGGCATCACCGTGAACCCGGTGCCCGAGCCGTGGAACCCGGAGTACCTGGACCGCATGCAGGGCACCGCGGACCACGGCATCCACCTGCTGGGGTGGACCGGCGACTACAACGACACCTACAACTTCATCGGCGTGTTCTTCGGCGCGCCGGCGAACGAGTGGGGCTTCGACGACCCGGCGCTGTTCAAGGCCATCGGCGACGCGCGCTACCAGGCGGACAAGGCGGCGCAGACCGCGGCGTACGAGGCGGCGAACGCGCAGATCATGGAGCTGCTGCCCGGCATCCCGCTCGCACACCCCGTGCCGTCCCTCGCGTTCAAGGCCGACATCCACGGATACCCGGCCTCGCCCGTGCAGGACGAGGTCTACAACGTGATCACGATCGGCGACTGAGGAGCAGCACCCAGCGATGACCCGACTCGTCCTGCGGCGCACAGCGCTGCTCGTCCCGACCCTGCTCGGGTTGTCCGTCCTGCTGTTCCTGTGGGTGCGCGCTCTCCCAGGAGGTCCTGCCACGGCCCTCCTGGGGGAGCGCGCCACGCCCGAGGCCGTGGAACGCCTCAACACGCTCTACGGCTTCGACCGGCCGGTGCTCCAGCAGTACACCGGCTATCTGGGCCAGCTCGTGCAAGGCAACTTCGGCACCTCCACCCGCACCGGGCGCCCGGTGCTGGAGGAGTTCCTCGCCCGGTTCCCGGCGACCATCGAGCTCACGGTCCTCGCGCTCGTGATCGCTGTGGGCGTGGGCATCCCGCTCGGCTACCTCGCCGCCCGCCGGCAGGGCGGCCTGGTGGACAGCGGCACGGTGGTGGTCTCCCTGCTCGGGGTGACCATCCCCGTGTTCTTCCTCGCGTTCCTGCTCAAGTGGCTGTTCGCGGTGCAGCTCGGCTGGTTCCCGTCCGCAGGGCGGCAGGACCCGACGATGGTGGCCACGCATCCGACCGGCTTCTACGTGCTGGACGGCCTGCTCACCCGGGAGCTCGACGCGAGCTGGGACGCGTTCGTGCACCTCGTGCTCCCCGCGCTGGCGCTCGGCTCCATCCCGCTGGCGATCATCACCCGGATCACGCGCTCGTCGGTGCTCGAGGTGCAGGGCGCGGACTACGTGCGCACCGCCCGGGCCAAGGGCATGGGACGGGTGCGGCTGCGCAACCGGGTCATCCTGCGTAACGCGATGCTGCCGGTGTCCACGACGATCGGGCTGCAGGTGGGGCTGCTGCTCTCCGGGGCGGTGCTCACCGAGACGGTGTTCGCCTACCCGGGGATCGGCAGCTTCTTGGCGCAGGCCGTCTTCAACCTCGACTACGCGGTGCTGCAGGGGTTCATCCTCATCATCGCGATCGTCTACGCGGTGGTGAACCTCGCCGTCGACGTCTCCTACGGCCTGATCGACCCGAGGATGAGGACCCGATGAGCGCCATCGAGACCCCCGAGGCCCTCGCCCCCGCGAGCGGCGCCCCGGCGCCCTCCGACCACGCGGGCGACTCGGCGTGGCGGGCCGCTGCCCGCAGGCTGCGGCGCAACCCCGGCGCCATCGCGGGCGCGGCGATCGTCCTGGTGTTCCTGGCGGTGGCCACGTTCGCACCGTTGATCGCCCCGTTCGACGCTGGCGAGCTGCCGGGCCGCGCGCAGGTGCGGCCCACGTTCATCCCCGGCCCGTCCGCCGAGCACCTGCTGGGCCTCGACCGCTACGGCGCCGACCTGTTCTCCCAGCTCGTCTGGGGCGCCCGCGCGTCGCTGCTCATCGGGGTGCTGTCCACCCTGGTCGGCCTGCTCGGCGGCATCGTGCTCGGCGTGGTCGCCGGTGGCCTGGGCGGGTGGGTGGACACCGCGACCATGCGGCTCGTCGACCTGATGCTCTCCGTGCCGAGCCTGCTGCTCGCGGTGTCCATCGCGGCGGTGATCGGGCAGTCCTCCACCGCCGTGATCATCGCGATCGGCGTGGTGCAGGTGCCGATCTTCGCGCGGCTGCTGCGCGGGTCGATGCTCGCCCAGCGGGGGCAGGACTACGTGCTGGCCGCGTCGTCACTGGGCCTGAGCCGGCGGACCGTGACCATGAGCCATGTGCTGCCCAACAGCATCTCCCCGGTGATCGTGCAGGCCACGCTCATGCTCGCCACAGCCGTCATCGAGGCGGCGGCGCTGTCCTTCCTGGGGTTGGGCGGCGGCGCGCCGACCGCCGCCGAATGGGGGCGGATGCTCACCGCGGCGCAGAACGAGCTCGAGGTGGCGCCGCGCCTGGCGCTGTGGCCCGGCGCCTGCATCGCGGTGACGGCGCTCGGGTTCACGTTGTTCGGCGAGGCGCTGCGTGAGGCGCTGGACCCACGGACGAGGAAGCGGTGAGCACGATGACGGGCGTGACGACGCAGACGAAGCCCCAGCCGCTGCTGAGCGTGCGCGGGCTCGAGGTGGCCTTCACCTCGGACTCCGGTCGGACGGTGGCCGTCACGGGCGTCGACCTCGACGTCCACCCAGGCGAGACCGTGGCGATCGTGGGGGAGTCCGGCTCGGGCAAGTCCACCACCGCGGCCGCCGTGATCGGGCTGCTGGCCTCGAACGGCGCGGTGACCGCGGGGCGCATCACCTTCGACGGGCAGGACCTCACGGCCGGCGGCCCCGCGGCCGTCGCGCGCCTGCGGGGCGTGGAGATCGGCATGGTCCCGCAGGACCCGATGTCCAACCTGAACCCGTTGGCGCGCGTCGGCACGCAGATCGTCGAGGCGCTCGAGGCTGGGGGCGTGGCCCGGGGGCGCGCCGCCCGGGCCCGCGCCGTCGAGCTGTTGGAGGAGGCCGGCCTGCCAGACGCGGAGGTCCGGGTCCGGCAGTATCCGCACGAGTTCTCGGGCGGGATGCGCCAGCGCGCGCTCATCGCCATGGGCCTGGCCTGCCGTCCGCGCCTGCTCATCGCCGACGAGCCGACGTCGGCGCTCGACGTCACGGTGCAGCGCACCATCCTCGACCGGCTCACCGGCCTCACCACCGAGCTCGGCACGTCGGTGCTGCTCATCACGCACGACCTCGGCCTGGCCGCGGAGCGCGCCGACCGGGTGGTGGTCATGTACCGCGGCCGCGTCGTCGAGCAGGGGCCTGCCCGCGAGCTGCTGCGCGACCCGCAGCACGAGTACACCCAGCGGCTGCTGGCCGCCGCGCCGTCGCTCGCCTCGCGCCGGATCGAGATCGCCAAGGCCGCGGGCGACGAAGCGGCGCTCGCGGGCGACCTGCTCGTCGTGGGCGCGAGGGGGTCGTCCGCGACTGATGGCGACACGGGCGACACGGGCGACACGCCCGACGCCATCGTCGAGGTGTCCCACGTCAGCAAGGCCTACCGGCTGCGCGGGGCCCGCCTGCTGTCGCGGTCGACCTCGTTCACAGCGGTGGACGACGTGAGCCTGTCCGTGCCCCGCGGGCGCACCGTCGCCGTGGTGGGGGAGTCGGGCTCGGGGAAGTCGACCCTCGCGAAGATGATGCTCGCGCTGGTGGAGCCCACCTCCGGGTCGATCACCTTCGACGGCGAGCTGGTGGGCGGCGCCGACCGCGCCGCCGAGGTCGCGTTCCGCAGGCGGGTGCAGCCGATCTTCCAGGACCCGTACTCGTCGCTGGACCCGCTGTTCACCGTCTACCGCACGATCGAGGAGCCGCTGCGCGCGCACGGCGTCGGCGACGCGCCGGCCCGGCGCGCCCGCGTCGAGGAGCTGCTCGACGAGGTGTCGCTGCCCGTCGACGTGCTGCGCAGGTACCCGGCGGAACTCTCCGGGGGGCAGCGCCAGCGCGTCGCGATCGCCCGCGCGCTCGCGCTACGCCCCGACCTCGTGGTGTGCGACGAGGCGGTGTCGGCCCTCGACGTGATCGTCCAGGCGCAGATCCTGCGGCTGCTCGCGGACCTGCAGCGCCGGCTCGGGCTGAGCTACCTGTTCATCAGCCACGACTTGGCGGTGGTGCGCCAGATCGCCGACACGGTGTGCGTCATGCAGCAGGGCCGGATCGTGGAGCAGGGCCCCGTCGACGCGGTCTTCGACTCCCCGCAGACGGAGTACACCCGGGCGTTGTTGGCGGCGATCCCCGGCCGGGACCTGGAGCTGGCGACCGGCGTGGCATGACCGCGCGCGCGTGAGGGGCGCGACGCGCTTGGGACCCAAGGCCCGGCGCTCCAGGCCGGAGGTGGATACGCTGACCTGGACGGGGGCGCGAACCACGCGCGAGGAACCTTGTCTCCAGGCAACTTGAAGGAGTGCTCGCGTGCGTGTCGGACTGCTCACCGGAGGCGGGGACGTCCCCGGTCTGAACGCGGCCATCCGTGCCGTCGTCAAGCGAGGCGAGGGCGAGCACGGCCACTCCATCGTCGGCTTCCGCAACGGCTGGCGGGGGGTCGTCGACGGCGACGTCATGCCGCTCACCCGCCAGCACATCCGCAATGTGCTGCCCGTCGGCGGGACGCTGCTGGGCACGGCCCGGTATCACCCCAACGCGTCGGACGGCAGCCTGGACGCCGTTATGCAGACCCTCGAGGCCGAGCGCATCGAGGCGCTGATCTGCATCGGCGGCGACGGCACGCTGCACGCCGCGAGCAAGGTCGCCGAGGCCGGCATCAAGATCGTCGCGATCCCGAAGACGATCGACAACGACGTGTGGGGCACCGACCGCTCCATCGGCTTCGACACCGCCGTCACGATCGCCACCGAGGCCATCGACCGCGTGCACACCACCGCGGAGAGCCACAACCGCGTCATGATCGTCGAGGTCATGGGCCGCCACGCCGGATGGATCGCCGTCACGTCGGCCATCGCCGGCGGGGCCGAGGTCGTGCTCGCCCCCGAGGAGCCCTTCGACATCGACAAGGTCATCCGGTTCCTCAAGCACCGGCACCGCGCGCATGCCAGCTTCTCGATCGTGGTCGTCGCCGAGGGCGCGGTGCCCGCCGAGGGCACTTCGATGTCCTATGAGGCGCCCGTCGGCAAGTTCGGCGAGATCGTCGCCGGCGCCATCGGCGAGCGGGTCAAGGCCGAGATCGAGCAGCGCACCGGGTTCGACACCCGCGTGACGGTGCTGGGCCACGTGCAGCGCGGGGGGATCCCCACGCCCGAGGACCGCATCCTGGGCAGCCGGTTCGGCGTCGCGGCGATCGACGCGGTGACACGCGGCGAGACGGGTGTCATGACGGCGCTGCGGGGCGAGGACGTCGTCCTCGTGCCGCTCACCGAGATCGCCGGCAAGGTCAAGCACGTGCCCGCCTCGCTGCTCCAGGTGGCCCAGGCGCTCGCCTGACCGCTGGCTCGGGGGCGGGCGTGGCTTTGACCCGCCTGCCCCGCAAAGATAAGATCCAAAGTGGTGTCGCACGTCTTCGTGCCGCCGGTTCGCCGGCCTCGACGACATGCACCGACAACACCACACATCCGCCGGGATCCTTGCCCGCACTACTTCCTGTCCGCATCGGAGTCCATCACTACATGAGCATTTCCACCGCGAAGCCCGCCACGCCGCAGGTCGCGATCAACGACATCGGCACGGCCGAGGACTTCCTCGCCGCCATCGACGCCACCATCAAGTACTTCAATGACGGTGACATCGTCTCGGGCACCATCGTCAAGGTCGACCGTGACGAGGTGCTGCTTGACATCGGTTACAAGACCGAGGGCGTCATCCCCTCCCGCGAGCTGTCCATCAAGCACGACGTGGACCCCGGAGAGGTCGTCCAGGTGGGCGACGAGGTCGAGGCCCTGGTCCTCCAGAAGGAGGACAAGGAAGGTCGTCTGATCCTGTCCAAGAAGCGTGCGCAGTACGAGCGCGCGTGGGGCACGATCGAGAAGATCAAGGAGGAGGACGGCGTCGTCACCGGCACCGTCATCGAGGTCGTCAAGGGCGGCCTCATCCTCGACATCGGCCTGCGCGGCTTCCTGCCCGCATCGCTCGTGGAGATGCGTCGCGTCCGCGACCTCCAGCCCTACGTGGGCAAGGAGATCGAGGCCAAGATCATCGAGCTCGACAAGAACCGCAACAACGTCGTCCTGTCGCGCCGTGCCTGGCTCGAGCAGACGCAGTCCGAGGTGCGCTCGACCTTCCTGCAGACCCTGCAGAAGGGCCAGGTCCGCCCCGGTGTCGTCTCCTCGATCGTCAACTTCGGCGCGTTCGTGGACCTCGGCGGCGTCGACGGGCTCGTCCACGTCTCCGAGCTGTCCTGGAAGCACATCGACCACCCGTCCGAGGTCGTCGAGGTCGGCCAGGAGGTCACCGTCGAGGTTCTCGACGTCGACTTCGACCGCGAGCGTGTCTCCCTGTCGCTGAAGGCGACGCAGGAGGACCCGTGGCAGGCCTTCGCCCGGACGCACGCCATCGGCCAGGTCGTCCCCGGCAAGGTCACCAAGCTCGTCCCGTTCGGCGCGTTCGTGCGCGTCGAGGACGGCATCGAGGGCCTGGTCCACATCTCGGAGCTGGCCGTGCGCCACGTCGAGATCCCGGAGCAGGTCGTCCAGGTCGGCGACGACGTCTTCGTCAAGGTCATCGACATCGACCTCGAGCGTC
The DNA here is from genome assembly GCF_030372105.1 of Cellulomonas cellasea. GTDB lineage: Bacteria > Actinomycetota > Actinomycetes > Actinomycetales > Cellulomonadaceae > Cellulomonas_A > Cellulomonas_A cellasea_A. The sequence continues at coordinate 230,527 of NZ_JAUDBQ010000003.1, read as the reverse complement.
GCCGCATCTCGCTGTCGCTCAAGCAGGCGAACGAGGGCGTCGACCCCAACTCCGACGACTTCGACCCCGCGCTGTACGGCATGGCGGCCGAGTACGACGAGCAGGGCAACTACAAGTACCCCGAGGGCTTCGACCCGACCACGAACGAGTGGCTCGAGGGCTTCGAGGCTCAGCGCGAGGTGTGGGAGGCGCAGTACGCCAAGGCCCACGAGCGCTGGGAGGCCCACCGCAAGCAGGTCGCCGAGGCCAGCAAGGCCGACGCCGAGGCCGCGAACGGCGAGGGCGTTGTGAGCAGCAGCAGCTCGTCGTCCGCGTCGTCCTACTCGTCGGCTCCGGCCGAGGAGGCCACGGGCACCCTCGCGTCTGACGAGGCGCTCGCCGCTCTGCGCGAGAAGCTCACGGGCAACTGACACCCGGCGCCTCGGCGCCGACGTCACGCTCCTCACAGCGGGCCGGTCACCTTCGGGTGGCCGGCCCGCTGTGCTGTGCGCGCGCGTTCGGTCGGCGCCAGACAGCGCCGACCGGGAGTGACTCGGGCAGGATGGGGCGATGCAACGCATCGGACTGACTGGCGGGATCGCGGCGGGCAAGTCGGCGGCCGCGACGCGGCTCGAGGAGCTGGGCGCCGTGCTCATCGACTATGACGTGCTGGCGCGCGAGGCGGTGGCGCCCGGGACCGTCGCGCTCGGCGACATCGTCGAGGCGTTCGGCCCCGAGGTGCTCGACGCCGAGGGCGCCCTCGATCGCGCCGCGCTGGGGGCTGTCGTCTTCGCTGACCTCGACGCGCTGACCCGGTTGAACGACATCGTGCACCCCTGCGTGCGGCGGCTCTCCGCAGAGCGCGAGGCCGCGGCCGCGACGGCCGACCCGGGGGCTGTGGTGGTGCATGACATCCCCTTGCTGGTCGAGACCGGCCAAGCCGACGCGTTCCACGTGCTGGTGGTGGTGCACGCCCCCGCCGAGCTGCGGGTGGAGCGCCTCGTCGAGCAGCGCGGGCTCAGCCCGGAGGAGGCGCGGGGCAGGGTCGCCGCGCAGGTGGACGACGAGGCGCGGCTGGCCGTGGCCGATGTGGTCCTCGATGGGACGGGGACGGTGGAGGCGCTGCGCGCCCAGGTGGACGAGCTGTGGGCGAGGCTCGCCGAGGAGCGGGCCGCCGAGCTCGCCGCCGAGTCCCCCTGAGGCGGGCGCCGGGCGAGTGCGCGGGTTGTCAGACGCGGCACGTACGGTGGTGGCATGCGTCCTGTGACTGATCTCGAGCGAACCGTCGCGCCGTTCAAGGTCGTGTCCGACTACTCGCCCTCGGGGGACCAGCCCGCGGCGATCGCGGAGTTGACCCGTCGCATCCAGGCGGGGGAGAAGGACGTCACGCTGCTCGGCGCCACCGGCACCGGCAAGTCGGCGACGACGGCCTGGCTCATCGAGCAGCTGCAGCGGCCCACGCTGGTGATGGCGCCCAACAAGACGCTGGCCGCGCAGCTCGCGACGGAGTTCCGCGAGCTGCTGCCGAACAACGCCGTCGAGTACTTCGTCTCGTACTACGACTACTACCAGCCCGAGGCGTACATCGCGCAGACGGACACCTACATCGAGAAGGACTCGTCGATCAACGACGAGGTGGAGCGGCTGCGGCACTCGGCCACGAGCTCGCTGCTGACCCGCCGCGACGTGGTGGTGGTCGCGTCGGTGTCCTGCATCTACGGCCTGGGCACCCCGCAGGAGTACGTCGACCGGATGATCCGGCTCGCCGTCGGCGACCAGGTCGACCGGGACCAGATGCTGCGCCGGTTCGTGGCGATGCAGTACACGCGCAACGACATGGCGTTCACCCGCGGCACGTTCCGGGTCCGGGGCGACACCGTCGAGATCATCCCGGTGTACGAGGAGCTGGCCATCCGGATCGAGTTCTTCGGCGACGAGATCGAGTCGATCCAGACGCTGCACCCGCTCACCGGCGACGTCATCCGCGCCGAGGAGTCGATCCACCTGTTCCCGGCCACGCACTACGTCGCGGGCCCCGAGCGCATGGAGCGGGCCATCGGCTCGATCGAGTCCGAGCTCGCGCAGCGACTGGAGGAGTTCGAGCGGCAGAACAAGCTGCTGGAGGCCCAGCGACTGCGCATGCGCACCACCTACGACATCGAGATGATGCGGCAGATCGGCTCCTGCTCCGGCATCGAGAACTACTCGCGGCACATCGACGGCCGTGAGCAGGGCACCCCGCCGCACACCCTGCTGGACTACTTCCCGGACGACTTCCTGCTCGTCATCGACGAGTCGCACGTCACCGTCCCGCAGATCGGCGCGATGTACGAGGGGGACATGTCGCGTAAGCGGAACCTCGTCGACCATGGGTTCCGGCTGCCGAGCGCGATGGACAACCGGCCGCTGCGCTGGGAGGAGTTCGTCGAGCGGATCGGGCAGACGGTGTACCTGTCGGCGACGCCCGGCGCCTACGAGCTCTCCATGTCGGACGGCACCGTGGAGCAGATCATCCGCCCCACCGGGCTCGTGGACCCGCAGGTGGTGCTCAAGCCGACCACCGGGCAGATCGACGACCTGCTCGAGGAGATCCGCTCACGCGCGGAGAAGAACGAGCGGGTGCTGGTCACCACGCTGACCAAGAAGATGTCCGAGGACCTCACCGACTACCTCCTGGAGAAGGGGGTGCGGGTGCGGTACCTGCACTCCGAGGTCGACACGCTGCGCCGCGTCGAGCTGCTCCGCGAGCTGCGGCTCGGGGAGTTCGACGTGCTCGTGGGCATCAACCTGCTGCGTGAGGGGCTCGACCTGCCCGAGGTGTCGCTCGTGGCGATCCTGGACGCCGACAAGGAGGGCTTCCTCCGCTCGGCGACCTCGCTCATCCAGACGATCGGGCGCGCCGCCCGCAACGTCTCGGGCGAGGTGCACATGTACGCCGACAAGATCACCCCGGCGATGGCGATGGCCATCGACGAGACGAACCGCCGCCGCGAGAAGCAGGTCGCCTACAACCTCGAGCACGGGATCGACCCGACACCGCTGCGCAAGAAGATCGGCGACATCACCGACATGCTCGCGCGCGAGGACGTCGACACGAAGGAGCTGCTCGAGGGCGGATACCGCAAGGCCCCGCAGCGCGGGAAGGCGCCCGTGCCGACCGGCGCCGGAGGCTCCCGGGCGAGCCTCGCCGGGGCGGCCGCGGGCGATCTCGCCCAGCTCATCCAGGAGCTCAGCGACCAGATGCACGCCGCGGCCGCCGAGTTGCAGTTCGAATTGGCCGCCCGGCTGCGTGACGAGATCTCCGGGCTCAAGAAGGAACTGCGGCAGATGCAAGCCGCCACCGCCTGAGGTGACCGCCGGTGGGCGGCCGCGATGCGTCCGCCCTGGTGTGCTTTATGCTGGGTCACTTGGTGGAGGGGAGTATCCCGACACGGCTTCCTCGTCATCACGGCCTGCTCCGCAGCGGCCCGGGGAGCCGGCTGGCCGCATCGGCTGGTGGGAGAGACCTCCGGTACCCGATCCCGTACCGGAGGTACGCCTGTGTCTGTCCCGCTGTGGGTCTGGGGTGCGACCATCGCGCTCGTCATCGCGATGGTCCTCTTCGACTTCTTCTCGCACGTGCGCACGCCGCATGAGCCCACGTTCAAAGAGTCCGTGCGCTGGTCGGTGTTCTACATCGCGCTGGCCATCATCTTCGGCATCGGCCTAGCCCTCGCCTGGGGCGGCGGGCACGGCACCGAGTACTTCGCGGGGTACATCACCGAGAAGAGCCTCTCGGTCGACAACCTCTTCGTCTTCCTCATCATCATGACGAAGTTCAAGGTCCCCCGGATGTACCAGCAGAAGGTGCTGCTGGTCGGCGTGGTGATCGCCCTGGTGCTGCGCACCGTGTTCATCCTCGCCGGCGCTGCCGCCATCGAGCGCTACTCCTGGGTCTTCTACATCTTCGGCGCGTTCCTCATCTACACGGCCCTCAAGCTCGCCTTCGAGAAGCACGAGGACGAGGACCCCGAGGCGGCCGCTGCCGCGCGCAAGGACGGCTTCGCGGTCCGCATGATGAAGAAGGTCGTCCCGACGACCGACGTCTACCACGGCGACCGCCTGACCACCGTCATCGACGGCAAGCGGTTCATGACCCCGATGCTCCTGGTCATGGTCGCGATCGGCAGCACCGACGTGCTGTTCGCCCTGGACTCGATCCCGGCCATCTACGGCCTCACCAAGGAGCCGTTCATCGTCTTCACGACGAACGCCTTCGCGCTGCTGGGGCTGCGCCAGCTCTACTTCCTGCTCGGCGGACTGCTGGAGCGGCTCGTCTACCTGGCGCAGGGCCTGTCGGTCATCCTCGGCTTCATCGGCGTCAAGCTCGTGCTCGAGGCGCTGCACACCAACGAGCTCTCGTTCATCAACGGCGGCGAGCACGTCGCCTGGGCGCCGGAGATCCCGATCTGGCTCTCGCTCAGCGTCATCCTCGGCACGCTCGCCGTGGCGACCATCGCCAGCCTGGCCAAGACCCGCAAGGACGAGCGCCTCGCCGCCCAGACTGGCGAGTGACCTCTGGGTGACCCGCCGGAGGGCGGCCAGGAGCCAGTAGGGTCGCTCGCATGTCTGAGCGAACCCCCACAATCTTGGCCACCTCCGGCGGCCTCGTCCCCGGCGAGCGCACCCGGCTCGAGCTCGGCCCGCTGATGCGCCACGCCGTCGACCTCTCCGGTGCGGCCGGGCGCCCCCGGGTGTGCCACCTCGGGACAGCCGGTGGCGACCAGCGGTGGTTCAACGCGGAGCTCGACGACGCCGCCCGCGTGGCGGGCGTCGAGCTGACGCACCTCAACCTGTTCCCGATGCCCAACGTCGAGGACATCGAGGGGTTCCTGCTCGCCCAGGACGCCGTGTGGGTGGGCGGCGGATCCGTCGCGAACCTGCTGGCGGTGTGGCGGGTGCACGGGCTCGACGCGATCTTCCGGCGGGTGTGGGAGGCCGGCGTCGTGCTCGCGGGCGTGAGCGCGGGCTCGATCTGCTGGCACCTGGGCGGCACGACCGACTCGTTCGGCCCCGACCTGCGCGCCGTGACGGACGGCCTCGCCCTGCTGCCCTACGGCAACGGGGTGCACTACGACTCGGAGTCGGGGCGGCGCCCGCTGATCCACCGGCTCGTCGCCGACGGGGTGCTGCCGCGCACGCACTGCACGGACGACGGCGTGGGCCTCGTCTACCGGGGCACGCAGCTCGTCGAGGCGGTCACCGAGCGGCGTGGCGCGGGCGCCTACGTGGTGCGGCAGGACGGCGCGGGGTCGGTCGTCGAGGAGCGCCTCGAGCCGCGCGTCCTGGCGGGCGCGCGCTGACCCCCACTCGTTGGCCCCTACCCGCTGGCCCCTGCTGGCCCCACCCGGTGACGCCCGCGCGCTGACCGCGCGCGCGAGCCCGTCAAGGCTCAGGCCTGGGCGGCCCAGGGGCCCAGCACCACGTTCCACGGCCGCACGCCCACGGTGGCGATGACCCCGGCGTGGGCGAACGGGTCGTCGGCGAGCAGGCCGTCGAGCTGCGCGCGGTCCTGCGCCTGGAAGACCAGGAGGGCGCCGGGCTCTCCCTCGGTGTACGGGCCGGAGCCGAGGAGGAGCCCCTGGTCGGCGAGGCCGCCGAGGTAGGCGCGGTGTGCGGGGCGCACCTCGTCCTGCAGGTCGCGGCGGTCGTCGTAGGCGTACTGGACGGCGTAGGTCGGCATGCGTCACATCCTGCCCCACGCCGCCTGGCCAGCGTGGCAGCGGGCGCCGTCAGGTCGCGAGGCGCTCTGGCGTGGATGAGAGCATGAGGGATGACCACTGCTTCATCCCTTGTGCCGAATGTGACGCTCCTCGATGGGACGTCGATCCCCCAACTCGGCTTCGGCGTCTTCAAGGTGGACGACGACGCGGCCGAGGCCGCCGTCGCCCACGCCCTCGCCGCCGGGTACCGCCTGATCGACACCGCCAAGCTGTACGGGAACGAGGCGGGTGTCGGCCGCGCGGTGCGCGCCTCCGGCCTCCCGCGCGAGGACGTGTACGTCACCACCAAGCTGTGGAACGACGACCAGGGCCGCGACAAGACGCTCCGCGCGTTCGACGCGTCGGTGGAGCGGCTCGGCCTCGGGATCCCGGACCTGTTCCTCATCCACTGGCCGATCCCCGGGCAGGACCTGTACTCCGAGTCGTGGCGCACGCTCGTCGAGTTGCGGGACGCCGGGCGGGTCCGCTCGGTGGGCGTCTCCAACTTCCAGCCCGCGCACCTCGCGCGGGTCATCGACGAGTCGGGCGCCGTCCCCGTGGTCAACCAGGTCGAGCTGCACCCGTACCTGCAGCAGCGGGAGCTGCGCGAGGCCCACGCCGAGTTGGGCATCGCCACGGAGGCGTGGTCCCCGCTCGGGCGGGACACGGGCCTGCTGGAGGACCCGGTGCTCGTGGCCATCGCCGGGCGCCACGGGGTGAGCCCCGCGCAGGTCGTGCTGCGCTGGCACCTGGACATCGGCAACATCGTGATCCCCAAGTCGGTGACCCCCGCGCGGATCGCCGCGAACCTGGACGTCTTCGGCTTCGCGCTGACTGCGGAGGACCACGCCGAGATCGCCGGGCTGGACCGTGGCGCGCGGATCGGCCCCGACCCCGACGTGATGGGAGCGTGAGCGACATGGCCTCGACGCCTGTGCTGACCGAGGAGCTGCTCGCGCGGATCGCCGAGCGGGCGCCGTTGCACGACAAGGCGAACACGTTCCCGCATGACGACCTGAGCGACCTCGTCGCGGCCGGCTACCTCCGGGCGTTCGTGCCCGAGCGGCTCGGCGGGCTCGGGCTGACGCTCGAGCAGGTCGCCCAGGAGCAGGTGCGGCTGGGCGCGGCGGCGCCCGCCACCGCGCTGGCGGTGAACATGCACCTCGTGGTGACCGGCATCGCCGCAGCCCTCGCGGCGCGCGGCGACGACGCCCTCGAGTTCGTCCTGGAGGACGCCGGGCGGGGCGAGGTGTTCGCGTTCGGGAACTCCGAGGGCGGCAACGACCTGGTGATGTTCGGCTCGCGCACCCGCGCGGAGCCGCAGCCGGACGGCGGCTACCGCTACTACGGCACGAAGATCTTCACGTCGCTGTCCCCGGTGTGGACGCGGCTGGCGACGTTCGGGCGCGACGACTCGAACCCGGACGACCCCCGCCTGGTGCACGCCGTGGTCTCGCGTGAGGACGGCGGCGTCGAGGTCCGGGACGACTGGGACACGTTGGGGATGCGCGCGAGCCAGTCGTGCACCACGGTGCTGGACGGCGCGTACGCCCGACCCGAGCGGGTGTACCGGTCCCTGCCGCCCGGCCCGAGCGCCGACCCGTTCATCTTCGCGTTGTTCGCCACCTTCGAGATCCTGCTGGCGGCCGTCTACACCGGCATCGGGCAGCGGGCGGTGGAGCTCGCCGTGGCGGCCGCGCATCGGCGCACGTCGATGAAGAATGACGGCCGCACGTACGCGCAGGACCCGGACATCCGCTGGAAGATCGCCACCGCGGCGATCGCCCAGGACGGCATGCTGCCGCAGATCACCTCCCTCGCCCGGGACGTCGACGAACTGGCCGACCACGGCAGCCAGTGGTTCCCGCGGCTCGTGGGCCTCAAGGTGCGCGCCACCGAGAACGCGCGGTTCGTCGTCGACCAGGCGCTGCGCGTGTCGGGTGGCGGCTCGTACTTCTCCGGGAATGAGCTGGGCCGGTTGTACCGGGACGTGCTCGCGGGGATCTTCCACCCCTCGGATGACGAGTCGGCGCATGCGACAGTCGCGAACGCGCTGCTGGGGCCCATCGAGCGCTGAGGTTTTCGCTCGCCACCCTGCCAGTGCTGCTGGCAGGGTGGCGCGATGACGACGACGACCGACGTGGCGGTGTGGCCCCTCGCCGGGCTGCGGGTGGCGCAGGGCGGCCTCGAGCTGAGGTACCTCTCCGACGACCTGCTGCACCGGCTCGCCGCCGTCGCCGCGGGCGGTGTGCATGAGCCCGACGCGATGCCGTTCTCGAACCCGTGGAGCCGGGGCACGCCCGAGGAGGTGGCCCACAGGGTCCTCGCGTACCAGTGGGGCCTGCGGGCTGCCGTCACCCCGGAGAAGTGGGCGATCGAGCTCGCCGTGGTCCTCGACGGCCAGGTCGTCGGAGTGCAGGGGCTGTACACCCAGGACTTCGCTGTGACCCGCGAGGTCACCACCGGCTCGTGGCTGGGGCTGCCGCACCAGGGCCGGGGGACGGGCACCCGGATGCGCGCGCTGATCCTGCACCTCGCCTTCGAGGGCTTCGGCGCCCGTGTGGCCAGGACGGACGCGTTCGCCGACAACGCCGCGTCCAACCGGGTCACCCGCAAGCTCGGGTATGCGCCAGATGGCACCGAGTCCTTCGCGCGCGACGGCCGGGCGGCGGTGTCGAACCGCTACCGGCTGGACCGGGAGGACTGGGAGCGGCGAGGGGGCAGGCTGGACCGCGTCGAGCTGCACGGCGTCGCCGACGCGCGCCGATTCCTCGCCGTCGACGCGCTAGCGGCTGACGGGGCTCCGACGGCTGACGGGGCTCCGACGGCTGACGGGGCTCCGACGGCTGACGGGGTGCCGTCGGGTGACGCGGCTACCCCAGGATGTTGACGGCCCGCGCGACGACCAACGCGACAGTCACCAGCGAGATCGCCGACTGCAGCAGCATGATCAGCTTGGCCCAACGCGTCAGCGGCAGCGTGTCCGCGGGGCCCCAGGTCGCGGCGTTCGTGGACGACAGGTACAGGTAGTCCGCGAACCTCGGCTCCCAGTGCGGGTCGGCGATGTGCGGCGTGGCCATCTGCGGGAAGACGAAGTCGGGGAACTGCCGGTCGCCCAGCGCGCGCATGGCGGGGCCGCCTCGGTCCAGCTCCCAGTACCAGAGCGCGAACACCAGGATGTTGGTCAGGAACACCGACCCGCCCGCCCACAGCAGCCCCGCGCCGGTCTGCCCGAGGCCGCCGGTGACGAGCAGGTAGACCAGTTGCGCCGCGGCGACGCCGTTCCCCAGGCTGACCAGCGCGATCAGGATGAGGCCCGCGATCCGCAGCGGCCCCGACGCCCGGACGATGTGGCGGGGGTTCAGCACGAGCAGCACGAGGAGCAGCAGGGCCTCGACGCCGGGCAGCAGATAGCGCGGCTGGGGGGTCAGGTCCTCCGGGAGGGACACCTGGAGCGCGATGGCCACGCCGATCGCGACCAGCACCGGCCAGCGGACCTCGCCCCGGGTCCGGCGCCGCCACGCGGGCACGGCGGCCTTGCCGTCCGCGTGCACAACCGGGTTGGCGGTGGCCGCTGCCGGCTCGCCCGAGGTGTTCTCGGGCGGCGAAGGCCCGGGTGGTGGCGGATCCGGCGGCGTGGCGCCCATGGCTCGCCCTTTCCCGTGCGGCCGCATGCCGATGACGACACGCCCACGATGCCAGCGTGACGCGCCGCCCGCCTGGGCGGTCGGGTGCGGTCAGGTCACCAGCGGCGGGCGCGCCACTCCTCGAGGTGGGGGCGCTCGGCGCCGAGCGTCGTGTCGCGTCCGTGCCCCGGGTAGACCCAGGTGTCGTCGGGCAGGGTGTCGAACACGCGCCGCTGGAGGTCGTCCATCAGGCTGTCGAAGTCGTCGCCGCCCGAGGTGCGCCCCGGCCCTCCGGGGAACAGCGAGTCGCCGGTGAACAGGTGGGTGCGCCCCGGGACGGCCTCCGGCGCCCGCGCGTCGCGGGGCTCGCGGTAGGCGAGGGCGATCGACCCCGGGGTGTGGCCGCGCAGCGCGATGACCTCGAGGGCGAGATCGCCTAGCGGGACCGTGGCGCCGTGGTGCACGCGGCCCTCCACGTGGACGTCCGCCGCCTCGCCGATCGCCTGCGCGTCGTCGGCGCCGGCAAGGGCGCGGGCGCCGGTGACCGCGAGGATCGAGGTGAGCGCCCCGATGTGGTCGCGGTGCCGATGCGTGGTCACCACGGCGTCGAGCCGCGCCTGGGGTGAGCCCTCTCGGATGAGCTCGAGCAGGCGGTCGGCGTCCGCCGCCGCGTCCACGAGGAGCTGGGCGCCGGTGCGGCGGCAGGTGAGCAGGTAGGCGTTGTTGTCCATCGGCCCCACCGAGGCCTTGCGGATCGTCAGGGCGTCGAGCTCGCGGACGTCGGCCGGGCCGCCGGGGGAGGCCACTCCGGTGTAGGCCATGGTCATTCCTCCAGCAGGGGTCTGTCGGCGCGTGGGGCCGCGGGTGACGGCCGACGCGCGGCTCGGCGGGCGAGGGCCCGGTCGTGGCTGTGGACGGCCTGCACCAAAGCGAGGTGCGAGAGCGCCTGGGGGAAGTTGCCGACCATCCGCCCGCCCACCGGGTCGTACTGCTCCGCGAAGAGTCCCACATCGTTGCCCAGGCCGATGAGGCGGTCCAGCAGCTCGCCGGCCTCGTCGACCTCGTCGCCGCGCGCCAGGGCGTCCACGAGCCAGAACGAGCACGCGAGGAATGGGTGCTCGTCGCCGCGCATGCCGTCGTCCGTCGCGTCGGCGCGGTACCGAAGGACGAGGCCAGGGGCGACCTCCAACTCCTCGCGGATCGCGGCGACGGTGCCCCGCATCCGGGGGTCGTCCGGTGGCAGGAAGCCCACCTGCAGCATCTGCAGCAGCGCGGCGTCGGTGTGCGCCGAGCCGTAGTGCTGGGTGAACGTGCCTCGTCGGGCGTCGAAGCCGTGCGTCAGCACGTCCAGGCGGATCGCGGCGCGCTCCGCCCGCCACCGCTCCAGCGGGCCGGGCAGCCGATGCTGCTCGACGGCACGGACAGCGCGGTCGAGCGCGGCCCATGCCATCACCTTCGAGTGCGTGAAGTGCTGCGGCTGCCCGCGCACCTCCCAGATGCCGTGGTCCGGCTCCCGCCAGTGCCCGATGAGCTCGGCGACGAGGTGCTGCTGCATCGACCAGGAGTCGGTCGTCTCGCGCAGGCCGGCCTCCCGCGCCGACTCGAGCGCGACCATCACCCCGCCGAGCACGTCGTTCTGGACCTGGCCGACGGCGGCGTTGCCGACCCGCACCGGCCGGGAGGCCGCATAGCCGGCCAGGTGGTCCAGCGTGGTCTCGGGCAGGTCCCGCCGCCCGTCCGAGCCGTACATGATCTGCAGGTCGGCCGGGTCTCCCGCCACCGCGCGCAGCAGCCAGTCCCGCCACGCCGTGGCCTCCGCGCGGTACCCGTAGCCGAGCAGGGCGTCGAGGGTCATCGCGGCGTCGCGCAGCCAGCAGTACCGGTAGTCCCAATTCCGCTCCCCGCCGAAGGACTCCGGCAGCGACGTGGTGGGCGCCGCGACGATGCCGCCGGTCTCCTCGTCGGTGAGCATCCGCAGCACGAGCAGCGAGCGCACCACGGCGTCCCGGTGCGGGCCCTGGTGCTGGCACAGCCCCGCCCACCGCACCCAGCGCTGCCGGGTCTCGGCCAGCCGATCGGTGACCGACAAACGGCGCGGCGCACGCCGCCAGGAGTTGGTCCAGGTCGCGGCGAGTTCCACGACCTCGCCCTCGGCGAGGTCGAACGCGTCGACGTGCGCCCGCCCGGCGCCGTGCGGCAGGCGCGTGCCGCGCAGCATCAGCGAGTCGGGGCCGGCGATCGCGCGAATGGTGTCGTGGCCCTCGCGGTCCTCGACGTGGTGCACCCACGGCACGATCGTCCCGTAGCCGAACCGCACGACCCACTCATGCCGGACGGCGACAGTCCCCGACAGGCACTCGATGCGGCGCACGAGGTCGGCGCGGCCGTCGCCGAGCGGCATCGCCTCGGTGACCAGCGCGACGCCGGTGGGGGAGGTGTACGTGGTCTGCAGCACGAACGACTCGCCGAGGTAGGCCCGCCGCACGTCGGTGGCGTCGGGCACGGTGAGCAGCCACCTGCCCTGCGACGGGCCGCCGAGCAGCGCGGCGAAGCAGGCGGGGGAGTCGAAGAACGGGAAGCAGAGCCAGTCGACGGAGCCGTCCCGGGAGACGAGGGCCGCCGTGCGGCCGTCCCCGAGCACGGCGTACTCGCCGATCGGCGTCGTCCGCAGTCGGGCCATGGCTCCATCATCGTCCGGGGGATGGCCGGCCGGGAGATGGGTGAGATCTGCGACACAGTTCGAACACCTGTGCGATGTCAGCGGATCGCCTTACCATGTCCGGGTGAATGATCGACTGATCGTGCAAGGAGCGCGCGAGCACAACTTGCGCAACGTCGACCTCGATCTTCCCCGGGACTCGCTCGTCGTGTTCACGGGGCTGTCCGGGTCCGGCAAGTCCTCCCTCGCCTTCGACACCATCTTCGCGGAGGGGCAGCGGCGGTACGTCGAGTCGCTGTCGGCGTACGCGCGGCAGTTCCTCGGGCAGATGGACAAGCCCGACGTGGACTTCATCGAAGGGCTGTCCCCGGCCGTCTCGATCGACCAGAAGTCGACGAACCGCAACCCGCGCTCCACCGTCGGCACCATCACCGAGGTCTACGACTACCTGCGCCTGCTGTTCGCGCGCTCGGGCACCCAGTTCTGCCCGGTGTGCGGCGAGCAGGTCACGGCCCAGACGCCGCAGCAGATCGTCGACCGCCTGCTCGAGCTGCCCGAGGGCACGCGCTACCAGGTGCTCGCGCCGGTGGTCCGTGGGCGCAAGGGCGAGTACGCCGACCTGTTCAAGGAGCTGCAGTCCAAGGGCTTCGCCCGCGCCCGCGTGGACGGCGAGGTGGTGCAGCTCACCGACCCGCCGACCCTGGAGAAGAAGCTCAAGCACGACATCGAGGTCGTCGTCGACCGGCTGGTGGCGCGTGAGGGCGTCCAGCGCCGGCTGACCGACTCGGTGGAGACGGCGCTCGGCCTCGCCGGCGGGCTCCTCGTGGTCGAGATGGTCGACGCGGACAAGGACGACCCGGAGCGCGAGCGCCGGTTCTCCGAGCACCGGGCCTGCCCCAACGACCACCAGCTCGCGCTCGAGGAGATCGAGCCCCGCACGTTCTCCTTCAACGCCCCGTATGGCGCCTGCCCGGAGTGCACCGGCATCGGCTCGCGGCTCGAGGTGGACACCGACCTGGTGGTCCCCGATGAGGACCTGTCGCTCGCCGAGGGCGCCGTCGCGCCGTGGGCGCAGACGTCCAGCGAGTACTTCACGCGGGTGCTGTCGGCGCTCGCGAGCGACCTGGGCTTCTCGATGGACGTCCCGTGGCGGGCGCTGCCCGAGCGCGCCCGCAACGCCGTGCTGTACGGCGAGAACCATGAGGTGCAGGTCAGGTACAAGAACCGCTGGGGTCGTGAGCGGCAGTACTCGACCGGCTTCGAGGGCGCCGTGACGTTCATCGAGCGCCGGCACAAGGAGACCGAGTCGGACTGGAGCAAGGAGCGCTACGAGGCGTACATGCGCGAGGTCCCGTGCCCGGTCTGCCAGGGCGCCCGGCTCAAGCCCGAGGTGCTCGCGGTGCGCGTCGGCGGGCGCTCGATCGCCGAGGTCTGCGACCTGCCGATCCGGGAGGCGCGGGACTTCCTCAACGACCTGCGGCTCGGCGAGCGCGAGCGCGCCATCGCGGTCGAGGTGCTCAAGGAGATCCAGGCGCGGCTCGGCTTCCTGCTCGACGTCGGGCTCGACTACCTGTCGCTGTCCCGCCCCGCCGCGACGCTCTCCGGCGGTGAGGCGCAGCGCATCCGCCTGGCGACGCAGATCGGCTCCGGGCTGGTCGGCGTGCTGTACGTCCTGGACGAGCCGAGCATCGGCCTGCACCAGCGCGACAACCGCCGCCTCATCGAGACGCTGACCCGGCTCCGCGACCTGGGCAACACCCTCATCGTCGTCGAGCACGACGAGGACACGATCCGCGCCGCGGACTGGATCGTCGACATCGGCCCCGGCGCCGGGGAGCACGGCGGGCACGTCGTGCACTCGGGCGACTTCGCCGGGCTGCTGGCCTCACCCGAGTCGATCACGGGCGCGTACCTCTCCGGCCGGCGCTCGATCCCGATGCCCGCCGAGCGCCGCCCCATCGACCCGGCCCGGCAGGTGACGGTGGTCGGCGCGCGGGAGCACAACCTGCGGGGCATCGACGTCTCCTTCCCGCTGGGCACGCTCACCGCCGTCACCGGCGTCTCAGGCTCGGGCAAGTCCACGCTCGTGAACACGATCCTGTACACGGTGCTCGCCAACGAGCTCAACGGCGCCCGCCAGGTCGCCGGGCGGCACAAGCGCGTGACCGGGATGGAGCACCTCGACAAGGTCGTGCACGTGGACCAGGGGCCGATCGGACGCACCCCCCGGTCGAACCCGGCCACGTACACCGGCGTCTGGGACCGCATCCGCAAGCTCTTCGCCGAGACGACCGAGGCGAAGGTCCGGGGCTACACGCCGGGCCGGTTCTCGTTCAACGTCAAGGGCGGGCGCTGTGAGGCGTGCGCGGGCGACGGGACGCTGAAGATCGAGATGAACTTCCTGCCCGACGTGTACGTGCCGTGCGAGGTCTGCCATGGCGCGCGCTACAACCGGGAGACCCTCGAGGTCCGGTACAAGGGCAAGAACGTCGCCGACGTGCTCGACATGCCGATCGAGGAGGCGGCCGAGTTCTTCGCGCCGTTCGCCGCGATCTCCCGCCACCTGAACACGCTCGTGGACGTCGGCCTCGGGTACGTGCGGCTCGGGCAGCCGGCTCCGACGCTCTCCGGCGGCGAGGCCCAGCGGGTCAAGCTCGCGACCGAGCTGGCCCGCCGCTCGACGGGCCGGACCATCTACGTGCTCGACGAGCCGACCACGGGCCTGCACTTCGAGGACATCCGCAAGCTGCTCCAGGTGCTGCAGTCGCTCGTCGACAAGGGCAACAGCGTGATCGTCATCGAGCACAACCTCGACGTGATCAAGAACGCCGACTGGGTCATCGACATGGGGCCCGAGGGCGGCTCAGGCGGTGGCATGGTCATCGCGGAGGGCACACCGGAGCAGGTCGCCGCCAGCGAGGACAGCCACACCGGGCGGTTCCTTGCCGAGGTGCTCGAGCCGGCGCCGGTCGCCGTCAGCGCTTAGCCGCACAGCGCCGGTGGTCGCCGCTCAGGACGTGGGGGCCGCGACCACCGGGGTGGGCTCCGTGCGCGGGGTCGATGGCTCGCAACGCACCGGGAAGTTGACGGAGCGGGCGATGAAGCAGTGCTCGTGGGCGCGCACATGCAGGGCGTCCAACCGGGCGTCGTCCACGGCGCCGCCCTGCGTGGCGTGCGAGCCCGCGGCGAGGGCGACTGACGGGCGCAGCACCACCTCGGTGAACTGGCCGTGCCCCGCGGCCTCCACCCGCATCGTGCCGTGCGCCCGGTCGGTGTAGCCCGTGACCACCACGCCGTCCGTCGCGGCCAGGTGCAGGAACCACAGCATGTGGCACTGGGCGAGCGCCGCCACGAGCAGCTCCTCGGGGCTGTACCGGGTGGGGTCGCCCCGGAACGCGGGATCGGCCGACCCCGGCAGCGGCGGCTTGGAGCCGATGCGCACGTCGTGGTCGCGGCTGTACGACGTGTAGCTCGTGGTGCCGGTGTCCCCGGCGCCCGTCCAGACGACATCGGCTGAATAGGTGTGCAGCGGTCCCATCGCGCCACGCTATCGGCGGTGGGCCGCCCATGTGCCGCGTTGAGCGTCAGGAGCGCGAACTACGCTCGTCGCATGGCCGATCCCGCGACCTATCGCCCCTCACCCGGTGAGATCCCCGACTCCCCGGGCGTCTACCGGTTCCGCGACGAGCACGGGCGGGTCATCTACGTCGGCAAGGCCAAGAGCCTGCGCTCCCGGCTGAACAGCTATTTCCAGGACGTCGCGGGCCTGCACCAGCGCACCCAGCAGATGGTCACCACCGCGGCGTCGGTGCAGTGGACGGTGGTGGGCACCGAGGTCGAGGCGCTGGCGCTGGAGTACTCCTGGATCAAGGAGTTCGACCCGCGCTTCAACATCAAGTACCGCGACGACAAGTCCTACCCGTACCTGGCCGTCACCATGTCGGAGGAGTTCCCGCGCGTGCAGGTCATGCGCGGCGCGAAGCGTCCTGGCACCCGCTACTTCGGCCCGTACGGGCACGCCTGGGCGATCCGCGAGACCGTCGACCTGCTGCTGCGCGTCTTCCCGGTGCGCACCTGCTCGGCGGGGGTGTTCAAGCGCGCGCACCAGCAGGGCCGGCCCTGCCTGCTCGGCTACATCGACAAGTGCTCGGCGCCGTGCGTGGGCCGCATCTCCCCGGAGGACCACAAGGCGCTCGCCCAGGACTTCTGCGACTTCATGGCGGGGGACACCGCGAAGTTCACGCGGCGCCTCACCGCGCGCATGAAGGAGGCCGCCGCCGACCTGGACTTCGAGCGGGCCGCCCGCCTGCGCGACGACATCGCCGCCCTGGAGCGGGCGACGGAGCGCAACGCCGTGGTGCTGCCCGACGGCACCGACGCCGACATCTTCGCGCTCGTCGGCGACGAGCTGGAGGCCGCCGTCCAGGTCTTCCACGTGCGCGACGGGCGCATCCGGGGCCAGCGCGGCTGGGTCGTGGAGAAGGTCGAGGACGCCACCGACGCCGACCTGGTCGAGCACCTGTTGCAGCAGGTGTACGGCGGTGAGGACGAGGCGGCCCGCCTCGAGGGCGAGCGGCGCGGCGACACCCGCGCGGTGCCCCGCGAGGTGCTGGTGCCGGTGCTGCCGCCCGACGTCGAGCAGGTGCAGGCCTGGCTCACCGGGCTGCGCGGCAGCAGGGTCGAGGTCCGGGTGCCGCAGCGCGGTGACAAGAAGGACCTCGCCGAGACGGTGCGCCGCAACGCCGAGCACGCGCTGGCGCTGCACCGCACGCGCCGGGCCGGCGACCTCACGACCCGCAGCCAGGCCCTGCGCGAGATCCAGGAGGCGCTCGAGCTGCCCACCGCCCCGCTGCGCATCGAGTGCTACGACGTGTCGCATAACCAGGGCACGTTCCAGTCGGCGTCGATGGTCGTGTTCGAGGACGGCCTGGCGCGCAAGAGCGAGTACCGGCACTTCTCGGTGCGGGGCGCGGAGGGCCAGGGCGCCCGGGACGACACCGAGGCGATGCACGAGGTCATCACCCGCCGGTTCCGCCGCTACCTGGCCGAGCGCACAGCGTCGGGGGACCTGGAGATGGGCGCCGACGAGGACGACGCGCCGCGCTCCGGGCCCATCGACGAGACGACGGGCAAGCCGGTGCGGTTCGCGTACCCGCCGAACCTCGTGGTCGTCGACGGCGGGCCGCCCCAGGTGGCCGCGGCCGCTGCGGCGCTGGCGGAGCTGGGCATCGACGACGTGGCGCTGTGCGGGCTCGCGAAGCGTCTCGAGGAGGTGTGGCTGCCCGGGGAGGAGTACCCGGTGATCCTGCAGCGCAGCTCGGAGGGCCTCTACCTGCTGCAGCGGGTTCGGGACGAGGCGCACCGGTTCGCGATCACGGCGCACCGCAAACGGCGCAGCAAGGGGATGACGGTCTCCGCCCTCGACTCGGTGCCCGGCCTCGGCCCGGCCCGGTCGGCGGCGCTGCTCAAGCACTTCGGCTCGCTCAAACGGCTGCGCGCCGCCTCGGTGGAGGAGATCGCATCGGTGCCGGGCATGGGGGAGCGGACCGCCGCCGCCGTGGTCGCGGCGCTCGCCACGCCCTCGCCCGCGGAAGCGACGCTCACCTAAGCCCGCCTGGCATGCTGGGGCCATGTCAGACGAGCCGTCCCCCATCACGGTGCCAGCCGGCATCCCCGCTCTCGAGGCAGCAGCCGAGGCCCCTCGCCTGGAGACCCCCGAAGTCCTCATCATCACGGGCATGTCGGGCGCCGGGCGCACGCGCGCCGCCGCCGTGCTCGAAGACCTCGACTGGTACGTCGTGGACAACCTGCCCGCGCAGATGCTCACGCACCTCGTCGGGCTGATGACCCACGGCGCCGGCGGCGGCCTGCGCCAGCGGCTCGCCGCGGTCGTGGACGTGCGGGGCCGCGAGTTCTTCGCGGACCTGGAGCAGGTGCTGTCGGGGCTCGGCGAGGCGGGCATCCAGTACCGCGTGCTGTTCCTCGACGCCTCCGACGAGGTGCTCGTCCGCCGGTACGAGCAGGTGCGGCGCCCGCACCCGCTGCAGGGCGACGGCCGGATCCTGGACGGCATCGGGGCGGAGCGCGCGATGCTGCGCAGCACCCGCGAGCGGGCGGACATGCTCATCGACACGTCCGACCTCAACGTCCACGACCTGGCCCGGGAGGTTCGGGCCGCGGTGGCGGGCGGCAGCTCGGACGGCCTGCGCGTCAACGTGGTCTCCTTCGGCTTCAAGTACGGCCTGCCGTTGGACGCCGACCTCGTCGTGGACGTCCGGTTCCTGGCCAACCCGTACTGGATCACCGAGCTGCGCCACCTGTCGGGGCGAGACGCCCCGGTCCGCGACTACGTGCTGGGCCTGCCCGGCGCCCTGACGTTCGTCGAGCGCTACGTGGACGCCCTGGAGCCGGCGCTCGCCGGGTACGTGCAGGAGGAGAAGCGCTACCTGACGATCGCCGTCGGGTGCACCGGCGGCAAGCACCGGTCCGTGGCGATCAGCGAGGTGATGGCCGCGCGGCTGCGTGAGCGCGGTGTGCGGGTGACCGTCTCGGCCCGGGACCTCGGCAAGGAATGAGCGCGCTCGCCAGCGGGGGCCCCGCGTTCGTCGCCCTCGGCGGGGGGCATGGCCTGTCCGCGACGCTCTCGGCGTTGCGGCTCATGTCGGACCAGCTCACAGCGGTCGTGACCGTCGCGGACGACGGGGGCTCGTCGGGACGGCTGCGCGACGAGCTGGGCGTGCTGCCGCCAGGCGACCTGCGGATGGCGTTGGCGGCGCTCTGCGACGACTCCGAGTGGGGCAGGACGTGGCGGGACGTGCTGCAGCACCGGTTCTCGTCGTCGGGCGACCTGGACCGTCACGCGGTCGGGAACCTGCTGATCGTGGCGCTCTGGGAGCTCCTCGGGGACACCGTCGAGGGGCTCGACTGGGTGGCCAAGCTGCTCGGCGCCCGGGGGCGGGTGCTGCCCATGGCGGCGGTCCCGCTGGAGATCGAGGCGGACGTCGACAAGGGCGACGGTGTGACGTGCGTGGTCCGCGGGCAGAGCGCTGTGGCCGTCGTGGGCGAGCGCATCACGCAGGTCCGCCTGGTGCCCGAGGCGCCGCCGGCGTGCCCCGAGGCTGTCGCGGCCGTCGAGTCCGCGGACTGGGTGGTGCTGGGGCCGGGATCGTGGTTCACGTCGGTGCTGCCGCACCTGCTGGTGCCGGAGCTCGCCGCCGCCCTGCACCGCACCTCGGCTCGCCGGGTCGTCGTCCTCAACCTCGAGCCGGACGCCGGCGAGACGGACGGGATGCGCGCGGAGGACTACATCGACGTGCTCCGCCGGCATGCGCCAGACCTCCGCGTGGACGCCGTGGTGGCCGATCCCGGGGCCGTGGAGGACGTGTCGGTGCTCGTCGAGCGGACCCGTGCGATCGGCGCCCGGCTGCTGCTCCGGCAGGTCGGCAGCAGCGACGGATCAGCCCGTCACGACCCGTTGCGCCTGGCTGCGGCGCTGCGCGACGTGGTCGACGGGTTTCTCGGCGACGTGGGGACGCGTACTGCGGACGCGTAGGAAATGGCAGGATGACGGCATGGCGCTGACGGCACAGGTGAAAGATGAGCTCGCACGGCTCCAGGTCGACAAGACGTCCTGCCGCAAGGCAGAGGTCTCGGCGATGCTGCGGTTCGCGGGGGGGCTGCACATCATCTCGGGGCGGATCGTCATCGAGGCGGAGCTGGACACGGGCATCGCGGCGAGGCGGCTGCGGCTGGCGATCGCGGAGGTCTACGGGCACGGGAGCGACGTGATCGTGGTCTCGGGCGGTGGTTTGCGGCGAGGGAGCCGCTACGTGGTGCGGGTGGTCAAGGACGGGGAGTCGCTGGCCCGCCAGACGGGCCTGCTCGACAACCGCGGCCGGCCGGTGCGGGGTCTGCCCCCGCAGGTCGTCTCGGCGGGCGTCGGCGAGGCGGAGGCCGCATGGCGCGGGGCGTTCCTGGCGCATGGCTCGCTCACCGAGCCCGGGCGCTCCTCCGCGCTCGAGGTGACGTGCCCGGGACCGGAGGCCGCGCTGGCCCTGGTGGGCGCGGCCCGGCGGCTCGGCATCGCGGCCAAGGCCCGCGAGGTGCGCGGTGTGGACCGCGTGGTGATCCGCGACGGCGACGCGATCAGCGCGATGCTGGCCCGGCTCGGCGCCCACGACACGATGCTGGTGTGGGAGGAGCGGAGGGTGCGGCGCGAGGTGCGCGGCACCGCGAACCGGCTCGCGAACTTCGACGACGCGAACTTGCGGCGATCGGCCCGGGCGGCGGTGGCGGCCGGCGCGCGGGTCGAGCGGGCCTTCGAGATCCTCGGCGCCGACCTGCCCGAGCACCTGCGTGAGGCTGGCGAGCTACGCCTGGCGCACAAGGAGGCCTCGCTCGAGGAGCTGGGCAAGCTGGCCGACCCGGTGCTCACCAAGGACGCCGTCGCCGGCCGCATACGGCGGCTGCTCGCGACGGCGGACAAGCGCGCCTCAGAGCTCGGCATACCCGACACCGAGGCAGGCCTGAGCCCGGAGCTGTTGGACCTCTGAGCACGTCTCACGCAGACCAAGGTCCCGGCGTGATGCCTGTCACGGGTATAGGCTCGGGGATAGCCGGTGGCCGGGGGAGGGCCAAGGGGGAGCACGACTCTTCCTCGCAGGACACCGGTGCGCACATCGGCGTGCGTGTCAGTCAATCACCGTAAATGTGTGCGCCGACCTCCGTCGGCGCTGCCGAGGAGGGCAAGTGACCATCCGCGTCGGTATCAACGGCTTCGGCCGCATCGGACGTAACTTCTACCGGGCCATCCTGGCGTCCGGGGCGGACATCGACGTTGTCGCTGTCAACGACCTCACGGACAACAAGACCCTGGCGCACCTGCTGAAGTACGACTCCGTCCTGGGCCGCCTCCCCGCCGAGGTCACCTACGACGAGTCGTCGATCATCGTGGACGGCAAGGCCATCCGCGCCCTCGAGGAGCGCGACCCCGCGCTGCTGCCGTGGGCCGAGCTGGGCGTCGACATCGTCATCGAGTCGACCGGCTTCTTCACTGACGCGACCAAGGCGAAGGCGCACATCGACGCCGGCGCCAAGAAGGTCATCATCTCGGCTCCGGCCAAGAACGAGGACGGCACGTTCGTCATCGGCGTCAACGAGCAGGACTACGACGCTGCCACGCAGCACATCATCTCGAACGCGTCCTGCACGACGAACTGCCTGGCGCCGCTCGCGAAGGTGCTCGACGAGGCCTTCGGCATCGAGCGTGGTCTCATGACCACGATCCACGCCTACACGGGCGACCAGAACCTGCAGGACGGCCCGCACCGCGACCTGCGTCGCGCGCGTGCCGCTGCGGTCAACATCGTCCCGACCTCGACGGGCGCCGCGAAGGCTGTGGCCCTCGTGCTCCCGCAGCTCAAGGGCAAGCTCGACGGCTACGCGCTGCGCGTCCCGGTCCCGACCGGCTCCGCCACGGACCTGACGTTCACGGCTGGCCGCGAGGTCACCGCCGCTGAGGTCAACGCCGCGGTCAAGGCCGCCGCGGAGACCGACGCGCTCAAGGGCGTCCTGGTCTACACCGAGGACGAGATCGTGTCCTCGGACATCGTCACCGACCCGGCCTCGAGCATCTTCGACTCGAAGCTCACCAAGGTGATCGGCGACCAGGTCAAGGTTGTCGCCTGGTACGACAACGAGTGGGGCTACTCGAACCGTCTCGTGGACCTCACGGTCTACGTCGGCGAGCGTCTCTGATCGTCGACCTGACGTAGCACGACCATGCGTCCGCGTGCGCGCCGCGGCCTTCGGGTCCGGGCGCGCACGCGGACGCTGTCATGTGTGGCGGGTCGCCCCGCGCGACCCCTGTGAGGAATGAGAACGCCATGAAGACCATCGAGGACCTCGGGGACCTGCGGGGCAAGACCGTGCTGGTCCGCTCCGACTTCAACGTGCCGCTCGACGGCACGACCATCACCGATGACGGGCGCATCCGCGCGGCGCTGCCGACGCTGACGACGCTGCTCGACAAGGGCGCGCGCGTCGTCGTCGCCGCCCACCTGGGCCGCCCCAAGGGCGCCCCGGACGCGAAGTACTCCCTGGCGCCCGTCGCGGCCCGCCTGAGCGAGCTGCTCGGCAAGCCCGTCGCCCTCGCCGAGGACACCGTCGGCGACTCCGCCAAGGCGACTGTCGCGGCGCTGCAGGACGGCCAGATCGCCCTGCTCGAGAACATCCGCTTCGACGCGCGTGAGACCTCCAAGGTCGACGCCGAGCGCGAGTCGCTCGCCGAGGACCTCGCGGCGCTGGCCGACGCGTTCGTCTCGGACGGTTTCGGCGTGGTGCACCGCAAGCAGGCGTCGGTGTACGACGTCGCGAAGAAGCTGCCCAGCGCTGTGGGCCTGCTCGTCCTCAAGGAGGTCGAGTCCCTGAAGAAGGCGACCGAGAACCCGGAGCGCCCCTACGCCGTCGTGCTCGGCGGCTCGAAGGTCTCCGACAAGCTCGGGGTCATCGACAATCTCATCACCAAGGCCGACCGCATCCTCATCGGCGGCGGCATGGTGTTCACGTTCCTCGCCGCCAAGGGCTACTCGGTGGGCGCCTCGCTGCTCGAGGCCGACCAGATCGAGACCGTCAAGGGCTACCTGGCGAAGGCCGAGGAGCGCGGCGTCGAGATCGTGCTGCCCACGGACATCGTGGTGGCCGACGCGTTCGCCGCGGACTCCCCGCACCAGGACGTCGCCGCCGACTCGATCCCCGACGGCAAGATCGGGCTGGACATCGGCCCCGACTCGCGTGACCTGTTCCGCTCGAAGATCCTCGACGCGAAGACCGTCGTGTGGAACGGCCCGGCGGGCGTGTTCGAGTTCGAGGCGTTCTCGAAGGGCACCCGCGCCGTCGCGCAGGCGCTCGTCGAGGCCGCGCAGAACGGCGCGTTCACCATCGTCGGCGGCGGCGACTCGGCTGCGGCCGTGCGCGTCCTCGGCTTCGACGAGGCCGGCTTCGGCCACATCTCCACGGGTGGCGGCGCCAGCCTGGAGTTCCTCGAGGGCAAGTCCCTCCCCGGCATCGCAGTTCTGGAGGGCTGAGCCATGGCAACCCGCATCCCGCTCATCGCGGGCAACTGGAAGATGAACCTCGACCACAACGAGGCCATCCACCTGGTGCAGAAGCTGGCCTGGACGCTCAAGGACGGCAAGTTCGACTACGCCACGACCGAGGTCGTCGTGCTGCCGTCGTTCACGTCGATCCGCTCCGTGCAGACGCTCGTGGACGCTGACAAGCTCGAGCTCGGCTACGGCGCGCAGGACATCTCGCAGCACGCCAGCGGCGCGTACACCGGCGAGGTCTCGGCGGCGCAGCTCTCGAAGCTGGGCGTCACGTACGTGACGGTCGGCCACTCGGAGCGCCGCGAGTACCACCACGAGACGGACGCGATTGTCGCGGCCAAGGCCGTCGCGGCCTTCGGCGCGGGCATCGTCCCGATCGTGTGCGTCGGCGAGGGCCTGGACATCCGCAAGGCCGGCGAGCAGGTGCCCTACACGCTGACCCAGCTCGAGGGCTCGCTGGCGGGCATCACCGCCGAGCAGGCCGCGAAGGTCGTCATCGCGTACGAGCCCGTCTGGGCCATCGGCACCGGCGAGGTCGCCACGCCTGAGGACGCGCAGGAGGTCTGCGGCGCGATCCGCGGCAAGCTGGCCGAGCTGTACGGCCAGGAGGTCGCCGACGCCGTGCGCGTGCTGTACGGCGGCTCGGTGAAGTCCGGCAACGTGGCCTCGATCATGGCCAAGCCCGACGTTGACGGCGCGCTCGTCGGCGGCGCGAGCCTGGACGCCGAGGAGTTCGCGAAGATCGCGCGCTTCCAGGCGCACGAGGTCGGTCTCTGACCCGCTAGCGCACCTCGATGGTGGGCGTGCGGGCCGTATTCGGCCCGCACGCCCACCGGCATGTCGGCGGCGCGCGCCCCCTATTCGCCCGGATGTTGGCGAACAGGGTGTGCCGTCGCCTAGGCTGGATCGCCTAGTCTTGACGCGATCACCTCTCGGTGACGCCCCGCACGAGTGAGGACAGACCCCCGACGTGGACGCCCTGCGCATCACCCTCCAGGTCCTGCTGGTGCTCTCCAGCTTCCTGCTGATCCCCCTGGTCCTGCTGCACAAGGGCCGTGGTGGCGGTCTGTCTGACATGTTCGGCGGCGGCATCACCTCGAGCGCCGGGAGCTCCGGCGTCGCCGAGCGGAACCTGAACCGCATCACGGTGACCGTCGCGGTCCTGTGGGCCGTGATCATCGTCCTGCTGGGCTTGATCCAGCGCGTGGGTTGAGGGGGGAACTCGATGGCGAGTGGGAGTGCGATCCGCGGATCGCGAGTGGGCGCCGGCCCGATGGGCGAGGCCGAGCGGGGCGACAGCGCTCCGCGGGTCTGGATCTCGTACTGGTGCGCGAACGGGCATGAGACGCGCCCCAGCTTCGCCGAGGAGGCCGCCGAGGAGGCGCCCGTCACCTGGGACTGCCCCCGGTGTGGATTCCCCGGAGGCCAGGACCAGGAGAACCCTCCGGCGCCGTCCAGGAACGAGCCGTACAAGACGCACCTCGCCTACGTGAAGGAGCGCCGCTCGGACGAGGACGGCGAGGCGATACTCGACGAGGCGCTGGCCGCCCTGCGCGCGCGTCGCGGACGACGCTGAGAGCCTCAGCGACACAGACAGCACAGAGCGCCCGACCCCTCCTGGGGTCGGGCGCTCTTGTCATGCGTGCCCGAGGCGGACGGCAGGGACGCTCAGACGGCCGTCCCGGCGGCGGCGACGTCGAGCAGCCACAACGTCCGCTCCTGGCCGTGCACGCCCGCCGCTGGCGTCTGCTCGACCGGTCCGCCCGAGAGCGCCGACGCGACAGCCTCGGCCTTCTCCGGGCCCGCGGCGACCACCCAGGCCTCGCGTGCGGCGTGCAGGGCGTCGAAGGTCAGCGAGACCCGCTGCGGCGGCGGCTTGGGGGAGGCGTGCACGCCGACGGTGGCGACCCCAGCGGCCTCGAGGGCCGGGTGCCCGGGGAACAGCGACGCGACGTGGCCGTCAGGCCCCATGCCCAGCAGCAGGACGTCGAAGGCGGGCGCCTGGGCTCCGGGCGGGGCCCAGCGGGCGAGCTCGTCGGCGTACAGCGCCGCCGACAGCTCCGGGGTGGCGACGGTGGCGTCGAGCGCCGGGATGGCGTGCACGTTGGCGGCTGGCAGCGCGTCGCCGAGCGAGTCGATCAGCGCGTCGCGCGCCTGGGTCTCGTTGCGGTCCGGGTCGCCGTCGGGCAGGAACCGCTCGTCGCCCCACCACAGGTGCACCTGCGACCAGTCCACGGCGGTGCGCACCGGGTTGCGCGCGACGGCCGCGAGCGTGGCGATGCCGACGGTGCCGCCGGTGAGCACCAGGTGGACGGGGCTGCGCTCCGACTGGACGTCCAGGACGCGGGTGAGGAGTCGTGCCGCCGTCGCCTCGGCGAGGATGGCGGCGTCCGGGTGGACGATGACGAGGCGGCTCATGACTCGATCCTCGTCAGGCCCTTGCGGAGCACCTCGCCGTACACCTCGTCCGGGTCGAGCCTGCGCAACTCCTCCGAGAGGCACTCGCGCAGCTGGCGGATCGGCAGCGCGATGCGGTGCTCGGGCTGGCCCGGCTGCGTGAGCGCGGCCGTCTTGCCGTCCGGCCGGTCGAGGACGATGGGGCCGCTCTTGCGCTCCAGGCGCACCTGGGTGATGGCGGGGGCGCCCGCGACGCGCTCGACGTCGACGGGGCACCGCAGCGCCTCGGCCAGCCACGCGGCCATGAGGTCCACCGACGGGTGGGTGCTCTCCCCGACGACGAGTGCGCGCTGCACCTCCTCGTAGGGCGGCTGGTCGAGCGTCGCGGCGATGAGCCCGCGCCACAGCGTCGTGCGGGTCCACGCGAGGTCCGAGTCGCCGTCCGAGTACACGGACGCGAGGCTCCGCAGCGCGTCCGATGGGACGTCGGCGTTCACGGAGTCGGTGATCCGGCGCTGCGCCATCTTGCCGACGGGGTGCTCCGCGGGGTTCTCCGGCGCCTCGTACGGCCACCACACGACTATCGGCGCGTCGGGCAGGAGCAACGGGATGACGAGCGTGTCCGCGTGGCGGCACAGCGCGCCGGCCGAGCGGAGCAGGATCACCTCGCTGGCGCCCGCGTCGCCGCCCAGGCGGATCTGCGCGTCGAGTGAGGCCGGCGCGTCCCCGGGCTGGTCCTGGAGCACGATGATGCGGCACGGGTGCTCACGGCTGGCCTCGTTGGCCGCGGCGATCGCCTCCTCGGGGTCGTGCCCCGCGAGGTCGATGATGAGGGTCAGCACCCGCCCGAGGGCGACGGCGCCGCCCTCGTCACGGGCCTTCACCAGGCGCTTGTTGATCGCCCGGGTGCTGGTGCCGGGAAGGTCGATGATCACGGGATCCTCCAGGCGCGGCCGTCGCGGGCCATCATCTCGTCGGCGGACGCCGGGCCCCACGTGCCGGAGCGATACGGGTCGGGCTTGCCGTGGGTGGCCCAGTACTCGGTGATCGGGTCCAGGATCTTCCAGGACAGCTCGACCTCCTCGTGGCGGGGGAAGAGCGGCGGGTCGCCGAGCAGCACGTCGAGGATGAGTCGCTCGTAGGCCTCCGGGGAGGACTCGGTGAACGCGTGGCCGTAGCCGAAGTCCATCGTGACGTCGCGGACCTCCATGGCCGTCCCGGGCACCTTGGCGCCGAACCGCAGGGTGACGCCCTCGTCGGGCTGCACGCGGATGACCAGGGCGTTCTTGCCGAGCTCCTCCGTGGCCGTCGACTCGAACGGCAGGTGCGGGGCCTTCTTGAAGACCACGGCGATCTCGGTGACGCGGCGGCCGAGCCGCTTGCCGGTGCGCAGGTAGAACGGCACCCCGGCCCAGCGGCGGGTGTCGATGTCGACGCGGATCGCGGCGAACGTCTCGGTCGTCGAGCCGGGGTTGAAGCCCTCTTCCTCGGTGTACCCGGCGACCTTCTCGCCGCCCTGCCAGCCCGCGGCGTACTGCCCGCGCGAGGTGTGCTTGCCCAGGTCCTTCGGCAGGCGCACCGCCGAGAGCACCTTGGTCTTCTCGGCGCGCAGGCCCTCCGCGTCGAAGGAGACGGGCTCCTCCATCGCGGTCAGCGCCAGGAGCTGCAGCAGGTGGTTCTGGATGACGTCGCGCGCGGCGCCGATGCCGTCGTAGTAGCCGGCGCGACCGCCGATGCCGATGTCCTCGGCCATCGTGATCTGCACGTGGTCCACGTAGTTGGCGTTCCAGATCGGCTCGAAGAGCTGGTTGGCGAACCGCAAGGCGAGGATGTTCTGCACCGTCTCCTTGCCGAGGTAGTGGTCGATGCGGAACACGTCGTCGGGCCGGAAGACCTCGGAGACGACGGCGTTGAGCTCGCGTGCGCTCTGCAGGTCGTGCCCGAACGGCTTCTCGATGACGACCCGGCGCCAGGTGCCCTCACGCGGCTGGGAGAGCCCGGAGCGCGCGAGCTGGCGGCACACCACCGGGAAGGAGCTCGGGGGCACGGACAGGTAGAACGCGTGGTTCCCCTCGGTGCCGCGCACCTCGTCGAGCTCGTGCACGGTGTCGCTGAGCCGGTCGAAGGCCGCGTCGTCGTCGAAGGAGCCCTCCACGAAGCGGATGCCCTCCGCGAGCTGGCGCCACGTCGCCTCGCGGAACGGGGTGCGCGCGTGCTCCTTGACGGAGTCGTGCACGATCTCGGCGAACTGCCGGGTGTCCCAGTCGCGGCGCGCGAAGCCGGTGAGCGCGAAGCCCGGCGGCAGCAGGCCACGGTTCGTGAGGTCGTAGACCGCCGGCATGAGCTTCTTGCGCGCGAGGTCGCCCGTCACGCCGAAGATCACCAGCCCGGAGGGGCCGGCGATCCGGGGCAGCCGGCGGTCGCGCGGGTCCCGCAGCGGGTTGTGGTCGGCGGTGACTTCCGCCGGGCTCACCGGGCCACCTGGCCGAGTCCTGCCGAGACGGTGCTCAGGAGCTGTTCCCAGCTCGCCTCGAACTTCTGCACGCCCTCGACCTCGAGCTGGGCGGTGACCTCGTCGAGGTCGACGCCGAGCGCCGCGAGGTCCGAGACCACCCGGGCAGACTCCGCCTGGGTCCCGCTCACGGTGTCCCCGCGCACCTCGCCGTGGTCGGCGAACGCGAGGAGCGTGGCCTCGGGCATGGTGTTGACGACGCCCGGGGCGATCAGCTCCGAGACGTACAGCGTGTCGGGGTAGGCCGGGTCCTTGACGCCCGTGGAGGCCCACAACGGTCGCTGCGGGCTCGCGCCGCGCTCGGCGAGGGCCTGCCACCGGTCGCCGGCGACGACCTTCTCGTACAGCCCGAAGGCGAGCCGGGCGTTCGCGATCGCGGCCTTGCCCCGCAGCGCGGCGGCCTCGGGCGTGCCGAGGGCGTCGAGCCGGGGGTCGATCGCGGCGTCCACGCGGGAGACGAAGAACGACGCGACGGAGCCGATCGTGCGCAGGTTGTAGCCGTTGTCGTGGGCGCGCTCGAGTCCTTCGAGGAACGCGTCCAGGACGGCCGCGTAGCGCTCGAGCGAGAAGATCAGCGTCACGTTGACGCTGATCCCCTCGGCGAGCACCGCGGTGATCGCCGGCAGGCCCTCCAGGGTCGCCGGGATCTTGATGAAGACGTTGGGGCGGTCGACGGCAGCCCAGAGGGCCTTCGCCGAGTCGATGGTGCCCCGGGTGTCGTGCGCGAGGCGGGGATCCACCTCGATCGAGACTCGACCGTCGACGCTGTCCGTCGCGTCGTACACGGGACGCAGCACGTCGGCCGCCTCCCGCACGTCGTCGGTCGTGATCGCGAACACTGCCGCGTCGACGTCGGCGCCGGCGGACGCGAGCTCACGGAGCTGCGCGTCGTAGGCGTCGATCTTCGCGAGCGCGCTCGCGAAGATCGACGGGTTGGTCGTGACCCCGACGACGTCGAGGTCGGCGACGAGCCCCGCCAGGTTGCCCGTGCGGAGCCGCTCGCGCGACAGGTCGTCGAGCCACACCGACACGCCGGCCTCGCTGAGCCGGTCGATCGGGTTGGTGGTGGCCTCGGTCATGGTGGATCCCCTTTTCCTCGCTGGCGGGCTATCAGACGATCTGGTCGCCGGTCCCGCTCTCCGTCGGCGTCCCCGCGTCGGACGCCGGCGCGTGCTGCCCGCGTGCCGCTGCGAGGGACTCGCGCGCTGCCTCGGCGACGGCCTCGGCCGTGATGCCGAACTCCTGGTAGAGGCGCTCGTAGTCCGCCGAGGCGCCGTAGTGCTCGAGCGAGATGACCCGCCCGGCGTCCCCGACGAGGCGGTGCCACGGCAGCGCGATCCCGGCCTCGACGGCCACGCGTGCGCGCACCGACGACGGCAGGACCTGCTCGCGGTACGCCTCGTCCTGCTCGGCGAACCACTCGAGGCTCGGGGCGGAGACGACGCGCGTGGCGATGCCCTGCGCCTCGAGGGCCTCACGCGCGGCGACCGCGAGCTGGACCTCGGAGCCGGTGCCGATGAGGATGACGTCCGGCGTGCCGGTCGACGCCTCGAGCAGCACGTAGGCGCCGCGGGCGACGCCGTCCGTGGTGGCGTAGCCGTCCTCGCCGCGCGGGAACGTGGGGACGTTCTGACGCGTGAGGATGAGGCCGACGGGGCCCTCGGGGCGCTCGAGGATCGCCTTCCACGCCGCCGCCGTCTCGTTGGCGTCGGCCGGGCGGACGATGTCCAGGCCCGGGATGGCGCGCAGCGCGGCGAGGTGCTCCACCGGCTGGTGCGTGGGGCCGTCCTCGCCGAGCCCGATGGAGTCGTGCGTCCAGACGTAGACGACCGGCACGCCCATGAGCGCCGCGAGGCGCACGGAGCCGCGCATGTAGTCGCTGAACGTCAGGAACGTCCCGCCGTAGGGGCGCGTGAGCCCGTGCAGCGCGATCCCCGAGAGGATCGAGCCCATCGCGTGCTCGCGGATGCCGAAGTGCAGCGTGCGCCCGTAGGGGTTGCCCGCGAACTCCTTGGTGGAGCGCTCCGTGGGGAGGAAGGACGGCTCGCCCTTCATCGTGGTGTTGTTCGAGCCGGCGAGGTCGGCGGAGCCGCCCCACAGCTCGGGCAGCGGCTCGGCGAGCGCGGAGAGCACCTCGCCGGAGGCGGCGCGGGTGGCGACGGCCTTGCCGGCGGGGAACGTCGGGATCGCGTCGGCCCAGCCCTCGGGGAGCTTGCCCTCGACGAGCCGGTCGAGGAGCGTCGCGCGCTCGGGGTTGGCGGCGCGCCAGGCGTCGTACTTCGGCTGCCACTGCTCCTTGGCCGCCTTGGCGCGCGCGGCGACCTGGCCACGCGTGTGGGCGATGACCGCGGGGTCGACGTCGAAGGACTTGTCGGGGTTGAAGCCCACGACCTCCTTCAGCGCGCGGACCTCGTCGGCGCCGAGCTTGGAGCCGTGCGCGCTGTGGCTGTTCTGCTTCGTGGGCGACGGCCAGGCGATGATCGTGCGCAGCCCGATGAAGGACGGGCGGTCGGTGACCTGCTTGGCGGCCTCGATGGCGGCGTTCAGCGCGTCGATGTTCTCGGTGTAACCGTCGTCGCCGGCGGTCCAGTCGACGAACTGCACGTGCCAGCCGTACGCCTCGTAGCGCTTGAGGACGTCCTCGGTGAAGGCGATGTCGGTGTCGCCCTCGATGGAGATGTGGTTGTCGTCCCACAGCACCACGAGGTTGCCGAGCTGCTGGGTGCCGGCGATCGAGGAGGCCTCGCTCGTGACGCCCTCCTGCAGGTCGCCGTCGGAGGCGATGACGTAGACGAAGTGGTCGAACGGGCTCTCGCCGGCGGGGGCGTCGGGGTCGAGGAGGCCACGCTCGCGGCGCGAGGCCATCGCGAAGCCGACGGCGGACGCGAGGCCCTGCCCGAGCGGCCCGGTGGTGATCTCCACGCCGGTGGTGTGCTTGTACTCGGGGTGGCCCGGGGTCTTGGAGCCCCAGGTGCGCAGCGCCTCGATGTCCTCGATCTCGAGGCCGTAGCCCGCGAGGTACAGCTCGAGGTACTGCGTCAGGCTCGAGTGGCCCGCGGACAGGATGAAGCGGTCGCGACCGAGCCAGCTCGGGTCGGCCGGGTCGTGCCTCATCACGTTCTGGTAGAGCAGGTACGCCGCTGGGGCAAGGCTGATCGCGGTGCCGGGGTGGCCGTTTCCGACCTTCTCCACGGCATCGGCGGCCAGGACACGCGCTGTGTCCACTGCCTTCTTGTCGAGCTCGCTCCAGCCGACTGACTGGGCCTCGGGGGCCTTGGCGTTCACCGCACCTCATTCCCGCCCGGGCATGGTGCGCCTGGGCGTTGGATCGAACTGTCCGGCCGCCCGTCGATGGACGCCGGCCACGAGATGTGCTCAGCCCGGAGGGGCGCGTGGCGTACTCGTGAGGTTCGACCCTATCTCGCCTGGGGGGTCGCGGAGTGAAGGCGCCCAGATGGCGGGAAGCGCTTTCCGCCCGGTTCTCCGGCCAATGTCACACCTGCCGCGGCCCGCGGGACGCGCCGGGAGGCCACTCCTGCTGGGCAGCGCCGTAGCATGGGCATCCGACGAAGGTCCCGCTTTGCTGAAGAACGGAAGTCCTACGCGCGTGCGCACCACGAGCCCAGCCCCCCTGGACGATGCCGGGGCGTCCGCCCGAGCAGCGGGAGACTGGCGCCCTCCCATCCGTGAGGCCAGCGCATCAGCCCCTGAGGCGAGCGCGCCAGCGAAGGTCGCCGCGCCGGCTGTCGTCGTGCCGCCGATCGACGCCGCCGAGCGCCGCCCGCAGGGCTGGCAGGCCGCCCGCCGGACGCTCGCCAACTACATCTCGCTCACCAAGCCGCGCGTCATCGAGCTGCTCCTGGTGACCACCATCCCCACCATGATCCTGGCCGAGGGCGGCTTCCCGTCGATCGGCCTGATGCTCGCCACGCTCGTCGGCGGGGGAGCGGCGGCCGGGGCCGCGAACTCCTTCAACTGCTACCTCGACCGCGACATCGACG
Source organism: Cellulomonas cellasea (assembly GCF_030372105.1). Taxonomy (GTDB): domain Bacteria; phylum Actinomycetota; class Actinomycetes; order Actinomycetales; family Cellulomonadaceae; genus Cellulomonas_A; species Cellulomonas_A cellasea_A. Next base: position 198,507 of record NZ_JAUDBQ010000003.1, on the reverse strand, counting down.
AGGTGATGAACCGCACCAAGCGGCGGCCGCTCGTCACCGGGGAGATCACCCCCCGCGCCGCGCTCGTCTTCTCCTGGGTGCTCGCGATCATCTCGCTCGCCTGGCTCGCGCTGCTCGTCAACGTGGCCTCCGCGGCGCTGACCGCCGTCGCGGTGCTGCTGTACGTCGTCGGCTACACGATGATCCTCAAGCGCCGCACCCCGCAGAACATCGTGTGGGGCGGGGCCGCCGGCTGCATGCCGGTGCTCATCGGCTGGTCGGCCGTCACCGGCAGGGTCTCCTGGGCCGCTGTGCTGCTGTTCGGCGTGATCTTCTTCTGGACGCCGCCGCACTACTGGCCGCTGTCGATGAAGTTCCGTCGCGACTACGCCGCCGCGAACGTGCCGATGCTGCCCGTCGTGGCCGCCGACACCAAGGTCGCGCGCCAGATGATCGCGTACACCATCGCGATGATCGCCTGCTCGCTGCTGCTGATGCCCGTGGCCGGGATGACCTGGGTCTACGGCGTGGCCGCGCTCGTGCTCGGCGGCTGGTTCCTCGCCTCGTGCATCGGCCTCTACCGGCGGGCGCTGGACCCCACGCGCGGCAAGCTCGGCGCGATGAAGGTCTTCCACGGCTCGATCACCTACCTCACGCTGCTGTCCGTCGCGATCGCGGTGGACGTCTTCCTGCCCCTCTGACGAGGGCCGGGCGATGTCCGAGAGCGCGCTGCAGCGGATCCTGCGGGACTACCTCGCCCACCTGACCGTCGAGCGAGGGCTCTCGCCGCACACCCTCTCGGCCTACCGGCGGGACCTGGTGCGCTACCTCGACCACCTCGCGGCGCGTGGGCGGGAGCTGCCCGGGGACGTCACCGAGGCCGACGTCGAGGACTTCGTCACCGTGGTGCGCACCGGGTCGGACGGGCGCAACGCGCTCTCGGCCTCGTCCACCGCCCGCAGCGTCGTCGCGGTGCGCGGGCTGCACCGGTTCTGGACGCTCGAGGGCCTGACGGGGAGTGACGCGGCCAGCGCTGTCCGGCCCCCGGCGCAGCCCAAGCGGCTGCCCAAGGCCATCTCCACCGCCGATGTCGAGCGGCTCCTGGAGGCCGCGTCCGCCGGCGAGGGCGCCATCCCGCTGCGCGACCGGGCGCTCCTGGAGCTCGTGTACTCGACTGGCGCGCGCATCTCGGAGGCCGTGGGGCTCGCCGTCGACGACCTGGACCTGACGCCCGGGCGCGGCGCGGTGCGGCTGCTCGGCAAGGGCGACAAGGAGCGGATCGTCCCCGTCGGCTCCTACGCGATCGAGGCCGTCGAGGCCTACCTCGTGCGCTCCCGCCCCGCGCTGGCCGCCGGTGGGCGCGGCATCCCGGCGCTGTTCCTCAACACCCGTGGCGCGCGGCTCAGCAGGCAGAGCGCGTGGGCGGTGCTGCGCGCCGCCGCCGAGCGGGCCGGCCTGCCGGCCTCGGCGCACATCTCCCCGCACACGCTGCGCCACTCCTTCGCCACGCACCTGCTCGCGGGCGGGGCCGACGTCCGGGTGGTCCAGGAGCTGCTCGGGCACGCGTCGGTGACCACGACGCAGGTGTACACGCTCGTGACGCGCGACACGCTCCGGGAGGTCTACGCCACGGCGCACCCGCGGGCGATCCGGCGCGGCGCCCCGTCGCCCGCGACGGCGGCCGCCGCCGCCCCCTAGGAGTCTTCCGGGCGTGTCCGGGATGTCGCAGCCTCACGGCGCGCACGCTCCGGTAGGTTGTCCGCGTGGCAACCGAGCAGATGACCGAGATGGAGCTCGACCCCGTCGGTCGACCCCTGCCGCGCTTCCCCGAGCCCGCGCCGCTGGCCTCGCACGGCCCCGCGCGCGTCATCGCGATGTGCAACCAGAAGGGTGGCGTCGGCAAGACGACGACCACCATCAACCTCGCCGCCGCCCTCGCCGAGGTCGGCCGCCGGGTGCTCATCGTCGACTTCGACCCGCAGGGCGCGGCGTCCGTGGGCCTGGGCATCAGCCCGCATGAGCTCGAGCGCACCGTCTACAACCTGATGATGGAGCGCAACGCGTCACTCGCCGAGGTGGTGCGCAGCACCGACATCGCGAACCTCGACCTGCTGCCGGCCAACATCGACCTCTCGGCGGCAGAGGTCCAGCTCGTCTCCGAGGTGGCCCGCGAGTCCATCCTCGCCCGGGTGCTGCGCCCCGCCCTCGACGACTACGACGTGATCCTCATCGATTGCCAGCCGTCCCTGGGGCTGCTGACCGTCAACGCCCTCACCGCGGCCCACGGCGTCCTCATCCCGCTCGAGTGCGAGTTCTTCGCGCTGCGCGGCGTCGCGCTGCTCGTGGAGACCATCGAGAAGGTGCGCGACCGCCTGAACCCACGCCTCGAGGTCGACGGCATCCTCGCAACCATGTACGACTCGCGGACGCTGCACGCCCGCGAGGTCGTCGCGCGCGTGCACGAGGCCTTCGGCGACACGCTGCTGCAGACGGTCATCGGGCGCACGGTGAAGTTCCCGGACTCGTCGGTCGCGGCGGAGCCGATCATCACCTACGCGTCGAACCACAGCGGGGCGAGCGCCTACCGGCAGCTCGCGCGCGAGCTCATCGCCCGTGGCGACGCCGCCTAGCCTGGTCGCCGAGGCGCCTGCAGCCCACGAGACCGCCGCACCGGCGGCAGCCCCCACCGGCGAGGCCGCGTCCTCGCCGTCGGGGACGAGCCCCTTCGAGGTGCACCTCGACAACTTCAGCGGCCCCTTCGACCTGCTGCTCGGGCTGATCTCGAAGCACAAGCTCGACATCACCGAGGTGTCCCTCGCCCGGGTCACCGACGAGTTCATCGCCCACATTCGCGCCGCCGAGCGCACCGCCGCCGCGGGCGGCAGGTCCTGGGACCTGAGCCAGGCCAGCGAGTTCCTGGTCGTCGCGGCGACGCTGCTGGACCTCAAGGCGGCCCGCCTGCTGCCGCAGGGCGTGGTCGAGGACGCCGAGGACCTCGAGCTGCTCGAGGCGCGGGACCTGCTGTTCGTGCGGTTGCTGCAGTACCGCGCGTACAAGGTGGTGGCCCGGGACATCGGCGATCGGCTCACCGCAGAGGGGCGCAGGTTCCCCCGCTCGGTGACCTTGGAGCCCCAGCTCGCTGCGCTGCTGCCCGAGCTCGTGTGGCAGATCGGCCCACAGCAGCTCGCCGCGCTCGCCGCGAAGGCCCTGGCGCCCAAGGCCCCGCCGCCCGGCGTGGACCTCAGCCACCTGCACGCCCCCGCGGTATCGGTGCGCGAGCAGGCGGCGCTGCTGGTCGAGCGGCTGCGGCGCGGCGGCTCCGCGACCTTCCGGGCGCTGACCGCCGACGCCGACTCCACCCTCATGGTGGTGTCGCGGTTCCTCGCGCTGCTCGAGCTGTTCCGCGAGGGCGCCGTCGGCTTCGACCAGGTCACACCGCTGGGGGAGCTCACCGTGCGGTGGACGGGGGCCGACGACGGCGAGGTGCGCGTCTCCGACGACTTCGACGTGGCGGACCTCACAGCCGACCCCAGCACCGCCTCCCAGGAGCCCGACGCATGAGCCAGACACCCCCCGACCTCGACGCGCTGACCGCGCCGGACGCTGACGGCCCGGTCGTCGAGGCCGACGAGCTCGCCTTCGACGTCGACGACCTGCCGGGTGGCGCCCTCGCCGCCCTGGAGGCCGTGCTGATGGTCGCCGACGAGCCGATTCCCGCGGTGCGGCTGGCCTCGGTCCTCGCACTGCCCACGGACCGCGTGGAGGGGCTGCTGGAGGCCTTGGCCGCGGAGTATCGGGGGGAGCACGGCGGCAGGCCGCGCGGGTTCGAGCTGCGGCAGGCCGGGGCGGGCTGGCGGATCTACTCGGCGTCGGCGTTCGCCGAGGTCGTCGGGCGGTTCGTGCTCGAGGGGCAGACCGCGCGCCTGACGCAGGCCGCGCTCGAGACCCTGGCCGTGATCGCCTACCGGCAGCCGGTCACCCGCGGGCAGGTCTCGGGGGTGCGCGGGGTCAACGTCGACGGCGTGGTGCGCACGCTCGCGTCGCGCGGTTTGGTGGCCGAGGCGGGCTCCGACCCGAGCACTGGCGCCGTGCTCTACGAGACCACGGGATACTTCTTGGAGCGGATGGGGCTCGCGAGCCTGGATGAGCTGCCTCCACTTGCGCCCTATCTGCCGGACTTCGACGCGCTCGAGGGCGTGGACATGGCGAACAGGGAGACACGATGAGCACTGAGGGACGACGGGGAGGCGCTGCGGGCGCCGGCCGTGGACGTGACGGCGGCGGGCGCGCTGGCGCTCCGCGCGGAGCAGGCGGAGGCCGTGGCGGGCAGCCCCGTCCGGCGCGCGCAGGGCAGCCGGGTCGACCGGCGCGCCCGACACGGGCCAAGGCCCCGGCACGCGCCGCCGAGCCGCCGCGCGACGTGCACGACCCCGAGGGCGTGCGCTTGCAGAAGGTGCTCGCGACGGCCGGGCTCGGGTCGCGGCGCGCGTGCGAGGACTTGATCACGGCGGGCCGGGTGACGGTGGACGGCGTGCCCGTCCTCGAGCTGGGCGTGCGGGTCGACCCCGCGAAGGTCGCGATCCACGTGGACGGGATGCGCGTGCAGCTCGACACCTCGATGGTGACGATCGCGCTGAACAAGCCGCTGGGCGTGGTCTCGACGATGCATGACCCCGACGGGCGCCCGTCACTGGCCGAGTTCGTGAAGAACCGCGAGGAGCGGCTCTTCCACGTGGGCCGGCTCGACGCCGAGACCGAGGGCCTGATCCTGCTGACGAACGACGGCGAGCTCGCGAACCGCCTGGCGCACCCGTCGCATGAGGTGCCCAAGACGTACTTCGCGGAGGTCGAGGGGCGGGTGCACCCGTCGCTGGGCAAGCAGCTGCAGAAGGGCATCGAGCTGGAGGACGGCCTCGTCACGGTCGACAGCTTCCGGATCGTCGACCAGACCGCGCAGGCCAGCCTCGTCGAGCTCGTGCTGCACGAGGGGCGCAACCGCGTGGTCCGGCGCATCTTCGACGAGGTGGGCTTCCCGGTGACGCGCCTGGTCCGCACGCAGATCGGCCCGATCAAGCTCGGCGACCTGCGCCCGGGGCGCACCCGCGTGCTCGGCAAGACGGAGCTGGGCACCCTCATGGCGCTGGTGGGGATGTGACCCAGGCGGTCGCCACCCAGGGCCCGGTGCGCGTGGTCGGCACCGGGCTCCTCGGCGCGTCCGTCGGGCTGGCCCTGGCCACGCGCGGCGTCGACGTGGTGCTGCACGACCCGTCGCGCACCGCGCTGGCACTGGCCCGCGACGTGGGCGCCGGGCGCCCGGCCGCGTCCGACGACGCCGCGCCGGCCCTGGTGGTCGTCGCGGCGCCGCCGGATGTGACCGCCGACGTGGTGCGGGCCGAGTTGGCGGCGTGGCCGCACGCGGTGGTGACCGATGTCGCGAGCGTGAAGGGCTACGTGCTCGACGAGCTGCGCGAGTCCGGGGCCGACCTGAGCCGGTACGTGGGCTCCCACCCGATGGCGGGCCGTGAGCGGTCCGGGCCTGCCGCCGCCGTGCCCGACCTGTTCGTCGGGCGGCCCTGGGTGATCGCGGACTCCGGGGCGTCCTCAGCGCAGGCGCTGCTGGTCGTGCGCGCCCTCGCCGTCGACCTCGGCGCGATACCCGTGGAGATGGACGCCCAGGCGCACGACGAGGCCGTGGCGCTCGTGTCGCATGTGCCGCAGGTGGCCTCGAGCCTCGTCGCGGCCCGCTTGCGCGACGCCAGCGAGCCCGCGCTCGGGCTCGCTGGGCAAGGACTGCGGGATGTGACGCGGCTCGCCGCGAGCGATCCCGCGCTGTGGACGTCGATCCTGGCCGCGAACGCCGAGGCTGTCGCTGCGGTGCTGCGGGACCTGCGCACCGACCTCGATGTGGTGATCGAGGCGCTCGACCGGGCCGCGGCGGCCACTGGCCCCGAGACCGTCGAGCTCGGCGCCCTCGCGAGCATCGCGCAGGCCATCGGCCAGGGGAACACCGGCGTCGCCCGGGTCCCCGGCAAGCATGGCGGCGCCGCGCGCGTCTACGAGGTCGTCACGGCGCTGGTCCCCGACGTCCCCGGCGAGCTCGCACGGCTGCTGGCCGACGTAGGCGAGGCCGGCGTCAACCTGGAGGACCTCCAGCTCGAGCACTCGGCCGGCCGGCCCGTCGGCATGGCGTCGATGTCGGTGCTCCCCGGGCGGTCCGAGCAACTCGAGGCGGAGCTCAGTGCCCGCGGATGGAGACTGGTGAGTTGAGCACGGAACCTCAGGACGGCATGCGGCGCCAGCAGGCGATCGTGGTCGCGATCGACGGGCCCTCGGGCTCGGGCAAGTCCAGCGTGTCGCGCATGGTAGCCCAGCGCCTGGGCCTGGCGTTCTTGGACACCGGGGCGATGTACCGCGCGGCGACGTGGTGGTGCCTCGAGCAGGGCGTGCCGCTCACCGACACCGAGGCCGTGGCCGCAGTGGTCCGGGAATTGCCGTTGGCCGTCGGGGTCGACCCGGCCGGGCCGACGGTGCACGTGGGCGGGACGGACGTCGGCGAGGCGATCCGCACGACGGCGATCTCCTCGGCGGTGAGCGCCGTCGCCACGAACCTGGAGGTGCGCGCCGAGCTGGGCCGCCTGCAGCGCGAGGCCATCGCCGCGGAGCGGGTGCCGCAGTCGTTCTCCCACGGGCGCGGGATCGTCGCCGAGGGGCGGGACATCACCACGGTGATCGCCCCGGACGCCGACGTCCGCATCCTGCTGACCGCCAGCGAGGAGGCACGGCTCGCCCGGCGGGCCAAGGAGGTGCACGGCAGCGCGGACGCCGAGGCGGTGCAGGCCACCCGCGACCAGGTGCTGCGACGCGACAAGGACGACTCGACGGTGTCGACGTTCCACGTCGCTGCGGACGGTGTCGTGACCGTGGACTCCTCCGACCTGGACCTGGAGCAGACCGTGCAGGCCGTGCTCGACGTCGTCGCGCAGGTCACGGGCCGGACAGCGCTGTGAGCGGCGCCGAGTCCGTCACGCGACCCGCCCCGCAGCGGGAGGCCGCAGCGGTCCCCGAGGAGCGGCAGGCGCGCCGCGGGCACGCGCTGGGCAAGCTCTTCGCGCATGTGCTGTGGAACACCGAGGTGATCGGCGCCGAGAACGTGCCGCTGGACGGCCCGGTGCTCCTCGCGGCCAACCACTCCGGCGTCGCCGACGGGCCCGTGCTGGTGGGCGCCTCGCCGCGTCCCTCCCATGTGCTGATCAAGGCGTCGATGTTCTCCGGTCCCGTGGGCGCCGTGCTGCGCAGCGCGGGCCAGATACCGGTGGACGGCGACGGCCGCTCGTCGCTGGCCACCGCGCTGGGCGTGCTGCGGCGTGGCGGGGTCGTCGGGGTGTTCCCCGAGGGCAGCCGGGGTCGCGGCGACATGGCGGACGCCCGCGCGGGCGTGGCCTGGCTGGCGATCAACGGCGCCGCCTGCGTCGTGCCCGTCGCCGTGCTCGGCACCCGCCGCACAGGGGAGGCCGTCAGCCGCCTGCCGGGGTTCCGCCGCCGCCTCGTCGTCGAGTTCGGGGAGCCGTTGAGCCTCGAGCGGGCGCCGGGGACGTCGGGCCGCGCCGCCGTGGCGCAGGCCAACGAGGCGATCCGCGTCGCGATGGTGGCGCTGGTGGGCGCCGCGGCCGAGCGGGCGGGTCTGCCGCTTCCCACAGACGACCCCCATCGGGCGGCGCCGGCAGCGCATTAGTCGTCCGGCCCTCGGGCAGGGGAGAATGACCCCATGACCGAGACCGACCCGACCGCGGGCATGCCCGACGACGCTGCCGCGACGGCAGCCGACACACCTCTGGACCCCGCCACGTCGGACCCCGCGCTGTCGGACCCGGCCCACTCTGACGCCGACCAGTCAGACGCTGACCCGTCGGACACCGCCGCCGCGGACGCCGTGCGCGAGGAGGCCCTGCGGGCCGGGCTCGCCGAGTACGACCTCGAGGAGGACGACCTCGCGCTGCTCGAGGGCGAGGCCGCCATCGAGGCGGGCGAGCCCGGGGGAGCGCCGCTGCCCGTGCTCGCCGTCGTGGGCCGCCCCAACGTGGGCAAGTCCACCCTCGTCAACCGCATCCTCGGCCGCCGCCAGGCCGTCGTCGAGGACAAGCCCGGCGTGACGCGCGACCGCGTGAGCTACCCGGCCGAGTGGGCGGGGCGGAACTTCACGCTCGTCGACACCGGCGGCTGGGAGGTCGACGTGCTCGGCATCGACGCGCGCGTCGCCGAGCAGGCCGAGGTCGCGATCTCGCTGGCCGACGCGGTGCTCTTCGTCGTCGACGCCACCGTCGGGCCCACGGCCACGGACGAGCGCGTCGTGCGGCTGCTGCGCAAGTCCGGCAAGCCCGTGGTGCTGTGCGCCAACAAGGTGGACGGCCCCCGCGTGGAGGCTGACGCGACCGAGCTGTGGAGCCTCGGCCTGGGCCAGCCGCACCCCGTCTCGGCCCTGCACGGCCGTGGCACCGGCGACCTGCTGGACGCCGCGATGGCCGCGCTGCCGAAGGTGTCGCAGCACGGCTCGGCGATCCCCGCGGGCGGCCCCCGCCGCGTCGCGCTGGTGGGGCGGCCCAACGTGGGCAAGTCCTCGCTGCTGAACAAGATCATCGGCGCCGAGCGGGTCGTCGTCGACGACGTCGCGGGCACCACGCGCGACCCGGTCGACGAGCTGGTGCAGCTCAAGGGCAAGACGTGGTGGTTCGTCGACACCGCCGGCATCCGCCGCCGCGTGCACCAGTCGCAGGGCGCGGACTTCTACGCGTCGCTGCGCACGCAGGCCGCGATCGAGAAGTCCGAGGTCGCGGTCGTCCTGCTGGACGCGTCGACGAAGCTCACCGAGCAGGACACGCGCGTCATCTCCCAGGCGATCGACGCGGGACGCGCCATCGTGCTGGCGTTCAACAAGTGGGACCTGATGGACGAGGACCGCCGGCCGTTCCTCGAGCGCGAGATCGAGCAGGACCTGGTCCAGGTGCAGTGGGCGCCGCGCGTGAACCTCTCCGCGAAGACGGGCTGGCACGCCGAGCGCCTGGTCCCGGCCATCGAGCGCGCGCTCGCGTCGTGGGAGACCCGCATCCCGACGGGCCGCCTCAACGCGTTCCTCGGCGAGCTCGTCGCCGCCCACCCGCACCCGCTGCGGGGCGGCAAGCAGCCGCGCATCCTGTTCGCCACGCAGGCGTCGACGTCCCCGCCGCGGTTCGTGATCTTCGCCAGCGGCTTCCTCGAGGCCGGCTACCGGCGTTTCATCGAGCGTCGCCTGCGCGAGGACTTCGGCTTCGAGGGCACGCCGATCGAGATCTCGGTGCGGGTGCGGGAGAAGCGCAAGCGGTGACCCGTGAGGCGGCCGACGGCGGCGACGCTGCCGTCGGCGCGCCCCTCGGAGGGGCGCGCCGCCCGACTTCCCTCCACGGGAGGGCGCTGCTGCTGAGGCTGGGCCTGCCGCGCGATCCGGCCGCGCCCCAGCATCTGGCCGCGTTCCTCGTGGCGACCGTCGTCACTGTGCTGCTCACCCGCGGGGCGCTGGCGGCCACCGGCTACCCGCAGGTCGGCGGCGCCACGCTGCACATCGCGCATGTGCTGTGGGGCGGCCTGCTCCTCGCCGTCGCCGTGGTGCTGCTGCTCTCGTACGCCGGGCCGGTGGTGCGGCCGATCGGGGCGCTGGTGGGTGGGATCGGCTTCGGGCTGTTCATCGACGAGATCGGCAAGTTCGTCACCGCTGACAACGACTACTTCTACGAGCCCACGGCATCGCTCATCTACGTGGTCGTGGTGCTGCTGGTGCTGCTGGCCGAGGTGCTGCACGGTCGCCGGGAACGCGATCCGAGCGAACTGCTGGCGGGGGCAGTGGACCGTGCGGTCTCGGGTGTGGTGGGCGGGTTCAGCCCGCGCGCCCGGCGGCAGGCCCATGCGCTGGTCCGTGCCGCGGGGGAGCAGCACGGGGCGGCCGAGGTCAGCGCGCTGCTGCGTGTCGTGGAGGACGACCGCGAGGAGCTGCCCGACGTCACCGGTGTGATCGCGCGCTGGGTGGTGAAGGGCACGTACCGGCTCGTCCGGGCGCGTTGGGTGCCGTGGGTGGCGGTGGTGGTGGTGACCGGGACCGCCGTCGCGACCATGGGCCGGGGCGTGGCGGCATGGGTGGCGGGCGCCGACGTGCCCGGGTGGGTCGTGACGGGGATGCTCGTCTCCGGCGCGGGATCGGTGGCGTGCTGCGTCGTCGGCCTCGTCGTGGTGCGCGGCTCGCGGGAGAACGGGTTCGCGTGGTTCCGCCGGGCTGTGCTGATCAGCCTGCTGCTGACCCAGATCTTCCTGTTCCGGCTCGAGCAGTGGGCTGCCGTGGCGGGGCTCGTCGTGGACCTCGTGGTGCTCGCGGTGGTGGCCGCCGAGGGCGAGGTCGCGCGCAGTCGCCGGCTCGAGGCGGGGTCGGGAGCAGGCTCCTCGACGACTTAGACTCGTCTTGTGTCTATGTCGTTCCCCACTGGCGCCACCGCGTCATCGCCCACGCCCTTGCCGGCACTCTCATCCGGAGCCCCGGTCCCCGCGGCCGAGCGCGCTTACGCGCACGTCAAGGAGCAGGTGCTCACCGACTCGCTCCCCGGCGGCACCATGGTCAGCGAGGGCGACATCGCCGCCCAGCTCTCCATGAGCCGCACGCCCGTCCGGGAGGCGTTCCTCCGCCTCGAGTCCGAGGGCTGGCTGCGGCTCTACCCCAAGCGCGGCGCCCTGGTGGTGCCCGTGGCCGCGGGCGAGGCGCAGTCAGTGGTCGACGCGCGCCTGCTCCTCGAGGTCCACGCCGTCGAGGCGCTGCGCCACCGCGACGATCGCGAGCGGCTGCACGAGCGTCTGAGCGCCTCGATCGAGCAGCAGCGCGCCGCGTTGGACCGCGGCGACATCGACGCCTACGCGGAGCACGACACCGAGTTCCACCTGACGATCGTCGCCGCGGGCGGCAACCCGCTGCTCACGAGCTTCTACGTCACCCTGCGGGAGCGGCAGCGGCGCATGGTCGCGCGGTCGCTGTGGCGCGACGAGAGCCGCGCGCGGAGCTTCGTCACCCAGCACGAGCACCTCGCGGCGGCCGTCGGCGCCGGGGCGGTAGCCGAGTTCAAGGTCGCGCTGCGCCGCCATCTCGACCACGCGCACCTTCCCGAGCGGGCCGCAGCGGCCGTCGACGCCCGATGACCGCCACCGACCTGCGCGATGCCCCCCAGCAGGCGCCGGGCGACGGATCGGTGCCCCGCCGCGCGTGGCTCGCGGTGGCCGCCACGATGGTGGCCGTCGCGTGGGGCGGCAACGAGTTCACCCCGCTCCTGGTCATGTACCGGGAGGTCAGCAGTTTCTCCGCCGTGACCGTCGACCTGCTGCTGGGCGCCTACGTGCTGGGAATCGTGCCGGCGCTACTGCTCGGCGGCCCGCTGTCCGACAGGTACGGGCGCCGGCCCCTGCTGCTCCCCGCGGCGCCGCTGAGCCTCGCGGGGTCGCTCGTGCTCGCCGTCGGGTCCGGCTCGCCGCTCGCGCTCGGCATCGGCCGCGTGCTGTGCGGAGCCGCGCTGGGGCTGGTGATGGCTGTGGGGTCCACCTGGATCACCGAGCTCTCCGACAACGCCGGTGACGACCCGCGGGCCGGCGCCCGGCGCGCGTCGCTGGCCCTGACCCTCGGCTTCCTGGTGGGCGCCGGGGTGGCGAGCGTGCTCGCCCAGTGGGGCCCGTGGCCCGCCCACACCGCCTACATCCTGCACGCCCTGTTGACCCTCGCCTCAGGCGCGTGGCTCCTCAGTGCGCCCGAGACCCGGCAGCCCACGGCCAGCGCCTCGCAGACGCCGCTACGGGACGACCTGCGCATCCCCGCCGCAGGCGATCGCCGGTTCCTGCGCGTCGTGCTGCCCCTGGCCCCCTGGGTCTTCGGCTGCGCGGGCTCCGCCTACGCGGTGCTGCCCAGCCTCATGCGCGAGCACTCCGGTGGGATGCCCATCGCGTTCTCCGGGCTGCTCACCGTGCTCACCCTGGGCTGCGGCATCGGCATCCAGGTGCTCGGGCGGGCCATCGACACCGACCGCAGCGCCCGCGCGTCCGTGGTGGCCCTCGCGATCATCGCCGTCGGGATGGGACTCGGCGCCTACGCCAGCGCCCGCCTCACGCTGGTCGGGGCGCTCCTCGCGGCCGCCGTCCTCGGCATGGGGTACGGGCTCGCCCTCGTGGCCGGGCTCAACGAGGTGCGCCGCATCGCCGGGCCCGACGACTTGGCCGGGCTCACCGCCGTCTACTACTCCGTCGCCTACGTCGGCTTCTTCATCCCCGCGGTGCTGGCCGTCCTGGCCGGCTGGTGGAGCTACCCGCAGATGTTCGCCGGGGGACTGGTCATCGCGCTCGGGTGCCTCACGGTGGTCGCGGCCGCCTGGCGCGCCCACCTGCCCGCCACCGCCGCCGTGACGCTGGCCACACCCGACGCCGTGACCAGCATGGGCATCAGCGAGAGCGGCGCCCACAGCGCGGGCGACGGACGAGAGACCCCCGTTCAGTGAGGTAGAGTCTCCGTGTTCCCACGGGAACGTTCGGGCTGTGGCGCAGCTTGGTAGCGCACTTGACTGGGGGTCAAGGGGTCGCAGGTTCAAATCCTGTCAGCCCGACAGAGAACTGCAGGTCAGGAGCTTACGAGCTTCTGACCTGCAGTTGTATACGGGGTCGCCCATTAGCCACCAGCATGCCTTTAGGTGCTCGCGCGCCTCGACGAGTGACTCGGTGCCGCCGTCCCCGGCCAGGGCTCGGTCCAGAGTGCGGGCCCAGAACGGCCGCGGTCGGCCGAGAGTGGCGCCGTATGGAAGTGGCACTAGCTCCAACCGCGAACCAGATTCAGGACAGTGCTTTTCGAGGCGTGCACCCCTGCCGGCGACCTGACCCTGAGCGTCGGAACGAGAGCCCGCGTGTTCTGCCCAAGGAGCGCGACTGAGCCAATGAACGCGGGCCCGCAGAGCCATCGCTCGCTCGAGATCGGCCCTCGCCTCGGCCAAGACTTGCTTCGAGTCGACCAAGCGCCGGCTGGTGGACCGCGCTCGATCCGTGATGAGCGCGAGCGCGTTCTGCGCGGGGTGAATGTTGGCGTGATGTGAAGTGCTCCGAGCAACTTGGGGGATCGGCGTACCGCCGGTGCTCTCAGGATCGAAGGCGCTCGGGTTCGGCTGGCAACGCAGCCGTCGCAGGCTGCTGGACATGTCCGACCGCGATGACAGCGGGGCGAGGTGGTTGGTTGCACCATCGCGCGCTTCTACCATGTGAGTATGACGTTTCCTGCCATCGCCGTGCGTGTCATGGTCGCTTCTCCGGGTGACGCGATCGAGGAACGCGCGGCAATTGCCGATGTGCTCGACCGGTGGAACGGTGACCGCGCGATGCAGTCCGGGGTCGTGCTACTGGCCTGGATGTGGGAACGGCACGCGGTGCCGGAGCTTGGAGGCAGTGGGCAGGACGTTATAAACGCCCAGGGACTGGATGACGCAGACATCCTGGTGGCGGTGTTCCGTTCGAGGCTCGGTCAGCCGACGCGGGAGTTCGCGTCGGGGACGATGGAGGAGATCAAGCGGGCCGACGCGGCGGGCATGCCTGTGCACGTGTACTTCTCGAATATGTCGCACCCACAGAACGTCGACGAAGCGCAGCTCGCGTCGCTCCGGGGCGCGCGGAGGCTGCTGTGTGACGACGGGCTGGTCGGCGGCTACAACTCGATCGAAGACCTGCGCGAGAAGGTTCGCGCTGCGATCGAGAAGGACGTCGACGAGATTAAGGCAACTAGCTTCGTGCCCGCTGGTGACTTAGGGCCTAAAGCCGATCTCACGGCGAGCGACTGCCCGCGACTCGTCGACGGGCAGGCCGAGTTGGTCGTCCGCAACTCTGGAACAGGGACGGCGCGGGACGTGAGAGTCTCCTTGTCGTCGAAGCAGGTAGCAGACGGGTACCACTTGCCTTCGTTGGACAAGCACCCCGGTGTCAACATCGCGGGCGGATCGGGTTGGAGCATCCCGTTCGTGGACCTGCCTCCCAGCATCGCGAAGCACAGTGAGGTCACCTTCACCTGGACAGAGCGCGGGCAGGAGTTCACGGAATCGCACTCGATCAACCTGAGTCACCTGAGCGGCTTCGTCTTGTAGCGCGCCACTCCAGGCATGGCGAAGGCCCGCTCAACCAATATGCCGGTCTGCCGCCGGGGGCGCATTACAGCGCGATCCATAGCGGGAGCGTTCCTTTTCTGCTCCTCTGGCAGTGTCGATTGCGGGTTCTGGAGTCCATGCTGCCGTCTACACTGCGGCCTATGTGAGCCCAGCTTGCGTCGCAGGTCGAGCATCGCGGGACCGGAGGTGGAACCAATGCCGAACGAGTTGGAGATGGGAACGCGTCGTGTAGGCGACCTTATCGACTTCCAACAGGACACACCGGAGGTCAAGGTCACTCTCGAGCGGTCCGATAAGGGGATCAGCGTCTTAGTGCCCTGGTCGGATCCGGAGAGCCCGTATGCGCAGTGGTTCCTAAGGGATGACGGCCATATCGAGACCCCGCCGCAGCCAGGTTCTCTGCCGGCACCGAAGAGGGTGCAGTTCCATGACTCGCACGGCGTCGTTCTGCTCATTCGTTGCTTCCCCCGCGGGTATCACAGCAACGTGCTGGGCCCGGGGAGCGGTACCCTTTGGGCTCGCGCTGCAATCATCGGCGTGGGGCGGAACGTCGAGTTTGAGCGACCTCATGGCATGCAGACAGAGATCTCCGGGCTGCGCGCGTGGCTTGGAATCACTTCTTGGCAAGAGGAGCATGACTGGTCGGGCGGTCACCGCGGGATATGCTTATCATCCAAGCGCACGCTCGACATTGATGTCGGCGAATTTGATGGCTTCTCACTGCGGTTTCGGCCAGGCTGGCGTATCGCTCACGAGGACGGCGGAGACCGACGGGTGGTCCTTGATCTTGTCCACTGCGTCACGGGAAGCGAGGATCCGCGCGGTTGGGACGAGCACGAGCAGCTCCACCGGGCGGTCCGCGATCTTCTCGTGCTGTCACGATGGAATCCCGAGTCGTGCGTCGTGAGACGTGCTATGCACAGGGAAGATCCACTGCGCACTCTGGACGGCAGAGAGCACGGTGAGCAGTGGCGGGATGTCGTCGTTCCCGACGATACTCTCGCCGCGCCACCCTCCGGCTATCGCGATCACCTACTGACCTTCGCTGAGTTGAAGGAGGAGGGAATCGTGCGCTGGATTACATTGCGAGACGCGTTCGCTCGTGCCCTCGATCCGGTTATTTCCGGACTCGATATTCGAAAGGCGTCGCCGAGCACGATGCTCGCGCATACTGGGCCAGGCCTGGAGGCCCTCGGCTATCTGCTCATAGTACGCGACGGAAATTCTGAACGGGACGCGAGAAGGGCGACATTACAGGAGCGGTTCGTGCGTATCCTTGCCGATCTAGGTGACTGTTTGCCGTTCGATGGTCCCGGATGGGCAACAGACACGGCCGCGGCGTACAACGGATTGAAGCATGCGAACCGCGCGGAGCCGAACCCTGTCGACGTGCTTAACGCATGGCGCACGAGCGTCATGGTCGTCCGCGCTTGGGTCGCGATCGAGTTGGGGACACCAGAGGATGTTGTGAAGGTGAGGCTCGCGCGCGACCCGCAGTGCCGTCCGTACGTGAATCGTGACTGACGACCGCGTGCCTAGAGTATCCGTAGGGCGTGTCTCGGTTCTGAGATGACGCGCTCGAGAGCGCTTATCACCCCGCAGCGGGGCCCCCTCTCGGACGGCCAGGTCAGAATAGGCAGTTCTCGCCACCGCGGGGGCAGAATAGTAGTTGTCCGGGCCGTCGGTGTTCACGGCAGTCCTGCATGTACTCCGCGTTGCGGATTTCAGCCGGACGTACTTCGATGGTGGCGTGCGTAAAGCTGCGGAATGAGAGGGTCGCAGGTTCAAGTCCCGTCAGCCCGACAGAAAAGCCCTGGTGAGAGTTCCTCTCGCCAGGGCTTTGTCGTGTCCGGGGCATACCGAAGGGCTGCCAGAACGGCGTGGCTAGGCGGCCCTCGGTCGGCGCGGGATCACGACGAGCGACACGACCGCGGCGACGGCGGCAGCCCCCGCGGCGAAGCCGAAGGCCTGTTGGAACCCGGTGTCGCCGCCTGCGACCAGGCTGAGCGCGGCGATGCTGGACGCGGTGGCGACGCCGATGGAGGCGCCGAACTCGTGGAAGGTGCTGAGCAGGCCTGAGGCGATCCCCGCCTCCTCAGGGCCGATCTGGCCGAGGGCCGTGGCCGACGCCACCACGAACAGGGCGCCGATGCCGAGGGCCCCGAAGCTGACCCCGATGGTGATCGCTGCCGTGTGCGGCCACATGGCTGGCACGAGCAGGCCGGCGGCGGCGATCATCATGCCCAGTGCCCCCAGGGTCCGAGCGCCCATGCGGGCGATCAGGCGTCCGCCGAGGCTCGCGCCCGCCATGGTGGCCACCGCGATCGGCAGGAACAGCACGCCGGTCGTCAGCGGTCCGTGTCCGGCGGACTGCTGGAAGAAGAAGGTGCCGAGGAAGAACACGGCGACCATCAGGGCGGTGGCGATGAGGATCACGAACACTCCCGCGCCCACGGGGCGGCGGGTCAGCAGTCCGAGGTCCATGAGCGGGGAGGCCGCGGTCTTCTGGCGCCAGCCGAACAGCAGGTACAGCAGCACTGCGGCTCCGGCCGCGAGGAGCGTCTGCGCGTCCGCCCATCCCGCCTCGCCCGCGGTGGTCAACGCGTAGATCGCCGAGCCCGTCGCCCCGGTCACCAGCAGAACGCCCAGGACGTCGAGCGCGGGCCGCGGGCCAGCGGCGGGCGGCAGTGGCGGGAGGACTCGGGGGAGCGCGGCCAGCACGATCAGGCCGAGGGGGATGTTGAGGAAGAACACCCACGGCCAGCCCGGGCCGGCGGTGATGAGCCCGCCCAGCAGCACGCCGACGGCCGCGCCGCCGCCGCCGAGGGCGGACCAGATGCCCAGGGCTCGGTTGCGCTCGTCGCCGGTGAACAGCCGCACCACCACCGAGAGCGCGGCTGGCGAGAGCATCGCCGCGGCGAGGCCTTGGGCGACGCGGCCGGCGAGCAGCGCGGTGCCGTTGTCGGCGACTCCCGCCAGCAGCGAGCCGGCCGTGAAGGTGAGCAGCCCGGCGTAGACGATCGGCTTGGAGCCGAACAGGTCCGCGCTGCGCCCGCCCAGCAGCATGAGCCCGCCGAAGGTGAGGGTGTAGGCGGCGACTACCCAGGTCGCCACCTCGCGTGTCAGGTCGAGGTCGGCGCTCATCTGCGGCAGGGCGATCGCCACGACCGTGACGTCCAGGATCAGCATGAACTGCGCGATGCCCAGCAGCGCGAGCGCGAGCCAGCGCTTCGGGTAGACCCCTTCGCGGGCCACCGCCTGCGTCCTCGTGGTCGCCATCGCTCCTCCTAAGTCGTACGGCCGCGTCCGGGTTTCTCTCACGGTAACTCAGACATTCATGTACGGGAAGTGGGTGTGTGGCGGCCATTACACTTCCCGGATGCCACAGCGCTCTGCCCTCGTCGCCGGTCTCGCGCCCCTCGGAATAGGACTCGGTGTCGGGTCGCTCACCTCGCTGCTCCAAACGAGCGCGGACTTCCCCTGGCTCGCCCTCGTCAACGCGGTCAGCCCGTGGCTAACGACGGCCTTCGCTGCCGGCGCCCTCCAGCGCAGGCTCTCCGCCGCGACGTGGGCCGGCCTGGCCGCGACGCTCATGCAGGTGGTCGGCTACTACGCCACCGCCGAGGCTCGGGGCTTCGGTGTCAATCTCGGGTGGGTGGCGATGTGGGCCGTGTGTGCCATCGTCGGAGGCCCGCTGTTCGGCGCAGCCGGGCACGCCTGGCGCCGTGGCCGCCCGTCCGGCCTCGGGGCCGCCGCCCTGGTCGCCGCGTGGGCCAGCGAGGCGGTAATCGCATACCAGCTCCGCCTCGGCTACACGTCGAGCGCCGTGCTGTTCGGCGTCATCGCCGTGGTCCTCGCGCTCGCGCTCGGGAGGCATCGGGCCCAGTACGGCCGCATGGCGGCGTGGCTCGTGCCCCTGCTACTGGCAGGCGCGGCCGGGCATGCCGTGCTGGGGGTTGTCGCGGGCTGAGCCTGGGCCAGCGCTCGCCCGATCGGTCCGCCTCCTCCCGTGAGGTCACCCGACAACCCACTCGACTGGCCCCGGGTTCATGTGCCCTTGAGATCGCAGTCGAAGAACTCGATGGTCCGCCGTCTGGCGTCTCGGGTGGCGGCCTCGTCGTACTCGGTTCCCGAGACCCGCGCCAGGAACCTCAGCAGTAACGTCTGGTCGCCAGGGTCGTGGTCGTTCATGAAGCCGTGCCCGGCGCCGGGATAGACCTTGATGTCGTGCGGGACGTCGAGCTCGGTGAGCAATCGGTCGAGCCGCTCACCGGCCCGCCAGCCGAGCGGCGAGTTGTCCGAGCCGCCGTAGCTCCCCACGATCGGGCATGCCTGCGAGATCCACTCCTCGGCGTCGGACGGACAGCCTCCGTAGTTCACGCTGGCACCGGAGCAGCCGTGTTTCGCCGCAGAAGTACCCGAAAGGCGTACTTTTGGCATGACAACTCGGGTAGCGGTGTACGCGCGCCAGTCCGCCTTCGTTCAGGAAGGCGTCACAGATCAGGTTCGGCGGTGCACAGCACTGGTCAAGGGGTGGGCCGTCGCGGGCGTCTACCAGGACAACGACACCAGCGCGACCAAACCCCGTGCCGCAAGACCGACTGGGCGCGCATCCTCAACGACGGCCGCGATGGGCTTTTACGCAAGCTGCCAGAGACGGCGACCGAGCAGTGTTGGGCTGTCATCTGCCTGGACCTGGGCATTGACACCAGCACCACGACTGGCGCGGCTATGGCTCAGGTGACGTGCGTGTTCGCCGAGATGGAGCGGAAGCGGATCGGGAGCGGACGCGCGAAGGCATGGCCAAGATCAGCCCCGAGGCCCGCGAGAGGAAGCGTCAGAGCCCCGGACGGCCCCGGTCCCTGAGCCCGGCGACAGAGGCCCGCATCCGCGAGTTGCGCGCCGGAGGCAGCGGTCTCGCGGTCATCTGCGCCACGCTCACCGCCGAAGGCGTGCCCACCGCCACGGGCGGGCGCTGGTGACCGGCAACCGTGCGTGGGGTGCTCGGGAGGGCTTAGGCGACCTCGGCCGAGACCTCGACCTCCGTATCCTCGAACATGCAGTCGATGATGTCGTCGATGTGGAACGACACCTTCTCACCGGGGTGCATGTAGACGTAGATCGGCCAGTTCTCAAGCGTGCCGAGTAGCCGGTTGCCGTTGCGCTTCGTCACCCTGACCCACATCCGCTCGCCCGGGAACCGTTCGACTGACCACATCAGCTTCACCAGGTCGCCAGGTCGGACGTCCGCCTTGTCCTCGTCGTCCGGGACCCAGAACGAGTCCGGGTACTGCCGGTGACGCTTAAGCCCCGAGTCCAACTTGCTGCGGTGCCAGACGTGGCGCCCCCAGTACCATTCGACACGCGGAGCAAGCCCGACCCTGAGCGCAACCTCGAACTGCTGGGCGACCCAGAACGGCCGCTCCCAGCGGGGGACCTCGTACAGCTCGGCCTGCAGTTCGAGTCGTCGGTCTATGTCGGGGATCAGCCGCACGATCGCCGCAAGCACTATGCCAGGGGCGAACCCGAAGATGAGCACCGCGAGCGCGAACGCCCCGAGCGCTCCCGGCGCCCCGATGAGGTCTCCAATCATGCGAACGCCACCTTCATCGACTGGAACCGGGGCTGGCTTTCGGCCCGCGCGATGACAGCGCCAAGTTCCCTGCGCCCAGCGTCGGTGAGCGTGTAGTACCGGCGAGGCGGGCGCTTCTGGCCCTCAGCGCGTTCCTCCCAGTGATCATCCAGCCAGCCCTCGCTCATCATCCGGTCGAGCTGCGGGTAGAGGACCCCCGACCGCACTCCGGACCGCTTGGACAGCGCGTAGCCCCACACGCGACCGTCACCCTCTCGATCCATGTCCAGGAGCGCGAGCGACACGAGCACCAGCGCATGAGTGACCTTCATAGGTATAAAGCTACATAGGTAGGACTGGGTGGTCAAGGGGCGGCGCGCCAGTGACACCGAGCCAACCGGTCGTCTGCGATCCCAACCCAGCCGGCCCTCCCGTCGTTGCCCAACTCTTCCGTAGGCTCGGTATGTGAGCAGCAAGAAGCGCTTCCGGTGCTACGTGTTCGTTGGAGCCGACGAACAGCAGATGTCGACGGCTTGGCACTTCTGGGCGCACAGGACTTCGTTTTACCTCACGAATGAAGATCTGGGAGGGCTCAAAGTCAGCCTCCACGGCCGTGACCCGCGGCACCCCGGAAAGGAGCACTATCGAATCGAACCCGTCAACAGTGGAGGCGGGCTGCACGGCACGGAACGGGTTGCACTCATCCCGCCTCGGGATGGTTGGCCGCTGCGGTTCAAGGGGCAACGAACCGACCAGGGAGATCTGGTTCTCCGGCTACGCGTGACATATGCGGCGAGCCGCCTGTCGAGTCGTCCGGCTCCACCACCACAAATGCCCAGCAGTGCGAGGATCGCGCTGCCTCCACACCTGGATGGTTGGGCCAACGACTTCGAACTGACCTTCTCGCAGGTGCCG
This sequence comes from Cellulomonas cellasea, assembly GCF_030372105.1. GTDB lineage: Bacteria > Actinomycetota > Actinomycetes > Actinomycetales > Cellulomonadaceae > Cellulomonas_A > Cellulomonas_A cellasea_A. The sequence goes on along the minus strand of NZ_JAUDBQ010000003.1, from coordinate 177,855 downwards.
ATGGGCTGGTACCCCGCGAACACTCACGACGACTGGATCACCCTGAGCCACGCTGGAACTACGGTTCACATCGGGAGGAAGCAACCGGGCTTCATGATCAACAGTGACGACGGGGCAGTGCTACGCGGCAACTCACGCCGCCGCTGGACCGACTGGTATCCCACGCCGGCCCACCTGCGTGCGTCGCCGGAGGCGGCATCTCCGAATGGCCGGCGCGTCGTCGCCATTGACGTTGATGCGGATGGACTGCTGTGGGTTGTCGAACAAGCGATGACGCCAGCATCCATCCTCTCTCTTCCTGGCGATGAGGATCGACGCAGATCGGAGCGTTGGGGCGGGATCAACTCGCTCTACCGATAAGGGCAGGCGCGCATCGCTGAGCGGCACGATCATGACACCGCGTAGACCTGCGTGACAGTGCGCGCGCCCTCCTCCCACGTAACTTCCACTTTGGACACGGCAGGGTCCGCCAACGAGCGTTCGACGATGACCTTGAAGCCGTTGCCGGGCGATATGTGCGTGTCCTCGTAGCCAGGGAGCACCATTGCCGCTCCCTGCTCTCCGGGCCGGGTGACGTCAGTGACCTTCACCAGTTTGACGTCCTGGCCACCGGTGTTCGTGAACACGCGTGTGTTCTTGCCCTCTGAGCTTATCTGCCACACCGTCTTTCCTTCCGCCCTGAGACGTGAGTTCACTTCGTCGTTGCCCGCGCTGACCGCCCACTCGACGGCCTCGCGGCCGGAACGCTCGGCTCGCTTCCCTGCCCGCCGAGCGGACGAACCAAGCAGCGCCGCTGCCGCCGCAACGATCACTGAGAGCACCGATGCTCCGGCCTGGATCCAGTCTGTGAGTGTCGGGCCGTCACCGGTAACGATCACGATCGGGTCTGGGGCCATAGCAGCCCATCTTGCACGGCCCGCGCCGGTCCACGTGCGCGCTTCAACGTAGAGAACGCCGTAACCCGTCGGGCTCACTCTCATGCGCGCGTTACGCGCCCGCGCGTCGAGAGTGTGCACCGCAGCGGCCGCACGCCCGGCTTCCCAGCACCGCCCCTCAATGTGGTCATACCAACACCACCGCTCCGGCCGAGCCGCCGAGCCGCCCCGTAGAGGGGGGCGGCTCGGCTCGGGCTCTCAGGGGCCGCGCCTGACGGCTCGGAAGTCGGGCGGCTGGGGGGGTCTGTTCAGCGCAAACGGCGTGTCGAGCCGCCGGAGCCGCCCCGAGCCGTCCGCGCGCGGCTCGGCCCCGTCCGGGCGCAGCCCGGGCAGCTGGGCGGCTCGGGCTTGTAGTACGCCTTTTACGCGCCAGTGCGGCGGCCAACGCGATTGCGTACCCACCGCCCATGCAGAAGCCGATGACCCCGATCCGGCGGGTGCACTCATGGTGGTCTCGAGGCCATCCTCGGGCCGCTTCGATGTCGTCGAAGGACCGCCCGCGGCGTTTGCCGAGATCCCGCATGACGGTGCGGAGACAGCCCAGGCGGCTGCCCCAGTAGTACAGGTCGGGCGCGACGGCCAGATACCCCTCGCCCGCCAGCCAGTCGGCTTGGGAGCGCAGGTCATGGCTCATCCCCGTGAAGTCGTGGATGACCACCACCCCGGGCCACGGCGGCGGCGTCCCCGGAACCGCACAGTAGGCGGGCATCTTTCCCCGCCCGGTTTCGATCTCCAGGTTCACGACGGACCCCCCGGGGCGGCATCCGGATCTGTTTGCGGCGATCAGCCCGAACCGCTCATACCGGATTCCGTCCACCCTCTCCCCGTCGAGCCGGGATGTCGAGTCGGGCGCCACGGCACGACGATCACGGGGCGATCGCCGCAACAGTGCTCTCCTGGATCGGCATGGCCGCTGGGCTCGCCGAGCTCGCCCCGGGAGATTCGCCGGCTTGTCGCCCAGGTGTGCCCCGGCACGTGCGCTAGGCGCTCCGGGTCACGAGCGCGAACGCGCCATATCCGAAGGCGAGCTGGGCGACAACGAGGAAGAAGAGACTCGGGGCGACCGGTGCGCCGAGGCTGATCGCGAGAGTGGCGGCCGAGGTCAGCGGCAGCGCGCTGACCCCGACGACGGCGAACGCCCGGGTGGCGATGGCATGGTCGCGCTCGTCGCCGGAGCCCGCGCACAGCCGGTCGCCTGGCGTTGCGCTGTCGGGCCGGCCCGTCCCGCGCCAGAGGGCGACTCCGCCGAGCGCCGCGCCAATCAGGCAGCCCACGGCGACCCCGCGCCCGAGATTCCCCGGGCCCCAGCGCTCGAGGGTGGCGATGAGCGCTGCCGCCGTGACGAGGACTGCAGCGAGGCGCGCCGCGAGGGCTGTGTGACCGTGCGGGGAAGCGTGCGAGCTGTCAGTCGTCGACATGGAAGACCTCCTCGATCGTGCGCCCGAAGAGTCGGGCGATCCGGAACGCCAAGGGGAGCGAGGGGTCGTAGCGGCCGCGTTCGATCGAGATGACCGTCTGGCGGGAGACATCGAGCCGCCTCGCGAGCTCGGACTGGGTGAGGCCGGCCGCCGCACGCATCTCGGAGACGCTGTTCCTCATGAGGCGCCTCCTGGTGGATGTCAAGGACCCTTGACATCAGGATGGCGGTCCGCCGACGTCCATGTCAAGCAAACTTGACCTGCACGCCGTCCCGAACCGGCGTGGCCGGCCACCGGCCCGCGCCGACCCCCTGGGAGACCGACGCGGGCAGGCCGGGTCAGGCGAGGTGCGGGAACCGTCCGCGGTGCAGCGCCTTGATCTCCTCCGTGAGCTCGTCGGCCGGGCCGTCGACCACGGCGCCCGGGACGACCTGCATGATCGGCAGCGGCGCCACGGGCCCGGCGGGGCAGCCCCACTCCGTGAGCCACGAGGTGAGCTGCTTCGAGGACGCCACGTAGACGATCCGCCCGAGGCCCACCCAGCCGTGGCTCGCCGCGCACATCGGGCAGTGCTCGCCGGAGGTGTAGACCGTCGCCGACGCGCGATCGGCGGGGGACAGGTGGGCGGCGGCCCAGCGGGAGATCTCGAACTCGGGGTGGCGGGTCTGGTCGCCGTCCTTGACCCGGTTGCGGTCCTCGAACAGCGTCTCGCCTGTGGCCGAGACCAGCACGGAGCCGAAGGGCTCGTCGCCGTCCTCGAGCGCCTCCCTGGCCAGGTCGACGCAGCGGCGCAGGTGATTCAAGTCAATCGCTGTGATGCTCATCGGGTCATCTTCGCCCGAGCGGCGCGGCGGACACGACGGGGCGCGCTGGGCGCCCACGCGTGAGGGAGCCCGGTGGAGGTGATCCACCGGGCTCGTCGGCTCGTGCAGGTCGAGGCGGCTCGGGTTAGCCCGTTCCAGGGGCCCGCCTGCGGACGGCGGTGGCGCCCCAGGCGACGAGGCCGCCGATCGCGCCGATCGCCGTGCCGGTGACCAGTCCGCTGGGGATGGCGGCGAGGCGGGGGATGAGCGTGCTGGCCTCGCCCGTGCCGATGGCCGGAGGCGCGCCCTCGAAGGCGGTGTCCCACAGGAGCTGGTGGGTGATCACCAGCATCACGCCGAACATCACACCAGTCAGGAGGACGGTGAGGAACGGCCGTGGCGAGTGCCGCAGGACTGTGACGGCGATCCACACGAGGACGGGGCCGATGGCCAGCAGGGCGGTCAGGAGCGTGCCCTCGTCAATCACGTGGAGGTCGTGGAGGATGACTCGGGGCAGGCCCAGGAGCGCGAGTCCCGCCATGGCGACGAGCGGCATGCCGAAGCGGGGCTGACGGTCCGGGGCGGTGCGTGTCGGGGTGAGAGTGTGCTCTGTCATGCCACCGACGCTAGGGACGGCGCCGGGCTGGCTGCTGCCGGCCCCAGGCGAGATGTCAGGTCGCCTGGCGCCGACGCGCCGTGTCGCGCACAGGCGACAACGAGGCCCGGACCCACTGGCCCGGGCCTCGCCGCGTCAGATGGCCATGCCCGCCTGGAACCCCATGTGCACGGCCTCCGCGACCTTCGCGGGCTGGACCGCGTCGCCGACGACGTGCAGCTCGGCGACCCGGCCTGCCAGGGCGTCCGCGAGCGTCGTGTTCGAGCGCACCCCGAACGCCGTGATGACGGTGTCCGCCTCGATGCGCTCCTCGCCGTCGGGCCCCTTGACCTGGACCGCGCCGGGCTCGACGGCTGTGACCACGTGGCCGGTGAGCACCCGCACCCCCTGCTCGGCGAGCTGCCGCAGCAGGGCGACCCGGTTGTAGACGACCATGGTGGGGGCGATCGCCTCCGCCATCTCGACGACCGTCACCTGGTGGCCGTCGCGCGCGAGCTCGAGTGCGGAGTCCACGCCGGAGAGCCCGCCGCCGCACACCACCACGCGCTTGCCCACGGGCGCCCCGCGGTGGAAGGCGAGCACGTCGACCACCCCTGGCGCGTCGATTCCCGGGATGCCCGGCACCACGGGGGTGGAGCCGGAGCCGACCACCACGGCGTCCGCCTCCAGGATCTCGGGGGAGTCGGGCCCGACCTCGTGGTCGAGGTGGACGCGCACGCCCAGCTCGTCGAGCTCGCCGCGCCACCAGTCGATCATCCGGTGCAGCTCGCGCTTGAAGTCGGGTGTCGCGGCGGGCTCGAGCACCCCGCCGATGGCGTCGGTGCGCTCGTACACGTCGACGTCGTGCCCGCGGGATGCGGCGACACGGGCGGCCTCCAGCCCGGCGGGACCGGCCCCGACCACGGTGACCCGGCGACGGGTGGGAGCCGGCAGCAGGACCCGGTCGGTCTCGTGGCCGGCCTGCGGGTTCACGGAGCACTCGACACCGGCGCCGCGCACGACGTTCCCGATGCACAGCTCGTTGCAGCGGATGCACGGGCGCACAGTGGACGCGCGTCCGGCGCGCACCTTGGCGGGCAGGTCCGGGTCGGCGATGAGCATGCGCCCGAAGCCGATGAAGTCCGCGACGCCGTCCCGCAGCGCCTGCTCGCCGAGCTCGGGGGTGAGGTTGCCGCAGACCGCGACGGGGATGTCGAGGTCCGGCTTCACGGCCGCCGCGTCGGGCAGGTAGACGCCGTCGCCCATGTAGTACGACGGGAACGACCAGTCGACGGCCTCGTAGGAGCCGGCGTCGACGAGCAGCACGTCCAGCCCGGCGTCCTGCAGGATCCGCGCCATCTGGCGGGACTCCTCCGCCTCGCGGCCGCCCGGGAACTGGTGCCTGACGGTGATGCGCATCGACAGCGGGAAGTCGTCGCCCGCCTCCTCGCGCACGATCCGCATCATGTCCGTGGGGAACCGCAGGCGGTTCTCGAGGCTGCCGCCGTACTCGTCGGTGCGGCGGTTCCACGTCGAGGACATGAACTGGTCGGTGAGGTACCCGGTGTGGGCGCGCAGGTCGATCGCGTCGAAGCCGCAGTCCAGCGTGCGGCGCACCGCCGCGCGGAACTGCTCGAGGATCGCCCCGATCTGGTCGAGGCTCAGCTCGCGGCAGCGCTGCGACGGGTCGGCCAGGATCGTGTTGTCGGAGGCGGAGAACGACGGGCCGCCGTCGGGCCCCACGGGCATGACCCGGCCCATGCCCGGGGTGAGGTTGGCCGCGATGAGCGCGCCCGCCGCGTGCACCTGCGCCACCGCGTCGCGCAGGGGCGCGATCTGGTGGTCCGCGGAGATCGAGATGACCGACGGGTTGGCGATCTCCGAGACCGTCTGCGTCTGGATGGACTCGGTGATCAGCAGGCCGACACCGCCTCGCGCCCGGGCCAGCCAGTAGGCGAGCCCCACGTCGGAGATGGTGCCGTCGGGGTGGGTGGTGTGCGTGCCCATCGGGGGCATGAACATGCGGTTCGGCAGCTCGAGCGAGCCCCATCGTGCCGGCTCGAGGAGCCGCGAGAAGTCAGACATCGTGTGCGCCTTTGCGAACGGGGGACGTGATGCTCCTCATCGTGCTCGGCGTACCCGCAGGTCAGGCCGGACCTTCGTCCGTGTGGGCTGCCTGGGTGTGACGCACCCTCCCTGATGTGGGGCGTATCGCCGTAGGTTGCTGCCATGACAGCGCCGACCCTCGCCGACTTCCTGCGCGCGCGACGCGACGCCACGACGCCCACGAGCGTGGGCCTGCGCGGCGGCGAGCGCCGACGCGTCCCCGGCCTGCGCCGCGAGGAGGTGGCGATGCTCGCCGACATGAGCGTCGACTACTACATCCGGCTCGAGCAGGGCCGGGAGTCCGGGCCGTCCGGGCAGGTCCTCGACGCGCTCGCCGCAGCCTTCGACCTGGACGACGACGGACGCGGGCACCTGTACCGGCTGGCCGGGCTCGCGCCCCGCCCGCGGGGGGACCGGTTCGCCCAGCGCGTCGACCCCGAGCTGCTGCGCCTCATGGACTCCTGGCCCGGGACGCCCGCGCTCGTCATCAACGCCGCCTACGACGTGATCGCGGGCAACCGGCTCGGCGACGCCCTGTTCGGCGGATTCCCGGTGAGCCGCAACCTGATGGAGAAGGTGTTCCTGGACCCGGCCGCCCGCAGCTTCTACGCCGACTGGGAGGCGGCGGCCGCGAACGCCGTCGCCGGGTACCGCCTCGCGGAGGGCCGATCGCCGGACCATCCGCGGATCCGGGCGGTTGTCGACAGGCTGCTGGCGACCAGCCCCGACTTCGCCCGCCTGTGGAACGAGAACCGCGCTCGCGGCAAGCGGCTCGAGACCAAGCGGTTCGTGCACCCCGCCGTGGGGGAGCTGACCCTGTCGATGCACACCTTCGACGTCGCGGCCGCGCCCGGCCAGCAGCTGCTCTGCTACCAGGCGGAGCCGGCCAGCCGAAGCGCGGAGGCGCTCAGCCTGCTCGGCACGATCGCCGCCTCGGGCGCGCCCGGGTGGGCCGACGTCCGCTCGTCCGCCTCGTAGCGGCCGCGAGCCTGGGTGCGGCCGCGAGCCTGGGTGCGGCCACGAGCCTGGGTGCAGCCGCGAGCCTAGGTGCGGCGCTCCCAGGCAGCGCGCGGCCTTCATCACCGACCAGGACCCCGCGACAGTGGATGGCAAGCACGACAGAGCCCTCCACGAGCGAAGGAACGCACATGAGCGCACATCCCTATGCCGGACTCTGGTCGACCGACGACGGGCGCATCCGCCACCGGCTGCTGCCGGACGGCCGATACGACGAGGCGCGGGGCGACCGCGAGCACGCCTACCGGGGCCAGTACTGGGTCGAGGGCGACCACATCGAGTACCTCGACGACACCGGGTTCACCGCCGACGGCGACTTCATCGACGGCGTGCTCCATCACGCCGGCATGGTGCTGCGCCGACAGTCGGACTCCACCACGACCACCGATGAGAGGACCCGCCATGCCGGCACCGCTTCCTGACCTCACCGCAGCCCCGACTCCCACGTTCCTCTTCACCGGCGGCGCCGTGATCACCGGCTCTGAGGCTGTCCCCGACCTCGAGCGGGGCGACGTGCTGGTGCACGACGGCGCCGTCGTCGCCGTCGGAGAGGACCTGCGACGGCAGCCCGAGCTGGCCGGCCTCGTCGGCGAGGCTCTGATGGTCGACGCCCGCGGCCGGATCATCGCGCCCGGCTTCGTTGACACGCACCGCCACGCCTGGCAGGCGCAGATGCGCCGCAGCATCCCCGACGTCACCGACCTGATGTCCTACGTCACCACGACGCTGGCCCGTACCGCCCCGGCCTACACGCCCGAGGACATGCTCGTCGGGACGCGGCTGGCGGCGCTCAGCGCGATCGACAGCGGCATCACCACGCTGCTCGACTTCTCGCACAACTCCCGCAGCGCCGCCCACACCGACGCCGCGATCCAAGCGCTCGCGGACAGCGGGATCCGCGGGGTCCACGCGTCCATGGCCCCGCACTTCGGCGACTGGGACGAGCAGTGGCCCGGCGACCTGGAGCGGGTCGTCTCCCGGTACCAGGGCAGTGCGGGCGGCCGGCTCTCGGTGCGGCTGGGGGCGTTGGCCACGGACGAGATCGCCGGGCAGCGCCTGGCGTACGGGCCCGCGCTCGGCGCTGTGGCGCAGGGCCTCGACATCGGTGTCAGCATCGACGCCGTCTTCGGGGACGCCTCGTCGGCCGCCATCCTGGATTGGGCCCGTGACGGTCTGCTCGGGCCGTCCGTCACCCTCATCCATGCCACCGGGCTGAGTGACGACGCGTGGAAGGCCATGGGCGACCTTGGGGCCACGGTGTCGCTGGCCCCGACGTCCGAGCCGCAGATCGGCCTCGAGTCGGGCGTCCCGGCCATCGACGAGGCGCTTGCCGCGGGCATCCGGCCAGGGTTGAGCATCGACGTCGAGGTGGCGCTCTCCGGCGACATGTTCACGCAGATGCGCACGCTGCTGGCCATCCAGCGCATGCGCGCCGTCGAGCGCCGGCCGGGCGCCCCCGCCCAGCGCATCACGACACGTGACGTGCTCGACTTCGCCACCCTCCAGGGGGCCCGCACCCTCGGGCTCGGCGACCTCACCGGCTCGATCGAGCCCGGCAAGCGCGCCGACCTCCTGCTGGTCGACGCCCAGTCGATCGGCATGATGCCGCTCAACGACGCGATCGGGGCCCTCGTGCTCGGGGCTGCCGCAGGGGACATCGAGGCGGTGCTCGTCGACGGGATCCCCCGCAAGTGGGCCGGCCGGATCGTCGGCGTCGACCTCGACGCGCTCGTCGAGGATGTCGAGGCCTCCCGCGACCGCATCGTCCGACGAGTCGGCTGAGGAGGTCAGCGCGCTCGTCGTGTCGCGCCCGAGGCCCTGCACGGGCCGCTCAGGCGTCGCGTCGTCGGAGCGTGATGTGGGAGGCGACGGTGAGCCAGACGGTGAAGACGGCCATGACGCCGATGCCGACCATGGGAGGGGCGCCACCGGTGTCGGCCACGCTGTAGGCCGCCTGCCCGGCGGTGGTGGGCCAGTAGTCGCCGAGCGACTCGCCGAGCGGGCCGGGCAGGCCTGGCGTGAGGGCCGGGGCGAGGAGGGCGATGACCACGATCAGCGCGAGCGCTCCCGACGACGACCGTGTGATGACGCCGAACGCGAGCCCGAGCAGCGCGGTGAGCGTGAGGTAGGCGACCGCGGCCAGGAGGGCGCGGAGCACGCCCGGGTCGCCGAGCGACGCCGCGGGCAGCCCGGCGGCGCCGATCACGCCCTGGCCGGCGACGAAGCTGAGGCCCACGGTCACGAGCGCGGTCGCGAGCGCGAGCGCCGAGGCGATCCCCGCTTTGGCAGCGAGCAGCTTGCTGCGCTGGGGCGAGATCGACAGGCTCGTGGCGATCATCCCGGTGGCGTACTCGCTGGTGATCGTCCCGGCGCCCAGCATGCCGATGAGGAGCTGCCCGACCAGGATCCCCTTGAGGCTCATCGCCGTCGGGTCCCAGGGGTCGGGCAGCTCCTCGAGCCAGCCGCCGTGGAGCCCGCTGATGCCGAGCAGGCTCACCGCCACGGTGGTGAGCATCGTCGCGCCCATCAGGAGCCAGGTGCCGCGGACGGAGCGGGCCCTGATCCACTCGGAGGCCAGACGGCTCATCTCTCTCACTCCTCGTCTCGGGGCTGTGCGGCGGTCATGCGCAGGAACGCGTCCTCCAGCGAGCCCTTGCGGGGCGAGAGCTCGGCGAGCTCGACGCCTGCGGTGGCGGCGATGTGCCCCACGTGGTCGGTGGTGGCGCCAGGGATGTCCAGCCCGTCAGGGCCGCTGTCGCTCGCCGCGAGGCCCGCGCTGGAGAGGGCCGCGCGGAGCGCGTCGCGATCAGGCGTCCGGACATGCGCCTGTGTGGTGGTGTGCGCGCTCAGGAAGGCGGGGAGCGGCTGATCGGCCAGCAGGCGCCCGTTGTCGATGACGAGCAGATGGTCTGCGGTGAGCTCCATCTCGCCCATGAGGTGGCTTGAGAACAGCATTGTGCGGCCCTCGGCAGCGAGTTCCCTCATGAGCGTGCGCGCCCAGCGGATCCCCTCCGCGTCGAGGCCGTTGAGCGACTCGTCGAGGATGACGATGTCGGGATCACCGACAAGCGCCGTGGCGATGCCCAGCCGCTGCTTCATCCCGAGTGAGAAGTCTCCAGCGGGGCGCGTGGCCGCATCGGCCAGCCCGACCTGCTCGAGCAGCTCGGCGACGCGGCCGCGGGGGACGTCGCCGGTGCGCGCGATGGAGAGCAGATGGTCGGCGGCGCTCCGCGACGGGTGCACTGCTCGCGCGTCGAGGAGCGATCCGACCACCTGCATGGGGTGGCGGAGCTCCGCGAGGCGCCGGCCGTTGATCGTGGCCGCGCCCTCGGTGGGGCGGTCGAGCCCGAGGATCATCCGCAACGTGGTGCTCTTGCCTGCGCCGTTCGGGCCGAGGAACCCGGTGACGATCCCGGGCCGCACATGGAAGGACAGGCCGTCCACGGCGGTGACTCGCCCGTAGCGCTTGGTCAGGCCGTGTGCCTGGAGCGAGGCGGCACGGCGACGAGGCGCTGTGTGGGGGATGGTGCGCGGCCTGCCGGTGAGACCGGCGGGCCGCCGGTCGGACGGGGCTCGCGGGGTGGGAGTCGTGGCGGACACGGGGCGGCTGTTCGAGGCCATGTGAGCGACACTACACCGTGCGGTGTAGGTGCTGCACTGGTCGGTGTAGGCTCCCTGGTGGACGTGGACGTGATCCCCAGGAACGACCCGGAAGGCTGATGTGACCGCCGAATCGAGCGAGAAAACGGTGCGCGAGGGTCTCGCGCACAAGCGCGCGGGGATCCTCGCCGCGGCACGTGAGCTCTTCGTGCGGAACGGGGTCGAGCGCACCAGCATGGATGCCGTCGCGGCACAGGCCGCCGTGTCGAAGCGGACCGTCTACGACTACTACGGCGACAAGCGCAGACTCCTGCTGGGCGTCATCGAGGACGCGGGCACGTCGGCGCTGCGCACGCTGCGCGCCGCGATCGCCGACAACCTGCCAGACGGCGCCGAGATCGACGACACCGCGGGCCTGGAGCGCGCGCTCGCCGACTTCGCCGTGCAGCTCGGGGCCTCGATGCTCGCCTCGGCGGACTACGCCGCCGCGGTCAAGCTCATCACCGAGAACGAGGCCATGCTGCCCGAGCTCACCGGCCATCCGCTCGGAGTCGCGCACCGGCGGGCGCTCGCCGAGCGCATCGCCCACTACGCCGAACGGGGACTGCTCGACGTCGACGACCCAGCCGTCGCCGCCGACCACTTCAACGCGCTCACGGTGCTGCTCGTCCTCAACGAGGACTACTCGACCCGGAACGACCCCGGCCGCGTCCACGACATCATGGCCGGCGGCGTCCACGCCTTCATGCGCGCCTACGCCCGGCGGCCCGATCCGCGCTGACCAGCGGCCGTCACCTGCGTCCGCGCCCGCCGATCACCGGGCGCACACGGCGCCGGCGATCCCGCGGACGGGATCGCCGGACTGCCGTCGCGGGTGCGATCAGGCCGTCGCGGCCTGGGCCTCGATGGCCAGGCAGGCCTGGATCGTCTCGACGATCGCCGCGGGCACGTCGGCGTCGGCGTAGCGGAGCACGGCCTGCGTCGGAGCCGGGTCGGACACGGCATCGCGGGCGTTGAACCGCGTGGAGTCGCTCACGTGGATCCCATGCTCCTTGCCCGCGGCGGCCGCTGCGGCGTCATGCTGCTCGACGACGGGGAGCAAGACCTCGAGCGGCACGACGCCGACCTCGTCGGGGTCGCGGCCGATCAGCTCGCAGATGGTGCGGTGGAACTCGAGGTACGTCAGGTTGTAGCCGTTGATCGGGTACCGCCCGCCGTGCTCGCCGTGTTCGATGGCTCCGACGGTGGCCTGGGCGACCTGCTCGACGGTGACCGACGACGTGGAGCCGGCGCCGACGCCCACGAAGCCCGGCTGCCTGCGGATCAGGTCGATGAACATCTGCCACAGCGGTGTGCGGCCGGGCATCGTGCCGAAGATGTACGGCAGGCGCAGCGACATGACGTCCATCGCCCCGTCGCCCTCGAGGTACGCGATCTCCTCCTGCGCGAGCCGGGTGCGCGGGTAGCCGTTGCGCGTCCGGTAGCCCAGGTCGGGCCACTGCTCGGCGAACTCGGCGGTGTAGGAGTTGAACAGCACGAACTTCTCGACGCCCGCGGCCCGCGCGAGCCGCGCCACGCGCTGCACGGGGCGCACGTTCGCCTCGTAGAAGAAGTGCGCTGACGGGGCGTCGGGAATGACGCGCTCATCGGCGCCCGCGGCGTAGACCACCGCGTGCCGTCCTGCGAGGAGCGTCGCGAGCTCGTCGTCGGACAGCGCGCTGACATCGGCCAAGACGTTCTCCACCTCGGCGGGGAACAGGTCTTCGACAGGCATGGGCGGCAGCGCCAGCGACGTCACGGCGTAGCCCCGCCGCAGCAGCTCGAGCGTGGTGTGGTAACCGAGGAGGCCGGTGCCTCCGATGACGAGGACCGAGTCCATGGTGTGGCTCCCTACAGTGCTCCGGCGCCCCCGGCGCCGTGACGGCCCGTGCCGCCGTGACCAGTCTGTTCGGGGGCGTCCGAGGCCGATGAGGGCCTAGGTCCTGCGCTGGTCGGGCCCTAGGTCCTGCGAACGGGCTCGCGGCCGAGAGCCACTTGCGGAGCGGTCCCGCACCCGCCCTACGCCGCGCGAATGTGCGGGTACTGCGCGGCCCGGCCTTGGAAGTCGAGGATCGCCGGGTTGACCACGGACCCGTCCCGCACCTCGATGGCCCGGCCGATGGTCTGGTCCTCGTCCCACGCCGCCGGGCCCGCCATAACCGTGGGCAGGAAGGGGAGCAGCGCCTCGCTGATCTCCCAGGTGGCTGACGCCCACAGGTAAGACGGGCTGTGGTCGACCCCGTAGTAGCGCACGCGGTCCCCGACGTCGAACGTCGGCGAGGCGAACGTGGTGGTGCGCGCCCATGTGAACCCCATGCCCTCGTCGCACGAGACGTCCACGACCAGGCTGCCCGGTCGGAACCCCTCCAGCTGGGCCTCGCTGAGGTAGGTGAGCGGGGCGGCGGGATCCTGCAGCGTGCAGTTGACGACGATGTCGAACGTCGCGAGGAACGGGGCGAGCGGCTCGCGCCCGGTCTCGGTGAGGACATGGCTCACGAACGGCGCGACCTCGTCATGGTCGAGCTGCGAGATCCGCACCGAGTGGATCGGGGATCCGACGGCCGCGACGCCCCGCTGCGTGAGGACGTGGACGTCGTGCACGCCGTGCGCGTTGAGCGCCGTCACGGCCCCGCGCGCGGTCGCGCCGAAGCCGATCACCACCGCGCGCAGTCGCCGCCCGTAGTCGCCGGTCGCCCCGTTCAGCTCGAGCGCGTGCAGCACCGAGCAGTACCCCGCGAGCTCGTTGTTCTTGTGGAACACGTGCAGCCCGAACCCGCCGTCGTGGGCCCAGTGGTTCATGGCCTCGAAGGCGATCAGCGTGAGCCGCCGGTCCACGGCCACCTGGGTCAGCGCGGCGTCCTGCACGCAATGCGGCCAGCCCCACAGCACCTGCCCCTCGCGCAGCTCGGCAAGGTCGGCCGCCTGCGGCTTGGGCAGGAGCACGACGTCGGCGCGCTCCAGCAGCTCGGCGCGCGAGCACACGTCGCCGACCAGCGTGCGCAGGTGGTCGTCGGTGGCCCCGAAGGCGGCGCCGTAGCCGTGCTCGAGGATCATGCGGGCGCGGAGGCCGGGGTCGATCCGCTCGAGATGCTCGGGGTGGATCGGGAGCCGGCGCTCGTCCTGTTTGCGGGACGTCGCCGGCACTCCGAGGTGGATAGCGCCGGACCTGGCGGTCATCGTGGCTCCCTCGTGCGGACCACGTGGTCCGCGCCCCGACAGTACGGCATCGGGTCGGGACCCCTGGGGTGCGGCGTCAGCGCGTGCGCCCGAGGGTCAGGACACCAGGCCCGCTCGATGCGCGATCACAGCGAGCTCCGTCCTGTCCCGGGCGCCGAGCTTGGCCAGGATGCGGCTGACGTAGGTGCGCGACGTCGCGGGGCTCAGGAACAGCCGGGCCGCGATCTCGTCATTCGTGTCGCCGTTGCCCACCCGGACGAGGACCTCGAACTCGCGCTCGCTGAGCAGCGCCAGGCGGGGGTCGGCCGTCGGCGCGGGAGGCCCGGCGGCGACGATGTCCACGAGCTTTCCCGCGATGGCGGGGGAGAGGAGCTTCTCGCCGCCCGCGACCCGGCGGACGGCATCGCGGAGATCGGGGCCGGGGGTGTCCTTCAGCAGATAGCCGACGGCGCCGGCGCGGATCGCCTCCACCACATCCCGGTCGTCGTCGAACGTCGTGAGGATGACGATGCGCACGTCGTCGAGCCGCGCGTCCTGGCGGATGAGCCGGGTCGCCTCGATGCCGTCCATCACCGGCATCCGGATGTCCATCAGCACGACGTCGGGCCGGCGCCGCAGCGTGCTCTCGACGCCGCGCCGGCCGTCGTTGGCCTCCGCGACCACGCGCAGGTCGCCGTCATTGGCCAGCAAAGTGCGCAGGCCCGTCCGCACCAGGTCCTGGTCGTCGACGAGGACGATCGAGATCACGGCCCCTCCCAGGGCAGCGTGGCGTCCACCTCGAAGCCGGGGTCGGTGCGGCGGGTGGCGAGGCTGCCTCCGAGTCCCTCGACCCGCTCGCGCATCCCCAGCAGGCCGTGGCCTGCCGGCGCCGTCGAGGTGACCGGCCCGTTGTCAGCGACCCGGACGCGCACGGCTCCGTCGTCCGCGTCGATCCGCACGGTGGCCTCCGTGGCGGCGGAGTGGCGCACGATGTTGGTGATCGACTCCTGGACGACGCGGAAGACAGCCGTCTCGATGGCGCCGGGCAGCGGCCCTTGCACGTCGTTGTCCACGGTCACGGAGATTCCGGCGGCTCGCGCGGGCTCGATCGCGGCGTCGAGCGCGGCGATGCCCGGGGTGTGGCGTGGCGGCTGCTCGCCGCGGCGCAGCCCCGCGACGGTGCGGCGGAGGTCCGACATCGCCCCCGACGTCGTCGTCCGGATCACCTCGAGTGCCCGTGACGCGTCATCCGGAGCCGTCGCCTCCCGGGCGACCTCGGTGTGGAGCGAGATCACCGCGAGCGAGTGCCCGATCGAGTCGTGGAGGTCGCGGGACGTCGCGAGCCGCTCGGCGGTGAGACGCTCCTCCGCCTCCCGGCGGTACTGCTCGGCGGTGAGCGACGCGATCTGGGTGGACTGGCGCTGGACCTCGCGCCGCGACCGGATGCTGTCGCCCAGCGCGACGGCGGCGGCCAGGACGAGGAGGTTCTGCGGCAGGTCGTAGCCCAGGACGAACGCGGGATCCTGGCCGGCGGCGAGCCGATACGTCGCGGACACCGCCACGACCACGAGGGAGCCGCCGATCGCGGCCGCGAGTCGCGCGGACTCCGCCGCGGAGAACACCGCGGCGGCGACGGGCGCGGCAACGCCGATCGGCGTGTAGCCAGCGGCGTAGTAGGCGACGAAGCCCAGGACGGTCAGCGCGACCACGAGCGTCGGGTACGCACGTCGGACGAACATCAGCGCGCCCAGCCCGACCGCCCAGAGGTAGGCCCACGCGTCGGGCCGCTCGTCGCCGACCCCTGCGCTGATCAGCAGCGAGAGCGTGAGGGCCACCCCCACCGCGAGCAGCGCGTCGTACAGCAGCCAGGGCGCAGACGCGGGCGTGCTGCCCGCTGGACGACCGGCAACGCGGTGCGCCGTCATGCGCACATCGTACGAAAAGACGCGTCGACAGGGCGGGCGGGCCCGGTGCGCCCCGCGGGGCTAGGCGGGGTCGAGTGGCGCTCTCGCCGCGGCACTAGGCGGGTCGAGAGGCGTGGCCAGGGAGGGGGCCGGATCAGGCGCGGCGGGGAACCGCCCGGCGAGCGCGGCCTGGATCTCCAGGTGGCGCACCAGGAACGCCCGCTCGTCGAGCCGCTTGCGCCGCAGCCACGCGGTGACCTCGTCGTTGCACTTGCTGGCGTTGCAGGACCGGCAGGCCGGCGCGATGTTGTCCAGCGTGTAGCGGCCGCCCCGGGAGAGCGGCAGCACACAGTCGCGCTGCAGCGGCGTGCCCGTGGCCCCGCAGTAGGCACAGCCACTCCAGGCGTGCTGGAGCGCGGTCCACTGCTCGTCGGTCAGATCATGCTCGACGCTGTCCATCCGGCGCTTGCGCTTGCGTGCCGCCCGGGCCCGACGACTTCTGACGACCGCCATCCGCCCAGGCTAGGCGCTGTGTTGCCCGACGAGCGGCAGGCCTCGCCGCACAGCGTGTGGATGACGCCTCAGCCACTGCCCAGGCGTCGCCCCTCCCGGGCGGGGGGCGCCACCCGCCGGTCCCCGCCGTCGCGGCTCGCCCCACGGGCGCCGAACGGTCGTGGCTCGGCGCCGCCCGCCACCGGGCGCCCGGGCGGATGAGCGCGCGGATCAGCGTCGTCGGGCGTGGCGCCGTGGCCGAACGGCTCGACGGGCTCGCCCTCGACGGCCTGACCGGCGCCCGGGAGCGCACGCGAGTCGCACTCCTCTGGGCGGGCACGGGCGTCCGCGCCGAGCGGGAGGCCGTCCATGTCGGAGGCGCCCGCCACGCCTGGCGTGGGGTTCACGATGCTGGACCCAGCTCCCTCGGGGAGGGCGAGATCCCCGTCCTGGCCTTCCGCGAGGTCGGCGCCCCAGGGGGCGGCGGGCTCGTCGGCGGGCTCGAATGGGCCCCCTGGGATGGCCGCGTCATCGTGACCGACCGCCTCGACACGCGCCCCGACAGGCTGCTCCCCGGCGCCGGCCTGTCTCCGGTCAGGAAGCCCGGGACGGGCGCGGGCATCCCCCTGTGACTCGTCTGCGGGGGCGTCGAACGGCGCCCCCACCAGTGGCTCCGTCATCGTCGAGCCCTCCCGTCACTTCGTCTGGATGGCGGTGATCTCCGCGAGCCCGCCGGGGCCGCCCGACGCGGTCGCCCTCACGCGGACCGTCCACCGGTTCGCCTTCGCGGCCGTCGCCACTCCGAGGAGTTGCACGAGCTGGTGCTGGTCGTCCACCCGCAGCCGACGCCACCCCACGTACCAGACCGAGTACCGGTACTCGATCCACGCGTGGGTCCCCGAGCTGAACACGTTGATGACCTCGGCGTCGTAGTCGATCCACTGGCTCTCGTCCCACGCAGACATGGCATCCCCCCGCAACCTCGGGCCGCCAGCGGCTGTGGCGGCGCTCAGTCCTATCGGACACCCGTTGCACCGCGAGCGACACCGGACAGCCCGGCCCCGGGCCGCCGCCGACCGACGTCCCGCCGACCCGTCAGGACAGATCGATACGATCGAGCCGGCCCGGGGCGTCCCGGGCCGGGAGACGAAGGTGGTGGCGCACCGATGAAGGTCGCGCGGTTGCACGGAGTCGGCGACATCCGGCTCACCGACGAGCCAGACCCGGTTCCCTCGGCAGGCGAGAGCCTCGTCCGGGTGACCGCCGTGGGGTTGTGCGGTTCCGACCTGCACTGGTTCACGGACGGGGGCATCGGCGACGCCGGGCTGACGAGCCCGCTGGTGCTGGGCCACGAGATGGCCGGGGTGGTGGTCGGCGGACCGGATGACGGCCAGCGGGTGGCGATCGACCCCGCGGACCCGTGCGGCGTGTGCGAGCACTGCCTGGAGGGCAACCGCAACCTGTGCCCGACCGTCAGGTTCGCCGGGCATGGGAAGACCGACGGCGGGCTGCGCGAGCTCATGGCGTGGCCGAGCCACCTGCTCCACCCCGTGCCGGACACGCTGTCCGCGGCGGACACGGCGGTGCTCGAGCCGCTCGGCGTCGCGCTGCACGCGATGGACTTGGGCAAGCCCCGCCTGGGCGCCACGGTCGTGGTGGTCGGCTGTGGGCCCATCGGCCTGTGCCTGGTGCAGCTCGCCCGGGTCGCGGGCGCCGGGCGCGTGATCGCTGTGGAGCCGCTGGCCCACCGCCGTGCCGCCGCCGACGCGCTGGGCGCCGACGAGTCGCTCGACCCCCGCGACCCCCAGATCCTCGACCTGGTCAGCGCGGCCACCGGCGGCGGGGGAGCGCACCTCGTCATCGAGGCCGCCGGAACCGACGAAGCGGTCGACCTCGCGATGCACGCCGCCCGCCCCGGCGCCCGGGTGGTCCTCGCGGGCATCCCGTCCGAGGACAGCACGACGTTCCCCGCGTCTGTCGCCCGCCGCAAGGGGCTGACGATCCTGATGTCGCGGCGCATGAAGGAGATGTACCCGCGCACCATCGCCCTGGTGGAGCGCGGGCTCGTCGACGTGGCGTCACTGGTCAGCCACACGTATGCGCTGGCCGACGCCGCCGAGGCCTTCCGCGTCGCGGACGACCGCACCGGGCTGAAGGTCGTCGTCGAGCCGACCGGGGACGTGGCCACCGCGTGAACGCGCCACTCGTCATCGCCGTCGACTGCTCCACCACCGCGGCGAAGGCCGTCATCTCCACGGCCGACGGCCAGGTGGCGGCCTCGGCGTCGCGCCCGCTGCTGACCGTCCAACCGCGGGCGTCCTGGCATGAGCAGGACGCTGCCGAGTGGTGGACGGCCACCCGGGACGCGATCGCCGCGGCGGTCGGCATGCTCGACGAGCCCGGGCGGGTGGCCGCGCTGTGCCTGACCCACCAACGCGAGACGTTCGTGTGCCTGGGCGCTGACGACCAGCCGCTGCGGCCCGCGATCCTGTGGCTCGACGGCCGCGCGCACGCCGAGATCGCCGAGCACGGGTCCGCCCGCGTGCACGAGCTGTCCGGGAAGCCGGGCGACACCACCCCCGCGATCTACAAGCTCGCCTGGCTGGCCCGGCACGAGCCGGAGACGCTGCGCGACGCCGCCCGCGTCGGAGACGTGCAGGCAGTCCTGAGCCTGCGCCTCACCGGACGATGGGCGACGAGCCCGGCGTCCGCCGACACCCTCGGGCTGTTCGACCTGCCCCGGCGGACCTGGTCCAACGAGCTCCTGGACATCGCCGGGGTCCGCTCCGCGCAGTTGCCGGACCTCGTCCCGGCGGGCGAGCCGATCGGCATGCTCCTGCCCGACGTGGCCGCCGCCCTCGGGCTGCCCGCGCCCGTGCCGCTGCTCTCCGGCATCGGGGACGGGCAGGCCGCCGGTCTCGCGCTCGGGGCATCCGAGCCGGGCATCGCCTACCTCAACCTGGGCACCTCGATGGTGCTCGGCGTCGCCTCCGACGGCTACCGGTGGGACCCCGCGTTCCGCACCCTCGCCGGCATCGGGCCGCACGACCACACCCTCGAGACGGTCCTCAACGCGGCCGCCTACGTCGCAACCTGGTGCCGCGAGCAGCTCGCCGGGGACGCCGACCTCGAGCAGGCCGCCGCCGCGCTCCCGCCCGGCGCCGAGGGGCTGCTCACGCTGCCTTACTGGAACGCCGCGCAGACTCCCCACTGGGACCCGCTGGCCCGGGGCGCCGTCATCGGCTGGCACGGACGCCACACCGCCGCGCACCTGTACCGGTCGATCCTCGAAGGCGTCGCCTACGAGCTCCGGCTGCACCTGGAGCGCCTCGAGGCGGCCACCGGGACGCCCGTCACGCAGATCCGGGCAGTGGGCGGCGGGGCGCGCAGCCCGCTGTGGGTGCGCATCGTCAGCGACGTCACGCAGCGCCCGGTGCACGTCTGCTCGGCCGGCGAGGCGAGCGCCGCCGGGGCCGCCGCGCTGGCCTGGTCGCACCTGACGGGCATGACCCCCCAGCAGGCCGCCGCACAGGCGGCGGGGCCACTGCTGGACGGCCACGACGTGCGTCCCGACCCCGCGACAGCCGCGCGCCACACCGCGCTGTACGAGGTCCAGCAGCGGCTGTACCCGCAACTGCGGGAGGTGTTCTCAGCGCTCGCGGACGCGCGCGACGTGCCGATCGGATGAGGCGCTAGGCCTCACTCGACCTCGCGCAGGCCCCCGGTGGCGACGTCGTACACGAAGCCGCGCACCGCGTCCCGGTGCGGGATCGCGGACTCGGCGCGGATGCGGGCGATGTTCTGCCGCACGTCCGCGTCCAGGTCGCTGAACGCCTCCGACGCCCAGGTCGGCTTGATGCCCGTCTCGGCTTGGATGCCGAGCCGGAACGCGTCGTCCTCGAAGGTGAGCATCCCGCAGTCCGTGTGGTGGACCAGCACGATCTCGCGGGTGCCCAACAGCCGTTGGCTGATGGCCAGCGACCGGAGCTCGTCCTGTGTGACCACGCCACCGGCGTTGCGGATGACATGCGCGTCGCCTTCGGAGAGGCCGAACAGCCCGTAGACGTTCAGGCGCGCGTCCATGCACGCGACGATCGCCACGTGCCGGGCGGGCGGCAGGGGCAGCGACCCCTTGTCGAACGACTCGGCGTAGCGCTGGGCGTTGCGGAGGAGGTCGTCGGTGACTGTCATCTCGGCCTTTCCAGAGGTGGCGGGGACCTGCGGGGGCGACGTCAGATTAGCGAGGTTCGTCCGGGATGGGCGGTGTGCGTCTCATCGCGCCGTAGGTCTCATCGCGCCGTGGGAAGGAGGACCTCACGCGAGATGGCGGTGGCGATGTCGGCGACCAGCCTGCCGTCGGTGGGGACGCGGAGCACCCAGTCGCCGGCGCGCTCGTCGAGGTGGGCGGCCATCGTCCCGCTGCGCCGCACGTGGAGGTCCAGTGCCGTGCCGACTTCTCGGCGGGCCAGCCGCGCGTGGGCGGTCTCGTCCGTGGCGGTGAGGAGCACGCCGTGGACGCGTGCCGAGCCGCCGATGGCCCGCAGCACCATGGACGGCTCGAGGACGCTCACGGTGTTCACGTAGACCAGGCGGCGGTGGCCCGCCGCGGCGTAGTTCTCCCACACAGCCCGCAGGTTCGCCTCGGTGAGGGCGGAGCCGTCTGGGTCGTCGGCGGGCTTGGGATACGCCGCGCCGAGGTTGTCGCCGTCGACGAGGCAGTGCGCCACACCGCGGCGCTGCCACTGCTCGGAGAGCTCGTGGGCGACTGTCGTCTTCCCCACGCCGGAACGGCCCCCGATCAGCAGCAGCTCGAGGCGGTCACGGTCGGGTGCGCCGATGGTGGTCATGGGCGCATCCAGGCAGGCGAGGCCCGATGCGGTCCACCTGATTTCGCGCCAGCAGGGCCGTCCCGTCGGGCGCTCCGGCCCGGCGAAGTCCGGGATCTCACACTGAATGGGTACCGTAGGGCGACACACCCCGGCTCGCAGGGTCGAGCTGGGCCCCCACACGTACGTCAGGTCCTCTCTCACCACGACATGGGTCACGACGCCAGAGCCAGAACGCCGCGTGCACGTGCTGCACCTCGCGGGCGGTCGGCTCTCCGTCCAGCCCTGTGGGCCTGGCAGGCCTCGATGACGCGACATCCGCGCCGCCCCGGCCGCACCTGCACATCCGGCTCCGCCCCTCGTCGCGGCGCCACCTCGACCTGAACGATCCGAGGGCGAACGCCCTCCTGCTCTGGAGTCACTACATGCAATCTGCACACACCAAGAAGCTGGCCTCCCCGCCGCCCGTCCCGCGTGGCGCCCTGCGCATCACGCCGCTCGGCGGCGTCGGCGAGGTGGGCCGCAACATGACGACCTTCGAGTTCGGGGGCAAGATCCTCGTGCTCGACTGCGGCGTCCTGTTCCCCGAGGAGACCCAGCCGGGGATCGACGTGATCCTCCCCGACTTCTCGTCCATCCGGCACCGCCTGAAGGACATCGTCGGCATCGTCCTGACGCACGGCCACGAGGACCACATCGGCGGGGTCCCGTACCTGCTGCGCGAGCGGCCCGACATCCCCGTCATCGGCTCCGAGCTCACGCTGGCGTTCATCAACGCCAAGCTGCAGGAGCACAAGATCAAGGCGAACACGGTGCGCGTCGAGGCCGGTGACGCGCACAAGTCCGGGCCGTTCGACCTGGAGTTCATCGCCGTCAACCACTCCATCCCCGACGGCCTGGCCGTGGCGATCCGCACGCCTGCCGGCCTGGTCATGGCCACGGGCGACTTCAAGATGGACCAGTTCCCGCTGGACGGGCGCCTGACCGACCTGCGCGCGTTCGGCCGCCTCGGCGAGGAGGGGCTGGACCTCGTCCTGACCGACTCGACGAACGCCGAGGTCCCCGGGTTCATGATGTCCGAGCGCGACCTGGCGCCGGCCATCGACAACGTGTTCGCGACGGCGCCCAAGCGCATCATCGTCTCGAGCTTCGCGAGCCACGTGCACCGCATCCAGCAGGTGCTGGACGCCTCGCACCGCTCGGGCCGCAAGGTCGCGTTCGTCGGGCGCTCGATGGTCCGCAACATGGGCATCGCCAGCGAGCTCGGGTACCTGAACATCCCGCAGGGGCTGGTCGTGGACTTCAAGAAGCTCAGCTCGATGCCGGATGACAAGGTCACGCTGATCTGCACCGGGTCGCAGGGCGAGCCGATGGCGGCGCTGTCGCGCATGGCCAACGGCGACCACCAGATCCGCCTCAACGCGGGCGACACGGTGCTCATGGCCAGCTCGCTGATCCCCGGCAACGAGAACGCCATCTACGGGATCATCAACAAGCTCACCGACCTGGGCGCGAACGTGGTCCACAAGGGCAACGCGAAGGTCCACGTCTCCGGCCACGCCAGTGCCGGCGAGCTCGTGTACTGCTACAACATCCTCAAGCCGAAGAACGTCGTGCCGTACCACGGCGAGTCGAAGCACCTGCACGCCAACGCCGAGCTGGCGATCCGCACGGGCGTCGACCCGGAGCGCGTGATCATCGCCCGCGACGGGTCCACGATCGACCTGGTCAAGGGCAAGGCGACGCTGTCCGGCCAGGTCCAGGCGGACCTGGTCTACGTGGACGGCGACACTGTCGGCCGGGCCACCGAGGACACGCTCAAGGAGCGCCGCCGGCTCAGCGACGGCGGGCTCGTCACGGTGCTGGCCATCGTCGACCCGGCCACGAACACGCTGGCCGAGCCGCTCGAGTACGTCACGCGCGGATTCGTCCACGACGAGATCCACCTGGAGAACGCCTCCGCCGAGGTGGAGCGCGCGCTGGCGAAGGCCGCCGCGCAGGGCATCGACGACCTCGAGAAGGTCGAGCACGTCATCTCTGGCGCGGTGTCGAACTACCTCAAGCGCAGGTCGCGCCGCGAGCCCGTCGTCGTGGCCATCGCCGTCGACGCGTAACGCTCGGAGCCAGCGGCCCGTCCACACCCGTGGGCGGGCCGCTCGTCGTTCAGGCGCGGATGTCGAACTCCTGGAGCCTCTTGCGGTCCCGCTTCGTCGACGACGCCTGCAACGCCAGCAGCTGGGCGTAGATGCCGTCCGTGGCGGCCAACTCCTCGGGGCTGCCGATCTCGTCGACCCGGCCGTCCTTGAGCGTGACGATCCGGTCCACGGCGGAGATGGTGGACAGCCGGTGCGCGATGATCAACGTCGTCCGGTTCGTCATCAGGCGGTCGAGGCCCTGCTGCACGAGGCGCTCCGACCTCGAGTCCAGGGAGCTGGTCGCCTCGTCGAGCACCAGGATCGGCGCGTCCTTGAGCATCGCGCGGGCGACGGCGATGCGCTGCTTCTGCCCGCCGGACAGCTTGAGGCCGCGCTCCCCGATGGGGGAGTCGTAGCCCTGGGGGAACGCGCTGATGAACTCGTGGGCGTTGGCGGACCGCGCGGCCGCGACCACCTCCTCGTCGGTCGCGTCGGCCCGGCCGTAGGCGATGTTCTCCCGGACCGTCCCGGAGAACAGCGACGGATCCTGGAAGACGACGCCGATGCCCGCCCGCAGATCCTCGAGCGGCAGGTCCGCGATGTCCTTCCCGCCGATGCGGATGGTCCCCGCCGTCGGGGCGTACAGCCGTAGGAGCAGGCTCACCAGCGTCGTCTTGCCCCCGCCGCTCTCGCCGACGAAGGCGATGTGCTCGCCCGGCCGGATCGAGAAGCGCAGATCGCGCAGCACGTCCCCGCCGCCCGGGTACCCGAATGACACGCCGTCCAACTCGATCTCCGCCGAGCGGCGGTCGACGGCGCCGGCCGCCGCGGGCGCGCCGGGTAGCGCCGGGAGGACATCGGCCTCGGACAGCTCGTCCATCGCCCGGAAGTAGTCGCGACTGCCGGCCACGGCGCGCTGCGACGCGTCGACCACGTGGCTCATGGAGAACACGGGTTGCCGGGCCATCGTGACGAGCTGGATCAGCAGCACCATCACGCCGATGGTGAACGCCCCGCGCGCGGTCTGCACGAACAAGATCGAGAAGATGCCGAAGAACAGCAGGTTCAGCACGGCGCGGCGACCCGCGTCCATCTGGTGCCAGTAGCGGGACTGCGCCCGCGTGGTCTGCACGGTGCTGTCGTAGTGGCGGGTGAACCCGGCCAGCTCCCGGCGCTCCTGGACGAAGCTCTTGACGACGCGGATCTGCCCGATGACCTCCGCGAAGCGGCCGCCCGCGAGGTCGAGCTCCCGGTTCTTCTCCGACTCGAACGCCTGCCAACGCGTGCTGGTCTTGGTGGTCAACCACAGGAACAGCGGGTAGATCGACGCGAGCAACAGGGCCATGGGCCAGGAGTAGTAGGCCGTCACCGCGAGCACCGCCACGACCGTGAGCACCATCTGGAAGAACATGTTGGCGAACATGTTGAGGAAGCCGGTGACCTCCGTGATGGAGCGCGACAGCCGGTTGATCACCGCGCCCGTCAGCTCGTCGTCGAAGTAGCGCTGCGGCAGGGAGAGCAGCTTGGCGAAGTACCTCGCGGACATGATCGCCCGGAGCCGTGCGGCCATGGTGTCGCCGAGGTAGCCGCCGATGTTGCTCAGCAGCGTGGTCGCGAGCTCGGCGGCCAGCAGCGCCGCCGCCAGCCACACCACCGTGGCGACGCCGGAGGCTGTGCCCTGGTTGACCGCCACGACGTGGTCGGTGGCGGCCTTGATGACGAACGGCGTCAGGAGGGCGGCGCCGGTGACCGCCACCGAGCACACGATGATCCCGAGGTAGAAGGGCCACAGCTCTCGGGTGGAGCTGAGGACCCGGATGATGCTGCGCACGGTGGCGGGGACTCCTTGCGGGTGTGGGGCGCGAGGGCGCGGGGGCCTACGGCGGAACAGCCATTCTGCGGTGTCGCGCCGACGGGCCGGACCACAGCGGATCTCCCCGGTGCGCCCGAGGGGCGTCGCGAATGTGCGCGGCTCACATTTCTTCGCAGGGGTCGTAATTGTCGCGCCAATGCGATGGTCAATGCCATTCGCTGGCATTCCTATGGGCCATCCGGTCGGGCTCCCATGGAATGCCGAAGTGGGCTGCTGTTTTCTGCTGTGTTATCATGAGCGCGCATTGCGGCCCGTCCCCACGACGAGGATCTGCGCACCCGGCGACCTCTTTCACGGAAGACGCCGTTGGCCACAGGCGCATGCACGCCGCTTGTCGTGGCGGTGATTCTCTTCGAGAGGGGACTGGTCCACCATGAGGCTCGCGTTGGCAGAAGCGGACGTTGACGAGGTGGCGGAGGCCCCCGCGGCGGACGCCACCGAGCCCGACAGCACGCACGGCTTCGTCCTCTCCGACGCGTCCGTGGAGGACGACCCCGCGCCCGTGGTCCACACCGCCGGGGCATCCGCCGATCCGGTCAAGGACTATCTGCGCCTGATCGGCCGGGTCAAGCTGCTCGACGCCGCGCAGGAGGTCGACCTGGGCGGGCGCGTCGAGGTCGGCATGTACGCCACCCACCTGCTGGAGAACCCGGACATCGCCACCCGTGCGACCCGGCGCGAGCTCGAATGGCTCGCGCAGGACGGCCGGCGCGCCAAGAACCACCTCCTCGAGGCCAACCTGCGGCTCGTCGTGTCGATCGCCAAGCGCTACACCGGGCGCGGCATGCCATTCCTCGACCTCATCCAGGAGGGGAATGGCGGCCTGATTCGCGCGGTCGAGAAGTTCGACTACAGCAAGGGCTTCAAATTCTCGACGTATGCGACCTGGTGGATTCGCCAGTCGATCACCCGGGCCATGGCGGACCAGTCGCGCACGATCCGCATCCCGGTGCACATGGTCGAGCTCATCAACAAGCTCACCCGCTGGCAGAAGCAGATGATCCAGGAGCTCGGCCGCGAGCCGACCACTGAGGAGACCGCCGCCGAGTTCGACCTCACACCCGAGAAGGTCGAGGCGGCGCTCAAGCACGCGCGCGACCCCATCTCGCTGCAGGCTCCGCTCGGCGAGACGGGGGACTCGGAGTTCGGGGACCTCATCGAGGACTCCGAGGCGATCGCCCCCGCCGACGTGGTGCAGTTCCGGCTGCTGCGCGACCAGCTCAACGGGATCCTCGACACATTGTCCGAGCGGGAGGCGGGCGTGGTGTCGCTGCGCTACGGGCTGGCTGACGGCCGCGTGCGGACCCTGGAGGAGATCGGCGCGGTCTACGGCGTCACCCGCGAGCGCATCCGGCAGATCGAGTCCAAGACCATGTCGAAGCTGCGCCACCCGTCACGTTCCCAGGTGCTGCGCGACTACTTGGACTGAGCGGCCCGTCCAGGACGGGCGTCCTGCTCCCGGTGGTGAGGCGCGCGCCGCCGGGATAGGAAAGTCGCATGGCAGAACAGCACACCCCCCAGGACCCGACCACCCAGCACCCGCGGCCCGAGCAGTCGCCTGAGCAGATCGAGCACCCGGGCCGGACCTCGCAGATGCGGCAGCGACCCGACCACGGGGAGGACTCCTACCGCGGCTCGGGGCGGCTCGAGGGCCGTCGCGCGCTGATCACCGGCGGGGACTCCGGCATCGGGCGGGCCGTGGCGATCGCGTTCGCCCGCGAGGGCGCCGACGTCGCCATCTCCTACCTGCCCGAGGAGGAGTCGGACGCCCAGGAGACGGTGCGGCTCGTCGAGGCCGCGGGGCGGCGGGCGCTGGCCGTGCCGGGCGACATCCGGGAGGAGGCGCACTGCGTCGACCTCGTGGAGCGCGTGGCACGGGAGTTCGCAGGCCTGGACATCCTGGTGAACAACGCCGCCTACCAGATGTCGCAGGACGGGGGCCTGCGGGGCATCACCACCGAGCAGCTCGACCGGGTGCTCAAGACGAACCTCTATGCGATGTTCTGGATCACGAAGGCGGCTCTGGCACACCTGGGCGCGGGCGCCTCGATCATCAACACCACCTCGATCCAGGCCTACGACCCGAGCCCGCAGCTCCTCGACTACGCCACCACGAAAGCCGGGATCCTCAACTTCACGCGGGGACTGGCCCAGCAGCTCGCCGAGGAGGGCATCCGCGTGAACGCCGTCGCCCCGGGGCCCATCTGGACGCCGCTGATCCCCGCGACGATGCCCGCGGAGAAGGTCCAGCAGTTCGGCGCGGACACGCCCCTGGGCCGGGCCGGGCAACCGGCCGAGCTCGCGCCCCTCTACGTGTTCTTCGCCTCGCAGGAGTCGAGCTACGTCACCGGGGAGGTGCTGGGCGCGACCGGGGGCCGGCTGCTGTCCTGACGGCGGGCCGCCCTGAGGCGTGTCGCCGCCCGCGCCGGGTCACGTCGCCACCTGCAAGAAGGTGACCTCCCGCCCGTCCGGGTCCTGCACGAGGAACATCCCGGAGGCCTCACCGAGCGTGACCACGTCAGAGTGGGCGATGCCCAGCGACTCCACATGGGCGACGGCGACGCCCAGGTCCGGCACACGCAGGCTCAGGTCGCAGCCCGGCGCGGTGCTGGTGACCTCGTCCTCCTCGCGGAGCTGCAGCGCGGTGGAGGGCGTCAGCAGGAACACCGACGTGCCGTCGTCCGGCTCCATCGGCTCCAGCTCCAGCATCCGCTGATACCAGAGGGTGGATGTGGGCAGGTCGGTGACCACGATGCGCAGGATCACGTGGGAGAGGTCCACAGGGCTCCGTTCGCCGGGCGCTGGCGGCCGGGGATCGCCGGCCGTCGCCGGACGCCGGGCGACCGTCGCCGGGGACGGCTCCCCGTTGCTCCGATTCTGCGACTGCCACTGGCAGGCGACAAGGGGGCCGGGCCGGGCGGCCCGTGTCCCGAGGCGCGCTAGGCGTCCCAGCGGGTGGCGTCGGCGACCTGGAGCGTCGCCCACGGGCTGATCCGGCCGGGCTCCTGGGCGAGCCGGCGGAACTCGGCGAACTCGACCCACCTGTGGTCCTCGACCTCGGTGGGGTCGGGGACCACGGGCGTCCCCACGGGGACCACGACGGCGTACACGGGGCAGATCTCGTTCTCCACGATCCCGTTGCCCATCTGCGCGCGGTAGCGGAACTCGGGGATGACGGGGCGCAGGCCCTCGAACCGGGTGATCCCCAACTCGTCCTCCAGGCGGCGCCCGATGGCCGACTCGATCGACTCGCCGGGGCCGGGGTGGCCGCAGCAGGAGTTGGTCCACACCCCGGGGAACGTCTTCTTGTCCACGGCGCGGCGGGTCATCAGCAGCAGGCCGTCGGCGTCGAAGACGTAGCAGGAGAAGGCCAGGTGCAGGGGCGTGTCGGCCGTGTGCACTGTCGCCTTGGGCGCGGAGCCGATCGGGTTCCCGGCCTCGTCGAGCAAGACCACGCGCTCCTCAGGCTCGGAGCTCGCTGTGCGGGAAGGATCGAGAGGGACGTTCGCCATGCCTAGACCATGCCACGGAAGCAGCGGGGACCTGGCGCCGGCGCAATCATGCCGCGGCCCACCCCGTCCACCGCTCCACCCGGGCCACGATCGCCGGCCCGGCCGGTGGGCGCCTGCGGTACTGCGGATACCGCTCGGAGAGCGCGTCGACCGCCTGGTCGTGCGCGGGGCCGCTTGTCACGATCTCCGCGCGCGCGTCGGCCCGCACCCACCACAGCCGCTCCCAGTCATCTCCGTACTCGTCGACGAGCAGGGCGACGCGCGGATTCTCTGTGATGTTGCGCAGGCGCCTCAGGGCCCAGGTGCGCTTGGGCTTGTGGTCGACCACCAACAGCACCTGGTCGTCGACGAGGGCGTGCACCACGGGGACCAGATGGGGCATCGCGTCGGCCCCGGTCGTCGCCAGGTAGGCGTGGTCGGCGGCCGCGAACCGCCTGCGGCACTCGTCAGGGCCCATGCGGACAGGATGCCCGCCGGAGCACGGCACGGCACGATGCCGGACATGGACGTGAGGCCTGTGGGCTCGGCGCGTGCGGTCGGCCGTGTGGCTGTGGTGGGCACGGCCCTTGTCGCGCTCCTGGCCGGCTGCACGCCACCGGCGGCCTCGCCATCGCCGTCACCCACGAGCCAGACGACCGCCGGGCCCACCCCCGAGCCGCTGCCGCCCGGCGTCACCGTCGAGGTCCGGCAGGCGCGCGTCGAGTGGGCCGACCGGATCGTGCGGGTGCGGGTGTCCAACGACACCGCCGACGCGCTGGCCGTGTCGTCCGCGGAGATCGCAGGGGCGCGGTGGGCGGGGCCGGCACGCTCGCTGGACCCCGTGACGGCGGGCGCGGGCGGCGTGGCGGAGGTCCGGGTCCGCCTGGGGGAGGCCCGGTGCGGGCAGGCGGGCGCCGCCGACGTGCTCACCCTCGTCGTCGAGGCCGACCGCGACGACGCGGCGCCCCGCCCCGTCGCGGTCTTCACCCATGTCCTCGACGACGCCGCCGATCCAGGAGGCGTCCTCACCCGTCGCTGGCAGGAGGACTGCGCCGCGGCGGCGGTGGCGGCCGGCGCGCGGCTGTCCTGGTCGCCGGGCCTGGAGGTGGTCGAGGGGCCCGCGGGGCCGCTGGCCCGTCTCACGCTGCGCCTCGAGCCCGTGCCCGGCGGGCCGCATGTCGAGGTGGCGGCCGTCGACGCGACGACGCTGCTGTCGCCCGCGGAGGGGCCGCAGTGGCGCCCGGCCCTGGCCAGCGCCGACGGCCAGCCGGTGACGGCGACGCTCGACGCGGTTCCCGCGCGCTGCGACCTGCATGCCATCGCGGAGGACAAGCGCGGCTGGCAGATGCCCGTGCGGGCCAGCGTCGACGGCGTGGCGCAGGAGGTCTTCTACCTGCCCCTGCCCGACGACAGCCGGGTGGCGCTGCCCTCGTACCTCAGCCAGGCGTGCGGGCGGTCGGCGGGCTGACCGCGCCGGTCGTCGGGGGCGCCCGCCCGACGGGGCAGACTTCCCCTGTGCCCTCCGATGTGCCCTCCGACCCGCTCACGCGGCTGCTCGCCTCCCCGCCGGACCTCCCGGTGCTCGCCAGCCTGCCCGCGCTCGTCGACGCGGTCCGGGCGCGCGGCACGGCTGTGGTGCAGGCGCCGCCCGGCACCGGCAAGACGACGCTGGCGCCGCCGGCCCTCGCCCTCGCCGTCAGCGGGCGCGTGGTCGTGACGCAGCCACGCCGGCTCGCCGCGCGCGCCGCCGCCCACCGGCTCGCCGGCCTGCTCGGCGAGCCCGTCGGCCAGACGGTGGGGTACGCGGTGCGCGGTGAGCGGCGCAGCAGCCCTGCCACGCGGGTGGAGGTGGTGACCACCGGGGTGCTGCTGCGCCGGCTGCAGCGCGACCCGGAGCTCGCCGGGGTCGGCGCCGTCGTGCTCGACGAGTGCCACGAGCGGAACCTCGACGCGGACCTGGTGCAGGCGCTGCTCGTGGACGTGCGCGCGCACCTGCGCGAGGACCTCGTGCTCGTGGCGATGTCCGCCACGGTGGAGGCGTCCCGCACCGCGGCGCTCATCGGCGACGGCACACCGGCGACGGTCGTCGAGGCCCGGGGGAGCCTGCACCCCGTCGACGAGCTGTGGCGCCCGCCCCCGCCCCGGGTCCGGCGCGTGGACGAGCGGGGGGTCACACCGGGTTTCCTCGACCACGTCGCCGGGTGCGTGCGGGAGGCGCTCGCCGAGCGGGAGGGCGATGTCCTGGTGTTCGTGCCGGGCGCGGGCGAGGTGAACGGCGTCGCCCGGCGACTCGCGGGGGTCGATGCCGACGTCCGCCCGCTGCACGGCAGGCTGCCGCACCGAGAGCAGGACCTCGCCCTGGCCCTGGGGCCACGCCGCCGGGTGGTCGTGGCGACGGCGGTGGCCGAGTCCTCGCTCACCGTGCCGGGGGTGCGGGTCGTCGTCGACGCCGGGCTCGCGCGCCAGCCCCGCACGGACCACCGGCGCGGGCTGGCCGGGCTGGTGACTGTCAACGTCAGCCGGGCGGGCGCCGAGCAGCGTGCCGGGCGGGCGGGGCGCGAGGGGCCGGGCGCGGTGTACCGGTGCTGGTCGCAGGCCGAGCATGCGCAGCTCGCGGAGCACCCGGAGCCGGAGATCATGACGGCCGACCTCACGGCGTTCGCCCTGGAACTGGCCTGTTGGGGCTCGGCTGACGGCGCCGGGCTCGCGCTGATGGACGCCCCGCCACCCGCGGCGATGGCCGTGGCCCGCAGCACCCTGGGCGCCCTGGGCGCGGTCGGCTCGGACGGGCGGGTGACCGACCGGGGGCGGGCCATCGCCCGGGTCGGTGCTGATCCCCGCCTAGCCCGCGCGCTGATCGACGCCGCGGGAACCGTGGGAGCCCGGCGCGCGGCCGAGGTGGTCGCGATGCTGTCCGCCGACGTCCGCGCGCCCGGGGGAGACCTCGTGGCCGCGCTGCGGGCGCTGCGCCATGGCGGCCCCGAGGCCCGTGCGAGCGGGTGGCTGGACGAGGTGCGCCGGTTGGAGCGCGCGATCCCCGCGAGCGGCTCAGGCGGTCGGGCCGGTGCGGCCGGGGCGCACGCCGGGGAACGCGGCCTGACCGACGACGTCGCGGTGGGGCTGGTCGTCGCCCTCGCGCACCCGGACCGGATCGCCAGGCGCCGCGCCGGCGGGTCCGCGTATCTGATGGCCTCCGGCACTGGCGCCGCGCTGCCCGCCGAGCACTCGCCCTTGCACGGCATCGAGTGGCTCGCGGTGGCCGACGCCGATCGCGGCGCGGGACGCCGTGACGCGACGATCCGCTCGGCGGCCCCCATCGACGAGGACCTCGCCATCCTGGCGGCGCAGGCGTTGCGGCATGACGAGGAGACGGTGGCGTGGTCGGACGGACAGGTCGTCGCGCGGCGGGCCGCCCGCCTCGGCGCCATCGAGCTGCGCTCGACGCGGCTTGCCGACCCGCCGGCCGCGCTCGTCGTCGCCGCGGTGCGCGAGGGCCTGCGGCGTGAGGGCCTGGCGATGCTGCCCTGGACCGACGCGGCGGTGGGGCTGCGCCAACGGCTCGCCTTCCTGCGGTCGGCCTTGGGCGAGCCCTGGCCCGACATGGGCGACGAGGCGCTCCTGGCGGGAGTCGACGCCTGGCTGGGCCCGGACCTGGCACGGGTGCGCGGCTCCCGGGACCTGCGGCGGATCGACATGCGCGGCGCGCTGCGCAGGCTGCTGCCCTGGCCCGAGGCCGCCCGCCTCGACGAGCTGGCGCCCGAGCGGCTGCAGGCGCCGAGCGGCTCGCATGTGCGGCTCGACTACTCGGGCGACCAGCCTGTGCTCGCGGTCCGGCTGCAGGAGGCCTTCGGGTGGCGGCGCACCCCGCGCGTCGCCGACGGCCGGGTGCCCGTGCTGCTGCACCTGCTGTCCCCGGCGGGGCGCCCGGCGGCCGTCACCGCCGACCTGGAGTCGTTCTGGCGCACCGGGTACCCGCAGGTGCGCGCCGAGCTGCGCGGGCGCTACCCCAAGCACGCCTGGCCGCAGGACCCGTGGACGGCCGAGCCGTCGCGCGGGGTGCGCCGCGGCTGACCGTCCACGCGGCGCAGGGGCCCGCCGGGCGCCCGCCTGCGCGGGTCAGGCGTGGCGCAGGACGCTCACCGCGAAGTCCGCGTCGTCATGCCACGCGCCGATCTGCCAGGTCGCGAAGCGGTGCTCGACCCGCAGCCCCGCATCGGCCACCGCCGCGTCGAACAGCTCCAGGGGCAGCCTGCCGACCTGGTACCCGACGACCACGAAGCCGTCGGGGGCCACCGCCGCGCCGACCCGGCGCAGCGCCTCGGACTCCGTGCCCCGCACGAGGAAGGGCATGACATTGCCGGCCAGCACGGCGGCGTCGAAGGGCTCGCCCTCGCCCATCGCGTCCAGGTCGAGGGCGGCGAGGTCCGAGACCAGCCAGCGCGGCCCCGGGTGGTCGTGCTCCGCGGCCTCGATGAGGATCGGGTCCACGTCGACGCCGACCACGCGGTGCCCGCGCGCATGCAGCTCGGCGCCTACCCGGCCGGGGCCGCAGCCCGCGTCGAGGATGCGCGCGCCGCGCTCCACCATCGCGTCGACCAGCCGCGCCTCGCCGGCGAGGTCCTGGCCGGCGGCGGCCATCGCGCGGAAGCGCTCGATGTACCAGTGGGAGTGCTCAGGGTTGGTGAGGCCGGGCCAGCCGGCTCCGTCAGACGTGGACATCCCCGTAGTCTGTGCCGACGTCGGGCCCCTGGCCACCTGCGACACCCGGGCGCCCGTCGAGCGGGGGAACGTCACAGTCCCACTCCGAGAGCCGCACGCAGTCGCGGCCCTCGTTCTTCGCCCGGTACATGGCCGCGTCGGCCGCCGCCAGGACCTCCGCGGCGCTCCTGTCCCCCCGGTGCGAGGCCACCCCCGCCGAGAATGTCACGTCCGAGAGCTCGGCCCACTCCGCCCGCAGCGTCCCCAGCAGCGTCAGCGCCTGCCCGGGCCGGGTCCGCGTGAGCACCAGCACGAACTCCTCGCCGCCGAACCGGGCCGCGTAGTCCCTGCCGCGGGTCAACGCCGACAGCGTGTGGCCGAAGCGCTCGAGGATCACGTCGCCCGCGGCGTGGCCGAGCGTGTCGTTCACCCGCTTGAAGTGGTCGAGGTCGCAGATCACCACGCAGTCCCCGGGGGCGAGCCGGGTGAGCCGCTCGTCCAGGCCGCGGCGGTTGCCGAGCAGGGTGAGGGAGTCCGTCGTGGTCGCCGCCCGCAGCAGCTCGGTGACGGTGCGATTCCGGGACATGCTCGCCGCCAGCGTGAGGCTGATCGCGAGCCACGCCGCGCAGTAGATGCCGACACGCAGCCACGCCGAGACGCTGAAGGTCGAGAGGGTGGCGATGTAGGCGATCGTCGCCACGGGCAGGATCGCGACGCCGACCCAGGCGTGGTGGAAGAGCCCGACGTAGACGAAGCACACCGGGATGAGCCCGACGTACGCGTGGGCGAGGCCCTCGGTCCCCAGGGCGATGACCAGCAGGGCGCCGAGGCTCGCGATCGGGAACACCACAGTGGACACAGCAGGCAGGCTCCGCCACGGCGCCCACAGGCTGGCGGCGAGGAGCGCCAGCGCGGCCAGGGCCGTCGACGCCCACACCCCGGGCGACTGCGCGTCGACCTGGAGCAGTGGCGCGGTCACCGTGATGACCACGACCTGGAACAGCAGCATCATCCTGCCGACGACCGCCGCCTGGCCCCCGGAGCGAGACCACTCGGGAGTGTGGCGCAGGAGCCAGCGCACCGGGGACGAGTCGAGTGTCGTGGCGGCGCTGGTGGGGGAGGCGGGCGGTGTCGTGCGCACACCGCACCGATCGGCGTCCGGGGCACGGGCCTGCGGGGTTCGCGGCGAGACGTTGGTCACGTCACCCGGTCGGGGGTGTGCCGACCACGGGCGGCGACTCTCGCTCAGGTCCCCTCGCGGCTGCCCAGCCTGATCGGGATGAAGAACGCGAGGGTGCAGCTCAGGATCCCGGTGGCGAACACCCAGCCATTCGAGCGCGCGAACCCGAGCGAGAACAGCCAGAACCCGAGCATCAGGAACAGGAAGCAGAGCACGAACAACGCCGGGCGGGCCTCCGGGGGCGCGGGGCGCGGAGTGTCGTCGTCATCGGAAGGTGTCACGTCGCGCTCCCTCACCTGGTCGGCCTCGCGCTCTCCCACCCAGGATGCGGCGCCACCCCAACGGGTGCGA
Organism: Cellulomonas cellasea; assembly: GCF_030372105.1. GTDB lineage: Bacteria > Actinomycetota > Actinomycetes > Actinomycetales > Cellulomonadaceae > Cellulomonas_A > Cellulomonas_A cellasea_A. The sequence goes on along the minus strand of NZ_JAUDBQ010000003.1, from coordinate 143,236 downwards.
GCGTTCGCCCACGGCGCCCGCCCCCACCTGTCAGCATTGAACCGTGGAGTGCCGGGAATATGTCCTGGGAGCGCCACCCCTAGAGGACGGACCGACGCCCCCGCCATGACCACGACCCTGCCCCAACACATCGACTACCAACCCCTGCTCGCCGATCCCAGCGCCGAGGAGCTCGCGCGGCTCCGGACCGCCCTGGGCGCCGGGGAGTTCGGGCGGCCCTCACGTGACCGCTACGCCAAGAAGTCGCGCGTGGGCATCGCCATGGCCGCGATGGTCGGCGGTTTCCTCGGGCTCATCTTCGGGATCATGGCCCTCGTGGCGCTCTTCAAGGGCAACACGGAGGACGCGCTGATCGGCCTGTGGTTCACGGCCGGGGTCGCGGCCATCGGCCTGGTGTTCGGATGGCTCGCCGACCGCAGCGAGCGCCGCGGGTTCGCCGCCATCTGGCGCCTGGTCGGCTTCGCGCGGGCCAACGGGCTCCACGTCGAGCCCGAGGCGAAGGTCAAGCTCCTTCCGGGGAGCATCTTCATCACCAAGAGGCACGCCACCACCAGCGAGAAGGTCAGCTGGACGGCAGGCGGGCACGCTGTGCAGGCCGCGGTCCACCACCGCGCGAGCGGCGGACCCCAAGCCCGCTCCTTCACCTCCCGCTATCTGGCGGTCCAGCTGGGAGCCGTCCCGCGGCTCACGTTCGTCACCGCCGGCCGGCGCGGCGCCGCGCGGCCCGCCGCCATCGCCGGCCCCGAGACGACTCTCACGGGCGACCGGGGCGGACGGGGGACGCTCACGAGCCTCGCCGCCACCACGCCCGCCGCCCGCGCGTTCCTCACGGAGGAGCTCGCCGGGCTGCTGACCGACCCTGGCCACCCGTGTCACGCGGAGGCCAAGGACGGCTGGTTCTTCGCCTACTACCCCGCGAACCAGAAGGCCGACGAGGCCTACTGGCGCCACGCATTCGCGCTCGCGGACGCCGTCGCCCGCGCCCATGAGCAGTCGAGCACGCACAGCACCCCCTGACCTCTGCTCGCCATCGACGTGACAGGAAGGCCGCGCATGCGCGGTGGCCCCAGCCGCGCGTGTGAGCATGGACAGGTGGAGTGCCACGAGACCTCGCTCGAGTTTCCCGGACCGGTGGACGCGCGCCTGACGCTGGCCCCGCTGGCACGCGGCAGGTTCGACCCGGCCTTCCAGCGCACCGCTGACGGCGCGCTGTGGCGCACCACCCGCATGCCGGACGGCCCCGCCACCTGCCGCATCGTGCAGGCCACTCCCTGGCAGGCGCGCGTCACCGCGTGGGGGCCGGGGGCGGCGCAGGCGCTCGCGGCCGCGCCGGCGCTGCTGGGCGCGCAGGACGACCTGAGCGCCTTCGACCCCGCGGACAACCTGGTCCGGGACGCGCACCGCAGGTTCCCGGGGCTGCGGCTGCTGCGCACCGGGCGCGTGCTGGAGGCGCTGGTGCCCGCTGTGCTCGAGCAGCGCGTCATCTTGAGGACCGCGCACGACGCATGGCGGTGGCTGCTGCTGCGCCACGGCACGGCGGCGCCGGGCCCCGCGCCGGTGGGCATGCGGGTGCCGCCCGACGCGCAGGGATGGCTCGCGGTGCCGTCGTGGGACTTCCACCGCGCGGGAGTCGATCCGCGGCGGGCCCGGACGGTGCGCGAGTGCGCGAGTGTGGCCGCCCGGCTCGAGGAGGCGGCGACGATGCCGCCCGCGCTCGCCCGCGCGAGGCTGCGCCTGGTGCCGGGGGTGGGCGTGTGGACGGCCGCGGAGACGGCGCAGCGGGCGTTCGGCGACCCGGACGCGATCTCCGTGGGCGACTACCACCTGGCCGCGCAGGTCGGTTGGGCGCTGGCCGGGCAGCGGGTCGACGACGAGCGGATGATCGAGCTGCTCGAGCCGTACCGGCCGCATCGGCAGCGCGTGGTGCGCCTCCTGCACCTGTCCGGCGCCATGCGGGCGCCCCGCAGGGGGCCGCGCCTGGCAGTGCAGGACCACCGGCGGAACTGAGCCGCCCGAGGCTCAGGGCGTGGGCGGGGGTCGCGTGGCCGGGCCGCCCGGGTCGTCCTGCTGCCGTTCGAGCATCACCGTGCGCGCGATCACCTGCTGGTGGGTGGCGGTGCGCTCCGAGCGCCCGCTGCCCACGAAGCTCACAGCCCAGTGCAGGAGCGTGGTCAGGCGGTTCTTGAACCCGATCAGGTAGACGAGGTGCACCCCGAGCCACAGCACCCACGCGGGCAGCCCCCACACCTTGCGGTCGCCCAACTCGGCGACGGCGTAGAAGCGGGAGACGATCGCCATGCTGCCCTTGTCGCGGTACTGGAACGGTTGCCCGGTGGGGGCGCCGCGCAGCCGCCGCGCGATCTGGCCTGCCGCGTGCTCCGCGCTCTGCATCGCGGCCTGCGCGAGCCCGGGGACCCCGTCGAGCGACATCATGTCGCCGACGACGAAGACCTCGGGGTGGCCGGGCAGCGTGCAGTCGGCCTCGACGCGGACCCGGCCGGCGCGGTCAGTCGGGGCGCCGGACTGCTCGGCGAGCGTCGCGCCCAGCGGCGAGGCTTGGACGCCCGCCGCCCAGATCTTGGTCTGGGTGTCGATGCGGGTGACCGTCCCGTCGGGTCCCTCGAGGCTCACCCCGTCCTGGTCGACGCCCACCACGCGGCGGCCCAACTGCAGCTCCACGCCCATCCTCTCCAGATGGTCGGCGGCCCGGTCGCGCAGTCGTGGGTCGAAGGGCCCGAGCACCGCCTCCGCGAAGTCGGCGAGGACGATGCGCACGTGGGCGGGGTTGATGTTGCGGAAGTTGTCGCGCAGCGCCCGATGCGCGAGCTCGGCGATCTGCCCGGCCATCTCCACCCCGGTGGGCCCTGCGCCGACCACCACGAACGTGAGCAGCGCGCGGAGCTCCTCCACCGTGGCCGCGGGGTCTTGCGCGCGGACCTCCGCGTGCTCGAACGCGCCGAAGATGCGCCCGCGCAGCTCCAGCGCGTCGTCGATGGTCTTCATCCCCGGGGCGAACTCGGCGAACTCGTCGTGGCCGAAGTAGGACTGCCCCGACCCCGCGGCGACGATGAGCATGTCGTAGGTCGTGCGCAGCGTCCCCGCGGGCGACTCGGAGACGACTGAGCGGGCGGCCAGGTCGATCTCGGTGACGGTGCCCAGCAGCACGCGCGCGTTGCGCTGGCGCCGCAGCACCTCGCGGGTCGCCGGCGCCACCTCGCCGACGGACAGCACCCCCGTGGCCACCTGGTAGAGCAGCGGTTGGAACAGGTGGTAGCCGGTGTTGGCCAGGACGGTGACGAGCACCTGCTCGTGGGCGAGCGCCTTGGTCGCGAAGAGGCCGCCGAACCCTGATCCGATCACCAGCACATGAGGGCGTGGCCCCCGCGCTGAGCCCTGGCTCGCCTGCATGGTCCCCCCACTCGTCACCGGTCGGCTCGTCATCGACGCTAGGCCCGCGCCGCTGGCGCCGCGCGCCGAGCAGGGGCGCCCGCGCCCGCCTCGGACTCCGGGGTGCGGGGACGCGGGGGGAGCGCGACGCTGGACCGGCCACATCCCGAGGCCGGAGGCGAGGAGGCAGCCGTGGAGTTCCAGGAGGCCGTCGAGATCGTGGGCGAGTGCGTGGACGCCGCCGGGGTCGCGGCGATCGTGGTCGGCGCCGTCGCGGCCGGCGTCCAGGCGGTGCGCCGGGCCGGGGCGCGGTCGGGGCCCGTCTACCAGCCGTTCCGCCAGCAGCTCGGCCGGTCGATCCTGCTGGGCCTGGAGCTGCTGGTGGCCGCGGACATCATCCGCACGGTGGCCGTGAGCCCCACCTTCGAGAGTGTGGGCGTGCTGGCGGGCATCGTGCTCATCCGCACCTTCCTCAGCTTCTCCCTGGAGTTGGAGATCACCGGGCGGTGGCCGTGGCAGCCGGCGCCCGACGTGGTCCGCGGCTCCTGATGGCGCAGGCGCGGGTCGGGGTCAGCGGCTGGCACTACCCGCCGTGGCGGGGCTCGTTCTACCCGCCTGGCCTGCGCCAGCGCGACGAGCTCGCCTACGCGGCGCAGCGGCTGGGGACCATCGAGGTCAACGGGTCCTTCTACGCGCTGCAACGACCCGCCAGCTATGCGTCGTGGGCGGCGGCGACCCCCGACGGCTTCGTCCTGTCGGTCAAGGGCGGGCGCTTCATCACGCATATGAAGCGGCTTGTGGACGTGGAGGCGCCGCTGGCGAACTTCTTCGCCTCTGGCGTGCTCGCGCTGGGCCCCCGCCTGGGGCCGGTGCTGTGGCAGCTCCCGCCGAGCCTGCCCTTCGAGCCGGATCGCCTGGCCGCGTTCCTCGAGCTCTTGCCGCGCACCACCGCCCAGGCGGCGGCCCTGGCCGCCCGCCACGACGAGCGGCTGGACGGCCGGGCGCTCACGACCACGGATGAGGACCGGTCGGTGCGGCACGCCGTCGAGGCGAGGCACCCCTCGTTCGCGTCCCCGGCTTTCGTCGAGCTGCTTCGCCGCTATCAGGTGGCGCTGGTGGTCGCGGACAGCCCGGGCCGCTGGCCGTCCCTGGCCGACGTCACCGCCGACTTCGTGTACGCGCGCCTGCACGGCGACACCGAGCTGTACGCCTCCGGGTACACCGACGCCGCACTCGACACCTGGGCGCGCCGCGTCCGGGGCTGGCGCGCGGGGGAGGGCGACGTGGGCGCCCCTCTCCTCGCCCCCGCGCCGCCGCCGCGCCCCGAGGGCCGCGACGTGCTCGTGTATTTCGACAACGACGCCAAGGCCCACGCGCCCCACGACGCGATGGCGCTGGCCGCGCGCGTCGACTCCGGCGCCCCCGCCTGAGCCGCCCGCCGTGGGGAAGCCCCCTGGTCAGCCCGTCGGGCTGACGAGTCCCCGGTGTGCCGCCGTGGCCCGCTCACCGGTGGGGCGACGGTCCCAACCGGGCCGTCGCAGCGCGTAGAGGACGAAGGGCGGTGCGCCCACTGCCGCGACCAGCGCGGCGATGAGCCACGGGTAGGACTCGGCGCCGACCAACGCGTCCGCGGGCGGGATGAACGCCACGAGGAACCCGGCCAGCGAGGCGAGGAACCCGATCACTGCCACCACGGGGAGGGCGGGGACCCGGAATCCGCGGACGACGCTGGGATGGACGCGGCGCAGGCTCACCGCGGCCGCGAACATCATCATGTACATCACCAGGTACAGCGCCGCCGCCATCGCCAGCAGTATGACGAGGACCGCGGACGCGTCGGGGGTGAGGGCGAACAACGCGGCGAAGGCCGTGACCACCACGCCTTGCGCGAGGAGGACGCCGCGCGGGGCGCCGCCCGGCCCCTCGGCCTGCAGCAGTGGCGGCAGCAGCCCGGACCGGCCGGCCAGGGCCAGGCCGCGGCTGGGCCCGGCGGTCCAGGCGATCGCCGAGCCGACGGCCCCCACCGCGAGGAGCACGGAGACCACCGGGAGCGCCCACCCCGCGCCCCAGTGCCCCAGGTAGCGGCTCAGGGCGTGGTGGACGGCCGCCAGGCCCGTGTCCTCCCGCTGCACGGCGAGGGAGATCGCGAGGGCGGGCAGCACGAGGACCCCGACCACCAGCGCAGCGGCGGCGGCCATCGCCCGCGGGACGCTCCGCGCCGGCCCTCGCGCCTGGTCGCCGTGCGCGGCGCCGACCTCCAGCCCGGTGAAGGAGAGCACCCCGGACACGAGCAGCACGATGGAGGCCGCCCCTGAGTACGGCGGCACGAGCTCGGTGGCGTCGAGGCTCACCTCGGACGGCTGGCCGGTGGCGACCCACCCGAGCCCGAGGCACACGAGCAGCGCGGCGGGCAGCAGCACGCCGAGCGCGCCGGCCCAGGCCCCCACGCGGGCGAAGAGCGTCCCGCCGCGGGCGACCAGCAGGGTGGAGCCCCAGAAGAGCACGAGGATCACCGCAGCCGCGCCCGGGCCCGAGGCGGCGGCGTCAGGCCCCCTCGCGGCCAGGGCGAGGCATGCCGCCGCGAACGCGAGGAGGACGGGGATGCGGACCACGCCCTGGACCCATTGGAGCCACGCGGCGGCCAGCCCCCACCGCGGCCCCAGGCCCTCGCGCACCCACACCGCCACGCCGCCGTGCCACGAGCTGCCGAGCTCGGCGACCACGAGGGCGACCGGCGCCAGGAACAGCGCCGCCGGGACGAGCAGGAACGGCACGGCGCCCAGCCCGTAGGCGGCCATCGCCGGCACTGTGCTCATCGAGACGACGCCGACCACCGCCAGCAGGGCCAGCTCCGACGTGCCCAGCAGCCCTCGGCCACGCGCCCACGGGCCCGGGCGCCGGCGCTGCGGCCGGGCCCGGAGCGGGTGGACCAGCTGCGACTCGGTCACAGGCACGTCGTCGCCCGCAGGCGCGGCCCACCCGCTCGACACTGCTGACGCTCAGTGGTGGAACGCCGACTGCGGGGCCTCCTGCGGGACGGCGCCCTCCAGGCCGTCCAGGTACTGCGTCTGCGTCTTGATGTCGTTGAGCAGCAGCGCGGCCAGGTCCATGCTCAAGCCGTTGCGCACAACGATGCGCTGCACCGTCACGTTCGACAGGTCGTCCGGCAACGGGTACGCCGGAACCAGCCAGCCGCGGGTGCGCAACCGGTCTTGCAGGTTGTACAGGGTCCACTTGTCCGTGTACCCGTCCTTGATCCGCCACGCGAACACCGGGATGTCGCTGCCGTCGTTCCACAGCTCGAATGGCCCGAGCTCGGAGATCCCCTTGGACAGGAACAGCGCGACGTCCTGCGAGGCCTTCTGGACCTCGTAGTACCCCTTACGGCCCAGCCGCAGGAACAGGTAGTACTGCAGCAGCACCTGTGCCCCCGGACGGGAGAAGTTCAGCGCGAACGTCGGCATGTCCCCGCCCAGGTAGCTCACGTAGAAGATGAGCGACTCCGGCAGGTACTCCTTGTCACGCCACACCACCCAGCCGAGCCCGGGGTACACCAGGCCGTACTTGTGGCCGGACGTGGAGATCGAGTGCACCCGGTCGATCTTGAAGTCCCATGCGAGCTCGGGCTGCAGGAACGGGGCGACCATCGCGCCCGAGGCGCCGTCCACGTGGATCGCGATGTCCAGGCCGGTCTTCTCCTGGATGCGGTCGAGCGCCTCGGCGACCTGCTGCACCGGCTCGTACATGCCCGTGTAGGTGACGCCCAGGATCGACACCACGCCGATCGTGTTCTCGTCGACGTACTTGTCCAGGTCGTGCCCGTCGAGCGTCTTGTGCTCCTCGGTGATCGGCACCAGGCGCGGCTCGATGTCCCAGTAGTTGCAGAACTTCTCCCAGCACACCTGCACGGCCGAGCTCATCACCAGGTTGGGGTGCTCGGTGGACTTGCCGTCCTTGCGGCGGGCCTCCTGCCAGCGCCGCTTCAGGGCCAGCCCGCCGAGCATGCAGGCCTCCGAGGAGCCGATCGTCGAGCACCCGATGGTCTTCGAGGCGTCGGGGGCGTGCCACAGGTCGCCGAGCATCTTCCAGCAGGTCTGCTCGATGGCGGCAGTCTGCGGGTACTCGTCCTTGTCGATCATGTTCTTCTGGAACGAGTCGTTGTAGAGCTTGATCGCGTGCTCGTCCATCCAGGTGCCCACGAACGTCGCCAGGTTGAGCCGCGCGTTGCCGTCGAGCATCGTCTCGTCGTGGACGATCTGGTACGCGGTGGCGGGCAGCATCGACTCCTCGTCGATGGACGTGCGGGAGGAGACGGTGCCCTCGCCTCGGCGGGCGAAGATCGGGTCCGCGGCGTTCAAGCTCTCGTTCAGGCTCTCGTTGGTCGACATCTCATCCTCCAGTGGCCCCTGGCCCGGGCCTCGTTCGAACGGTCGCCCGTGGCGTCGCCGCCGCGGCCGGTGATCTGAGGGGGGTGAGCGCAGGGTCGCGGACGCGACCGGCCAGGCCTGTGCCCGGCTGGTCGAAGGCGCCCAGGAAGCGGAGGGGTGGCGCCATCAGGCGACGCGTGCGCGCGTCAGGGCGGGGGCGTCCGAGGGGTTGTCGTGGGTGGTGTCATATCTGCCCCCTTACTCCCACCCTGCGTCAGATCAGGCTACGTCCGACCACGGCGGGCGGCGCGCCCAGCCCGCGGCGCCCGCTCACAGCCACTTGCGGCTGCGGAAGACGCCGAACAAGACCACCGAGCACGTCGCCATGAGGGCCAGCGCCATGGGGTACCCGAACGGCCAGTCGAGCTCGGGCATGTTCTCGAAGTTCATGCCGTAGACCCCGCCGACGAGGCTGGGGGCGAACAGGATCGCGGCCCACGCGGAGATCTTCTTGACCTCCTCGTTCTGGACCAGGCTCGCGCTGGTCATCGCCCGCATCTCCTCGTTCTGCCGCTCCGTCACCACCGTCGCGTTGAGGGTCAGCGCGTTCTCCAGCAGCGCCCGGTAGTAGTCCACCTTCTCGACGATGCGCTCCACGTGGTCCTCGACGTCGCGCAGGTGGCGGCGCAGATCGGCGTCGACGCCGTACTTGTCGAAGCCGCCGCGCAATGCCGCGAGCATTCGCAGCAGCGGATGCGTGGCCCGCTGGAACAGCATCACCTCGCGGTAGAGCTGGTAGATGCGCCGGGACACGTCCGGCTTGCCGGCGAACACGTCGTCCTCGATCTCGTCGATGTCGTTGCGCAGCCCGTCGACCACCGGGGCGTACTCGTCGACGACCTGGTCGAGGATCGCGTACAGCACCGCCTCCGGGCCCAGGCGCAGCAACTCCGGGGTGTCCTCCATGCGGCGGCGCACCTTCGCCAGGTCCGGCGACTCCGCATGGCGCACCGTGACGACGAAGTCCGTGCCCGTGAAGACGTGCACCTCCCCGAACTCCACCCGCTCGTCCTCGTCGACGTACCGCGCCGGCCGCAGCACCGTGAACAGGACGTCCCCGTACCGCTCCAGCTTGGGGCGCTGGTGGGCGCTGATCGCGTCGTCGACCGCCAACGGGTGGATGTCGAACTCGTCGGCAATCGAGTGGATCTCCGCGTCGTCCGGCCGGTATAGACCGATCCACGCCATGCCGCCCTCGCTGGCGAGCAGCTCATACGTCACGTCGAGGGACTCGGGCTCGGCCCGGCGCCGGCCGTCCACGTAGATGGCGTTGTCGATCACTGTCATGGGCGCTACCTCCAGATGCTCGCCCCAGGGCACTTGCCGCCCGTGGGCCAGACCATCATGTCCCGCGCCCGCGGCCCCGGGCCCCGCACCGGCGCCCCACGGTGTGTTGCCGGGCCTGCCGGGCAGTGGCAGCGTGCACCCCATGGCTGAGGCGCACGACGTGCTGGTGGACGGGTTCGGGCGGGTGCGGGAGGTGGTCCACGCCGTGCTGCGCGGGATGACGCCCGACGACCTGGCATGGCGCCCCGGCCCTGGGGCCAACACCATCGGCTGGCTCGTGTGGCACCTGACCCGGGTGCAGGACGACCACGTCGCCGACGCGTTCGACCTGCCGCAGGTGTGGGCCGAGCACGGCTGGGCGCAGCGCCTGGGCCTCGGCCGTCCCCTCGGCGACACCGGGTACGGGGACTCCGCCCAGCAGGTGGGCGAGGTGCGGGCCGAGGCCGACGCGCTCGCGGGCTACCACGACGCCGTGCACGCGAGGACTGTGGAGCTGCTGGCCGGGGTCGACGCCGCCGAGCTCGACCGGGTCGTCGACACGTCCTGGGACCCGCCCGTGACGCTCGGAGTCCGGCTGGTCAGCGTGCTCGCCGACGACCTGCAGCACGCCGGCCAGGCCGCCTACGTGCACGGCCTGGCCCGCGCTCGCGGGTAGGCGGTCAGAAGTCGATCTGGGCCGCAGCGGACGCCGCGTCGCTGCGGCCGGCCGCGACGTCGTGCAGCGCGTCCCAGGCCGTGTCCATGAGGGCGAGGTTGGTGATGAGAGCCGCCTCGAGCAGCGCGTCGAAGGCCGCGTCGTCGAGCTCCGCCTCGCCGATCTCGATGCCGGTGCGCGCCCGCACCTCGCCGTCCTCGAGGTCGATCTCCACGGCGCCGGACAGCAGGCCGTAGTTGATCAGGGCGAGCAGCTCGACGACGGCGGCGCGGTGCTCGGCGGGCACGTCGTCGGGCAGCACGGAGAAGATGCGCACGCCCGCGGGCTCGTCGTTGACGTGCACGAGCACCGGCCACGGCTGGGCCTCGTCGTCGGTTGTGTGCAGCAGCATCAGGCTGGGGTCCTCGGCCGCCTCGACGACCCACTCCCGTGCCTCGAAGAAGGAGGCGACCCGGGCCCGCAGATCAGTCGTGGACATGCTCAACCGCCGATCCCGTGGAGCTGTCGCTCCACGATGTTGTGAATGCTCTGCCGGTGCTTCTGGTAGAGCGCCGTGTCGTCCGCCGACGCGGATCCGCCGGCGACGGCTTGGGACACCCTACGGAACTCCGCCAGGTCGCTCGCGTCGATCGTGGCGAAGAAGCCGGCCAGGTTCGTCTCGGCGATGATGTGCAGGATCTTGGAGGCACGCGCGAAGACCTGCGGATTCGTGCTGCCGAGGCAGCGCACCAGGTCGTCGATGCGCCGGAAGACCTGCCGGGTGACCCGCTTGGCCAGCGCGGCCTTCTGCTCGGCGGTGGCGGTCGACAGCAGCGTGGCGCCCTTGCGCCCTTGGGCGATGTCCTGGGTGGGGTCCGCGATGGCGGCGCGCACGTTGGCCTGCGACGCGTCGACCTTCCCGCCGAAGAACTGCTTGGCCCCCCACCAGGCGCCGCGGTCGGTCGTGCCCCCGTAGCCGATCTCGTTCTTCACGGTGCGCAGGTGGTGGATCCGCTTGGCCCGCTTGACGCCCGACTTGAGGGTGGAGTAGCCGGCGGCCGCGGCCTTGAGCGCCTTGCCGGTGATCTTCGTGGCGCCGAAGTCCCCGGCGGCGGACACCGTCCCGGCGGCGTCCATCACGTTGCCCGCGGCCTCGACGGCGTTCACGGCCGCCGTCTCGGCCTTGCGCCGGGTGCCGAAGGAGGCGAGCTTGCCCAGGCTCCGCGTGTCGGTGTAGTCGGCGCTGAAGCCTGTCTGGGCGGTGGCGTACTCCGCCTCGGCCCGCTTGCGGTGCTCGGTGCCGTAGCCGAACTCCTTGTGGTCCTGGTCGCGGCAGTGGTTGAGGAAGGCCAGGACTGTCGCGTCGTCGGCGCCTGCGACGGAAGGGTCCGATCCCGTGTACCCGGCCAGCACGGTCCCGAAGCGGGTGATGTCCTCGGCCTTGGTGGTCTTCTTCGCGGTGGACGCGGCCTTCTGGCGCAGCTTGCGCTCGGCCTTCTTCTCGGCGGTCTCGCCGACGACGGCGGCCGCGGCGGCTGTCTCAGAGGTGTAGGACCGGTAGGCGGTGGCGAACTCGCGGAACCTGGCCAGCCGATGCGGGTCGGGCAGGTGGTGGTCCTGCTCGCGCTTGACCCTGATCTTCTGGTTGTGCAGCCGTCCGGCGGTCGCGCCGTCCTCCAGGGCCTGCTTGCCCTTGGCGATGCCGGTGTAGATGTTGGCGATGTCCCCGAAGACGGGGATGTCCTGGCCGCCGAAGCCCTTGGCCGCCCCGGCCATGGAGTCCATCGTGCCGGTGGCGTCGCCGAGGAAGTCCCACAGGCCGCCCTCGAGCTCCACCCCCTTGTCGTTGCGCGCCAGGGAGTCCCCGCCTTGCTGGCGGGCGGCGTGCAGGTCGCTCGCGGCGCCGAACACGTCCTTGGCGCCCATGCCCAGCTTGATCAGCCCCATGCCCGATCCGTAGAGGCCGGCTGCCGCGTCGCCGCCGTCCATGTCGCCGAGCACGTGCTTCTCCTCCTTCGTCACCGTCGCGTCCTTGATCGCGAGGATGGCGTCGGCGATGTCGGCGAGCTGGTCGAGCGCCGACGGGTCGTCCGTCTCGGCCTCGTGCACGCCGCGCTCGCGGACGCCCAGGGTCGGGGCGGGCGGCGCGGGCGGCGCCGCGGGAGTCCTGCTGAACAGATTGGTGAGGAAGTTGCGGCGGATCGTCATGTCGTGGCCGCAGCCCGACCCGTGGTGGTGCTCGATGGCCACGGGCGCGGCAGTGGCGGCGGGGGAGCGGCGCAGCGCCTGCACCACGCGCGCGGCGTTGCGCTCGGCCTCGGCCTCGGCGGGGTCGTCGGCGCGGCCCACGGTCATCGCGGAGCGCTGCACGGCCCCGGCGCCCGGGGCCGACTGCTGGACGACGTGCGTGAGCTCATGGGCGAGCAGGTGCTGGCCCTCGGCGCTGCGCGGGTTGTAGGAGCCGGCCGTGAAGTACACGTCGGAGCCCAGGGTGAACGCGCGCGCCTGCACGGACCGGCTGAGCGTGTCCGCCTCGGAGTCCGCGTGCACGCGCACGTCCGACATGTCGCGCTGGAGCTGCTCGCCCATGGACCGGGCGACGTCGGCGGGCAGCGGGGCGCCCTGGCCCCGGCGGCGGCGCAGCGTGGCCACCACGTCGGCGTCCACGTCCGAGCCGCCGAGGAGGTCGGCCCCCGCGCCCGCGCGGCGCAGGCGCTCGTCGCCCGCGTGGACCAGGCCGGGGGCGGGAAGCCGCCGCGCGTTGCTGGGCGCGGCGCCGTCGGGCGCGGAGGCCTCGCTCCGCTGGTGTCCGGCTCGGGCGGCGGGACGGGTGCGCTCGCTCACGGCAGGCTCCTCTGGCGGGGGTGCATGGTCCCCGCCACAGTACGAGCGGGGTGCGGGCGCGGGGGAGCGGTCCCGGGGAATCTCCGTAGTGATTGCGCAGGCAGGAGCCGTGTCGCGGGCTCTCAGCCGCGCGCGCCGGGCAGGGCGGGCGCGGGCGGCGGGATGTCGGCGAACCCGCCCGGGGGCATCCGCCGGCCCAGCTTGGCGTACTCGCGCCGCGCCGCTGCCGCCAGGGTCCGCATGCCGATCCGCCCGCCCGCGGCGGCCGCGTCGTAGGCCGCGGCCATGACGATGTTGCGGATGTCGCCGCCTGCCAGCTCGACGCCCTCCGCGAGCAGGTCGAAGTCCACTGGGTCGGAGGCGTCCAGTGGCTCCAGGTGGGTCAGGTGCTGGCGCCACAGGCTCCGGCGGGTGGGCACGTCCGGGTCGGGGAAGTGGATGACGAAGTGCAGGCGCCGGGAGAACGCCGCGTCCAGGTTGGCGCGCAGGTTCGTGGCCAGCAGCACGATCCCGTCGAACTGCTCCATGCGCTGCAGCAGGTACGACACCTCGAGGTTCGCGTACCGGTCCCGCGAGTCGCGCACCTCGGAGCGGCTGCCGAACAGCGAGTCCGCCTCGTCGAAGAACAGGACCACGTTGAGGCTCTCGGCCTCGTGGAACACCCGCTCGAGGTTCTTCTCGGTCTCCCCGACGTACTTGTCCACCACGCTGGACAGGTCCACCGGGTACAGGTCCAGGCCGAGCGCGTCGCTGACGACATGCGCGGCCAGCGTCTTGCCGGTGCCCGGGCCGCCGCTGAACAGCGCCGCGAGGCCCGAGCCCTTGCCGCCCTGGCCGTGCACCGGGCCCTGCGCGAGCACGGCGTCGCGGTGCTGGGCCCAGCTGATGAGCTGGGCGACCTGCTGGCGGGCGGTGTCGGGGAGCACCAGGTCGGACAGCGTGGCGCTGGTGCGCCCGGGCAGCCTGCCGCCCGCGCCCCCGCCCAGCCGCCGTGCGGCCTCCCGGACGAGCGCCGGGCCCACCGGCTCGTCGCGCACCGCGCCGAGCATCCGCGCGTACCGGACCGTCGAGGCCACGTCGCCGGGCTCCAGGCGCAGCCCGACCACGTCCCGCCACTCGGCGGCGGCGAGGTCGGCGCCCGGCAGCTCGCGGTCCCACACCTGCCCGCGGACCGCTGGCGGCAGCCTCGTCGCCTCGACGCACAACGGGAGGTCGCGGGACCAGCCCCGGTCCCACCCCCGATGCCCGACGCCGACGACGGGCACCGCCGCGTCGCCCAGCGCCTCGACCACGGAGAGGTCGGCGGGCTGGTCGGGGGCCGCCACGATCGCGTCGTCGACGCCCAGCACCACGAGCCCGGCCCCGACCATGCCCGCCTCGCGTGCCGCCACAGCGACTGCCGAGGCTCCGCCCGTCTCCGCCGGGCGCCGCCGCAGGTCCACGACCAGCGGCCGGATGCCGAGCGTGCCGAACGCCCCAGCGGCCACCGCGGCGCCGGGCGCGCCCAGCGGCGAGCGCACGTACACCAACCGCACGCCGAGCTCCACGGCCCGCGCGACGCTGTGCGCCTCGGGCAGGTCCACGCCCCCGGCGGGCACGGTCATCGCCGCCACGAGCGGGTCGGGGGTGTCGTCGCCCACCAGGTGGCCGACCACGCGGTCCGGCGCCTGCAGGGTGCGCCCCAGCCACGGGCCGTCGCCGTGCACCAGGAGCAGGCGGTGCCGGCGCAGCGGGGCCGAGGGGTGCAGCCGGGCGCGGGCCTCGGCGGATCCGCTGCCCAGCCCGCACAGCTCCAGCGCCGTGCCGAGGGCGACGTGGCCGCCCATGGCCGTCGGGCCCGACCCGCCGAGCAGGTCGAGCGCCGTGCCGAGGTTCGCGTCGACGTCGGGGGCGACGGCCACCATGAGCAGCCGCACATCGAGGGCGTCCAAGCCGAAGATCTCCGCCAGGGCGGCGACCCGGTCCGTGTCGGCGTCCTCGTCGGCATCGGCCTCGGGGTGGTCGGCACGCAGGACGGGGACGAGCGCGCGCAGCCGGTCCAGCGCCTCATCGTGCGCCTGCGGCGCGCGCGCCCGGAGGTCGACGGCGCCCGCGACCTGGGTCACGACGTGGGCGAGATGGCGGCGCATGGCACTCCTGGCAGTGGCGGGGCGGGCTGGGCCCGGCGCCCAGCAGGAGGGCACGTTACTGGCGCCCGCGCCCGCCGCCGGGCCCGCCACGCTCGTCAGGGTAGGCGAGCCCGCACTGTCACCCGGTCACCAGGCGGAGCGCGCGTAGTCCTTCAAGAAGCACCCGTACAGGTCCTCGCCCGCCTCGCCCCGCACGATCGGGTCGTACACGCGCGCGGCGCCGTCCACGAGGTCCAGCGGCGCGTGGAAGCCCTCCTCGGCGAGGCGCACCTTCGTCGGGTGCGGCCGCTCGTCAGTGATCCACCCGGTGTCGACGGCTGTCATGAGGATGCCGTCCTGCGCCATCTCCTCCGCGCTGGTGCGCGTGAGCATGTTCAGCGCCGCCTTGGACATGTTCGTGTGCGGGTGCCCCGGCCCCTTGTACCCGCGCGAGAACACGCCCTCCATCGCGGACACGTTCACCACGTAGGTGCGGCGCGCGGGGGACGCCTTCATCGCCGGGCGCAGCCGGCTGATGAGGATGAACGGCGCCGTCTGGTTGCACAGCTGCACTTCCAGCAGCTCCATCGCGTCGACCTGGTCCACCGTCGCCACCCACGAGTTCGTCTCGCCGGTGTCCGGCACCAGGCCGCCCGCGTCAATGGACGTCCCGGCGACGAGCCGCTCGAGCGACGCCGCCTCGGCCGTCAGCGCCATGGACGCCACGTCCTGGCGCTTCGCCAGCTCGAACACGGGGCTGGTGAGCTCGGTGACGGCGCCGGCCAGCGCGCGCGGGTGCGCGTCGCTGGTGTGGCCCAGCGTGCGGATCTCCGGCATCGGCCCGGCGGGCAGCGGCTCCAGCTCGGCGTCCGCCAGCGGCGAGTACGCGCCGGGGGAGCGGCGCACGGTCTGCGCGGCGTTGTTGATGAGGATGTCCAGCGGCCCGGCCGCGGCCACCGAGTCCGCCAGCGCCACGACCTGCGCCGGGTCCCGCAGGTCGATGCCCACGATCGACAGCCGGTGCAGCCACTCGGCGCTGTCCTCCATCGCCGCGAACCGGCGCGCCGCGTCGCGGGGGAAGCGGGTCGTGATGGTCAGGTGCGCCCCGTCGCGCAGCAGGCGCAACGCGATGTACATCCCGATCTTCGCGCGCCCGCCCGTCAGCAGCGCCCGGCGCCCGGTCAGGTCGGTGCGCGCGTCGCGCTTCGCGTGGTTCAGCCGCGCGCACTCCGGGCAGAGCTGGTGGTAGAACGCGTCGACAGTGGTGTAGGGCTCCTTGCAGATGTAGCACGGCCGCGGCCGCAGCAGCGTCCCCGCGATCGCGCCCTGCGCGTTCGACGTGATCGGCAGGCCGCGCGTCTCGTCATCGATGCGCCCCGGGCTGCCCGTGGCCGTCGCCGCCACCACCGCGCGGTCCGCCTCGCTGATCGCCGCGCGCTTCTCGGTGCGGCGCTGCTTCTTCGCCGCCTTGAACAGGCCAGCGGTGGCCCGCCGCGCCACCGCCAGGTGGGGGTGGTCCGAGGGTAGGTCGCCGATCTGGTCGATCACCCGCAAGAACACCTCGAGGTCCGCGGGGTCCACGCCCTCGGCGGCCCCCGCCGCGCGCACGTCAGAGGAGTCCGTCGCCGTCATGTTGCTGTGCCGTCCTACGTTCTGTGGGGCCGGTCGACCGGCCACCCCGAGATGAGCCGCGCTTACTGTACGGGCCGCGCCTGGCGATCCTTGACCGCGCCTCACGGCCGACTTACGTTCGAAGGAGGCCGACCGTGCGACGGTCGCGTGGTCCGCCACTGGAGGAGCCATGCTTTCCGACTACGCGCCCTGCCCCACCTTGGCAGTAGCGGACCTGGACCGGGCACGCGCGTTCTACGAGGGGACCCTCGGATTCGTGGCCGCTGATGACGAGGTTCCCGAGGGGGTGTTCTACACCGCCGGCGGCGAGCGCTTCCTCGTCTACCCGTCCGCCTTCGCCGGCACCAACCAGTCGACCGCGATGTCCTTCGAGGTCGACGACACAGACTTCGACGACGAGATCGCGAACCTGCGCCAGCACGGGATCGCCTTCGAGACGTTCGAGGCCGAGGGCATCGTCTGGTCCGACGGGATCGGCACGATGGGCGACGTCCGGTCGGTGTGGTTCTCCGACCCGGACGGCAACATCCTCAACGTGGAGTCCTCGGCCTGAGGCCACGCTGAGCACCCTCGCGCAGAATGGCCCGGTGCGCGCACGCCCGATGACACCCGACGCGGTGGTCCACCACCTCGTCCAGGAGATCGGCGCGCGCCCCGCCGGGCGGCTGCGCGTCGCGGTCGACGGCCACCCCGGCGCCGAGCCGGGCACGCTCGCCGACGCGCTCGTGGACCCGCTGCGGGCTGCAGGACGGCCCGTGGCGCGCGTCCACGCCCACGACTTCCTGCGCCCGGCCTCCGTGCGCCTGCAACACGGCCGGGGTGACCCGGACTCCTATTTCGAGACGTGGGTCGACCACGGCGCCCTCGCCCGGGAGGTCCTCGACCCGTTGGGCCCCGACGGCGACGGGCGGTACCTGCCCACCCTCTGGGACCCCGAGCGTGACCGCGCCACCCGCGCCGCCTACCAGCACGCCCCCGACAACGCGGTCCTCATCCTCGACGGGGCGCTGCTGCTCGGCCGATGGCTCGACTTCGACCTCACGGTCCACCTCGCGCTCCGGCCCGACTCCCGGGCCCGCCGCACGCCGCCCCACGAGGCATGGACGCTCCCCGCTTACGAGCGCTACAGCGCCGAGGCCCAGCCCGAGGAGACCGCCGACATCGTCGTGCGCGTCGACGACCCGCGGCGCCCGGCGCTCGTCGTCGAACGCTGACGACACCTTCCGCGGTGGCCACCAGATGAGACAGTCCAGAGAGTGGGACACATGACGACCAGTGCCGCGTTGCTCCTCTACCGGGGAACGCCGCCCGGCGTCGAGGTCCTCCTCGGGCACATGGGCGGCCCCTACTGGGCTGCCAAGGACGCACGGGCCTGGACGATTCCCAAAGGCGAGCACACGCCCGACGAAGACCCGCACGCCGCCGCCATCCGTGAGTTCACCGAGGAGATCGGGACCCCGCCCCCGCCCGGCCCCGAGCTCTACCTCGGCACGGTGCGCCAACGCGGCGGCAAAACCGTCACCGCCTGGGCCCGGCGCGCTGACCTGGACGTCAGCACCATCACCAGCAACACCTTCGAACTCGAATGGCCTCCACGCTCCGGACGCCGCCAGCACTTCCCCGAGCTCGACCGCGCCCGCTGGCTCACACTCGACGAGGCCGCGCTCGCGGTCGTGGCGGGCCAGGCCGAACTGCTCGAGCGGCTCCGCGCCGCCCTCGTCAACGGCGTCTGACGCCGCCCGTCGGCCAGCGCGTGACCGACTACCGGCGGGCCCCGTGACGAGGCCGGCACGGGCGCACCGCGGGCCTCCAGGACCTCAGCGCACGGACGTCCGTCCGGCATGACGTGGTTGTGGCCCGGGGAAACGGCCCGGCATCGTGGCGGCGTTCCGGCACCACGCAGCGTCGCGTCGTCAACCACGGAGAAGCCACCATGGCCAGCACCCGAGTCGTCCACCCGTCCACCGAGGCGCCAAGCACCGAACGCGCCCAGCACGAGGTCGTCACCACCGCAGCGGGGCGCCGTGCGCTCGCCGTCCTGCGCATCGCCACCGGGTTCGTGTTCCTGTGGGCCTTCCTCGACAAGACGTTCGGCCTGCGGCACAGCACAGGGGCGCCCCGCCCGGACGGCTCCGTCGCGCCCTCCTGGCTCGACGGCGGGGAGCCCAGCCAGGGCTACCTGCAGAACGGCGCCGTGGGCCCGGCGAAGGAGATCTTCGCCGCGATGGCCAGCCCGGCCACCGACTGGCTCTTCATGCTGGGCATGCTGGGCGTCGGCGCCGCCGTGGTGCTGGGCATCGGGCTGCGGTTGGCCGCCTGCGCGGGCTCGCTGCTGATGATGACGTTGTGGGTCGCCCAGTGGCCGCCGCAGGACGGGTCGATGAACCCGGTGGTCGACCAGCACCTGGTGTACACGCTCGTGCTGGTCGTGTGCGCGCTGCTGCTGGCGGGCGACACCTGGGGGCTCGGTCGGCGCTGGGCGGCGCTGCGACTCGTGCGGCGGGCCCCGCTGCTCCGGTGACCGCGCTCGCCCGCGTGACAGGCGCCCATGCGGGGGAGCCCGTCCGTGCCACCCTGCTCGCATGGACCTTCCTCCGCCCACCGTGAGCAGGCGCCACCCCGAGCGACACATCGCGTGGCCGGTCAATGCCCAGCGGTGGACGGAGCTGACGTTCGCGCACTGGCGCTACGACCCGGACGTCGTCCAGCGGCTCCTGCCCGCCGGGCTCGAGGCGCAGGTCCTGGACGGCTCGGCTTGGGTGGGCCTGGTGCCCTTCCGGATGGGCGGGGTGCGGACGCCGCCGCTGCCGCCGATCCCCGTCTGGTCGGACTTCCCCGAGTTGAACGTCCGCACCTACGTGCGCGGGCCGGACGGCCGCGAGGGCGTGTGGTTCTTCTCCCTCGCCTGCCCACGCCGGGCGTTCGTCGCCGCCATGCGGTGCGTCGGACTGCGTTACGAGTTCGCCCGCGCGCAGATCGCCGACGCGGGCCAGGGAACCGGTTCGGGGGCCCGGTACCGCTTCCACGGGCGCGGGGCCGGATCGCGTCCCGAGTGGAGGTTCGACGCCCGGGCCACCGTGGGGGAGCCGCTCGGCGAGGGCGCGCGCACGCCGCTGGTGGACTCCCTGACGGCCCGGTGGGCGGCGTACAGCCGCGTCGCCGGGAGGCTGTGGCGCATCCCCATCAGCCACGAGCCGTGGCCGCTGCACGAGGCGTCCCTCGCCGGCGAACTGGTCGGCCCGATCGCCGCGGTGGGGCTCCCCGCACCCGACGGCGCACCCCTGGTCCACTACTCCTCCGGCGTCGAGAGCCGCATTGGCCTGCCGTCGCTGGTCGGCTGACCGACGTGCCCGATCACGAGGGGCGGCCGCCGACGGTCCGCTGACTGTCAGCCCAGCCCTGCCTCGTGCACGCACCGCGCGATCTGCACCCGATTCGTGGCGTGGAGCTTGCTGAAAAGGCTCCCGACGTGCGTCTTCACCGTCGCGACGCCCAGATGGTGCGCGCGCGCGATCTCGGCGTTCGTCAGGCCCTGGGCCACCGCGACCGCGATCTCCCGCTCTCGTGGGGTGAGCCGCGCGAGCCCCTCCTGGGCGCGGCGCCGTGACGCGTCGACCCCGCCCTGGGTCGCCGCGGCGATGACCTGGGCGGTCACGGTCGGCGAGAGGATGGGCTCCCCAGCGGCGACGCGCCGCACCGCATGGACCAGCTGGGCCGCAGGGGTGTCCTTGAGCAAGAACCCTGCGGCGCCGTGGCGCAGCGCGGTGAGCACCATCTCGTCGGTGTCGAAGGTGGTCAGCACGATGATCCGTGCCCGCGAGCCCTGCTCGACGAGCCGGCGCGTGGCGGTCAGGCCGTCGGTCCGCGGCATCCGGATGTCCATGAGGACGACGTGGGGCGACGTGCTGGCCACGAGGGTGAGGGCCGCGTCGCCGTCCGCCGCTTCCCCGACGACCTCGATCAGTGGGTCGCCGCCCAAGATCATCCTGAGCCCGGTCCGCACCAGGGGGTCGTCGTCCACGATCGCCGTGCGCACCGTCGGCTGGTCGGGCATCGTCCGCTCGCTCATCAGTGCTCCCACGGAAGAGAGGCTGTCACGAGGAACGCCCCGGCATCGTCGACCCCGTGCGTCAGCACCCCGCCGGCCAGTGACGCCCGCTCCTCCAACCCGGTGAGCCCCAGGCCGGCGCCGGGGACGCCGCGCGGCGCCTGGCCCGTCGTCGCGTTGCGGACCTCGACCGTGAGGCGCGTGCCCTCACGTGCCAGCCGGAGCGCCACCGCGGCGCCAGGCGCGTGCTTGCGCGCATTGGTCAGGGCCTCCTGCACGATCCGGAAGGCTGTGCGGGACAGCGTCACAGGCAGCAGCGCGAGCGCGCCGGCGTCCGAGCCCGCGTCAGTGGGGGCCCCGCCCGGCGGGCCGGGAAGGCTGGCGATGTCCAGGTGCACCGGGGTGCCCGCCTCCACCGTCTCCGCGAGCAGCGCCCGGAGCTCGCGCAAACTCGGCTGGGGCGGCTCCGCCTCGGCGTCGTCCACGAGGTCTGGGGCCCCGGCGCGCAGCACCCCGAGCACCTGGCGCAATTCGATCAACGCGCTGTGGGCGTTCTCCTCGATGATCGCGGCGGTCCCCGCCGTCTCGGCCGGGGTGAGGTCTGTGCGGTAGGTCAGGGCGCCGGCGTGCATCGCGACCAGGGAGATCCGGTGGGCGAGCACGTCGTGCATCTCCCGGGCGATGCGGGTGCGTTCTGCGTCCCGTGCCGCCTCGGCCCTGAGCGCCTGCTCGCGCTCAGCCGTCTCGGCGCGCTCCTGGAGGGTGGCGAGGAGTTCCCGACGCGCCCCGATGTAGAACCCGGTGGCCACGCATGCCGCATAGACGGCCAAGGCGACGGCACTTGCCGCGAGCGCGTAGGCCGTGGACGCCTCGCCCCCGGGGAGCGCCGGACGGTAGACCCCCTCGTAGACGGCCCCAGCCGCGAGCCAGACAGCGCCCACTCCCACGGCCCCGCCCCAGCGTCGGCGGGTGCCCATCGACACCGCCGCGAGGATCGCTGCGCCAACGGCCGCCCCGGACAGCGCCGACAGCGCCCCGGTGACCGCCGCGATCGCCGTCGGGAAGCGGCGGCGCAAGGGCAGCAGGGCCAGGCTGACGACGCCGAAGAGCAGGTCGAGCAGCATCGCGGCGCCGAGTGCCCCCACGGCCTCGTCGGGCATCACGACGTCGTCGCGGGGCAGCAGATCGAAAGCCACAGCGAACCAGAGGACGAGCGCCACGCCCGCGGCGACGAGGTACCGCCAGATCCGCGACCAGCGGCGGAGCGGTCGGGGAGCGGTCACGGGCATGCGCTCAGGCTAGGCGGGGCCAGGGCAGTCCGCCTCAACCGGCCGGCTGTCGCCACCTACGACCAAAGGGGGAGGCGGTCCAGGCTTGTGGCCGATCCGTTGGCATGACCGGGAACAGGATCGTGGCCGCATGATCACAGCGCAGCACCTCACCAAGCGATACGGCGATCGCGCCGCAGTCGACGACATCTCCTTCGTGGCGAGGCCCGGAAGGGTGACCGGCTTCCTCGGGCCCAATGGCGCCGGGAAGTCCACCACCATGCGCATGCTCTGCGGCCTGACAACGCCCACCTCGGGAACCTCCACGATCCTGGGCAAGCCCTTCCGGGCACTGCCGTGCCCCGGGCGCAGCATCGGCGTGCTGCTCGACGCGTCAGCGCAGCACGCCGGACGCACAGGCCGCGAGACCCTCGCACTGTCCGCCCGGCTCATGGGGCTGCCCGCCGCCCGTGTCGACGAGACGCTCGCACAGGTGGGCCTGACAGATCAGGAGGCCCGAGGCCGCACCCGCACCTACTCGCTGGGCATGCGCCAGCGGCTCGGCCTGGCCCACGCGCTGCTCGGCGACCCGGCCGTGCTGATGCTCGACGAGCCAGCGAACGGCCTCGACCCAGCGGGCATCCGCTGGATGCGGGACCTGCTGCGAGGCTTCGCCGCCGAGGGCGGAACCGTGCTGCTCTCCTCGCACCTGCTGCGCGAGATGGAAGCTGTGTGCGACGACCTCGTCATCATCGGCGGGGGACGGGTGCTCGCGCACGACAGCGCCGCCGCGCTGCTCAGCGGTCCCAGCACGCGGGTGCGCAGCGAGGACGACGGGGCGCTCGCTTCGGCCCTGGCCGGGGCTGGCCACGACGTCGAGCGCGCCGACGACGGGTCGCTGGCCACCACTGCCGCGACCCACGAGGTCGGCCGGGTCGCCCTCGCCGCCGCCATCGCCCTCACCGAGTTACGAGCCGCGACCACCACGGGACTCGAACAGCTGTTCTTCGACACGACCGCCCCGCACGGGCGAGAGGAGATCTCCGCATGAGCGGTGCGACCATCACCCGTCCCGCCGGCCCCGGTGGCGCCGCCTCCCACGCCTGGCCGCCGATCCCGTTCGCGCGGCTCACGGCGGTGGAGTTGCGCAAACAACTCGACACCCGGGCCGGTGTATGGCTGATGGTGGTGATCGTCCTCGTCAACGCGGCGCTCATCGCTCTGACGCTTGTGGCATCCGCACCGGAGGACCTCACCTGGCAGGAGCTCACCGGGGCCGCCTCGATCGGCCAACTCCTCCTCCTGCCCCTCGTGGGCGTCCTCGCCGCGACGGGGGAGTGGTCTCAGCGCACGGCACTGACCACCTTCGTCCTCGAGCCACGGCGCATGCGGGTCACGCTCGCCAAACTCGCCTCGTCGGTGGCGCTGGGGCTCGTCGTGATGGCGGGGGCGCTCGCGGTGGCGGCTGCGCTCAACGTGCTCGGCATGACCTTGCGCGACGGTGACGGTTCCTGGTCCATGGACGCTGGGGTGGTCGGCGGGAACACCCTCGCGTTGGTGATCCTGGTGGTGCAGGGTGTGGCGTTCGGTCTTGCACTGCTCAGCACGCCCATGGCGATCGTCGCCTACCTCGCCCTCCCGACCGCTTGGTCGGTGCTCGGCTTGCTCGTCACGGGCTTGCGGGCGCCCGCGGAGTGGCTGGACGTCAACGCGACCCTCATGCCCCTCATGGCCGGAGAGATGGCCGGCGATGACTGGGCGCGGCTCGGCGTCTCTGTTGCGGCGTGGGTGGGCGTCCCCCTGGCCATCGGCCTGTGGCGAACGGGCCGCCGCGAGGTCAGCTGACCACTCCAGCTCGGGTGAGCGAGGCTCCGCACGCACAGGAAAGGCCGTTCCGGATCGCTCCGGAACGGCCTTTGACCTGCTATGACGCTGGTGGGCGATACTGGGATCGAACCAGTGACCTCTTCCGTGTCAGGGAAGCGCGCTACCGCTGCGCCAATCGCCCAGAAAACTGCGAGGTGGAGATGGGATTCGAACCCACGTGGACGGCTTTGCAGGCCGCTGCCTAGCCACTCGGCCACTCCACCATGAGAGCCGGTCCCGGCCGGCGCGCGACCAAGATCCATCTCCGAGCGGACGACGGGATTCGAACCCGCGACCCTCACCTTGGCAAGGTGATGCTCTACCACTGAGCCACGTCCGCACAACGGTCCCACCGGCTCTCACCGGCGTTTCCCGTGCGTGAGAACAATAGCCGACTCTGCGGGTGGTGGTGTCACCCGGCTCGCCGTTGCCGCCAGGGCTGGGGGGTTCCATGCTGGTTCTCCCGGTCCGCACCGGCGGGTTCCCGGGAGGGGGAGGCGCGGCATGGCACGACGAGGTGTGGGGATCGCGGTGCTGGTCGTGGGGCTCGCCCTGGTGGCCACGGGGTGCGCTCCGGGGCCTAACTACGCGGCACAGGCGGGAGGCGGCGACCCCGCCGGCTTCTGGCTCGGCCTTTGGCAGGGCCTCATCAGCCCGATCGTGTTCGTGATCTCGTTGTTCACGGACACGATCAACATCTACGAGGTCGACAACAACGGGAACTGGTACAACTTCGGCTTCATGCTCGGCGTGTCCTTCGCGTTCGGCGGCGCCGCCGGGTCAGGTGGCGCAGGACGTCGGCGTCGGCGTCGCGGCCACGCCTGAGCCGCCCCGGGCGCCCGCAGGGCAGGAATAGCGCGGCGGTCGGGGTGATTGGGTGGACATGAGCTCACCTGTCACCGTTCACGTCTGGTCCGACATCGCCTGCCCGTGGTGCTTCGTCGGCAAGCGCCGTTTCGAGCGCGCCGTCGCCGACTTCGAGGGCGAGGTGGTCGTGGAGTACCACTCGTTCGAGCTGGCGCCGGACACGCCTGTGGACTTCGACGGCAGCGAGGTGGACTTCCTCGCGCGGCACAAGGGCATGCCCGAGGCCCAGGTCACCCAGATGCTCGGCCAGATGACCGAGCTCGCCGCGGCCGAGGGCCTGGCGTTCGACTTCACGTCAGTCCGCCACACCAAGACCCTGCTCGCCCACCAGGCGCTGCACCACGCCAAGTCGCAGGGCAAGCAGCTCGAGCTCGTGGAGCGGCTGTTCAGCGCCTACTTCGAGCAGGGCCGGCATGTCGGCCGCGCCGAGGTGCTCGCCACGTTGGCGGCCGAGGTCGGGATCGACGAGGCGGGCCTGCTCGAGGCCCTCGCGGACGGGCGCCACGCCCCCGCGGTGGAGGCGGACATCGCCGCCGCCCAGCAGCTCGGCATCCAGGGCGTGCCGTTCTACGTCATCGACGATAGGTACGGGATCTCGGGCGCCCAGTCGCCAGACGTCTTCCGCTCGGCGTTGGAGCGGGCCGTGCAGGACCGCGCGGCGGTGGGCGGGGGCGCATCGGCCGACGCAAGCGCGGCGGGTGGACGATGAGCGCGCCCGACGGCCAGGCGGCGTCACCTCAGCTCGCCCTGGGGGCGCTGGCGGGGAGTTTGACGTCGTGGGGCGACGCCGACGCGGGAGCGTGCGTTGACGGGGTCTGCGCGCTGCCAGGAGACGCTGCCGTCACCCCGCAGCCCTGAAGCCCCCACGCACGGCGCACCGGCGGCGAGCGAGTCGCCTGCCGGTGCGCCGTGCGTCTTGGTGACTACTTCCCGGCGCCGCGCGCGGCGGCGCGGTCCTCCAACAGGCTCACGTCCCGCACAGCGCCCTTGTCGGCCGAGAGCGCCATGGCGGCGTAGGCGCGCAGGGCGGGGGAGACCACACGGTCGCGGGTGCGCGGGTGGTAGCCGCCGTCCGCCTCGAGCCGCTCGCGCCGGGCGGCCAGCACCTCGTCCGGCACGTCAAGCCGGATGGACCGGTTCGGGATGTCGATGACGATGGTGTCGCCGTCCTCGACGAGCGCGATGGCGCCACCGGCGGCCGCCTCGGGGGAGACGTGGCCGATGGACAGCCCGGACGTCCCGCCGGAGAAGCGCCCGTCGGTGACCAGCGCGCAGGCCTTCCCGAGGCCGAGGCCCTTGAGGTACGACGTCGGGTAGAGCATCTCCTGCATGCCAGGACCGCCGCGGGGGCCCTCGTAACGGATGACCACCACGTCGCCGGCCTTCACGCGCTTGGAGAGGATCGCCTCGACCGCGTCATCCTGCGACTCGACGACGAGCGCCGGGCCGGAGAACGTCCAGATCGACTCGTCGACGCCCGCCGTCTTGACGATGCAGCCGTCCTCGGAGAGGTTCCCGCGCAACACCGCGAGGCCGCCGTCCACGGAGTACGCGTGCTCGACGGAGCGGATGCAGCCGTTCGCCGCGTCCACGTCGAGCTCATCCCACCGTGAGGACTGCGAGAAGGCCTTCGCGGAGCGCTGGCGGCCCGGTCCCGCATGGAACAGCTCGATGGCCTCCTCGGATGCGCTGCCACCGCGCACGTCCCACTCCTTGAGCCACGACTCGAGCGAGGGCGAGTGCACCGAGTGGACGTCCTCGTGCAGCAGGCCGCCGCGGTGCAGCTCGCCGAGGATGGCGGGGATGCCGCCGGCGCGGTGCACGTCCTCCATCAGGTAGATGCCGTTGGGCGCCACCTTCGACAGGCACGGCACCTGGCGTGAGCGCGCCTCGATGTCGGTGAGCGTGTAGTCGAGCTCGGCCTCATGGGCCGCCGCGAGCAGGTGCAGCACAGTGTTCGTCGAGCCGCCCATCGCGATGTCCAACGCCATGGCGTTGTCGAAGGCCGCGTGGGTGGCGATCGCGCGGGGCAGCACGCTCTCGTCGTCCTGCTCGTAGTACCGGCGGGTGATCTCCACGGCGACGCGGCCGGCGTCCTCGTAGAGCGCGCGGCGGGCGGTGTGCGTGGCCAGCGTCGAGCCGTTGCCGGGCAGGCCCAGGCCGAGGGCCTCGATGAGGCAGTTCATCGAGTTCGCGGTGAACATCCCGGAGCAGGAGCCGCAGGTGGGGCACGCGGCCTCCTCGATGCGGTCGATGTCCGCGTCGGAGACCTTGTCGTCCACCGCTTCGGCGATCGCCGTCACCAGGTTGAGGCCGGTGCGGGTCGTGCCGTCCGTGAGCGTGGCCGAGCCGCCCTCCATCGGGCCGCCTGAGACGAACACCGTCGGGATGTTGAGCCGCAGCGCGGCCATGAGCATCCCGGGGGTGATCTTGTCGCAGTTGGAGATGCACACGAGGGCGTCGGCCCGGTGGGCCTCGACCATGTACTCGACCGAGTCGGCGATCAGGTCCCGGGAGGGCAGCGAGTAGAGCATGCCCGCGTGGCCCATCGCGATCCCGTCATCGACGGCGATGGTGTTGAACTCGCGGGCGACGCCCCCGGCCTCGTGGATCGCCTCCGAGACGATGCGTCCCACCGGCTGCAGGTGGGTGTGGCCGGGCACGAACTCGGTGAAGCTGTTCGCGATCGCGACGATCGGCTTGCCGATGTCCTCGCGGGCCACGCCGGCGGCGCGCAGCAGCGCGCGGGCTCCGGCCATATTCCTGCCGTGGGTGACTGTGCGTGAGCGGAGCTGGGGCATGTGCACATCTCATCACTCCGCCGTGGGTGGTGGCGGCATTGACCGGGCGATGGACACGTCACGGCCGCCGGCGCCCGATTCTTCCCGCAGCGCCCCCACATGGCCTTCGTCCCATGCCTGCGCGGATTCCGCGGCCTACGGTCGAATCGGGCCCACGAGTCGCCCCGCGCGCGAGCCCCGAGAACCCTGCGGGACCGTGTGAACCGGAGGCCCCCGCATGCCCGTCCTCGTCGCCTACGCCACCAAGTACGGCGCCACCCGCGGGATCGCTGAGCACATCGCCCACGAGCTCACCAACGCCGGGCGCCCCGCGGTGGCGCTGCCCGCCGCCACCGTGCACGACCTCAGCGACTACTCGGCAGTCATCCTCGGCAGCGCCGTCTTCGTGGGGAAGTGGCATCGCGACGCCCGCCACTTCGTGCGCCGCCACGGCGAGCAGCTCCGCCAGCGGCCGGTGTGGCTGTTCAGCAGCGGCCCCCTCGGCGACGCGACGCACGACAAGGACGGGAAGGACCTGGTTGAGACCTCTCAGCCGCTCGACCTCGCCAAGCACGTGGAGGCGACGGGCGCCCGCGGCACGACGGTGTTCTTCGGCGCGCTCGACTCAGCGCGCCTCGACGGGCCCGCCCGGCTCCTGATGCGGGTCCCCGCGGCGCGCGAGGTCATGGTCGAGGGCGACTTCCGAGACTGGGCCGCGATCGGGGAGTGGGCTCGGGGGATCGCCGCCGAGCTCCCCGCTGAACCGGCCTGAGCGGGAGCGACTGGGGGTCGTGCGATCCCGCAAGGGGCGCGGTCAGACCGCGTCGGCCCCGCGCAGCCCTTGCAGGATTCCGTGGGCAGCTGCTGTCTGCGGTCCGAGCGCGACGAGGTAGCGGCGGCCGTCCGACGTCGCGATCTCGACTGTCTCGTCGTCACCCGTGCTGATGAGCACGCCCCGCTTCCGGTGGCTGCCCTTGATCCCCCAGCCGCCGAAGTCCTCGAGGGGCCGCACGGTCCGCAGCTCAACGGACTCCACGTTCTCCCACCGGATCGTCCGGCGCCAGAACGGTGCGAGTGCGACGGCGACGCGTCTCTCGTCGGCGTAGAGGGCCGCACCGGTGGCGAACACGATGACCAGGAGCAGGGAGACCGCGACCCCGACGGCGACCCATTCCGCGGTGGACGACGCGGTCGCGGCGATGACGACGGCCACGATCGCCGGGCCGATGGCGATCATGAGCCGAAGGCCGGGGTGGAACGGGCGGAAGGCGATTCGGCGCATAAGTCCCCCTCTGTCGTGGTCGGCTTTGACGACTGCGGCTTCGCGCGACGCAGGTTACCGAGATGGCAGATCAGATGGGGCGTCGCCGGTGGGAGGGGTGCTTCCCAGGATGGGCACAACGAAGGCCCCAGGTCGATGACCTGGGGCCTTGCTGGTGGGCGATACTGGGATCGAACCAGTGACCTCTTCCGTGTCAGGGAAGCGCGCTACCGCTGCGCCAATCGCCCAAATGGGTGGTGCTGCGAGGTGGAGATGGGATTCGAACCCACGTATACGGCTTTGCAGGCCGCTGCCTCGCCACTCGGCCACTCCACCCTGAGATCGTGACTCCCCAGCGGTGCAACAGGTGCGCCGATCAAGGATCCATCTCCGAGCGGACGACGGGATTCGAACCCGCGACCCTCACCTTGGCAAGGTGATGCTCTACCACTGAGCCACGTCCGCGCGACACTCCCGCTCGGTTCTCACCGGCGTTCCGTGTGCGTCCCAGACTCTAACTGACGAGTTCGGCGTGCGTCCAACCGGCCTCGCCGCGGCGCCCCCGCCCGGGTCGGTACCGTGGCGCTGTGCCTGTGACCAGCCTCGACGCCCCGCGCACGCCGGAGCCCCCCAGCGCGGGCGCGGCGTGGTTCGCGGGGGTGCGCGCACAGGGGGTCGTCGAGTGCGTGGACGTGCGGGCCTCACCCGAGCGGTTGGCGGCGCCTGGGTTCTGGGCCGTCGTGGGGGAGTTCGACGGATCGGTGCGCGCCTGGCGGTTCGCCGAGGTGAGCCGCGGGGCACATGAGGGCCCCGCGGAAGAGCAGCCCGCGGGCGGCGCGTGGCACGGGCCGGCCCCCGACGCATGGTCGTCGTCGATGAGCCGCGCGCAGTACCTGGACGCCGTCACGCGCACGCGTGAGGAGATCCGGCGGGGGAGGGTCTACCAGGCGAATATCTGCCGGGTGCTGTCCGCGCCGCTGGAACCGGTGGGCGGCGGGGAGCCGGACGCCCAGGCGCTGTCGGCAGTGCTCACGACGGGCAACCCCGCGCCGTACGCGGGTGGGGTGCACGTCGCGACAGGGGGCGGCGCCGAGCCGGTCTGGGTGGTCACTGCCTCGCCCGAGCTGTTCCTGCGTGTCGACGGCGACGTCATCACCTCGGCGCCTATCAAGGGGACCGCTGAGCATCCCGACGCGCTCCAGGCCAAGGACCGCGCTGAGAACGTGATGATCACGGACCTGGTCCGCAACGACCTGCAGCGGGTGTGCGAGCCGGGAACCGTCGAGGTCGTCGACCTGCTGGCCCTCGAGCAGCACCCGGGCCTCGTCCACCTTGTCTCGACGGTGCAGGGCCGGTTGCTGCCGGAGGTTGCGGGCTCGCCGCGGATGTGGGCGGATGTGCTGGACGCCGCGTACCCGCCGGCGTCGGTGTCGGGGGCGCCGAAGAGCTCGGCGCTGCAGGTCATCGCGGAGCTCGAGCGGGCGGCGCGGGGGCCGTATTGCGGCACAGTCGGCTGGATCGACGTGGCGGAGGACGGGTGCGTCCGCGCGGAGCTCGCGGTCGCTATCCGGTCCTTCTGGTGGACGCCCGACGCGCACGCCGGGGGTGTGCTGCGGTTCGGCACCGGGGCGGGCATCACCTGGGGGAGCGACGCCGAGGGCGAGTGGGCGGAGACCGAGCTCAAGGCCCGCCGGCTCGTGGCCCTGGCGTCCGCCGAGCGCTGACCTGCTTCGCGCCCGCGCGCCGGGCCGCGGCGCCAGACTGGCGGCATGAGCGATCCTGCACGCCCGGTGATCTGGTCCGACGGCCGTCTGCGGTCCCCGGACGAGCCGTTGGCGACCGGTGTGGACCACGGCCTGACGGTCGGGGACGGGGTCTTCGAGACGTGCGGCGTCGTCGCCGGGCAGGCGTTCGCGCTGAGCCGTCATCTGCGCCGGCTGGCCCGGTCCGCCCACGGCCTCGGCCTGCCTGCGCCGGACGTGGACGAGGTTCGGGCGGGGGTCTCGGCCGTGCTCGCCGCCGCGGGCCCCGATGCCGGGCGGGTGCGGATCACCCTCACGGGCGGTCCGGGGCCGCTCGGCTCACACCGGTTCGCACCCGAGGACGCGCATCCCACGCTGATCGTCCTCGCGGGACCGGCTCCCCGCTC
This sequence comes from Cellulomonas cellasea, assembly GCF_030372105.1. Classification (GTDB taxonomy): domain Bacteria; phylum Actinomycetota; class Actinomycetes; order Actinomycetales; family Cellulomonadaceae; genus Cellulomonas_A; species Cellulomonas_A cellasea_A. The sequence goes on along the minus strand of NZ_JAUDBQ010000003.1, from coordinate 112,678 downwards.
TCCGGTGGCCCGGGTGGCGCGTGTGCCGTGGGTCCGCAATGAGCGTTCCGCCGTCGCGGGCCTCAAGACGACCTCCTACGCCGAGAACGTCGTCGCGCTCGCCGAGGCGTACCGGCAGGGCGCCGACGAGGCGCTGCTGGCCAACACGGTCGGCGAGTTGTGCGAGGGGACGGGATCCAACGTCTTCGTGGAGCGCGGCGGCGAACTGCTGACGCCCCCGTTGTCGAGTGGTTGCCTCGCCGGCATCACCCGTGAGCTGCTGCTGGAGTGGGGAGCGGAGGCGGGCCTGCCGGTCCGCGAGGCCGCCGCAGGCGAGCTCCCCTACACGGTGCTCGACGAGGCGCCCTCCGGCGGACTCGGCCTGCTGCTCAGCGGGTCCGTCCGCAACGTCGCGCCGGTGGTCGCGCTCGACGGCCTGGACCTCGGGGTGGGCGAGGTCAGCGCCGCGGCCCGCACGCTCTTCGAGGCGCGTATGGCCCAGGACGTCGATCCCTGACAGGCCGCGGGTCACGCGTCGACGAGCGCGACCCTCACCCGTGCCGTGTCGCCGATCGCGAGATGCTCAGCGGCGCGGACGGCCTTCTTGACCGGCAGCACGTAGGTGCCCCGGGCCTTGTCGGGGAACACCGACGTGCGCCACGTGGTCTGCCCAATGGTCACGTCGACGCGCATCGATCCGAATCCCCGGGCTCCGCGGTCGGCCACGTCGGCGATCTCGTCGGCTGCCGCGTCGGGCAGGCTCACGAAGGTCCACGTGTCCGTCTTCCGGGCGTCCCAGACCCAGATGGCGGCCTCGAACTCGAAGGTCACACGCGTCCGATGCGCAGTGGTTGCGCTCTCAGGCCGTCAACAGCGCGGCGATGAGGGCCGAGATCTCGCTCTCCATGCGGTCGCTCTCGGAGCCGAGCGGCACGAGTGCCTGAGTGGCTGCCAGGAATCGCTCGAAGGGCTCGGCGGGGGTGGCCAGCAGCGCGCTGCCCTCGACGCCGCTGAGTGACAAGAGCGCGTAGTCGGGGTCCTCGTCCCGCCACACCTGCACGTCGCCGGTGCCGGCCGGCGCGTCGCTGCGGGCCAGCATCCCCTGCACGAGCAACTCGCGGCCGAGGAGCCAAGTCGACATGGTGTGAGGACCGGTGAAGACAGCGCGAACCGTGTACGGGTCGGCTATCCGGAACGAGATCTCTGCGGTCACCGGGATCACGCTCGCGTCGGAGCTGATCAGCTGCATGGTGACGACCTCGACGACGTCGTACGACTGCTGCGTCACCGGCGTCCTCCTGATTCGCACGGGAGTGGAGATGCCATCATGACAGTGGGACGGCTCTTCGTGGGGGACTTCGTCTCGCAGTTCACCCATCAGGCCGTGCGCAGGCCCGGTTCGGAATATCGGCAAACGTTCGGTAGCATCCTCCACGACGTCAACCACGGTTGTCGGCCTCCGGGCCGTGACTGTGTCGCGACGGGCGATTGGCTCAGTGGTAGAGCGCCTCGTTCACACCGAGGAGGTCACTGGTTCGAACCCAGTATCGCCCACCATCGTTTGTGCAGGTCAAGGCCGGTTCCCGAGTTTCGGGGGCCGGCCTTCTGCGTGGTGCGCTCAGCGTCGTCTCGGGCCACGGATGAGCGCCCCGGAGGCTGAGTGGCGCGCGCGACGGTCTAGGCGTCGGAGGCGTCGAACGCGCGTGAGGAGCGTGCGGACGTCGTCGGTGTGGCGAGCGAGGCCAGCAGCGCCATCTTCTCGGCGTCCTCGGTGCCTGGCGCCACGTGGTGCAGCGTCAGAGCGAGCCCGTCGGCCCCGCTGATGAGCAGCCTCTCCTTGTGGAGCGTCAGCTCGCCCACCTGGGGATGGTGGATCACTGTCGTCGTGCTCTGGCGCGGGTGGACGTCATGCCGGGCCCAGAGTTGGCGGAACCTCTCGCTCGCGACCGAGAGCTCGCCGACGATCTGCACGAACCGGGGATCGTCGACGTCGGCGCCCGCCGATTCGCGGAATCCGGCGACCATGCTGGCCCTGGCCCGCTCGAAGTCGGGGCACAGCGCGGCCTCGGCCGGGTCGAGGAAGATGGCGCGCAGCCGGTTCTGGCCGACCCGGATATTGGGTGAGATCGCGGTGACCAGGGGATTCGCGGCGAGCACGTCGTAGTGCCGGCTCTCCACGAACGCCGGGATCCCGATCGAGGCGACGAGCTGGCGGATCCCGGTGGGCACGGTCGCGGGGCGGTGGCGACGCGGACGTCGGCGCCGCTGATGGTGCGCGGCGAGCTCCAGGAGGTAGGCGGTGGCGGCGTCGTCCAGCCGCAGCACACGGGCCAGAGACTCCAGCACCTGCGCCGACGGGTTGTGGTTCCGGCCCTGCTCGAGGCGGAGGTAGTAGTCGGAGCTGATACCCGCGAGCATCGCGACCTCCTCGCGGCGCAGGCCGTCCACCCGTCGCTGTCCCACCGTGGGCAGGCCGACGTCCTCGGGGCGGACGAGCTGGCGCCGTGCCCGGAGATAGGCGCCCAGGCTGCTGGGATCGGTCACGGAGCCACGCTAACGCGGCCCCTCACGCGCCAGGGTGTCCCTGGGACTCCTAGGAAGACCAGGGCTCTCGCACAGCGCGGCGTCGCGGCCGACGCTGGCCCCATGACTCACACAGAACTCCCCGGCGGGACTTTCACCCTGGGCGCCGGCCTGGTCGTCACCCGCACCGGCTACGGCGCCATGCAGCTCGCGGGGCCCCAGGTGATGGGGCCGCCCCGGGACCCCGACGAGGCCATCCGCGTGCTCCGCGCAGCGGTCGAGCTCGGGATCACCCACATCGACACCGCCGACGCCTACGGCCCCCACGTGACGAACGAGCTCATCCACGAGGCGCTGCGCCCCTACCCGGACGCGGTGCGCATCGTCACCAAGGTCGGGGCGCTCCGCGACGCCGATGGCGGATGGCCCTCCGCCCGGGCGCCACAGCAGCTGCGCGACGCCGTGCACTCGAACCTGAAGACCCTCGGGCTCGACGTGCTCGACGTCGTCAACCTGCGCGTGGGAGGGCCGCTCGGCCCCGAGCCCGGGTCCATCGCCGAGGCGTTCTCGACACTCGTCGAGCTGCAGCAGCAGGGCCTGATCCGGCGCCTGGGCGTCAGCAACGCGACCTCCGGCCAGGTGGCCGAAGCGCGGGCGATCGCCCCCATCGTGTGCGTGCAGAACTTCTACAACGTGGCGAACCGCGACGACGACGCGCTCATCGACTCGCTGGCCGCCGACGGGATCGCCTACGTGCCCTTCTTCCCCCTCGGGGGCTTCAGCCCGTTGCAGTCGGACGCGTTGAGCGCCGTGGCCGCCCGACGCGACACGGCGCCGCTGTCGGTGGCGCTCGCCTGGCTGCTGCACCGCTCGCCCAACATCCTGCTCATCCCTGGCACCTCCTCGGTGGCGCATCTGCGGGAGAACGTCGCCGGCGCCGGGTTGGTCCTGTCGGAAGCCGACCTGGCCGAGCTCGACGCCATCGGCGCGCCCTGACCACCCCCGGTCACTGGGACGGGGCGTCGCCGGCATCGAGGAGCGACGCGGTGGCAGGCGCCATGGACCAGCTGGCCAGCAGGTCCATGGCCCGCCGCGAGGGCGATCCCGGCTCGGTGGTGTAGACGAACACGGTGACGTGCGGGTCGTCGGGCAGGGCCAAGGTCTCGTACTCCACTGTCAGATCGCCGACCACGGGGTGCCGTAGGCGCTTCGACCCGTGGGTCCGTTGGTGCACGCGGTGCTCGTCCCACCACCGTCCGAACTCGGGGCTCCGATCACGGAGCTCGGCGATGAGCTCGAGCGTCGCGCGATCTGCCGAGGGACCGGCCTCCAGGCGCAGGCTCTCCACAGCGGCTCGCGCCTGGGCTTCCCAGTCGACGAAGAGCGCCCTCGGCTCGTCGTCGAGGAACATCCAGCGCGCGTAGTTCCGGGCAGGCGCGGGGAAGCGCTCGAAGTCGGTGAAGAGCGCTCGCGCGATGCGGTTCTGGGCCAGCACGTCGGCGCGGCGGCCCAGGACGAGCACGGGCTCGCCGTCGAGCGCGTCCAGGAGCTGGCGCAGCCCGGGGCGGACGCGCTGCACGGCGGTGACCCGCGGGTGTGCGGTCGTGCCGCCGAGGTCGAAGAGGTCGACGAGATGCGCCCGGCCCGCGGGGTCCAGCTCCAGGGCGCGGCCGATCGCGTCGACGACCGCTGGCGAGGGCACGATGCGCCGCCCCTGCTCCAACCGTGTGTAGTAGTCGGTCGAGGCGCCCGCGAGGAGGGCGACCTCCTCCCGGCGCAGCCCTGGCACCCGGCGGACGCGGCCGTCCGCTGGCAGCCCCGCTCGGGCGGGGTCGCACTGGCCGCGGGCCCGCCGCAGGAAGTCGGCGAGCTCGACGTTGTGAGCGCTCCTGTCCGCCATGGCCTCAGTGTGCCGGGCCGTCGGCCGGCCACACCCAGCGAGGGTGGGTCGCCGAGTCCTAGGCCGGTGGGGGCCAGGACGGGCATACCCCGGAGAGGCCGTCCACACCGTCCGCTCGGCGGCGAGGCTCGACAGCGAGCCGCTCGACCGGGCGGCTGCACGGCAACGAAGGAGAGCCGCCATGAGCCACCCCATCGACCGTCCCGCCGTCTGGTTCATCACAGGCACGTCCCGCGGCCTCGGCCTCGAACTGGCCTCCCAGCTCCTCGCGCAGGGCGAGAAGGTCGCCGCGACCACACGCTCGAGCGAGCGCCTGCTCGCCGCGCTCGGCAGCGGGGTCGACACCTCGGCCCTGCTGCCGCTCCAGGTCGACCTGCGCGACGAGGCTGCGGTCACCGCGGCCGTGGAACAGGCCCACACTCGCTTCGGCTCGCTGGACGTGGTGGTCAACAACGCCGGCTACGCGTTCCTCGGCGCCGTCGAGGAGGCCAGCCCAACCGACGTGCGCGCCATGCTCGACGTGCAGGTCGTGGGCGTCTGGAACGTCCTGCGCGCCGCGCTGTCACTGCTCCGCGCACAGCGCGGCGGCCACATCGTCAACGTCTCATCCGTCCTCGGCCTGACCGCCGTGCCCGGGTGGGCCCTGTACTGCGCGGGCAAGTTCGCGCTCGAGGGCCTCACCGAGGCGCTCGCGGGCGAGGTCGCCGAGTTCGGCATCGACGTGACCCTCGTCGAGCCCGGGTACTTCCGGACCTCGTTCCTCACCGAGGACTCCCTCGCGCTGCCCTCGGGCGCCATCGACGCCTACCCGTCGTTGCGCGAGATGACCCAGAGCCACCTCGGGCTGCAGGGCAGCCAGCTCGGAGACCCCGCCCGGGGATCCGCCCAGATCATCGCCCGGGTCCGGGACGGCGTCACCGCGCCCCTGCGACAGCTTCTTGGGTCGGACGCGCACGCGTTCGCCGCCGCGAAGGTGGACCTGCTCCGCGACACGCTCGACCAGTCCCGCCAGAGCGCCCCGGCGACCGACTTCGCGACTGTGTGGCCCGGCCCGGCCCAGGGCCCCCGCAGCCGCACCCAGGCGGCGGCGCGGCGGCCCGCGGCCGGCCACGGCTCGGGCTCCTGGCCGACCGGCGAACGGGCGGGGGACCAGGCTCGGTAGCATCGTGCGTGCGCCCGCCGCTCGTGGCAGGCCTGACCTGAGGAGATCGCACCCGTGCCCGAGGACATCACCCTGACCGTCGACGGAACGAGCACCACGGTCGAGGCGGGCACGACGGGCGCCGACATCTTCGGCTCCCGCCGCGAGGTCGTCGTGGTCCGCGTCGACGGCGAGCTGCGCGACCTGTCGCTGCCCCTGCCCGACGGCGCCGTGGTCGAGGCCGTGACCATCGACTCGCCCGACGGGCTGTCCGTGCTGCGCCACTCGGCAGCGCACGTGCTGGCCCAGGCCGTGCAGGAGGTCAACCCGCAGGCGAAGCTCGGCATCGGGCCGCCCATCACCGACGGCTTCTACTACGACTTCGACGTCGAGACCCCGTTCACGCCCGAGGACCTCAAGGCCCTCGAGAAGGCCATGCAGCGCATCGTCAAGGAAGGCCAGGCCTTCCGCCGCTGGGACGTGACCGAGGAAGAGGCCCGTGAGGCGCTCGCGGACGAGCCGTACAAGCTCGAGCTCATCGGGCTCAAGGGCACGGCGGCGGAGGCCGGCGAGGGCGCGAGCGTCGAGGTGGGGCTCGGCGGCCTGAGCATCTACCAGAACGTCCGGCGCAACGGCGAGGTCGCCTGGCAGGACCTGTGCCGCGGCCCGCACCTGCCGAGCACCAAGCTCATCGCCAACGGCTTCCAGCTCACTCGCTCCGCCGCCGCGTACTGGCGCGGCAGCGAGAAGAACCCGCAGTTGCAGCGTGTGTACGGCACGGCGTGGCCCACCAAGGACGAGCTCAAGGCGTACCTCGAGCGCCTGGCCGAGGCCGAGCGCCGCGACCACCGCAAGATCGGCGCCGAGCTCGACCTGTTCTCGTTCCCTGACGAGCTCGGCTCGGGCCTGCCGGTGTTCCACCCCAAGGGCGGCATCATCCGCAACGAGATGGAGGAGTACTCCCGCAAGCGCCACATCGAGGCCGGGTACTCATTCGTCAACACCCCGCACATCACCAAGGGCAACCTGTACGAGATCTCGGGCCACCTCGACTGGTACCGCGACGGCATGTTCCCCCCCATGCACATCGACGCCGAGCTGAACGACGACGGCAGCGTGCGCAAGCCGGGCCAGGACTACTACCTCAAGCCCATGAACTGCCCGATGCACAACCTGATCTTCCGCTCGCGCGGCCGCTCGTACCGTGAGCTGCCGCTGCGGTTGTTCGAGTTCGGCACGGTGTACCGCTACGAGAAGTCCGGCGTCGTGCACGGCCTGACCCGTGTGCGCGGCCTGACGCAGGACGACGCGCACATCTACTGCACGCGCGACCAGATGAAGGACGAGCTCGCCACCACGCTGCAGTTCGTCCTCGACCTGCTCAAGGACTACGGCCTCGACGACTTCTATCTGGAGCTCTCGACCCGTAACCCGGAGAAGTCGGTGGGCTCGGAGGAGGTCTGGGAGGAGGCGACCCAGACGCTCGCCGAGGTCGCGGAGGCCTCGGGCCTCGAGCTCGTGCCCGACCCGGGCGGCGCCGCGTTCTACGGCCCGAAGATCTCGGTGCAGGCGAAGGACGCCATCGGGCGGACGTGGCAGATGTCCACGATCCAGCTCGACTTCAACCTGCCGGAGCGCTTCGAGCTCGAGTACACCGCCCCGGACGGCTCGCGCCAGCGTCCCGTGATGATCCACCGCGCGCTGTTCGGCTCGATCGAGCGCTTCTTCGGGGTGCTCACCGAGCACTACGCGGGCGCGTTCCCGGCCTGGCTGGCGCCCGTGCAGGTGCTCGCGGTGCCGGTGGCCGAGCCGTTCAACGAGTACCTCGGCGGTGTGGTGGACCAGCTCCGCGCCCAGGGCATCCGGGCCGAGCTGGACACGGGCGACGAGCGGTTCGGCAAGAAGATCCGCAACGCCAGCACGCAGAAGATCCCGTTCGTGCTCATCGCGGGCGGCGACGACGTCGACGCGGGCGCTGTGTCGTTCCGCTACCGCGACGGCCAGCAGGACAACGGCGTGCCGGTCGCCGAGGCGATTGAGCGCATCGTGGCGGCCGTGCGCGATCGTGTGCAGGTCTGAGCGCCCCATGAGCGACGACGATCCGGTCGAAGTCGAGCTGCCGGGCGAGCGCCCGGGGGTTGCCGACGGCTTCGAGCGGCTGTGGACCCCGCACCGGATGGCGTATATCGGCGGCGAGAACAAGCCTGCCGACGGCGCCGCCGGCGCGGGGTGCCCGTTCTGCCGGGCCCCCAGCCTGAGCGACGAGGACGGCCTGATCGTCGCCCGCGGGACCGCGGCGTATGTGGTGCTCAACCTCTACCCGTACAACTCGGGGCACCTGCTGGTGTGCCCGTACCGGCACGTCGCCGACTACACCGACCTCACACCCGAGGAGGCCGCGGACGTCGCGGACCTCACGCGGGTGGCGATGCGCGTGGTGCGGGCGGTCTACGCGCCGGACGGCTTCAACCTCGGCATGAACCAGGGGCAGGTCGCGGGAGCCGGCATCGCCGCACACCTGCACCAGCACCTCGTGCCGCGCTGGGGCGGGGACTCGAACTTCCTGCCGATCGTCGCGCGCACCCGGGCACTGCCCGAGTTGCTGGCCGACACCAGGGCTCGCCTCGCTGCCGCGTGGCCGACAGACCAGAAGGGATGATCGAGGCGTGCTGAACCGACTGCGGGGGTTCATGACGCGGGTCATGACGCCCCTCGCCGACGTGCTGCTCAAGCGCGGGGTGTCACCGGACGCCGTGACGATCGCGGGCACGCTCGCCGTCGTCGTGGCGGCGCTGTGGCTGTACCCCACGGGCCACCTGCTCGCGGGGACGCTGCTCATCGCGGCGTTCGCGTTGACCGACTCCCTCGACGGGGTGATGGCGCGCCGCGCCGGCCGCTCGAGCAGCTGGGGCGCGTTCCTCGACTCGACTCTCGATCGTTTCGGCGACGCCGCGATCTTCTCCGGCCTCGTGCTGTGGTTCTTCGGCCGCGGCGACGACACTCTCGCGGGCGGGCTCGCGTTGGCCTGCCTGGTGCTGGGCTCGGTGGTCCCGTACGCCCGCGCCCGCGCTGAGGGATTGGGGATGACGGCCTCGGTGGGCATCGCCGAGCGGGCCGACAGGCTCGCCGCGGTCCTCACCGCGACTGCGCTCGTCGGGATCGGGCTGCCGTCGGTGATCCTCACCGTGGTGCTCGGGCTGCTCGCCATCGCGTCCGCGATCACTGTGGTGCAGCGCATGGCCACGGTGCGCGAGCAGGTCAGGGCGGCGGCGTCATGAGCAAGGATCTGACGGCCCCGCTGATCACGTTCTGCTGGCGCCTGGCGGGCAAGGTCCCCGAGACCGTGCTGCGCGGCGCGAGCGTGATCGGCGCCGACGCCACCTGGTTGCTGCACGGCGGCGGTGTGCGCCAGTTGGAGGCCAACCTGCGGCGTGTGCGGCCCATGGCGACCACGCGTGAGTTGCGCAGCCTGAGCCGGGCGGGCATGCGCTCGTACTTCCGGTACTTCGCGGAGGCGTTCGCGATGAGCCGGTTGACGCCCGAGCAGATCGCCGCGCGGGTCCGCCCCGTCGCGGTGGAGGAGATCGAGGGCGCCCTCGCCGCGGACCAGCCGGTCGTCATGGCGCTGGGCCACATGGGCAACTGGGACCTGGCCGGCGCGTGGGGGACTGTGCGGCTGGCGCCCGTCACGACGGTGGCCGAGCGCCTCAAGCCCGAGGAGTTGTTCCAGGAGTTCCTGGAGTTCCGGCGCGGCATCGGCCTGACGATCATCCCGCTGTCCGGTGACGGGAGCGTGTTCCGCCAGCTCCTGCGGGCGGCGCGCGGCCCACGCGCGATCATCCCGCTGCTCGCGGACCGCGACCTGTCCGCGCGCGGTGGGGTCGAGGTCGACCTGTTCGGCGCGCGCGCCCGGGTCGCCGCAGGCCCCGCCTCGCTGGCGGTCGCCACCGGGGCGCCGTTGGTCGCGGTGACGATCTCCTATGAGCGGCTGCGCGGCGACCGACGCCGGGCCGCCGGATCGCCGTGGGGCATCGTCATCGAGTTCCACCCGTTCGTCCCGGTGCCCCCGCAGGGGTCGAGCTCTGAGAAGGTGGCGGCGATGACGCAGGCCTGGGTGGACGGCCTCGCCGACGGCATCTCGCGGGCCCCACAGGATTGGCACATGCTGCAGAAGGTGTTCGTGGACGACCTGGACCCCCGGCGGTACGCGCAGACGCTCGCCGCCGCGACGCCGACGGCGGACGGGGCGCCTGATGGCGCGGTCGACGGGCAGGCCCCGGCATGAGCGCCACCGTCGAGCCCACCGTGGGCGACCGGCCGCTGCGGATCGGGATCGTCTGCCCCTACTCCTTCGACGTGCCCGGCGGCGTGCAGTTCCACGTGCGGGACCTCGCCGAGGCGCTGATCGCTCGCGGCCACGAGGTCTCGGTGCTGGCGCCCGCCGATGACGAGACGCCCATCGCCCCGTACATGACCTCCGCCGGACGCGCGGTGCCGGTGCGCTACAACGGCGCCGTCGCGCGCCTCACCTTCGGCCCGGTGACGGCGGCGCGCGTGCGGCGCTGGCTCGCGGCAGGCGAGTTCGACGTGCTGCACCTGCATGAGCCCGTCACCCCCAGCCTCGGCATGCTCGCGCTGTGGATCGCCGACGGCCCCATCGTCGCCACGTTCCACACCGCGCTGCTGCGCTCGCGCCCCCTGCAGCTCGCGTACCCGCTGGTGCGGCAGTCGATGGAGAAGATCGGCGCGCGCATCGCAGTCTCCGAGGACGCCCGGCGCACCCTCGTGGAGCACCTGGGCGGGGACGCCGTCGTGATCCCCAACGGCGTGTACGTGGACACTTTCGCCGACGCCGAGCCGGACGCCCGCTGGGTCGGCACGCCCGAGGCCCCGACGGTGGCGTTCCTCGGCCGGCTCGACGAGGCCCGCAAGGGGCTCGCGGTGCTGCTCAGCGCCGTGCCGGAGATCCTGCGGACGCAGCCTGGGGCCCGCTTCCTCATCGCGGGCCGGGGAGAGACCGGGCCGGACGACGTGCGCGCGCTGATCGGCGAGCAGGCGGCGCGCGCGGTGGAGTTCCTCGGCGAGATCACCGACCAGGAGAAGGCGCAGTTGCTGTCCTCCGTGGACGTGTACTGCGCCCCGCAGACGGGCGGCGAGAGCTTCGGCATTGTGCTCGTGGAGGCGATGAGCGCCGGGGCCGCGGTCGTGGCGAGCGACCTGGGCGCGTTCCGGCGCGTGTTGGCCGAGGGTGAGGCCGGGGTGCTGTTCCGCACCGGCGACTCGCAGGACCTGGCCCGGACGCTGCTGCGGGTGCTGGGCGACGAGGAGGAGCGCCGCGCGCTGGTCGGCAGGGCGTCTGACGCGGTGCGCCGTTACGACTGGTCCTCGGTGACGCATGAGGTGCTCACCGTGTACGAGATGGTGGTCGAGGGACGGGACACGCCCGTCGGCGAGGACCCGCTGTCCCGCCGGGGCGCGCGGATGCTCGAGCGGCGACGTGGACGGGGTGAGGCTCGATGAGCTGGTCGGAGTCGGCAGTGCTCGTCGCGGCGCTGATCGCGCTCAGTGTCTGGTGGGTGTGGGTGGCGGCGTCCCGGCTGGACCGCCTGCACCGCAAGGTCGCGGCCTCGCTCGCCGTCGTCGACGCGCAACTCCTGCGTCGTGCCTCGGCCGCCTCGCAGCTCGCGTCGTCGGGGCTGATGGACCCCGTGAGCTCGCTGCTCGTCGGGGAGGCCGCCTGGCGGGCCATGGTGGCGGGCGGGCAGGACGTCCCAGCCCTCACGACGCTCCCCTTGGAGCTCGACGGCGGCGCGGCGGCACAGGTCCGCGGCGCCGACCCGCATGCCCAGGCGGACCGGGGGATGGCGGAGAGCGAGTTGTCCGCGACGCTGCGCGCTGTGCTCGACGACCCGGAGGAAGTCGCGGAGCTGCGCGCGGAGCCCGGCGGGTCCGAGCTGCTCGACGCGCTGGCGGCCGCCTGGTACCGGGTGCAGCTCGCCCGGCGCTTCCACAATGAGGCCGTCGCGCAGACCCAGCGCCTGCGCCGCGGGTGGGGCGTGCGCACGCTGCGCCTCGCCGGGAGCGCCGCGCTGCCCCAGACCCTCGAGCTCGACGACGCGTGGCCGGACGCCCTGGGACGGCCCGGCCTCCCGGCGGCGACTGCAGGGCGGACAGGCCCTTCGGCCTGAACAGGGCGCGGACTAGGATGCTGTGAAGAGCACAAACGCTCCCCACCTCATCCGCCCGCTTGATCTGTGAGGCCAGTGTGACCACTGATTCCAGCACGTCCGCCACGTCCGTCACCGAGGGCGCCGTGGGCACTGCCCGCGTCAAGCGCGGCATGGCCGAGATGCTCAAGGGCGGCGTGATCATGGACGTCGTCAACGCCGAGCAGGCGAAGATCGCCGAGGACGCCGGCGCCGTCGCCGTCATGGCGCTCGAGCGCGTTCCGGCGGACATCCGCTCGCAGGGCGGTGTGGCGCGCATGAGCGACCCCGACCTCATCGACGGCATCATCGCCGCCGTCTCCATCCCGGTGATGGCGAAGGCCCGCATCGGCCACTTCGTCGAGGCCCAGGTGCTGCAGAGCCTCGGCGTGGACTACGTCGACGAGTCCGAGGTGCTGACCCCGGCCGACTACGAGCACCACATCGACAAGTGGGCGTTCACCGTGCCGTTCGTGTGCGGCGCCACCAACTTGGGCGAGGCGCTGCGCCGGATCACCGAGGGCGCGGCCATGATCCGCTCCAAGGGCGAGGCCGGCACGGGCGACGTCTCGAACGCCACGACCCACATGCGCACGCTGCGCGACCAGATCCGCCGCCTCACCTCCCTGCCGGAGGACGAGCTCTTCGTCGCCGCCAAGGAGCTGCAGGCGCCGTACGACCTGGTCAAGGAGGTCGCTCGCACCGGCAAGCTCCCTGTCGTGCTGTTCACCGCGGGCGGCATCGCCACCCCGTCGGACGCCGCGATGATGATGCAGCTCGGCGCCGAGGGCGTGTTCGTCGGCTCCGGCATCTTCAAGTCCGGCAACCCGGCGGACCGCGCCGCGGCGATCGTCAAGGCCACCACGTTCTACGACGACCCGAGCGTCATCGCGAAGGTCTCGCGCGGTCTGGGCGAGGCCATGGTCGGCATCAACGTCGACGACGTGCCCGTGGGGCACCGGCTGGCCGAGCGGGGCTGGTGACCGACTCCGTCGACGGCCCGGTCCGCGCCCTCGGCCCCGAGTGGGTCCTGGGCGCGGACGGGCTGCGGTTCCGCCGTGCCGCGCGCGTCATCCTGCTCGACCAGGAGGACCGTGTGCTGTTGGTGCGGGGGCATGACGTGGACCAGCCGAGCCGGAGCTGGTGGTTCACGGTGGGCGGCGGCATCGACGCGGGGGAGGACGCCCGCACCGCCGCGGTGCGGGAGGTCCGCGAGGAGACGGGCCTGCGGCTGCGGCCGGAGGAGCTCATCGGCCCCGTCTTCACCCGGTCGGCGATCTTCGACTTCGTCGCCGAGCACTGCCGGCAGGACGAGGAGATCTTCGTGGCGCGGCTCGACGCGGGCGCCGCGGCCGATGTCGCCGGCCTGAGCCGGGCCGGGTGGACCGACCTGGAGCACGACGTCATCGACGAGCTGCGGTGGTGGGACCTGGACGACCTTGAGCGCGAGACGCTCGAGGTCTTCCCGGAAGGGCTCGTCGGGCTCGTGCGCAGCCTGTTGCCGGAGTGGGACGGCCAGACCCGCCACCTCGGGTTGGGCCGCGGATGAGCACGCTGGAGGGCTGAGGCCAGGGCTGCGCCGCCGCATCGTTTCCGGGAGCGCGGACCATGGGGTTACGGTGCGGTACGTGCCGATCACCACCTCGCCAGTCGTCCGGATGCACCGCAGCGGGATCCGCAAGCTCATGGAGCTCGCCATGCTCGACCCCGAGGCGATCAGGCTCGAGCTCGGTGAGCCCGACGTGCCCACGCCGCCGCATATCGTCGAGGCGGCCGCGCAGGACGCCCGCAGCGGGCACACCGGGTACACGTCGAGCATCGGCTCACTCGAGCTGCGCGCCGCGTTGGCCCAGAAGGTCGGCGCCGTCAACGGGCTGACGGCCACCGCGGACGACATCGTGGTCACCCACGGAGCGATGCACGGCCTGGCCATGGCCATGAACGCCACGATGGGCCCCGGCGACGAGCTGCTCGTGCCCGACCCGGAGTTCCCGAACTGGCGGATGGCCGCCACCGCCGCGGGGGCCGACGTGCGGACCTACCCGGCGCACGCCGCCGCGGGCTTCATGCCGACGCTCGACGACATCGAGGCCGCGATCACGCCGCGCACCAAGGTCCTCCTGGTCAACTCCCCGAACAACCCCACCGGCGCGATGTACCCCGCGGAGCTGCTTGCGGGGATCGTCGAGCTCGCCCGGCGCCACGACCTGTGGGTGTTCTCCGACGAGTGCTACGAGCAGATCACCTTCGGCCCCGCGCACGTCAGTCCCGCCGCCTTCGACACCGACGGGCGGGTCGTCACGTTCTACACGTTCTCGAAGACCTACTCGATGACGGGGTGGCGGCTCGGCTACGTGGTCACCGGTGACCCGGTGGTGCACGACCTCCTGGGCCAAGTCGCGGAGGCCACTGTCGCGTGCCCGTCGACGGTGAGCCAGCGCGCGGCGCTGGCGGCCCTGCGCGGCCCGCAGGACGACGTGACGGATGCCGTCGAGGCCTACCGCCGCCGCCGGGACGCGGCAGTCGCGCTCCTCACGGCGCGAGGCGTGCCGTGTGTGCAGCCAGACGGGGCGTTCTACCTGATGGTCGACGTGTCACGGGCCACCGGGGACAGCGAGGAGTTCGCGCTGGCACTGCTCCGCGACCGCCATGTCGCGGTGTCGCCCGGATCGGCCTTCGGCGCCGGCGGCGAGGGGATGGTGCGGGTGTCGCTCGCGTCCGACGAGGCCGCGATCCTCACCGGCCTGAGCCGGCTCGCCGACCAGGTCGACGCCTGGCACTCGGCTCCGGCTGCCGTCGCCACTGGGACGCCGTCCCCGGGCGTCTGACCTCGACCGTAGGATGCGCAGCCGTGACGGCGACCATCGGGATCCTGGCCCTGCAAGGCGACGTGCGCGAGCACGCGCGAGCGATCGAGCACGTGGGGGCGCGCGCCGTCCCGGTGCGCCGGGTCGCCGAGTTGGACGCGATCGACGGATTGGTGATCCCCGGCGGGGAGTCGACCACCATCGACAAGCTATTGCGCGCATTCGACCTGTTCGGGCCGCTGCAGGAGCGCCTGCGCGCGGGGCTGCCGGCCTACGGCTCATGTGCCGGGATGATCCTGCTCGCCGACCGGGTGATCGGCGGCACCGCCGACCAGCAGGTGCTTGGCGGGCTCGACATCACGGTGCGGCGCAACGCCTTCGGCCGGCAGGTCGACTCCTTCGAGACAGACCTGGTCATCGACGGCATCGAGGACAGCCAGACCGCGCCGTTGCACGCCGTCTTCATCCGGGCGCCCTGGGTGGAGGAGGTCGGGCCGCGCGCCGTGTCGCTCGCGAGCATCCGCACAGGGCCAGCCGCCGGTAGGATCGTCGCGGTGCGCCAGGGCCCACTGCTCGCGACCTCCTTCCATCCGGAGGTCACCGGCGACGCGCGGGTGCATCGACTGTTCGTGCAGATCGTCCGCGACAGCCTCTGAACCGCCCGTCGCGGCGTTGCTCGGGCGTCGTGGGCGGAGACGAAGGGGTAGCGATGTCCGGTCACTCCAAATGGGCCACCACCAAGCACAAGAAGGCCGTCGTCGACGCCAAGCGGAGCAAGCTCTTCGCGAAGCTGATCAAGAACATCGAGGTGGCCGCCCGCACGGGCGGCGGTGATGTCGCGGGCAACCCGACGCTCTTCGACGCGATCCAGAAGGCCAAGCGGACGTCGGTCCCCATCGACAACATCAACCGCGCCGTCAAGCGCGGCTCCGGCCAGGAGGCCGGTGGCGCCGACTACGAGACGATCATGTACGAGGGCTACGGCCCCGGCGGCATCGCCGTGCTCGTCGAGTGCCTCACCGACAACCGCAACCGCGCCGCGTCTGACGTGCGCGTCGCGTTCACCCGCAACGGCGGCCAGATGGCCGACCCAGGGTCGGTGTCGTACCTGTTCTCGCGGCGCGGGGTCGTCATGGTGCCCAAGGAGGGCACGGACGAGGACTCGGTCATGGAGGCGGCGCTCGACGCCGGCGTCGAGGAGGTCAACGACTTCGGCGACTCGTTCGAGGTGCTCTCCGCCGCGACCGACCTGGTTCCTGTGCGCACCGCGCTGCAGGAGGCCGGCATCGAGTACGACTCCGCGGACGTGGTGTTCTACCCGTCGATGCAGATCGAGGTCGACGTCGAGGGCGTCCGCAAGATCATGCGCTTGATCGACGCGCTCGAGGACTCCGACGACGTGCAGAACGTGTACGCGAACTTCGACGCCTCCGACGAGGTCATGGCGGAGCTCGAGTCTGAGTGACCCGTCTGGGCTCGCCGGGCGGTGCTGCCGCCCGGCGGGCTCCTGGGCTGGGAGACTGACCCGATGCGCGTGCTCGGAGTGGACCCCGGCCTGACCCGGTGCGGACTGGGCGTGGTCGACGGGCTGCCCGGACGCGGGGTGCGGATGGTGGCGGTGGGTGTCGCCCGCTCGAGTCCCGACCATGAGGTGGACCAACGGCTGCTGGCGATCTCGCTGCAGCTCGAGGAGTGGCTCGACGAGCACGCCCCGGACACTGTCGCGGTGGAGCGGGTCTTCGCCCAGCACAACGTCAGCACCGTGATGGGCACCGCCCAGGTGGCGGGGCTGGCGATGCTCGCGGCCGCGCGGCGGCGCATCCCGGTCGCCCTGCACACCCCGAGCGAGGTCAAGGCGGCGGTCACGGGCAACGGCCGCGCCGACAAGCCCCAGGTGCAGGTGATGGTGCAACGGCTGCTCGCGCTCGACGAGCTGCCCCGCCCCGCCGACGCCGCCGACGCGCTCGCCCTGGCGATCTGCCACCTGTGGCGCCCAGCCGGGGCGCTCGGTGCCCCGCAGCGGGCACCCGGGTCGATGACCCCCGCGCAGCGCGCCTGGGCGGCTGCCGAGCAGGCCGCACGGGGCGCCCGGGCCTGAGGACGCGTGTCGTTCGTACACCTGTTCGTGCCCGTGGGATAGTGCTGTCGGATGCGCGCCGCTCGCGCTCCAGTGATGAGGGAGGACCACGGGTGATCGCGTCGGTACGGGGCACTGTGCAGGCTGTGCGGCTGGACGCCGCAGTGGTCGAGGTCGGCGGTGTCGGCATGCTCGTGCAGGCCACGCCCACGACCCTGGCGTCGCTGCGGGTGGGCGCCGAGGCACTGCTGTGGACCTCGCTCGTGGTGCGCGAGGACTCGTTGACGCTGTTCGGATTCGCGGACGCCGACGAGCGCGAGGTCTTCGAGATCCTGCAGACGGTGAGCGGGGTGGGGCCGCGGCTCGCCTTGGCGATGCTCGCGGTGCACAGCCCCGACGGGCTGCGGCGCGCGGTGGCCGGGGAGGACCTGGCCGCGCTCAAGCGGGTGCCCGGCATCGGGCAGAAGGGCGCCCAGCGGCTCGTGCTCGAGCTCGGGGGTCGCCTCGGAGCGCCCGCGACGGTCGTCGAGGGGGGCTTCACGCCAGTGGCGGCCACCGACCGGCGCGAGCAGGTGGTGGAGGCGCTGATCGGCCTCGGCTGGAATGCCCGGGCCGCCGACGACGCCGTGGCGCAGGTCCTCGAGCAGGGCGACGTGGCGCCGGGCGATGTCGCCGCGGTGCTGCGCGCCGCGCTCCGAACGCTGGGCGGCGGCCGTGGCTGAGCCCGACGGCGAGCTGGTGGAGATGGACGAGATCTCGCTGGTGCGCCCCGAGGCCTCCGACCTGGAGCGGGCCGCCGAGGCGGCACTCCGCCCGCGCAGGCTCGACGAGTTCGTCGGCCAGCACGTCGTGCGCGACCAGCTCTCGCTCGTCCTCGACGCCGCCGTCGGCCGAGGCAAGGCGCCCGACCAT
Source organism: Cellulomonas cellasea (assembly GCF_030372105.1). GTDB lineage: Bacteria > Actinomycetota > Actinomycetes > Actinomycetales > Cellulomonadaceae > Cellulomonas_A > Cellulomonas_A cellasea_A. The sequence continues at coordinate 95,133 of NZ_JAUDBQ010000003.1, read as the reverse complement.
GTGCTGCTGTCCGGGCCTCCGGGACTCGGCAAGACGACGTTGGCGATGATCATCGCCGCCGAGCTCGGCGCGTCGCTGCGCGTGACCAGCGGGCCCGCGATCCAGCACGCCGGCGACCTCGCCGCGGTGCTCTCCTCGCTCGAGGAGAACGAGGTGCTGTTCCTCGACGAGATCCACCGGCTGGCACGCCCCGCCGAGGAGCTGCTGTACGTGGCGATGGAGGACTTCCGCGTCGACGTCATCGTCGGCAAGGGCGCCGGGGCGAGTGCGATCCCGCTGTCGCTGCCGCCGTTCACCGTCGTGGGGGCCACCACTCGCGCCGGGCTGCTGCCCGCGCCGCTGCGCGACAGGTTCGGCTTCACCGCGCACCTCGACTTCTACTCCGCCGACGAGCTCGAGCAGGTGCTCACCCGCTCCGCCGGGCTGCTCGGCGTGCCGCTCGAGGCCACTGCCGCGGCGGAGATCGCCTCCCGGTCGCGGGGCACCCCCCGGATCGCGAACCGCCTGCTGCGCCGCGTCCGTGACTGGGCGCAGGTGCGCGGCGACGGGCGGCTCTCGCTCAGCGCGGCCCAGGCGGCGCTCGAGGTGTACGAGGTGGACGCGCTCGGGCTCGACCGGCTCGACCGCGCCGTGCTCACCGCGCTGTGCACCCGGTTCGGCGGCGGGCCCGTGGGCCTGACGACCCTCGCCGTCGCCGTGGGGGAGGAGCCCGAGACCGTCGAGACGGTGGCCGAGCCGTTCCTGGTGCGCGAGGGGCTCGTCGGGCGGACGCCGCGCGGCCGGATCGCCATGCCCGCCGCCTGGGAGCACCTCGGCCTCACGCCACCCTCGCCGACGGGGACGCTGTTCTCTTGAGGCCGCGTTCCTCGTAGGCTCGAGGACTCGGAACTCTCGGCGCGTGTGAAACGTTGTGCACGCCGTCATCTGCCTCCACTCCGCGGAGAAGTCCGCGGGGAGGTTAGGCGCGAGCAGGCTGGGCGCCTAGACTACGGCGGACATCTCGATCAGACCGGAGACGGATCTTCCATGGACTTCTCGTTCATCATCATTTTGGCGCTGGCCTTCGGCGCCATGTGGCTCATGACGAACCGCACCCGCAAGCAGCAGCGTCAGGCCGCTGACTTCCGCGCGAACCTCGAGGTCGGCCAGGAGGTCATGACCGGTTCTGGCCTGTTCGGGACTGTCGTGGACATCGAGGACGACATCATCACGCTGGAGTCGACCCCGGGCAACGAGTCCCGCTGGCTGCGCGCCGCGATCGCCAAGCTCGTCGAGCCGCCCGTCGAAGACGACGAGGAGTACGACGAGGACGAGGTGGACGACGAGGAGTCGTACGGCTCCGAGGACGAGCAGGCCGCGGACGCGATCGACGTCCCCGACGACCTGTCCTCGATGCCCCCGGCCCGTCCCGCCCGTGACGAGGACGACCCCGAGAAGAAGTAGCTAGCCCTCAGACCCGCGAGGCAGAGCGCCGAGCGGGAACGGTCCCACCGCCCGGCGCCTGCCGGGCGGTGCGCGCACGAGAGAAGACACTCCGTTGGCTCAGCCACCCAGCCGCCGGCCCCGGCCGGTACGCACCCTCGCCGTGCTCGGCGCGATCATCGTCGGGCTCTTCGGCTCGCTCTTCGCCGGCACGCAGTTGTCGGACGCCACGTGGACGCCCAAGTTGGCGCTCGACCTCGAGGGCGGCACCCAGCTCATCCTGACGGCGGTGACGGAGAACAACGAGCCGATCACCTCGGAGACGATCTCGCAGGCGATCAACGTGATCCGCCAGCGCGTGGACTCCTCCGGCGTCGCCGAGGCCGAGATCACCAGCCAGGGCGGCCGCAACATCGTGGTCTCGCTGCCGGGGACTCCGGACGAGGAGACCATCGCGCTGGTGAGCAAGTCGGCGCAGATGACGTTCCGACCGGTGCTGGCCATCGGGGCGCCGCAGGCGACGACCACGGACACGGCGACGGACGCCCCGACGGATGGCGCGGAGGGCACAGAGCCGACCGAGGGCGCCACCGAGGAGGCGGCCCCGTCGGACACCCCGACGAAGGCCGCGCCGGACAGCCCGAGCGACACGGAGTACTACGTCACGCCGAAGGTCGAGGCGGACTTCGACGCCCTCGACTGCACCAACCCCGACAACCTCGTCGGTGGCGAGGTGGCCGACCCGGACAAGGCGCTCGTCACGTGCGCTGACGACGGCACGGCGAAGTACCTGCTGGGCCCGGTGGAGATCAAGGGCGCCGATGTCGCCTCCGCGACTTCCGGCCTGAGGACGACGCAGACCGGAGCGACGACCAACGAGTGGGTCGTCGACATCAAGTTCAACTCCGAGGGCTCCGACCTCTTCCGCGAGACGACCACGCGCCTGCAGTCCCTGGCGTCCACGCCCCCGCAGAACCAGTTCGCGATGGTGCTCGACGGCCTGGTCATCTCGGCGCCGTCGCTCGACGCCGGCGTCATCATCTCCAACGGCGAGGCGCAGATCTCCGGCAGCTTCAACCGGGAGAGCGCCGCGACGCTGGCCAACCAGCTCAACTTCGGCGCGCTGCCGCTGACCTTCGACCTGCAGAGCCAGGAGCAGATCTCCGCGACGCTCGGCACCGAGCAGTTGCAGAAGGGCCTCATCGCGGGCGCCATCGGCCTGCTCCTCGTGGTCATCTACTCGCTGTTCCAGTACCGCGCGCTCGGCCTGGTCACCGTCGCGTCGCTGCTTATCGCGGGCGTCGTCACCTACGGCGTGATCTCGGTGCTGTCGTGGACGCAGGGCTACCGCCTGTCGCTGCCCGGCGTCGCCGGCCTGATCGTCGCCATCGGCATCACCGCCGACTCGTTCATCGTGTACTTCGAGCGCATCCGCGACGAGCTGCGCGATGGGCGGAGCCTTGGCCCGGCCGTCGACCGCGGCTGGGACCGCGCCCGGCGCACGATCCTCGCCTCGGACGCCGTGAACTTCCTCGCGGCCGTGGTGCTGTACTTCCTGGCCGTCGGCGGGGTGCGCGGCTTCGCGTTCACGCTCGGCCTCACCACCTTGATCGACCTGCTCGTGGTGTTCTTCTTCACGCACCCGCTGATGACGCTCCTGGCTCGCACCCGGTTCTTCGCCTCGGGCCACCGGTTCTCGGGTCTCGACCCGCGCCGGCTCGGCGCGACGGCGACCCGGTACGTCGGGCGCGGCAAGGTCGTCGGCCTGGCGCCCACGGGCAACGGGCACGCCCCGGAGAAGGCAGCCGACCGCGTGCCGGTGACGGCAGGGGTGGGCGCGGCGACGATGACGATCGCCGAGCGGCGCGCCGCCGAGCGTGCCGCAGCGCAGTCCGACGCCGAGGCACACGAGGACGAGGCGCGCGACGGGGTGGACGCAGGTGGCGGCCACGAGAGACCAGGCGACACGACATCCCCGGATGTGTCCGGCGAGCACGGGTCCGACACGACCGAGGGGACGGAGCACTGATGGCTGTCGGATTCGCCCAGTGGGGCAACGACCTGTACACCGGTCGCCGCTCGTACGACATCGTCGGACGGCGCCGCGTGTGGTACACGATCTCGGCGGTGATCGTGCTGCTCTCCGCGATCCTGCTCGTCAAGCCCGGGCTCAACCCCGGCATCGAATTTCGCGGCGGCTCGCAGTTCGTCGTCTCGGGGGTCGCGACCACTGACCAGTCACTGGCCAGCGACATCGTCCAGGAGGTGGCGCCCGAAGAGGTGCCCCGCGTGACGACCGTCGGCGGGTCGGCGCTGCGCATCCAGACGGTCGCCCTCGACGAGGAGCGGCTCGCCCAGGCGCAGCAGGACCTCGCCGAGGCGTTCGACGTGCCGGTGGAGAACGTCGCCAGCTCGTTCGTCGGGCCGTCCTGGGGCAAGGACGTCACCCAGAAGGCCGTCAACGGCCTGCTGGTGTTCCTGCTGCTGGTGACCGTCGTCATGACCGTGTACTTCCGCAACTGGCGGATGGCCGCGGCCGCGCTGATCGCGCTGTTCCACGACCTGATCATCACCGTCGGCATCTACGCCGCCGTTGGCTGGGAGGTCACGCCCGCCACGGTGATCGGCTTCCTGACGATCCTCGGGTACTCGATCTACGACACCGTCGTGGTCTTCGACAAGGTGCGCGAGAACACCGCCGACGTGCTCGACCAGACGCGGTACACCTACGCCGAGAAGGCCAACCTGGCCGTCAACCAGACCTTGGTGCGGTCCATCAACACCTCGGTCGTGGCGTTGCTGCCCGTCAGCGCGATCCTGTTCATCGGCGCGTTCCTGCTCGGCGCCGGGACGCTGCGTGACATCGCGCTCGCACTGTTCATCGGCATGGCCGTCGGCACGTTCTCCTCGATCTTCCTCGCCACCCCGGCCGAGGTGACGCTCCGTGAGCGTGAGCCGAAGATCATCGCGCACACCGCGAAGGTGCTCGCCGCCCGTGCGGCGACCGCCGAGGGGTCCACCGAGGGCTCGTCCGGGGCGCCTGTCGCCATCCACGTGGGCCAGTTGCGGCCGGGAGCCCATCAGGGCACTGCCGCACAGCCCAAGCGCCGCAAGTCTGGGAAGAAGTAGCACCAACCATGTCCTCAGCAGCACTGCGCGGAGACGCGCTGATCCACCGCATGAACGAGCTCATCCGCGATGTCCCCGACTTCCCGTCGCCGGGCATCGGCTTCAAGGACATCACGCCGCTGCTCGCGGACGCCGAGGCGTTCGCGGGCATGGTCGCCGAGATCGCAGGACGCGTCGACGGTCCTGTGGACCTGGTCGCCGGCACCGAGGCTCGGGGCTTCATCCTCGCGGCGCCGGTGGCGATGGCATTGGGCGCGGGGTTCGTGCCGGTGCGCAAGCACGGCAAGCTCCCCGGCCCGACAGCCGCGGAGGAGTACTCGCTCGAGTACGGCACCGCGACGGTGGAGGTGCACCCGTTCACCGTCCCGCGCGGCGCCCGCGTGCTGATCGTCGACGACGTGCTGGCGACCGGTGGCACCGCCGGCGCGACGATCCGGCTCTTCGAGCGCTGCGGCGCGGAGGTCGTCGGACTGTCGTTCCTGGTCGAGCTCGCGTTCCTGCCGGGGCGCGAGGTGCTGGCCGGCCATCGTGTCGACTCGCTCATTGCCGTGGCCTGACAGGTCGGCGACGTAGACTCTTGCGGATCGGTGGACACGCGGGAGGGGTGAGATGAGCGACAACGCACGGACGACCCGCTCGGACGTCCCCACAGTCTCGACGGACGGGTTGTCCGGTAGCAGGGTGCGGTCACGGCTGGCGAGGTTTGGCGCGCGCGGTCCCGCGACGTCGCCGGCGTTGGAGCCGTTGCTGCAGGCCATTCGCACGAACCATCCCAAGGCCGACCTCGGGGTGGTCGAGCAGGCATACGTCGTCGCGGAGCGCGCGCACCGCGGGCAGCTGCGCAAGAGCGGCGACCCGTACATCACCCACCCCGTGGCGGTGGCGACGATCCTCGCCGAGTTGGGCATGACGCCGCCGACGCTCGCCGCCGCGTTGCTGCACGACACCGTCGAGGACACCGACTACTCCCTCGACCAGCTCCGGGCGGAGTTCGGCCCCGAGATCGCGATGCTCGTCGACGGCGTCACGAAGCTCGACAAGGTCGCCTATGGCGACGCGGCGCAGGCCGAGACGGTCCGCAAGATGGTCGTCGCGATGTCGCGCGACATCCGCGTGCTCGTGATCAAACTCGCTGACCGCTTGCACAACGCCCGCACCTGGAAGTTCGTCGCGGCGTCCTCGGCGGAGAAGAAGGCCCGCGAGACGCTGGAGATCTACGCGCCGCTGGCCCACCGCCTGGGCATGAACACGATCAAGTGGGAGCTCGAGGACCTGTCGTTCGCGACGCTGTACCCCAAGGTCTACGACGAGATCGTGCACCTCGTCGCCGAGCGGGCCCCCGCCCGCGAGGAGTACCTGGCGGTCGTCCGCGACCAGGTGGGCGCGGACCTGCGCTCCGCCAAGATCAAGGCCACCGTCACCGGTCGGCCGAAGCACTACTACTCGATCTACCAGAAGATGATCGTGCGAGGCCGCGACTTCGCCGACATCTACGACCTGGTCGGCGTCCGGGTCCTGGTGGACTCGGTGCGCGACTGTTACGCGGCGCTCGGCGCCCTGCACGCGCGATGGAATCCCGTCCCCGGACGGTTCAAGGACTACATCGCGATGCCGAAGTTCAACCTCTACCAGTCGCTGCACACCACGGTCATCGGGCCGGGTGGCAAGCCGGTGGAGATCCAGATCCGCACGCACGACATGCACCGCCGCGCGGAGTACGGCGTCGCGGCGCACTGGAAGTACAAGGAGACTGCCAAGAACGCCGGCAGCGGCGCCACGGACCCGGCCGGCAACGACATGACGTGGCTGCGTCAGCTCGTGGACTGGCAGAAGGAGACCGCGGACCCCAGCGAGTTCCTCGACTCGCTGCGCTTCGAGATCGCGGGCGCCGAGGTCTACGTCTTCACGCCGAAGGGCGACGTCGTCGCGCTCCCCGCCGGCTCCACCCCGGTGGACTTCGCCTACGCGGTGCACACCGAGGTGGGGCACCGGACGATGGGCGCGCGGGTCAACGGCCGCCTCGTCCCGCTCGACTCCGCGCTGGAGAACGGCGACGTGGTCGACGTGCTGACCTCGAAGTCCGAGACCGCCGGCCCGAGCCGCGACTGGCTCGGCTTCGTCAAGAGCCCCCGCGCGCGCAACAAGATCCGCCAGTGGTTCTCCAAGGAGCGGCGCGAAGAGGCCATCGAGCACGGCAAGGACGCGATCGCGAAGGCGATGCGCAAGCAGAACCTGCCGATCCAGCGCCTGCTCTCCCATGAGTCCCTCGTCGCGCTGGCCAACGAGATGCGCTACGCGGACGTCTCGGCGCTGTACGCCGCGATCGGCGAGGGCCAAGTCTCGGCGACCACTGTGGTGCACCGACTGGTGCAGTCGATGGGCGGGGAGCCGGGCGCCGAGGAGGACATCGCCGAGACCGCGCGGCCCGGCAACACTGCCCGCCGGGTGCGGACCGGCGACCCGGGCGTCGTGGTCCGCGGGGTCGATGACATCTGGGTGAAGCTGGCGAAGTGCTGCACCCCGGTGCCGGGCGATGAGATCGTCGGCTTCGTCACGCGTGGCCAGGGCGTCAGCGTGCACCGCACCGACTGCATCAACGTCGAGCAGCTCCGCGCGCAGCCCGAGCGGATCGTCGACGTGGAGTGGACGCAGGGGAGCAGTGCGCTGTTCCTCGTCCAGATCCAGGTGGAGGCGCTCGACCGCAGCCGGCTGCTCTCGGACGTGACGCGCGTGCTGTCCGACCACCACGTGAACATCCTCTCCGCGTCGGTGTCGACCTCCCGCGACCGTGTGGCGATGTCCCGCTTCGTCTTCGAGATGGCCGAGCCATCGCACCTGGCGTCGGTGCTGTCGGCGGTGCGGAAGGTCGAGGGCGTCTTCGACGTCTACCGCATCACGGGCGCCAAGGCCGCTGAGGAGCCTGTCATCCGCGCCTGACCGCGCGGGGTGTGTGACGCGAGCAGCGACAACGTGGAGCGTGCCTCGCGCACCCCCGGATGACCTGACATCGCGCTCAGCGTGTCGAGTGCCATGTCGGGGTCGAATCCGATCGCCTGAAGGGCGCGTAGCGTCGCGAGGGTGCTCGTGGGCGAGCCCCAGCGGGCGACGTCCACCCCGGTGCGCTGCACCGTCGTGACACGGACCCCGGCGATCTCCATGGTCTGCTCCGCCGGGAGCACGCACTCGTGGGTGATGCGCAGCGGGTGCGGGTCAGGCCGCCGGCGACGGGGCCCCACGAGCACCTGCATCCTCGCGGGCAGGCCCGTTCCGGTGTGCACCCAGGCGGCGGTCTCCCGCCCGACCGCAGCACGCACGGGGACGAGTGCGCGGAGCGCGGTGGCACGGTGAGCCGGGGTCGTCGGGGCTCCCGTGGGGACGGCGAGGTCGCCCCACACCCGATGGGCGTGGCCGTCGCGGAGCAATGCGTCGAACGCCACGGCGCCGACGGTCGCGGGGGAGACCGCGTCGTCAGCGGGAGGGATGGCGGTGCGGGGCATCCACGGCGCTGTCACGTGCCCAGCATGCCGCCGCGGCGCCGTCGAGGGATGCGCCCGCCGCATCCCTGTGGACAGTGGGGCCCACCGCCGGACATGACGACGCCCGGGGCAGCGAAGCCGCTGCGCCCGGGCGCCGGTGGGACGGGTGCGCGGGTCAGCCGCGCGCGTCCTGGGCGGCGCGCTGGACCTGCTCGAGCCAGGCGCGCCGTGCGTCGAGGGCGGCCTGCGCCTCCTCGACCTTGCGCTTGTCGCCCTTGGCCTGAGCCTTCGCCAGGTCGTCCTCGAGTGCGGCGATGGCGCTCTCGAGCTGTGCGGCGGCGCCCTCGGCACGTGCGCGCGTCTCCGGGTTGCTCCGGCGCCACACCGCCTGCTCGGCGTCGCGCACTGCCGTCTCGACGGCGCGCATGCGGCCCTCGACGCGCTGGACGTCGCCGCGGGGCACCTTGCCCGCGGACTCCCAGCGATCCTGCAGCGTGCGCAGCGTCGCCTTGGCAGCTGCCAGGTCGGTCACCGGGACGAGGCGCTCGGCCTCGACGAGGATGGCCTCCTTGACCTCGAGGTTCGCCTGGTATTCAGAGTCCGTGGCCGCCGACTCGGCGTCGCGGGCCGCGAAGAACGCGTCCTGCGCGGCGCGGAACCGGGCCCACAGCGCGTCGTCGTCCGCCCGGCTCGCACGGCCAGCCGCCTTCCAACGGGTCATGAGGTCGCGGTAGGCGCCAGCGGTGTGGCCCCAGTCTGTGCTGGTCGAGAGCCTCTCGGCCTCCTGGACGAGCGCCTCCTTGGCCTGCTTGGCGCCCGCGTTGCGGGACTCGAGCTCGGCGAAGAAGTGCCGGCGCTCACGGTCGAACGTGGTGCGCGCGTGGCTGAACCGCTTCCACAGGCTCTCCTCGGTGGGCCTGTCGATGCGCGGGCCGGACCGCTGGGCGTCCTTCCACTGCTCGAGCAGCAGGCGGAGCTGCTCGCCTGCCGGACGCCACTGGATGCGCTCGGGGTCGGTCGAGGCGATCTTCTCCGCCTGCTCCACGATCTGCGTCCGCGCGGCCACAGCGGCCTCGCGGGCCGCGGCGCGCTCGGCCTCGGCGGCTGCGCGGCGCTCGGCGGCCACGGACCTCAGGCCGTCCAGGCGGGCGCGGAGCCCGTCGAGGTCGCCCACGGCGGCCGGCTCGGCGAGCTCCTCGGTGAGCCGGGCGAGCGTCTGGTCGATCTCCTTGATCGCGAGGTCACGGGCCGTGAGCCGAGTCTCGAAGAGCACGACCTTGGCCTGCAGGTCGAGATACCGGCGCACATACAGCGCGAGGGCCTCCTCGGCGGTCGCGCCGGGGAACTGGCCCACGAGGCGTTCGCCGGCGGCCTCGGTGACGAAGACCGAGCCGTCGTCGTCGACACGGCCGAAGGTAGCCGCGTGGGCGGCCTCAGCCGGCTCAACGGCCTCCTGCTCGGGCGCGTCAGCGTCGACCGGCGCCGTCGGTGTGGCTTCGCCCTCCGGGACGGTGGACCCGGCGACCTCGTCGCGCTCGCGCTCCTGGGCGGCAAAGTTCTCGGTCACTGGGTCTCCACTCCCTCGATGATGACGTCGAGGGCGGGGGCGACTCCGTCGTCCCCGTTCCCCGCGTCAGCGATTGCCTGCACCACGTCCAGACCGGACGTGATGCGGCCGAACACCGTGTATCCACCAGCCGCGTCGGACTGGATGGTCGAGTCCTCGTAGACGAGGAAGAACTGGCTGCCCATCGACTCGCCGTCGCCGCCGACCCGGGCCATGGCGAGAGTGCCGGCCGGGTAGAAGTCGTCGGCCGGCGCGTTCTCGATAGGGCCCCACGAGTACCCCGGGCCACCGGTGCCGGTGCCCGTCGGGTCGCCGCACTGCAGCACCTTGATCCCGGTGGTGACCAGACGGTGGCAGGCGGTCGTGTCGAAGTACTGGTCGCGGGCGAGCGTCACGAAGTTCGCCACCGCTTGGGGCGCGTTGACCCCGTCGAGCTCCAGGCCGATGTCGCCCTGGCTGGTGCGCAGGGTCCCGGTCCAGGCACGGCCCTCTGCCAGTGCGGGGTCGGGCACGAGCGCGTCGCTCGTGGGAGCGGTGGTCTCGGCCGCGGGGGGCACGTCGTCGGATCCGCCCAGCGTCGCGATCGCCGCGGCGACGCCGACGCCGATCACGAGCACGCCGACGACCGCGGCGGCGATCAGGGCGCGCTGGCGCCGGCGACGCGCCTCACGCGCCGCCTGCCGCTGCTGCCACTTCTCGTACCGACGACGCTCGTATTCGCGCTTGCTCGGTGCCACGCACACTCCTCGACGACGGGCGGCCTGCTGACACCTGGTGAACACCGTGGCCAGCGGTCCCGCGCTCCTGACCCCGACAGTCTAGGCAACGCAAGGGCCTTGGGCGCCACGCCACGTCGGGAAACACATCTGGGCGTCGCGCGGAGGGTGGCGGCGCCCGCCTGGGTACGGTGGGCGGATGCAGCTCATCACCGTCGTCGCCCCCGTCTTCGGAGCCAACTGCTACCTGCTGGCGGCAGACGACGGGACGTGCGTGATCGTCGACCCGGGCGGCGGCGCAGCGCCCGGCGTGCGGCGCGCGGTGCAGGAGAACGGCCTGGTCCCGGTCGCGGTGCTGGCGACCCACGGGCATGTGGACCACACCTGGGACGCCGCGGAGCTCGTCGAGGAGTACGGGATCCCGCTGCGGCTGCACCAGGCTGACGCGTACCGGCTCGCCGACCCGTTCGGCACATTGGGCCTGGGCAGCGCGCACGATCCCGGCGGCCCGCTCGCGCAGTCCTTGGCGTCTGTGGGCGTCTCGCCGGCCGACTACCGCGTCCCGGCACGGATTGAGCCCTTCGGGGCCGAGCCCGGGGACGATGGCCGATCAGCCGACGAGGTGCTCGAGCTCGGCGGCCTGAGCCTCGTGGCGAGGCATGCGCCCGGCCACACCGAGGGCGCGACGCTGTACCTGCTCGACGTGCGGCCCGCGCCTGTGGCCTTCACGGGCGACGTCCTGTTCGCGGGGACCGTCGGGCGCACCGACCTGCCCGGTGGCGACGACCAGGTCATGACGCGGACGCTCCGCGAGGTGGTGCGCGCGCTGCCCGGTGACACGGTGGTGCTGCCGGGCCACGGGCCGGGCTCCACGATGGACGACGAGCTGGGGCGCAACCCGTACCTGGCAAGATGAGGCCTCATGGCACGCCCCACCCCCTTGTCCGGATTCCCTGAGTGGCTGCCCGACGGCCGCATCGTCGAGCAGCATGTCCTGGACGCGCTGCGCCGCACGTTCGAGCTGCATGGCTTCGCCGGGATCGAGACGCGTGCGGTCGAGCCGCTCGACCAGCTGCTGCGCAAGGGGGAGACCTCCAAGGAGGTCTATGTGCTGCGCCGGCTGCAGGAGGACCCTGCTGCCTCGGCTGAGGACGACCGCGCGGGCCAGCTCGGCCTGCACTTCGACCTGACGGTGCCGTTCGCCCGTTACGTGCTCGAGAACTCGGGCCACCTCGCGTTCCCGTTCCAGCGCTACCAGATCCAGAAGGTGTGGCGCGGCGAGCGCCCCCAGGACGGCAGGTTCCGGGAGTTCACGCAGGCCGACATCGACGTGGTCGGCGCAGGCGCGCTGCCGTACCACTACGAGGTCGAGCTGCCGTTGGTGATGGCCGAGGCGCTGGGCTCGCTGCGCGACATCGGGGTGCCGCCGGTGCGGATCCTGGTGAACAACCGCAAGGTCGCCGAGGGGTTCTACCGCGGGCTCGGGCTCGAGGACGTCGAGGGCGTGCTGCGCTCCATCGACAAGCTGGACAAGATCGGCGCCGACGCGGTGGCCGCGCTCCTCGTCGCCGAGACTGGCGCCACTGAGGAGCAGGCGCGCGCCTGCCTCGAGCTCGCGGCGATCTCCGGCTCGGACGACTCGGTGATCACCCGGGTGCGCGAGCTGGCGGCCTCGCACTCGGTGACGTCGGAGCTGCTGGACGAGGGGCTCGAGGAGCTCGGCGCCCTGGTGCGCGCCGCTGCCGAACGGGCGCCCGGCGTCGTCGTCGCCGACCTGAAGATCGCCCGCGGACTCGACTACTACACCGGCTCGGTCTACGAGACGGTGCTGGTCGGCCACGAGCAGTTGGGCTCGATCTGCTCGGGCGGCCGGTACGACACCCTCGCGTCGGACGGCGCGACGACCTACCCGGGCGTGGGGCTGTCCATTGGCGTGACCCGCCTCGTGTCCCGGCTGCTCGGCGCGGGCCTGGTCCGCGCGACGCGCCCGGTGCCGAGCGCCGTGCTGGTCGCCGTGACGTCGGAGGAGACGCGGGCGGAGTCAGACGCCGTGGCGCGCAGCCTGCGGAGCCGGGGGATCCCCGTCGAGGTGGCGCCCGCCGCCGCGAAGTTCGGCAAGCAGATCCGGCATGCGGACCGTCGCGGCATCCCGTTCGTGTGGTTCCCCGGCGCCGTCGGCGAGGACGGGGCGCGCGGCGCCGACCAGGTCAAGGACATCCGCTCCGGTGAGCAGCAGGACGCCGACGCTGCGACGTGGGAGCCGTCGGCCGTGGACTGGTGGCCTCGGGTGACGCCCGCGGTCTGACGGGTCGCGGCCCCGCGCAATTGACACCGAGTCGAACACGTGTTCGACTCGGTGCATGCGGTGGGATGGGCAGGCGGTCGCGGCAGGGGATGGCGGGGCCCTGCCCGGCCTCGCCCTGTCGGGCCTGGTGCGCAGTGTGCGCACACCGGACTTCGCCGGCGTGACCTTCCATGAGGTCGCGGCCAAGAGCGCGCTGAACAAGGTGCCCGAGGCGTCGACGATGCCGTTCCGCTGGACCGTCAACCCGATGCGCGGCTGTGTGCACGCCTGCGCCTACTGCTACGCGCGGCCCACACACGAGTACCTCGAGCTCGACGCGGGGCGCGACTTCGAGACGCAGATCGTCGTCAAGACGAACGTGGTCGAGGTGCTGCGCGCCGAGTTGGCGCGCCCGTCCTGGCGGCGTGAGCACGTGGCGCTGGGCACGAACACCGACCCGTATCAGCGTCCTGAGGGCCGGTACCGGTTGATGCCGGGCATCATCGACGCGCTCGCCTCGTCGGGCACGCCGTTCTCGCTCACGACCAAGGGGCCGCTGATGCGCCGGGACCTGCCGGCCCTGGCGGAGGCGGCGCGACAGGTCCCGGTGGGCATCGCGGTCTCGCTCGCGGTGCTCGACCCCGCGCTCCAGCAGTCCGTCGAGCCGGGCACGCCGTTGCCGCAGGCGAGGCTCGACCTGATTCGCGCCGTGCGTGACGCGGGTCTGCCGTGCGGCGTCTTCGTCGCCCCGGTCATGCCGTGGCTCACGGACTCCGAGGAGCACCTCGACGGGCTGCTCGCCGCTCTGGCCGACGCGGGCGCCACGGGGGTGACTGTGCTGCCGATGCACCTGCGGGGGTCGGTGAAGCCGTGGTTCCTGCGCTGGCTGGCCCGGGAGCAGCCTGCGCTGGTCGCCCGCTACCGCCGTCTGTACGGGCGTGGCGCCTACGTGCCGGTCGAGTACAAGAACTGGCTGTGGGCACGGGCGCAACCGCTGCTGAAGGCGCACGGGTTCTCAGCAGGCGTCGATCACCGTGGCCCTGGTGGCCGGTCTGGCGCGGGGGAGCGGCCCGAGGAGGGGAGTTACCCCACGGGCAGCATCCCGGAGCCCGCGCCAGGTGGGGGAGTGGCGTCGTTCGAGGTGGACCAGCCCGTGTTGTTCTGAGTGCCCAATCCGGCTGAGCCGGACCGCCGGGCCGTCAGGCCAGCCTGCCGATGGCCGCCGAGGTGGCCGGCGTCCGCAGCGCGCCTTCCTCGGCCCGCGCCTACCTGCTCTCGTTCCTGATAACGGAAGCATGCGCCTCGCGCTGGGCTCGGCCTCCCGCGAGGCATGCACGCGCTGCGCGCGGGCTGAGGACCAACCTCGTTGGTTCCGTTATCATCAGGCGATGAGCAGATTGCCGGGCAGGGCCCAGTCCTTAGGGGAGGTCGTCGAGGCGTACCTCGCCCGGCTCGACGCGGCGCCGGCCACCGTCCGTCAGCGGCGGTGGGCGCTCCGGGATCTCGAGGCGTTCGTCCACGAGCTCGACGTGCCCCAAGCCGGCACAGCACGGCTGGCGCTCGATCCCGCGACGCTGGGGGACTGGTTGGCCGCTCGCGCCGACTCCACAGTCTCGGCGCAGCGAGCGCGGGCCAGCGCGGCCCGCGCCCTCGTGGCCTTCACCCGCGACCACCTCGGGGCGCCTGACCTGGCAGATCCGGGGAAGACGCTCACGTTGCCCACGGCGCCACGGGCGGAGCGGGATGCCGATCGCGGCAGGGCGCTGATCGCCGCGGTCTCCTCGGGGCGGCCCCGCAGCGTCCTGCCGCCGGTGTGGGCGCGCTTCGTCGCGCACGTGAGCCTCCTCGCGGCCACGGGCGCCGGTGAGGACGAGCTGGCGGCCCTGCGGGTGTCCGACGCTGTCGGCCCGCGTGTGCTGGACGCGCCACTGCCCGAGGCCGCACGACATGCGGTGCAGGCCTGGCTCGCCGCGCGGTCCTGGGTTGTGCAGGGCCTGCAAGGCAGCGACCCCGGCGCGCTGTGGGTGCGGGTGCACGCCGGATCAGACCGGCGCACGGGCCACATCGCCCCTGCCGGCCTGGCGATCAGCGTGCGCGGCCTGCGGCTGTCGTTCACCACCGTCCGCGACGCGTTGGCCGCCGAGGGCCGCCACGTTGGCGACGTCCACGTGCGCGACGTCCGGGCGGTCGCGGGCCGCGAGTGAGGGTAGCCACAGGCCGCGAGCGCCGTGCGGCCTGTGGCTAGCCGTCAGTTCTCGGCGAGTCGCGCCGGGAACCCGCCCTTCGCGATCGGCCCCCACTGCTCCACGGTGACGCGGATCAGCGACTTGCCCTGCTCGACCATCGCCGCCCGGTACTCGTCCCAGTCGGGGTGCTCGCCGGAGATGCAGCGGAAGTACTCGACGAGGGGCTCGACGGAGTCCGGCAGGTCGAGCACCTCGGCGGTCCCGTCGAGCTGCACGTACGGGCCGTCGAAGTCGTCCGACAGCACGCACAACGACACCTCCGGCGAGCGCCGGGCATTCACCGCCTTGGCACGGTCCGGGTAGGTCGAGATGACCACGCGGCCGGCGTCGTCCACCCCACAGGTGACGGGTGACATCTGCGGGGCGCCCGAGGCGCGTCGGGTCACCAGGACCGCTTGGTGACGCACTCGGACGAAGTCGAGCATCTCGTCACGCGAGACGCGGCGGGCGGAGGCGATGGCACGGGGCACGGGTACTCCTAGCGAGATCGGTCAGCGGGCCCCAGTATCGGCCAGCACATCCCAGAATCGGCCGCGCGCGTCGTGGTCGGCGCGCCTACCGTGAGTGGATGACGCACGGGGCGGGGGCCGGGGCGCAGGACCGCCCCGTCGGGTGGACGGCGCTCGTCTTCATCGGGCTGGGCCTGTCGATGATCGTGATGGACGTGACGATCGTGAACGTCTCGTTGCCGCAGATCATCAAGGACCTGGACATCAGCTCCATCGACTCGGAGTGGATCCAGTCGATGTACTCACTGGTCTTCGCCGCGTTGCTGATCACCTTCGGGCGGCTCGGCGACCGCATCGGGCGGCGCACGGTGTTCGTCATGGGCGCCATCGTGTTCGGGGGGGCCAGCTTCCTCGCCACCCAGGTCGACACCGGGGGCCAGCTCATCGCCGTGCGCGCCCTCCAGGGCGTCGGCGGGGCGATGCTGTCGCCCAACTCGCTGTCGCTGCTGAACTCGCTGTACCAGGGCAAGCGCCGCAACGTGGCGTTCGCCATCTACGGGGCGATCCTGGCGGGCATGGCCGGGATCGGCCCGCTGCTCGGCGGATACCTGACGGAGTACTACTCGTGGCGGCACTCGTTCGGCGTCAACGTGCCGCTCGCGATCGTCGTCATCCTGGGCTGCCTGAGGTTCGTGCCGAACACGCGCGACGAGCAGGCGCTGGGCCGCGACCTCATCGGGATGGCCCTGTCCGCGATCGGGATCGGCGCGCTGGTGTTCGGGCTGATCGAGGGCCGCTCCGACGGCTGGTGGATCGCGATCCGGGACGTCCACCTGTTCGGCGTGACGTTCCCGAAGGGCGGCCTGTCCCCGGTGCCCATCGCGTTCGCCATCGCGGTGGTGACCCTGGTCGGCCTGTGGTTCTTCGAGGAGGAGCGCCGACGGCGCAAGGCGGCGCTGCTCATCGACATGACGCTGTTCAAGATCAGGTCGTTCGGGTTCGGATCGCTCGTCGCCCTCATCGTCTCGCTCGGCGAATTCGGCATCCTGTTCGCCTTGCCGCTCTTCGTGCAGAACGCGCTCGGTTACAGCCCGCTCCACTCGGGCGCCCTCACCGCCTCGCTCGCGGCGGGCGCACTGGTCGCCGGCGCGACGGCGGCGCCTATCGCCAACCGCACGAGCCCACGGACCGTCACACGCATCGGCATGTCGCTCGAGGTGATCGGCATCGTGTCGCTCGGCCTGGTGGTGTCCGCGCACGTCCCGGCCTGGAAGATGGTCGTCTGCCTCGTCGTGTACGGCCTGGGGATCGGCCTCGCGCAGTCCCAGCTGGTCAACATCATCCTGGGCCAGGTGCCCGTGGAGGAGAGCGGGCAGGCGTCCGGCACCGAGGCGACGGCCCGGCGCATCGGCACGGCGTTGGGCAGCGCTGTCATCGGCACCATCCTGTTCGTCGGGCTGCAGTCGGACACCGAGCAGAAGGTCGGCGAGGTCGAGGGGGTCACGTCGGAGCAGGCGTCCGAGATCGGGAAGACGGTCGAGAACACCGACGGCGTGGCCATCGACGAGATCGCGCAGCAGCCGGGCGGCGAGCCAGTCGCCGAGGCGTCACGCGAGGCGTTCGCCGAGGCGCTGCGACGCACGTCCTTCGTCGCGGGCGGCCTCGTGGCCATCGGCCTGGCCACCACCGCTGTGCTCCCCTCGGGCAGGCCGGAGGAGACGACACGGCGCAAGCCCTCAGGCCCGCGCCGGCCCGCCACCCAGTGACGCTCTTGCGCCTCACCGGCCACATCGCGGGATTCGGCTCCACCGCAGGCGCCCGGATGGTCGTCGGCCGCTGGACCATGAGCCCTTGGGGGCGGTTCGCCGACGTCATGGTGGCCCACCCCGACGGCCATCGCCTGCTGCTGGCGCCCGACGCCGGCGTCGCCGAGCTCGTCGCGTCGGCCTACACGTTCGACGACGTCCACATCGTCCCCGTCATCGTGGCGGCCGACCCGGGGCAGCGGGTCTGGCGGCTCACCGCAGGGCCGCTCGACGCCACGATCACGATCGGCGGGCGGACGCCGCTAGGCCGGATCCTGCGCGCGGCGCCCGCCGGCCACAGGAGCGGCCGCCTCTTCGCCGCCGCAGTCGACCCCGTCGCGCGGCTGCTCCTGCCCGGGGTGCGCACGTCCGGCAGCGCCGGGCCCGGGTGGCACGAGTGGTACGCGGCCACCGACCAGCACGCCATCGTCGCCGCGCGGTCGGTGTGGGGCGACGACGACCTGGGCGGGCTCGCCGACGTGAGCCCGCCCGTGGGCTTCGGGTTCGGCTCCACGCCACGCGCGCCCTCGGTCACGGCGTTGACCAGCCACATCCGGACGCCCGACGGCGCGGCAGACGGCTCGGGACGGGGACCCGCCGGACCTTGACTAGGATCGGGGGTGCGTGGATCCCACGCGCTTCCCAGCCCGTCCCGGAAGGACTCTTCGTGCTCCGCACCCACACCGCCGGCTCGCTCCGAGCCGAGGACATCGGCTCCACCGTCACCCTCACGGGCTGGGTGGACCGGCGCCGTGATCACGGCGGGGTGGCGTTCATCGACCTGCGGGACGCCTCCGGCATCGCCCAGGTGGTCATCCGTGACGAGGCCGTGGCCCACGGCCTGCGCAACGAGTACGTGCTCCAGGTCACCGGCCAGGTCGGCCGCCGGCCCGCGGGCAACGAGAACGCCAACCTCGCCACCGGTGAGATCGAGGTCGTCGCCGACGAGGTCGTCGTGCTCAACGAGGCCGCGCCGCTCCCGTTCCAGGTGTCCTCCGCCCTCGACGAGACCGTCGGCGAGGAGGCCCGCCTCAAGCACCGCTACCTCGACCTGCGCCGCCCCGCGCCCGCCCACGCGATGCGCCTGCGCTCGAAGGCCAACCAGGCCGCTCGACGCGTGCTCGACGCGCACGACTTCGTCGAGATCGAGACGCCCACCCTGACCCGGTCCACGCCCGAGGGCGCCCGCGACTTCGTGGTGCCGGCCCGCCTCGCGCCTGGCTCCTGGTACGCGCTGCCGCAGTCGCCGCAGCTCTTCAAGCAGCTGCTCATGGTGGCGGGCATGGAGCGCTACTACCAGATCGCCCGCTGCTACCGCGATGAGGACTTCCGCGCGGACCGCCAGCCGGAGTTCACCCAGCTCGACGTCGAGATGAGCTTCGTCGAGCAGGACGACGTGATCGCCCTCGGCGAGCAGATCCTCGTCGCGCTGTGGGACCTCATCGGGTACAAGATCCCGACGCCGATCCCGCGCATGACCTTCGCCGACGCGATGAACCGCTACGGCTCCGACAAGCCCGACCTGCGGTTCGGCCTCGAGCTGGTCGAGCTGACGGACTACTTCAAGGACACGCCGTTCCGCGTGTTCCAGGCGCCGTACGTGGGCGCCGTCGTCCAGCCGGGCGGCGCCTCGACGCCGCGCCGCGGGTTCGACGCCTGGCAGGAGTGGGCCAAGCAGCGCGGCGCCAAGGGCCTCGCGTACGTCACCATCTCGGAGGACGGCGAGCTCGCCGGCCCCGTCGCGAAGAACCTCTCCGAAGCGGAGCGCGCTGGCCTGGTCGAGGCCGTGGGCGCGAAGCCCGGTGACGCGGTCTTCTTCGCCGCCGGGCGCCGCACCGACGCGCAGGCCCTGCTGGGCGCCGCGCGGCTCGAGATCGGCCGCCGCGCCGACCTCATCGACCCCGACGCGTGGGCGTTCGTGTGGATCGTCGACGCGCCGCTGTTCAAGCCGACCGGCGAGGACGACGACGTGGCCGTCGGCGAGGGCGCCTGGACCGCCGTGCACCACGCGTTCACCTCGCCCACGCCCGAGTGGATCGACACCTTCGAGCAGGACCCGGGCGCCGCGCTGGCGTACGCCTACGACATCGTGTGCAACGGCAACGAGATCGGTGGCGGCTCGATCCGTATCCACCGGCGGGACGTGCAGGAGCGCGTCTTCCGAGTCATGGGCATCGGCGAGGAGGAGGCCCAGGAGAAGTTCGGCTTCCTGCTCGACGCCTTCCAGTTCGGCGCGCCGCCGCACGGCGGGATCGCGTTCGGCTGGGACCGCATCGTGGCGCTGCTGACGCGCTCGGAGTCCATCCGCGATGTCATCGCCTTCCCGAAGTCCGGTGGCGGCTACGACCCGCTCACGGGCGCGCCGGCCCCGATCAGCGAGGCGCAGCGCCGCGAGGCGGGCGTCGACGCGAAGCCGAAGCCGGTGGCCGCTCCGGCGGAGTGACGTTCAGACGTCGACCATGACGATGGGGCGGGGATGCGCGAGTGCGCGACCCCGCCCCAGCGTCATGTGGGCCGTGTGAGCGCCCCAGAGCGGGCTTGACCGCCTAGAACAGGGTGTCGGCTGTCCAGGTGTCCGCCGCGGCGGGCTGCGGCGCCTCGGCCGCGACGGCGGCCGCCGCCAACTCTGCGTCATGCGGCGCGAGCTCCTCCTCGTCGCGTGAGCAGGGCTCCGGGCCGTCTGGCACGTCCGCCACAGCCGCCCACGGCTCGCGCGCCACCGGGGCGGCGGGCTCGCCGGCGTGGCACAGCACCCGCCCCGCGTACCCGATGAGCGACGTGAGCTCCAGGGCGGCGAGCGCCGCCGTGACCCGGCCGTGGTCCAGGGGCAGGCGCCCGGCTCCGGGCTGCTCCCAGTCCAGGCCGAGGGGGATGTCCGTGGACATCGTCATGATCTCCACGTTCTGCCAGAACGCCTCCCGCGCTTCCGCGCTGGAGAGCTTGGCGACGACGGCCTTGCCCACCTCCGCCGCGACCCGTGCCCCGCCGTTCGTGTCGATGTCCGCGAGCGCCGCCTCGACGCTGCCGAACGCGTTGAGCAGCTTGGTGGCGGTCTTCTCGCCGATGCCGCGGACCCCGGTGAGGTTGTCGGAGGCGTCGCCGCGCAGGGCTGCGTACTGGCGGTACTGCCCGGGCTCGATGCCGATCATGGTGGTGAGGCGTTCGGGGGTGAGCACGGGGGAGGCGTCGATGCCGCCGTTGATGACGCGCAGCACGGAGGTGCTGGTGTCGATGAGGCCGAAGGAGTCGCGGTCGGAGGTGACGACGACTGTGGACCAGCCGGCGGCGCGGGCCTGTGCGGCGGCGGACGCGACGACGTCGTCGGCTTCGAGCCCGTCGGGGACGACCACGGTGATCCCGGCGTCGCGGAGCAGGTCGGCGGTCATCTGGAGCTGGTGGACGAGCTCGGGGGCCTTGGGGCCACGGGTGGCCTTGTAGTGGGGGTGGGCGGCCTTGCGCGCGCTGCTCGTGTGGTCGTCGAAGCCGACGACGAGCGCGTGGGCGCCGATGCGGTCGACGGCGCCGAGGAGTTGGGAGACGAACCCCTTGACGGCCCAGGTGGGGCGCCCGTCGCGGGTGGTGAGCTGGGTGCCGAGCAGGGCGTGGAAGGAGCGGTGGACGAGGGAGTTCCCGTCCACGGCCAGGAGCGTGGGTGTCGCGGTCATGTCTCGGCTCTGTGGGGTGTCAGTGGGTGAGGGAGAGCTTGTCGTAGACGCGGCGCAGGAACCTCGGCGCCCACCAGTTGACGTTGCCGAGGATGGTCATGGTGGCGGGCACCAGGAGCATGCGGACGATGGTGGCGTCGATGATGACGGCGACCGCGAGCGCGAAGCCGACCTCCTTGATGACCAGCAGCTTGCCGGCGACGAATCCGGCGAAGACGACCACGATGATCGCGGCGGCGGAGGTGATGATGCGGCCGGAGCGCTGCAGGCCGAGGCGCACGGCGTCGTCGTTGGACAGCCCGGAGTCGTGGAGCTCCTTAATGCGGGAGAGCAGGAAGACCTCGTAGTCCATGGCGAGCCCGAAGGCGAAGGCGACGACGAGGGCCACGACGTACGTCTCGATGCCCCCGGTGGAGGTGAAGCCGAGGATGCCCTCGAGGTGGCCGTCCTGGAAGGCCCAGACGAGGACGCCGAGGGAGGCGGCGAGGGACAGCGCGTTGGTGAGCAGCGCCTTGATGGGGATGGCCACGGAGCCGGTCATGAGGAACAGCAGCACGAGGGTCGCGAAGACGACGATGCCGATGGCCCAGGGGGCCCGGTCGGCGAGGGCGTCGATGAAGTCGATCTGCCCGGCGGCCTGCCCGGTGACCCAGGTGCGGAACGGGGGGTCGAGGTCGCGGATCTCCTGCACGACGTGCTGGGAGGTGCTGTCCCCGGCGTCGGCGGTGTCGGGGCGCACGCCGATGATGACGTAGGAGCCGATGGGGGTGGGGGTGTCGACTGAGGCGACGTCGTCGAGCTGGGTGAGCTCCTGGGCCCAGGCGGTGGCCTCGTCGAGGGACGTCTCGGCGATGACGGTGACCGCCGCGGAGGTGGCGGCGGGGTAGTCCTCGGTGAGTGTGGTGACGTACTCGCGTTGTGTGCTGCCCGTGGGCAGGAGCTGGGTGGTGGAGTTGCGGAGCTCGATGTGGGCCAGCGGGGAGGCGAGGGCGCCGAGCAGCACGACGGTGCCGAGCACGACCCACCAGGGGTGGCGCTGGACCCTGGCGGTGAGCCGGGAGAAGAACCCCTCCTCGGACTGCACGTCGGCGGTGTGGGCGAGAAGTCGGCGGATGCCGGGGATCCTGGCGAGCAGCCCGGGGCGGGCGAGGCGCCGGCCGAACAGCACGAGCAGCGCCGGCACGAGGGTCAGGGCGGTGGCGACGGCGACGAGGACGATGACGACTCCCGCGGCGCCGAAGGCGCGCAGGATGTCGGGTCGGAAGGCCAGCAGGCCGGCGATGGAGATGGCGACGGTCAGCGCGGAGAACGCGACGGTGCGCCCTGCGGTGGCCATGGTGCGGGTCAGGGCGGTGACGACGGCGCCGTCGCCGCGCCGGCGTCGGGCGCCCTCGCCGCCGTCCTCGACGAGGAGCGGGTGCAGCTCCTCACGGAACCGGGAGACGATCAGCAGCCCGTAGTCGATGCACAGGCCCAGGCCGAGCAGGGTGACCACGTTCACGACGGACGAGTCGAGGTCCATCAGGTACGAGAAGCCGAGCAGCGTGCCCAGGCCGAATGCGATGGAGGCGATCGCCCCGATCATCGGCATGGACGCGGCGAGGAACCCGCCGAAGACCAGCACCATGATGAGCAGGGCGACGGGCAGCGCGATGGCCTCGCCGGTGGCGAGGTCCTTCTCCACCTGGCTGGTGATGGCCTCGAAGATCAGGCTCGTGCCGCCGACGATGCCGGTGGCGTCCGGCGCCACGGCCTGCAGGGTCTCCGGGACGGTCTCGAGCACCTGCTCGACCTCGTCGAGCGCCGCCTCCTCGGCGTTCTCGTCGAGGCCCGGCTCGAGGCTGACGACGATGAGGAACCCTTCGCCGTCGTCGGCGACCAGGGGTGCGGCGGCGGGGTTGGCGACTCCGTCGGGCAGGGCGAAGGGGTCGATGACGGACGCGACGCCGTCGATCTCGATGAGCTCCTGGCGCACGGGGGCGAGCGCGGGGCCGATCTCGGGGTCGGTGGGGTCCACGCCGTTGACCAGCAGGTTCAGCGACGCTCCGGTGTCGGCGGCCTCGGCGAGGATGTCGGCGCCCTCGGAGCTCTCCGCTCCCGGGACGGTGGGCTCGCCGGTGCTGAGCCGGTCGAAGAGGCTCTCGCCGTGCAGGCCGAACAGGGCGAGGCCGAACCCGAGTGCGGTGACGACGGCCCACACCAGGACCGTGAGTCGTGGATGGTGGGCTACGCGGCGACCGAGACTTTCGAACACGCGGGTCAG
Organism: Cellulomonas cellasea; assembly: GCF_030372105.1. Lineage (GTDB taxonomy): Bacteria > Actinomycetota > Actinomycetes > Actinomycetales > Cellulomonadaceae > Cellulomonas_A > Cellulomonas_A cellasea_A. Next base: position 72,111 of record NZ_JAUDBQ010000003.1, on the reverse strand, counting down.
CATCGCAGCATCGAGGCGCTGCGCGCACGTCCGGCTCCCCGTGGGCCGAAGTGTCTGTGAGGAAGTGTCGGCGGACGTGCGTAGGCTCGCGCCATGGACCTGTTCGACTCCGTCATCTCGACGGGGCAGGGGATCCCCGCACCTGGAGCCGGGTCGCCGCTCGCCGTGCGGATGCGCCCCCGCACCCTCGACGAGGTCGCCGGGCAGGATCACCTGCTGGTGCCCGGCTCGCCGCTGCGCCGTCTCGTGGAGCCCGGCGAGGGCGCCTCGCGGCGCGCGGCGCCCAGCTCGGTGGTGCTGTGGGGGCCGCCCGGCACCGGGAAGACCACCCTCGCCTACCTCATCGCGAACACCTCGGGCCGCAAGTTCGTCGAGTTGTCCGCGGTGACCGCCGGGGTCAAGGACGTGCGCGCCGTGATCGAGGGAGCACGCCGCCGCCTCGCCGCGGACGCCTCGGAGACGGTCCTGTTCATCGACGAGGTGCACCGGTTCACCAAGGCCCAGCAGGACGCCCTGCTGCCGAGCGTGGAGAACCGGTGGGTGACGCTCGTCGCGGCGACCACGGAGAACCCGAGCTTCTCGGTGAACTCCCCGCTGCTGTCCCGCTCCCTGCTGCTCACGCTGCGCCCGCTCGAGGTCGAGCATGTCCGCGACCTGGTGCGCCGCGCGGTCGCCGACGAGCGCGGGCTGGGCGGCGCCGTCGTGCTGGACGACGCCGCCGAGGAGCACCTGCTGCGCCTGGCCGGTGGCGACGCCCGCAAGGCGCTGACGATCTTGGAGGCCGCGGCGGGCGCAGCCCTGTCCCACGCCCCGGCCCCCGCGCCTGGCGACGGGCCGCCCAACGACGACGAGGACGCGCCGGCTCCTGACAACGCGGAGGCGGCCGCCCACATCGACCTCGCGACGATGGAGCGGGCCATCGACGTCGCCGCCGTCCGGTACGACCGGGACGGCGACCAGCACTACGACGTCATCAGCGCCTTCATCAAGTCGATGCGCGGCTCCGACGTCGACGCCGCGCTGCACTACCTCGCGCGGATGATCGCCGCGGGGGAGGACCCGCGGTTCATCGCCCGCCGAATCGTCATCGCCGCCGCCGAGGACGTCGGCATGGCCGACCCCAGCGCCCTGCAGACCGCCGTGGCCGCCGCCCAGGCGGTGGCGCTGATCGGGATGCCCGAGGCGAGCCTCATCCTCGCCGAGGCTGTCGTGCACCTGGCCACAGCCCCCAAGTCGAACGCCTCCTACCAGGCGATCAACGCGGCGCTGGCCGACGTGCGGGCCGGGCGCATCGGCTCGGTGCCCGAGCACCTGCGCGACGCCCACTACCCCGGCGCGGGGGCCCTGGGCCATGGACGCGGCTACGTCTACTCCCACGACGAGCCGCATGCGGTGGCCTCGCAGCAGTACCTGCCCGACGAGCTCGTCGGGACCCGGTACTACCAGCCATCCGACCGCGGGTTCGAGCGGTCCGTCACCGACCGCCTCGACCGCATCCGCGCCATCCTCGACGCGGGCACGTGACAACCGACGCGACCACGGGCGCCGCGCTGGACGTCGCGCCACAGAGCCGTGGCCGCGCCGCCGATTGGGCTCCGCGGCGCCCCACCCGGTAAGGTGGGCAGGTCGTCAGGCGCTCATGCGCCCTGCGACCACCCTGGGGCCTCAGCCGCCACCACCAGGAACCACCCCCAGCATCATTCGGGGGATCCCTGGCGTCCATGGTCGGCCCCACCCCGCGGCACAACTCCTGTGCGCGGGTGTGACGTCTACAACGACAGGAAGTACATCTGTGAGCAGTGTGACTCGCTCGCGTCGCCAGGTGCGCCTTTCCCGCGCCCTCGGCCTCGCGCTGACGCCCAAGGCCGTCAAGCACTTCGAGAAGCGTCCCTACCCCCCGGGCGAGCACGGCCGCGCCCGTCGCCGCACCGAGTCGGACTACGCCGTCCGTCTGCGCGAGAAGCAGCGTCTTCGCGCGCAGTACGCCCTGCGTGAGAAGCAGCTCGCCCGTGCGTACGAGGACGCCCGCAAGGCCCCGGGCCTGACCGGTGAGGCGCTCGTCGAGAACCTCGAGACCCGCCTGGACGCCCTCGTCCTGCGCGCCGGCTTCGCCCGCACCATCCTGCAGGCCCGCCAGACGGTCGTGCACCGCCACGTGCTCGTCGACGGCAAGATCGTGGACCGTCCCTCGTTCCGGGTGAAGCCCGGCCAGACGATCCAGATCAAGCCGAAGAGCCAGGCCACCGTGCCGTTCCAGGTCGCCGCCGCTGGCGCGCACCGCGACGTGCTGCCCACGCTCCCGGGCTACCTCGACGTCCAGCTCGAGAAGCTGAGCGCCGTCCTCGTCCGCGCCCCCAAGCGCGCCGAGATCCCCGTGACCTGCGAGGTCCAGCTCGTCGTCGAGTACTACGCCCGCTGACGCGAGCCGCTCGACACCCGCAACGCCCCGCGCGCGCCGACCTCGGCGCACGCGGGGCGTTCGGCTGTCCGGGTAGGGTTTCGCAAGGTCGGGCGCATGCCCGGCGCCGACGCGCCACCGCGCCGCAGGGCGGTGCCCCCGCGTGGGTGGCAGACGAACCGGGCCCAGGCCCAGGGAGGACAGCACATGTCGCTCGGAGACGTGGCGAGCCTGATCGCCGCCGTCGCGTTCGTGCTGCTGGTCGGCGTGCTCGCCATGCCGCTGGTCAAGCTCGGCAGGCTCTTCGACGAGACCCGGGTCTCGGTCAAGGAGCTCACCGACCACACGCTGCCCGTCATCGACGAGACCGCCGCCGCGGTGGCCTCCACCAACACGCAGATCGAACGGGTCGACACCATCACGTCCTCGGCGGCGCAGGTCTCCGAGAACGTGTCCGCGCTGACCTCCCTGTTCGCCGCGACCGTCGGCTCGCCCATGATCAAGGTCGCCGCGTTCTCCTACGGCGCCCGGCGCATGTTCGCCGGCGCGGCCGAGAACCTGCGAGGCAGGCGATGAGGCGGCTCCTGTGGGTCGCGGTCGGCGTCGGCCTCACCGTCGTGGTGATCCGCAAGGCCGGCGACCTCGCCGACCGCTACGCGCCGCCGGGCGCCCGCCAGGCCGCTGGCGCGCTCGCCCAGGCCAGCACCGTCGCCCGCGGCGCGAAGGCGGAGTTCCTCGCCGCGATGCGCGAGCGCGAGGAGCAGCTGCGCCACGACCTGGTCGGCGACGTGGACGTCGAAGCCCTGCGGGAGGAGCGCGCCAGGCATCGAGCCGCGTCGCCAGCCCCGACCCGGCGGCAGCGGGCCGCAGCCCGCGGCTGGGCCGACCAGCCCACCGAGGACCCCGAGGACGACGCGAACGTGCCCTACTCGTTCTTCTGACGAGCAGGGCGGAACACTGCGGCCGCTTCGAGCGCTGCACCACATGGAGAACGACCGTCGGCCCCACCGCCGGCCCCACACGAACACCGAGGACATCATGCGCACCGCCGAGATCCGCAAGCGTTGGCTCGACCATTTCGAGGCCCGCGGCCACACAGTCGTGCCGTCCGCCTCGCTGATCTCCCCGGATCCCTCGACGCTGTTCGTCATCGCCGGCATGGTCCCGTTCATCCCGTACATGCTCGGCGAGCAGACCGCGCCGTGGCCGCGTGCGACGAGCGTGCAGAAGTGCGTGCGGACCCTCGACATCGAAGAGGTCGGCAAGACGACGCGGCACGGCACGTTCTTCCAGATGAACGGGAACTTCTCCTTCGGGGACTACTTCAAGGAGGAGGCCATCACCTTCGCCTGGGAGCTCATCACGAACCCCCAGGACCAGGGCGGCTACGGCTTCGACCCCGAGTCGATCTGGGTCACCGTCTTCCACGACGACGACGAGGCCGCCGAGCTGTGGAGGCGGATCGCCGGCATGCCCGACGAGCGCATCCAGCGTCGCGGCATGAAGGACAACTTCTGGTCGACGGGCGCGCGTGGCCCCGCTGGCCCGTGCTCCGAGATCTACGTCGACCGCGGCCCCGCCTACGGCGCCGAGGGCGGCCCGATCGTCGACGAGGACCGGTACATCGAGATCTGGAACCTCGTGTTCATGCAGTACGAGCGCGGCGACGGGGGCGGCAAGGAGGACTTCCCGATCCTCGGCGAGCTCAAGCAGAAGAACATCGACACCGGCATGGGCCTCGAGCGGGTCGCCTACCTGCTGCAGGGCGTCGACAACATGTACGAGATCGACGAGGTCTTCCCCGTCATCCAGGCAGCGCAGGAGCTCTCCGGCCGCCGCTACGGCGCCGACCACGAGGACGACGTGCGCATGCGCGTCGTCGCCGACCACGTGCGCAGCGGGCTCATGCTCATGGGCGACGGCGTCACCCCGTCCAACGAGGGCCGCGGCTACGTGCTGCGCCGCCTGCTGCGCCGCGCGGTGCGCGCCATGCGGCTGCTGGGCGTCGACGAGCCCGCGCTGCCGTCCCTGCTCCCCGTGAGCAAGGACGCGATGAGCGCGTCCTACCCCGAGCTCGCGGAGAACTTCGACCGGATCAGCCGGATCGCCTACGCCGAGGAGGACGCGTTCCGGCGCACCCTCGTCGCCGGCACCACGATCCTCGACACCGCGGTGCAGACCGTGAAGAGCAGCGTGCCGAGCCCCGACGCGCGCCCCGTGCTGTCCGGCGCGCAGGCGTTCCAGCTGCACGACACGTACGGCTTCCCGATCGACCTGACCCTCGAGATGGCCGCCGAGCAGGGCGTCGCCGTCGACGAGACCGCGTTCCGCTCGCTCATGCAGGAGCAGCGCCAGCGCGCCCGCGCCGACGCCCTCGCCAAGCGCGCGGGCCGTGCCGACACCGCCGCCTACCAGGAGCTGCACTCCACGCTGAGCTCCGGGCAGGGCGGGCCCGTGCAGTTCCTCGGGTACACCGACTCCACGGCCCGCTCGCGTGTCGTCGGGCTGCTCGTCGACGGGGTCCCCGGCCCGGTCGCCGTCGCGCCCGCGGACGTCGAGATCGTGCTCGACCGCACCCCGTTCTACGCCGAGGCGGGCGGCCAGCTCGCCGACCACGGGACGATCACGCTCGACGGCGGCGCCCGGGTCGAGGTGGACGACGTGCAGGCGCCGGTCAAGGGCCTGTCCGTGCACCACGGCCGGCTCGTCGACGGCATCCTGACAGTCGGAGAGGCTGGGACGGCGACGATCGACCTCGACCGCCGCAAGGCGATCAGCCGCGCGCACACCGCCACGCACATGGTGCACAAGGCGATCCGCGAGGCGCTGGGCGACACCGCCACCCAGGCCGGCTCCGAGAACGCGCCCAGCCGCATCCGTTTCGACTTCCGCTCCGGCGCGGCCGTGCCCGCCGGGGTCCTGTCCGAGGTGGAGGAGCGGGTCAACACCCAGCTCGCCGAGAACCTCGAGGTCACCGACCAGGTGATGCCGATCGCCGAGGCCCGCGCGCTCGGCGCGATGGCGCTGTTCGGCGAGAAGTACGGCGACCAGGTGCGCGTGGTGTCCATCGGCGGCGACTGGTCCCGCGAGCTCTGCGCGGGAACGCACGTGCGCAGCTCCGGCCAGCTCGGCCTGGTGACGCTGCTCGGCGAGGCGTCCATCGGCTCCGGCGTGCGGCGCATCGACGCCCTCGTGGGCGCCGGCGCCTACGGTTACCAGGCCAAGGAGCACGCCCTCGTGGGCCAGCTCAGCGGCCTGCTCGGCTCGCGGCCCGACGAGCTCGGCGACCGCGTGTCCTCGCTGTTGACGCGCCTCAAGGAGTCGGAGAAGGAGCTCGCGGCACTGCGCCAGGCCCAGGTGCTCGCCGTCGCGGCCTCGCTCGTCGCCGGCGCCACGGACGTCGACGGCGTCCGGGTCGTCACCCACGACGCGGGGGAGGTCGGCTCCGCCGACGACCTGCGCACCCTCGTGCTGGACGTCCGCTCCCGGCTGGGCGACTCCACGCCCACCGTCGTGGCCGTCGGCGGCGTCAACAAGGACCGCCCGGCCGTCGTCATCGCCACCAACGCCCCAGCCCGTGAGCGCGGCATCCGCGCGGGCGCGCTCGTCAAGAGCGCCACCAGCGTGCTCGGCGGCGGGGGCGGCGGCAAGGACGACCTCGCGCAGGGCGGTGGATCCGACGCGGCCCGGCTGCCCGAGGCGCTGGACGCGGTCCGCTCCGGGGCGCGTGCGGCCGGCTGACGTGAGCGAGGACCTCGTCGTCCGGGGCACGCGCCTGGCGGTCGACGTCGGCAGCGTGCGCGTCGGCGTGGCCGTCAGCGACCCGGACGGGCTGATCGCGACACCCGTCGAGACACTCGCGCGCGACACTCGCCGCCCGGCGCCCGGGGCCCTGCCCACGGACCTCGCGCGCCTGGTCGACGAGGTGGGGGAGCGCAACGCCGCTGTCGTGTATGTCGGGCTCCCGCGACACCTGTCGGGGGACGAAGGCTCCGCATCGGCTGCCGCACGCGCGTACGCTGTCATGTTGGCGCAGGCGATCGCACCCGTTCCGGTGCGGCTCGTCGATGAGCGGATGAGCACGGTGTCCGCCCATCAGGCGCTGCGAGCGGCTGGCAGGTCGACTCGCCACCACCGGCAGGTCGTCGACCAGGCGGCCGCTGTGGTGATCTTGCAGACCGCGCTCGACGCGGAACGCGCCACGGGCCGACGGCCCGGCGAACGGGTGGTCGCCCCGGACGCAGGCGCCTCCGACGGGCGCGAGGGGGGCTGCGGGGACGAGCAGGACCAGCAAGCAGAGAGTCTGCCTGCGCGGCGCCACGCCGACGACGGACCGGAGGGTCGACCCAGTGAGTGACCTCTTCCTCGGGACGGTTTCCCAGCACGAAGCCGGGCAGCCCACCCCGACGCGCAGGAGCCGTTCACGGCAGGACGGCAAGGCGCGCCGCAACCGGCAGCGCCGCAACCGCCGCCGTCGCTCGATCCTCGTGCTGATCATGGCCATCGGCCTGGTCGGTGGCGCCGGCTACGTCGTGACCAGCATCTTCAGCGACTTCTTCGGCGGCTTGTTCGGCGGCTCCTCCGAGAACGCCGAGGTCTCCGACTACGAGGGCCCAGGCCAGGGCGAGGCCACCGTGACCGTGGCCAGCGGCGACACGGGCGGCGCCATCGGCGAGAAGCTCGTGGAGGCCGGTGTGGTGGCCACCACGTCCGCGTTCACCAAGGCGTATGCGGCCAACCCCCTCGCCACCCAGATCCAGCCCGGCGCGTACAAGCTGCGCCTGCAGATGCGCGCCTCCGACGCCGTGGACGCCCTGCTGGACTCCGCGAACCGGGTCTCGCTCAAGGTCACCGTCACCGAGGGCCTGTCAGCCACGCAGATCTACGAGAAGATCGCCAGCATCACCACCATCCCCGTCGCCGACCTGCAGGCCGCCGCGGCCGACCCCGGCGCCATCGGCCTGCCCGCCGAGGCGAACGGCCAGATCGAGGGGTGGCTCTTCCCGGCGACCTACAACGTCGATCCGGGCGCCACGGCGGTGTCCATGCTGAGCGCGATGGTGAGCAAGACCGTCGAGGTGCTCAACGCCAACGGCATCCCGCAGGACCAGTGGGAGACCGTGCTCATCAAGGCGTCGCTCGTGGAGCGCGAGGGCAAGTCCTACGAGGACCGCACCAAGATCGCCCAGGCGATCGAGAACCGGCTGGGCCGCGGCATGCGCCTGGAGATCGACGCCGTTCTCGCCTACGGCCTCGGGAAGTCCGGCACGGCGCTGTCGAACGCCGACAAGGAGATCGACACCCCGTTCAACTCGTACCGGAACATCGGGCTGCCGCCCTGGCCGATCGCGTCGCCTGGCGAGGAGTCGATCCAGGCGGTGCTCAACCCCACCGCCGGGCCGTGGATCTTCTGGGTCACCGTCAACCTGGAGACAGGTGAGACGAAGTTCGCCGAGACCTTCGACGAGCACAAGGTGCACGTCGCGGAGTTGCGGAAGTGGGAGGCCGAGAACTCCAAGTGACGGCCACACCCTCCGCACCGCCGTCGGCGCGCCGAGCCGCCGTGCTCGGGCACCCGATCACGCACTCCCTGTCACCCGTGCTGCACCGCGCCGCCTACGCGGCGCTCGGCCTCGCTGAGTGGCGGTACGACGCGGCGGACGTCACCGAGGAGCAGCTCGCCGGCTTCCTGGCCGGGCTCGGCCCCGAGTGGGCCGGGCTGTCGTTGACGATGCCGCTCAAGCAGACGGTGCTGCCGCTGCTCGACCACGTCGAGCCGCTCGCCGAGGTGGTCGGCGCCGTCAACACCGTGCTCGTGCAGGCCAGCGGGGGCGGGCGGCCGATCCTCACCGGCGCGAACACCGACGTGCACGGCCTGGTCGCGGCGTTGCAGGAGGGACTCGGCGCCGCCGCGCCAGGCGCGTCCCGCACCGCCGCCGTGCTCGGCGCCGGCGCCACAGCCGCCTCGACGTTGGCCGCGCTGGCCCAACTCGGCTGCACCACGCCCGTGGTCTACGTGCGCTCGCTCGCGCGCATCGGCCCGCTGATGCGCTCAGCCCATCGCATGGGCGTCGAGCCGAGGTACGCGCTGCTCGCCACCGCGCCAGCCGAGGTGCCGGCGGCAGACCTCGTCGTCTCCACACTGCCGCCGCGCGCCGCGGACGGCCTCGCCGCCGAGATCGCCGCCTCGGGCGCCGACCCGCACGGCGTGCTGCTCGACGTGGCCTACGACCCGCGGCCCACCGCCCTGTCGGTCGCCTGGGCCGCCCAGCGGGGAACCGTCGTGCCGGGGGAGCGGATGCTGCTGCACCAGGCGGGGGAGCAGGTCCGCCTCATGACCGGCCACCCGGCGCCCCTGGCCGAGATGGACGCCGCCCTCAACTCCGCACTCGTCTGAGAGATCACCCCACCGGCGCTCACGCCACAGGGCTGGCCTGCCGATCTACTCCACGGGCATCTGCGCGAACCCGGCGCGGACCCGGACGAGAGGACGATCGGTGAAGCAACTCGGGGAGATCTTGCTGGACGAGGGCCTGGTCACCGAGGCCCAGCTCATCGCTGCGCTCGATGAGCAGAACAGCCGCGGCCAGTCGATGGGGCGCACCCTCGTCGAGATCGGCGTCTTGACCGAAGGCCAGCTCGTCTCGGCGCTCGCCCGGCAGGTCGGGATGGACTTCATCGACCTCGACGAGTACCCCGTGGACCGTGTGGCGCTCGCCCTCGTGCCTGCGAGCCTCTGCCGGCGGTACACAGTGCTGCCGGTGCGGCTCGACAACGGCACCCTCATCCTCGCCACCGCCGACCCCGGCAACGTGGTGGCCGTCGACGACGTGCGCACCGTCTCCGGGATGCAGGTCCGGCCTGTGGTCGCGACCTACGACAACCTCGTCCGCGCCATCGACAGGTTCTGCCGCGCCGACGGCGAGATGGAAGACCTGTCGTCCGCCTTCGAAGAGGAGTCGCGGCAGTCCGCAGCCGAGGCCGACCTGTCCAGGATCGGCGACTCGGTCGACGACGACGCGCCCATCGTGCGCTACGTCAACCTGCTCGTCACGCAGGCCATCACCGACCGCGCCTCCGACATCCACATCGAGCCCACCGAGCACGACCTGCGCGTGCGGTACCGCATCGACGGCGTGCTCCACGAGATGCAGCGCTCGCCCAAGCAGATCCAGGGCGGGGTGATCAGCCGCGTCAAGATCCTCTCTGACATCGACATCGCCGAACGGCGCAAGCCCCAAGACGGGCGCATGTCCGTCACCCACAACGGGCGCAAGATCGACCTGCGCGTGGCGACACTGCCCACCGTGTGGGGCGAGAAGATCGTCATGCGCATCCTCGACAACTCCACCGCGAGCCTCGACCTGCGCGACTTGTCCTTCCTCGACGAGAACTACGCCACCTACCACGAGGCGTTCACCAAGCCCTACGGGATGATCCTCGTCACCGGCCCCACCGGATCCGGGAAGTCCACGACCCTCTACGCGACGCTCAACGCGGTGTCCAAGCCCGAGATCAACGTCATCACCGTCGAGGACCCCGTCGAGTACCGGCTCGCCGGGATCAACCAGGTGCAGGTCAACCCCAAGGCCGGGCTCACGTTCGCTGGGGCCCTGCGCTCGATCCTGCGCTCCGACCCCGACGTGGTGCTGCTCGGCGAGATCCGCGACCACGAGACCGCGCAGATCGCCATCGAGGCCGCCCTCACCGGGCACCTCGTGCTCTCCACGCTGCACACCAACGACGCGCCGTCCGCCGTCACCCGGCTCGTCGAGATGGGCATCGAGCCGTTCCTCGTCGGCTCCGCGCTCGACGCCGTCGTCGCCCAACGGCTCGCCCGCAAGCTCTGCGACAAGTGCAAGGAGCCGTACCTGCCCACCGAGGTGGAGATGGTCAGCGCGCGGTTCCCGTGGCTGCCGGGGGAGCAGATCCCTGAGCTCTACCGGCCTGTGGGGTGCGTGACCTGCTCCAAGACCGGCTACCGGGGACGCATTGCGCTCCACGAGGTCATGCGGGTCACCGAGGAGATCGAGCGCCTTGCCGTGGCGCACGCGTCCGCAGCCGAGATCGGCGCGACGGCCCGCAGCCAGGGCATGCTCCAGCTTCGCGACGACGGATGGCAGAAGGTCGTGCTGGGGCAGACCTCGATCGAGGAGATCTTGCGCGTCGTCGCGTGAGCGTCCGGTTTGTCTCTCAAGCGCGTGCGCCGCGCAGCCGATGACTCAGCAGAGCGTCACGTCAGTCGCCGTCAGGTGCGTCCGGCACCCGGTGCGCCAGTCGTGCCCAGATGTGGAGGCCTCCCGTGAGTGACCCGTACCAGAGCCCGGCGGCGCGCCCGTCGCATCAGCAGCAGCCGCCGCCGTACTCGCCCCCGTACTCGCCCCCGGGCGCGCCTCCGGTCGGGTTGCCGCAGTACGTCCCCCAGCCGGCTTACGGCGCCCCTGCGCCACTGGCCGCGCCCGCGCCCACCGCGCCCGCGGCGCCCCCGGCGCCCGCACAACCCGCCACACGGGTCGCACCCGCGCGGGTCGGGATGTCCCAAGGGCCCACCGCGGACGACCTGTCGCTCGACGCCGTGCTGATCGAGATGATCGCGCAGAACGCCTCGGACCTGCACCTGACCACCGGCGCGCCGCCGATGGTCCGCATGTCGGGGTCGTTGCGCCCGCTGGGCGGGTTCCCCACGCTGAGCGGAGAGTCGCTGCAGCGCACGATCTACTCGATCTTGACCCAGAAGCAGCGGGAGAAGTTCGAGGCAGACCTCGAGCTGGACTTCGCGTACGCGGTGCGGGGGCACGCGCGGTTCCGCGTCAACCTCTACCAGCAGCGCGACTCGGTCGGGGCGGCGTTCCGTGTCATCCCGTATGAGATCAAGCCGCTCGAGGATCTGGGCGTCCCGCCGATCGTCGGCAACTTCGCGAACCTGCCCCGCGGCCTGGTGCTCGTCACAGGCCCGACGGGCTCGGGCAAGTCGACGACGCTCGCCTCCATCGTCGACCTCGCGAACCGGACGCGCGAGGACCACATCATGACGGTGGAGGACCCGATCGAGTTCCTCCACCGGCACAAGAAGTCGTTGATCAACCAGCGCGAGGTCGGCACGGACACCCACTCGTTCGCGAACGCGCTCAAGCACGTGCTGCGGCAGGACCCGGACATCATCCTCGTCGGCGAGATGCGGGACTTGGAGACCATCTCGGTGGCGCTCACCGCAGCCGAGACCGGCCACTTGGTCTTCGCCACGCTGCACACGCAGGACGCGGCGCAGACGATCGACCGCGTGATCGACGTCTTCCCTTCACATCAGCAGGCGCAGGTGCGCACCCAGCTCGCCGGCGCGATCCAGGGCGTGGTCAGCCAGACGCTGTGCAAGCGCGCGGACGGGCCAGGGCGCGTGGTGGCCACCGAGGTGATGGTCGCGACGCCCGCGATCCGGAACCTGATCCGGGAGGGCAAGACGCACCAGATCTACTCCGCGATGCAGGCCGGCGCGCAGCAGGGCATGCACACGATGGACCAGCAGTTGGCCGAGCTGGTCAAGGCCGGGCGCATCACGCACGAGACCGGCATCGAGAAGTGCCACCACATCGAGGACTTCAACCGCCTCACGGGCCGGCTGGGCGGCGGGCAGGGCAGGGCCGCGATGGGCGGCCCGAACTACGGCATGCAGGGGATCTGATGGCTGCGACGAAGACCTTCGAGTACGCGGTCCGCGACCGGTCCGGCAAGCTCGTCAAGGGGCGCATCGAGGCGCCCAACCAGGCGGCGGTGGCCAACCGGCTCCGCGGCCTCGGCTTGGCGACGGTGTCGATCACCGAGGTGCAGACGACGGGGCTCAAGCAGGAGATCTCGATCGGCTCGTTCGGCAAGACGAAGGTCAAGCTCAAGGACCTGGCCATCATGTCCCGGCAGATGGCGACGATGACCTCTGCCGGCTTGTCGTTGCTGCGGACGCTGGCAATCCTGGCGGACCAGACCGAGAACCCGGCGCTGGCGAAGACGCTCGCCCAGGTGCGCAACGAGGTCGAGACGGGCCGGTCGTTGTCGAGCGGCCTCGCCCGGCACCCGGATGTCTTCCCGCCGCTGATGGTCAACATGATCCGGGCGGGGGAGACCGGCGGGTTCCTCGAGAAGTCGTTGTTGTCGGTGGCCGACAACTACGAGGCCGAGGTCAAGCTGCGGGCGAAGATCAAATCGGCGATGACGTACCCCGTCATGGTGCTGTGCATGGCGATCGTCGCCGTGGTCGCCATGCTGCTGTTCATCGTGCCGGTGTTCGACGAGATGTTCGCGGGGCTCGGCGGAACGCTGCCGCTGCCCACGCTGATGCTGGTCTACATGGCCGACATCATGAAGTGGCTGGCGCCGGTGCTGGTGGTCGCCGCCATCGCGTTCGCCGCGTGGTGGGGAAAGCACAAGAACGACGAGGGAATCCGTTCCCGAATGGACCCCCTCAAGCTCAAGGCGCCGATCTTCGGGCCATTGTTCCAGAAGGTCGCCATTGCACGTTTCGCCCGAAACTTCGGAACGATGCTCGGCGCTGGCGTTCCCATTCTCCAGGCGCTCGACATCGTGGGCGGGACGAGTGGCAACTGGGTCGTCGAGCAGGCCGTGAAGTCTGTCCAGGAATCCGTCCGGACCGGGAACTCCCTGTCCGGGCCGCTTGGCGAGCACCCGGTGTTCCCCCCGATGGTGGTGCAGATGCTCGCCGTGGGCGAGGACGCCGGCTCGATGGAGACCATGCTCGAGAAGGTGTCGGAGTTCTACGACCAGGAGGTCGAGGCCACCACCGAGCAGCTGACCTCGCTCATCGAGCCGCTCATGATCGCGTTTATCGGCGTCATCATCGGCGGCATGATCATCGCCCTCTATCTGCCGATCTTCAACGTCTTCGACCTGATTGAGTAGACAATTCGGACGCCCTTGTTCGGCCGATGGAGTGAAACTAGGAAATCAGCGGCGAACGCGCTCAAGTCCCCGCGAGACGCCTCCGATGAACATCGTGCAGGACCTGATCCGGGCTCGCCCGGTCTGAAGAAGAGAATCCACGACCCTCCACTCGAACGGGAGCATCACCATGATGGCTCGTCTGCAGAAGTCCATCCAGGAGAAGGACAACGACAAGGGCTTCACCCTTGTCGAGCTTCTCGTGGTCATCATCATCATCGGCATCCTCTCCGCGATCGCGGTGCCGGTGTACCTCAACCAGCAGGCCAAGGCCAAGGACTCCGCCGCGAAGGCTGACCTGGGCAACCTGAAGGTCGCCGTGGCGAGCTACCTGGTCGACAACCCGGACGCGACGTCGATCGCTCTTGCTGACCTCGACTGGAAGAAGACCGAGGGCGTGAAGAACGTCACCGACCCCATCACGATCACTGGCGGCGCGTTCACGATCTCGGCGACGTCCGCGGCGGACAACACCTTTGTCACTGACGAGACAGGTGGCATCACGAAGGCCGGCGAGGACGCCGGCGAGTGATCTTGGCATCACCCCGAGGGCCTCAGGCCCTCTGACGGTGCTGGGGTGTCGCGCACAGGCGCGGCACCCCAGCAGCACGTCCCATCTCCCCACCGCGAAGGAGCACCGTGCACCCGAAGCCGGAGAACCGCGACGACGCCGGGATCGGCCTGGTCGAGATCGTCGTGTCGATGCTTCTGTTCGCGCTCCTCATGGCCACCGCGGCTCCGCTCTTCGTCGGCTCGGTGCGGTCCTCCGCCCGTTCGGCGCAGGTCGCGAGCGCGAGCCAGATCGCGAGCCAGCAGGTCGAGCGCGCACGCTCGGCGGCCACGTCGTGCGCCGCCTACACGGCTTTCCTCACGGTGGCCCCGGCCCCGCTCCCTGACTCGCGGGGCATTGTCTTCACCATCGACCAGACACCCTCGACGTCGGTGACGTGTCCTCCCGCCGGCGGGGGCCTCGTGGACTTCGACGTCACGGTGACCGCGGAGATCCCGGGCCGGCCGGTGTCCTCACACCTGAGCACTGCCATCTGGGTGGCGAGCTGACATGCGGGCGGCACTGCGGACCCGCATGCGGGGAGGCGACAGGGGGCTCACGCTCGCCGAGCTGCTCGTGTACTCGGTGTTGCTGCTCGTCGTCGTCGCCATCACGGGAACACTGCTGATCCGGGGCTTCGTCATCCAGCGCGATGTGCGCGACATGACGACGGCCTCGAATGACGGCCAGGTCACGATGGCGTCCATCGAGGCCGGTCTGCGCAACGCCGCCACTGTGACGACGCCGTCCGTGTTCGACGGGCGCCTGCTCGTCGTCATGACGCGGGTGGGCGACCAGGATGACGCGCCGTCGTCCTGGCAGTGCCGCGGGTGGCTTTACGACACGGCGTCGAAGTCGTTGCGCACGATCGAGGGCGCGCCCGGCGCCGCCGCCCCGACCAAGAACCTCTCACTGACATCCGATTTCTCGGCATGGCGCACGATCCTCACGGACGTCGTCCCTGTCACGAGGACGGGCGTCACCCAGCCCGTGTTCGCAGCCGAGGGCGCCACCGGCTCACAGATCTTGTTCGACGTCCTCGAAGGCGCGGACGGCAAGAGCGTCACGTTCGGCTCTGCGGCGATTCCGCGCCCGCAGGGGACCATCACCGGTGGGGAGACATGCTCATGAGGTCCATGCTCGCGCGCCGTCCCGGCGACGACCGGGGCAGCGCCATGGTGATGGTCATCGGAGTCGCCTCCGTGATCGCGATCCTCGGCGCCACGCTCGTGTCCCTCACCGTCTTCGCCTCCGCGACCAGCGCGTCCACGCGCGCAGGCATCCAGGCGCAGGCCGCCGCCGAGGAGGCCATCGACAGCACGATCGCCCAGCTGCACCAGTCGGCGTACCGCGGGCAGGAGACCACGTTCCCCTGCACGCTGCCGTACTCCACGACCAGTGGCTCAGGCACCGCGAACGTGACGTTGAAGCTGCGCTACCGCGCAGTCGGCTCGATGGACTTCCTGTGCCCGCAGCCATCAGTGGTCGACCTCGCGGAGACGGAGATCGTCGCGACGTCGACAGTCGCCATCCCCACCGGCAACGGCGAGAGCACCTCGACCCGCGTGGTCAAGCAGCGCCTGCTCGTGCAGCCCAGCGGGTCCACGCAGCCGGTGTTCGCCTACGGGGTCTACAGCGGCGACAACCTCACCACGACGAACGGCTTCGAGGTCGATGGTGGCGACGTCCACACCAACGGCAACTACGCGTGCTCGGTGCTCGGCACGATCATCGGCAATCTCACGGCCGTGGGATCCGTGAGCCTCACGAACGCCTGCGAGATCAAGTCCGTGCACAGCGGGGGGACGTTCACCTGCTCGTCTGGCGCCAAGGTGGGTGGCGACGTGGTCGCTGCTGGCACCGGCATGTCCAACATCTCGAACACCTGCACCGTGGCTGGGAAGTTGGTCACCGGCGGCAGCATCAAGGCGCCGAACTCGCTCAAGGTCGGCGGCAACATGATCTCGGCCACCGGCTCGATCTCGATCGGGCCGGCCGGGCGGGTCCTCGGGTACGGCCAGGCGGCCGGCGCCATCTCGCTCGACGGCGGCGGCTCGCTCGCCACCGTGTTCTCGAGCGGTCACACGCCCAACGCCCCCAGCGGGGTCCCGGATGCGCCGTCGCCCATCACGATGCCGTCGATCACATGGACGGACGTCGTGCCTCCTGGCTCGCCGACGCCGAAGCCCTTCGGCGAGTGGACGAAGGAGAACGCCGAGGCGAACAACGCGCCGAGCTGGTCTGAAGTCCGATCGGGCACGAAGTGCGACGTCGCGAAGGCGAACTACAGCCTCAACGGCCGGCTCGTGAGCCCGCCGGCCGCGACAGTGCTCGACGCCCGGGCCTGCGATGTGAAGCTGTTGGGCGGGAGCGCGAGCGACCCGATGGAGCTCGTGCTGCAGGACGACCTGACGATCGTCGCGCGGTCCTTCGAGAGCACGAACGGCTTGCACGTCAGCTCGACGAAGGTCGGCAGCGACGCCAAGCTCCGCATCATCGTCCCGCTGCCCACCGGCGCGGCGAGCTGCAGCGGTGTCGCCCAGGGGGACATCGTGGTGCAGAGCGGTGGTGTGGTGTTCGACAGCAACGTGGACACGTTCTTCTACACGAACGGCACCGTGCGGCTGACGAACGACGTGAATCTCGAGGGGTCCATCTACGCGTGCAAGACCAACTTCTCGGTCAACACCAAGGTCAAGTACAAGGACATGACCCCGCCCGGCATGGTGAACCCGCCCTCGCCGCTGTACTCGTTCAGCCCGACCGTCCGCCACGACGTGCGCAACTGACGGCGCAGCCGCCGACTGTGCCACCCTTCCAGCCGTGATCGTCGCTCTCGCCGCACTGTTGGGCCTGCTCGTGGGCTCGTTCCTCAACGTGGTCATCTGGCGGGTGCCGCGGGGCGAGTCGGTGGTGAGCCCGCCGAGCGCGTGCCCGCGGTGCGGTGAGCGGGTGCGCTCCCGCGACAACATCCCTGTGCTCTCGTGGCTGCTGCTCAGGGGCAGGTGCCGCGATTGCCAGGCGCCGATCGCGGCGCGCTACCCGCTCGTCGAGGCGGCCACGGCCGTGCTGTTCGCCCTCACAGCCTGGTACGTCGGCGCCTCCTGGGCGCTGCCCGCGGCCCTCTACCTCGTTGCTGTGTCCATCGCGCTCGCGCTGATCGACATCGACGTGAAGCGGCTGCCGAACGCCATCGTCTTGCCGTCCTACCCGGTCGCCGTGGCGTTGATCGTCCTCGCGACCTGGGCTCCTGGCGGCAGCGGGGACGGCGGCGCTGTGGTCCGGGCGCTGCTGGGCTGCGCCGTCATGTTCGGCGTCTACTTCGCGCTGTGCCTGGCCTATCCGCGCGGCATGGGCTTCGGCGACGTCAAGCTCGCCGGGCTGCTCGGGCTCTACCTGGGCTGGGTCGGATGGCCGGCGTTGATCGTCGGGTGGTTCGCCGCCTTCTTGCTCGGCGGGGTCTTCTCGATCGGCCTGCTCGCGATGCGGCGGGCGGGCCGCAAGACCGGCATCCCGTTCGGCCCGTGGATGCTCGCCGGGGCGGCGGTGGGTGTCGTCGCGGGCGCGGCGGTCGCCGACTGGTACTTGGCGCTGCTGTCGACTTCCGCCGCCTGAGGGCTCAAGGACCGCACGCCGCGACCCGATAGCAAGGGGGTCACACCACGGCGTCGGAAGGATCCTCTGTGGCCACCACACGAGTCATCGGACTCGATATCGGCACCACGTGCGTCCGGGCTGCAGAGCTTGAGTTCGGTCGCGGCGGGCCGGGCGGGAAGACCGTGCCGACGCTGGTGCGACTCGACCAGGTGCCGTTGCCGCTGGGCGCGGTCCGTGAGGGCGAGGTCGCCCAGCCGGCACAGGTCTCGGGAGCGCTGCGACAGCTGTGGCAGCAGGGGAAGTTCGACTCGCGTGACGTCGTCATCGGAGTCGGCAACCAGCGTGTGGTCGTGCGGGAGCTCGAGTTGCCGTGGATGCCGCTGCCGCAGTTGAAGGAGTCCCTGCCCTTCCAAGTGCAGGAGTTGCTGCCTATGTCCGCGGACGAGGCGCTGCTCGACTACTACCCGACGGGCGAGATCGACGGCCCGCAGGGGCGGATGGTGCAGGGCATGCTCGTCGCGGCGCAGCGGGACACAGTGAACGCGAACGTGCTGGCTGTCGAAGGCGCTGGCCTGCGACCTCGGATGGTCGACCTCAACGCCTTCGCGCTCGTCCGCGCCCTCGCGCGTGCGGACCTGGCCGACCGGGTCGTGGCCTTCGTCGACATCGGGGCGAGCATCACCACTGTCGTCATCTCCGATCGCGGCGTGCCGCGCTTGGCCCGGTCGCTGGCCAGCGGGGGTCACAACGTGACGCAGGCGATCGCGAGCACCATGGGGATCGCGGGCGCCGAGGCGGAAGGGCTGAAGCGTCAGATCGGCGTCGGTTACACAGTCGCTCCTGAGCTCGCCGCGGCGGCGGAGGTCGTCAACTCGATGGCACAGACGCTCATCGAGGCGATTCGCAACACGTTCGTCTACTTCGGCGCCAACCACAGCTCGGGCATCGAGGCCGTGGTGGTCACCGGTGGCGGTGCGCACCTCCCGGGCCTCGGGCAGTACCTGTCCAGCGCCAGCCGGTTGCCGGTCAGCCTGGGCGACCCCTTCGCCGGCCTGAAGGTGGCCAAGTCCTTCCCCCGCGACCAGCTCAACGGAGCCGAGTCGCTCGTCGCCCTCGCAGTCGGCCTGGCCTACGGAGCTGCCGCATGACCAGTACTGTCTCCCGCCCGTCGCCCTCACGTGGCGCCGCGTTCGGCGGGCCGCCGCTGCCACAGGTCAACCTGCTCCCACCCGAGGTGCGCGCCGGACGCCAACTGCGCCGCGCGAAGCTGTGGATGGGTGTGGGCGTCGCCGCGACGTGCCTGCTCGTCGCGGGTGGCTATGTGTTGAGCGCCGTCGGCGTCGTCATGGCCGAGCGCGAGCTCGCCGCCCAGCAGGAGCGCACCAACGACCTGCTCGCCGAGAAGGCGCTGTACGCCGAGGTGACGCCGGTGGTCACCGAGCTCGCCCGGGTCGCGGCGGCGCAGCTGGCCGTGTCCACCACCGAGGTCCTGTGGGCCGACTACCTGGGCGCGGTCACCGCCGTCCTGCCGGCCGACGCCTCGGTGGCGACCATCGCCGTCGAGGTGTCGAACGGGGAGCCCACTGACGACCCACTCGTGTCGCCGCACTTCGGCCGCGTGACGTTCACCGGCTATTCGACGACCACGCCGGACACCATCGCGTGGCTCGAGGGGCTCTCGGCCATTCCCGGGTTCGCCGACCCGACGCTGACGGTCACTCAGAAGACCGCTGTCGAGGACGTCGAGCTCTACGAGTGGACGGTGCGGGTGCACCTGTCGCAGGACAGCTTCGCGGGCCGGTTCATCGAAGGGGAGGGTTGATCATGAGCTCGCTCAAGACTTGGGTGGCGGGCACTGTGCTCACCAGCGTCCTCCTGGCCGCCGGTGGCTGGTTCCTGCTGATCTCCCCGCAACGCTCGTCAGCCGAGGAGATCCGCTCGCAGACGGAGTCGACGGCGCAGTCCAACGACGTGCTCGAGGTCGAGATCGCCGCCCTCAAGCGGCAGCACGCGAGCATCGCCGAGTTCCGCGCAGCGCTGGCAGAGGCGCGCCTCGCGATCCCCGCCGACGCGGAGATCGCAAGCCTGCTCCGGCAGATCGACGCGGTGGCGGTGTCCACCGGGGTGACGTTGATCTCCGTGACGCCGGGCGCGGGCGCGTCGGTGACGTTGGTGGCTGTGCCGAGCGACGAGCCAGCGGCGCCAGCGGCGGCCGACGGCGAAGGGGAGGCCGCCGAGGGGTCTGAGCCGGCTCCGGACGCGACTGCCACACCGGAGATCCCGGCGATCGACGGGCTGTATGGCATCCCGTTGGCCATCGACGTCATCGGCTCGTATGAGGCGACGACGGCGTTCCTCGCCCAGATTCAGACCGGTGTCGAGCGGTACATCAGAGTGGCCCAGATCTCGTCGACCGCGCTCGAGGCGCGTGCCCCCGAGGGCGGCCGCCCCGAGACCGTGAAGGGAGACGTCGAGCTCGTCGCCTCAGGCTTCGCCTACGTGGTCACGAACGCGCTTGTCCAGCCAGAGGCCGTGGCGCCGGGTCCGCTTCCCGTCGCCCCGCCCGGTCGCAACCCGTTCCTGGCCCCGGGCGGGCAGGCTGCGGGCTGACCTGGCGGCGCGTCCATCGAGCGGACCTCCGATCGGCCTGTGCCGACCGCGTGGAAAGATGCCCTCATGCTCCGTTGGTTGACCTCAGGTGAGTCGCATGGCCAGGCCCTCGTCGGCATCCTCGAAGGCCTCCCGGCCGGTGTCGAGGTGCAGAGCGCGGACATCCAGGCCGCTCTCGCGCGCCGTCGGCTCGGTTATGGCCGCGGCGCCCGGATGAAGTTCGAGCAGGACGAGGTGCGCGTCCTCGCGGGCGTCCGGCTGGGGCTCACGCAGGGCGGCCCGATCACCGTGGAGATCGGCAACACCGAGTGGCCCAAGTGGGTCGATGTGATGTCGTCTGACCCGGTGGAGGACCCCGAGCTGCTGAACCGGGCGCGCAACGCCCCGCTGACGCGGCCGCGCCCGGGCCACGCCGACCTGGTGGGCATGCGCAAGTACGCGTTCGACGACGCCCGCCCGGTGCTCGAGCGCGCGTCTGCCCGGGAGACGGCCACCCGCGTGGCGCTCGGCACGTTGGCTGCGAAGTTCTTGGAGCAGGCGGCGGGCATCCGGCTGGTCTCGCATGTCGTGGGCATTGGGCCCGTCGCTGCCCCGGATGGCGCCGACCTGCCGACCCCTGACGATGTGGCGGCGCTCGACGCCGACCCGGTGCGCTGCTTCGACGCGGCGACCTCGGCGGCGATGGTCGCGGAGATCGACGAGTGCCACAAGGACGGCGACACCCTCGGCGGCGTCGTCGAGGTGCTGGCCTACGGCGTGCCGTCCGGCCTGGGCTCCTACGTCCACGGCGACAGGCGCTTGGACGCGCGCCTGGCCGGCGCCCTGATGGGCATCCAGGCGATCAAGGGCGTCGAGGTCGGGGACGGCTTCCGCACGGCCACCCGCCGCGGCTCCCAGGCGCATGACGAGATGGAGCGGGACGCCTCCGGGCAGATCGTCCGGCGCTCGAACCGCGCGGGCGGCATTGAGGGCGGCATGACCAACGGCGAGATCCTGCGGGTGCGGGCCGCGATGAAGCCCATCTCGACGGTGCCGCGCGCGCTGGACACGGTGGACACCGCGTCGGGCGACCCGGCGAAGGCGCAGCACCAGCGCTCGGACGTGTGCGCGGTGCCGCCCGCCGCTGTCGTGGCGGAGGCGATGGTCGCCCTGGTGCTGGCTGACGCGTTGCTCGAGAAGACGGGCGGCGACTCGGTGGGCGAGGTGCGCCGGAACCTCGAGGGCTACCTGGCGGCGATCCCCGAGCTGCAGCGCTGATGCCCGCGCCGGTGGTGGTGTTGGTCGGGCCGCCCGGATCGGGCAAGTCGACGGTCGCGGCCCAGCTCGCCTCGCGGTGGGGCGTCCCCGCGCGGGACACGGACGCCGACGTCGAGGTGGTGGCGGGCAAGTCCATCGGGGAGATCTTCGTCGAGGACGGCGAGCCGCATTTCCGCGCTCTCGAGCGCGACGCGGTGCTGCGGGCCCTCGGCGAGCATGACGGCGTCCTGGCCCTGGGTGGCGGCGCGGTGCTCGACGAGGCCACCCAAGAGGCGTTGGCGGGCTACGCGGCGGGCGGCGGCGTCGTCGTGTTCCTCGACGTGAGCCTCGCGCACGCGGCCCCCCGGGTCGGCTTCAACACCGCGCGGCCGTTGCTGCTGGGCAATCCGCGCGCGCAGTGGCAGGCGCTGATGGAGGCCCGTCGGCCCGTCTACGAGCGGGTGTCGACGTTGCGGGTGTCGACGGACGCGCGGGTTCCGGCTCAGGTCGCCGCGGAGATCGACGAGGCCGTCCGGCAGCGGCCGGGGAGCGTTTCGCAGGACGAGGGGAGCGGTTCGTGAGCAGCGAGCAGGGCATGCGCGTCGTCAGGGTCGAGGGCGAGCAGCCCTACGACGTCGTGATCGGCCGGCACCTGCTCGGTGAGCTGCCCCGCCTGCTGGGCGAGGGCGTCAAGCGCGTCCTGGTGATCCACCCGACGGCGCTCGCCACGTCCGCCGAGGCGATGCGCGAGGACCTGCTGGGCAGCGGCTTCGAGGCGATCCTCGCGGAGGTGCCCGACGCCGAGGCGGCGAAGACGGCGCAGGTGGCAGCGTTCTGCTGGCAGGTGCTCGGGCAGGCCGACTTCACGCGGTCCGATGCGATCGTGTCGCTCGGCGGTGGCGCCACCACCGACCTGGCGGGATTCGTGGCCTCCACCTGGCTGCGCGGGATCAAGGTCGTGCACGTCGCCACGACGCTGCTCGGCATGGTCGACGCGGCTGTGGGCGGCAAGACGGCGATCAACACAGCCGAGGGCAAGAACCTCGTCGGGACGTTCTTCCCGCCGGCCGGGGTGCTGTGCGACCTGGCGGCGCTGGAGACCATGCCGCGCTACGACTACATCGCGGGCCTCGCCGAGGTCATCAAGGCCGGCTTCATCGCCGACGCCCGCATCCTGGACCTGGTCGAGGCCGACCCGGAGCTGGTGTGCGATCCGGTGCGGGCTGCGCAGTCGCCGGTGCTGCTCGAGCTGGTGGAGCGGGCCATCGCGGTGAAGGCGCGGGTCGTCAGCGCTGACCTGCGGGAGGCGGGCGACCGCGAGTTCCTGAACTACGGCCACACGTTCGCGCACGCGATCGAGCAGGTGGAGCGGTACTCGTGGCGGCACGGGGCGGCGGTGTCGGTAGGCATGGTGTTCGTCGCCGAGCTCGCGCGGCTCGCCGGGCGCCTGGACGACGCCGACGTGGACCGGCACCGCGCGATCCTCACGTCGGTGGGCCTGCCGGTCTCCTACCGCGGGGACCGCTGGGAGCAGCTCCTGGCGGCGATGCGGCGCGACAAGAAGACCCGCGGCGACCTGCTGCGTTTCGTGGTGCTCGACGGCATCGGCCGCCCGAGCCGCCTGGAGGGGCCCGACCCAGCGCTGCTCGCCGCCGCGTACGCCGAGGTCAGCGAGGGCGCCGCGCCGGTGGGCACGGCGATCCCGCTGTGATCGCCGCGTCCCCTAGGCTCGCGGCATGACGCGCGTCCTGCTGCTCAATGGTCCCAACCTCGGCCGCCTCGGCGTCCGCGAGCCGGACGTGTACGGCTCCGCGTCGTACACGGACCTCGTGGCCGCGGGGGAGCGGTGGGGCGCCGAGCGGGGCCTCGACGTGGTGGTGCGGCAGACGGACTCCGAGTCCGAGCTCGTCGGGTGGCTGCATGAGGCGGTCGACAGCGGCGCGCACGTCGTGCTGAATCCCGCGGCCTTCACGCACTACTCGTATGCGGTGCGCGATGCGGCCGCGCAGGTGACCAAGGCCGGGCTCGTGCTCGTCGAGGTGCACCTGTCCAATCCGTACGCCCGCGAGGAGTTCCGGCACACGTCGGTGATCGGCGCCGTCGCCACGGGGACGATCGCCGGGTTCGGCTTCGACTCGTACCGGCTGGCGCTGGACGCGGTCGCCGCGCGCGGCTCCGCGGCTCAGTCCTGAGGACTCCGCGAACAAGGCTCTACCCTTGTAACGGATGGAACAAGGCTCTAGCCTTGTGCGATGTTCGTCCTGACGATCGACCAGCAAGGCAGCCGTCGCGTCGGCGACCGTGTGGGCGAGCTGCTCGCCCACCTCAGGGCCCGCGGTGACATGCACCGGGGATCTGCGGGCGTGCTCGCCCCGTTCGAGCGCACCGTGGGCGACGAGGTGCAGTGCGTCCTCGACGATCCCGCCCTCGCCGTGGACGTGGTGCTGGCAGTGCTGCGGCTGAAGGACTGGAGCGTCGGCATCGGCGCCGGCGACGTGGACCTGCCGCTGCCCGCGTCATCACGAGCCGGGTCGGGCCCCGCCTTCGTCATGGCGCGAGACGCCGTCGAGCAGGCCAAGAGCCGCATCCGCGCGGTGCCGCTCGTGGTGCACGGCGCCGATGAGGCGCGGGCGCGCGAGGCGGAGGCGGTCCTCGTGCTGCTCGGCGCCATGGTGCAGCGCCGCACGGCAGCCGGGTGGGAGGTCGTGGACGCGGTGGAGCGCACCGGCGAGACGAGGCAGGACGTGATCGCGGCCCGCGTCGGCGTCACCCAGCAAGCGGTGAGCCAGCGCCTGCGCACGGCGCTGTGGCTCGAGGAGCAGGCCGCCCGGCCGGTGGCCGCACGGCTCCTCGCCGAGGCGGCATCGGCCCCTAGCCGTCCATGACTGACCGGCCCCGCACGTGACCAGCGCCGACGGCTGGGCACACCGCCGCTGATCCGCCAGACTCGTCCCGCCGCAGTCCGCGTCAAAGGAGATCCCGTGCACCCCCTGCTCATGCTGCTGACCGTCCTGGCGATGCTGGCGGTGAGCGCCGCGGGCGGATGGGTGCTGACGGCGGGGGTGCTGCACCTGGCGGGCCGGTCGTCAGACGCGGGGTCCCCAGAGGACGAGGCGGCGGCACACGACGACGAGGCGCCCAGGGCCACAGCCCTCTCCGACGGCCCGGACGGCGACCGGGCGCGCGCGGTCCTGCGCGGGGGGACGTGGATCGGCCTGCTGGAGCGCGTCGCCGTGACCGGGTGCCTGCTGGCGGGGGAGTCGAGCGGCATCGCGATCGTGGTCGCCGTCAAGGGCCTGGGTCGCTACCCGGAGCTGCGGGAGAACCCCGGCGCATCCGAGAGGTTCGTCATCGGGACGCTCACGTCCATGATCTGGGCCGCCCTGGTCGGTCTAGCGGGACGCGCGCTGCTCATGTCCTGAGGCTCGGGGGCGCCGCTGGCTGTACGATGGTCGGCGGTCTGGTCGCCCCCTCCTGTGCAAGGGCGGGCGTGGCGACAACGACTCGCACATTCTCAACTCGACAGGAAGCAGCTCTCGTGGCCACCACCAACGACCTCAAGAACGGCACCGTGCTGAAGATCGACGGCCAGCTCTGGACTGTCGTGGAATTCCAGCACGTGAAGCCCGGCAAGGGTGGGGCGTTCGTCCGCACCAAGCTGAAGAACGTCCTCTCGGGCAAGGTCGTCGACAAGACGTTCAACGCCGGCCTGAAGGTCGAGACGGCGAACGTCGACAAGCGCGACATGCAGTACCTGTACAAGGACGGCTCGGACTTCATCTTCATGGACACCGACACGTTCGACCAGCTCCCCGTCTCGGAGACGGTGGTCGGCGACGCCGCGAACTTCATGCTCGAGAACCAGAGCGTCATGGTCGCGACGAACGAGGGCGCGCCGCTGTACGTCGAGCTGCCCCCGTCGGTCGTGCTGGAGATCACCTACACGGAGCCGGGCCTGCAGGGCGACCGCTCCACGGGCGGCACCAAGCCCGCCACGGTGCAGACGGGCTACGAGATCCAGGTCCCGCTGTTCCTGGAGGCCGGCACGAAGGTCAAGGTGGACACCCGCGACGGGAGCTACCTCGGCCGCGTGAACGACTGACGTGGGAGCTCGCACCAAAGCCCGCAAGCGGGCGATCGACGTCCTCTTCGAGGCGGAGCAGCGCCGCCTCGACCCGGTGACGCTGCTCGCGCAGCGCATCGCCGAGCCAGGCACCGAGTCGGCCCTGCCGCAGTACTCCGTGGACCTGGTCGAGGGTGTCGCGGCCCGGCAGGCGCGCATCGACGAGCTGATCTCGACGCACGCCCACGGCTGGACCATCGAGCGGATGCCCGCCGTGGACCGCGCGCTGGTCCGGCTGGGCATCTGGGAGGTCCTCTACAACGACGACGTCCCCGACGCCGTCGCCGTGGACGAGGCCGTCGAGTTGGCCCGCTCGCTGTCGACGGACGACTCGCCGACCTTCATCAACGGCCTGCTGGGCCGCATCGTCGACTTGAAGCCGACCCTGCTGGCCTGAGTGCGCAGTCCTGCATGCGCGCCCCGGAGCCTGACGGCCCGGGGCGCGTGTGCGTCTGGGGCTCCTACCGCGCGCCGAGCGCCCCGTGGCGACGCGGTCGTGGTCCGCGCACGGGGAGCCCCGGCGCCGCCCTGCCCAGCAGGTTGCCCTGCACCCGGGAGACCCCCAGGTCGACGAGCGCGGTGAGCTGGGTGGCCTTCTCCACACCCTCGGCGACCACCTCGAGGCCGTGGGCCTCGGCGAGCCCGAGAATCGCGCGGAGCACCGCGAGGCCGCGCGGGGTGCCGATCTGCCGCACGAAGGACTGGTCGATCTTCAGGATGTCCACGGGAAGTGTCGCCAGGCGGGACAACGAGCTGTAGCCGGTGCCGAAGTCGTCGAGCGCGATGCGCACGCCCCGCTCACGCAGCGCCTGCAGCTTGATGGTCGCCGCGGCGTCGTCGGCGAGCAGCGCGCTCTCGGTGACCTCGATGGTCAGCCGCACCCACTCGCTGTCGCCCCAGGCGCGCTGCACCTGGTCGAGGAAGTCGGGCTCGGAGACCTGACGCGCCGCGACGTTGACGGCCACCGGGAGCTGGAACTTGTCGTAGCCGGCGCGGGCGCTGGCCATGAGGGCCTCGCCGATCGGGATGATGAGGCCTGACTCCTCGGCGAGGGGCAGCCACTCGGCGGGCTGGAGCATGGTGCCCCGGTGCGACCAGCGGGCAAGCGCCTCGAGCTCGACGACCTCCAGGGTGCGGGCGTCGACGATCGGCTGGAAGTGGGTGACGAACTCCCGGTCGGCGATCCCCACGTCGAGCGCGCGGCGCAGGCGGGTCTCCGACTGGACCCGGCGGCGCAGTGGGCGGTCGAACAGCAGCACGCCGACGCGGGTGCGCTTCGCCTCCAGCATCGCGGTGTCGGCGTGGCGCAGGAGTGCCTCGGCGTCCAACGGCTCACCGGGCTCCCACGCGGCGATGCCGACAGTCAGCCGAGGGGCGTTGCTGGACGGCCCCGGCCCGGTGAAGCCGTTGCGCAGCCGGTGGCCGAGCTCGCGCAACGCGTCGTCCGAGGGCGCCCGGGAGATCACCGCGACGAACTCGTCGCCGCCGAGCCGCGCGACGCTGGAGCCCGCGGGCACCTGGGACCGCAGATGGTCGGCGACCTGCACGAGCAGCGCGTCGCCCCAGGCGTGGCCGTGGTGGTCGTTGGCCTGCTTGAAGTGGTCGAGGTCACAGTAGAAGACCGCCACCCGGGTGCGCTCCACCTCGGCCTGGTCCAGCGCCCCAGCGAGCTGCTGGTCGAGGGCGTGCCGGTTGGGCAGCGAGGTGAGGGAGTCGGTGAACGCGGCCCGTCCGAGCCGGTCGGCGAGCTCGGTGCGCTCGGCGTGCGCCGAGACGAGCTGGGCGAGGTCCATCAGGAAGGCCCGCTCGCGGGGGTCGAGCGGGCGGCCCTCGAGGGGGAACAGCTCGGTGACGAACCTCCCACGCGGCAAGTTGCGCAGCGACCCCTCGATCTGCGGGTTGTCGAGCAGCTGGCGGGCCTCCTCGCGGGCGCGCAGCAGCAGCGCCTCGGGGTCCTTGAGGAACCAGGCGGCGTTGGCGATGCGCGCGACGGCGTCCCGCATGCCGTTCTGCCGGTCCGCCTCCCACTGCGAGCGGCGCAGCCGGTGCAGCGCGAGCGCCTCCAGGCCGATGCACAGCGGGATCGCCCACGAGCTGGTGAGGAGCTCGCGCAGCGCGGCGTCGGCCACGAGGAACGAGGTGACGAGCGCCAGCGTGGAGAGGGACGAGACGGCGAGGAGGGCGACGCCCATGGCGGTCAGGCGCGCCTTGCCGACGGCGACCACCACGTACACGCCCACGATCATCACGGGGATGAGGAAGGTGAGGGCGTCGACGGGTCCGCGGGTCGGCGCCGTCCCGTCGTGGCGGACCACGAGGTCGGTGCCCAGCCAGAGCCCGGCGCGCAGGAGGTACAGCCCGGTGGCGGCGAGGACGTACGCGCGCACGGGAGGCCCGGCGGAGTAGGCACGGGTGGCGGGCAGCGCCAGGACGACCGCGGCCGCGAGCAGTTGGGCGCGCACGAAGGGCAGCACCTCGCCGGCGGGCAGCACAGCCAAGAACCCGTTGGTGAGGAACAGCAGGGCGAGCGCGGCGGACCAGACGAGCGTCCACGCGGCGCCGGCGCGGCGCAGGCGCCCACGCCACCACACCCAGTGCAGCATGCAGAAGCCGCCCACCAGTCCGGCGGCGGAGAACTGCACGAGCGCCGCCCACGTCGGCGCTGAGATCTCCATGTTCGCTCAATCGGTCCATTCGCCCGCGGCATTGAGTCGGCATCTGGGTGATGACCCCTCGCGAGGCGTTGGGTGTCCAGGAAGTGGCGGCGCGTCGGGGCGCCCGCCGCGGGGCGGTATTGTCGAGTCCTGACAGACATTCCTTTAAGGCCCGTCCAGAGAGGCGGGGAAGGAGGCTGCCAGATGAGCTCTGGCACTGGTGCGCCCATTGACGGCGCACAGCCCGCAGACCTGACCGCCGCACCGGACGCCAATGTCGTCCTGGGAGCCGCTGAGATCAGCCGGGCGCTCACGCGCATCGCCCACGAGATCCTCGAGCGCAACAAGGGCGGCTCCGACCTGGTGCTGCTGGGCATTCCCACCCGTGGGCTGCCGCTGGCGCACCGCTTGGCGCAGCGCCTCGCCGACGTGGAGCCGGGGCTCGACGTCGCCGACCTGGTGGGCAGCCTCGACGTCACGATGCACCGCGACGACCTGGCCCTGCACCCCACCCGCACGATCGGCCGGACGGCGCTGCCCGACGGCGGCATCGACGGCAAGGTCGTGGTGCTGGTGGACGACGTGCTGTACTCCGGCCGCACGATCCGCGCCGCGCTCGACGCGCTGAGCGACCTGGGCCGCCCCCGTGCGGTGCAGCTCGCCGCGCTGGTGGACCGTGGCCACCGCGAGCTGCCGATCCGCGCGGACTTCGTCGGGAAGAATCTGCCGACCTCCACCTCGGAGCGGGTGCGCGTGCTCGTCGCCGAGATCGACGGCCAGGACGCCGTGCTCATCTCGGGAGGCGCGCGATGAGGCATCTGCTCTCCGCCCAGGACCTCGACCGCGACGCGGCGATCCGGGTGCTCGACACCGCGGGCCAGATGGCCGCGACCCAGGCCCGCGAGATCAAGAAGCTCCCCACGCTGCGCGGCCGCACCGTCGTCAACCTGTTCTTCGAGGACTCGACGCGCACCCGGATCTCCTTCGAGACGGCCGCCAAGCGGCTCTCGGCCGACGTGATCAACTTCTCGGCGAAGGGGTCGAGCGTGTCCAAGGGCGAGTCGCTCAAGGACACCGCGCAGACCCTGCAGGCGATGGGCGCGGACGCGGTGGTCATCCGCCACCAGGCGTCCGGGGCCCCGCACCGGCTGGCGCACTCTGGCTGGACGAATGGCGCCGTCGTCAACGCGGGCGACGGCACCCACCAGCACCCCACGCAGGCGCTGCTCGACGCGTACACGATCCGCCGCCACCTGGTGGGCGACAGTGGGCGCGCGGACGTCAGCGGACGCGACCTGCAGGGGCTGCGGGTCGCGATCGTCGGGGACGTGCTGCACAGCCGCGTCGCGCGCTCCAACGTGCAGCTGCTGCACACCCTGGGCGCCGACGTGACGCTCGTGGCGCCGCCCACGTTGGTCCCCGTCGGGGTCGAGGCGTGGCCCGCCCGCGTGTCCTACGACCTCGACGCGGTGCTGGCCGACGAGCAGCCGGACGCCGTGATGATGCTCCGCGTGCAGCGCGAGCGGATGTCGAACGCCGGCGGCGGGTTCTTCCCGAGCCCGGTGGAGTACTCGCGCGGCTACGGGCTGGACGGCCGACGCCTGCGCAACCTGGCCGAGCACGCCATCGTGATGCACCCGGGCCCGATGAACCGCGGGCTGGAGATCTCGGCGGAGGCGGCGGACTCGCCCCGCGCCGTGATCGTCGAGCAGGTCGCCAACGGGGTGGCTGTGCGGATGGCTGTGCTGTACATGCTCCTCGCGGGGGAGCAGACGACGAACGTGAAGGTGGACGCAGCGTGAGGACGACGTATCTTCTCCGGGCCGTGGCGCCCCTGGGCGGCGAGCCCGTGGACGTGCTGCTCGCCGACGGCGTGATCGCCGCGATGGGCCCCGACGCGGCGGCCCGCGCGGGCGACGACGCCGTGGTCGTGGACGGCGCCGGCCTGGTGCTGCTCCCCGGGCTGGTGGACCTGCACACGCATCTGCGCGAGCCGGGCCGTGAGGACGCCGAGACGGTGCTCACCGGCACGCGTGCGGCGGCGCTCGGCGGGTTCACCGCCGTGCACGCGATGGCCAACACCACCCCGACGCAGGACACGGCCGGCGTCGTCGAGCAGGTCTGGCGCCTGGGCCGGGACGCCGGCTGGGTGGACGTGCACCCGGTGGGCGCGGTGAGCGTCGGGCTGGACGGCGAGCACCTCGCCGAACTCGGCGCGATGGCCGCCTCGGCCGCCCGAGTGCGGGTCTTCTCCGACGACGGCAAGTGCGTGAGCGACCCGGTGTTGATGCGCCGCGCGCTCGAGTACACGAAGGCCTTCGACGGGGTGGTCTCCCAGCACTCGCAGGAGCCGCGCCTGACCGTCGGCGCCCAGATGCACGAGGGCGTCGTGTCCGCGGAGATCGGGCTCGCGGGCTGGCCCGCGGTCGCCGAGGAGGCGATCATCGCCCGCGATGTGCTGCTCGCCGAGCACGTCGGCTCGCGCCTGCACGTGTGCCACCTGTCCACGGCCGGCTCGGTGGAGATCATCCGCTGGGCGAAGTCGCGCGGCATCGACGTGACCGCCGAGGTCACCCCGCACCACCTCATGCTCACGGACGAGGAGGCCCGCGGCTACGACCCGGTGTTCAAGGTCAACCCGCCGCTGCGCACAGCCGCCGACGTCGAGGCCGTGCGCGCTGGCCTGGCCGACGGCACGATCGACATCGTCGCCACCGACCACGCGCCGCACCCGCGCGAGGACAAGGACTGCGAGTGGGCCGCCGCCGCGTTCGGCATGACGGGCCTGGAGACCGCCCTGTCGGTGGTGCAAGAGGCCATGGTCGACACCGGCCGCATGACCTGGGCGGACGTCGCCCGGGTGCTGTCCACCACCCCGGCCGCGATCGGCCGGGTCGAG
Source organism: Cellulomonas cellasea (assembly GCF_030372105.1). Lineage (GTDB taxonomy): Bacteria > Actinomycetota > Actinomycetes > Actinomycetales > Cellulomonadaceae > Cellulomonas_A > Cellulomonas_A cellasea_A. The sequence continues at coordinate 41,097 of NZ_JAUDBQ010000003.1, read as the reverse complement.
GACCAGGGCCGGCCGATCGCGGTGGGGGAGCCGGCGAACCTGACGCTCGTCAACCCGTCGGTGCGCCGCACGGTGGTCCCCGAGGAGCAGGGCACCGCGAGCGCCAACTCCCCGTTCGGTGGGCGTGAGCTGCCGGGCGCGGTGGTGGCCACGTTCCTGCGGGGCCGGGCGACGGTGCTCGACAGCCGGGCGCAGGACGACCCGGACGGCAGCCAGCGCGCCGCCGGGCGTGAGGCGTCCGCCTGATGCGGACCGCGGTCACGATCGCCGTCCTGCTGGCCTTGGGCCTGCTGGTGTTGTGGTCGATGCGGCGGGGGTGGCGGAGCCGGGGCGCGAGCACGGCGGCCGAGGTCCCCGAGCTTCCGGCGACTCCTGCGGAGGGTTTGCGCGGGGCGCCGGTCACCGGGCCGATGGAGGCCACGTACATCTCCTCGACGCGGGCTGGCGACTGGCTCGACCGGGTCGTGGCGCATGACTTGGGGGTGCGCAGCGCCGCGCAGGCGCAGGTGTTCGAGCGCGGGGTCCTGCTGGCCCGGCGTGGCGCGCGGGACGTGTGGGTGCCGTCGCAGTCCCTGCGGTCGGTCGGCACGACGTCCGGCATGGCTGGCAAGTACGTCGGGGGCGACGGGATCGTCGTCCTCACCTGGGCCCTGGCGGGCGACGAGCGCGGGCTGGACACGGGTGTGCGCCCGCGTCGGGCCCAAGATCGCACGCGCCTGCTCGAGGCGGCCCGTGACCTGATCGACCCGACGTCCGCCGTGGCGCAGAAGGAGCAGCAATGACCGACGCAGTCCTGATCCTGGAGGACGGGCGGACGTTCCGCGGGCGCGCGTATGGCGCCACCGGGTCCACTGTCGGGGAGATCGTCTTCAACACCGGCATGACCGGGTACCAGGAGACGCTCACCGACCCGAGCTATCACCGGCAGATCGTCGTGATGACGGCGCCGCACATCGGCAACACCGGCGTGAACGACGAGGACCCGGAGTCGAGCCGCATCTGGGTGGCCGGCTTCGTGGTGCGCGACCCTGCGCGCCGCCCGTCGAACTGGCGCTCTGAGCGGACGCTGGACGAGGAGCTCGCCGCGCAGGGCGTGGTCGGCATCTCGGACATCGACACTCGTGCGCTGACCCGTCATCTGCGCGAGCGCGGGGTGATGCGCGCCGGCGTGTTCTCGGGTGACGCCCTGCTGGGCAAGGACGGCTCGCGCCTGCCCGACGATGTGCTGCTCGAGGCGGTCAAGTCCGCCCCGGCGATGCAGGGCGCCGACCTGGCGGGGGAGGTCTCGACGGCCCAGGCGTATGTCGTGGAGGCTCTGGGCGCCGACGGGCTGCCGCTGGCCGAGCCGGTGGCCACCGTCGCGGCGGTGGACCTGGGCATCAAGGCCATGACGCCGCAGCGGCTCGCCGAGCGCGGGGTGCGCGTGCATGTGCTGCCCTCCGACTCGACCATCGAGGAGGTGCTGGCCACCGGCGCGGACGGGGTGTTCTTCTCGAACGGCCCCGGCGACCCGGCCGCCGCCACCCATGAGGTCGAGCTGCTGCGCGAGGTCCTCGACCGCCGCATCCCGTTCTTCGGCATCTGCTACGGCAACCAGCTGCTGGGCCGGGCGCTCGGCTACGGCACGTACAAGCTGGGCTACGGCCACCGCGGCGTGAACCAGCCGGTGGTGGACCGCCTGACCGGCAAGGTGGAGATCACCGCGCACAACCACGGTTTCGCCGTGGACGCCCCGCTGGACGGCGAGTCCACGGCGCCCCATGACGGCGGCCGCTACGGCCGGGTCGTGGTGTCCCACGTGAACCTGAACGACGACGTCGTCGAGGGCCTGTCCGCCCTGGACCTGCCGGCCTTCTCGGTGCAGTACCACCCCGAGGCCGCTGCGGGCCCGCATGACGCCGCGTACCTCTTCGACCGTTTCCTTGAGCTCATGCGCGCCTCGGGCGCGCAGAAGGGTGCCGACGACTGATGCCCCGTCGCACAGACATCTCCAGCGTGCTCGTCATCGGCTCCGGGCCGATCGTCATCGGGCAGGCGTGCGAGTTCGACTACTCCGGCACGCAGGCGTGCCGCGTGCTGCGGGACGAGGGCATCCGGGTCGTCCTGGTGAACTCGAACCCCGCCACGATCATGACGGACCCCGAGTTCGCGGACGCCACGTATGTGGAGCCCATCACCCGCGAGGTGCTGACCTCGATCATCGCCAAGGAGCGCCCGGACGCGGTGCTCGCGACCCTGGGCGGGCAGACGGCGCTGAACGCGGCCATCGAGCTCGACGAGGCGGGCGTGCTCGAGGAGTACGGCGTCGAGCTGATCGGCGCGAACATCGCGGCCATCCAGAAGGGCGAGGACCGCCAGCAGTTCAAGGAGGTCGTGGAGGTCTGCGGCGGGGAGAGCGCCCGCTCGGAGATCATCCACACCGTCGAGGAGGCCGTCGCCGCGGCGGACGTGCTGGGCTACCCGATGGTGGTGCGCCCGTCGTTCACGATGGGCGGGCTGGGCTCGGGCATGGCCTACGACGAGTCGGACCTGCGCCGCATCGTCGGGCAGGGCCTGCACTACTCGCCGACCACCGAGGTGCTCCTGGAGGAGTCGATCCTCGGCTGGAAGGAGTTCGAGCTCGAGCTCATGCGCGACAAGGCCGACAACGTCGTGGTCGTGTGCTCGATCGAGAACGTCGACCCGGTCGGCGTGCACACCGGCGACTCGGTCACCGTGGCCCCGGCCCTGACGCTCACGGACCGCGAGTTCCAGCGCATGCGCGACATCGGCATCGCGATCATCCGCGAGGTCGGCGTGGACACCGGCGGCTGCAACGTCCAGTTCGCGATCCACCCGGACACGGGCCGCATCATCGTCATCGAGATGAACCCGCGCGTGTCGCGCTCCTCGGCGCTGGCCTCCAAGGCCACGGGCTTCCCGATCGCGAAGATCGCGGCGCGCCTGGCCATCGGCTACACGCTCGACGAGATCCCCAACGACATCACGGGCTCCACCCCGGCGTCCTTCGAGCCCACGCTCGACTACGTCGTGGTCAAGGTGCCCCGGTTCGCCTTCGAGAAGTTCCCGGCGGCCGACGACACGCTGACCACCACCATGAAGTCGGTGGGCGAGGCGATGGCGCTGGGCCGCAACTACACCGAGGCCCTGGGCAAGGCCATGCGCTCGATCGACAAGAAGGGCTCGACGTTCCACTGGGACGGCGAGCCGCTCACGGGCGCCGCGCTCGACGCCCTGGTCGAGTCGCTGTCGCGGCCCACCGAGGGGCGTCACGTCGACGTGCAGCAGGCGCTGCGCGCCGGGGTGAGCGTCGAGGAGGTCTACGCCCGCACCGGCATCGACCCGTGGTTCCTCGACCAGGTCGTCCTGGTCAACGAGGTCGCGCAGGCCACCGCCGACGCCCCGGCGCTCACCGCCGAGGTGCTCGCCCACGCCAAGCGGCACGGCCTGTCCGACCCGCAGATCGCGTCGCTGCGCGGCGTCACCGAGGACGAGGTGCGCCGCACCCGGCACGCCCTCGGGGTCCGCCCGGTCTACAAGACCGTCGACACCTGCGCCGCCGAGTTCGAGGCCCGCACCCCGTACCACTACTCGTCCTACGACGAGGAGACGGAGGTCGCCCCGCGCGACCGCCCGGCGGTGCTGATCCTCGGCTCGGGCCCCAACCGCATCGGCCAGGGCATCGAGTTCGACTACTCGTGCGTGCACGCCGCGCTGGCCCTCAAGGGCGAGTACGAGACCGTCATGGTCAACTGCAACCCGGAGACCGTCTCCACGGACTACGACACCTCCGACCGGCTCTACTTCGAGCCGCTGACCTTCGAGGACGTCCTGGAGGTCTACGAGGCGGAGCTCGCCGCGGGGCCGGTGGCCGGCCTCATCGTGCAACTCGGCGGCCAGACCCCGCTGTCGCTCGCGCAGCGCCTGGCCGACGCTGGCCTGCCGATCCTGGGCACGTCGCCCGCGGCCATCGACGCCGCCGAGGACCGCGGCGCGTTCGGCGCCGTCCTCGCCGAGGCGGGGCTCCCCGCGCCGGCCTTCGGCGCCGCCACGACGCTCGAGGCGGCCCGCGAGATCGCCCGCGGCATCGGCTTCCCGGTGCTCGTCCGCCCGTCGTACGTGCTGGGCGGGCGCGGCATGGAGATCGTCTACGACGAGGTCCAGCTCACCGAGTACGTCGAGCGGGCCCTCGAGGCGGCGGTCGACCACACGGGCCGCGCCGGCGCGCTGCCGCCGCTGCTCATCGACCGCTTCCTCGACGACGCGATCGAGATCGACGTGGACGCGATCTACGACGGACACGAGCTGTTCCTCGGCGGCGTCATGGAGCACATCGAGGAGGCCGGCATCCACTCCGGCGACTCGGCATGCGTGCTGCCGCCGGTCACGCTCTCCACCGCCGAGCTCGAGCGCATCCGCCGCTCCACCGAGGCCATCGCGCGCGGCGTCGGGGTGCGCGGGCTGCTCAACATCCAGTTCGCGCTCGTCTCCGACGTGCTCTACGTGCTGGAGGCCAACCCGCGCGCGTCGCGCACGGCGCCGTTCGTCTCCAAGGCCACCGGCGTCTCGCTCGCGAAGGCCGCCGCCCTGGTCATGACGGGCCACACGATCGCCGACCTGCGCGCCTCGGGCGTGCTCCCGCAGACCGACGCCAGCGTGCTGGACCTGCGCGCGCCCATCGCCGTCAAGGAGGCCGTGCTGCCGTTCAAGCGGTTCCGCACCGCCGACGGCACAGTCGTCGACACCGTGCTCGGGCCGGAGATGCGCTCCACGGGCGAGGTGATGGGCTTCGACGTGGACTTCCCCACGGCGTTCGCCAAGTCGCAGGCCGCGGCGTTCGGCGGCCTGCCGACCTCCGGGTCGGCGTTCATCTCGGTGGCGGACCGCGACAAGCGCTCGATCGTCTTCCCGGTGAAGCGGCTGGCCGAGCTCGGCTTCGAGATCCTCGCCACCGAGGGCACCGCCGCGGTGCTGAGCCGCAGCGGCATCGAGTCCCGGGTCGTGCGCAAGCACTCGGAGGGCCGGGGCGACGCGGGGGAGCCCACCATCGTCGACCTCATCACGCAGGGCCGGGTGGACATCGTGGTGAACACCCCCTCGGGCCAGGGCGCCCGCGCGGACGGCTACGAGATCCGCGCGGCGACCACCGCCGCCGACAAGGCGATCGTGACGACGGTGCAGCAGCTCGGCGCGGCCGTGCAGGGCATCGAGGCGGCCCTCGCCGGGCCGTTCCAGGTGACCAGCCTGCAAGAGCACGACGCCGCCCGTGGGGCCCGCCGCGTCGCCGGGCCGGTGGCCTGATGGGCGCCACGTTCGGCGCGCGCCTGGCCGCCGCCATGGACGCCCATGGCCCGCTGTGCGTCGGCATCGACCCGCACCCCGGCCTGCTGCGGGCGTGGGGGCTGCCTGACGACGCGTCAGGGCTGTCAGCGTTCGCGCGCGCCGTCACCGACGCGCTAGGCGGCCGCGTCGCGGCGCTCAAGCCCCAGTCGGCCCTCTTCGAGCGGCACGGCTCCGCAGGGGTCGCCGTGCTCGAGGAGGTCGTCGCGGCGGGACGCGACTCCGGGACGCTGGTGATCGTCGACGCGAAGCGCGGCGACATCGGCTCCACGATGGCCGCCTACGCCGACGCGTACTTGCGGGACGGCTCCCCGCTCGCCGGCGACGCGTTGACGGTGTCGCCCTACCTGGGCTTCGGCTCCCTGGCGCCCGCGGTCGAGGCGGCGCAGGCCACCGGGCGCGGCCTGTTCGTGCTCGCGCTGACGTCGAACCCCGAGGGCGCGTCCGTGCAGCATGCGCGCGACGCGCACGGGGTGTCGGTGGCGGCCCGGATGGCGCTGGAGGCCGGGGCCCTCAACGAGCGTGAGATCGCCGCGTCCGGCGCAGAGCTGGGCTCGGTCGGGCTCGTCGTGGGCGCCACGATCGGGGACGCGGCCGCCCGCACAGGGGTGGACCTGGCCGCCGTCCGGGGGCCGTTGCTGGCCCCCGGGGTAGGCGCCCAGGGCGCTGGCGCGGACGAGCTCGCAGCCGTGTTCGGCGCCGCTCGACGCGCTGTCCTCGCCTCCTCGTCACGCGGTGTGCTGGCCGCTGGGCCGGATCGCGACGCCCTGCGACGGGCTGCGGCCGACGCCTCGGCGGAAGCCGCCGCCGCGCTGCGATGACGTTCGCGTTGCCGACCTGTGCGAATGCTCGCTAGGTTCGGTGGACGATCACGTCCCACTGACGAGAAGGTGACTCGAGTGGCTCTTCCACCGCTGACTCCAGAACAACGTTCCGCCGCTCTAGAGAAGGCCGCCGCAGCGCGGCAGGCCCGTGCCGAGGTGAAGAACCGGCTGAAGTACTCCCAAGGGACTCTCTCGGAGGTGATCGCCCAAGGCCACGAGGACGACACCATCGGCAAGCTCAAGGTCGTCGCGCTCCTCGAGTCGCTCCCCGGGGTCGGCAAGGTCAAGGCGCGGGCCATCATGTCCGAAGTGGGCATCTCCGAGACGCGCCGCGTGCGCGGCCTGGGCCCCCACCAGATCAAGGCGCTGGTGGACAGGTTCGGGTGAGGTAGCGTCAGTGGGTCCCCCCACCACTGGCCCAGGAGTGCTGCACCCTCATGACGACGACGCCTGCCCGGCTCACCGTTCTCGCCGGACCGACTGCCGTCGGCAAGGGCACCGTGTCCGCCGATGTGCGGTCGCGGTACCCCGAGCTCTGGCTCTCGGTGTCGGTGACGACCCGGTCGCCGCGGCCCGGGGAGGTCGAGGGGGTGCATTACCACTTCGTCTCGGGCGAAGAGTTCGACGCGATGGTCGAGCGGGGCGAGATGCTCGAGTGGGCTGTGGTCCACGGCCGCAACCGCTACGGCACGCCGCGCAAGCCGGTGGAGGAGCACCTCGCCGCCGGTGAGCCGGTGCTCCTCGAGCTCGACCTGCAGGGCGCCCGCCAGGTGCGGGCGTCCATGCCCGACGCCCAGTTCATCTTCCTCGCGCCGCCGAGCTGGGACGAGCTGGTGCGCCGGCTCGTGGGCCGGGGGACCGAGGACGCCGAGGAGCGCGAGCGCCGGCTGGAGACGGCGCGCGTCGAGCTCGCCGCCGAGCCGGAGTTCGACCACACGATCGTCAACGACGACGTTCGGCGGGCGACGGACGAGCTGGTCCACCTGATGGGACTTCCGACCGGGTAACATGGCACCAGTCCCACCCCTGCAACGTGCGGAGTTCACCGTGTCCGGAACCGTCGCCGCCCCAGTCGGCATCACCGACCCGCCCATCGACCAGCTGCTCGAGCGCGCGGACTCCAAGTACGCGCTCGTCATCTACTCGGCCAAGCGCGCGCGTCAGATCAACGCCTACTACTCGCAGCTCAACGAGGGCCTGCTCGAGTACGTCGGGCCCCTCGTCGAGACCCGCCCGCAGGAGAAGCCCCTGTCGATCGCCATGCGCGAGATCGACGCCGGCCTCCTCACCGTCGAGTCGACCACCGAGGCCTGAGCCGCCTCGCCTCCGGGCAGGCGCCCTCTCGGCGGACCCACATGCGCATCGTCCTCGGCGTCTCCGGCGGTATCGCCGCCTACAAGTCGGCCTTGCTGCTGCGCCTGCTCACCGAGGCCGGCCATGACGTCCGGGTGGTGCCCACGCGGGCGTCGCTCGAGTTCGTCGGGCTGGCCACCTGGGAGGCCCTGTCCGGGCATCCGGTGAGCAGCGAGGTCTTCGAGGACGTCGCGCATGTGCCGCACGTCTCCCTGGGGAAGTCGGCCGACCTGGTCATCGTCGCGCCGGCCACCGCGGACCTGCTCTCGCGCGCGGCCACCGGCCGTGCCGACGACCTGCTGACAGCCACCCTGCTCACCGCGCGTTGTCCCGTGCTGGTCGCGCCCGCGATGCACACCGAGATGTGGGAGCACCCGGCGACCGTCCAGAACGTCGCGACGTTGCGCGAGCGTGGCGTGCACGTGCTCGAGCCCGCGTCCGGGCGCCTCACCGGGGCGGACACCGGCCCCGGCCGGATGCCCGACCCGGAGGTCGTGGCCGCCGCGGCGCTGGCCCTCGTGGCCCCTGCCGAGCAGCGCCCGCAGGACCTCGCCGGCAAGCATGTCGTCGTCTCCGCCGGAGGCACCCGGGAGCCGCTCGACCCCGTGCGCTACCTGGGGAACCGGTCCTCCGGGCGGCAGGGGTACGCCCTCGCCCGCACGGCCCAGGCCCGCGGCGCGCATGTGACATTGGTCGCCGCCAACGTGTCGCTGCCTGCTCCGGACGGCGTCGAGGTCGTGCCGGTGGAGACCACCGAGCAGCTGCGGGACGCGGTGCGCGCCGCGGCGAAGGACGCCGACGTGGTGGTCATGGCCGCCGCCGTCGCGGATTTCCGCCCGGCGACGAGCGCCACCTCGAAGATCAAGAAGTCCGGGGGCGACCCGCTCGTGCTGCGACTCGTGCAGAACCCCGACATCCTCGCCGAGCTGGCCGCCGAGCGGCTGCGGCCCGGGCAGCTCGTGGTCGGCTTCGCGGCGGAGACCGGCGACGACGGGGCCTCGGTCTTGGAGCACGGCCGCGCGAAGGCGCTGCGCAAGCGCGCCGACCTCCTGGTGGTCAACGCCGTGGGCGCCGGGCGCGGTTTCGGCACTGCCGACAACGACGTCACGATCCTCGACCGCGACGCCCAGGTCGTGGCCACGGCCAGCGGCAGCAAGGATGCCGTCGCCGACCGCGTCTGGGATGTGGTACTCGCACATGTGTGACCTTCGGCCGCATTAGGCTGTTCCGCATGACCGAGCCTGACATGCGACTGTTCACCTCCGAGTCCGTCACGGAAGGTCACCCGGACAAGATCTGTGATCAGATCTCCGACGCGATCCTCGACGCGATCCTCGAGCAGGACCCCGCGGCGCGGGTGGCGGTCGAGACGATGGTCACCACCGGCCTGGTGCATGTCGCGGGTGAGGTGACGACCAGTGCGTACGTCGAGATCCCGCAGGTCGTGCGCCAGGTGGTGCGCGGCATCGGCTACACGTCCTCCCACATCGGCTTCGATGGCGACTCGTGTGGTGTGTCCGTCTCCATCGGGCAGCAGTCGCCCGACATCGCGCAGGGCGTCGACAAGGCGCTCGAGGCGCGTCAGGACGACGCCGACCACGACCCGCTCGACCTGCAGGGCGCGGGCGACCAGGGCCTGATGTTCGGCTACGCCAGCAACGACACCTCCGCGCTGCTGCCACTGCCGATCTTCCTGGCCCACCGGCTCGCCGAGCGGCTCGCCGAGGTCCGCAAGTCCGACGTGATTCCCGGGCTGCGCCCCGACGGCAAGACCCAGGTGACGATCGGCTACGAGGGCGACCGCGCGGTGCGCCTCGACACGGTGGTCCTCTCCACTCAGCACGACCCCGACCTGAACCTCGAGTCGGTGCTCGCCCCTGCCATCGCCGAGCACGTCGTCACCCCCGTCCTGGCCGAGCTCGACCTGGACCTCGACGTGCGCGGCCACCGCCTGCTCGTCAACCCGACGGGCACGTTCGTCGTGGGCGGCCCCCAGGGCGACGCCGGCCTCACCGGCCGCAAGATCATCGTCGACACGTACGGCGGCATGGCCCGCCACGGCGGTGGCGCGTTCTCCGGCAAGGACCCGTCGAAGGTGGACCGCTCGGCCGCGTACGCGCTGCGCTGGGTCGCCAAGAACGTCGTCGCCGCCGGGCTCGCGACCCGCTGCGAGGTTCAGGTCGCCTACGCCATCGGCAAGGCGCAGCCCGTGGGCCTGTACGTGGAGACGTTCGGCACCGAGACAGTCCCGTTGGATCGCATCACGCGGGCCATCCGCGAGGTCTTCGACCTGCGCCCGGCCGCGATCATCCGGGACCTGGACCTGCTGCGGCCGATCTACCAGCGGACGGCCGCCTACGGGCACTTCGGCCGCGAGCTGCCGGAGTTCACGTGGGAGCGCACCGACCGCGCCGCCGACCTGGTCAGCGCCATCGGCTGACTCTGTGCCAGCGTGAGGGCCGTCATGGGGGCGGTCACGCGGCTCTGGCGTGTGCGGCGCACTGGTGTCAGTAGCGCGCTGGAAGATGGGACGCGCTGGAGGATGAGAGGTGTCGGTGGGCGGGCAAGGGCAGGAGCAGGGTGAGCAGCTGACCCTGCTCGACCTGCCCACCCCGCCCCCCGCCAAGGGCCGTGGCGCCCGGGCCCTCGCCCGAGACGGCGTGCAGCCCGCCGCCGAGCTGCCCGTCGCGCGGGTGTGCGTCGACTTGCCGCCCGCCCACCTGGACCGGGCGTTCGAGTACGTGGTCCCCGCCGCGCTGAGCGACGCCGCGCAGCCCGGCACCAGGGTCAAGGTCCGCTTCGGCGGCCAAGACGTCGACGGGTACCTGCTCGAGCGGATCGAGCACGCCGAGCACGACGGGACCCTGGCTCCGCTGCGCCGGGTCGTCTCACCCGAGCAGGTGCTGACGCCCGAGGTGCACGCGCTCGCCCGGGCAGTCGCGGACCGCTACGCGGGCACCCTGGCGGACGTGCTGCGGCTGGCGATCCCGGCCCGGCACGCGCGGGTCGAAGGCGCGGCGATGCCTGCGGCCCCCACCACCGCGGATGATGTGGCTGGCGAGCCCGAGCCCACCGGCGCCGACGCGCCGGGAACTGCCTCGGCGTCCCCTGACTCGACATCGGCGTCGGCCGCCGAGCCCGCAGACACGCTCGACTCAAGCGCCTGGCGGCCCTATCGGGGCGGTCCGGCGTTCCTGCAGCACCTCGGCGCCGGGGGCGCGCCGCGTGCGGTGCTGTCAGCGCTGCCCGGCCCTGCGGGGGAGCGGTGGCCCGACGCGATCGCGCAGGCGGCGGCCGCCTGCGTCGCCGGCGGGCGGGGCGCGCTGGTGGTCGTCCCGGACGCCCGGGACGTGGTGCGGGTCTGCGCGGCGCTCGACGCGGTGGGCATCGGCCCCTGGTCGGGCGGCTCCGACGACGGCTCCGCGGGCGGCTACGTCCGGCTCCTCGCGGATGACGGCCCCGCGCCCCGCTACCGGGCGTTCCTCGCCGCCCTGCGCGGTCAGGCGCAGGTGGTGGTCGGCACGCGGGCGGCCGCGTTCGCGCCGGTGTCCCGGCTAGGCCTGGTGGCCTGCTGGGACGACGGCGACGACCTGCATGTCGAGCCCCGCGCGCCGCACCCCCATGTGCGCGAGGTCCTCGCCCTGCGCGCCGCCCAGCAGGGCGCGGCGTTCCTGCTCGCGGCCCACGGCCGCACGGTGGAGGCGCAGGCGCTGGTGGAGCTCGGCTGGGCGCATGACGTGGCCGCCGATCGGGCTGTGGTGCGCGCCCGCACACCGCAGGTGCGCGCGCTGACGAGCGTGGAGCTCGCCCGCGAGGGCGCGGCCGGCGCCGCCCGGCTGCCCGGCCCCGCCGCCCGGCTCATCCGCGAGCGCCTCGCGGATGGCCCGGTGCTGGTCCAGGTGCCCCGCGCCGGCTATTTGCCGGTGGTGGCCTGCGACAGGTGCCGGGCCGTCGCGCGCTGCGGCGCCTGCCATGGCGCCCTCGCGTTGGGCTCGGCGCAGGGTGTGCCGCAGTGCGAGTGGTGCGGGCGGCTCGCGACGGGCTGGCGGTGCGCGGAGTGCGGCGCGTCGTCGTTGCGCTCGGTGCGGGTGGGGTCGGATCGGACTGCGGAGGAGCTGGGGCGGGCGTTCCCGGGCGTTCCGGTGCGCTCGTCGGGGGCGCGCTCGGCGGCCGGGGTCATCGCGACGGTGCCGGACACCCCTGCGCTGGTGGTGGCGACGACGGGCGCGGAGCCGGTGTGCGAGGGCGGGTATGCCGGGGCGGTGCTGCTCGACGCGGGGGTGGGCGCCATGTCGACGTCGCTGAGCGCGGGGGAGGACGCTGTGCGACGCTGGCTCGCCGCCGCCGCGCTGGTCCGGTCGCATGCGGACGGGGGCGTGGTGGCGCTCGTCGGGGACGGGGCGCCGGGGCCGACGCAGGCGCTGGTGCGATGGGATCCGGCGGGACTCGCGTCACGCGACCTGGTGGAGCGCCGAACGCTCGCGCTGCCGCCGGTGGTGCGGGTGGCGGCGGTGACGGGAACCCGTGAGGCGGTGCAAGCGGTGGTGGACCGGTTGGAGCTGCCCCCGGGCGGGGGAGTGCTGGGCCCGGTGCCGGTGACCGGATCGTCGCAGATCGGCGTGGCCCGGAGATCGACCCGCGCGCCCGCGCAGGAGACGCTGGACGCCGAGGTCAGGGTGCTGGTGCGCGCGCCGCTGTCCGAGGGTGGCGCGTTGGTCCGAACGCTGGCAGCCTCGCTCGCGGTGCGCAGCGCACGACGCGAGGGCGGGACCGTGCGGGTGCAGGTCGACCCGGCGGAGATGCTGTGACGTCCCTGCGTCCGCCCAAGGCGGTGGTGTTCGACCTCGGCAACGTGCTAGTCCGGTGGGACCCGCGTCTCCCGTTCGTGGGGAGCCTGACGAGCGACGAGGTCGACGCCATGTTCGAGGAGGTGGACTTCGCCGCGTTCAACCACCTGCAAGATGCCGGACGGCCGTGGGCGGTCGCGCTGGCCTCGATCCGCGAGCGGCATCCGCAGCACGCGGCGGCGATGACGCTCTATCGGGACAACTTCGCCGCGTCGTTGGCGGGCCCGGTGCCGGGCTCCGAGCGCGTGGTCCGTGATCTGCGCGCCACGGGGGTGCGGCTGCTGGGCCTGACGAACTGGTCGGCGGAGACCTTCCCGCATGCGGAGCCGGCTGCGCCCGTGATCGGGCTGCTCGAGGACGTGCTGGTGTCGGGCGAGGTGGGCTTGGCGAAGCCGGATCCCCGGATCTTCCGGCTGCTCGCGGAGCGCCACGGGCTGGACCCGGAGGCCACGGTGTTCGTGGACGACTCGGCGGCGAACGTCGAAGCGGCCGCGGGCGAGGGGTTCGACGCGCTGCTGTTCACCGATGCGGAGCGGTTGCGAGCCGACCTCGCCGAGCGTGGCCTACCGGTCTGAGCCCGCCGGCGGGCGACGGCCGCAGGCCGGGAGGCTCGGCCGAGGCACCTAGGATCGTGGGATGCGACTGCTCTTCGCCGGCACCCCCGAGGTGGCTGTTCCCGCGCTCGACGCCCTCCTCGACTCACGCCATGACGTGGTGGCGGTGCTGACCCGTCCGGACGCCCGGTCGGGGCGGGGGCGCACCCTCGCCCCGAGCCCGGTCAAGCGCCGCGCGCTGGACGCCGGGATCGAGGTGCTGACCCCCGGGAGCCCCCGTGACGTGGACTTCCAGGCCCGCCTGGAGGAGCTCGCCGTCCACGCGGCCCCGGTGGTGGCGTACGGCGCCTTGGTGCCCGCCGCGGCCCTGCGCATCCCCACGCACGGCTGGGTGAACCTGCACTTCTCGGTGCTGCCAGCCTGGAGGGGCGCCGCGCCTGTGCAGCGCGCCATCATCTCCGGCGACGAGGTCACGGGCGCCAGCACCTTCCTGCTGGAAGAGGGCCTCGACACCGGCCCGGTCTTCGGGACCCTCACGGAGACGATCCGCCCCCGGGACACCGCGGGCGACCTGCTCGGGCGGTTGTCGGTGGCGGGCGCGGGCCTGCTGGTCCGCACGCTCGACGGCATCGAGGACGGCATCCTCAGCCCGATCCCGCAGCCCCATGACGGGGTGAGCATCGCGCCGCGGCTCGAGGTGGAGGACGCACGCGTGCGGTGGCAGCACCCCGCCTACGCGGTGGACAGGCTGATCCGCGGCTGCACCCCCGCGCCGGGCGGCTGGACGACGCTGCCGGATGGCACGCGGCTCGGCCTGGGACCAGTGGCGCCCGACGCGGAGGTCGTGGACCTGGCCCCCGGGGAGGTGCGCCTGACGAAGCGGCATGTGCTGGTGGGCACGGGGACCTCGGCGGTGCGGCTGGGCGAGGTGACCCCCGCCGGCAAGCGGACGATGGACGCGAGCGCCTGGGCGCGTGGGGCGCGGCTGGCCGATGGCACGCCGCTGCGCGACGGCCTGCGGCTCGGCGACGACTCCGCCGCCCACGGCGCCCACGACGGCGCGTTGGAGGGTGACGCGTGAGCGGCGACAGCGGGCGCGGCCCGGACTCCTCGCGTCGCGACGCCCGCGGGCGGCAGCGCGGCGCCGCGCGCGTCGACGGCAGGGGTGGGCGGACCGCCAGCGCGCCGTCCCAGCGGCGCCGCGAGGCTGACGCCGCGCGCACTGCGGCGTTCGACGTGCTGCGGGCGGTGCGTGAGACGGACTCCTACGCGAACCTCGTGCTGCCGCCGCTGCTGCGCGAGCGGAGGATCAACGGCAGGGACGCCGGATTCGCCACCGAGCTCGCCTATGGGGCGCTGCGCCTGCAGGGCCGCTACGACGCGATCATCGAGCAGTGCGCCGCGCGGCCGGTCACCGCGATCGACGCCCCCGTGCTGGACGTGCTGCGACTCGGCGCCCACCAGCTCCTCGGGATGCGCGTCCCCGCGCACGCCGCGGTGTCGGAGACGGTGGGCCTGGCCCGGCAGCAGGTGGGGGCGGGCGCCGCGCAGTTCGTCAACGCGGTGCTGCGTGCCGTCAGCAAGGAGCCGCTCGAGGTGTGGCTGGAGCGCATCGGAGACGCCGCCGACCCGGCGGGCGACGCGCCGTTCGAGCGGCTGGCCGTGGTGGAGAGCCACCCGGTGTGGGTCGTGCGCGCCCTCCGGGAGGCGCTGGTGGCCCATGGCCGCCCCGCCGACGAGATCGACGCGCTGCTGCGCGCCGACAACGACGCGCCACGGGTGACCCTGGTGGCGCGGCCCGGCCTCGCCACCGCCGACGAGGTCGTCGCGGACCTTCCCGAGAGCCGCGCGGGCCGCTGGGCGCCCACCGCCGTCGTGCTCGACTCCGGCGATCCCGCGTCACTGGCTGCGGTGCGCCGTGGCGCGGTGGGCGTGCAGGACGAGGGCAGCCAGCTCACCGCGCTGGCGTTGGCCGAGGTCCCCGTCGAGGGACGCGACGAGCGGTGGCTCGACCTGTGCGCGGGGCCGGGAGGCAAGGCGGCACTGCTCGGCGCGCTGGCAGGAGTCCGCGGCGCCCGCCTGGTCGCCAACGAGGTGCAGCCGCATCGGGCCCGGCTCGTCGAGCGCGCCCTGGCAGCGCTGCCCGACGGCGCCGTCGAGGAGGTGCGTGTGGGCGATGGGCGCGTGGTCGGGGAGCAGGAGCCCGCCGCGTATGACCGGGTGCTCGTGGACGCGCCCTGCACCGGGCTCGGAGCCCTGCGCAGGCGCCCTGAGGCGCGGTGGCGGCGCAGCCCGGCAGACCTCCAGGGCCTGGGGGAGCTGCAGCGCGCGCTGCTCGGGTCGGCGCTCCAGGCGGTGCGCGTCGGCGGCGTCGTCGCCTACGTGACGTGCTCCCCGCATCTAGTGGAGACCCAGCTCGTGGTCAAGGACGCCGTGCGCGCGGCGGGCAGGCACGGGCTGGAGGTCGAGGTGCTCGACGCTCGTGAGCCGGTGCGGCGGCTCGCGCCCGGCATCGACCTCGCGGACCGCGTGGACGTGCAGCTGTGGCCGCACGTGCACGGCACTGACGCGATGCACCTGACACTGCTGCGCCGCGTGGGCTGACCCTGCCCCGCGTGCCCCGCCCGGCGGCGGCCTGCCACGCGGATACGCTGGTCAGGTGGCCGCACTGATCAGTCCCAGCATCCTGTCCGCCGACTTCGCGAACCTCGAGCGCGACCTCGCGGTGATCCGCGACGCCGACTACGCGCATGTCGACGTGATGGACAACCACTTCGTGCCGAACCTCACCTTGGGCCTTCCGGTGGTGCGCCGCATCGTCGAGGTCTCGCCGGTGCCGATCGACGCGCACCTGATGATCGAGGACGTCGACCGCTGGGCTCCGCTGTACGCCGAGGCGGGCGTCGCGTCGGTCACGTTCCACGCCGAGGCCTCCCAGGCGCCGGTGCGGCTGGCCCGTGAGCTCCGGTCGCAGGGAGTGCGCGCCTCCGTGGCGCTGCGGCCCGCCACGCCCGTGGAGCCGTTCCTCGACCTGCTCGACGAGCTCGACATGATCCTCGTGATGACCGTGGAGCCCGGCTTTGGGGGGCAGGCGTTCATCGAGGGCACGCTCGCGAAGATCCGCCGGGCCAGGGCCGCGATCGACGCCAGTGGCGCGTCGACGTGGATCCAGGTCGACGGCGGTGTCTCCCGGGGCACGATCGGGGCCATCGCCGCGGCCGGCGCGAACTGCTTCGTGGCTGGTTCCGCGGTCTACGGGGCGCCCGACCCCGCCGCGGAGATCGCCGCGCTGCGCGGGCTCGCCGACGCCGCCTCGCCGGAGGCCGGCATCTAGCGCCCAGCGTGCGGTCCCTCGGGCCAGGGGGAATGACGCGTGTGGCATCATCGTTGAGAGAACGCACACACGTGCTCCGGGGTCGGTGTAATTCCGAGCCGGCGGTGACAGTCCGCGACCCGAGCGCCCCTCACAGGGCGCCCGGTTGACCTGGTGGAATTCCAGGACCGACGGTGAAAGTCCGGATGGGAGGAGACGTGGCGGTGCGCGCCCGCATGGGCGCGCTCCGTGGGATCAGGACGCCCTCGACGGGGCGTCCCCTCCCGTCAGCCCCCGGAGCCCTCAGCGGCACGGGAGGCGACGATGGACCAGGCGGACGAGCCACTGCGGCGCGCGATGGCGCGAGCCCTGGAGCTTGCCGCGCGTGGTCCCGCGCATGGACCCAACCCCCGTGTCGGCTGCGTGCTGCTGAGCGCTGACGGCCGCACGCTCGGTGAAGGCTGGCACCGTGGCGCCGGGACCTCGCACGCCGAGGTCGCGGCCCTGGACGACGCCCGCGAGCGCGGCCACGACGTCCACGGCGCGACGGCCGTGGTGACCCTGGAGCCGTGCGACCACACCGGGCGCACCGGCCCGTGCTCGCAGGCGTTGATCGCCGCGGGGGTCGCCCGCGTCGCGATCGCCGTCGAGGACCCGAACCCTGTCGCCTCGGGAGGCGCCGCGCGGCTGCGCGCCGCCGGCGTGGACGTGCTCACCGGCATCGCCGCCGTAGCGGGCCGGGAGGTGCTGGGGCACTGGTGGCACGCCGTGGAGCGGGGCCGCCCATTCGTCACCCTCAAGCTCGCGACGTCCCTGGACGGCCGGGTGTCCGCTGCCGACGGGTCGAGCCGGTGGATCACCTCGCAGGCGTCCCGCCAGGACGCGCATGCGCTGCGCGCGCAGGTGGACGCGATCGCCGTCGGATCGGGCACCGTGCAGGTGGACGATCCCGCGCTCACGGCCCGCGACGCGGACGGCGCCCTGGCGGCGCATCAGCCCCTACGGGTGGTGGTGGGCCGTCGGCCCGTCCCCGCGAATGGTCGGCTGCGCGGCGAGGGCGGCGAGCTGGTGCACGTCCCGACGCATGACCCGCATGAGGTGCTGGCCGTGCTGCACGAGCGCGAGGTCCGCCATCTGCTCGTGGAGGGCGGGCCCACGTTGGCGGCCGCGTTCCTACGCGCGGGGGTTGTGGACGAGGTGCGCGCGTATGTGGCTCCGGTGCTGCTCGGCGCCGGGTTGCCCGCCGTGGCGGACCTCGGCATCGCGTCCATCGACGGCGCGTTGCGCCTGGAGCCCTCGGAGGTGCGTCGGCTGGGACCCGACGTGCTCGTCATCAGCCGACTCGGCGCGCCCCACACCAGCCACCCGAACGGGCCGTCTGACCCGGCCCACCTGATCCGCACGGCCAGCGAGGAGAGTTGATGTTCACCGGAATCGTCGAAGAGGTCGGGGTCGTCACCGCGATCACCACGCAGGACGGCGCCGCCGACGCGCGCGTCACGGTCAAGGGGCCGTTGGTGGTGTCCGACGCGGCGCTGGGCGACTCGATCAGCGTGTCGGGTGTGTGCCTGACGGTCACGGGCCTGCCGGGCGACGGGACGTTCACCGCCGACGTGATGCCGGAGACGTTGCGCCGCACCGCGCTGGGCGGCCTGGCGGCCGGGTCCCCGGTCAACCTCGAGCGGGCGCTGCGCGCCGACGCGCGCCTGGGCGGCCACATCGTGCAGGGGCACGTGGATGGCGTCGGGGTGCTGCGCTCCCGCACGCCGGGGCCCCGTTGGGACGACCTGGTGTTCGAGGTGGGCCCCGACCTGGCGAGGTACATCGCCGAGAAGGGCTCGGTGGCCGTCTCGGGGGTGTCGCTGACCGTGACGCAGGTGACGGCGGACTCGTTCGGGGTCTCGCTGATCCCCACGACCCTCGCCGCGACGACGTTGGGCGGGCTCACCCCGGGCGCGCTCGTGAATGTGGAGGTCGATGTGCTCGCCAAGTACGTGGAACGCCTGCTGCAGGCGGGGGAGGTGGCCCGATGAGCGCCGAGATCCGCATGGGGACGATCGAGGAGGCCCTCGACGCGCTGCGCGCGGGCCGCCCAGTGCTGGTGGCCGACTCGCCCGACCGGGAGAACGAGGCCGACGTGATCCTCGCGGCGGCGTCCGCGACCCCCGAGTGGGTGGCCTGGACGATCCGGCACTCCTCGGGCTACCTGTGCGCGCCCATGCCGGCGGCGCGGGCCGACGCGCTGCAGCTCCCGCTGATGGTGCCGCACAGCCAGGACCCGCGCCGCACCGCGTACACCGTGACGGTGGACGCGGCGACCGGCGTGACGACG
Source organism: Cellulomonas cellasea (assembly GCF_030372105.1). Classification (GTDB taxonomy): domain Bacteria; phylum Actinomycetota; class Actinomycetes; order Actinomycetales; family Cellulomonadaceae; genus Cellulomonas_A; species Cellulomonas_A cellasea_A. The sequence goes on along the minus strand of NZ_JAUDBQ010000003.1, from coordinate 22,534 downwards.
GGGATCTCCGCCGCGGACCGGGCCCGCACCCTGCGCGTCCTGGCCGACCCGGCCTCCGGCGCCGAGAGCCTCATCCGCCCCGGCCACGTGCTGCCGCTGCGGGCGGTGCCCGGCGGCGTGCTGCATCGGGCCGGCCACACGGAGGCCGCCGTGGACCTGTGCCGTCTGGCCGGGCTGGAGCCGGTGGGCGCGATCGCGGAGCTGGTCCACGACGACGGCACGATGATGCGGCTCGACAGCGCCGCGCGGCTCGCCGCCGACGAGGGGCTGGTGCTCATCACCATCGCCGACCTGGTCGCCTGGCGCACTGAGCACGGCGACGTGGTCGAGCCCGCCGAGGAGTCCGCCCCCGAGCCCGCCCCGGCGCCCCGCGTCCACGCGACGCACACCGCGTACCTGCCCACCCGGCACGGCGAGTTCCGCATCCACGGCTACCGCGACGTCCGCACGGGCGCTGAGCATGTGGCCCTCGTCGCCTCCCAGGGCCTGTCGGAGCAGCCGGTGGTGCGGGTGCACTCCGAATGCCTCACCGGCGACGCGTTCGGCTCGGCGCGCTGCGACTGCGGGCCGCAGCTCGACGCCGCGCTGGAGCTCGCGGCGCGCGAGGGTGGCGCCGTGGTGTACCTGCGCGGCCATGAGGGTCGCGGGATCGGCCTGCTGGCCAAGGTGGCGGCCTATGCGCTGCAGGACCAGGGCCGGGACACCGTCGAGGCGAACCTCGACCTGGGCTGGCCGGCGGACCGCCGCGAGTACGGCGCCGCGGCGGCGATCCTCGCCGACCTGGGCGTGCGGCGCCTCACGCTGCTGACCAACAACCCGGCGAAGGTCGCCGGGCTGCGCGCGCACGGCATCGATGTGGACCAGGTGCGGGCCCTCGAGGTGGGGCGCACGCCGCACAACGAGGCGTACCTGCGCACCAAGGCCGTGTCGATGGGCCATGTGCTGACCTTCCCGCCCGGCACCGAGCAGACCGAGCCGCTGCGGCTCGACCCGGTGGAGGCGGCCCCCGCAGCCCCCGGCACCGACACCAGCGACCACGTCCTGTCCGAGGACGACCTGAGCACCATCCCCACCAACGAGGAGATCACGTCATGAGCGGCGCCGGAGCACCTTCCCTGGACGTCGACGGCGTCGGCCTGCGGGTGACAGTCGTCGCCGCGAGCTGGCACACCGTCGTCATGGACGGGCTGATCGAGGGCGCGCGACGCGCCCTGGAGGCCGCCCACGTGACGGACGTCACCTGGGTGCGCGTCCCGGGCACTTTCGAGCTGCCCGTGGCGGCCCGTCACGCGGCCGAGCACGCCGACGCCGTGGTCGCCCTGGGCGTCGTCATCCGGGGCGGCACCCCGCACTTCGACTACGTGTGCCAGGCGGCCACCATGGGCCTGACCGACGTGGCGGTGCGCACCGGGGTGCCCGTCGGCTTCGGGGTGCTCACCTGCGACGACGAGGCGCAGGCGCTCGACCGCGCGGGGCTGCCCGGCTCGCACGAGGACAAGGGCGCCGAGGCCGCGGAGGCGGTCATCGCGACCGTCGCGGCGCTGCGTGCGTCTAGGCTCCTGCCGTGAAGACGTTCGACTCGCTGTTCGCCGAGCTGGCCGACAAGGCCGCCACCCGCCCCGCCGGTTCCCGCACCGTCGTCGAGATCGACGCCGGTGTCCATGCGATCGGGAAGAAGGTCGTCGAGGAGGCGGCCGAGGTGTGGATGGCCGCGGAGCATGAGGGCGACGAGCGCACCGCCGAGGAGATCTCGCAGCTGCTGTACCACCTGCAGGTGCTGATGCTCGCCAAGGGCCTGACCCTCGAGGACGTCTACACCCACCTGTGAGCCACACGGCCACACCATCTGCCTTCTTGCCGAACCACCCATCGTGAGGACCCCGTGCTGAGGATCGCCGTCCCCAATAAGGGCTCGTTGTCGGAGCCCGCCGCCGAGATGCTGCGCGAGGCGGGCTACCGCCAGCGCCGCGACTCCCGTGAGCTCGTGCTGCCCGACCCGGACAACGACGTCGAGTTCTTCTTCCTGCGCCCCCGCGACATCGCGGTGTACGTCGGCGCCGGCACCGTCGACGTCGGGATCACCGGGCGCGACCTGCTGCTCGACTCCGAGTCGGCGGCGACGGAGCACCTGCGGCTCGGCTTCGCGCGCTCCACGTTCCGGTTCGCCGCCCCGGCGGCCCAGTCCCTGGAGAACGCGTCGCAGATCGCGGGCCGCCGCGTCGCGACGTCATACCCGGTGCTCGTGCGCGACTACCTGGCCGAGCGTGGTGTGGCCGCCTCGGAGGTCGTCCGCCTCGACGGGGCCGTGGAGACCGCGATCCGGCTCGGCGTGGCCGACGTGATCGCCGACGTCGTCGAGACCGGCACGACGCTGCGCGCCGCCGGCCTGGAGATCTTCGGCGACCCGATCCTGCGCTCGGAGGCCGTGCTGATCAAGCGCACCGACGGCGAGGAGCCCGCAGGCCTCGACGTGCTGACCCGCCGCCTGCAGGGCGTGATGACGGCCCACGAGTACGTGCTGATGGACTACGACGTGCCGCTCGCCCTCGTGGACGCTGCCGTGGCGATCACGCCCGGGCTGGAGTCCCCGACGGTCTCGCCGCTGCACAACCGCGAGTGGGCGGCCGTGCGGGCGATGGTGCGCCGCACCGACACCAACAGGGTGATGGACACCCTGTACGACCTGGGGGCGCGGGCGATCCTCGTGACGTCGATCCACGCCTGTCGACTGTGAGCCACCCGGGCGGCGGCGAGGACCGCGACTCGGCGGACGCCCGTCGCGCCGCCCTGTACGCGCCGTTCCGCCCCCGCTACGCGCGCATCGTGACGCTCGCGTTCGCGGGGGTGGTGGCGGCGTTGACGGTCGTGCTCATCGTGACTTTCCCCCAGCTCTCGCCCGGCGCGGACGTGCTGGGCGACCAGATCGGCTTCGGCCTGGTCGGCGCGGCCATCACCCTGTTCCTGTGGCGCCAGGCCACCGTGTCGGCGCGCGTGTCGCCGCAGGGGATCGCCGTCCGCAACCTGGTGTTCTCGCGCCGGCTGGAATGGGCTGAGGTCGTCCTGGTGCGCTACGGCGAGGGCCGCCCGTGGGCGCAGCTCGACCTCGCGGACGGCACCACCCTCGCGGTGATGGGAGTGCAGCGGGCCGACGGCGCGCACGCCGAGCGTGAGGCGCGCAGGCTGGCGACCCTGGTCGAGTTGCACACGCGCACCGAGCGCGACGACTGAGCCTCAGGCGGCGGTCAGCCGACGCGGCCGGCTGCGAGGTGCTCCGCATGGGCCCCCGCCGCGGCGGCCGCGAGGAAGGCCGCGGGATCGGCGTCCAGCCCGCGTCCCATGGTGGACAGCCGCACCGGCGAGGAGGCCAGCGCGGCGAGCAGTGCCGCGTGCGCGGGAACCTGCACCAGGCGGTGGCGCCCGTGCGGGCTGACCAGCGCGGACGCCTGCTCACGCACCCGCTGGCCGAGCTCCGCGAACGACAGGCCCGTTGCGGGGCCAGCTGAGCCGAGAGCGGGATCGAAGACGGGGACCACTAGGTCCGCGGGGGCCAGTGCGACCCGCCCGTAGGCGGTCAGGGAGTGGTGCGACACACCCAGGTGCCGGTCCCGGGGATCGGCGCCCGACACACGCAACGACGCCACCGGGGCGCCGTGGAGCGTCGCCGCGGCATTGACCGCCTCACCCGCCGCGACCCCGGAGAAGCCCCACCGGGTGCCCGTGCCGAGGTTCCCCGGCCCCTGCGCCACCACCACCAGGTCCGCGCCGACCACATGCCGGGCGGCGAGCAGCCCGGTGTGCACCGTGACCGCCTCGAGGTCGCCGCCGAAAGCCTGCCCGGTGGTCACGCACGCCTCGATCCAGCCCGCAGCCCGCAGCCCCGCCACAGCCTGGGAGAACCACGCCGGCAGCGCGCCCCCGTCGGTCATCACATACGCCACCCGGGGCGCGGGGCGACCCGCCTGCTCCGCCGCGTGCCGTGCGCCCGCGATGATCGCGGGGAGCGCGGAGTGCAGGTCCGCGACCACCACCGGCAGCCCGGCGAGGTCGTCCGCGTCGCGCAGCACGTCATGGTGCGCGGACTCCTGGTCGTCGACGCCCAGCACCATCTCCTGCAGCGGCGTGTACCGCGCCTTGACCAGGTGGCCCGGACCAGGCGCCGGGTCCTCGGGCAGCGTGTCGGCGAGGGCGACCACCATCGCGTACCCGCCGGTGCCGAGCCCGCGGGCCAGCGCCGTCACGTTGAGCAGCACCCGCTCACCGACCGCAGGCAGCCCGACGAGGCCTGGGTAGGCCAGCGCCCGCACCGACGCTCCGGCGGCGAAACCGCCGACCCCCTCCTCGAGGGTGGCCTCGAGCTCCGCCGCACCCGGCCAACGCCGTCCGTGCGACACCACGACTGCTGAACGCCAGGTGATCACCGGATCACGCTACCGGCCACTAGCGTGGTGCCGATGCCAGAACAGATCCATCCCGCCGAGCGGCTGCTCAACCTGGTCATCGCGCTGGTCAACACGTCCGCGCGCATGACTAAGGACCAGATCCGCACGAGCGTCGCCGGCTACGGCGACGCTCCCTCCGACGACGCCTTCGAGCGGATGTTCGAGCGCGACAAGGACACCTTGCGCGAGCTCGGCATCCCGATCCTCACGGTCACGGGAGCGGGGCACGGCGACGACATCGGGTACCGCATCGACCAGGAGGCGTACGCGCTGCCGGCGATCGACCTGACGCCCGCCGAGCTGGGCGTGCTGTCGCTGGCCTCCCAGTTCTGGCAGGACCAGTCCGTGCGCACCGACACCACGCGGGCGCTGACCAAGCTGCGCGCAGTCGGCGAGGCCCCCGAGGCCGCGGACCTCGTGGCCGGGCTGGCGCCCCGGGTGCGCGCCGCGGGGGACAGCTTCGGGCCACTGCTCGAGGCCGTCCAAGCCCGCCGCGTCGTGACGTTCACCTACCGCGCGGCGAGCACCGGCGAGGTGCGCGCCCGCACGGTGGAGCCGTGGCGGCTGCTGGCGCGCCGTGGCGGCTGGTTCCTCGTGGGCCATGACCGCGAGCGCGGCGAGGCCCGCTCGTACCGCCTGAGCCGGATCGAGGGGCCAGTGCGCGTCACGGGGCCCGAGGGCGCGTTCGACGCGCCGGACCCGGACGTGCTCGAGGCCGCGATGCGGTCGTGGAGCGGGGGCTCCCAGCAGATCGCGGTGCTCGCGGTGCGCCCTGAGCGGGCCGAGGCGCTGCGTGCGCGCGCGGTGGCCGCGGTGGACGGGGCTGTGGTGTCGCCCGATGGCGAGGGCCTGGCCGAGCCGGGCGTCGCTGCGGTGCTCGCCGATCGCGACCTGGTGCGCGTGCCGTTCACGTCGCTCGGGGAGATGGCCGAGGAGGTGCTCGGCTACGGCGACGCCGTCGTGGTGCTGGCGCCCCTGGCGCTGCGCCACGCGGTGCTGCGCCTGCTGCGCGTCGCCGCCGCGCTGCCCGCGTCGTCTGGAGGGCCGTCCGATGGCTGAGCGCGCGAGTGAGCGGCTGCTGCGGCTGCTCGGCATGATCACGTACCTCGACCGCCACACGGGCGTGCCCGTCGAGCAGGTGGCGGCGCACTTCGGGGTCAGCCCCCGCCAGGTCATCGACGATGTCGACACGCTGTGGATGACGGGCACGCCGGGGTACTACCCGCATGACCTGATCGACTTCGACGCGGCCTCCTATGAGGAGGGCGTCGTGCGGCTCACCGAGGCCCGGGGGATGACGCGGCCGCTGCGGCTCGGCACCCGCGAGGCGGTGGCCCTGGTCGCGGCGCTGCGGGCCATGCGGGAGGCGCTCGACCCGAGCCTGGACGCCGAGCGCTCCCAGGTGCTGTCCTCCGCGTTGGAGAAGTTGACGGCCGCGACCGGCGAGGCCGCCGCGGGAGTCGACGTGCGCCTGGCGGTGGACGGGTCGCCGCAGGTCGTCGCGGCCATCGGCTCGGCGCTGCAGGCGGGCCGGCGCATGTGGCTGCGCTACGTCAACGCGTCCGATGTCGCGAGCGAGCGCGAGGTCGACCCGATCCGCCTGGTGACCTCCGACGAGCGGTCCTACCTGCTGGCCTGGTGCCTGCGGGCCGACGGCGAGCGCCTGTTCCGCGTCGACCGCGTGGTCGCCGCCACAGTGCTCGACGCGCCGGCCGAGCCGCACCCGGTGAGCGCCGGGGCGACGGACTTCCGCCCGGACGCGTCAGGCGGCCTGGTCACGCTGCGCCTGGCGAGCCGGGCGCGGTGGGTCGCGGAGAGCGTGCCCGTCGAGGCGGTGCGCAACCACGAGGACGGGTCGTTCGAGGTGGACCTGCGGGTCGCGAACCAGGCGTGGTTGCGCCACCTGGTGCTGCGCGTCGCCGAGGATGTGCTCGAGGTGCGGCCCGCCGAGGTCGCCGCCGCTGTCGCCCGCTTCGCCCGGGAGGCGCTCGAGGCGTACGGGCCGCTGGGGGAGCCGGCGCCGCCGACGGCCTGAGCCGCGCCCTGCCGTCCCGTGGGCGGCGGGCTGCGCGCTCGCACTAGGGTGGGCGCGTGCTGTGGTTCCTGGTCTGGACGGCCCTCATCCTGGGCGCGCTCGTCGGCGCGTTCCTGCTCGGGCGCGACCTGTGGCGCAAGGGGCTGGCGCTCCTACGCGAGCTGGGGCGTGCCGCGGAGGCGCTGAGCGTGCTCGCCGAGCGGGTCGAGGAGTTGTCCGACGCCGCCGCGGAGCTCTCCGCCGTCCGGCCGCAGCTCCTCGACGATCCGGGCGAGCACCGGGCCGCCGTCGACCGGTTGCGCGCCGAGCGTGAGGAGCGCTCAGCGGCCCGCGCGGAGCGGCGCGAGGCGACGTACGCACGCTGGCGCGCGTACAGCCGCTGAGCCGCCGCGGGCAGGACCAATGGGCGCATCAACCACCCGTGTCGGCCCGTTAGTATCGGGGCACCATAGGTTCGAGGGAGACATCCGATGAACGCGCTCAAGCCCATGCACATCCTGGTCCTGGTGATCATCGTGCTGCTCCTCTTCGGGGCCAAGCGGCTGCCTGACCTCGCCAAGAGCGTGGGCCAGTCGTTGAAGATCTTCAAGAACGAGGTCAAGGACCTCACCGAGGACAACGACACCCGCCCGTCGGCGGCCGAGCCCGCCACAGTGGTCGTGCCGCCCGCCGCCGCCCCGCAGGCCGTGGCCGACCCGCCCGCCCCCGCCCCGCATCCTGAGCGGCCGGCGCAGGCGCCTGCGGCCGGGGGCGACCAGCCCTCGAGCTGACCCCCATGAGCGACAAGGCCCGCCGGCCAGCCGCCGGCGGCCGGATGCCCCTGCGCGAGCACCTGCGTGAGCTCCGCAAGCGGTTGTTCCTGGCCGCCTGCGGCCTCGTCGTCGGCGCAGTGGCCGGGTGGCTGGTGTTCGACCCGGTGTTCCACGCGCTCCAGGAGCCGCTGCTGAACGCCGCGGCCGAGCGCGGCGCGACCGCCTCGGTGAACTTCGGCGGCTTGGCGACGGCGTTCGACATGCGGATCAAGATCTCGCTGTTCCTGGGCGCGATCCTCACCAGCCCGTGGTGGCTGTTCCAGCTCTGGGCCTTCGTGACGCCCGGGTTGACCCGCCGCGAGCGCGGGTACGCCATCGGCTTCGTGGGGGCGGCGGCGCCGCTGTTCCTCGCCGGCTCGTACCTGGCCTGGACGACGATGCCCACGGCGGTGCGCGTCCTGACGGACTTCATCCCGCAGGAGGCCACCAACCTCGTCGACGCGCAGACGTACCTGAGCTTCGTGATGCGCTTCGTGCTCGCCTTCGGCGTCGCGTTCGTGCTGCCGGTGATCATGGTCGCGGTCAACCTGGCCGGCCTGGTGCGGGCGTCCACCTGGGCCAAGGGCTGGCGGTGGGCGGTGCTGCTGGCCTTCGTCTTCGCGGCGGTCATGACCCCCACCCCCGACGCGATCACGATGGTGGTCATGGCGCTGCCGATCTGCGCCCTGTACTTCATCGCCCTGGGCATCTGCCTGCTGAACGACCGCCGCGTGAACAAGGCGCGGGTCGCCGCGGGCCTGCCCCGCCTCGACGGCACCATGGCGGACGAGGACGACGACGCGGCGGGGGCCGCGACCGCGAGCGCCGACGAGCCAGGGCGCGCGTGACGCACATCGGCGTCGTGGTCAACCCCACCGCAGGGCAGGGCAGGGGCCGTGGCGCGGGAACCGCAACCGTCGACGCGCTGCGTCGTCGGGGGCACCATGTCGAGGACCTGTCCGCCAGGGACCTCGAGGGCGCGAGCGCACGCGCGCGGCATGCGGCGGTGCGCGGCCTCGACGCCCTGGTGATGGTCGGCGGGGACGGGATGGTCAACCTCGGCGCGAACGTGGTCGCTGAGACGGACCTGCCGCTCGGCATCGTGGCCGTCGGCACGGGCAATGACCTGGCACGCGCACTCGAGCTGCCACGCGGCGATGTGGACGCCTCGGTGCGCGCCATCGAGCACGGCCTCGCTCAGGGGCCGCGGGCGATCGACGCGGTCAGCGCCGGGCCCCCGTTGCACACCGCGCGCACCTGGTACTTGGGGACGTTGTCCTGCGGGGTCGACGCGGCGGTGAACGCGCGGGCCAACACGATGCGCTGGCCCCGGGGGAGTGGCCGGTACGTCCGCGCGCTGATCGGCGAGCTGCGCCACTTCGCGCCTTACGGCTACCGGGTGACCCTCGACGACGTCGTGTGGGAGTCGGCGGGTTGCGTGGTCGCGGTGGCGAACGCCCCGTGGTTCGGCGGCGGTGTGAAGGTCGCCCCGGACGCCCGCGTCGACGACGGGCTGCTGGACGTCGTGGTCGCCGGGCCGTTCACCCGCGCCGGCGTCGTGCGGATCTTCCCGGGGATGTACGCCGGGCGGCATGTGCGCCACCCCGCCGTCCAGGTGTTCCGCTCACGCACGGCGCTCATCGAGCCCGTGGAGCGACTGGGCGCTTTTCCGCCCGACGCGTTCGCGGACGGCGAGCGACTGGGGCCCGCGCCGCTGCTGGCCCAGGTGCACCCCGGCGCGGTGCAGGTGCTCGCCTGACCGGTCGCCTAGGGTTGACAGGTGGCAGGTCGTCTTGAGCAGTCCCCGGCAGAGCGGTATGCGGCGGCACGTCAGCGCGCGGCAGCCGCAGAGAGCGACCTGACCCGATTCCGGGAGGTCCTCGACTTCCCGCTGGACGACTTCCAGGTCGAGGCCTGCGAGGCCGTCGAGCGGGGCAGCGGGGTCCTGGTCGCGGCGCCCACGGGGGCCGGCAAGACGGTGGTGGGGGAGTTCGCCGTGCACCTGGCGCTCGCCCAGGGGCGCAAGGCGTTCTACACCACCCCCATCAAGGCGCTGTCCAACCAGAAGTTCAACGACCTGGTGGCACGGCACGGCGCCGACAACGTGGGCCTGTTGACGGGCGACACGTCCGTCAACGGCGACGCGCCGGTGGTGGTGATGACCACCGAGGTGCTGCGCAACATGCTCTACGCCGGATCGGGCGCGCTGGCCGGGCTCGGCTACGTGGTGATGGACGAGGTCCACTACCTGGCCGACCGCTTCCGCGGGCCGGTGTGGGAGGAGGTCATCCTGCACCTGTCCGACGACGTGCAGCTCGTGTCGCTGTCCGCCACCGTGTCCAACGCCGAGGAGTTCGGGGACTGGCTCACCGCAGTGCGCGGCGACACCGCCGTCGTGGTCAGTGAGCACCGCCCGGTGCCGCTGGGCCAGCATGTGCTGGTGCGCGGCGCGCTGCACGACCTGTACGCGGGGCACGTGGACCCCACCGACCCCGGCGTGAACCCGCCGATCAACCCCGAGCTGGCCAGGGTCGCGCGCCGCGACCGCGACCTCCCGCTGCACCAGGGCCGTCGGGGCCCCGGCGACCGTGGGTATCGCGGCCGGGGGCAGGGCTCCGGGCAGGGCCGGGGCCGCCCGACGCCGCGGTTCATGGTGGTGGACCTGCTGGAGGAGGCGGGCCTGCTGCCCGCCATCGCCTTCATCTTCTCCCGGGCGGGCTGCGAGGGGGCTGTCGCGCAGTGCGTCGCCGCCGGGCTGCGGCTCACGGACCAGGAGCAGGAGGCGGAGATCCGCCGCGTCGTCGAGCAGCGGTGCGCGTCCATCCCCCCGGAGGACCTCGACGTGCTCGGGTACTGGGGCTTCGTGGACGCCCTGTCCCGGGGGGTGGCGGCGCACCACGCCGGGATGCTCCCGCTGTTCAAGGAGACCGTCGAGGACCTGTTCGCGCGTGGCCTGATCCGCGTGGTCTTCGCCACCGAGACGCTGGCCCTGGGCATCAACATGCCGGCCCGCTCGGTGGTGCTCGAGAAGCTCGTGAAGTGGGACGGCTCCCGGCACGTGGAGATCACGCCGGGGGAGTACACCCAGCTCACCGGGCGCGCGGGCCGGCGCGGCATCGACGTCGAGGGCCACGCCGTGGTGGTCGACCATCCGGGGCTGGACCTGGTGGCGTTGGCCGGGCTCGCGTCCAAGCGCCTGTACCCGCTGCGCTCGAGCTTCCGGCCCACGTACAACATGGCGGTCAACCTGACCTCCCAGGTGGGCCGCCCGCGCGCGCGGGAGGTCCTGGAGCAGTCCTTCGCGCAGTTCCAGGCCGACCGGGGCGTGGTGGGCCTGGCACGGGAGGCGCAGAGCCACTCCGAGGCGCTTGAGGGCTACGCCGAGGCGATGCAGTGCCACCTCGGGGACTTCCGCGAGTACGCGGCGCTGCGACGGGCGATCTCCGACCGGGAGCGCGCGCTGTCCAAGGAGGCCGCCGCCGAGCGCCGCAGGGACGTGGGCCGCTCCCTCGAGGGCCTGCGCGTCGGGGACGTCATCGAGATCCGGGCGGGGCGGCGCTCGGGCCACGCCGTGGTGCTCGACCCGGGGACCGTGGCCGGGTTCGAGGGCCCGCGCCCCACAGTCCTGACCACCGACCACCACGTGCGCCGGCTCGCCGTGGACGACGTGGGCGACGGCGTGCGCAAGCTCGGGTTCCTCCGGGTGCCGAAGTCCTTCAACGCCCGCACCGCCGCAGGGCGGCGCGAGCTCGCGGCGACGCTGCGGCGGACGTTGGCCGACCTCGACGTGGACGGCCAGCACCGTGAGCCGAAGGCCGCCGGGCGGCGGGCGGGCCGTCGTGGCCGGGCCCAGGGGTCAGAGGACGCCGTCCTGCTCGACCTGCGGCGCCAGCTCCGGGCGCACCCGTGCCACCGGTGCCCCGAACGCGAGGATCACGCCCGCTGGGCGGAGCGCTGGTCGCGCCTGAAGCGCGAGCACGACGCGCTGGTGGCGCGGATCGCGGGGCGCACGGGGTCGATCGCCAAGGTCTTCGACCGCATCTGCGAGGTGCTGCTGCGGCTCGGCTACCTGCGCACCGTCACGGAGGACGACGGCAGCGCGCGCACCGTCGTCACCGAGGACGGGCGCTGGCTGCGGCGGATCTACGCCGAGAACGACCTGCTCGTCGCCGAGTGCCTGCGCCGAGGGGCATGGCAGGGCCTCGACCCGGCCGGGCTCGCGGCGGCCGTCTCCACCGTCGTGTACTCCGCGCGCCGGGACGACCGCGAGGGCGCCCCGCCCATCCCCGGCGGCCCTCACGGCCCGTTGGGCCAGGCGCTCGACGAGACCGTGCGCATCTGGTCCGAGCTGGACGACCTGGAGGCAGGACACCGGCTGGAGGCGACCGGGCCGATCGACCTGGGGCTGGTGCAGTCCGTGCACCGCTGGGCCTCGGGCCGGTCGCTCGACTCCGTGCTGCGCGGCAGCGAGCTCGCCGCGGGGGACTTCGTGAGGTGGTGCAAGCAGGTCATCGACCTTCTCGACCAGATCGCGCAGGCTGCCCCCGACGCGCGCCTGCGGCAGACCGCGAACCGCGCTGTGCAGGCGCTTCGCCGTGGGGTGGTCGCGTACTCCTCGCTGTGACGGCGATATCGTGAGCCCTCGTGAGCTCAACCCTGTATCGCCACGGCGTGGTGCACTCTCCCGCAGACCCCTTCGCCGAGGCGCTGGTCGTCGAGGACGGCGTGATCGCCTGGATCGGCGCGGACGACACCGCTGACGGCATGGCAGATCGCGCGGACGAGGTCGTGGACCTCGACGGCGCGCTGGTCGCCCCGGGCTTCGTGGACGCCCATGCGCACCTCCTCGAGACCGGCTTCGCGCTCGACGGCGTCGCGCTGACGCCCGAGGCGGGGGTGCTGTCGCTGGCCGACGCCCTCGCCGCCGTCCATGAGGCCTCACGGACCCGTTCGGGCTCCGAGCCGCTGCTGGGCTATGGGTGGGACGAGCAGGCCTGGCCCGAGGGGCGCGCGCCGCGTGTCGACGAGCTCGACCAGGCCGCCGGCGGGCGCCCGGTGTACCTCGCGCGTGTCGACGCGCACTCGGCGGTCGTCTCGTCGTCGTTCGCCGACGCGGCAGGCCTGCGCGGGCTGCCCGGCTGGTCCGAGGACGGCCGCGTCGAGCGGGACGCGCACCACCGCGCGAGGGAGATCGCCCGCGACGTCGGCGCGGTGCGCCGCGACGAGCTGACGCTGCGGGCCATGCGCGCCGCCGCGGCGGCCGGAATCGTGTCGCTGCATGAGCAGAGCGCGCCGTTCATCGACACCCGCGAGGGCCTGGCCCACCTGATCGCGAGCACCGCCGACCCTGCCAGCGGCCTGCCGCTGGTGGTCGGCTACCGCGGCGAGCTCTGTGTCACGAGTGATGACGCGCGCGAGCTGATGGCGGCCATCCCCGGCCTGACGGGCATCGGCGGCGACCTGTCCGTGGACGGCTCGCTCGGCTCGCGCACGGCGGCGCTGCGCACGCCGTACAGCGACGCGCCCGCGGGCGCCGAGCACCCCAGCGGGGTGCTGTACCTGGGCGCCGAGCAGATCTGCAACCACCTCGGCTCCGTGACGCGCGCGGGACTCCAGGCGGGCTTCCACGTCATCGGCGACCGCGCCATGGACGAGCTGCTGATCGGGCTGCGGGCAGCCGTGGACGTGGAGGGGGTCGACGCGATCCGCGGCGCCGGCCACCGCGTCGAGCACGCCGAGATGATCGACGCGCACGCGCTGGCCACGCTCGTGCTGCTCGGGGTGCGCCTGAGCGTGCAGCCGGCGTTCGACGCGGCCTGGGGCGGCCCCGACGGGATGTACGCGGCCCGACTCGGCGCGGGACGGGCGGCCGCGCTCAACCCGCTCGCCGACCTCGCCGCGGCCGGGATCCCCCTGGCGTTCGGCTCGGACGCGCCGGTGACGCCCTTCGACCCGTGGGGCGGGGTGCGCGCCGCGATCAGCCACCACGCCGCCGACCAGCGGATCTCCGCGCGCGCCGCGTTCCGGGCGCACACCCGGGGCGGGTGGCGCGCGGCAGGGCTGGACCACACGGGCGCTGGCGAGATCCGGGTGGGCGCGCCCGCGCATCTGGCGATCTGGCGGGCGGAGCACCTCGCCGTGCAGGGCGCCGGCGGGCGCGTCGCCACCTGGAGCACCGACGCGCGCGCGGGCACGCCGCTGCTGCCCGACCTGGAGCCGGGGGCTGTGGCCCCGCACTGCGTGCGGACCATCCGATCCGGTGTCGTGCTGCACGACGAGCTGGGCTGACGGCGTGGCCGAAATCACCCGGTCGGCGCAACGCTCGGAGCGGGCCACGACACTCCGAGCGACACGCCGGGCCATCACATCCGACAAGGCGCAAATCGGGACAGACTGACCAGCGCGTATGCGCCTGAGCAGTGCCGATCCTTGCTTGACACGACCTCTCCAGACGGTAGGTTCTCCAGGTGTTCCGCATCTGCGGATGACCGGTCGGCCGGGTGTTTCCCAGCCCTCCGCCCGCGGACCAGGACCCGGCTGGGCCCGCGTGTTCAGTAGAAAACGGATGGCGTCGTCTCGGCGCCATCCGGCACGAAGGACACGCGGGCCGGTCGGCCCGGACCTGGGCTCCGGCGCTGACGTACCCTGCTCCGGTGCCCCTTCGCGAGCCCTCACGCTGGTCGACGCTCCTCCTCGCAGTCGTCGGCGGCGTCCTCACCTGGGCGGCGTTCCCCGACGTCGGATGGTGGGGGACGGCCTACCTGGGCGTGGCAGTCCTCTTCCTCGCGATGCGCCGGGACAGCGCCTGGTGGAACGCCCTCGTCGGCCTCGTGTGGGGTGTGACGTTCTTCGCGCCGCACATCACCTGGGCCGATTTCGCCGTCGGACGCGTGCCGTGGCTCGCGCTCACCGTGTTCGAGGCGCTCTACATCGCGTTGTTCGGCGCCGCATGGGCGTGGGCCCGCCGCGGCAACGCCGTCTGGCGCAGCGCCGGCCTCCAGCTCGTGGTGTTCATCGTCCTGTGGGTCGCGATCGAGGAGCTGCGCTCCGCGTGGCCGTTCGGGGGGTTCCCGTGGGGGCGGCTGGCGTTCTCGCAGGCGTCGTCGCCCATGGTCGCCTTCGCGTGGATCGCCGGGGCGCCCCTGGTGTCCGCCATGGTCGTCGCCGTCGGCGTGCTGCTCGCCCAGACGTGGACCGCGATCCGCACGGGCGCGGTCGGTCTCGCCGGGCTGCGTGGGGCCGTCGCCGTCGTGCTCGTCGCGGTGGGCGCGCTCATTCCGCTCGACAGCCGCGCGCAGTCCGGCGACCTCCAAGTCGGCGCCGTGCAGGGCAATGTCCCCAGATCCGGGCTGGACGCGTTCTCCCAACGCCGCGAGGTGCTCGACAACCACCTCGACGGCACCCATGCGCTGCTGGAGCGGGTCGAGCGCGGCCAGCTCGACCTGGTGGTCTGGCCGGAGAACGGCAGCGACATCGACCCGCAAGTCGACGCCGAGGCCGCCAGCCTCATCGACGAGGCAGCGCGCGCCGTGGACGCGCCCGTGCTGGTCGGCACCGTCGAGTACCCGCCCACCGGCGGCCGTTACAACACGGCGGTGCTCTGGCAGCCGGGGATCGGCGTCGTCGCGGAGTACTCCAAGCAGCACCCGGCGCCCTTCGCCGAGTACATCCCGATGCGTGACTTCTTCCGCCAGTTCTCCTCGGCGGTCGACCTGGTCAGCACCGACATGATCGCCGGCGACAAGGTGGGCGTCGTGCCCGTCGAAGTGCCGCGCCTGGGCCGGACGGTCATCGTGGGTGATGTGATCTGCTTCGAGGTCGCCTACGACAGCCTCGCCCGGGACGCGGTGCGCGCCGGCGCCGAGGTGCTCATCGTCCAGACCAACAACGCGACGTTCGGCCACACGGCCGAGTCGACCCAGCAGCTCGCCATGTCCCGGCTCCGCGCGGTGGAGCTCGGGCGCGCCACAGTGCAGATCTCCACCGTGGGCGTCAGCGCGATCATCGCGCCCAATGGCGCCGTCACCCAGGAGACGGGGCTCTTCACGGCGGAGCAGCTCGTCGCTACGCTCCCTCTGCGCGACTCCCTCACGCCGGCCGCCCGGCTCGGCGGCTGGCCCGCGTGGATCGCTGACGCCCTGGCCGTCTGCGTCGTCGTCACCGGGATGGCCGGTGCGCGGCGCATCCGGCGTGACGACCGCCCCGAGGGAGCCCGATGACGCCCGACCTCCAGCCGCCCAGCCCAGCACTGGGACGCGTGCTCGTCGTTGTTCCCACCTATGACGAGCGGGCGAACCTGCCCGGCGCGCTGGAGCGGCTGCGCGCGTGCGTGCCCGCCGCCGATGTGCTGGTGGTCGACGACGGGTCGCCCGACGGCACCGGGCAGCTCGCCGAGGACTTCGCCGAGGGGGACGCTGCCCGCCACGGGCGCACCGCCATCCACGTGATGCACCGGTCCGGCAAGCAAGGGCTCGGCACCGCGTATGTCGCCGGGTTCCGCTGGGGCCTGGAGCGCGACTACGACGTGATCGTCGAGATGGACGCGGACGGTTCGCACCGGGCCGAGGATCTGCCCTCGCTGCTCGCGGCACTCGACGGCGCCGACCTGGTGCTCGGCTCACGCTGGGTGCCGGGCGGCGCCGTCGTCAACTGGCCGCTGAGCCGCCAATTGCTCTCCCGGGGCGGCAACACCTACACCCGGCTCGCACTGGGCCTGCCGTTGCGGGACGCCACCGGCGGGTTCCGGGCATACCGGGCGCAGATGCTGCGCAAGCTGGACCTCGCGGACGTCGAGTCGCATGGGTACTGCTTCCAGGTCGACATGGCCTGGCGGGTGCTCCGCGCTGGCGGAACCGCCGTGGAAGTCCCCATCACGTTCGTGGAGCGTGCGCTGGGGGAGTCGAAGATGAGCCGCGACATCGTCGTCGAGGCGCTCACGAAGGTGACGGTGTGGGGGGCCCAGCATCGCCTCGGCCAACTCCGCTCGGCCGCCCGGCGTGTGGCAGGCCGGGCGCCGGGTCGCTGATCACGCGGCGCCCGGCCGGGCGCTGGAACGACGACGGGCGCCGGTCCCAGAGGACCGGCGCCCGTTGATCGTGCCGAACGCGTCAGGCGCTGCGACGCAGCTTGCCGGCGCGCAGCAGGTCGAGCCGCTCGTCGAGCAGCTCCTCGAGCTCCTTGACGGTGCGACGCTCGAGCAGCATGTCCCAGTGGGTGCGCGGCGGCTTGCCGCCCTTGGGCTCAGGCTTCGCGGCGTCGCGCAGGAGCGCCTCCTCGCCACAGCGGCACTCCCAGGTGACCGGGACGTCCGCCTCGACAGAGAAGGGCAGGATGATCGTGTGCCCGTTCGGGCAGTCGTAGTGCGCCTGGAGACGGGGGGCGAAGTCGACGCCGTCCTCCGTCTCCATGCTGTGTGAACCGATGCGCATTCCGCGCAGGGACCGGTTCGACATCTGGGACCTCCGTGCCGTTGCCGTGTGAATCTCTTCCGCAGGGCTCAACGACCGACCCGGCCCTGATGTTCCATAGTGCCGTGAAGGTCTCGTGAACGCGCGACGAGCCCGCCACGGTGAGACGTGCCGCTTTCCGCATGTCTGTCCCCCTGCCCGGCCGCGGGCGTGCGTGCGGCTGTGACCAGCGACACAGCCCCGACGCGGTCACCCTCGGATCACTCCGGCGCGATGCGGCCCGACTGCCACCTCGGCGCGGATGCGCAGCCCGGCGCGTGCGGCCAGCCCGCGGAGCACCCCCGACCACCCACGCTCGAACGCGCCCTCCGCGCCACCGCCCTCACGGGTGTACCCGATCAGCACAGACCCCGCGGGCGCCTCATGTCGCACGACAGACAGCAGCACGTGCACGAGCAGGGCGCCGACGGTCTCGGACGGGGCCACCGTGGCGTGCTCGACGGGCAGCACGACGGGCATGGGGCGGTCGTCGCTGTCGAGCACGAGGAACCACAGGGTGGGCGGCCCGCCGCGCTGGTCCCCGACGGCGCGCAGCACGGCGTCGACGAGCGTGGTGTTCATCAGCTCGGCGCTGATCAGCTCGGCGTCCTGCGGGGCCGGCACGAAGTCGGGTTCGCGCGGCCCCGGGGCTGGGTGGGCAGCGTCGTCGGCGCCGTGTGGGCCTGGTAGGCCGTAGTGGAACGGATCACCCCACGTCGGCGGTGTGGGGTGATCTGGGCGGGTGGTCTCGTCCGGGTTGTTGGTCATGCGGCCACGGTCCGAGCCGCCTCCCACGCGCCGGGGCGCGACGGTCAGAGCCCTGTGAACGGCCCGTCAGCCCAAGATCCCTGGGGGTGGCGGGCTCACCCGGAGGGGGTCACTCGCCCCTGGCGGGCTGGGTGAGGACGACCCCGTCGGTGAACATCACGCCGTCGCTGAATCGGGCCTGGACCCGTCCGCCGCCGAACTGCTCCGCGTACAGCCGGGCGTACAGGCCGTCCGGGGCCGCGACGAGCTCCTGATGCGTGCCGCGCTCGACGACACGGCCGTCCTCCACCACGAAGATGACGTCCGCGTCGATGATCGTCGACAGCCGGTGGGCGATGGCCAGGGTCGTCCGCCGCTGCAGCACCCGGGCGAGGGCGTCCTGCACGAGGCGCTCCGACGAGGTGTCCAGCGCCGAGGTGGCCTCGTCGAGGATGAGCACCCGCGGATCCTTGAGCAGCACTCGGGCGATCGCGACGCGTTGCTTCTCGCCGCCCGACAGCCGGTAGCCCCGCTCGCCCACGACAGTGTCGTAGCCGCCCTCGAAGGACATGATCCGGTCGTGGATGTTCGCCGCGCGGCACGCCTCCTCCAACTCGGCGTCCGTCGCGTCGGGCCGGGCGTACCGCAGGTTCTGGGCGATCGTCGCGTGGAACAGGTACGGGTCCTGCGTGACGACGCCGACGGTGTCGGCCAGGCTCGACAGCGTGACATCCCTGACGTCGTGGCCGTCGATGCGCACGGCCCCGCGGTCCACCTCGTACAGCCGGGGCACGAGGTGGCTCAGGGTCGTCTTGCCCGCCCCAGACGGGCCCACGAACGCCGCGAGCTGGCCTGGCTCGACCTCGAAGGACACGTCGCGGACGGCCCAGGTTCGGCGGGTGGGGGCCGCGGCGCCCGCGGCCGTGCGACGGCCACCGCCTGACGTCGATCGGGGCAGCCCATGCGGCATCCCGCCACCCCCGGGCGTCCCCGAGCTGGGGACGCCGAAGCTCATCATCGCGCCGCGCATCCCCCCACCCATCCCCGACCCCCGGCCGGGCGCCGCGACCGGCGCGGGCTCCTGCAGCGACGGGGGAGACGGGTACTGGAACCAGACCCCGTCGAAGGACACGCGGCCCCGGGTGGTGGCCGGGTCGAGCACCACGGCGCCGGGGCGGTCCCGGATGGCGGGCTCCATGTCCAGGTACTCGAAGATCCGCCGGAACAGCGCGAGCGACGTCTGCACGTCGAGCGCCACGCGCATCAACGACACGACGGGCATCAGCAGCCGGGCCTGCAGCGTGGAGAACGCGACGAGCGTTCCGGCTGTCAGCGCGCTCGCGCCGACGTCGCCGGTGATCATGTACCCGGCGGCGAGGTAGACCAGCGCGGGCGTGATCGCCATGAACGCGTTGACCACCCCGAAGAACCCCTGGCCCGCCATCGCCTGGCGCACCTGCAGCACCACCTGGCGGTCGTTCTCCTCGCGGTACCGGGCGATCTCCGCGTCAGAGCGGTTGAACACCTTGGTCAGCAGCACCCCGGAGACGCTCAGCGCCTCCTCGGTGATCGCCGTCATGTCCGCGAGCGACTCCTGCGTGGCGCGCGCGATCACCTGGCGACGGGCGCCCACCCGACGCTGCATGACCACGAACACGGGCATGAGCGCGACGGCGACGATGGTCAGCTGCCAGCTCAGTAGCAGCATCGCGACGAGCGAGGCGATGACCGTCACCGCGTTCGACAGGATCGACGAGGCCGTCGTGGTCAGCACTGATCGCACGCCGCCCACGTCGTTGGCGAGCCGGGATTGGATGGAGCCGGTCTTCGTGGCGGTGAAGAACGCGAGCTCCATGCGCTCCAGGTGCGCGAACAACCGCCCCCGCAGGTCGGCCATCGCGAGGTTGCCGACCTTGGTGGTCAGGTACGTCTGCCCGACGCCGATCGCGGAGCTCAGCAACGGCACCAGGATCATCGCGCCGACCAGCCACAGCAGTAGGCGCAGGTCGACGTCGCCGGACTCGGGGAACAGCGCGTCGTCGAAGACCCGCTGGGTGAGGAACGGGGTGACGATGCCGAGCACTGCACCCACGAGGATGGACAGCACCACCAGGATCAGTTCGCCGCGATATGGGGTCAGCAGGCCCCCGATCCGCCGCAGCAGGGCGCCCGAGGAGTTCGCCGCCGCGGCGGGGGCGGTCGCGATCTGAGGCGGGCCGACCGGCTCCGGCGACTCCGGTGGGGCGGGGGGAGGCGGGGGAGTCGGACCGGTCATGCGCCCAGTCTGGCCGCCGTCGCGCGCGCGGGCGAACAAGCCACGCGTTCGGGGTCGTGCCGCGCGGTCAGTCCAGGCCGGGGGTGGCAACGGGTCGGGCTCCGTGGACCACCGTCGCGTCCCGCTCCTCGTCCCGGATGACCGAGGCGGTGAGCCCGACGCCGGTGAGGGCAGCCACGAGCTCGGACACCTGGCCGCCGCCTGCCTCCATGAGCACGGAGCCGCCGCGGGCGAGCCAGCGCGGCGCGAGGAGGACCACCCGTCGCAGCAGGTCGAGTCCTTCGGGGCCGCCGTCGAGGGCTGTGCGCGGCTCATGCTGGCGGGCCTCGGGCGGCATGAGCCGCAACGCCCCGGTCGGCACGTAGGGGGCGTTCGCCGTGAGGACATCGACGCTGCCCCGCAGGCGCGCGGGCAAGGGCCCGTCGAGGTCGCCCTCGTGGACCTCGCCGATCGACGCGGGGATGTTCTGCCGGGCGCACTGCACGGCGACCGGGTCGATGTCCACTGCGTGCAGCTCGACGTCGGCGCGGCCCGCGGCGATGGCCAAGCCCACGGCGCCCGACCCGCAGCACAGGTCCACGACCCTGGCCTGGCGGCCACTGCTGTCGGCGAGCGCTCGGCGGGCCACGTCCACCAGGAGCTCGGTGCGACGGCGTGGAACGAACACCCCGGGCCGCACCAGCACCCGCAGCCCGCTGAACGCCGCCCAGCCCAGCACGTGCTCGAGCGGTTCCCCGCGGACGCGTCGCGCGGTGAGCTCGGCGAGGTGCTCAGGGCTGGTCGCGTCGCTGTGGAGCAGCTCGGCCTCATCCTCCGCGAAGACGCAGCCCGCGGATCGCAGCGCGTGGACGGTCGCGGACTGCTCAGGCCACTCGCCGCTGGCCCGGCGCGCGGGTCCCGGGGTGAGCGCCGGGATCTCAGGCATGGGTGCGCTCGACGGCCCGCTGGACGAGCTCGTGGTCGTCGGCGCCCTCGAGCCGCCACTGGCGCTGCTGCATTGCCCCGTTGCCCCGCTGCAGCACGTGCCGCACCTGCTCGGCCGCCCACTCCTGGTCGCCGGACGCCTCCAGTGCGGGGCCCACATGGTCGAGCAGCGTCTGGATGGCCTCGGCGGCGGGCAGCGGGCGGAAGGTCAGCGGGTCGAGCAGGTCGCCGGTGAGCCCTGACCTCGCGGCGCGCCAGGCGGCGACGCGGAGCGCCTCGGTGCGCGGCTCGGGGCCGAGCGGCGGGCCTCCGGCGAGGCTGATGTCGAGTGCGGTGTCGGCGAGGGCGCGGACGAGCACCGCTTGGAGGACGGCGTCAGCGGAGTCGAGGCAGACGTCGGGCACGCGCACCTCCACGGTGGGGTAGCGCGGCGAGAGGCGGGCGTCGAAGTAGACCATTCCCGGGTCGAGGATCGTCCCGCTCCCGACGAGGACGTCGACGAGGCCGTGGTAGGCCGCCGCGTCGCCGAAGGGCGCCGTCGGGCCCGCTGTCGGCCAACGGCCCCAGACCAACGACCTGTAGCTGGCGTAGGCGGTGTCCTCGCCGTGCCAGTAGGGGCTGTTGGCGCTCAGTGCGAGGAGCAGGGGAGTCCAGCGGCGCAGGTGGTCGATGATCCGCACGCCCTCCTCGTCATCCGCCACCTCGACGTGGATGTGGCACCCGCAGGTGAGCTGCTCGCGGGCGATCTCCCCGAACTCGTCCCGGATGGCCTTGGCACGCTGGTTGACGATGACTGTGGGATCGCCGCCGATGGGCGCGGTGCCGATCGCCACTGCCCGCGCGCCGACGTGCTGGGCGGAGGAGTCAGCGCGGGACCGGCCGGAGCGGACCTCGGCGAGCAGGTCGGCGATGGTGGAGCGCGGGCGGGTGGAGGTTTCGACCTGCTCTTGGGTGAACTCCTTCTCGAGCTTCCCACCTGGCGGGTCGTCGAGTGTCTCGTCGGCCGCGTGGGCCGCGGCGTGCTGCAGCGCGGGCGCTGCGACGGCCCGGAGGGTCCCGTCAGGAGACACGAGCAAGAACTCTTCTTCGATTCCGATGCGGCGCACCACCACAGTGTGGTGGGGGGCAGTGGCGCTGTCCCGTCGAATGCACTTTTACTGACATATTGTACATTATTGGCATTCGCTTTACCTTAGCCACCGCGACGGCGTCCTGTCCGCCGCTTCGAGCCACGGCGCCGACTCCGACACCAGAAGAAATGGGACAAGCGCGGCGGAGAGCGGGGGAGTGGCGCCCGTCGTCAGCCCAGGAACGCGGTGATGGCCTCCACCACCAGGTCATGGTCGTCAGCCTGCGGGAGCCCCGACACCGTCACCGTGCCCACCACGCCCACATCCGTGATCCGCACCGGGAAGCACCCGCCATGCGCCGCATAGCGCTGCAACGGAAGGTCCTGCTGCGCGGCGAACGTCGTGCCGTCCGCCCGCGCCCGCGCCCCGACCAGGTACGACGACGCGCCGAACCGCTCAGTGACCCGCACCTTGCGCTCCACCCAGGAGTCGTTGTCCGGGGTCGTGCCCGGAAGCGCGGCGTGGAACAGCTGCTGACGCCCGCGCCGCACGTCGATGGTCACCGGCAGCGAGCGCTCCTGCGCGATCTCGACCAGGACACAGCCCAGTCGCCACGCGTCGTCATTGTCGAAGCGGGTGAAGACGAGGTTGCGCTCCTGCTCCTCGAGCTTCGCGACCAGGTGGACCAGCTCGAGTTCGCTTGACGGGCTCATCCCTTGATCATGGCCGCGCTCAGGCCAGCCGTCGAGCGGACGCCGCGCCATCACCGCCGTGTCACCCCGCTGTGGGACGGTGACGTCATTGCCC
>NZ_JAUDBQ010000029.1 GCF_030372105.1 Cellulomonas cellasea | reverse complement strand
GACGTCGTGGCCTTGGCCAGCGCCGTGGTGTTCCAGCTGGTGAGGGTGTTGATGCTTCCCCCACGGTCCAGCCCGTCCTTGTCCGGCCGGTACCAGGCGCCCTGCGGCACCGAGAGCACGCCCGGCACGATGCGCGGGGTCACCCGCGCGACCAGCTCGATGCGGCCACGGTCGTTGAAGACGTGGACCACGTCGTCGTTCTCGATCCCTCGCGCCTTCGCGTCGGCGGGGTTGATCCACACGATCTGCGGGTGCGCCTCCTTCATCCAGGGGACGTTGCCGTACGTCGAGTGGGTCCGGGACTTGTAGTGGTGCCCGATGCACTGCAGCGGGTACTTCTCGTTGGTCAGCGCCTCCTCGACGCCCTCGGCGCCCACGAGGTGCTCCGGAAGGGCAGTGATGCGCTGCCCCTCGGGAAGCTCCCACATCTGCGCGATGTCCCAGATCTGCTGGGAGAAGATCTCGATCTTTCCCGAGGGAGTCTTGAGCGGGTTGGCGACCGGGTCCTCGCGGAACGCCTTCAGTGGGATGACGTGCCCCGCCGGGTTGCTCTGGCGGTACACGCCGGCCTTGCGGAACTCCTCGTTCGCGGGGATCGCCGGGGTGTCCTTGCGCGTGGTCTCGATAAGCTCGTCGATCCACTCGTCCTGGGTCTTGCCCTCGGTGAACTCCTCCTCGACCCCCAGCCGCTTGGCGAGCTCGGTGAGGATCTCGTAGATCGGCTTGCAGTCGAACAGCGGCTCGATGGCCTTGTCCGCATAGATCACGTACCCGAGGTCGCCTGTCGAGCCACCCGCCGTGAGGTCACGCTGCTCGACGTTCGACACGTCCGGGAGCAGGATGTCGGCGAACTTCGCCGAGGCGGTCATCTGGTTGTCGATCACCAGGATGAACTCGAGTAGCGACTCGTCCTGCAGCAGCTTCGACGTCCGGTTCGCGTCCATGTGCTGGTTGACGATCGTGTTGCCGGCGTAGTTGAAGAGGAACTTGATGCCGGTGTCGAGCTTGTCCTTGCCGCGCACGCCGTCCCGGAGCTTGGTCATCTCCGGGCCGCGCTCGACCGCGTCGGTCCACATGCAGATCGAGATCGAGGTCTCGACCGGGTTCTTCAGCTCGGGGAAGCCCGCGACTTTGAAGTTGTAGGACGTCTCGCGGTCGCCCGTGCCACCGCCGGGGATGCCGACGTTGCCGGTGAGCAATGCGAGCATGAAGATCGCGCGCGCCGAGTTCTCACCGTTCATCTGACGCTGCGCACCCCAGCCCTGGCTGATCGCGCACGGCTTGGCTCCGGCGATCTGCCGGGCGACCGAGATGATCTGCTCGATCGCGACGCCGGTGATGGCGCTGGCCCATTCGGGGGTCTTGACCGTGCCGTCGGGGCCCTTGCCGAGGATGTAGCTCTTGTAGGAGTTGCCCGCGGGGATGCCCTCGGGCATGTGCTCCTCGTCGTAGCCCACGCAGTACGTGTCCAGGAACTCCTGGTCGACGAGGTCCTCGGTGATCATGACGTGCGCCATGCCGGCCACGAGCGCCGCGTCAGTGCCCGGACGCAGCGCGACCCACTCGTCGCCCACTGTCGCGGCGGTGTCCGAGTAGCGCGGGTCGACCACGATGAACTTCGTCTTGCTCATCTTCTTGGCCTTCTGGATGACGAAGGCCTCGCCGCCCATGCGAGTCTCCAGCGGGTTGTTGCCCCACAGGACCACGAGCTGGGAGTTCACCGAGTCGTCGAACGTGTTGGTCGAGGGAGAGACGCCGAACGTGTACGGCGCGGCGATCTGGATCGCCCCCGTCGAATACGTGCCGTAGGAGAACAGGTAGCCGCCCAGGCAGTTGAGGAACCGGCGCACCGAGGAGCGCGAGCCGATGGCGCCGCCGTTCGTCCCGGTCCCCGAGTTGAGGTAGACGGCCTCGTTGCCGTGCTCGGCGATGATCCGCTCGAGCTCGCCGGCGATCGTGTCGAAGGCCTCGTCCCAGGTGATCTCGACGAACTCGCCGGCCCCGCGCGGGCCGACCCGCTTCATGGGGGCCTTGAGGCGGTCAGCGTTGTAGATGCGCTGGCGCATGGACCGCCCACGCACGCACGCGCGGACTTGCTGCGACCCGAGCTCGTCGCCACCGGCGTCGTCAGTCTCGACTCGGACGATCGTGCCGTCCTTGACGTGGAAGCGCAGCGGGCACCTGCTCTGGCAGTTGACCCAGCACGAGTTCCACGCGACCGAGTCCGCGCCGGTGATCGGCGACGCGTTCGCGGCATTCGCGGCGCCGACACCGGGAATCACGCCCAGTGACGCGCCCACGCCGACAAAGGCCGCACCACCGCCCGCGACCCCTGACCACTTGAGGAAGGAACGCCGCGGCATCCCAGTCCTGGGTGGTGTCCCTGTCGTCCCAACAGCTGTCATCGAGGGCCGTCCCTTCGGCAGGTCTCGGCTACGTCATTGGCGCCAAGACGGTGGGTCAATGCTCCCGGGGCTCCCATTTACCACCTGGGGCGATGGTCCTGCCCGAGTTCGACCACTTCGACAGCAATGGCACCCATATAGTCCGCGCCATTACGCAAAGCACGTATGCGCTATTTGCCGAATAGCGGCGCCGTCTCGTTGGCACGTGGCTGCCAGACCACGCAGGGCCCGCACCTCGCGTGAGGTGCGGGCCCTGCGTGTTGTGCGGCGCCTGCCGGCGCGGTGTCACATGCCGATGCGGGCCATCTGCTCGTAGAACTGCGACCGGCCGATCAGCTCACCGGCCAGCACCAGGACGAACGCGCTGGTGCTCACGATCGCGAGCAGCCGGACACCCGAGTCCTTGGCCGCCGAGGCGTAGCGGTACAAGAACACGGCCAGCAGGCCGGCCCCCGCGAACACCAGGACCAACCGCGCCACGAACCACGCCCCGGAGAACACCGCGGCCGACTCCGCAGCGGCCCCGCCAGCGGCCGACAAGTTCGAGATGTGCAGCGGGATGATGACGAACTCGACGCCGAGCATCGCGACGGCCGTCAGGCCCACGCCCTTGAGCGAGCGCGTCAGCAGCGTGCGAGCGCCCTCGTCGAGGTCGAGCCCGCCCTCGCCCTTCTTGAGCGCCGCGCGGCGGCGCCACATGATCGAGCCCATGAAGGCCGCCCCGACTGCGAGCGAGCCCAGCAGGAACGTCGTGGCGAAGAACTGCGCGGGCGTCGCCCAGGTGTGCCAC
>NZ_JAUDBQ010000028.1 GCF_030372105.1 Cellulomonas cellasea | reverse complement strand
TAGGGGTGGCTCTTTCTGAATGGTGTTCCGGCGGCGACCTACTCTCCCACACCCTGGCGAGTGCAGTACCATCGGCGCAGAGGGGCTTAGCTTCCGGGTTCGGAATGGGACCGGGCGTTTCCCCCTCGCTATGACCGCCGTAACTCTATGGAGATATGAATCTCGGGATGATTCCCGTTCGTATCTCGGGAACCGCACAGTGGACGCGTAGCAATGTAGTGTGGTGAAGTCATCGGCTTATTAGTACCGGTCAGCTCCAGCAGTCTTTCGTCCTGCCTTCCACATCCGGCCTATCTACCCAGTGGTCTAGCTGGGAGCCTCTCGGGGCACTAGTCCCCATGGAAACCTCATCTTGAAGCAGGCTTCCCGCTTAGATGCTTTCAGCGGTTATCCCTTCCGAACGTAGCCAACCAGCCGTGCTCCTGGCGGAACAACTGGCACACCAGAGGTTCGTCCGTCCCGGTCCTCTCGTACTAGGGACAGCCCTTCTCAAGTTTCCTGCGCGCGCAGCGGATAGGGACCGAACTGTCTCACGACGTTCTAAACCCAGCTCGCGTACCGCTTTAATGGGCGAACAGCCCAACCCTTGGGACCTACTCCAGCCCCAGGATGCGACGAGCCGACATCGAGGTGCCAAACCATGCCGTCGATATGGACTCTTGGGCAAGATCAGCCTGTTATCCCCGGGGTACCTTTTATCCGTTGAGCGACGGCGCTTCCACAAGCCACCGCCGGATCACTAGTTCCGACTTTCGTCCCTGCTCGACCTGTCAGTCTCACAGTCAAGCTCCCTTGTGCACTTGCACTCGACACCTGATTGCCAACCAGGCTGAGGGAACCTTTGAGCGCCTCCGTTACATTTTAGGAGGCAACCGCCCCAGTTAAACTACCCACCAGGCACTGTCCCTGGTCCGGATGACGGACCGAGGTTAGATATCCAGAGCGACCAGAGTGGTATTTCAACGTTGACTCCACCGACACTGGCGTGCCGGCTTCACAGTCTCCCACCTATCCTACACAAGCCGCACCGAACACCAATACCAAGCTATAGTAAAGGTCCCGGGGTCTTTCCGTCCTGCTGCGCGTAACGAGCATCTTTACTCGTAGTGCAATTTCGCCGAGTTCGCGGTTGAGACAGCGGGAAAGTCGTTACGCCATTCGTGCAGGTCGGAACTTACCCGACAAGGAATTTCGCTACCTTAGGATGGTTATAGTTACCACCGCCGTTTACTGGGGCTTAAATTCTGAGCTTCGCCTTGCGGCTGACCCGTCCTCTTAACCTTCCAGCACCGGGCAGGCGTCAGTCCGTATACATCGTCTTGCGACTTCGCACGGACCTGTGTTTTTAGTAAACAGTCGCTTTCCCCTGGTCTCTGCGGCCGTCCACGCTCCCCCAGCAAGTGGGTTCACGCTTCGGGCCCCCCTTCTCCCGAAGTTACGGGGGCATTTTGCCGAGTTCCTTAACCACGATTCTCTCGATCGCCTTAGTATTCTCTACCTGACCACCTGAGTCGGTTTAGGGTACGGGCGGCTAGAACCTCGCGCCGAGGCTTTTCTTGGCAGCATAGGATCACCCAATCATCCCGCGTTCGCGGTCACCATCAGTTCTCAGGCTTCACGAGAGGCGGATTTGCCTACCTCTCACCCTACAACCTTGGACGTGGACTACCATCGCCACGCTGGGCTACCTTCCTGCGTCACCCCTGTTAATGCGCTTACCTACT
This sequence comes from Cellulomonas cellasea, assembly GCF_030372105.1. GTDB lineage: Bacteria > Actinomycetota > Actinomycetes > Actinomycetales > Cellulomonadaceae > Cellulomonas_A > Cellulomonas_A cellasea_A. Next base: position 3,779 of record NZ_JAUDBQ010000028.1, on the reverse strand, counting down.
GCCGGCTCGGGTCGCGCGCTCCCCCGCCCGGTGTCCCCGAAGGGACGATGGACGGCTTCGGGCGCTTAGCATCACCGGGGTCGGTATGGGCGGTTCTTCGCCGGTACGGGAATATCAACCCGTTGTCCATCGACTACGCCTGTCGGCCTCGCCTTAGGTCCCGACTTACCCAGGGCGGATTAGCCTGGCCCTGGAACCCTTGGTCATTCGGCGGACGGGTTTCTCACCCGTCTTTCGCTACTCATGCCTGCATTCTCACTCGTGTGGCGTCCACCGCTGGGTCACCCCGCGACTTCACTCGCCACACGACGCTCCCCTACCCATCCACACGCCTGAACCCCAAAGGGGCTGAGCTATTGTGTGAATGCCACAGCTTCGGCGGTATGCTTGAGCCCCGCTACATTGTCGGCGCGGAATCACTTGACCAGTGAGCTATTACGCACTCTTTCAAGGGTGGCTGCTTCTAAGCCAACCTCCTGGTTGTCTGTGCAACTCCACATCCTTTCCCACTTAGCATACGCTTAGGGGCCTTAGCTGGTGGTCTGGGCTGTTTCCCTCTCGACTACGGAGCTTATCCCCCGCAGTCTCACTGCCACGCTCTCACTTACCGGCATTCGGAGTTTGGCTAACGTCAGTAACCTTGTGGGGCCCATCGGCTATCCAGTAGCTCTACCTCCGGTAAGAAACACGTGACGCTGCACCTAAATGCATTTCGGGGAGAACCAGCTATCACGAAGTTTGATTGGCCTTTCACCCCTAACCACAGGTCATCCCCTCGGTTTTCAACCCAAGTGGGTTCGGTCCTCCACGCGGTCTTACCCGCGCTTCAACCTGCCCATGGCTAGATCACTTCGCTTCGGGTCTAGAGCACGCGACTGAATCGCCCTATTCGGACTCGCTTTCGCTACGGCTTCCCCACACGGGTTAACCTCGCCACGTACCACTAACTCGCAGGCTCATTCTTCAAAAGGCACGCTGTCACCCCTGCTAGGGAGGCTCCAACGGATTGTAGGCACACGGTTTCAGGTACTATTTCACTCCCCTCCCGGGGTACTTTTCACCTTTCCCTCACGGTACTTGTCCGCTATCGGTCACTAGGTAGTATTTAGGCTTAGCAAGTGGTCTTGCCGGATTCACACGGGATTTCTCGGGCCCCGTGCTACTTGGGATCCCCTTCGGGAGGCCGCGTCATTTCGTCTACGGGGGTCACACCCTCTGTGCCGGGCCTTTCAATGCCCTTCGACTATAACGCGGCTTTCTGACTCCCTGCTGATTCGGCAGAACCAGCTGAAAGGTCCCACAACCCCGCACACGCAACGCCTGCCGGCTATCACACGCATACGGTTTGGCCTGATCCGCTTTCGCTCGCCACTACTCACGGAATATCTCTTCCTGTCGGTACTGAGATGTTTCACTTCCCGACGTTCCCCCCACACACCCTATATATTCAGGTGCGGGTCACTGGACATGACTCCAGCGGGGTTTCCCCATTCGGAAATCCTCGGATCACGGTTCGTTTGCCAACTCCCCGAGGCTTATCGCAGGCTACTACGTCCTTCATCGGCTCCTAGTGCCAAGGCATCCACCCTGTGCCCTTAAAAACTTGACCACAATAATTTCTACAAAGATGCTCGCGTCCACTGTGCAGTTCTCAAGCTACGAACGATCCCCGTGCTGACACCGGCGCCTGCCCAGGAACTCCTGGACGGTTCGACCGGTCACACGGACCCGTATCCAGCCACCCCACCGCAACCCATCCGAAGACGAGCCAGCGGGGCAACCCGAGACAACAACCTTCCGGCTGTTCCCTCAGGACCCAACAGTGCGCCAAGCCGACCACTCCCACGACCCCCCGCGTTCCAGACCCGGGCAAGCCCAGGACGTACTAGCAGGAGACCGCATCGCGGCCGGCCATAGTCGATGTTCCACCCTTGAGCTCCACCCCCGGCTCGTTCGGCCAGGGACATGGGCCTGGACCCGGCCCCCGAAGAGACCTGGCCAGATGCTCCTTAGAAAGGAGGTGATCCAGCCGCACCTTCCGGTACGGCTACCTTGTTACGACTTAGTCCCAATCGCCAGTCCCACCTTCGACGGCTCCCCCTCTTGCGAGTTGGGCCACCGGCTTCGGGTGTTACCGACTTTCGTGACTTGACGGGCGGTGTGTACAAGGCCCGGGAACGTATTCACCGCAGCGTTGCTGATCTGCGATTACTAGCGACTCCGACTTCATGGGGTCGAGTTGCAGACCCCAATCCGAACTGAGACCGGCTTTTTGGGATTCGCTCCACCTCGCGGTATCGCAGCCCTTTGTACCGGCCATTGTAGCATGCGTGAAGCCCAAGACATAAGGGGCATGATGATTTGACGTCATCCCCACCTTCCTCCGAGTTGACCCCGGCAGTCTCCTATGAGTCCCCACCATGACGTGCTGGCAACATAGGACGAGGGTTGCGCTCGTTGCGGGACTTAACCCAACATCTCACGACACGAGCTGACGACAACCATGCACCACCTGTACACCGACCTTGCGGGGAGCACATCTCTGCGCTTTTCCGGTGTATGTCAAGCCTTGGTAAGGTTCTTCGCGTTGCATCGAATTAATCCGCATGCTCCGCCGCTTGTGCGGGCCCCCGTCAATTTCTTTGAGTTTTAGCCTTGCGGCCGTACTCCCCAGGCGGGGCACTTAATGCGTTTGCTGCGGCACGGAACTCGTGGAATGAGCCCCACACCTAGTGCCCAACGTTTACGGCATGGACTACCAGGGTATCTAATCCTGTTCGCTCCCCATGCTTTCGCTCCTCAGCGTCAGTTGCGGCCCAGTGACCTGCCTTCGCCATCGGTGTTCCTCCTGATATCTGCGCATTCCACCGCTACACCAGGAATTCCAGTCACCCCTACCGCACTCTAGTCTGCCCGTACCCACTGCAAGCCCGAGGTTGAGCCTCAGGTTTTCACAGCAGACGCGACAAACCGCCTACGAGCTCTTTACGCCCAATAATTCCGGACAACGCTTGCGCCCTACGTATTACCGCGGCTGCTGGCACGTAGTTAGCCGGCGCTTCTTCTGCAGGTACCGTCACTTTCGCTTCTTCCCTGCTGAAAGAGGTTTACAACCCGAAGGCCGTCATCCCTCACGCGGCGTCGCTGCATCAGGCTTGCGCCCATTGTGCAATATTCCCCACTGCTGCCTCCCGTAGGAGTCTGGGCCGTATCTCAGTCCCAGTGTGGCCGGTCGCCCTCTCAGGCCGGCTACCCGTCGTCGCCTTGGTAGGCCTTCACCCCACCAACAAGCTGATAGGCCGCGAGCCCATCCCTGACCGATAAATCTTTCCAGACGCTACAGATGCCTGTGCGTCTCGTATCCGGTATTAGCCGCCGTTTCCCGCGGTTATTCCAGAGTCAGGGGCAGGTTACTCACGTGTTACTCACCCGTTCGCCACTGATCAGACAAGGCAAGCCCTGTCATCACCGTTCGACTTGCATGTGTTAAGCACGCCGCCAGCGTTCGTCCTGAGCCAGAATCAAACTCTCCGTAGATGTCTCATGGCACCCTGCCACCGAAGCGGCAAGGAAACCGACACACGAAACAGCCCCACCCGAAAGCAGGACCAGTTAATTCGGCTGATTCGAGCATGCCACCCACGGGGTGGACGACACACTCAGTCAACCAAGACTCACCACACTGACAACCCCCCACCGAAAAGCGGGGAACCACCAGCCGATGAACCATCTTGGCATCGACTACTTGGCACACTGTTGAGTTCTCAAGGAACAGACGC
>NZ_JAUDBQ010000027.1 GCF_030372105.1 Cellulomonas cellasea | reverse complement strand
CTGCCGCAGGTCAGCCCGCCCGCGCCCGCCACCGTGACCACCGTCCTCACCGACGGCAACCCCGCCCACCTCGCCGCTGTCGCCACCGCGCGTGCCGCCGGGCTGCCGGTGCACGTCGTGCCGGGCGGCGACCCGCGCGCGTCCGCGACCACCGTGGAGGCGCTCGCAGGCGTCGGCCCGGTCCTCGCCCTCGGCGCGTCCTTCGGCTCGCAGGAGGTGCTGGCCCAGCGGCTCGCGAGCGTCGGCACGGGCGTGCAGGCGCCCGGCGGCGGCCAACTCGTCTTCCCGACGGCGCCGGGCGTGCCCGGCAAGAGGTACGTCGCGCTGTACGGCACGCCGGGCACCCCGGCGCTGGGCCTGCTCGGCGAGCAGGACGTGCCCGCGACGATCGCCCGCGCCCAGCAGCTCGCGGGCGAGTACCAGGCGCTCACTGGTGACACGGTGGTCCCGATGCTCGAGGTGATCGCGACGATCGCCTCGTCGGGGCCCGAGGACGGCAGCTACTCGCGGATGCGCCCGGTGGAGGACCTGCGCCCGCTCGTCGAGGCGGCGGGCGAGGCGGGCCTGGCCGTGGTGCTGGACCTGCAGCCCGGCCGCACCGACTTCGTCACCCAGGCCCAGGCGTATGCGGACCTGCTCGCGCTCCCGCATGTGAGCCTGGCCCTGGACCCCGAGTGGCGGCTCGCCCCCGACCAGGTGCACCTGCGGCAGATCGGCTCGGTGGGCATCGACGAGGTCAACGCCGTCGTCACCTGGCTCGCGGACTTCACCCGCGAGCGGGCGCTGCCCCAGAAGATGCTGGTGCTGCACCAGTTCTCGCTGCGGATGATCAGCGAGCGGGAGCGCCTCGACACCAGCCGCGACGAGTTGGCGCTGCTCATCCACGTGGACGGCCAGGGCTCGCAGCCCGCGAAGGCGGGCACGTGGGCAGCGCTCCAGGCGGGCGCCCCGGCGGGGGTGCGATGGGGCTGGAAGAACTTCATCGACGAGGACCTCCCGATGCTCGACCCGAGCCAGACATACCAGGTCACACCGGTCCCTGACCTGGTCACCTACCAGTAGCGGGCCGCCCGGGGCGAGTCGTGGCGCCAAGGATCTCGACCTAGGCTGCGGGCGATGAGCGAGCCGTCGGCGCCCTCTGAGCGCACCCCCGAACCGCTGGCCGAAGCCACCGAGCCGGCCCGTGGCCGGCGCTCGCGCTGGCTGCGGGTGGGCCTGCCGGCGCTGGTCGGCGTCCTGCTGGCCGTGGTGTTCGGGGTGACGACGGCGACGGCCGACCTGAGCCTGGGCCCCCATCAGGCGCGCTACGACGTGACGACGGACAGCCAGGTCACCGTCGACCTCGGCCCGCTGGGCACGTTGGAGCTCGACTCGCCGTTGCCGTTGACGCTCGGCGTCCACGTCACCGTCGAGGAGATCCCCGACTCGTTCACCGCTGTCGACGCCGCCACGACCCTGCAGGCCCTCAGTGGCGACCTGCAGGGCTACCTGCAGTTCTTCGCGGGGCCCCAGGCCACGGTGCACGACGCGACGCAGGCCTTGCTCACCGACGCGGCGCGGCGTGCGATCGGCGCCTTCGCGCTGTTGGCGGCCGTCTGGTGGGGCGGCCGGTGGCTGATGGGCCAGTCGCGGCGCGAGGAGCTCGCCGGGCGACTGGCGCCCCACGCCCGGCAGGTCACCGGCGGCGTGCTGGTGGTGAGCCTGGGCCTGGGGGTGCTCACGTCGAGCCTGGGCGAGGCGGCGCGCCCGCAGCCGGAGGCCCGCGTGTCGAGGGTCTTCGATGGCACGCCGCTCGAGGGGGCCCGGGTGACCGGGCGGCTCGGCGGCGTGATCGACACCTACGGCGGCTACGTCGTGGACGCCTATCGCTCCAACACCGAGTTCTATGACCGGGCCGAGTCGGCGCTGCACGTCGCGTGGCGCGAGCGGGAGGAGCTCCTCGAGCAGGCGGAGGCCCCGTCGGGCCCGTCGGTGCGGCTCGACCCGGGCGTGCCGGCGCCCGACGTCACTGACGACGCCGCAGACGAGGGCGCCACGGCCGACGCCACCCCCTCCGCCACCCCGTCCGCCAGCCCATCCGCCACCGCATCGCCCACGCCCACTGCGAGCGAGGAGTCAGACGAGGAGTCGGAGCCCACCGTCCTGCTGGTCGTCTCCGACTTGCACTGCAACGTGGGCATGGCCCCCGTGATCCGCTCGCTGGCCGAGCTGTCACAGGCCGACGTGATCCTCGACGCCGGGGACACGACGGTGAACGGCACCGCGGTGGAGCAGTACTGCGTGACGACGTTCGCCCAAGCGGCGCCCACCGGTGTGCCGATCGTGACGTCGCCGGGCAACCACGACTCCCGCGAGACGTCGGCGATGTACGCGCGGGCCGGCGCGACTGTGCTCTCGGGCGACGTGGTCGAGGTGGCGGGGCTGCGCATCCTGGGGGACCGGGACCCGAACGAGACGCGGATCGGCGCAGGCACGTCGTCGGCTGACGTGGAGACGGCGTCCGAGATGGGCGCGCGGCTCGCCGAGACGGCGTGTGCCGACCCGGACGGTGTCGACCTGCTGCTGGTGCACACGCCGCGGGTGGGCCAGGCCGCGCTCGACGAGGGCTGCGTGCCGGCTCAGGTGTCGGGGCACCTGCACCGTCGCGGGGGGCCGTCGATGACGGGCGAGGGGGTGCGCTACGTGAGCTCGAGCACGGCGGGGGCCTCGTTGGGGCAGGCGACCGTGGGGCCGCTGAACGGCGTCGCGGAGATGACGCTGCTGCGCTTCGACCCGGACAGCCGCAGGATCCTCGACTACCAGGTGGTGCAGGTCGGCACGGACGCCTCGGTGGTGGTGGGCCCGCGGGTCGCGTGGCCGTCCCTGTCGCCGTTGCTGACCAGGCCGCGCTCGCCGCTGCTCGTGCCGTTCAACTGAGAGCGCGGCCTAGCCAGTAACCGCGAGGTTGCCCCGGCGCGACGCCGGACGGCAGAATGTTCGGTGTGCCGAACTTTTCTCTTCACCGGGCCGTAGCCGCACGTCGGCACGCCTCGGCGCGGGCGCCACGGGCGCTCCTGGCCGCGGTCTGCGCCGTGCTGCTCCTGGCCGGCTGCGCGGGCGCGGGAGCCCGGGAGGCGTCGGATGACACGACGAGCCCGACGCAGGACGGGCGGCCCGTCGTCCTCGCCACCTTCACGGTGATCGCGGACATGGCGAGCGTCGTCGCGGGCGATCACCTGCGCGTCGAGTCGGTCACCAAGGTCGGCGCCGAGATCCACGGCTACGAGCCCACGCCCGACGATCTGCGCCGCGCGGCCCGCGCAGACCTCGTGCTCGACAACGGCCTGGGCCTCGAGGCCTGGTTCGACAAGTTCGTCGACCGGCTCGACGCGCCGCACGTGACCCTCTCGGACGGCGTCGACACCATCCCCATCGCGGGGGGCGAGGCGAAGGGGCACGCGAACCCGCACGCGTGGATGTCGCCCACCGCGGCGCAGGTCTACGTGGACAACATCGCCGAGGCGTTCGCCGCGCTCGACCCCGCGCACGCCGACGACTACCGCGCCAACGCCGCCGCGTACTCCGAGCAGATCGCGGCGCTCGGCGACGAGCTCGAGCGCGAGCTCGCCTCACTCGACCCGGCTCGGCGGGCCCTGGTCACCTGCGAGGGCGCGTTCTCCTACCTCGCGCGTGACGCGGGGCTGGCCGAGGCCTGGCTGTGGCCGGTGAACTCCGAGCGGCAGGGCACCCCGCAGCAGGTCGCCGCGACCATCGACTTCGTGCGGGACAACCGCGTGCCGGCGGTGTTCTGCGAGTCCACCGTCTCCTCCACCGCCCAGGAGCAGGTGGCCGACGAGGCCGGGGCCCGATTCGCCGGGGTGCTGTACGTCGACTCGCTGTCCGCGCCCGACGGCCCGGTGCCCACCTACCTCGAGCTGCTCGCGCACGACGTGCGGACCATCGTCGCCGGGCTCACCGGCGACGGCGCGGAGTCGGGCTCATGAGCGCCGCCGCCATCGAGGTCCGCGGCCTGACGGTCCGCTACCACGACGTCGTGGCCCTCGACGGGGCCGACCTGACAGTGCTCCCGGGACGGCTCACCGGGCTGCTCGGCATGAACGGCTCGGGCAAGTCCAGCCTGCTCAAGGCGATCATGGGCATCGTCAGCCCCGACGCGGGCGAGGTCCGCGTGCTCGGCCGCACGTCGCGCGACGCCCGCCGGGAGGCGCTGCTCGGCTACGTCCCGCAGTCGGAGGATGTGGACTGGTCGTTCCCGCTCACCGTCCGCGACGTGGTGGCCCAGGGGCGGTACGGGCGCCTCGGCCCGATGCGCGGGCTGCGGGCCGCCGATCGTCAGGCGGTCGACTCCGCGCTCGAGCGCGTCGGGCTCACCGACCTCGCCGGGCGCCAGATCGGCCGGCTGTCGGGCGGCCAGCGCAAGCGGGCGTTCATCGCGCGCTGCCTCGCCCAGGAGGCCCAGGTGCTGCTGCTCGACGAGCCCTTCGCCGGCGTGGACGTGTCCTCGCAGGCCACGCTCACCGCGCTGCTGCGCGAGCTCGTCGCCGAGGGCGTCGCCGCCCTGGTCTCCACCCACGACCTCGCCGCCTTGCCCGCCCTCGCGGATGACGCGGTCCTGCTGCACCGCCGGGTGCTGGCCGCCGGGTCGCCGCAGGAGGTCCTGCGGCCCGAGAACCTCGCACTCGCCTTCGGAGGGGACTCATGACCGTCGTCGAGTGGCTCGCCGAGCCGTGGCAGTACGAGTTCATGCAGCGCGCGCTGCTGGTGACGGTGGTCGCGGCGGTGGTGTGCGGGCTGCTGAGCTGCTGGCTCGTGCTGATCGGCTGGTCGCTGCTGGGCGACGCCGTCGCGCATGCGGTGCTGCCCGGCGTGGTGCTGGCGTACCTCGCGGGCGTGCCGTTCGCGGTGGGCGCCCTGGTGTTCGGACTGGGGGCGGTGGCGCTGATCGGGATGGTCCGCGAGACCACCGGCCTACGGGAGGACACCGCGATCGGGGTGGTGTTCACGACGCTGTTCGCGCTGGGCATCGTGCTGGTCTCGGTGACGCCCAGCCAGATCGACCTCGGCCACATCCTGTTCGGCAACGTGCTCGGCGTCTCGGATGTGGACATCGCCCAGGTGGTGGTGCTCGGCGCGTTGGCGTTCACGGTGCTGGTGCTCAAGCGGCGCGACCTGACCCTGTACGCCTTCGACCGCACACACGCGCATGCCGTCGGCATCTCCCCGCGTGTGCTCTCCGCGTTGCTGCTGGGGGTGCTCGCCCTGACGGTGGTGGTCGCGCTGCAGGCCATCGGCGTGGTGCTGGTCGTGGCCATGCTCATCACCCCCGGCGCCACGGCGTTCCTGCTCACCGAGCGGATGAGCAGGATGCTGGTCATCGCGCCCGTGCTGGCCGGGGGCTGCGCGTTCGCCGGGCTGTACGCGAGCTACTACCTGGACGCGTCGAGTGGCGGCATGGTGGTGCTGGCCCAGGGCCTGGTGTTCGCGCTGGTGTTCCTGTTCGCGCCGCGCCGGGGTGTGCTGCGCCGGCTGCGCGGGCGCGGCGGGGCGGCGGCGGGAGGCGACGGGATCGGGTCCGACGCCGGAGCCCCCGCCCAGGCGGCCACCGCCCTCGGCCCTAGGCTGGGCGCGTGAGCTCCCCGGATTCGAACGCCTTGACGTCCGTCGCCCAGGACTACCTCAAGGTCATCTGGTCCGCCGGCGAGTGGTCCCAGGCGCCCGTCACCACCAAGATGCTCGCCGAGCGGCTCGGGGTCGGCGCGTCGACGGTCTCGGAGACGGTGCGCAGGCTCGCCGACCAGGGCTTGGTCACGCACGCTCCCTACGCGCCCATCGAGCTGACGCCGCTGGGCGCGGCCCACGCGGTGGCGATGGTGCGGCGGCACCGGCTGATCGAGACGTTCCTGGTGAGCGTCCTGGGCTACGGCTGGGACGAGGTGCATGACGAGGCCGAGGTGCTCGAGCACGCGGTCTCCGACTTGATGGTGGACCGGATGGACGCGCGCCTGGGCTTCCCGACGCGGGACCCGCACGGCGACCCGATCCCCACAGCCGACGGCCATGTGCCGATGCCGCCGGCCCGGGTGCTGTGGGACTTGGCCGACGGTGACTGGGTCGTGGCCCGCATCTCGGACTCCGACCCGGAGCTGCTGCGCTACCTGGAGTCGGTGGGCCTGGTGCTGGACGCCCGCGTGGAGGTCGCCGAGCGGCGGCACGTGACGGGTGTGACGGCGGTGCGGGTCCGGCCTCCGGCCGCGGGGTCGACCGAGCCCGAGCGCCCGGTGGAGCTGGGGGAGAAAGCGGCCTCCGCCATCTGGCTCGTGCCCGCAGGGTAGGGTTCCCCGCATCACCGCACGTGGACGACGGCGATTCGACGCGCCCTCGTCGAATCGTTTCGAGAATGCCGAGACCGGCTGTCGGCCCCCACGTCCGACCCGCTGGGAGGCGACACGCATGGTCCAGACCGCATCCGAGGCGCGCCCGGCCTCCCCGTCGGCTGCGGGCGGCGCCGGACGACGCGGCATCCAGCCGGCTCTGATCGCCCTGGCCCTCGGCGGCTTCTCCATCGGGACCACCGAGTTCACCACCATGGGCCTGCTGCCCGAGATCGCCGCCAGCGTCGGCGTCTCGATCCCCACCGCGGGCCACATCATCACCGCGTACGCGCTCGGCGTCGTCATCGGGGCCCCGCTGCTCACCACGCTGGCGGCCCGCGCCGACCGCCGCACCCTGCTGCTCTGGCTGATGGGGGCCTTCGCCGTCGCCAACACCCTCGCCGCCGTCGCGCCGAGCGCCGGTTGGCTCGTGTTCGCCCGCTTCCTCGCCGGGCTCCCGCACGGCGCGTTCTTCGGCGTCGGCGCGGTGCTCGGCGCGCACGTCGCCGGGCCGGGACGGCGCGGGCGCGCGGTCGCCACCATGATGGCCGGGCTCACCATCTCCAACATCGTCGGCGTGCCCGCGTCCACGTGGCTCGGCCAGCAGTTCGGCTGGCGGCTCGCGTTCATCGTGGTGGGCCTGCTCGGCCTGATCACCCTCGCCGCCCTCATCCGCTGGACGCCGAGCGTGCCCGCCGGATCCGGGACCACCGTGCGCAGCGAGCTCGGCGCGCTGCGCAACCGTGGCCTGTGGATCGCGGCCGGCGCCGGCGGCATCGGCTTCGGCGGCATGTTCGCCGTCTACTCCTACATCTCCCCGCTCCTCACCGAGGCCACGGGGCTGCAGATCGGCACGGTGCCGCTCGTGCTCGCGCTGTTCGGCGTCGGCATGACGATCGGCACGCTGCTGGGCGGGCGGCTCGCGGACCGGTCGGTGCCGCGCGCGATGCACATCGGCTTCGGCTCGACGATCCTCTCGCTGGTGGCCATCGGGCTCTTCGGGGGAGCGCATCCGGTGGCCGCTGTCAGCGCGATCGTCGCCCTGGGGATCACGTCGCAGATCCTCGGGATCGGCCTGCAGTCGCGCCTCATCGACCTGTCGCCCGACGCCCCGTCGCTGGGCGCGGCACTCTGCCACTCCGCGCTCAACGTGGGCAACGCGGCGGGCGCCTGGGTCGGCGGGCTGGTCCTCGCCGCAGGGTTCGGCCACCTCGCCCCGGCCTGGGTCGGCGCCGCCCTCACCGCGGCGGGCCTGCTCGTCGTGGCGACCGTGGGACGGGGCCCGACGCCCGCGCCGTCGCGGGCCTGACCGGCCGATCTGGACCTGCGCACTAGATCACCCGCCGGGGGTTACTGTGGGCACACTCCGACCGGACGCGCCGCCCACCGGCAGCCCGTCTCCGCCGACGAAGACGGGTCCCCTCGTGGCACACACCTTGACCGATGACGGCCTCGACAAGGCCGCGCGACCCGCAGGCTCCGGCGACTCACCGCGCGAGCGCCAGGTCAGCGAGTTCACCGACCTGATGCGCACCGTGCAGGAGTCCGGCCTGATGCGCCGGCGCTACGGCTACTACTGGACGCGGTTCGCGGTGCTCACGCTGCTGCTGGCGGGCACCGTCGTGGCCTTCGTGCTCATCGGCCACTCCTGGTGGCAGCTCGTCGTGGCGGCCGTGCTGGCGGTGCTGCTCGGCCAGGTCATGTTCCTGGGCCACGACGCCGCGCACCGGCAGATCTTCGCCTCCGGCCGGTGGAACGACTGGGCCAGCCTCGTCGTCGCCAACCTCTACGCGGGCATGTCCTACGGCTGGTGGACGCATAAGCACAGCCGTCACCACGCGAAGCCCAACACCGTCGACGCCGACCCGGACATCAAGTCCGGCGTGCTCGTGTTCACCACCGACGACCTGCCCAAGGAGCGCACCGGCGCCGCCGCCTGGTTCGCCAAGCGCCAGGGCTGGCTGTTCTTCCCGCTGCTGCTGCTCGAGGGCCTCAACCTGCACATCTCGGGGGTCAAGACGATCTTCGGCCGCGGCCCGGTCAAGCGGCGCCCCGTGGAGATCGCGTTCGTGACGCTGCGCCTCGTCGGCTACGTCGCGCTCGTGTTCTGGGTGCTCCCCATCGGCATGGGCTTCGCGTTCCTGGGCGTGCAGCTCGGCCTGTTCGGCCTGTACATGGGCGCCAGCTTCGCGCCCAACCACAAGGGCATGCCCATCGTCCCGGCGTCCATGAAGATCGACTTCCTGCGCCGCCAGGTGCTGCTCAGCCGCAACATCAAGGGCGGCCGCGTCACCGACCTGTTCATGGGCGGGCTCAACTACCAGATCGAGCACCACCTGTTCCCGAGCATGCCGCGCCCGTCGCTGCGCCGGGTGCAGCCGATCGTGCGCGAGTTCTGCGCCTCGCGCGGCATCACGTACACCGAGACGACGCTGGTGAACTCCTACCGGATCGTCGTGCGCTACCTCAACGAGGTGGGCCTCGCGGCGCGCGACCCGTTCCAGTGCCCGCTCACCGCGGAGTTCCGCTCGGCCCGCTGAGCGCCGTGGGCGGAGAGTCCGCCGCCCAGGCCAGCGGGGCTAAACTCGCGGAGTGACTTCGCAGGCTCCCTCCCAGCCCACCGCCGATTCCGGCGCTGGCAACGACGTGCCCTTCCGTTATGACGCCGCGATGGCGGAGCAGATCGAGCTCCGCTGGCAGGACCGGTGGGAGGAGCGCGGCACGTTCTTCGCCGCGAACCCGTCCGGCCCGCTCACCGACGGCCAGGGGCGGCACGCCGACCCGCAGTCGCGCCCGTACTTCGTGATGGACATGTTCCCGTACCCGTCGGGCGCGGGGCTGCACGTCGGCCACCCCCTCGGGTACATCGCCACCGACGTGGTCGCGCGCTACCGCAAGATGCTCGGCGACAACGTGCTGCACGCCCTCGGCTACGACGCCTTCGGCCTGCCGGCCGAGCAGTACGCCGTGCAGACCGGCACGCACCCGCGGCTCACCACCGAGGCGAACATCGAGATCATGGCGCGCCAGCTGCGCCGCCTGGGCATGGGCTACGACCAGCGGCGCACCTTCGCCACGATCGACCCGGACTACGTGCGCTGGACCCAGTGGATCTTCCTGCAGATCTTCGAGGCATGGTACGACGCCGACGCGATCCGCCCGGACGGCGGCCGCGGCCGCGCCCGGCCCGTCAGCGAGCTCGTCGAGGAGTACGCCACGGGCGCCCGTCCCGTGCCGACCGGCATCGAGGGCGTCCCCGAGGGCGTGGCCTGGGCCGACCTCGACGACGTGGCCCGCCGCCGCGTCCTCGACCAGCAGCGCCTCGCGTACGTCTCCGAGACGCCGGTCAACTGGTGCCCCGGGCTGGGCACCGTCCTGGCCAACGAGGAGGTCACCTCCGACGGGCGCTCCGAGCGCGGCAACTTCCCCGTGTTCAAGCGGACGCTGCGGCAGTGGAACATGCGCATCACGGCGTACGCCGACCGCCTGGCCGACGACCTCGACCTGATCGACTGGCCGCACAAGGTCACCGCGATGCAGCGGAACTGGATCGGCCGCTCCGAGGGCGCCCAGGTGCGGTTCCCGGTCTCCGCGCCCGGCGACGCCTCAGGCGCGCCTGTCGCCGAGATCGAGGTCTTCACCACGCGGCCCGACACGCTGTTCGGCGCCACGTTCATGGTGCTGGCGCCCGAGCACGAGCTGGTCGGCGAGCTCGTCCCGCAGGCCTGGCCGGAGGGGACGAAGGACGCCTGGACCGGCGGCCACGCGACCCCCGCCGAGGCGGTCGAGGCCTACCGGGCCGAGGCGGCGGCCAAGACGGAGATCGAGCGGCAGAGCGAGGGCCGCGAGAAGACCGGCGTGTTCACCGGCATCTACGCGACCAACCCGGTCAACGGCGCACCCGTCCCCGTGTTCATCGCCGACTACGTGCTGGCCGGCTACGGCACGGGCGCGATCATGGCGGTGCCCGCGCAGGACGTGCGCGACTGGGAGTTCGCGACCCGGTTCGAGCTGCCCATCATCCGCACCGTGCAGCCGCCCGAGGGCTTCGAGGGCGATGCGTACACCGGCGACGGCGTCGCGATCAACTCCGCCAATGACGAGGTCAGCCTGGACGGGCTGGGCGTCGCCGAGGCGAAGCGGGTCATCACGGAGTGGCTCGAGCGCAAGGGCCTGGGCACGGGGGCGACCACGTACCGGCTGCGCGACTGGCTGTTCAGCCGCCAGCGCTACTGGGGCGAGCCGTTCCCGATCGTCTACGACGAGAACGACCTGCCGATCGCGCTGCCCGACTCGGCGCTGCCGGTGGACCTGCCCGAGGTCCCGGACTACTCGCCACGCACCTTCGCCCCCGACGACGCCGAGTCCTCGCCCGAGGCGCCGCTGGGCCGCAACGAGGACTGGGTCAACGTCACGCTCGACCTGGGCGACGGGCCCAAGACGTACCGCCGGGACACCAACACGATGCCCAACTGGGCCGGGTCGTGCTGGTACTACCTGCACTACCTCGACGCCCACCAGCGCGACCAGGTGATCGACCCCGCACTCGAGTCGTACTGGATGGGCCCGGGCCACAACCCCGCGGACACCCACGGCGCGGGCGGCGTCGACCTGTACGTGGGCGGCGTCGAGCACGCCGTGCTGCACCTGCTGTACGCCCGGTTCTGGCACAAGGTCCTCTACGACCTGGGCCACGTGGCCAGCGTCGAGCCGTTCCGCAAGCTCTTCAACCAGGGCTACATCCAGGCGGACGCCTACCAGGACGCGCGCGGCGTCTACGTCCCGGCCGCCGAGGTCGTGGCCGACGAGTCCGTCCCGAGCGGCTTCTCGTGGAACGGCGAGGAGGTCTTCCGCGAGTACGGGAAGATGGGCAAGTCGCTGAAGAACGCGGTCACGCCCGACGAGCTGTACGCCGAGTACGGCGCCGACACGCTGCGCGTCTACGAGATGTCGATGGGGCCGCTGGACCTGTCCCGCCCGTGGGAGACCCGTGCCGTGGTCGGGGCGCAGCGCTTCCTGCAGCGGCTGTGGCGCAACGCCGTCGACGAGTCGACGGGCGAGCTCGTTGTGACCGACGAGGCGCCGTCGGAGGAGACGCTGCGGGTGCTGCACCGCACCATCGCGGACGTCACCGCCGACATGGAGGCCATGCGGCTCAACACCGCCATCGCCAAGCTGATCGTGCTGAACAACCACCTCACGACGCTGCCGCGGACGCCGCGCGCCGCCATCGAGCCGCTGGTGCTCATGACGGCGCCCGTGGCCCCGCACCTGGCCGAGGAGCTGTGGTCGCGGCTGGGCCACTCCGAGTCCCTGGCCGCCGAGCCGTTCCCCGTCGCCGACGAGGCTTACCTCGTCGAGGACACCGTCACCTGCGTCCTGCAGGTGCAGGGCAAGGTGCGCGGCCGTGCCGAGGTGCCGGCCGACGTCACCGAGGACGCGCTGCGCGAGATCGCGCTCGCCGACGCCGGGGTGCAGCGGGCACTGGACGGCCGGGCGGTGCGCACCGTGATCGTGCGCGCGCCGAAGCTCGTCAACGTGGTGCCGGCCTGAGCACGCCCGTCCGGCGCGGCGGCCTACTGCGGGGGCGGCCCGCCGGGCCGGCCGTCGCGCTGGTCACCGACTCCACCGCCGCGCTGCCCCCCGAGGTGGCCGCGCAGTGGGGCGTCATCGTCGTGCCCCTCGACGTCGTCATCGGCGGCGAGCGACGGCAGGAGGGCGTGGACCTCAGCTCAGCGCAGCTCGCTGCCGCGCTCGACGCCGGGGAGCGGGTGACCACGTCGCAGCCCGCCCCGGCCGCGTTCGCGGAGGCGTATGCGCGCGCCGTCGAGTCCGGCGCCCGGGAGATCGTGTCGATGCACATCTCCGGGGACCTCTCCGGCACGGTCCGCTCAGCCCAGGTCGCCGCGCTGGCGGCGCCGGTGCCCGTGCACGTCGTCGACTCGCGCTCGGTGGTCATGGGGCTCGGGTTCGCCGTGCTGTCGGCGGCGCAGGCGGCGCGTGGCGACACGGGCGGCGGGCCCGATCCGCTGGCTCCCGGCGCGGAGGAGCCCCGTGCGCGGCGCCTGCTCGACCTGCGACGCCGCCCTGAGCGGGTGGCTGTCGACGGTGTCGAGGTCGCGCAACGCGCCCGGCAGGTGGGCTCGCAGGCGAGCGCGTGGTTCCTCGTGGACTCGCTGGACCACCTGCGCCGCGGGGGCAGGCTCAGCGCGACGGCCGCCGCCCTGGGCACGGTGTTGGGCCTGCGCCCGATCCTCACGCTGCGGGACGGGCGCATCGAGGTGGCGGAGAAGGTCCGGACCCGTCGGGCCGCCCGCGACCGGCTGGAGGCGCTCGCCGTCGCCGATGTGCGTCGACGGGGCTCTGCCCGGGTCGCCGTGCACCACCTCGGCCAACCCGAGCTCGCGGCCCAGCTCGCCGACCAGCTCGAGGCATGGCTCGGGGAGTTGGCGGGCAAGGTCCAGATCTGCGAGGTCAGCGCCGTGATCGGCGCCCACGTCGGATCGGGACTGCTGGCAGTGGTCGTCGCCGACGCCTGACCGGCCACCCCCAGCCCCCAGCGGAGCCCTGCGGTCGACCGCAGAGGCGCCGTCACGCCCGGCCGCCCGGCATGCGCTCCTACGGTGCCGGCATGACCGCATCACCGGAGGGCCTCGCCCGTGACCGGCTGCTCGGACTCGCCACGCGGCCAGGCCACACCACAGCAGCCGGCCCACGGTGGACCCCCGACCGGTCGCACCCCGAGCCGCCGGCCGACGCGGAGGCCGGGACGCCGCCTGGCCAGGCAGCCCGCGACGCGGCCGACGTCGCCGACAGGTGGCGGCAGGGCGCTCTCGCGCGCGTCGGGGGCCTGTACGCCGAGGAGCACGGCCACCCGCTGGAGCACGGCCGGCTCGTCGACGCGCCCACCCGCCCTCGGGCGCGTCGGCGCTGGGCGGTGCCGCTGCGCCTCGCGCTGACGGCGGCTGTGGCGGTCGCCCTCGTCGGCGGCGGCGTCGCGGTGCGGGCCCTGTCCAGCCCCCACACGGCCGGCGTCGCCGCGGAGCTGCCCGAGGTCGCCGGCCCCACGGGGCGCGCGGGAGACCCGAGCCCGGGCGCGACCGCCGGCAGCCTGGGCGTCGCCGTGCCCGCCACGGCAGTCCCAGGGGGCACTGTGGTGGTGCACGTCGTGGGTGAGGTCGCTCTCCCGGGACTCGCCTCCTTGCCCGCCGGCTCGCGGGTCGCCGACGCGGTCTCGGCCGTCGGCGGCGCGACCGCCAACGCCGACCTCTCCGCGGTCAACCTGGCCCGGCAGCTCGTCGACGGCGAGCAGGTGCTCGTGCCATCGCCCGGCCAGGCGGTGGCGCCCGGGGCCGGGGAGGCGTCGGCGGCCGACCCCTCCGGGCCGGCGCTGGTGAGCCTGAACGAGGCCGACCTCGCGACCCTCGACGACCTGCCCGGCATCGGCCCGGTGCTCGCCGAGCGCATCGTGGCCTGGCGCCAGGAGCACGGCAGGTTCGCGGATGTCGAGGAGCTCGCGGAGGTCTCGGGGATCGGCCCCGCGCTGCTCGGCAGGCTCCGTCCCCTGGTGCGGGTGTGAGGGGTGGGGCCGCCGCTGGACCTGAGGCTCGTGCCCGCGGCGGCCGGCGCGTGGGTTGCGGCCGTCCTCGTCGTCGTGCTGCCGCCGCGCGCCGCCACCCTGGCGGCTGTCGCCGTGGCCTGTGCGGTGGTCGCCGTGGTGCTCGTCGCATGGCGCGCGCACAGGGCTCCTGACGAGGCTCGGGTGGGGCGGCTGCTGCGGGAGCGGGTGGGCCAGGTCGTGTTCGTCGGGGTGGTCGTCGTGGCGGTGTGCGGGGCGACGGCCGCCCAACTGCACGCGCGCGCCGCCGGCGGGCTCGCGGCCCATGCGGTGGACCGGGCCGTCGTCCGGGTGGAGGGCACGCTGCGCACCGCGCCGGCCGCCATGCCGAGCGCCTGGCCGGGCGGCGAGCCGCGCTTCCGTACCGTGCTGCAACTCGGCACAGTCGAGGTCCGCGGGGTGCGGAGCGACATCGCGGCCCAGGTGGTGGTGCTCGGCGGCTCAGCGTGGGAGGGCCTGCGCACGGGAGCCGCAGTCATCGCCTCGGGCCGTTTGCTGCCCGCCGAGCCCGGCGCGCGCGAGGTGGCGGTCGTGGTCGTCTCCGGGGAGCCGACGGTGGTGGCCGACCCGCCGGCGGTGTGGCGTGCCACAGGCCAGCTCCGCGCGGGACTGCGCGCCCTGGCGGCCCGGCTGCCCGGCGACGCGGGAGCGCTGCTCCCCGGGATGGCGGTCGGCGACACCTCCAGGCTGCCCGACGACCTCGCCGCCGCCATGCGGACCTCGGGGCTGACCCACCTCACGGCGGTGTCCGGCGCCCACTTCGCACTGGTCGGGGCGGCGGCGTTGACGTGCGCCACGCTGCTCGGCCTGGCGCGGCCTGTGCGGGCGGTGGCCACGGCCGTGGTGCTGGTCGGGTTCGTCGTCCTCGTCGAGCCCAGTCCGAGCGTCCTGCGGGCAGCGGCGATGGGGGCCATCGGGCTGGGCGGCCTCGTGGCCGGACGTCCTGCCCGCGCGGCGCCCGCGCTCGGCGCCGCCGTCATCCTGCTGCTGATCGCCGACCCGTGGCTCGCCCGCGACGTCGGGTTCGTGCTGTCGGTGCTGGCCACGGCGGCGCTGGTGCTGCTCGCCGGGCCGCTGGCCGCGCGCTGGTCGCGCACCGGGCGCACTACTGCCGCCCATGCGCTGGCGGCGCCTGTCGCGGCCCAGAGCGTGTGCGCGCCGGTGCTGCTGCTGCTCACGCCGTCGATCTCGGCCTATGCCGTGGTGGCGAACCTGCTCGTGGCGCCTGCGGTGGCGCCCGCCACGGTCGTGGGACTCATGGCCGCGCTGCTCGCCCCCGCCTGGCCGCAGGGCGCCCTGGTGCTGGCGCAGGTCGCCGGCGCCGGCTGCTGGTGGGTGGGCGCCGTGGCACGCGCCGCCGCCGGCCTCCCGGGCGCGCGAGTGGCATGGGTGGGGGGAGCCGTGGGCGCGGCGCTGTTGGGCCTGGCCACCGTCGCGGCCTTCGCACTGCTGCTCGGGCCGCGCGAGGCCGGCGCAGGGCCCGTCCACACCCTCGCCCGCGAGCCGGCCGCTGGCCTGGCTCGTGGGTCGTCCGTGGCAGGCTGGGGGCGTGCCTCCCACACCACGCTCGTCGAGTCGGACCGCCCGTGGCGCCGCACGCGCCACCCCTGCCGGGATCTCCTGGGACGAGGCGCCGCTCGCGCCCGTGGTGCTCGTCGCCGGGGCTGAGGCCCTGCTGGCCGAGCGGGCCGTCGAGCGGATCATCGCCCTGGCCAAGGAGCGGGACGCGGGCGTCGAGGTCACGACGCTCGACGGCGCCCTGTACACCGGGGGGACGCTCGGCGTCGTGGCGAGCCCGTCGCTCTTCGACGAGGACAGGGTGGTGGTCGTCGAGGCGGTGGAGCGCGCGACCGACGAGCTGCTCACCGACGCCCTCGCCTACCTGGAGGCGCCCGCGCCGGATGTCGTGCTGGTGCTCCGGCACGGGGGCGGGCAGCGGGGCAAGAAGCTGCTGGACGCGGTCCGGGCGCAGGGCGCGCCCGTCGTCGCCTGCGAGCCGCTGAAGAAGGACTCGGACAAGGTGGCCTTCGTCACGGCCGAGCTGCGGCGGGCCTCGCGGCGGGCGGACGCGCGGGCAGTGCGGGCGCTGGTCGACGCGGTGGGGAACGACTTGCGCGAGCTCGCGGCGGCGTGCGCCCAGCTCGTCGCGGACACGTCGGGCGTGATCGGCACGGAGGTCGTCGAGCGGTACTACGGCGGCCGGATCGAGGCCACGGGCTTCCGTGTCGCCGACGCCGCGATCGAGGGCGACGCCGGGCAAGCAGTGGCCCTGCTGCGGCACGCCCTCGCGACCGGGGTGGACCCGGTGCCGATCGTCGCGGCGCTCGCGATGAAGCTGCGCACGTTGGCGAAAGTCGCGGCGACGCGGGGCCGCGGGGGAGCCTCTGCCCGTGATCTCGGGCTGGCCCCGTGGCAGGTGGACCGGGCGCTCAAGGACTTGCAGCGCTGGACCCCGGAGGGCCTCGCGGAGGCCATCACCGCCGTGGCGCAGGCCGACACCGAGGTGAAGGGCGGCGGGCGGGACCGCGAGTTCGCCGTGGAGCGCGCGGTGCTGCGGATCGCGTCAGCCGGATCGCGGTGACGGGACGCCGTCCGTGAGGTCGAGCACCGACGCGGCGGCGAAGAGGTGCCCCTGGAACAGGTCGAACCCCACAGCGGCGCAGCGGAGGCGGGTGGCCTCGTCCTCGACGCGCTCGGCGATGAGCGTCGCCCCGCAGCTGCCCGCGAGGCGGACCAGCGCGTCTCCGTGCGTCGCCAAGTCGCGGCAGTCGACCTTGACGTAGTCCGCGAACGGCAGCAGCGCGATCTGCGCCGGGCTCCCGGTGAAGTCGTCGAGCGCGATGCGGTACCCGTCGTCGCGCAGACGCCGCACGCCCGTCAGGACGGCGGGGTCGTGGGGCACGGACTCGACGACCTCGAGCACGAGCCTGCCGGGGTAGGGGGGCAGCGGGAGGTCGCCCACGAGGTACGAACGGGTGATGTTCACGAAGGCGAGGCGGTCGCCCGCCACACGGTGGGGCCCCTGGCTGAAGACCTGATCGAGGACCTTGCCGCTGGCGCGGTCTTGGTGCTCGGCGGTCCAGGTGTCGACCCGGACGGGCCGCCGGGTGGGCGACCGGTAGAGGAACTCGAAGCCGACGGTTCGGGCTGCGGCGGTGACGATCGGCTGGCGCCCGAGCAGGGTGCGCCAGCTGTGGCGGCGCCGCCCGGCGGGGGAGGCGCCGCGCGCCACGTCGCATCGGGCCTCGTGCGCCAGGGCCGGAGTGGTCACGTCGAGTGAGAGCCGTGTCACGCGCGGTGATGACGGGATGCGCCCCGAGTTCACCCGGATGGCTCAGCCCGCCTGCCGTGCGAGCCGCGCCGCCGAGCGGTCGAGCACTGTGGAGCGCTCGAGCAGGTTGCCTTGGAACAGGTCGAAGCCGAGCTCGCGGCTGTGACTGAGCATCCAGTGCCGCTCGACGAACTCCGCGATCAGCAGGGCGCCGTAGGAGCGTGCGAGCTCGACCACCGGGAGCCCCTCGACGTCGAGGTCGCGCACGTCGATCTTCACGAAGTCCGCATGCGGCAGCAGCAACCGCTGGTCCGGCCGGCTGATGAACCCGGGGATCGCGACGCGGTAGCCGCGCTCGCGTAGCCGGCGGACCCCTGCGACCACGGCGGCGTCCACGTCCACGCTGTCGGCGATCTCGATGACGAGCCGGTCTGGGCGGGCGGGGATGGGCAGGTCGCCCACGAGGTAGCCGCGTGGCATGCGCACGAAGAGCCACCGCCCGTGCGCGGCGTGCTCGAGGTCGCTGCGCCCAAAGGTGGCCCGGAGCACGTGCGCGGTCGCGCGCTCGTGCTGCAGGGGGGTCCAGGGTGTGGTCGCGGGGTCGGGGGATCCCGGGGCCCGGAACGAGAACTCGTAGCCGAAGGGGCGCAGGCGAGGGGTGAAGATCCCCTGGCGGCCCACGAGGACTTGCTCGCGGGCCACATGGCGCGCCCACTCGTCGCGCAGCCGCTGCGGGACTGCCGCGTCCACCGCTGCGGCCAGGGCGGCGGAGGTGTGCTCGTCAGTGGTCATGTCATCTATGACAACACATACACTGGGCTATGACACTCGCCCTTCCGCGTGACATCGCGAGGAATCCCGACGGCAGTCCTCCGGGTGCGCTGGAGATCTATGTGCGCGACTCACCCAATCGGGGTGCAGTTTGCCCCAGACGCGCGGGGCGGCTGGCCTCTGAGGGCACTGTGCGGTCACTATGTGCGTGACAGTAAGTCAGTCCACTGTGACAGGAGATCACTCGTGACCCGCACCCTGAAGGCCCTTTCCGTCCTCGCCGTCGCCTCCGTCCTCACCTTCGGCGCCTCGGCTGCCGCGCACGCCGGTGAGGTCAGTGTCTTGTCGGGCGCGACGGGATGTTGCCGCATCATGAAGTGAGCGAGCCACATCGCTGAACTGTGCGTCGCGAACGGGCGTCGACCGCGTGTCGGCGCCCGTTCTGTGTTCCAGTCCAGTAACAATCCCCCGAATGGCGACGGACAGCGGTGTCCGTCACAGGTAAAGTGACTCGTTATGACCACGATCGCTGACCGCGTGCGCCAGGCACGCCTCGCCGCCGGGCTGTCGCAGACCGCCCTCGCCGGGGACGCGTTCTCGCCGAGCTATATCTCGTTGATCGAGGCGGGGCGCCGGGAGCCCACCGGCGCCGCCCTCGCTGTGCTCGCGGGCCGGCTCGGGTCCACTGTGGAGTACCTCAAACACGGCGACGACGGGCCGAACGAGGCGCGGACCAAGCTCGAGGTCGACTACGCCAAGCTCGAGTTGTCATCCGGGGAGTCCTCGGCCGCGCTCGCGCGCCTGAGCCGGCTGGACTTCGACTCGGTCACCCAGGCGCTGCGCGTCGACGGGCTCCTGACGCTGGCGCGCGCGCACGAGTCGCTGGGCGCCCTCGAGGAGGCGGTGGCGATCCTTGAGCCGCTGCTCACCGACGCCCGGGCCCGCGGCCACCACATGGACGCCGCGATCGTCGCCACCGGCCTGGTCGCCTCCTACCTCGAGGCCGGCGACCTGCACCGTGCCGTCGAGATCGGCGAGCGCACGCTGCGCGACCTCGACGGTGCGACGCTGGCCGGCACGGACGAGTACCTGCGACTGGCGTCCACCGTGCTGTGGGCCTACGTCGAGCGCGGCGACCTGCTGTACGCCACGCACCGGGCCGCCGAGCTGATCCGGCAGGCAGAGGAGCTCGGGAGCCCGCGTGGCCGCGGCAGCGTGTACTGGAACGCCGCGGTCGTCGCCGAGCACCGCCGGGACTACGAGCTCGCGCAGCGCTACACGGAGCGGGCGCTCGCGCTTCTCGGTGAGGGGGAGAGCGGTCGCGACCTCCCGCGCCTGCGGCTGAACTACGCGTGGCTGCTGCTGCGCAGCGACCCGGCGGAGCCGCATGAGGCACTGCGCCAGCTCGACCGCGCGATCCCGGAGCTGCTGGCCAGCGGGTCGGAGATCGAGCTCTCCCGCGTGGATGTGGAGCGCTCGCGCGCGCACCTCGTGCTGCACGACCCGGTGCTGGCCGAGGCCTGCGCGCGGGACGCGATCGCGCGGCTCGGCGAGCAGCCGCGCCTGGAGACTGCGGTCGCCCAGCTCGCGCTGGGGGATGCGCTCTACGCCCGGGAGGACGTCGCCGGGGCGACGCGGGCGTACCGATGGGCCGCGGACATGCTCGGCATGATGTCCGCGAACCGGAAGTCGGCAGCGGCCTGGCGTGAGCTCGGCGACCGCTTCATCGGGAACGGGGACGTCGCGGGGGCAGCACACGCCTTCGACCGCGCGCTCCGCGAGGCGGGTATCCGGCCCGCCGTGCCAGCTGTCCTCCGGGAGGTGTGGAACGCGGGGGTGTGATCCCGCCGACCGTCGGACATGGCGAAGGCGTCACCCCGCAGGGGGGGTGACGCCTTCGTTGGTCCTAGGTGAGGCTCGTCAGAGCGACGAGACCGCCTTCGCCAGCGCGGACTTCTTGTTGGCAGCCTGGTTGGCGTGGATGACGCCCTTCGAGACGGCCTTGTCGAGCTTGCGCGACGCGGTCACGAGGGAAGCCGCAGCGGCCTCCTTGTCGCCACCGGCGACGGCCTCGCGGACTCGACGCACGTGCGTCTTGAGCTCCGACTTGACCGCCTTGTTACGCAGGCGCGCCTTCTCGTTGGTGCCGATGCGCTTGATCTGAGACTTGATGTTCGCCACGTGTGGACTTTCTGGTGTGTTCGCCTGAGCGATCGATGAGGTCGTAGAGGGCTTGTCCAGCGCCGGGACTTGGGCGTGGGGATACCCGCGGAGAGGAGCTGGACGAGTGCCCGCCGACCTGGGCGGACACGCGAGTCCCCATCCTAGCAGTTGAACTGCACGTCACAAGGCGCGCACGACCCTGTCGAAGACTGCGCGGTCGAGCACGGCGCCCTCACGTCGGACGGCTGCCGGGTCGATCCTCAACACCCGGTCGAGCCGGACCTCGCTGGGCCGGCCTCGCGGATCCCAGCCACCGGCCCCGATATCCGCCCAGCGGCGCCCGTGCCGCGCCTCGTCCGCCGCGTCCAGGTCGTGGTCCTTGCTCGACAGCATCAGCGCCAGCAGCATGCGGCCATCGCGGCCGACGATCAGCACGGGCCGGTCTTTGCCCCGTGAGGGGTCGTCCTCGAAGGGCACCCACGTCCAGACGACCTCGCCCGGATCGGCGTCGCCGTCGAGCCGAGGAGCGTACTCGGGCCGGACCGTGCCGCTGAAGTCCCCGGTGGCCGGACGTCGCGACGTGGCGGGGGCGCGCGGCGGGGTGGGGCGCGCGGGCGTCGAAGGGCGGGGCGCGCGGGCGCCCCGCAGCACCGACTGGAGCGCGCGCCGCCATCTGCCGTGGGTCACGCGCCACACTCTAGAACTGGCGGCTGGCGACGGGGGAGCGGGGCGGGCGATGTCACACGCGCGTCACACGGCAGCGGTACGTTCCGCACATGGCGGACATCTTCGACGACTACCCGGTCGGCCTCGCCTGGGACGAGATGCTCGACCGGGGCGGCGAGGTGCGCCCCGCCTACGGCAACGTGCACTCGGCGCTGGCGCAGCTCTCGGCCGACGACTTACGCGCACGGGCCGACGCCCTGGCCCGCTCGTACCTCGCCGAGGGGGTCACGTTCGACCTCGCCGGGGAGGAGCGCCCTTTCCCCCTCGATGTCGCGCCACGGGTGCTGACCAGCCAGGAGTGGGACCAGGTCGCGCCCGGCGTGGCCCAACGGGTGCGCGCGCTCGAGGCATTCCTCGCCGACGTCTACGGTCCGCAGAAGGCCGTCGCCGACGGCGTGGTGCCCCGCGGCCTGATCGTCTCCTCCACGCACTTCCACCGAGCGGCCCGGGGGATCCAGCCGCCCAACGGCGTGCGCGTGCACGTCTCGGGGATCGACCTGATCCGCGACGAGGCGGGCACGTTCCGGGTGCTCGAGGACAACGTGCGGGTGCCCAGCGGCGTCAGCTACGTGCTGTCCAACCGGCGCGCGATGGCCCGGACGTTCCCCGAGCTTTTCGCGACGCTGCGCATCCGGCCCGTGCAGGACTACCCCCGCCGGCTGCTCGCCGCCCTGACCGCCGCGGCGCCCGCCGGCGTGGACGACCCGACAGTCGTGGTGCTGACCCCGGGGGTGCACAACAGCGCCTACTTCGAGCACTCGCTGCTCGCGCGGACCATGGGCGTGGAGCTGGTCGAGGGCCGCGACCTGTTCTGCGCGGGCGGCCGGGTGTGGATGCGCACCACCAAGGGCCGGCGGCGCGTCGACGTGGTCTACCGGCGAGTCGACGACGACTTCCTCGACCCCGTCGCGTTCCGCTCCGACTCGCTGCTGGGCAGCCCGGGGCTCATGACATGCGCGCGCGCCGGCGCCGTGACGATCGCCAACGCGGTGGGCAACGGCGTCGCGGACGACAAGCTCGTCTACACCTACCTGCCCGAGCTGATCCGCTACTACCTGGGGGAGGAGCCGCTGCTCGCCAACGTCGACACCTGGCGCCTGGAGGACCCGGGCGCCCTGGAGGAGGTGCTCGACCGGCTCGACGAGCTGGTGGTGAAGCCGGTGGACGGCTCCGGGGGCAAGGGCCTGGTGGTGGGGCCGCAGGCGGGCCGACGCGAGCTCGACGCGCTGCGGGCGCGGCTGCTGGCCGACCCGCGTGGGTGGATCGCCCAGCCCGTGGTGCAGCTCTCCACAGTGCCCACGCTGATCGGCGACAGCCTGCGCCCGCGACATGTGGACCTGCGCCCGTTCGCGGTGAACGACGGCGAGCAGGTGTGGGTGCTGCCCGGCGGGCTGACCCGGGTCGCGCTGCCCGAGGGGCAGCTCGTGGTGAACAGCTCGCAGGGCGGCGGCTCGAAGGACACCTGGGTGCTCGGCGACGCGGCGGCCCGCCGCGGGGCCCCGCGCGAGGTCCCGGCGCCGACCACGCCGCAGGCGCAGGCGACGTCCCCCGTGCCGATCGACGCCAACCCCACCGACGACCTGCACGCGCAGGCGAGCCAACAGCAGCAGGCCCTCGCCGAGCCGGCGCCGACGCAGGAGGCCTCATGCTGAGCCGCATCGCCGAGTCCCTGTTCTGGATCGGCCGCTACGTGGAGCGCGCGGACGACACCGCGCGGCTGCTCGACGTGCACCTGCAGAACCTCCTCGAGGACCCGTGGTCCGAGGACGACCTGGCATGCCGCTCGCTGCTGTCGGTGATGGACCGCACCGACTTCCCGCCCGGCGTCCGGGTGGGGCGCGAGCTGGTGCTCGACGTGCTCGCCTACGACCGCCGGGCGCCCGCGTCGATCGCCGGGGCGCTCACGGCCGCTCGGGAGAACGCCCGACGCGCCCGCGAGACGGTGTCCACCGAGCTGTGGGAGTGCCTCAACACCACCTGGAACCAGCTGCCCGCGCAGGTGCGGCCCGGGCGCCCGCACGACTACTTCACCTGGGTGCGCGAGCGCGCGGCGATCGTCGCGGGGCTCGTCGACTCGGTGACGTCCCGGGACGACACCTGGCAGTTCATGGTGCTGGGCCGCTCGCTCGAGCGCGCCGACATGACGGCGCGGCTTCTCACCACGCGGGCGCTGGCCGGGGAGTCGGGCCCGGGGTGGACCACGCTGCTGCGCTCCTGCGGCGCCCATGAGGCGTATCTGCGGACCTACCGGGGGATCGCCTCCGACGAGCGGGCGGCGGGCTTCCTGCTGCTCGACAGGCTGTTCCCGCGCTCGGTGGTGCACGCGCTGGGCCAGGCGGAGGCGTGCTTGGCGGCGCTCGAGCCGGTAGCGGACCGATCGGCGGTGGAGGACGCGCGCCGGCACCTGGGGCTGGCCCGCACGAGCCTGGAGTACCGGCCGCTGCTCGAGGTCCTCGACGGGCTCCCGCAGGAGATGGAGCGGGTGCAGCGGGCGTGCTCGGCGGCCTCCGACGCCATCCGTGGCCGCTACTTCCCGACGGGGCACCTGACGACGTGGGTGGGTGAGGCGCTGTGAGCCGGCTGCACGTGGTGCACACCACCGAGTTCCGCTACGCGTCGCCGGTCACCGCCTCGTACAACGAGGCGCGGATGACGCCGCTCTCGCAGCCAGGGCAGGCAGTGCTCGAGTCGCGGCTCGACGTGGCGCCGATGACCTGGGCCCACGAGTACCGGGACTACTGGGGCACCGCCGTGACGGCGTTCGAGGTGCTGACCCCCCACGAGTCGCTGCAGCTCACGGCCGAGCACCGGATCGAGGTGTCGGACCGGCCGGCGCCACGCCCGCCATGCTCCTGGGACACCCTGGGCGCCCCCGACCTGCGGGACAGGCTCGCCGAGTTCCTCGCCGACACCGCGACGACGCTGGCGCCGCCCGACGTCGCCGAGCTGGCCGCCCGCGTCCGGCACGGCCGCGAGCCGCAGGAGGCCGCCGTGGCGATCTGCGACGCGCTGCGCTCCGAGGTCGAGTACATCCCCGGCACGACATCGGCCCACACGCCGGCCAGCGAGGCCTGGGCCGCGCGCAGCGGCGTCTGCCAGGACATGGCGCATCTGGCCGCGGGGGCGCTGCGCAGCGTCGGGCTGCCCGCCCGGTACGTGTCGGGCTACCTGTACCCCCGGGGCGACGGCGCCGTCGGCGAGACGCTGGTGGGGGAGTCGCACGCCTGGATCGAGTGGTGGGCGGGCGACTGGCACCCCTACGACCCGACCAACCGCACACCCGCCGGGCGGCATCACGTGGTGCTGGCGCGGGGGCGCTCCTACGACGACGTGCCGCCGCTGCGCGGGATCTACGCGGGAGCGAGCACCCAGGACCTCGACGTGCGGGTGCGGATCACGCGCGAGTCCTGAGGGCCCGCCGGGTCGCCGGGACGCGCTGGGACTGGCCGGCGGTCGGGAGCCCGAGCGCGTGCTCGGGCTCCGGGTGCCCGAACAGCCAGCCCTGCCCATGCGTCCACCCGTGGGCGAGCGCGAGGCGCCGCTGCTCCTCCGTCTCGATGCCCTCGACCACCCCATGGCTCGACAGCGAGTCGACAAGCGCCGCGATCGCCGTGCTGATCCGGTCGCAGGCGCCGCCGTCGCCGAGCCGGATGGTGAACGAGCGGTCGAGCTTGAGCCCGCGGATCGGGGCCTGCAGCACTGAGGACAGGGCCGAGTAGCCCGTGCCGAAGTCATCGAGGACGAGCACCACGCCCAACTCGGTGAGGCGGTCCAGGTCGGCGCGCGCCAGGTCGGTGGCCTGCAGCACGCCGCTCTCGGTGATCTCGATGCCGAGCCGGTCACCGGACACCCCCGCCTCGGCGAGGGCGTCGGCGACGGTCCGGGCGAGCCCGCGCGCGCCGAGCCCCTCGTCGCTGCGGCCGATCTGCCGCGGCGAGACGTTCACGTACACCCGGCCCGGCAGCTCGGGGTGGCGGGCGAGGAAGGCCACGGCCTCTCGGATCACCCACGCGCCCAGGCCCACGATCAGGTCGGTGTCCTCGCACACCTGGATGAACTCGCCGGGCAGCAGCAGGCCGCGCTCGCGGTGCTGCCAGCGCACCAGTGCCTCATGCGCGATGACCTCGCTGCTGGAGAGCTCGACGATCGGCTGGTAGTGCAGCACGAAGTCGCCGCGCTCCACGGCGCCGCGCAGCTCCGCCTCGACGGAGATGCGGTGCAGCGCCTCGCGGCGGTACTCGTCCTGGTAGACCTCCCAGCGCGCCCGGCCGGACTGCTTGGCCACGTAGAGCGCCGTGTCGGCGTCCCGGAGCACCCGCTCGGCGTCGCGGCTGCCGTCGTTCACGGTGAGCCCGGCACTCAGCCGGGGGAGCACGTCATGCCCGCCGACGTGCACCGGGGCGTGGACCACGGCGAGCACCGCGTCGAGCAGCTCGCCGGCGTGCTCGGCCGAGGTGACCTGCTCGAAGACCATCACGAACTCGTCGCCGCCCACCCGGGCCACTGTGTCGCCGGGGCGGATCGCGGAGCGCAGCCGGTCGGCCACGACCCGCAGCAGCAGGTCGCCCGCGTCGTGGCCGAGGGAGTCGTTGACCCGCTTGAAGTCGTCGAGGTCGGCGAACACGACGGCCACATGCCCGGGGGCGTGGCGGTGCTGCTGCAGCGCGTGCGCGAGCCGGTCGAGCAGGAGGCGGCGGTTGGCGAGGCCGGTCAGGTGGTCGTACAGCGCGCGCCACTCGAGCAGGTCCTGCGCGCGGCGCATCTCGGTGATGTCCTCGAGCTGGTGCCACAGGTGCAGCGGCTCGCCCGCCGCGTCCCGCACGACGGTGACCGTGAGGCGGGTGTGCAGCAGCGTCCCGGCGCCTGTGATGAACCTGCGGCCCATGGTGACCGCGCTGGGGGAGTCCGCG
This sequence comes from Cellulomonas cellasea, assembly GCF_030372105.1. Lineage (GTDB taxonomy): Bacteria > Actinomycetota > Actinomycetes > Actinomycetales > Cellulomonadaceae > Cellulomonas_A > Cellulomonas_A cellasea_A. The sequence goes on along the minus strand of NZ_JAUDBQ010000027.1, from coordinate 4,329 downwards.
GTCCCCTCCAGCAGCCGTGAGATCTCCGCGCACCCGGACTCGCGCTCGTCAGGGTGCGCGAGCTCGTCGAGCGTGCGGGTGAGGAGCTCGGCGGGACTCATGACGAGCGAGCGGGCGAGCGCGGCGTTCGCCCGGATCAGCCGGCCGTCGAGGCCGATGAGCGCCATGCCGATCGCCGCGTCGTCGAAGGCCAGGCGGACCATGTCGCCGTGCGCGGCCAGCGTGCGGGCTTGCACCACCTCGGTGGTGGCGGTGTCGACAGTCATCAGGAGCGCGCCGGGCTCGGCGGGCAGGTCGACGGGGGTGGCGGTGACCCGCAGCCAGGTGGGCTCGTCGTCCCCCTGGGGAATCCCGACCACCGCGCTGGCGGGCTCGCCGGTGCGCAGGGCGACTGCCGCGGGCAGCTGGTCGGCGGGGACCTGGCGGCCGTCCGGCGACCAGGCCTCGGGGCCGGCCTCGCCGAGCACCACTGTCGCGAGGTCAGCGGGGGAGTCGCCCAGCACGTCGCGAGCGGCGGCGTTGGCCCCCAGCACGGCTCCGTCGGGGGCCGTCAGCAGCACGCCCACCGGCAGCGCGTCGACCAGATCTGCCGACAGGGTCAGTCGCGAGGCGGTGGAGGCGGCTCGGGCCTCAGGAGGGTCCTGCTCGGTCACCCTGTTCGTATCGGCCGTTCGGCGCCGGACATGAAGCCCCTGGGCGGATTCGTCGAATCGCTTGCCCCGTCCAGGACTACGCGGGCGCCGGATCGGGGATTGGCGCGCGCATGGGACCATGGGACCAGTCGTCCCCGTCCACACGAACCCGGAGCGCACACGTCTTGTCCCCGATCCCGAGCGCCACGAGCATGCAGCGCATCCAGCCGGCCGCCACCCCGCCCGAGCTGCTGCGCAATTTCTGCATCATCGCGCACATCGACCACGGCAAGTCGACCTTGGCCGACCGCATGCTGCAGCTCACCGGAGTGGTCGACTCCCGGGCCATGCGCGCGCAGTACCTCGACCGGATGGACATTGAGCGCGAGCGCGGCATCACGATCAAGTCGCAGGCCGTGCGCATGCCGTGGGCCCTCGAGGACGAGTCCGGCACGCTGACGCCCTACGCCCTCAACATGATCGACACCCCGGGGCACGTGGACTTCACCTATGAGGTCTCGCGGTCGCTGGCGGCCTGCGAGGGCGCTGTGCTGCTGGTCGACGCCGCGCAGGGCATCGAGGCGCAGACCCTCGCGAACCTGTACCTGGCGATGGAGAACGACCTCCAGATCATCCCGGTGCTCAACAAGATCGACCTGCCGGCGGCCCAGCCGGAGAAGTACGCCGAGGAGATCGCCGGCCTGGTGGGCTGCGACCCCGACGACGTGCTGAAGGTCTCCGGCAAGACGGGTGTCGGCGTCACCGAGCTCCTCGACCGCATCGTGCAGCGCGTGCCCGCCCCGCACGGCGACCCGGACGCCCCCGCCCGCGCGATGATCTTCGACTCGGTCTACGACACGTACCGCGGCGTCGTGACGTATGTGCGCGTCGTCGACGGCAACCTCAGCCCGCGTGAGCGCATCGTGATGATGTCGACCCGCGCCGCCCACGAGCTCCTCGAGATCGGCGTGACGGCGCCGGAGCCCGTGCCCACCCAGGGCCTGGGCGTCGGCGAGGTCGGGTACCTCATCACGGGCGTGAAGGACGTGCGCCAGTCCAAGGTCGGCGACACGGTGACCAACCAGGCCAAGCCGGCCTCGGAGGCGCTGGGCGGCTACTCCGACCCGAAGCCGATGGTCTTCTCCGGGCTGTACCCGATCGACGGCTCCGACTACCCGGTGCTGCGCGACGCGCTCGACAAGCTCAAGCTCAATGACGCGGCGCTCGTGTACGAGCCCGAGACGTCGGTGGCGCTCGGCTTCGGCTTCCGCGTCGGCTACCTGGGGCTGTTGCACCTGGAGATCGTCCGGGAGCGGCTCGAGCGCGAGTTCAACCTGGACCTCATCTCCACCGCGCCCAACGTCATCTACGACGTGACGCTGGAGGACCGGTCGGTGGTCACCGTCACCAACCCCAGCGAGTTCCCCGGCGGCAAGATCATGGAGGTCCGCGAGCCCGTGGTCCGCGCCACGATCCTGGCCCCTGCCGAGTACATCGGCGCGATCATGGAGCTGTGCCAGCAGCGCCGCGGCGACCTGCTCGGCATGGACTACCTCTCGGCGGACCGCGTGGAGATGCGCTACCAGCTCCCGCTCGCCGAGATCGTGTTCGACTTCTTCGACCAGCTCAAGTCGAAGACCCGCGGCTACGCCTCGCTCGACTACGACGTCACCGGCGACCAGGCCGCCGACCTGGTCAAGGTCGACATCCTGCTGCAGGGCGAGCAGGTCGACGCGTTCAGCGCCATCGTCCACAAGGACAAGGCCTACGCGTACGGCGTCATGATGACGGGCAAGCTCAAGGACCTGATCCCGCGCCAGCAGTTCGAGGTGCCGATCCAGGCCGCCGTCGGCGCGCGCGTGATCGCGCGCGAGACGATCCGCGCCATCCGCAAGGACGTGCTGGCCAAGTGCTACGGCGGCGACATCTCCCGTAAGCGCAAGCTCCTCGAGAAGCAGAAGGAGGGCAAGAAGCGCATGAAGACCATCGGTCGCGTGGACGTCCCCCAGGAGGCGTTCATCGCCGCGCTGACCTCGCAGCAGACGGAGACCAAGGACAAGAAGTGATCGCCCGTGCCACCTGCTCTTCCTGACGGCGACACCCCGCCCGACGACGGCGCGCTGCCGGCCTCAGCGGCCGTGGGCGCGCAGGACCGGGCGTTCGGGGTGTACCTGCACGTGCCGTTCTGCACGGTGCGCTGCGGGTACTGCGACTTCAACACGTACACCGCCACGGAGCTCGGCGGCGGCGCGAGCCAGGCGTCCTACGCCGAGACGGCGCTGCGCGAGATCGAGCTGGGCGGCCGCGTGCTGGCCGGGCTGCCCCAGCGGCCGGTGTCCACGGTCTTCGTCGGCGGCGGCACCCCGACGGTGCTCCCGCCCGGCGACCTGGCCCGCATGCTCGACGGGGTGCGCTCCACCTGGGGCCTGGCCTCGGGCGCCGAGGTGACCACCGAGGCGAACCCCGACTCGGTGACCCCCGAGTCGCTGGACGCGCTCGCCGCGGCGGGCTTCACCCGCGTGTCCTTCGGGATGCAGTCGGCCGTGCCCCACGTGCTCGCGACGCTGGAGCGCACGCATGACCCGGCCCGGATCCCCGACGTGGTCCGCTGGGCGCGCGAGGCGGGCCTCAAGGTGTCGCTCGACCTCATCTACGGCACTCCCGGCGAGTCCCTCGACGACTGGCGGGCCAGCGTGGAGTCCGCCCTGGCGACGGGCGTCGACCACGTCTCGGCGTACGCCCTCGTGGTGGAGGCCGGCACGAAGATGGCCGTGCAGGTGCGGCGCGGGCTCCTGGACCTGCCCTCGGAGGACGACCAGGCGGCGAAGTACGAGGTGGCCGACGACCTGCTCGCCGCAGCGGGCCTGCGCTGGTACGAGGTGAGCAACTGGGCGCGCACCGACGCCGACCGCTGCCAGCACAACCTGGCCTACTGGCGCGGCGACGACTGGTGGGGCATCGGCCCCGGAGCGCACAGCCATGTCGGCGGCGTGCGGTGGTGGAACGTCAAGCACCCCCGCGCGTACGCCGCGCGGCTGGAGGCGGGGCTCAGCCCGGCGGCGGGCCGTGAGGTCGTCGCGGGCGAGTCGGCGCAGCTCGAGCGGGTCATGCTGGGCGTGCGCCTCGCGGAGGGGCTGCCGCTGGAGGACTTGAGCGCGTCCGCGAGGACGGCCGTCGCGGGGCTGGTGGCCGACGGGCTGCTCGACGGCGCGGCCGCCCTGGGCGCCGACGGCCCGCGGCGGGCGCTGCTGACCCGGCGGGGCCGGTTGCTGGCCGACGCCGTGGTCCGGACGCTGACGGACTGAGTCGCACAGACGACTGTGGGCCCCGCCGATCGGCGGGGCCCACAGTCGTCTCGCTGATCAGGCGCTCAGGAGACCATGCGGATGTTCACCGGGTACCGGTACCACTGGTACCGGTTGGCGGCGACGGCGGCGAGCACCATGAACACGAAGCCCGCGATGCCGACGGCCCACACCAGGGGGAACAGGAGCCCGAAGGTCACGCCCGTGAGGATGAGCGACACCACGTAGGCGATGGCCAGCGTGATCTGGAAGTTCAGCGCCTCCTTGGCCTGGTTCTCCAGGTAGGGGCCGCGCCCCCTGAAGACGAGCCAGACCACGAGCGGCGCGACGAACCCGAGGACGAGCCCGCCGAGGTGGGCGAGGATCGCCCACGACCGCTCCTCGTCGGGGGG
>NZ_JAUDBQ010000026.1 GCF_030372105.1 Cellulomonas cellasea | reverse complement strand
CGTCGGCGACTTTGGCCCAGGGGCCCCAGGGGGTCTCGGCCGTGGGGCGGGTGTGCCGCCACAGGTGCAGCAGCGGTGGGTACTCGCCGCAGTCGGGCAGGGGTACCGCGCCGTCAGATGGTGGGCAGGGAGCTGTCTCGGCGGGGTAGACCCGCCCGGCCACCTCGCACTGCTCCATGCGCTTGTACTCCGTCAGCACCGCAGCGGGGTCGCCCGCGGCCTTAGCCGCCGCATGCGCCGCCTCGATCTCCGCCGCCCTCTTCGCATTCAAGGAGATGGAGGACCCAGATGCCTCGCCCCCAATCGAACCCGATGGTGGTGGGCCCAGGCCTTGAGTGACGAGCGCCACCAGGGCCACGGCGCCCGCGAGATTGCGGAGGCTACTCATCGGCGGCTTGTGGTTCGACCTCACGGATCATCCATCGATTCCCATCGTGGGTGATCGTGTAGGTCATCTTGTATCGACTGCCCGCGATGTGCTCTGACACTGGATCGTCATTGGAGTCGACGTTAACCCCGGGAGCTTGTTCGACGAGCAACTCGGCGCCAAACCACTTCCCGACCTCAATCTCAGTTCCACTCGATCGGACGACGGTGACACCGCCGCCAGACAGATGATGGCCGTCTTGCCGTAGTTTCTCGACGTTCTCGTTGACGCTGGAGCAGAAGGCGCATTCGGGGTCGCTGAGCGTATTCCACTCGGAGAGGTCTCCGGTGTTGTAGACGTACGGGTAGAGCGAGATGAAGTACGTCGCGGCGGCGATGGCCCCGTCGACGGTGACGTCGTCCATCGCGGCTGGGCGCTCGGGCCGGGGTGGCCGGCTGGGGGTTGGCGTCGGGTCGGGCGTGACGGCGGCCTCGGTTGCCGTGCGGTCGGGTTCGGGGTCGCCCCCGGCTCCGGTGCATCCGAGGAGGCCGAGCGTGGTCACGAGCAGCAGGGCAGCGGCCCTCGCGGCCAGTGGCTTGTGGTGTCGCGCGTCGCGCGTGGGCGGGGATGAGCGCGGCGACGGGATCATGCGGGTGAACCTAGCGACAACACCACAACTCGGTCACCCCATGGTCGGCGCCTGTGGACAGTGGCCGTGACGTGCGGATGCCCGTCCGCGCGGGGGGAATGCGGACGGGCATCAGCTGACGTCCTCGTCAGGCGGCTGGGCGCGAAAGGGGGATTTCGCTGCCGCACCATGAGGCTAGACACGGGGCGGCGGTGTGCGGGTGGGACCTTCGTCATGTTCTGGGGTGGGGTTGCTGTCCCACGTGGGGGAACGGGGCGGGCCCGTCAGTCCCGGGTATCTAGACTCGCATCGTGACTGCTGACCTGGACCGCCCGTCGCTGCCGCTGCGTGCTGAGCTCGTCGGGCTTGAGCCGTACGGCGCGCCGCAGCTCGATGTGCCGCACCTGCTGAACGTGAACGAGAACCCGTACGCGCCCTCCGAGGCTGTGGTCGCGGACGTCGCCCATGATGTGGCGCTGGCCGCCGCGGGCCTGAACCGCTACCCGGACCGCGATTTCGCGGAGTTGCGCGCCGACCTGGCCGGGTACCTCCGTGTGGAGTCGGGCGTCGAGCTGGCGCCGGAGCAGATCTGGGCCGCCAATGGGTCGAACGAGATCATGCTGCACCTGCTGCAGGCCTTCGGCGGTCCCGGCCGCACGGCACTGTCGTTCGCGCCGACGTACTCGATGTACCCCGAGTACGCGCGGGACACGAGCACCCGGTGGGTGGTCGGCCGTCGGGCTGAGGACTTCGCTGTGGACCCGCAGGCCGCCGCCGCGCTGATCGCCGCCGAGGCCCCGTCCGTGGTGCTGCTCGCCAGCCCCAACAACCCGACCGGCACGGCGCTGCCCGCCGAGACGCTCGAAGTGATCCTCGACGCCGCGGCGGCGGTGCCCGGAGGCTGCGTGGTGGTGGTCGACGAGGCCTACGGCGAGTTCCGCCGCGAGGGGACGCGCTCGGCGCTGCACTTGCTCCCTGAGCGGCCGCACCTGGTGGTCAGCCGGACGATGTCCAAGGCGTTCGGCCTGGCCGGCGCCCGCGTCGGCTACCTGGCGGCCTCGCCGCACCTGATCGACGCGCTGCGCGTGGTTCGGCTGCCGTACCACCTGTCGGCGGTGACGCAGGCCGTGGCCCGGGCCGCGCTGCGCCACGCCCCCGCACTGATGGCGCAGGTCGGGTCGTTGCGGGCCGAGCGGGACGCGCTGGTCGAGTGGCTGCGCGCCCGCGGGCTGCAGGTCGCCGAGTCCGACGCGAACTTCGTGCTGTTCGGGGTGTTCGACGACCGGCACGCGATCTGGCAGGGTCTGCTCGACCGCGGAGTGCTGATCCGCGAGACGGGCCCCGAGGGGTGGCTCCGCGTGTCGATCGGCACGCCGGAGGACATGACGGCGTTCAAGGACGCCCTGGTGGAGGTGGCAGGACTGTGACCACGACGGCTGCGCGCACGGCGCGCATCGAGCGGACCACGAGCGAGTCGAGCGTGCTCGTCGAGCTCGACCTCGACGGCACGGGCACGACGGACATCTCGACCACTGTCGGGTTCTACGACCACATGCTCACCGCGCTCGGCAAGCACTCGCTGATCAACCTCACGGTCAAGGCGACAGGCGACACGCACATCGACGCCCACCACACCGTCGAGGACGTCGCGATCGCCCTGGGCGAGGCGCTGCGGGTGGCGCTCGGCGACAAGAAGGGCATCTCCCGCTTCGGCGACGCGATGGTGCCCCTGGACGAGGCACTCGCGCAGGCCGTGGTCGACGTGTCCGGGCGGCCGTACCTGGTGCACTCCGGAGAGCCCGCTGGCCAGGAGTACCACCTGATCGGCGGCCACTTCACGGGGTCGCTCACGCGCCACGTGCTGGAGTCGATCGCGCACCACGCCGGGATCTGCATCCACATGCGGGTGCTGGCCGGGCGCGACCCGCACCACATCGTCGAGGCGCAGTTCAAGGCGCTGGCCCGGGCGCTGCGCTTCGCCGTGCAGCCCGACCCGCGCGTCGAGGGCATCCCGAGCACGAAGGGCGCGCTGTGAGCGTGGACACCCCGCGCCCCGGCGGCGACGACGACCTGCCCGAGGGATTCTCGGTGCCGGACGACCTGTCGTCGCTGGCCGGCCTGGGCGACGCTCCCGGTGCTGACGCGCCCGTCTCGGACGCCTCCGCCTCCGCCGCGGCCGCCGCGCAGGAGGAGCAGCCGCAGGTGGCCCTCGTCGTCACCCAGGTGGCCGGCGCCGAGGCGCTCGCCGCCGCGTGCGCGCTCGCCAAGGTCGAGGCCGACGCGATCTTCACACCCGTGGGCGCCGTCGCGGTGCTGCGCGACCCGTCCGCTGGCCCGGCTGGCGCCGGCGCGCTCTCGGCGATGCTCAAGGCCGCCCCGGTGGTGCTGCTGGTGCGTCGCGCGGGCCGGATCAGCGCGACCCACTGGGTCAACGGCGTGCAGGGCGATGAGCTGCCTCCGGGCCTGGTGCTCTCGGACGCTCCGCCGGAGCTCGAGCAGCTGCTGCTCGGCACGCTGACGATCGCGGACGCCGAGAACGCTGTGACCAGCGTGGGGATCTCGCGCTGGAAGGCGATGCGCCTGCTCGCCGCGGCGGCGAAGGACACGCGCCGCCGCTGACTCGGGCTGTGTGGGCCCGTGTTCCCAGGGCCGCGGCAGCCTGTGCGCGCGGCCCTGGACGCCGATCCGCCCTCGCGGCGGCGCCGGGTAGCCTGGGCCCGTGCCCAGCCAGTCTCGTGTCGTCGTCCTCGACTACGGCTTCGGCAACGTGCGGTCCGCCGTGCGTGCGCTGGAGCGTGTCGGCGCCCAGGTCGAGCTCACCGCCGACGCCCATGCCGCAACCGAGGCCGACGGCCTCATCGTCCCCGGCGTGGGCGCCTTCGCCGCGTGCATGGCCGGCCTGCGCGGTGTGCGCGGCGACCAGATCGTCGACCGCCGGCTCGCGGGCGGGCGCCCGGTGCTCGGCATCTGCGTCGGCATGCAGGTCATGTTCGCCTCGGGGGACGAGCACGGCGTGCGGGCTGACGGGCTCGGCGAGTGGCCCGGCGTCGTGGACCGCCTCGAGGCCGAGGTGGTCCCGCACATGGGCTGGTCGACTGTCGACGTGCCCGTCGGCTCGACGCTGTTCTCCGGGATCGAGCAGGAGCGCTTCTACTTCGTGCACTCCTACGCCGCACGGTCCTTCCCCCTCGAGGAGTCCGTCGACGCGCAGCGGTTCGCCGCGCCGTTGGTGACCTGGGCCGAGCACGGCGGGCGCTTCGTCGCCGCAGTGGAGAACGGCCCCTTGGCGGCGACGCAGTTCCACCCCGAGAAGTCCGGGGACGCCGGAGCCGAGTTGCTGCGCAACTGGGTCGCCTCGCTGCGCTGACGGCGCGCCACCATCTAGACCATGACCGGCCCGGTGGGCCGATGCCACGCACCGGCGCACCACGCGCCGCCGAGAGAGGACACCATGACTGATCGCCTGGAGCTGCTGCCCGCCGTCGACGTCGCCGATGGCCAGGCTGTGCGCCTGGTCCAGGGCGCCGCCGGCTCTGAGACGGGCTACGGGGACCCGCTCGCCGCCGCGCTCGACTGGCACGCCGGCGGCGCGGAGTGGATCCACCTGGTGGACCTGGACGCGGCATTCGGGCGCGGCTCGAACGCGCCGCTGCTCGCCGAGGTGACGGCGGACCTCGCGGGCAAGGGCGTCAAGGTCGAGCTGTCGGGCGGCATCCGGGACGACGAGTCGCTGGAGCGCGCCCTCGCGATGGGCGCCACTCGCGTGAACCTGGGCACCGCCGCCCTGGAGGACCCGGAGTGGACCGCCAAGGTCATCGGGAGCCACGGCGCGGCCATCGCGGTGGGGCTCGACGTGCGCGGCACCACGCTGGCCGCGCGCGGGTGGACGCAGGAGGGTGGGGACCTGTGGGACGTCCTCGCACGCCTCGACGACGCCGGCTGCGCCCGCTACGTCCTCACGGACGTCACCAAGGACGGCACGCTGCGCGGCCCGAACCTCGAGCTGCTGCGCGAGGTCTGCGAGCGGACGTCCGCCCCGGTCGTGGCATCGGGCGGGGTGTCGAGCCTCGCGGACATCGCCGCGCTGAAGGCGCTGGTGCCGCTCGGGGTCGAGGGAGCCATCGTGGGCAAGGCGCTGTACGCGGGCGCCTTCACCCTCCCCGAGGCCCTGGACATCGCCGGACGGCCGTGACCGTGGGCGGTCGGGAGCTGCCGCCGTCGTCGCCGTTCGCGGACGACGACGGCTCCTGCGACGCGACGCTCGCGGCAGCGCTCGACGCCCACGGCCGCGGGGCCGCGCCGGTCGGCCACGTGGTCGAGGCGCTCGCGGGGACGCGGGTGCTCGTGCCGGTGCTCGCCGAGCTCGACGCGGCGGGCGTCGTCGAGCACGACGGGCGTCAGCACACCGTCGACAAGGAGGCGTCGACCGGGATCGTCGCGCTGCGTGCCCCCGACGGGCGCACCGCGCTCCCGGTGTTCTCCTCCGTTGCGAGCATGGCCGCCTGGCGCGCCGACGCCCGGCCCGTCCCCTCGGAGATCGCGCGGGCCGCGCTGTCGGCGGTGAGCGAGGGCTGGGAGCTGCTGGTGCTGGACCCGGGCGGCCCCGTCACCGTGCTGGTGCCGCGGCCGGCCGTGTGGGCGCTCGCGAAGCAGGAGCCGTGGCGTCCCGCGGTGCTCGCGACGGCCAACGGCCTCGACGTGGACGCCCCGGTGCGTGACGCGGTGCGCGGCGCGGTCGCGGGCATCATCGAGGTGCGCGGCGCTGACGCGGAGCCGGGCCGCCGCGCCGAGGTCGCCGTGGTGCTGTCCCTCGTCGCGGGGCTGGACCGTGCTCGCCTTGACGCGGTCTTGGCGCAGGTCAACGCCGCGCTCGCCGCTGACGAGGTCATCGCCACACGAGTGGACTCACTCGAGCTCCGCTTGCGCGCGGCCTCCTGAGCTCGGCGCCGAGCCGGGCCCTCAGCGCCGGCGGAGACGGCCCAGCGCCCAGGCGGCCCCGAGCACCGAGATGGCGACCACCGCCACCGCCTGACCGCCGAGGATCACGCGGTTCAGGTCGAGGGCGGGCCGCCAGTGCACCCCGGAGTCGTTGATCACGTACACGCCGAGCGGCTTGACCCGTGCGGCGTACCCGCCGCCACCGCCCTGGCCGCCGGCCTCGCCGCGCTCCGCGTTCTTGGTGTCGAGCTGGCCGGTGCCGAATCCCGACCCGGTGCCGCCGAGCAGCCGGGCCACCGGGATCACCGTCGTGCCGGCGTGCTCATACGGCTCGCCGAACACCCGGTCGACGTTGAGGGTGTCGCTCACCGCCTGGGTCACACCCGACGGGTCGAACTCGTGATCCTGCGGCATGGTGTCTCCTGCTTCTTCGCGAGGGTCGTGGCTCTGGGCAGTCAGGACGACGTGCAGGACTCGGAGTCCACGAACGAGGTGTCGTCAGCAAGCATCGCGCGCAAGGTGCTCACCGGCACCACGAAGCTCATGCCCGTCGAGTTCTTCGCGTAGACGACGCCGATGACGCGGCCCTCCGAGTCGAGCGCCGCGGAGCCGGAGCTGCCCGGCTCCACCGCGGCGTCGGTGATGAGCACCTCGCCGAGGTTCTCGTTGAGCGGGTCGGTGGTGGTGCCGATGACGTGCCCGCTGGTGACGGTGAGCTGGCCGCCCAGCGGGTACCCGACCACCGTCACCTCGTCACCCGTCGTCGGGTCGTCCTCCGCGAGCACCGGCGCCGCCGGCAACGGCTCGGCGGTGCGCACGACGGCGAGGTCCGCGAGGCCCGCGATGCTCGAGGCCGTCACCGCGATGTCCCGGCCGTCGTAGGTGCTGACCTGCAGGTCGGCCGAGTCGGCGACGACATGCCGGTTGGTGATCAGCGTCGACTCGTCGAGCGCGAAGCCCGAGCCGGTGGACAGCGACGAGCAGCCGACGTTGCGGATGCGCACCGCCATCTGCTGGGCGGCGTCGAACCCGTCGACCGAGAGGTTGCCGGTCTGGGTGGGCTCGCTGATCGGCGCGTGGGAGGGCACCAGGTCGGTCGGCAGTGGGCCGGGAATGGCCGGCAGCGCGCCGCACCCCGCGATGAGCAGCACGGACAGCGCGGCGATGGCGGGCAGCCCGGTGACGGGTTGGCGCGGGCTCATCGGCCGAGCACCTCCTGCAAGGACGCGTTGGCGTCGGTGGCGGCGCCGCATACCCGCGTGACGTCCGTGCGGAACCGGGCCAGGTCTGCCGCGTCGTACAGCGCCGGGTCCTGCAGGTACTCGATCAGCTTGTTCTGTCCGTCGACGCAGGAGGTGAGGGCGGTGGTCACCTTGCGCGCGGCCTCGGACACCTTCTCCTGGTAGTCCACGACGCGCTGTTGCACCTCGCGGTCGTCGCCGAGCTGGGCCTTCTCGTCAGCGAGCTCGGTGATGCGGTTCTGCGCCGCGGTCAGCTGAGCCCGGGTGCCGTCGAGCTCGGCGAGGGCGCCTGCGAGGTCGTCGCGCGCCTGGGCGAGGTCCTGGCCGGTGGACCGCGCGACCCGCTCCCACTCGCCGTTGCGCTGCTCCAGTGCCCGGGCGGCCACCAGCAGGTAGGTGCTGAGCCCGATCAGCACGGCGAGCAGCAGGGTGACGAGCACCATCGCCCACGGCCTGCGCTGATGCCGTGGGGCGTCCGCCAACGGCAACGAGGCGGGCAGCGCGGCGCCCGCGATGGCTCCGCCGTCGGCGGGCTCCGAGGGCATGAACAGCGAGGGAGGGGGCGGAGGGGGCAGGACCGGCGCGGTGACGCTCGTGGCCGCGGCAGCTCGCGGCGTGGGCGCGGGATGGGTTGCCAGGACCGGATCGGTCGCCAGGAGAGGACCGGTCACGGGGGCCGGCTCGGACTGCGGAGCAGAGCCCGTCGTCGCCGCGGGATCGGCCGGCAGCGCAAGAGGCTCGGGCTCGGCCAGCGAGCTCGTGGCGGTGCGCGGGTCCAGCGGCGCGGCGAGCCTGTCCAGGCGCTCCTGGGAGGAGTTGTCGGACTCCGGCCCCTGGGCTGTGGGCTCCACTGCCTCGGGGGCGTCAGCCGTGCCGTCGGCGTGGGGCACCACGGGCTGGACGTCGCCGAAGGCGTCGTCGGAAGCCGTCCCCAGGTCGTTCGTCACGGAGCACAGGATAGGGGGCGGGCTCGGCGACACGCCGGGCAAGGCCGCTGGCGGCGCGGCTCAGCGTCAGGCGGGGCCGACGGGCGCGTGTGCGCAGGTCAGCTGACCGGCCCTGTGAACTTCTCGCCGGGGCCCTCGCCGGGCGCGTCCGGGAACGGCGACGCCTCACGGAACGCGAGCTGCAGGGAGCGCAACCCGTCGCGGAGCGAGCGCGCGTGCTGGTTGCCCAGGTCCGGCGCCGACGCTGTGACGAGCGCGGCCAGCGCGGTGATGAGCTTGCGGGCCTCGTCGAGGTCGAGGTGCTCGGCTGCCGGCGATCCGGGGAGGTCCTCGGCCAGCCCGCACTTCACGGCTGCCGCGCTCATGAGGTGGACGGCGGCGGTCGTGATGACCTCTACGGCCGCGACGTCGGCGATGTCGCGCGTCGCGGCGCCTGCGTCGTCGTGGGCGTGGCGGCCGCTGCGCTGGTCGGCCTGCGGCGCCGCCGGGGCGGACGTGTGGTCGGTCTGCTCGGGCATGGCCCAGATCCTCTCATCCCCGGGCGCGCCCGCACGCCGAGGGCCCCGCACCGGAGTGGTGCGGGGCCCTCGGGTCAGGCAGTCGTCGTCAGGCGATCGGGAGGGCCGACGTGGCCGGGGTCCCGGTCTCGATGGGCGCGACGCCCGCCAGGCTGGCCCGCAGCGCGGCGCCCAGGTTGGCGTCCACGTTCGTCCAGTACTGGATGGCGCGCTCGCGGATCGCCTCGTTCTTCACACCGCCGACGTGGCCGGTGATCGTCTCGAGGAAGCGGGCGCGGGCAGCGTCGTCGAAGACGTCGCGGTAGAGCGTGCCGGCCTGGCCGAAGTCGTCGTCCTCGGCGTGCAGCGTCGCGGCGGTGCGCACCAGGTCACCGTCGGACTCCCAGCCACGGGACTCCGCGGCGATGTCGGCGTGGGCCGCCGGGCCGCCGACCGAGTTCGGCGCGTACACCGGGGTGCTGGGCGAGTTGAAGGTCGAGCGCATGGCGCCGTCCTGCGAGTACGAGTGCACCGGCGCGGCGTGCGGCGCGTTGACCGGCAGCTGCGCGTGGTTGGTGCCCACGCGGTACCGGTGCGCGTCGGCGTAGGAGAAGATCCGCGCGAGCAGCATCTTGTCGGGGCTCGCCGCGATGCCGGGCACGAAGTTGCTCGGCGCGAACGTCGCCTGCTCGATCTGCGCGAAGTAGTTCTCGGGGTTGCGGTTGAGCTCGAGCGTGCCGACCTCGATCAGCGGGTAGTCCGCGTGCGGCCACACCTTGGTGAGGTCGAACGGGTTGAAGCGGTAGTCCTTGGCGTCCTCGTAGGGCATGACCTGGACCGAGAGCGTCCACGACGGGAAGTCGCCGCGCTCGATGGACTCGGACAGGTCGCGGATGTGGAAATCCGCGTCAGACCCGGCGAGCTGCGACGCCTGGTCGTTCGAGAAGCACTTGATGCCCTGGTTGGTCTTGAAGTGGTACTTGACCCAGAAGCGCTCGCCCGCGGCGTTGATCCACTGGTAGGTGTGCGAGCCGAAGCCGTCCATGTGGCGCCACGACGCCGGGATGCCGCGGTCGCCCATGAGCCACGTCACCTGGTGCGCGGTCTCGGGGGACAGGGTCCAGAAGTCCCACTGCATGTCGTTGTCGCGCAGGTGCGTGCCCGGCAGGCGCTTCTGGGAGTGGATGAAGTCGGGGAACTTGATGCCGTCGCGGATGAAGAAGACGGGGGTGTTGTTGCCGACCAGGTCGTAGTTGCCCTCGGTCGTGTAGAACTTCAGCGCGAAGCCGCGCGGGTCGCGCCAGGTGTCGGGCGATCCCGCCTCGCCGGCGACGGTCGAGAAACGGGCCAGCGTCTCGGTCGTCGTGCCCTGCTGGAACACCGCGGCGCGGGTGAAGGCGCTGACGTCGTTCGTCGTGGTGAACGTGCCGAAGGCGCCGCCGCCCTTGGCGTGCACGACGCGCTCGGGGACGCGCTCGCGGTTGAACTGCGCGAGCTTCTCGACCAGGTAGTGGTCGTGCAGGACGATCGGGCCATCGGCGCCGACGGTCTGCGAGTGCGCGTCGGAGGCGACGGGCGCGCCCGCGTTGGTCGTGGTGGGGGGGACGTTCGACATGTGTGTCCTCTCGCTGTCCGGCTGCGCCGGGCTGATGGTTCCGTCCTGCCGATGGCAGGGGACAGGTGGGGTCGGGGCGGGTCAGGCGCCTCGGCAGTCGGGGCACAGGCCCCAGTAGGTGACCTCGGCGCTCTCGACCGTGAAGCCGGAGGTCGAGCTCGGGATCAAGCAGGGGGCGTGGCCGACGGCGCAGTCGACGTCGTCGATCGCGCCACAGGACCTGCACACCACGTGGTGGTGGTTGTCGCCGATGCGCCGCTCGTACCGCGCCGGGTGGCCCGCCGGCTCGATCTGGCGGACCAGCCCGGCCGCCGTGAGGGCGTGCAGGACGTCGTAGACGGCCTGCACCGACACGGTGCCGAGCGCGGTGCGGACGACGTTCAGCACAGTGTCCGCATCGGCGTGCGGATGCTGTGCCAGGGCCTCGAGCGCGGCGAGCCGGGTCGCGGTGACCCGCAAGCCGCTGTCGCGGAGCTGCTGCTCGGGGCTGGTCGTCGTCATGGCCATCACCGTAGCGGCTTCATTGGAATAGTTCCAATCACTGATCGATTCCAGGCAGGGGTGCGGGCTGTCGCCCCTGGGGGCTGGTGTGCAGGGCTGCACCAGCGCGCTCGGGCGTTGCGGCGCCCTCCCGGTCGTCTGTTAGAGTCGTTCCTTGACTGACCCGGGTCCGCCATCGCTCTCGCGAGCAAGGTGGGCCCAGGTGCACAAGTGGAGTCACCTCCCACCTGAGTTTCGACAGTTCGATCCCACGATCGACGACAGGGGCCAGGTCCCGGTCCGGAGAGCATGGCCTCGCGGTCGTGCTCGCTCGTCGTCGTGCGGGGCGCTCGTCGCGCCACGTGCACTCGGCTCCGGACTTCGAGGCCCCCACCTGTGCCCAGGTTCGGGGGCCTTTCCCGTTCCTGGTGATCTCCACGACGAACCCTGAGGAGCACCACATCAGCGAGCCCCGCATCAACGATCGGATCCGCGTTGCCGAGGTCCGCCTGGTCGGCCCTAACGGCGAGCAGGTCGGAATCGTCCGCGTGGAAGACGCACTGCGCCTGGCCCAGGATGCCGATCTCGACCTCGTCGAGGTGGCCCCGGACGCCCGCCCCCCGGTCTGCAAGATCATGGACTACGGCAAGTTCAAGTACGAAGCAGACATGAAGGCCCGTGAGGCCCGGCGCAACCAGACGAACACGATCCTCAAGGAGATCCGTTTCCGTCTGAAGATCGACCCGCACGACTACGGCACCAAGAAGGGCCACGTCGAGCGGTTCCTCAAGGCTGGGGACAAGGTCAAGGTCATGATCATGTTCCGCGGCCGCGAGCAGTCGCGCCCCGAGATGGGCATCCGGCTGCTTCAGCGGCTCGCCGCCGACGTCGCCGAGCTCGGCTTCATCGAGAGCTCGCCGAAGCAGGACGGCCGCAACATGATCATGGTGCTCGGCCCCACCAAGAAGAAGGCCGAGCAGAAGAGCGAGCAGCGTCGCGCCGCGCAGACCAAGGCGCACGACGAGCAGCCCGCGCAGGCTTCCGCCCCGGCGGCGCGTCCCGCCGCCGAGAAGCCCGCCGAGGCTCCTGCCGCACAGACGCCTGCTCCGGTTGCTGAGGCGCCCGCGCCCGTCGTCGAGGCTCCGGCCGCTGAGGCTCCGGCCAAGGCTGAGGCTCCGGCCAAGGTTCAGGCGCCTGCCGAGGCTCCCGCCCCGGCGGAGGCCAAGCCCGCCGCCGCGAAGGCTCCGGCGCTGGCCAAGCCGGCCGCCGCGAAGACGGAGGCCAAGCCGGCCGCCGCCAAGGTTGACGCCGAGGCTCCGGCCAAGGCGCCCGCGCCGGCCCCGCGGCCGGCGGCTCGACCCGCGCCGAGCGCAGCGAAGCCTGCTGCGCCTCGTCCAGCGCCTCGGCCTGGCCCGGCCAAGCCGGCGGCGAAGCCCTCGCCGTCTGCCCGCCCGGGGCAGTCGGACGCCACAGCCTGACCTGACTACGGACGGGGGCCTCATTCGGACCCCGCACGAACGAGTCGCGCCACCCCGCGCGATGCGACGACAAGGAGAGAGCGGCAGCCATGCCGAAGAACAAGACGCACTCCGGTGCCAAGAAGCGTTTCCGGGTCACCGGCAGCGGCAAGCTCATGCGTGAGCAGGCCAATGGCCGTCACCTGCTCGAGCACAAGTCGAGCCGTCGTACCCGGCGCATTGCCGGCGACGTCGTCGTCTCAGCTGCTGACGCCCCCAAGATCAAGAAGCTGCTCGGCAAGTGATCCCGTGGGCGCGTGAGCGCCCTGGAGTCACCTGCGAGCCCCGACACGCAAGGAGCATCACGTGGCACGCGTGAAGCGGGCGGTCAACGCCCAGAAGAAGCGCCGCACTACCCTCGAGCGCGCCAGCGGTTACCGCGGCCAGCGCTCGCGCCTGTACCGCAAGGCGAAGGAGCAGGTCACCCACTCCCTCGTCTACGCCTACCGCGACCGCAAGGCGCGCAAGGGCGACTTCCGCAAGCTGTGGATCCAGCGCATCAACGCGGCCTCGCGTGAGCAGGGCCTGACGTACAACCGCCTGATCCAGGGCCTGAAGCTCGCTGGCATCGAGGTCGACCGCCGCGTGCTCGCCGACCTCGCGGTCAACGACGCCCCGGCGTTCAACACGCTGGTCGCGGCGGCCAAGGCCGCCCTGCCGGCCGACGTGAACGCGCCCTCCGCTGCGTGACACGCTGACGGCTGCACTTTCGGACGCCCGGCTGATGCCTGAGCTTGCCAACCCCCGCGCTGAGCGGGTCAAGGCGGTTCGGGCGTTGGCCGGGCGTTCCGTGCGTCAGCGCACCGGCAGGTACCTCGTCGAGGGGCCGCAGTCGGTGCGGGAGGCCGTCCGATACGCCGCCGGGCAGGTCCGGGAGGTGTACCTGACCGAGGCTGCGGCCGAGCGGTACGCCGAGATCGTCGACGACGCGCAGGGCGCCGGCCTGTCCGTGCGACTCGGCACACCCGAGGTCCTGGACGCGATGTCCGCTGACGCGCAGGGAGTCGTGGCGGTGCTCGAGCGGCGGCTCGCGACCCTCGACGATGTGCTGGCCTCCGGACCCCGGCTGGTGGCCGTGCTGGCGAACGTGCGTGATCCGGGGAACGCGGGCACCGTGATCCGTGCGGCGGACGCGGCGGGCGCCCATGCTGTGGTGCTCGCGGGGGAGAGCGTCGACCCGCTCAACCCCAAGGTGGTGCGGTCGACTGCGGGCTCGCTGTTCCACCTGCCAGTGGTGGCGGGCGTGGAGCTGGCCCCGGCACTCGCGGCCCTGCGTGGCGCCGGCCTGGCTGTGCTGGCGGCAGACGGCGGCGGCGAGCACGACCTGGACGACCTGCAGGATCTGGCGACGGGCGATGGGCCCGCGGCGGGGACGCCCGACCTTCGCGCGCCGACGGCGTGGCTGTTCGGCAATGAGGCATGGGGGTTGCGCCCGGACGACCGCGCGCTTGCTGACGCCGCAGTCAGGGTGCCGATCCGGGGACGCGCCGAGTCGTTGAACCTCGCGACCGCGGCGACGGTCTGCCTGTACGCGAGTTCTCGCGCGCAGCGCTGAGCCCTGCGCGTTCATCCATGGGGGTGAGGGGCTGGGCTGGGCAGTCCGAGGGCGCCAAGGTGGTCCGATGCGCCTGTTCGCCGCCGTCCGCCCACCCGAGCGAGCTCTTGAGCACCTGGAGTTGGCCCTGCGCGCCGTTCACGGCGGTGCGGCGGTCGGCCACTCCGGCTCGGGGGTGCGCTGGACCGCCCCCGAGAACCGCCACTTGACCGCCGCGTTCTACGGCGAGGTCTCGGACGGCCTGGTGGACGAGCTCGTCGACGAGCTGCGCGTCGGCGCCGCCAGCGTGCCGCGGTTCGAGTTGAGGCTGCGCGGCGCGGGCGTGTTCGCGCACCGGACGCTGTGGATCGGCGTGTCCGGCGACGTCGACGGCATGCACGCGGTGATCGCCGCCGCCGGCTCTGCGGGCGAGTCGGTGGGCGCCCGTCCCGATGAGAGGGTGCGCTCGCGCCCGCACCTGACGGTGGGGCGGATCGGGCCGGCGGCGGCAGCGCGCGACCGAGGTCGGGGCCGCGGGCGCGCGACTGGCGAGGCATCCCCGGAGACCGCGTTGGTGCACGCGCTGGCGTTGTACGACGGGCCCGCATGGGAGGTCGACGAGGTTGTGCTGCTGCGGTCGCAGCCGGGCGAGGGTCGCAGTGGCGGCCCGCTGTACACGCCCGTCGAGCGCTTCCCGCTCGGCGTGAGGGCGGACGACCAGGCGCTGTGATGTCGGCGTGTGGCAGCATGAGGGCATGTGCGCTCCCACGGCGACGACCGGGTGTGGTCGTCGATTTCTGTGGCCCGTCCTCGGGCCGCGCGGCTGACGCTGCGCACATGATCGCCGCCGGGTGAGGCCCGGTGTCGCGAGCAGGTCCGCAGGGCGGGCACCACTAGACTCTCCTGCTGGTCGTGCGCGGGTGCGCCGACCGGTCCGTTCCCGCCTGGAAGGCCCGGATGTCCCTCTCTGCCTCGCCCCTGTCCCCACTCGACGCCCCGGGCGTCGAGGCCGCCCTCGCTGACGCGCTCAGCGCCCTGGAGCGCGCGTCCGACCTTGACGAGCTCAAGGCCGCCCGCCTCGAGCACGTCGGGGAGCGCAGCCCGCTCGCCCTGGCGAACCGGGAGATCGGCCAGCTCGCCCCGGCCGACAAGGCTGCCGCCGGCAAGCTCGTCGGCGCCGCGCGCGGCCGGCTCGCGAAGGCCCTGGCCGCGCGCCAGGAGCAGCTCGAGGCCGAGCGCGACGAGCGCGTGCTGGTCGAGGAGTCCGTCGATGTGACGCTCCCGGTCGACCGCCAGGCGCGCGGCGCCCGCCACCCGCTGGAGACGCTCCAGGAGCGGATCGCGGACATCTTCGTCTCGATGGGCTGGGAGATCGCCGACGGCCCCGAGGTCGAGGCCGAGTGGTTCAACTTCGACGCCCTGAACTTCGGCGTCGACCACCCCGCGCGGCAGATGCAGGACACGTTCTTCGTGGACTCCGGGGAGCCGGGGGTCGACTCGCACCTGGTGCTGCGCACGCACACCTCGCCGGTGCAGGCCCGCACGCTGCTGGCCCGTGAGCTGCCGGTGTACATCGCGTGCCCGGGGAAGGTATTCCGCACCGACGAGCTCGACGCGACGCACACCCCCGTCTTCCACCAGGTCGAGGGCCTGGCCGTCGACAAGGGCCTGACGATGGCCCACCTCAAGGGCACGCTCGACCACTTCGCGCGGTCGATCTTCGGCCCGGACGCCACGACGCGCCTGCGGCCCTCGTTCTTCCCCTTCACCGAGCCCAGCGCGGAGATGGACCTGTGGTTCCCGCAGAAGAAGGGCGGCGCCGGCTGGATCGAGTGGGGCGGCTGCGGGATGGTCAACCCGAACGTGCTGCGCGCGGCGGGCATCGACCCGGAGGTCTACACGGGCTTCGCGTTCGGCATGGGGATCGAGCGCACGCTGATGCTGCGTCACGGCATCGCTGACATGCACGACATGGTGGAGGGCGACGTGCGCTTCTCCGAGCAGTTCGGGATGGAGATCTGATGCCCCGCATCCCTCTGACGTGGCTCGCGGAGCACGTCGACATTCCCGCCGGCCTGACCGCCGAGCAGCTCGCCGCCGACCTGGTCCGGGTCGGGCTCGAGGAGGAGGCCATCCTCCCCGCCGCCGTGACCGGCCCCCTGGTGGTCGGCGAGGTGGTGGAGCGCACCCCCGAGCCGCAGAAGAACGGCAAGACCATCAACTGGTGCCGCGTCGACGTGGGCGCGCACAACGAGGCCGACGGCTCGCCGCGCGGCATCGTGTGCGGGGCGCACAACTTCGACGTGGGCGACCGCGTGGTCGTCGCGCTGCCGGGCGCCGTGCTGCCCGGGCCGTTCCCGATCGCGTCGCGCAAGACGTACGGCCACGTGTCCGACGGCATGATCTGCTCGGCACGCGAGCTGGGCCTCGGCGAGGACCACGACGGCATCATCGTGCTGTCCCGGATCGGGATCGACGCGGAGCCGGGGGCCGACGCGCGCGAGCTGCTCGGCCTCGGCGAGGAGGTCCTCGAGATCAACGTGACGCCGGACCGCGGCTACTGCTTCTCGATGCGCGGGGTCGCGCGCGAGTACTCGCACTCGACGGGGGCGGCGTTCACCGACCCCGGGCTGCCCACGGCGCTGGACGTCGAGGTGTCGGGTGGCGACGCCGGGACGGGCTTCGGCGTCGAGATCGACGACGACGCGCCGATCCACGGCGTGCCCGGCGCGGACCGGTTCGTCGCGCAGGTGGTGCGCGGCGTGGACGCGTCCGCGCCGTCTCCGGCGTGGATGCAGCGCCGGCTGACGCAGGCGGGGATGCGCCCGATCTCCCTGGCCGTGGACGTCACGAACTACGTGATGCTCGACTTGGGGCAGCCACTGCACGCCTACGACTTGGCGCAGGTCGCCGAGCCGATCGTGGTGCGCCGCGCGCGGGCGGGGGAGCGCATGCGCACCCTCGACGGCGCCGAGCGGGTGCTGGACGCCGAGGACCTGCTCATCACCGACAGCCCGGACGGGCGTCGCGCGTCACGCATCCACGGCATCGCGGGTGTCATGGGCGGCGCCGACAGCGAGGTCTCGTCGGGCACGAGCGACCTGCTCATCGAGGCCGCGCACTTCGACCCCGTCACGGTCGCCCGCTCGGCGCGGCGGCACAAGCTGCCGAGCGAGGCCGCCAAGCGCTTCGAGCGCGGCGTCGACCCGCGGCTGCCGCGGGTGGCTGTCGCGCGTGTCGTCGAGCTGCTGTCGCAGTACGGCGGGGGCGCGGCGGACGCCGCGATCACCGACGTGGACCACACCTCCGCCCCGCCGGTGATCAGCCTGCCGCTCGACCTCCCGGGGCGGATCGTCGGCGTCGACTACACCCCCGAGCAGGTGCGCGAGACGCTCGAGGAGATCGGCTGCACGGTGGTCGGCGCCACGGGCGCGCCCGTCGTCGAGGTGCTGCCGCCGTCCTGGCGCCCGGACCTCGCGCAGCCGGTCGACCTGGTCGAGGAGGTCGCGCGGCTGCGCGGCTACGACGCGATCCCGTCGGTGCTCCCGGCGGCGCCTGCCGGCCGTGGCCTGACCTCGGGGCAGCGCGCTCGCCGCGCGGTGGCCCGGTCGCTGGCCGCCGCGGGCTACGTCGAGACGCTCAGCTACCCGTTCGTGGGCGCCGAGCAGCACGACGCCCTCGCGCTGCCGGCGGATGACGAGCGCCGCCACGCGCTGCGGCTGCTCAACCCGATCTCCGACGCCCGGCCCGAGCTGCGCACCAACGTCCTCGAGACGCTGCTGGAGACGGCGCGCCGCAACGTGGGCCGTGGGACCGCCGACCTGGCCGTGTTCGAGATCGGGCTGGTCACCCTCCCGGAGCCCGGCGCGCCCGTGCCCCCGAGCCTGCCGGGCGGCGTCCGGCCGTCCGACGAGCAGCTCGCTGCCCTCGAGGCCGGCGTGCCCGCGCAGCCGCGCCGGGTCGCGGGTGTGCTCACTGGCCAGCGGAGCCGATCGGGCTGGTGGGGTCCCGGTCGGCGTGCCGACCACACGGACGCCATCGCGGGCGCCCTGCTGGTGGCGGAGTCGGTCGGCGCCCAGGTGACGGTGCGCGCGGACGGCTCGCAGGCGCCGTGGCACCCGGGTCGCACGGCGCGCCTGGAGACGGCGGACGGCCGGCTCGTCGGGCATGCCGGGGAGCTGCACCCCAAGGTCGTGGCGGCCCTCGGGCTGCCGGAGCGGGCGGCGGCGTTCGAGGTGGACCTCGACGTGCTGCTCGATGCCGCGGGAGCCGAGCCGGTGCAGGCGCGCGAGGTCTCGACGTTCCCGGTCGCGAAGGAGGACATCGCGTTGGTGGTCGACGCCGCTGTGCCGGTGGCCGACGTCGAGTCCGCGGTGCGGACGGGCGCGGCGGCGAGCGCCGCCGGCGACGTTCTCGAGGAGCTTCGCCTGTTCGACGTCTACACCGGAGCCCAGGTGGGCGAGGGGAAGAAGTCGTTGGCGTTCTCGCTGCGGCTGCGCGCCGCCGACCGGACGCTGACCGCTGACGAGGCCGCCGCGGTGCGCGAGGCGGTCGTGGCGGAGGCTGGGCGGCAGGTCGGCGCGGTGCTGCGGGCCTGACCTGCTAGACCGCTCCGCAGGCAGTCCAGGACCCCGCGCCCACCCAAGGTGGGCGCGGGGTCCTGTCATGTCAGGCAACAGGTCAGGCGGGGACGCCCGAGCCCTCGGGCAGCGGGCACGCCCACTGCGCGTCCGACCACGACCAGCGCGCGGTGACCTGCTGGCCGTCGACGTCGGCGCAGGCCGGCCGTCGGAGCCCGGCGGCGGCGTAGCTGACAGCCAGGGACGCGCTGAGCAGCACCACCAGCACGGTCATCGTGACGCGCAGCCAGCGCGGCTGCGGCACATCGCCCTCGAGCGGGATCATCGCGCGTCCGGCGCGGCCACGGCGCGCACGAGCATCGCCACGCGCACGGCGCCGCCGTTGGTGCTCTGCTCGCCGATCTGCTCGAAGCCGAGCCGGCGGTGGAACGCGAGCGACTGCGGGTTCGGGGGGTCGAGGTTGACCTCGCAGGTCACCTCGTCGAGCCCGAGGGCCCGGGCGCGCTCGGCCACGGCGTCGTGCAGCGATCGGCCGATGCCGCGGCCATGCGCGGTGGGGGCCACCACGATCCGGTCGACGTACAGCGTGCCCGGCCGGTGCTCGGAGAACCAGCGGTAGTTCTCGCTGCTGTAGTCGGCGCCGGGGGTGAGCGCGAGGACGAGGCCTTGCGGTGTCCCGGAGCCGTCGTCGGCCACGAGCGCGAGGTCGCACCGGGGCAGGAGCGCTGCCAGGCCGTCGACGCCGAGGACGTTCACGGCGGGCGCGGCGGCGTCGTTGAGCGCCGCGAGCGCCGGGATGTCGCGGGGGAGGACGGGCCGCAGGGTGGGGGCGGCGGACGCCGGGAGCCCGGGCTGCGGGGCGGGCGAGACGGTCATGGCAGCAGGAGGACCTTTCCGGTGGTGGCGCGGCCCTCGAGCGCGCGATGCGCGTCGGCGGCCTCCGCCAGAGGGTAGGCAGCGCCGACCCGCACGTCGAGCCCGCCTGCCGCGACGGCGGTGAACAGCTCGCCCGCCCGCCACAGGAGCTCCTCGCGGGTGGCCGTGTAGTGCGCGAGCGTCGGGCGCGTCAGGTAGAGGGAGCCGCCGGAGTTGAGCCGTTGCGGGTCGACGGGCGGCACCGGGCCGGAGGCGCCGCCGAAGAGCGCGAGGCCGCCACGGGGCCGCAGCGAGGCGAGCGAGGCCTCGAAGGTGCTGCGCCCGACGCCGTCGAAGACTGTGTGCACCCCGGCGCCGCCGGTGAGCTCGCGCACCCGGGCGGGCAGGTCGGTGGCGAGATCGGCCAGCTCGGTGTACCGGATGACGTCGCTGGCGCCCGCCGCGCGGGAGAGCTCCTCCTTCTCGGGCGTGCCCACTGTGGTCAGGACGCGGGCGCCGCGGGCGACGGCGAGCTGGGTGAGCAGCAGCCCGACGCCGCCGGCCCCGGCGTGCACGAGGACGTCCTGGCCCGGGGTGACGGGGAACGTCGAGGTCACGAGGTAGTGGGCGGTCATCCCTTGCAGGGGGAGGGCGGCGGCGGTCGCGTCGTCGACGTCGTCCGGGACGGGCAGGGTGTCCTGGGCGGCGACCACGACGAGCTCGGCGTAGGAGCCGGGCGCCGACGACCACGCCACGCGGTCGCCCACCGCCACGTCGGTGACGTCGGGGCCGACGGCGACCACCACCCCGGAGCCCTCCGACCCGACGACGTGGGGGAAGGGCATGGGGTAGAGCCCGGACCGCCGGTAGGTGTCGATGAAGTTCACGCCGGCGGCGGCCACCCGGACCAGCACGTCGCCCGGGCCGGGCTCCGGGTCGGGGACCTCGACCAGGCGGAGCACGTCGGGGCCTCCGGGGGCGAGTGCTTCGATGGCGCGCATGCACTCGGCAACGCGCTCCACCACGGGATCATTCCGGTGGGGGACACGGGTCGTTGGGCGCAGGCCCTGGTCAGGGCGCGGTGCGATAGTGGCCTAGGGCGACACGGCGACGCTCCAGATGGCGGAATGGGCAACGCATCAAACTGCACTCGGGTGTATGTTCATGCACATGACTTTCACGGTTGCCGTCGCCGGCGCCAGCGGCTACGCCGGTGGCGAGATCCTGCGCGTGCTGCTCGGCCACCCCGACGCGAAGATCGGCGCGCTGACCGCCCACAGCAACGCGGGCACACAGCTGGGCACGCACCAGCCGCACCTGCGCAGCCTGGCCGACCGCGTGCTCGCGCCCACCTCCGTGGACGAGCTCACCGGCCACGACGTCGTCGTCCTCGCGCTGCCGCACGGCGCCAGCGGCGAGGTCGCCGCCGCGCTCGCGGAGCGTGGCGACCAGGCGATCGTGCTCGACCTCGGCGCCGACCACCGGCTGACGGACGCGACCGCATGGCAGGACTACTACGGCAGCGCGCACGCCGGCACCTGGCCCTACGGCCTGCCCGAGCTGCTGCACTCGGGCGAGCAGACCGCCGCCCAGCAGCGCGCCGAGCTCGCCACCGCGCGGCGCATCGCCGTGCCCGGCTGCAACGTCACGGCCGTGACCCTCGGCCTGCAGCCCGGCGTCGCCGCGGGGCTGATCGAGCCCACCGACCTGGTGGCCGTGCTCGCCAACGGGTACTCCGGCGCCGGTAAGAGCCTCAAGACGCACCTGCTCGCCAGCGAGGCCCTCGGCAGCGCGCAGCCGTACGCCGTGGGCGGCAGCCACCGGCACATCCCCGAGATCCGGCAGAACCTCACCGTCGCGGGCGCCCCCGACGTGACGATCTCCTTCACCCCGACCCTGGTGCCGATGTCGCGGGGCATCCTTGCCACCGCCACAGCCCGTCTCGTGCCGGGGACCGATCCGGCCGCCGTGCGCCAGGCCTGGGAGGCCGCCTACGCCGACGAGCCCTTCGTGCACCTGCTGCCCGAGGGGCAGTGGCCCAGCACGGCGGCCACCCTGGGCGCCAACACCGCGCTGGTCCAGGTCGCCGTGGACGAGCGGGCCGGCCGCGTCGTGACCGTCACGGCCATCGACAACCTGGTCAAGGGGACCGCCGGCGGCGCCGTGCAGTCCCTCAACATCGCGCTCGGGCTTCCCGAGACCACAGGCCTCGCGCTGAACGGAGTCGCACCGTGACCGTCACTTCCCCCCAGGGCTTCCGGGCCGCCGGCGTCACCGCGGGGCTGAAGGCCTCCGGGCGCCCCGACCTCGCGCTCGTCGTCAACGACGGCCCGCTGCACGTCGCCGCTGGCGTCTTCACCACGAACCGCGTGGTGGCCGCGCCGGTGGTGTGGTCGCGGCAGGCCGTCGCCGACGGCGTCGCCCACGCCGTCGTGCTGAACTCCGGCGGCGCCAACGCCTGCACGGGCCCCGAGGGCTTCGCCGACACGCACCGCACCGCCGAGCACGTCGCGCAGGCGCTGGACACGTCGCCCGGCGACGTCCTGGTGTGCTCCACCGGCCTGATCGGCGAGCGGCTGCCGATGGGCCTGCTGCTGCCCGGAGTGGACGCGGCCGTCGAGGCGCTCAGCCCGGACGGCGGCGACGCCGCGGCCACCGCGATCATGACGACGGACACCGTCGCCAAGACCGTGCACATCGCAGGCGACGGCTGGTCTGTGGGCGGTATCGCCAAGGGCGCGGGCATGCTGGCGCCTGGGCTCGCGACGATGCTCGTCGTCCTCACCACCGACGCCGCGCTCACGGCCGCGGAGGCGGACGCCGCGCTGCGGGCGGCCACCCGCACCACCTTCGACCGCGTCGACTCCGACGGCTGCATGTCCACCAACGACACGGTGCTGCTGCTCGCCTCGGGCGCCTCAGGCGTCACCCCGGAGCCCGCCGCGTTCCTCGACGCGCTTGCCCAGGCCTGCGCCGGGCTGGCCCGCGCGCTGGTCGCCGACGCCGAGGGCGCCAGCCACGACATCGCCGTCACAGTCGTCAACGCGACCACCGAGGACGCCGCCGTCGCGGTGGCCCGCGCGGTCACCCGGTCCAACCTGTTCAAGGCGGCCGTCTTCGGCAACGACCCCAACTGGGGCCGGGTGCTCGCCGCCGCCGGCACCGTGCCCGTCGACGTCGCGCCCTTCGACGCGGACCTGCTGGACGTCAGCATCAACGGCGTCCAGGTCTGCCGTGCCGGTGGCGTGGGGGAGGACCGCAGCCTCGTCGACTTGGCGTCGGCCCGTGAGGTGCAGGTGCTGGTCGACCTGCACGCCGGGGACGCCAGCGCCACGGTCTGGACCAACGACCTGACCCACGACTACGTGCACGAGAACAGCGCGTACTCCACATGAGCGACCAGAGTGACGAGGATTTCGTGTTCAACACCCGCACCGACCTGCGCGCCGACCAGAAGGCGGAGGTCCTGATCGAGGCGCTGCCCTGGCTGCAGCGCTTCAACGGCGCGCTCGTCGTCGTCAAGTACGGCGGCAACGCCATGATCGACGAGAAGCTCAAGCGGGCCTTCGCCGAGGACATGGTCTTCCTGCACCAGGTGGGCCTGCGCCCGGTGGTGGTGCACGGCGGCGGCCCGCAGATCAACACGATGCTCGACCGCCTCGGCATCGAGAGCGAGTTCCGCGGCGGCCTGCGCGTCACGACGCCCGAGGCGATGGACGTCGTCCGCATGGTGCTCACGGGCCAGGTGTCACGTGAGCTCGTCGGGCTGCTCAACGCCCACGGCCCGCACGCCGTCGGCCTCTCCGGTGAGGATGGCGGCCTGCTCCAGGCCCGCCGCCGGCACGCCGTGGTGGACGGCCAGCTCGTCGACGTGGGCCTGGTCGGCGATGTCGTCCAGGTCAACCCGTCGGCCGTGCTGGACCTGCTGGACGCCGGGCGGATCCCCGTCGTCTCCACTGTCGCGCCCGACATCGACGACCCCACGCATGTGCTCAACGTCAACGCCGACACGGCCGCCGCGGCGCTCGCGGTCGCCCTCGGCGCGCGCAAGCTCATCGTGTTGACGGACGTGGAGGGGCTGTACACCAGCTGGCCGGACCGCACGTCGCTGGTGCGCCGCATCCGGGCCAGCGAGCTCGCCGACCTGCTGCCCAGCCTCGACGCGGGGATGCGCCCCAAGATGGAGGCCTGCTGGCGCGCCGTCGAGGGCGGGGTCGGCCGGGCGCACGTCATCGATGGCCGCGAGCCGCACTCGATCCTCGTCGAGGTCTTCACCACCGAGGGCATCGGCACGATGGTGCTGCCCGACGACGAGCCCGTCCCGTCCCCGTTCACCGGCCAGGTCCCGGTGGTCGGCGTCGACGTGTCACACATCGGAGGAACGCCATGAGCGCCGAGCTCCACCCGCAGGACGCCGCCGCAGCCGCGCTGGTGACGCCCGACTCGGGCGCGCACTGGGCGCAGCGCTACTCGGCCGCGCTGATGGACACGTTCGGCGCCCCGCAGCGGGTGCTCGTGCGGGGCGAGGGCGCGTACGTCTGGGACGCCGACGGCAACCGGTACCTCGACCTGCTCGCGGGCATCGCGGTCAACGCCCTCGGCCACGCGCATCCCACGCTCACGGCGGCGATCTCCGCGCAGCTCGGGACGCTCGGCCACGTGTCGAACTTCTTCGCGACGCCCACGCAGGTGGCGCTCGCCGAGCGGCTGCTCGCCCTCGCCGAGGCGCCCGAGGGGTCGCGGGTGTTCTTCGCGAACTCCGGCACGGAGGCGAACGAGGCCCTGATGAAGATGGCGCGCCGCACGGGCCGCCCGCGCGTGCTCGCCCTCGAGGGGTCGTTCCACGGCCGGACCATGGGCGCCCTCGCGCTGACCCACAAGGCCGCCTACCGCGAGCCCTTCGAGCCGCTGCCGTCCGGGGTCGAGTTCCTCCCGTTCGGCGACACCGACGCGTTGGAGGCGGCGTTCGCCGACGGCGGCGCGGACATTGCGGCGCTGGTGCTCGAGCCGATCCAGGGGGAGGCGGGCGTGCGCCCGCTGCCGCCCGGCTACCTGGCGTTGGCCCGCAAGCTCACCGCCGAGGCCGGCGCGCTGCTGGCCCTCGACGAGGTGCAGACCGGCATGGGCCGCACTGGCGCGTGGCTGGCGCACCAGCACCCGCACCTGGGCGGAGGGATCCGGCCGGACGTCGTGACCCTCGCGAAGGGGCTCGGCGGCGGGTTCCCGATGGGCGCGATCATCGCCTACGGCGAGCACGCCGCGACGCTGCTCGGGCGGGGCCAGCACGGCACCACGTTCGGCGGCAACCCCGTCGCCGCCGCGGCCGGGCTCACGACGATCGGAGTGATCGAGCGTGACGGGCTGCTCGCGCACACCCGCGAGCTGGGCGAGACGTGGCGCGCGGACATCTCCGCGCTCGGCCACCCGCTGGTGGCCGGGGTGCGCGGCGAGGGCCTGCTGATCGCCGTCGAGCTGACGGCCCCGGTGGCCGCGCAGGTCGCCGCCCGGGCGCTCGAGGCCGGCCTCATCGTCAACCCGTGCACCCCCACGACGCTGCGCCTCGCGCCGCCGTTGATCCTCACAGCCGAGCAGGCGGGCCAGTTCACGGCCTTCCTCGCCGGGCTGCCCCACGACCTCGCCCCGGAGGCCTGACATGGCGCGCCACTTCCTGCGCGACGACGACCTCGACCCGCGCGAGCAGCATGAGGTGCTCGAGCTCGGGCTCGCGTTCCGCGACGACCGGTTCTTCCGCACCCCGCTGACGGGGCCGCGCGCCGTCGCCCTCCTCTTCGACAAGCCGTCCACCCGCACCCGGGTGTCGTTCGCCGTGGGCGTCGCCGAGCTCGGTGGCTACCCGATGCTCATCGACGGCGCCAGCTCCCAGCTCGGTCGCGGTGAGCGCGTGGAGGACACCGCCCGCGTGCTGGACCGCCAGTGCGCCGCGATCGTGTGGCGCACGTTCGCCCAGGAGCGGCTCGAGCAGATGGCGTCGGCGTCGGCGGTCCCGGTCGTCAACGCGCTGACGGACGAGTTCCACCCGTGCCAGGTGCTCGCCGACCTCACCACCGTCGCGCAGCTCCGCGGCGGCGTGGACGCGCTGCCCGGAATGACGCTGGCCTACCTGGGCGACGGCGCCAACAACATGGCCAACTCGTACCTGCTGGGCGGTGTCACGGCGGGGTTGCACGTGCGCATCGGCACGCCCGCCGGCTACCAGCCGGACCCGGCCGTGCTCGCCAAGGCCCGGGAGATCGGGGAGGCGACGGGCGGGTCGGCGCTCGTCACCGCCGACCGGGACGAGGCAGTGGCCCAGGCGGATGTGCTGGCCACCGACACCTGGGTGTCGATGGGGCATGAGGCGTCGGCGGAGGCCCGCTCGGAGCCGTTCGCGCCGTTCCAGGTGAACACCGACGCGCTCGCGCTGGCGGCCCCCGACGCGCTGGTGCTGCACTGCCTGCCGGCGTACCGCGGCAAGGAGATCACCGCCGAGGTCATCGACGGCCCGCAGTCGGCCGTCTGGGACGAGGCCGAGAATCGGTTGCACGCGCAGAAGGCGCTGCTGACCTGGCTGTTGGAGCGATCATGAGCACGGACACCACCGGACCCGCGGCCGAGACGCGCTCGACGGTGCCCCAGACGAAGGCGGCCAGGCATGCGCTCATCACGGCGCTGCTGGCCCGCCGGTCGGTGCACTCGCAGGCCGAGCTCGCCGACGCGTTGGCGGAGGAGGGCGTCTCGGTCACCCAGGCGACCCTCTCGCGCGACCTCGTCGAGCTGCGCGCCGTGAAGATCCGCACGGCCACGGGCGCCCTGGCGTACGCGGTGCCCGCCGAGGGCGGCGACCGCACGCCACTGCTCGCCGACTCCGAGGCCCTCGCGGCGCGGCTGGCCCGGCTCTGCGCCGAGCTGCTCGTCACCGCCGAGGCCTCCGGCAACGTGGTGGTGCTGCGCACGCCGCCGGGGGCCGCGCAGTTCCTCGCCTCGGCGATCGACCACTCGATCCTGCCCGCGGTCCTGGGCACGATCGCGGGCGACGACACGGTCCTCGTGATCGCCCGCGAGACCGAGAACGGCGCCGACGGGGCCGCCCTCGCCGCGCGCTTCCTGAGCCTGGCCTCGGACGGCTGACCCCGTCCCACGACTTCCCGGCGCCCCCGCGCCGGCTGCACACCTGAACAGATTCCCTGCGATGAGAAGAGACATTCCATGACTGAGCGCGTCGTCCTCGCCTACTCCGGCGGCCTGGACACCTCCGTGGGCATTGGCTGGATCGCCGAGGCCACCGGCGCCGAGGTGATCGCCGTGGCGGTCGACGTCGGCCAGGGCGGTGAGGACCTCGAGGTCATCCGTCAGCGTGCGCTGGACTGCGGCGCCGTCGAGGCCTACGTGGCCGACGCCCGCGACGAGTTCGCCACCGAGTACTGCATGCCGGCCCTCAAGGCGAACGGCATGTACCTGGACCGCTACCCCCTGGTGTCGGCGATCTCCCGCCCGGTGATCGTCAAGCACCTGGTGCGCGCCGCCCGCCAGTTCGGCGCGACGACTGTGGCGCACGGCTGCACCGGCAAGGGCAACGACCAGGTTCGCTTCGAGGTGGGCATCACCTCGCTGGCGCCCGACCTCACGTGCCTCGCGCCGGTGCGGGACCTCGCGCTGACCCGTGACAAGGCCATCGACTTCGCGACGAAGCACGCGCTGCCGATCGAGACCACCAAGCACAACCCGTTCTCGATCGACCAGAACGTGTGGGGCCGCGCGGTGGAGACCGGGTTCCTCGAGGACATCTGGAACGCGCCGACCAAGGACGTTTACACCTACACCGACGACCCGACGTTCCCGCCGGTCGCCGACGAGGTCGTCATCACGTTCGAGCAGGGCGTGCCCGTCGCGCTCGACGGCGTGCCGGTCACCCCGCTGCAGGCCATCCAGGAGATGAACCGCCGGGCCGGCGCGCAGGGCGTGGGCCGCATCGACATCGTCGAGGACCGCCTGGTGGGCATCAAGTCCCGCGAGGTCTATGAGGCGCCGGGCGCCATCGCGCTGATCGCCGCGCACCAGGAGCTCGAGAACGTCACCGTCGAGCGCGAGCAGGCCCGGTTCAAGAAGGGCGTCGAGCAGCGCTGGTCCGAGCTGGTCTACGACGGCCAGTGGTTCTCGCCGCTCAAGCGCTCCCTGGACGTGTTCGTCGAGGACACCCAGCGCTACGTCTCGGGCGACATCCGCATGGTGCTGCACGGCGGTCGCGCCACCGTCACGGGCCGGCGCAGCGACGCGAGCCTGTACGACTTCAACCTGGCGACGTACGACACGGGCGACACGTTCGACCAGTCGGCGGCGAAGGGCTTCATCGAGATCTACGGCCTGACGTCCAAGCTGTCGGCCGCGCGCGATGTGCGGTTCGGCAACGCCGAGGACCTGGGCGCCGCGGGCGGGATCACCGGTGCCTGAGATTGACGGCGCGCGGGTGAGCCTGTGGGGCGGCCGGTTCGCCGGCGGCCCCGCGGACGCGCTCGCGGCGCTGTCGAAGTCGACGCACTTCGACTGGCGCCTGGCCGGCCATGACATCGCCGGGTCGGTCGCCCACGCGCGGGTGCTGCACGCCGCGGGCCTGCTCGACGACGCCGAGCTCGCGGGCATGGTCGACGCCCTGGGCCGCCTGCGCGCGGACGTCGCCTCGGGGGCCTTCGGGCCTGCCGAGGACGACGAGGACGTGCACACGGCCCTCGAGCGCGGCCTGATCGAGCGCGCGGGGGCCGAGCTCGGCGGCAAGCTGCGCGCCGGGCGCTCGCGCAACGACCAGATCGCCACGCTCGTGCGGATGTACCTGCGCGAGCAGGCCCGCACGCTGGGCGGCCTGGTGCTCGACGTCGTCGACGCGCTCATCGCGCAGGCCGACGCGGCGGGGGACGCGGCCATGCCCGGCCGCACGCACCTGCAGCACGCCCAGCCGGTGCTGCTGGCCCATCACCTGCTGGCGCATGCGTGGCCGCTGCTGCGCGACGTCGAGCGCTGGACGGACTGGGACGCGCGCGCCGCGGTCTCGCCCTACGGCTCGGGCGCGCTGGCGGGCTCGTCACTGGGCCTGGACCCGGCGGCGGTCGCTGCCGACCTGGGCTTCGACGCGCCGGTGGAGAACTCGATCGACGGCACCGCCGCGCGCGACGTCGTCGCCGAGTTCGCCTTCGTGGCGGCCATGACGGGCATCGACCTGTCCCGGTTCGCCGAGGAGGTCGTGATCTGGGCGACCAAGGAGTTCGGCTTCATCCGCCTGGACGACGCCTACTCCACCGGGTCGAGCATCATGCCCCAGAAGAAGAACCCCGACGTGGCCGAGCTGGCGCGCGGCAAGGCCGGACGCCTGGTGGGGGACCTCACGGGGCTGCTCACCACGCTCAAGGGGCTTCCGCTCGCGTACAACCGCGACCTGCAGGAGGACAAGGAGCCGGTGTTCGACCAGGTCGACACCCTCGCCGTCCTGCTGCCGGCGTTCGCGGGCATGACGGCGACGCTCACGTTCGACACCGAGCGGATGGCGGCGCTCGCGCCGCAGGGCTTCTCGCTGGCCACGGACATCGCCGAGTGGCTCGTGCGCGAGGGCGTGCCGTTCCGGGTGGCCCATGAGGTCGCGGGGGCCTGCGTGCGGGTGTGCGAGGAGCGCGGCATCGAGTTGTGGGACCTGTCCGACGACGACCTGGCCGCCATCTCGCCGCATCTGACCCCCGCGGTCCGCTCGGTGCTGACAGTCGAGGGCTCGCTCGCGTCCCGGTCGGCCCACGGTGGCACGGCGCCCGTCCGGGTGGCCGAGCAGCTCGAGCGCGCCCGCGCGCGCGCCACGGAACTGCGCGCCTGGACGTCGTAGGCATGGTCGACGCCCAGCCCGCGGGGGGCGCTGGAGGAGGGGACGCGGCGGCACAGGTGGCCGCCCGCGTCCTCTCCGCGCGTCCCCGGCTGGGGCCCGTGCGCCTGGTGTGCGTCGACGGCCCGGCGGGCTCGGGCAAGTCGACGTTCGCCCGGGCGCTCGCGGAGGTGCTGCGATCCCAGGGCGCCCCGGCGGCGGTGATCGGCCTGGACGACCTCTACGAGGGGTGGTCGGGCCTGTCGGGGAGCCTGTGGCCCCGTCTCCGCGCGCAGGTCCTCGAGCCGTTGCGGCGCGGGCGCCCGGGGCGCTTCCAGCGGTACGACTGGGCGGCGGAGGGCTTCGCGGAGTGGGTCGACGTCCCCGTCCCGGCCGTGCTGGTGCTGGAGGGATGCGGGTCGGCGCGGCGCGCGGCCGACCCCGACGCGGTGCTCCGGGTGTGGGTCGAGGCCCCGGCGGGCCTGCGCCTGTCCCGCGGCCTGGAGCGCGACGGGGTGGGGATGCGGGATCACTGGGTGCAGTGGATGGCCGACGAGGCCGAGCACTTCGCGCAGGAGCGGACCCGTGAGCGGGCTGACGTCCGCCTCGACGCGTACGGCAAGATGTCGACATGAGCAGTGGCCCGACGGTCGAGGACGCGGACGGCGCAGCGGCGCCCGTCAGTCCGTCCCGCCTGCCGCTCGCCGCGTCTGCCGGCGGCCCCCGAGGCCCTGCTCCCGCACGCGTCTGGTACGCCCGGGAGGCCCTGGCCGTCGCGCGCGACCTGCTCGGCGCCTACCTCACCACCCGGTCCGCCGAGGGCGACGTCACGCTCCGCATCACCGAGGTCGAGGCCTACGAGGGCGCCGAGGACCCGGCCTCGCACGCGTTCCGAGGCCGGACGGCGCGGAACGCGACGATGTTCGCCGAGCCCGGGCGGCTCTACGTGTACCGCCACCTGGGCCTGCACCACTGCGTGAACGTGGTGACCCGCCCGAGCGGGGAGCCCGCGGCCGTGCTGCTGCGCGCCGGGGAGGTCGTCGCGGGCGCCGAGCTCGCCCGTGAGCGCCGCCTGCGCGCCGGGGTCGTCGACTCCGACCGGCAGCTCGCCCGCGGGCCCGCACGCCTCGCCGTCGCCCTCGGGCTGGACCTCGAGGCCAACGGCGCCGACATCACCGAGCCGGAGGGCGCCATCGTGCTCCACCGGCACGAGGCTGCCGTCGCCGCGCCGCACATCGCCACCGGCGCACGGGTCGGCGTCGGAGGCCCCGGCGCGGACGTGAGCCGATTCCCCTGGCGTCTGTGGCTCGCCGACGAGCGCACCGTCTCCGCCTACCGCCCCGGCTATCGCCCGCCGGCGTCGGGGAGCAGCCCGCACCGCGGGACGACGTCGGCCTGAGACCAGCCACCAGTAGGAACATGAACCTCGGGGGACCTGCCCCCGACAGAGGAGAACAGCTGTGACGCACATCCTTGACGAGCTCGCCTGGCGCGGGCTCGTCGCCCAGAGCACCGACCTCGACGCGCTCCGCGCGGCGCTCGACGAGCAGCCGGTCCGGCTCTACTGCGGCTTCGACCCCACCGCGCCGAGCCTGCACATCGGCAACCTCGTGCAGATCCTCACCGTCCGG
Organism: Cellulomonas cellasea; assembly: GCF_030372105.1. GTDB lineage: Bacteria > Actinomycetota > Actinomycetes > Actinomycetales > Cellulomonadaceae > Cellulomonas_A > Cellulomonas_A cellasea_A. The sequence continues at coordinate 1,459 of NZ_JAUDBQ010000026.1, read as the reverse complement.
CGGCTGCAGATGGCCGGCCACATCCCCTTCGCCCTCGTGGGCGGAGCCACCGGGCTCATCGGCGACCCCAAGATGACAGGGGAACGCACCCTCAACGCGCCCGAGGTCGTCGCCGGCTGGGTCGAGCGGATCCGCCGCCAGATCGAGCCGCTGCTCGACTTCGAGGGCCCGGCTGCGGCGACGATGGTCAACAACCTCGACTGGACCGCGCCGATGTCGGCCATCGACTTCCTGCGGGATGTCGGCAAGCACTACCGCCTGGGCACGATGCTGGCCAAGGACACCGTGGCCCGCCGCCTCAACAGCGACCAGGGCATCAGCTTCACCGAGTTCAGCTACCAGGTGCTGCAGGGGATGGACTACCTCGAGCTGTACCGCCGCCACGGGGTGAGCCTCGAGACCGGCGGCAGCGACCAGTGGGGCAACCTGCTCTCAGGCGTGGAGCTCATCCGCAAGGCCGAGGGCGTCGCCGTGCACGCGCTCACCACGCCGCTGATCACCAAGGCCGACGGGACCAAGTTCGGCAAGACGGAGAGCGGGACGGTCTGGCTCGACCCCGAGCTCACCTCGCCGTACGCCTTCTACCAGTTCTGGCTCAACACCGACGACGCCGACGTGGTGGGCTACCTCAAGGTCTTCACGTTCCTCAGCCGCGAGGAGATCGAGGAGCTCGAGCGGGCGGTCGCCGAACGGCCCGCGGCCCGTGAGGCGCAGCGCGCCCTGGCCCACCACGTCACGTCCCTGGTGCATGGCGCCGCGACGACCGACCAGGTGGTGGCCGCCAGCCAGGCCCTGTTCGGCCGCGGCGACCTCGAGGCCCTCGACGTCGCCGTGCTCGCCGCCGCGGTGGCCGAGCTGCCGACGGCCCCGGGCCGGGTGGGGGAGCCGCTGGTGGACCTGTTCGCCGCGACCGGCATCGCCCCGAGCAAGGGCGCCGCGCGCCGGGCCTTCGCCGAGGGTGGCGCGTCGGTGAACAACGTGAAGGTGTCCGACGAGTCCGCGGTGCTGGCGGCCGAGCACCTGCTGCACGGCCGTTGGGCGCTGCTGCGCCGGGGCAAGCGCACGCTCGCGGTGGTCGACGTCCAGGCCTGACACACCCCGCCGTGCACCGCATCGCACCAGGCCAGTGCGGTGCACGGCGCTGTGGTCGGCATCACGCCGGGCCAAGTTGACGGGTCCCAGACCCCCGCGTAATGTTCTGGAGGTCGCCCTGCCAGGGAGGAACGGACACCGAGGATCGCACCTCGGAGGCCGGTCCCCGGGGGAGCGACCACCCCCAGCAGCAGACAGACAGCGTCTTCGGGCGCAGGGTCGGCATGCGGGGACGGAGAGCATCGGCCAGCCGCTTCGAGCGGTCGGAGCCGGTGAGAATCTCCGGTAGAGTGGAGGACATCGCCTGAGGGAAGACGCCCCAACGGCCGCCGCGAGGTGGTCAGGGAGCGGGAAAAACTCGGGTAGC
>NZ_JAUDBQ010000025.1 GCF_030372105.1 Cellulomonas cellasea | reverse complement strand
CCCGCCCGCCGCGGCCGCGCCCACGAGCCCGCCGCCCACTGATCAGTCGCGCCCGTCGGGCCAGACCCCCGTGGTGGCGCCCCCGGTGCCGCCGGAGGAGAAGCCCCTCGACCCACGCCAGATCGCGCGGGCGTCGCTCGCCGCCGGGCGCAACGCCTCGCTGTGGTGGGTGTCCGCCGGCGTCGCCGCCGCCACGGCCATCGCGCTGCTCGCGGGGATGTCGTGGGGCGCGCTGTTCCTCGCGGTGATGCTGGTCGCCGGCGCGATCGCGCGCGCCGTCGCGTCAGGCGACCATCCGGCCGCGCTCGCGGTGCGGTCCCGGCCGGTGGACGTGGCGGTGCTGCTCGGCTTCGCCTTCGTGGTCGGGGTGCTGTCCCAGATCGTCCCCGCGGGCTGACGCGATCGGGTCCGTGCTCAGGCGGGTGATCCCGGCCGCGGCGGCTCGGGAGTGTCGTCGCCGGTCCCGCCCTGGCCAGGGCGGCCGGTCGCCCCGGTGGCCGGGCCCGCGCCAGTGCCCGTCGCCGCCCCTGTCCCGGTGACAGTGATGAAGTCGTCGTCGACCTCGGGCTGCAGGCCCTCGAAGGAGGGCTCGGGCGCGAACGCCCGGTAGACGATCGCGGCGATCGCGGCCCCCACCAGTGGCGCCACCCAGAACACCCAGAGCTGCCCGAACGCCCAGCTCTCGGAGAAGATCGCCGCCGCGGTGGAGCGCGCGGGGTTGAGCGACCCGTTGGTGATGGGGATGGCGACGAGCATCATCACGGCCAGGCCCAGTCCGATGGAGAACGGCGACAGCAGTGTGGTGGACCGTCGGTCGGTGGAGCCCAGGGCCACCCCGACGAAGACGGCGGTGACGATGCACTCGATGAGCAGGGCGCCCCACATGCCGAAGCCCTCGCCTGCCGCGCCGGAGACGGCCGCGATGGGCGAGTGCTCGCCGAACCCGTTGGCGACTGTCGCGAAGAAGGTCCGCTCGGCGCCGCCCAGGGCGGGGAAGCTGGCGATCGCGACGAAGAGGACGGCGGCCGCGAACGCGCTGCCGACGAGTTGGGCGATCCAGTAGGGGATGACGTCGCGCCACGGGACGCGCTGGGCGATCGCGGCGCCGAGCGTCAGGGCCGGGTTGAAGTGGGCGCCAGAGACGTGGCCGACGGCGACCGACGCCGCCAGGTAGCCGAATCCGAACGCGATGCCGACGGCGAGCGGCCCACCGCCGAGCCCCGTGAACCCGGCGTACAGCGCGACGCCCAGGCCGGCGAGGACCACGACGAAGCTGCCGAACGCCTCGGCGCCGATCCGTGCGATCAGGGCGGGGCTCGCCGTGCCCTTGCCGGCGGGGAGCCGGTAGGCGAGTGACTCGCGGACGGATCCGGGCCCGGACTTCGCGCCGCGTGGCCGGCCCTGCTCCTCGCGCGACCGGGCGGCGGCGTCCGCCGCGGCGTCGGAGGCCGGGCGGTCTCCCGCGCCGGGGGTCCCTGTCGTGTCCTGCGGCTCAGACATGGCGATTCCTGTCATGGGGTCGCGGCTCGCGAGCCGGGCGGCATGGCGTGCCGCCTCGGCCCGCCGGTCGCACGGCGGCTGAGACTCCCAGCATGGGGACGCGCCAGCGGAACCGCACCCGGAGAACGCGCGCCGCGCACGGGCCGCAAGTCTCTTGATGTCGAGTAATCTGGGCGGCGGACCCCGTCGGCCTCGTGGCATGACCCGTCGGCCACGAGCACTCACGAGAGCACAGGAGAGCCAACGCATGGCGAAGATCAAGGTTGTCGGGCCGGTCGTCGAGCTGGACGGCGACGAGATGACACGGATCATCTGGCAGTTCATCAAGGACCGCCTGATCCACCCCTACCTCGACATCGACCTGCGGTACTACGACCTGTCGATCGAGAACCGCGACGCGACCGACGACCAGGTCACCATCGACGCCGCGCTCGCCATCAAGGAGCACGGGGTCGGCGTCAAGTGCGCCACGATCACGCCCGACGAGGCGCGCGTCGAGGAGTTCGGCCTCAAGAAGATGTGGCTCTCGCCCAACGGCACGATCCGCAACATCCTCGGTGGCGTGGTGTTCCGCGAGCCGATCATCATCTCGAACATCCCGCGCCTGGTGCCGGGCTGGAACAAGCCGATCATCATCGGCCGTCACGCGTTCGGCGACCAGTACCGCGCGACGAACTTCAAGGTGCCCGGCGCCGGCACGCTGACGCTGACGTTCACGCCGGAGGACGGCTCGGAGCCGATCCACCAGCAGGTCGTGACGTACCCCGAGGGCGGCGGCGTCGCGATGGGCATGTACAACTTCAACGACTCGATCCGCGACTTCGCGCGGGCGTCGTTCGCGTACGGGCTGCAGCGCGGCTACCCGGTGTACCTGTCCACCAAGAACACGATCCTCAAGGCGTACGACGGCGCGTTCAAGGACATCTTCCAGGAGGTGTTCGACTCCGAGTTCAAGGAGCAGTTCGCCGAGGCCGGCCTGACCTACGAGCACCGCCTCATCGACGACATGGTCGCCGCGGCCATGAAGTGGGAGGGCGGCTACGTCTGGGCCTGCAAGAACTACGACGGCGACGTGCAGTCGGACACCGTCGCGCAGGGCTTCGGCTCGCTGGGCCTCATGACGTCGGTGCTCATGACGCCGGACGGCCAGACGGTCGAGGCGGAGGCGGCGCACGGCACCGTGACACGCCACTACCGCCAGCACCAGGCCGGCAAGCCGACCTCGACGAACCCGATCGCCTCGATCTTCGCGTGGACGGGCGGCCTCAAGCACCGCGGCAAGCTGGACAAGACCCCCGAGGTCACGCAGTTCGCCGAGACGCTGGAGAAGGTCGTCGTCGAGACCGTCGAGAGCGGCAAGATGACGAAGGACCTCGCCGCGCTGGTCGGCCCGGACCAGCCGTGGCTCACCACCGAGGAGTTCCTCGGCGCCCTCGATGAGAACCTGGCGGCCCGGCTCGCCTGACACACGTCGATGACATGCGGCGCCCGGCCGGCCCTGTGGGGGCTGCCGGGCGCCGCGCGTCTCGGCCCGGTCGCGGACGGCCCTGCCGGTCCCCGCCGCACACATCGCACTCACCGCTCGCCGTTCGATCAAAGGAGATCAGCATGACGACCCCCGTGAACGTGACTGTGACTGGCGCCGCCGGTCAGATCGGCTATGCCCTGCTGTTCCGGATCGCGTCGGGGCAGATGCTGGGCGCGACCACCCCGGTGCGGCTGAGCCTGCTGGAGATCCCGCAGGGCGTGAAGGCCGCTGAGGGCGTCGCCCTCGAGCTCGAGGATGGCGCGTTCCCGCTGCTGGCGGGCATCGACATCTACGACGACGCGAAGGCGGCGTTCGAGGGCGCCAATGTGGCGCTGCTCGTCGGCGCCCGGCCCCGCACCGCGGGCATGGAGCGCGGCGACCTGCTCGCGGCGAACGGCGGCATCTTCAAGCCGCAGGGCGAGGCCATCAACGCGGGCGCCGCGGCGGACATCCGGGTGTTGGTGGTGGGCAACCCGGCGAACACGAACGCCCTGATCGCGGCGTCCCACGCGCCGGATGTGCCGACGGAGCGCTTCACCGCGATGACGCGGCTGGACCACAACCGGGCGGTGTCGCAGGTGGCGCGCAAGACGGGCGCCGAGGTCGCGACGATCGCCCGGGTGACCATCTGGGGCAACCACTCGGCCACGCAGTACCCCGACCTGAGCCACGCCACGGTGGGCGGGGACGCCGCGTTGGCGGTCATCGCCGACCAGGCGTGGGTCGAGGACGACTTCATCCCGACGGTCGCGAAGCGCGGTGCGGCGATCATCGCGGCGCGTGGCGCGTCGTCGGCGGCGTCGGCGGCGAATGCGGCCATCGACCACGTGCACTCGTGGGTGCACGGGACGCCGGAGGGTGACTGGACGTCCGCGGGCATCGTGTCGGACGGCTCGTACGGGGTGCCCGCGGGGCTGATCTCGTCCTTCCCGGTGACCTCTGACGGTGGGGCCTGGTCGATCGTGCAGGGCCTGTCGGTCGACGACTTCTCCCGTGGGCGGATCGACGCGTCGGTGGCGGAGTTGGAGGAGGAGCGCACGGCGGTGCGGGAGCTCGGGCTGATCTGAGCTGCCTCATCTGAGCGGCCTCATCTGAGCGCGCCGATCTGAGTCATGCTGGGCTCGGACATAGGCCCGCCTCGCCCTCGGGTGGGGCGGGCCGCTCGGATGGGGAGGCTGGTGTGCGCGTCGGGATCAGGGTGAAGCCGGGGGCGTCCCGCACCCGTGTCGGGGGGCTGCACGCAGACCGCCTCGTGGTGGCCGTGCAGGCGCGCGCGGTGGAGGGCGCGGCGACGGAGGCCGCCCTCGCGGCGGTGGCCGAGGCGTGCGGGGTGCGGCGTCGGGCTGTCTCGCTGGTGGCGGGTGCGACGAGCCGCGACAAGGTCGTCGAGGTCGACGTGCCGCAGGGGGAGGAGCCGGCGTTGCGGGCCCGGCTCGACGCGTTGCGCGAGGGCGCCTGAGGGCTGCTGAAACCGACACATCGTCCTATTGCTGAAAATTACGGCAATCTGTACGGTCGGTTTCACGTATCCCTTCCGCACAGAGTCGTGCGGCGACGAAGGAGTCGACATGGCCAGGGACCACCGCACGCGCACGTCAGCCAGCCTCCTCACAGTCCTCGCCGTCGCGCTGCTGGGGGCAGTGCCCGCCTCCACAGGAAGCGCCGCCGAGACGCGCTCCTTCACGGTGGTCGGCTCCTTCCAGGACGAGCTCGGCTGCGCCGCCGACTGGCAGCCCGATTGCGCCGCGACCCTGCTAGCGCCCACCGACGTCGCCGGGGTGCACAGCGCCGAGCTCACCGTCCCCGCGGGCAGCCATGAGTACAAGGTGGCCGTGAACGGCTCCTGGGACGAGGCGTACGGGCGCGACGGCGGCGCCGAGAACGTGCCGCTCGTGCTGGCCGGGCCCGCGACGCTGCGGTTCGCCTTCGACGACTCCACGCACCGCATCGCGCTCGAGCCCGTCACGCTGACCGGCGGCCCCACCGCCGGCGACGACCAGATCGTCGCGGCGCCCGCCCGGGACAGCGGCGCCGGCGAGAGCTTCTACTTCGTCATGACCGACCGGTTCGCCAACGGCGACACCGCCAACGACACCGGCGGACGCATCGGCGACAGGCTGACGACGGGCCTGGACCCCACCGACAAGAGCTTCTACCACGGCGGCGACCTCGCGGGCCTGCGCGGCCAGCTCGACTACATCGAGGGGCTCGGGACCACGGCGATCTGGCTCACGCCGTCCTTCGTCAACCGCCCGGTGCAGGGGACCGGCGCCAGCATCTCGGCCGGGTACCACGGGTACTGGATCACCGACTTCACGCAGATCGACCCGCACCTGGGCACGAACGCCGAGCTCGAGGCGCTCATCGCCGACGCGCACGCCCGCGACATCAAGGTCTACTTCGACATCATCACCAACCACACGGCCGACGTCATCGACTACGCCGAGAAGACGTACACGTACGTGGACCAGGCCACCCGGCCCTACACCGACGCGTCTGGGGTCCCGTTCGACCCCGCCGACCATGCCGACGGCGGGCCGTTCCCGGCGCTCGACGCCCAGACGTCCTTCGCGTACACCCCGGTGATCGCCCCCGAGGACGCCGACCTCAAGGTCCCCGCCTGGCTCAACGACCCCACGCTCTACCACAACCGCGGCGACTCGACGTGGACGGGGGAGTCCGTCACCCACGGCGACTTCTCCGGGCTCGACGACCTCATGACCGAGCACCCGACGGTGGTCGACGGGTTCGTGGAGGTCTACGACGAGTGGATCGACCTGGGCATCGACGGCTTCCGCATCGACACCGCCAAGCACGTCAACCGCGAGTTCTGGGAGCAGTGGACCACCCAGGTCCTGGACTACGCGCATGCGCACGGCAAGCCCGACTTCTTCATGTTCGGCGAGGTGTACGACGCGGACGCGGCGCTGCTGTCGCCGTATGTGCGCGAGACCGACATGAACGCGGTGCTCGACTTCGCGTTCCAAGCCGGCGCCTCGAGCTATGCGCGCGGCTTCTCGGCGACCGGGCTGCGGGCGCTGTTCGCGAGCGACGACAGGTACACCACCGCCGACACCAGCGCGGCGGCGCTGCCGACCTTCCTGGGCAACCACGACATGGGCCGGATCGGGCACATGGTCAAGGACTCCGGGGACGCGCTGCGCCGCTCCGAGCTGGCGCACTCGCTGATGTACCTCACGCGCGGGCAGCCGGTCGTGTACTACGGCGACGAGCAGGGCTTCGTCGGCGACGGGGACCTGGGCGGCACGGACAAGGACGCGCGGCAGTCGATGTTCGCCAGCCAGGTGCCGGAGTTCACCCAGCAGCGCCTGCTCACGGGCGAGGTCGCGGGATCGGTGGACCGCTTCGACGCCGACGCGCCGCTGTACACGCACATCGCCGAGCTCGCGGGGCTCCGCTCCGGCTCGGACGCGCTGACGGGTGGCGCACAGGTGGAGCGGCTGGTGGGCGGCGCCGACGGCTCGGTGTACGCGTTCTCCCGGGTGGACCGGACCGAGAAGGTCGAGCACCTCGTCGCCCTGAACAACTCCGCCACGGCGCAGACGGTCACGCTCACCACGCTGACCCCGGGCGCTGCCTACGAGGCGCTGCTCGGCGTCGACGAGGGCGCCGCGGCCACCGCCACGGCCGACGGCGACGGCGCGCTCACGCTGACCGTCCCGCCGCTGGCCGCCGTGCTGCTGCGCGCCGACCGCACCGTGGGCGTGCTCGACGGGGACGCGGGCCTGAGCGTGACAGCCCCGGCGGCCGGCGCCGCGTTGCGCGGGCAGGTCCCCGTGGCCGCAGACATCGACGACGACACCTGGGCGGAGACGTCCTTCGCGTACCGGGTGGTCGGCGACAGCGGATGGGAGAAGCTCGGCACGGCCGAGACGACCCAGCCGCGCGTCTTCCACGACGTGTCGGCCCTGCCCGAGGGCGCACTGCTCGAGTACCGGGCCGTGTCCACGGACGCCGCCGGCAACCGGGTCGCCGCGTCTGCCTACGCGAGCGTGGGGGTGGCGGTCGACGGTGGCACGGGCCCGGGCCCCGACCCCGAGGGCGAGCTCGTCACCATCCCCGGCAGCCACAACGCGGCGATGGGCTGCGCGGGCGACTGGCAGCCCGCCTGTGAGCAGGCGCAGCTCGCCAAGCGGGCGGATGGCGTCTACGCGGGGACGTTCACGGTGGCGCCGGGCTCCTATGAGTACAAGGTGGCCGTCGGCGGATCATGGGACGTCAACTACGGCGCGGGCGGCGTGCGGGGTGGCGCCAACGTCGCGTACACGGTGACGGGGAGCGCGCCGCAGCAGGTCACCTTCGTGTACGACCCGGTGACGCACTGGTTCACGTCCACCGCGCAGGGCCCGCTGCTCACCCTCCCGGGGAGCCATCAGAGCGAGGCGGGATGCGCGGCGGACTGGGCGCCGGACTGCCTGGCCACCTGGCTGCAGGATCCGGACGGCGACGGCGCGTACACCTTCACCACGGCGGCGCTGCCGGCTGGGGTGTACGAGGCCAAGGTCGCCCACAACCTCTCCTGGGCAGAGAATTACGGGGCAGGCGGGGCGCGCGACGGCGCGAACATCCCGTTCGCCGCTCCGGGAGGCAAGCCCGTGACCTTCACCTACGTCCTCGCCACGCACCTGCTGACCATTGATGTCACCGACCCCCCGACGCCCGGCCTCGGGGAGGCGCAGGGACACTGGATCGATGCGAGGACACTCGCCTGGCCTGCGACCTGGGTCCCCGCGGGCTCGGCGCCCGAGTCCCTCGAGTTCCGGCTGCACGCATCGCCCGATGGCGGGCTCGACGTCGCCGACGGCGCGGTCACTGGTGGCGACGAGCACGAGCTGGCACTCGACCCGGCGGGCCTGTCCGCCGATCAGCTCGCCCGGTTCCCCGCGCTCGCGGGCCATCTGGCGTTGCGCCTGCCCGAGGGCCTCACCCGGTCCGACCTCGAGGGACTGGCCGGCGGCGAGCTGCTCGTCACCCAGCGCGGCGCCGACGGCGAGCTGCACGCCGCGTCCGGGGTGCAGATCGCGGGCGTGCTGGACGACCTCTACGCGCAGGCCGCCGCCGACCGGGACCTCGGCGTCACCTGGGAGAAGGGGCGCCCGTCGATGGCGCTGTGGGCGCCCACAGCCCGCAAGGTCGACCTGCTGCTCTGGCCCGGGACCGATGTCAGCGGGGACCCGGTGCGGGTGCCGACGCGGCGCCAGGCGGACGGCTCCTGGACGGCGCGGGGGGAGCGGTCGTGGGCCGGGTCGGCCTACCGCTACGAGGTCACGGTGTACGTCCCCGCCACCGACGCCGTCGAGGTGAACGCGGTCACCGACCCGTACTCGGTGGCGCTGACCACCAACTCGACGCACTCGGTGCTGGTCGACCTCGACGACCCGGCCTTCCAGCCCCGGCAGTGGGCGAAGGCCAAGCAGCCGGTGGTGCGTCCCGTCGACCAGACGATCTACGAGCTGCATGTGCGGGACTTCTCCGCCTCCGACGCCACGGTGCCCGAGGGGTTGCGCGGCACGTACGGGGCGTTCGCGGCGAACGGCGCGGGCCGCGCGCAGCTCCGCCAGCTGCAACGGGCGGGCCTGACGACGGTGCACCTGCTGCCGACGTTCGACCTCGCCACGATCGAGGAGGACCGTGACGCGCAGCAGGCGCCGGAGGGCGACCTCGCGTCGTTCGCGCCGGACTCGACCGAGCAGCAGTCACGCGTGGCGGCCGTCGCGGCGGACGACGCCTTCAACTGGGGCTACGACCCGTTCCACTGGACCACCCCCGAGGGCTCGTATGCGCGAGACGCCGACGGCGGCGCCCGGGTGGCGGAGTTCCGCACGATGGTGGGAGCCCTGCACGCCGACGGACTGCAGGTGGTGCTCGACCAGGTCTTCAACCACACGACCGCCAGCGGCCAGGCGGCCACCTCGGTGCTCGACCGCGTGGTGCCCGGCTACTACCACCGGCTCAACCTCGCGGGCGCCGTGGAGACGTCCACCTGCTGCCAGAACGTGGCCACCGAGCACGCGATGGCCCAGAAGATGATGGTCGACTCCGTGGTCACGTGGGCACGGGACTACAAGGTCGACGGCTTCCGCTTCGACCTGATGGGCCACCACTCGGTGGAGACGATGGCCGCGGTGCGCGCCGCGCTCGACAAGCTCACGCCGCGCCGCGACGGCGTGGACGGCTCGGCGGTCTACCTGTACGGCGAGGGCTGGAACTTCGGCGAGGTGGCCGACAACCGGCTGTTCACCCAGGCCACGCAGGGCCAGCTCGGCGGCACGGGCATCGGCACGTTCAGCGACCGGCTGCGCGACGCGGTGCGCGGCGGCGGCCCCTTCGACGAGGACCCCCGCCTCCAAGGCTTCGGCTCTGGCTCGGCGACGGATCCGAACGGCGCCTCCGTCAACGGCAGCGCCGAGCAGCAGCTCGCACGCGTGCAGCACCAGGCCGACCTGGTGCGACTGGGCCTCGCCGGCAACCTGCGCGACTTCGCCTTCCTGGCCAGCGACGGCGAGGTGCGCACCGGCGCCGAGCTCGACTACAACGGGCAGCCCGCCGGCTACGCCGACTCCCCGGAGGAGGTCGTCACCTACGTCGACGCCCACGACAACGAGACGCTGTTCGACGCGCTCACCCACAAGCTCCCGCGCGACACGGCGATGGGCGACCGGGTGCGGATGAACACGGTGTCGCTGGCCACCACGGCCCTCGCGCAGACGCCCTCCTTCTGGCACGCCGGCGCGGAGCTGCTGCGGAGCAAGTCGCTCGACCGCAACTCCTACGACTCGGGCGACTGGTTCAACCACCTGGACCTGGCGGGCCAGGACAACGGGTTCGGCCGCGGGCTGCCGCCCGAGCAGGAGAACGCCGACCTGTGGCCCTTCCAGAAGGCGCTGCTGGGCGACCCGACGCTCAAGCCGACGCCCCAGGACATCGCGGCGGCGGAGGCGGGCGCCCTCGACCTGCTGCGGCTGCGCTTCTCGACGCCGCTGTTCCGGCTCGGCGACGCGGAGCTCATCCAGCAGAAGGTGACGTTCCCGGGCAGCGGACCCGATGCGGCGCCCGGCGTGATCGTCATGCACGTGGACGATCAGCGCCGGGGGAGCGGCGCGGACGTGGACAAGAGCCTCGACGGGGTGCTGGTCGTCTTCAACGCCTCCGACGAGGCCGTCACCCAGGTCCTGCCCGAGCTCGCGGGACGGCGCCACGCGCTCTCCCCGGTGCAGGCCAAGGGCTCAGACCCGGTGGTGCGCCAGACGACGTGGGACGCGAGGACGGGGACGGTCACCGTCCCGGCCCGCACCGTCGCGGTGCTGGTGGAGAAGCGTTCCACGGGGCGCCACTGAGCGGCCGGTCGCGGCCCGGGGGCCGGTCTGGCGCGGGGGCGCCGGGGCCTCGCGCTGTCCGATCGGGATGTGCGACGTAGCCTGAGGCCAACAGCGCGCCCCGGCGCGGGTGGCCGAGTCCCAGCCGCCCCGCACCGAATACCGCCCACGTCTCGGCGAGAACGACAGCACCTCTCCTGAGCTCCGATCACCGGAGCGAACCGCGAGGAGTTCCCATGACGGCGCAACAATCGGCACCTGCCAAGAAGAGCGTGCCCCAGAAGGCCACCATCTCGATCTTCGCGCTCGCGATGATGAACATCGTGGCGGTGGTGAGCCTGCGCGGGCTCCCGTCGGAGGCCGAGTACGGACTGGGCTCGATCTTCTACTACCTCTTCGCGGCGGTGTTCTTCCTCGTCCCGGTCTCCTTGGTGGCAGCAGAGCTCGCCACCGGCTGGCCGGAGCGCGGCGGGGTGTTCCGGTGGGTGGGGGAGGCGTTCGGCGGGCGCTGGGCGTTCGTCGCCATGTTCGTGCTCTTCATCGAGGTCAGCGTCTGGTTCCCGACGGTGCTCACGTTCGGCGCCACGGCGCTGGCGTACACCGACGACAACACATCGTTCGCCGAGCGGCTGTCCTCGAACCGGGCGTACATCCTGCTGGTGGTGCTCGCCGTGTACTGGCTGGCCACGTTCATCGCCATGCGCGGCGCCCAGGCGTTCTCCCGCGTGGCCAAGTGGGGCGGGTTGATCGGCACGATCATCCCCGCGGCCCTCCTCATCGTGCTGGGGTTCAGCTACGTCTTCGCTGGCAACCCCTCGCAGATCAAGATGGGCTGGGGCGAGCTGATCCCCGACTTCGGGAACTTCTCCAACGTGGTGCTCGCCGCGAGCATCTTCCTCTTCTACGCCGGTATGGAGATGAACGCGATCCATGTGAAGGAGGTCAAGAACGCCTCCCGGAACTATCCGATCGCCATCGGCATCGCGGCCCTGGGCACCGTGATCATCTTCGTGCTGGGGACGCTGGCCATCGCGTTCGTGGTGCCGCAGTCCGAGATCAACCTGACCCAGAGCCTGCTGACGACGTTCACCGACGTCTTCCGCTGGGCGGGTGTCGAGTGGGCGGCGCCGATCGTGGCGGTGGCGCTCGCGATCGGCGTGTTCGCGGGCGTGGTGACGTGGGTGTCCGGCCCCTCGAGTGGTCTGCTGAGCGTGGCCAAGGCAGGCTACTTGCCACGGTTCTGGCAGGTCACGAACAAGCAGGGCATGGCCACGCACATCCTGATCGCGCAGGCGGGCATCGTGACGTTGCTCTCGGCGGCGTTCGTGCTGCTGCCGTCGGTGCAGTCGGCGTACCAGATCCTCAGCCAGCTCGCGTCGATCCTGTACCTGGTGATGTACCTGCTGATGTTCGGGGCGGCGCTCTACCTCAGGTACAGCCAGCCCAACCGACCACGCCCCTACAAGATCCCCGGCGGAGCCGTGGGCATGTGGCTGATCGGCGGCGCGGGGTTCGTCGCGTCGGCGCTGGCGTTCTTCTTCAGCTTCTTCCCGCCCAGCCAGGTGCCGACCGGATCGCCGACCACGTACGTCGGATTCCTCCTCGGGCTCGCCATCGTGTTCGTCGCCATCCCGCTGGTCATCTACGCGGTGCGCAAGCCCCACTGGCGGCAGCAGGACGACGACTTCGCGCCATTCACGTGGCAGATCGAGGGCGGCCACCCGGGCGTGGTGTCGGAGTCCTCGGTGCCGACGCCCGAGCTGCTGCGGAGCGCGCAGGCGCAGGCCGGCGCCCAGGGCGGCGGCGCCGCGACCGGGGCCGACGCGCAGGGCCCATCCACGCCGCCGCGCCACCGTGGCGAGGGCGAGCCGCCCCACCCGGACGAGCAGCACTGACGTCCCTCGACGACCGCTCATAGCACTAGGGAAGGACGCGCTCATGGCTCTCGACGCGCAGAGCATCCAGGCGGCTGTCGACGCCGCGCACCGGGACAACGCCGGGTTGCAGGGCGGGGCGAACGCCAGCTACATCCCCTACCTGGCCTCGGTGGACTCCTCGCTCTTCGGGGTCGCCGTCGTCACAGCCGAGGGCGAGGTGCACTCGGCCGGCGACGCGGACTTCGAGTTCGCCCTCGAGTCGATCTCCAAGGTGTTCACGATGGCCCGGGCGATGGCCGACGTGGGGCCGGAGGCGTTCCACCAGAAGATCGGCGCCGACCCCACAGGCCTGCCGTTCAACTCGGTGATGGCCTTGGAGCTGCACAACGACAAGCCGCTGAGCCCGCTGGTCAACGCCGGGGCGATGTCGTCGGCGAGCCTCGTGAAGGCGGAGGGCGCCGAGCAGCGCTGGCAGCGCATCCTCGAGACGCAGCAGGCGTTCGCTGGCCGGAAGATCCAGCTCAGCCCCGAGGTCAACCACTCGGAGCAGACGACGAACTTCCACAACCGGGCCATCGCATGGCTGCTGTACAGCGGCGGCGCGATGTACTCCGACCCGATGGAGGCCTGCGACGTCTACACCCGGCAGTGCTCCACCCTCGTCTCCACCAAGGACCTGGCCACGATGGGGGCGACCCTCGCGGCGGGCGGGATGAACCCCGTGACCCAGGAGCGTGTGGTGGCCGCCGAGCTGGTGCCGCACATGCTGGCGGAGATGACGATGGAGGGCCTGTACACGTCGTCGGGCGATTGGGCGTACACGGTGGGCCTGCCGGGCAAGAGCGGGGTCGGCGGGGGAGTGCTGTCGGTGGCCCCCGGCAAGCTCGCCATCGCGGCGTTCTCGCCCCCACTCGACCCAGTCGGCAACAGCGTGCGCGGCATGGCGGCGGTGGCGCAGGTCGCGCAGCGCCTGGACCTGAGCCTGTACAAGGTGCCAGGCGCGGGCGACCCGCCACTGTCCGCACTGGCCAAGGGGTGAGTTGAGCCGGAGGACACGCCTTTAATCTGTGGATCGAGGGCTGTGTACAGTTCGCTTCTGTGGGCACAGACCGGGTGACGCCGGGCTCTCAAACTTCACTGCGTGAAGCCAACCGAGCCCGGATCGTGAATGCGGTCCAGCAGCGTGGCTCTCTCACGCAGGTCGAGCTGGCCGGGGTGACAGGGCTGTCCCCGGCGACCGTGTCGAACATCGTCAAGGAGCTCACCGGCGCCGGCGTCCTGCACACCGCCCCCACCTCGCGCAGCGGCCGGCGCGCCCAGCAGGTCACCCTCGCGCGCAACCTCGGACTCGTGGCCGGCGTGCACTTCGGCACCCGGTCCCTGCGGGTCGCGCTCGCGGACGTCGCACACCGCATCGTCGCCGAGCAGCGCATGCCGCTGCCACCGGACCACCGCGCCGACGCCGGGCTGGACCGCGCGGCGCTGCTGCTCACCGAGATGGTCGAGTCGCTCGAGGCCAGCATGAGCGAGGTGCTGGCCGTGGGCGTGGGCGTGCCCGCCCCCGTGGACGTGCGCACCGGGCAGGTCTCCACCCTCGGCATGCTGCGCGGCTGGGACGGCGTGGCGGTGCCCGAGGTGCTCGAGCACCGCATCGGCGTTCCCGTCCACGTGGACAACGACGCCAACCTGGGCGCGCTGGCCGAGGTGCGGCTCGGCGCCGCGCGCGGCCACGAGAACGTCCTCTACCTGCGGGTCTCGCACGGCGTCGGCGGCGGCCTGGTGATCGGCGGGCGGCTCTACCACGGCCGGTCCGGCACCGCCGGGGAGATCGGCCACGTGACCATCGACGAGAACGGCCCGATCTGCCGCTGCGGCAACCGCGGCTGCCTGGAGACGTTCGTCGGGGCTCCCGTATTGCTCGGCATGCTGCAGGCCAGCCACGGCAGCCTCACCCTGCCAGACGTGATCGCGCGCGCGCATGACGGCGACCCCGGCTGCCGGCGCGTCATCTCCGACGCGGGCCGCCACCTGGGCTTCGCCGCCGCGAACGTCTGCAACCTGTTCGACCCCGACCTGGTGGTGGTCGGCGGGCGGCTCGCCCAGGCTGGCGCCCTGCTGCTCGAGCCGCTGCGCACCATGCTCGAGCAGCGCACAGTGCCCAGCACCGCCGGCCCGGTGGAGGTCGTCGCCTCCGAGCTCGGCGCGGCGGCCGAGGTCCGCGGCGCGTTGGCCGTCGCCCTGGACCGGGTGGGCATCGCCGCCTCGATGGTGGCGACCGGATGACCCCGCCCCGGATGTCGCGCCGCCCCGGCGTCACCGCGCTGCTCGCCGCGGCGCTGCTGGCAGCCTCGATGGCGACGGCCGGCTGCGCCTCCGCGACCGCGCAGGACGTGCCCACCATCGCCTTCTTGCTGCCCGAGTCGAAGGCCGCCCGCTACGAGAACGTGGACCGCCCCGTCTTCGAGGCGGCGGTCGCCGAGGCCTGCCCGACGTGCCAGGTGGTCTCCGCCAACGCCGGGCAGGACGCCGAGCGCCAGCAGCAGCAGGCCGAGTCCGCGCTGAGCCAGGGCGCCGGCGTCCTCGTGCTCGACGCGGTGGACGTGTCCGCCGCCGTGAGCATCGTCGCCGCGGCGGCCCAGCGCGGCGTGCCCGTCATCGCCTACGACCGCTCGCTCCCGTCGGCCGACGTCGCCGCGTACGTCTCCTTCGACAGCGAGGAAGTCGGCCGCCTGCAGGGCGAGTCCATCGTGGCGGCGCTCGCCGCGCGCCCGGCCGACGGCGTCCTCGGGGTGCTGCTCCTGGGCGGCGCGGCGACGGACGCGAACTCCGCCGCGCTGCTCGCGGGCGCCCGCGAGGCCTTCGACGGCGCGGGCGTCGAGGTGCTCGCCGAGTACTCCACCCCCGACTGGAGCCCCGACAAGGCGCAGGAGTGGGTGGCCGGGCAGCTCACCCAGTTCGAAGGCCGCGTCGACGCGGTGTGGGCCGCGAACGACGGCACCGCGAGCGGCGCGATCTCCGCGATGAAGGCCGCGGGGCTCAACCCGCTGCCCCCCGTGACCGGCCAGGACGCCGAGCTCAGCGCGGTGCAGCGCATCGTGAGCGGCGACCAGCACATGACCGTGTACAAGGACATCGCCGAGGAGGCGCGCACGGCCGCGCGCCTCGCCGTCGACCTCCTGAACGGCTCCACCCCCCGCACGACCACGACTGTGGACGGCGTCCCCGCCGTGCTGCTGACCCCCGTGGCCGTGACCACCGAGAACCTGCGCCACGTCATCGTCGACGGCGGCGTCCACACCAGCGAGGTGATCTGCGTGGATCCCTACCGTCACGCCTGCGTCGAGGCAGGCCTCATCGAGGAGGGCGACAAGTGAGCGCTCCAGTGCTGTCGCTGCGCGGTGTGAGCAAGTCCTATGGCGCGGTCCGGGCCCTGGTGGGCGTGGACCTGGACGTCCACGCCCATGAGGTCGTCGCGGTGGTCGGCGACAACGGCGCCGGGAAGTCGACGCTCGCGGGCGTCGTCTCGGGCGCCCTGCTGCCCGACGACGGGCACGTCGAGCGGGACGGGCGCCCGGTGCACCTGGTCAACCCCGCGGTGGCCCGTGCCCATGGCATCGCCGCCGTGTTCCAGGACCTCGCCCTGTGCGAGAACCTCGACGTGGTCGAGAACATCTTCCTCGGCCAGGAGGTCACCCAGGGCCCGCTGCTCGACGAGGTGGCGATGGAGAAGCACGCCTGGGAGCTGCTCAACCAGCTCGCCGCCCGCGTGCCGTCCGTCCGGGCGCCCGTAGGCGCGCTGTCCGGCGGCCAGCGCCAGGCCGTCGCGATCGCCCGCTCGCTGCTCGGCGACCCGCGCGTCGTGGTGCTCGACGAGCCGACCGCCTCGCTCGGCATCACCCAGACCGCCGAGGTGCTCAACCTCATCGAGCGGCTGCGCGAGCGCGGCCACGGCGTGGTGCTCATCAGCCACTCGATGGCCGACGTGCAGGCCGTCGCGGACCGGATCGTGGTGCTGCGGCTCGGCCGCGTCAACGGCGACTTCGACGCCGCGAGCACCAGCTACGAGGACCTGATCGCCGCCGTGACGGGGGTGACGCCCAGCGGGCGCAGCGGGCGCGTGGTCCGCGCGGGCGAGGCCGCCCGATGAGCCTGCCGGTCTCCGTCCAGACTGGCGTCCAGACCGGCGCGGAAGGGCCCGACACGTCGTCTCCCCGCGAGGTCGTGCGGGGCATCGGCCAGCGGCTGCGCACCGGCGAGCTCGGCTCGCTGCCGATCATCGGCGCGCTGATCGTCATCTGGGCGGTGTTCCAGGCGCTCAACCCGCACTTCCTCAGCAGCGACAACCTGGTCAACCTGACGATGCAGTCGGCGTCCACGGGCGTGATCGCGCTCGGGGTCGTGCTGGTGCTGCTGGTGGGGCACATCGACCTGTCCGTGGGCTCGGTGTGCGGGCTGTCGGCGGCGCTCGTCGCCGTGGGCTCCGTGCAGCTCGGCTGGCCGGTGGCCGTCGCCGTGCTCGTGGCGCTCGCCGTCGGCGTGGTCGTCGGGGTCCTGTACGGGATCCTCGCGACGCGGCTGCGCCTGCCGAGCTTCGTGTTCACGCTCGCCGGGCTGCTGGTCATCGCGGGCCTGCAGCTCAAGGTGCTGGGCCCCACCGGCTCGGTGAACCTGCCCTTCGAGTCGTGGCTCGTGCGGACCGTCCAGCAGGGGTTCCTGCCCCCGGCGGTCGCGTACGCGCTGGTCATCGCGGTGGTGGTCGCATACGGCGCCGCCCTGGTGGCCGAGCGGGCGCGGCGCGGGCGGGCCGGCCTGCCGGTGAGCGCGCCGGTGGCCATCGTGACGCGCGTGGCGCTGATCGGCGTGGCGCTGCTCGCGACAGTCGCCTACCTGCAGACCAACCGTGGCCTCGGTGTGGCGTTCGCGCTGTTCCTCGGCCTCGTGGCGGTGGTGGACATCCTGCTGCGCCGCACCCGCTGGGGTCGCGGCGTGCACGCGGTCGGCGGCTCCGTGGAGTCCGCCCGCCGGGCCGGGGTGCCGGTGCGCCGCACGTACATCTCCGTCTTCGTGGCCTGCTCGACGCTGGCCGCCCTGGGCGGGGTGCTGGCCGTCGGGCGGCTGTCGGCCGCCAACCAGGGCACCGGCGGTGGCGACCTCTACCTCACAGCCATCGCCGCGGCGGTCATCGGCGGCACCAGCCTCTTCGGCGGGCGTGGCACCGCCTGGTCGGCGCTATGGGGCGTGCTCATCATCCACTCGATCAACAGCGGGCTCACGCTGCTCAACATGGGCGCCTCCGAGCGGTATGTCATCACCGGGATCGTGCTGGCCCTCGCGGTCACCATCGACACGCTCGCGCGCCGCAACCGCACCGCCTGACCGCTCGACCGGCCCGATCGCGCGACCGGCGCCCCTGCCCACCCGGGCTGAGGGCGCCGGCCCCGCGTCTCAGGTCATCCGCCCACGCAGGCCGTGCCGTTGAGCGCGAACGACGTGGGCGCGGTGTTCACCCCCGTGTGCGAGCCGTTGAACCCGAACTGCACCGACCCGCCCGCTGGGACGGCCGCGTTCCAGGCCGCGTTGGTCGCTGTCACCTGCGCGCCCTGCTGGGTGGTCACCGAGCTCCACGCCTGCGTGACCTGCTGGCCCGATGGGAAGGACCAGGTCAGCTTCCAGCCGTTGAGCGGGGTGGCGGTCAGGTTCTTCACCGTGACGTTCGCGGTGAACCCGGTGTTCCACTGGTTGACGCTGTACGCGACTGTGCAGCTCCCGGTGGTGGTGCTCGTCGGGGTCGGCGTCGGCGGGGCTGTGGTGGGCGGCGCGGTGGTCGGAGGCGCTGTGGTGGGCGGCGCCGTCGTCGGGGGAGCCGTGGTGGGAGGAGGCGTGGTGGGGGTGGTGGTGTCCAGCCCGAAGAAGTGGATGCCCGCCGCGGCGTCGACGGGCAGGTTGTGCGAGACGCCCTGCATGCTGTTGGCCTCGACCGGGGCCCGGTCGCCCGTCGCCCCGTACCGGGTGCGCGTGATGCCGCTGGCCGGGGTGTCGGTGGACGCCGGGGTGGCGCTGACGCCCAGCACGTTGGTCCACTGCTTGATCGACTCGCCGAAGTTGACGTAGCTCAGCGTCTCGTCGTTGGTGCCGTGCCACAGCTGCACGCGGGGCCGGGCGCCCGTGTACCCCGGGTAGGCGTTGCGGACGAGGGCGCCCCACTCCTGGGCCGTCTTGGTGATGCGGCCCTGCGAGCAGTCGCTGTTCCATCCCGAGCCGTTGGTCGTCGCGAAGCAGGAGGCCGGCACTCCGGCGAACGCCGAGCCGGCGGCGAAGACGTCTGGGTAGTTGGCCAGCAGCACCTGCGTCATCATCGCGCCGGAGGAGACCCCGGTGGCGAAGACCTTGCTGGTGTCCGTGGTGTAGCGCTGCTGCACGTACTGGAGCATCGACCGGATGCCCACCGGGTCGCTGCCGCCGTCGCGGCGCAGCGCCTCGGGGGAGGACACGTCGAAGCAGTTGCCGCTCCGCGTCGCGGACGGGTAGATGACGATGTAGCCGTAGCGGGTGGCGAGCTCGTCGAACTGCGAGCCGTTGTAGAACGCGGGGCCGGAGCCTGTGCAGTAGTGCACCGCGACGAGGACCCCCGGGCGGGCCGGGAGGTTGTCGGGCACGAACAGGTGCATCTGCAGGCCGCTGGGGTTGGCGCCGAAGTTCGTGACCTCCACCAGGGAGGCCGCTTGGGCGGGTGGCGCCGTGGAGATGGCAGCGGCGGTGACGCCGAGCAGGCTGAGCGCGAAGGCGGCTGCTGCTGCGGCGACGCGGGCGACGGGGTGGCGTGGGCGGTCCATCGGTCTCCTCGATGAGCCGGTGGCATGGTGGACGTCGTCGGCCACGCACCGGGGGCGGGTGGCCTCCATCGGACGCGGAGGCCGTCGGCTCTCGGAGCATGGCCCGGCCCTCACCGCCGCCGCGACGACGTGAATCGTTTCGCCGCCGTGCGGATCGACATCGTTGTCGATCCGGTCAGGTCAGCGGAAGACGATCGTGCGGTGCCCGTCCAGCAGCACCCGGTGCTCGGCGTGCCAGCGCACGGCGCGCGCCAGCGTCCGGCGCTCGACGTCCTGGCCCAGCGCGACCAGGTCCTCCACCGAGCGGGTGTGGTCCACGCGCTCCACGTCCTGCTCGATGATCGGGCCCTCGTCCAGGTCGCCCGTGACGTAGTGCGCGGTGGCGCCGATGAGCTTGACCCCGCGGTCGTGGGCCTGGGCGTACGGCCGCGCGCCCTTGAAGGACGGCAGGAACGAGTGGTGGATGTTGATGATCCGGCCCGACAACGCCCGGCACAGGTCGTCCGAGAGGATCTGCATGTAGCGGGCCAGCACCACGAGCTCGACGTCCAGCTCCTCGACGAGCTGCAGGAGCCGGTCCTCCGCGGCGGGCTTGGTCGCGGCGGTCACGGGCACGTGGTGGAACGGGATGTCGTAGAAGCGCGCCAGGTCGGCCAGCGCCGTGTGGTTCGACACCACTGCGACCAGGTCCACGGGCAGGTTCTCGGACCGCTGGCGGAAGGCCAGGTCGTTGAGGCAGTGCGCCGCCGTCGATCCCATCACCAGCGTGCGCACGGGCCGCCCGGCGACGTCCAGGCGCCACTTCATCATGAAGCGGCCCGCCAGGTCCGTCAGGGCGCTCTCCAGCGTGTGCCGCGCCACCGAGGCGGTCACCTGCACGCGCATGAAGAACAGCCCGGTGAGCGGGTCGCCGAACTGCTGCGACTCGGTGATGTTGCCGCCGTGCTCCGCCAGCAGGCCGGCCACCGCATGCACGATGCCGGGGCGGTCGGGGCACGAGAGGGTCAGGACCCAGTGGGTCCCATCGGGGGTGTGGAGGAGCGGGGTGGACACGGTCGCCAAGGGTAGTCGAGCACCCTGGGGCCGCCGCGCAGCCGGACACAGGATGAGCGCGTGTTCCTCCCCGGAGCGGCGCCGGGTGATGGGACGATGGGACGCATGAGCGAGCCCGAGGTGGAGATCCGTCCCGTCGACCTGGCCGACGCCGGCGAGCTGCTGACGCTGCGCCGCGCGGCCTTCGTCACCGAGGCGCAGATCTACGGCGACCCGAACATCCCGCCGCTGACGCAGACGTACGACGAGCTGCGCGCCGACCTCGTGGCCGACGGCGTCATCACCCTCGGCGCCTGGTCCGGGCACCGGCTCGTCGGCTCCATCCGCGTGCTGCTCGAGGACGGCAAGGCCACCCTGGGCCGGCTCGCGGTGGCGCCCGACGTGCAGGGCCGGGGGATCGGCACCCGCCTGCTGCTCGCGATCCTGCCGCTGCTGCCCGAGGACATCAACGAGGTCTGGGTCTTCACCGGCCGCGACTCGGTGCAGAACCTCGCGCTGTACGAGCGCCACGGCTACACCCACCAGCACGACCAGACCGCCGGCGACCTGACGTTCGCGTACCTGCGCAAGATCCTCGGCGACGGCGAGGTGTCACCGGTGGGGGCCGCACGCGGCTGACCGGCCACTCGAGGCGCCCGGGCGCCGGGAAACGACGCCGGGCAGTCGCGCCGGGTTGGTAGGCTGGCCGCGTCGTGACTGGCGCAACGGGTGGAACACCACCGGGGAGCGACGCAGCAGCAGACTTCGGGTCGGACGCCTGGGCCCTCGGTCACCACACCATCCGTGTGCGTGCCCGACGTATGCCGGGAACCCGCACGCTGACTGCGAGGAGAGACATGAGCGTCGACCAGACCCCCGTGCTCGACCAGAACCTGTCCGCCGTCGACCCTGAGATCGCCGCGGTGCTGGACGGAGAGCTCGCCCGCCAGCAGGGCACTCTCGAGATGATCGCGAGCGAGAACTTCGTGCCGCGGGCCGTCCTGCAGGCGCAGGGCTCCGTGCTCACCAACAAGTACGCCGAGGGCTACCCCGGCCGCCGCTACTACGGCGGCTGCGAGCAGGTCGACATCGCCGAGACGCTCGCCATCGAGCGGGCGAAGGCCCTGTTCGGCGCCGAGCACGCCAACGTCCAGCCGCACTCCGGCGCCACGGCCAACGCCGCGGTGCTGCACGCGCTGATCAACAAGGGCGACAAGATCCTCGGCCTCGAGCTGGCCCACGGCGGCCACCTCACGCACGGCATGAAGATCAACTTCTCGGGCAAGCTCTACGACGTCTCCGCCTATGGCGTGAACCCCGAGACGTTCCTCATCGACCCGGAGGCAGTGCGGGCCGCGGCCCTCGAGCACCGCCCCGACGTCATCATCGGCGGCTGGTCCGCGTACCCGCGCCAGCTCGACTTCGAGGCGTTCCGCTCCATCGCCGACGAGGTCGGCGCGAAGCTCTGGGTCGACATGGCCCACTTCGCCGGGCTGGTGGCCGCGGGCCTGCACCCCAACCCCGTGCCCTACGCGGACGTGGTGTCGTCCACCGTGCACAAGACGATCGGCGGCCCCCGCTCGGGCTTCATCCTGTCCAAGCAGGAGTACGCCAAGAAGATCGACTCGGCGGTCTTCCCCGGCCAGCAGGGCGGGCCCCTCATGCACGTGGTCGCCGCCAAGGCCGTCTCCTTCAAGATCGCTGGCTCGCCGGAGTTCCGCGACCGCCAGGAGCGCACGCTCTCCGGCGCGAAGCTCATCGCCGAGCGCCTGATGGCGGCCGACGTCACCGGCGCCGGGGTCTCCGTGCTGACGGGCGGCACCGACGTGCACCTGGTGCTCGTCGACCTGCGCCACTCGGACCTGGACGGCCAGCAGGCCGAGGACCTCCTGCACGCCGTCGGCATCACCGTGAACCGCAACGCGGTGCCCTTCGACCCGCGCCCCCCGCGCGTCACGTCGGGCCTGCGCATCGGCACGCCCGCGCTCGCGACGCGGGGATTCGGCGACGCGGAGTTCGCCGAGGTGGCCGACATCATCGCCACCGCGCTGGTCGACGGCCAGGCCGCCGACGTCGAGGCGCTGCGCGCACGCGTGCAGAAGCTCACCGACGCGCACCCGCTGTACGCCGGGCTCCAGCAGTACTGACCCACGCCTTGCCGCCGGATCCCCGGCCCGGACGCCCCGCACCGGGGCGCCCGGGCCGGGATCCGGCGTCCGCTCGCCAAGGAAGAGTGAGATGACCGCACAGGTTCTGGACGGCAAGGCCACAGCGGCCGCCATCAAGGGCGAGCTCACGGCCCGCGTGGCCGAGCTCGCCGCGCGCGGGGTGCGCCCCGGGCTGGGCACGCTGCTGGTCGGCGACGACCCCGGCTCGCGCTGGTACGTCAACGGCAAGCACAAGGACTGCGCCGAGGTGGGCATCGCGTCCATCCGCGAGGACCTGCCGGAGACAGCCACCCAGCAGGAGGTCGAGGACGCCGTCCAGCGGCTCAACAACGACCCCGCCTGCACCGGGTTCATCGTGCAGCTCCCGCTGCCGAAGGGCATCGACACGCACCGGGTGCTCGAGCTCATCGACCCCGCCAAGGACGCCGACGGCCTGCACCCCACGAACCTCGGGCGCCTGGTGCTGCGGGTCAACGAGCCCATCGACTCGCCGCTGCCCTGCACGCCGCGCGGCATCATCGAGCTGCTGGAGCGGCACGGCGTCGAGCTCGCGGGCGCCGACGTCACCGTCGTCGGGCGGGGCACCACCGTGGGCCGCTCGATCGGCCTGCTGCTGACCCGCCGGGCGATCAACGCGACGGTGACTCTCACCCACACCGGCACCGCCGACCTCGCCGAGCACACCCGCAACGCCGACATCATCGTGGCGGCGGCAGGCGTCCCCGGCATCATCACCGCCGACATCGTCAAGCCGGGCGCCGTGGTCGTGGACGTGGGCGTCTCCCGCGCCACCGACCCCGAGACGGGCAAGTCGCGCGTCGTCGGCGACGTCGACCCGGGCGTCCTCGAGATCGCGTCCTGGGTGTCGCCGAACCCCGGCGGCGTCGGGCCGATGACGCGGGCGATGCTGCTCAGCAACGTGGTCGACACCGCGGAGCGCTTGGCCGGCTGAGCGGAGCGCATGGCCGGCTGAACGGCCGATGAGTTCGCCTCCTCGACGTGGTCAGTACCTGTGACCCCACGTCGTAGGAGGGAACCCTCATGGGAATCGTCAGCCCGCACCTCTGGTACCACTCGCAGGCCGAGGAGGCCGCGCAGTTCTACACCTCGCTGATCCCGAACTCGGAGGTCACCAGGGTCATCAAGGCGCCCCCGGGGGTGAACGTCCCCGAGGGGACCGCCTTCATCGTCGAGTTCACCCTCGACGGGATGCCGGTGACGGCGTTGAGCGCCGGCCCGGCCTTCACCCTCGACGAGTCGTTCTCGATGATCATCGCGTGTGAGAGCCAGGAGGAAGTCGACCACTACTGGGACGCGCTGCTGGCCGACGGCGGCGAGCCCAGTCAGTGCGGGTGGCTCAAGGACCGGTTCGGCCTGTCCTGGCAGGTGGTCCCCACGGCGCTGGAATCGCTGCTGTTCAGCGACGACACCGAGGCGTCGGCGCGCGCCACGCAGGCGATGTACACCATGCAGAAGCTGGACCTCCCAGCGCTCCAGGCCGCGTACGACGGCGTCTGACGCAGGCGGCCCGGCCCGGACGGGGCGGCGGCTTGTCAGCGGGATGAGGTTGGATATGCCGCGTGCTGACTATCGCCACCGCCAACGTCAACGGGATCCGGGCC
Organism: Cellulomonas cellasea; assembly: GCF_030372105.1. GTDB lineage: Bacteria > Actinomycetota > Actinomycetes > Actinomycetales > Cellulomonadaceae > Cellulomonas_A > Cellulomonas_A cellasea_A. The sequence continues at coordinate 14,241 of NZ_JAUDBQ010000025.1, read as the reverse complement.
GCCTACAAGCGCGGCATGTCCGAGTGGGTCGCCGCCCGCCAGCCGGACGTGATGCTGCTGCAGGAGGTCCGCGCGCCCGACGAGATCCTCAGCGACTTCCTGCCGGCGTCCGAGTGGCACCTCGCGCATGAGGCCTGCGAGATCAAGGGCCGCGCCGGTGTCGCCATCGCGTCCCGGCTGCCCATGAGCGCCATCCGCATCGGCCTCGCCACGGGCGTGCCGGTGGACACCGGGCGCTGGGTCGAGGCGGACCTCGAGGTCCCCGGCAAGGACGGCTCCACGCAGCAGGTCACCGTCGTCTCGACGTACATCCACTCGGGGACGGCGGGCACCCCCAAGATGGACGAGAAGTACGCGTTCCTGGACCACGTCACCAAGCGGCTCGCCGAGCTCGCGGGCTCCGGGCAGCACGTGGTGGTGGCGGGCGACCTGAACATCGCGCACAAGAACGTCGACATCAAGAACTGGAAGGGCAACCTCAAGGCCGCCGGGTTCCTGCCGGAGGAGCGCGCCTACCTGGACCGCTGGTTCGACGAGTTGGGCTGGCGCGACCTGGGCCGCGAGCTCGGCGGGGAGGGCCCCGGGCCGTACACCTGGTGGTCGTGGCGCGGGCAGGCGTTCGACAACGACGCGGGCTGGCGGATCGACTACCAGCTGGCCACCCCGGGCCTGGCAGACCTGGCCCGGACCGCCGAGGTGGACCGCGCGGAGGCCTACGACCAGCGGTTCAGCGACCACGCGCCCCTGGTGGTCGCCTACGACGTGTGAGCCGCGGCGCTCACCAAGGCGCCGGGCTCCGCATGGGTGGCTGACGCCGTGCGGTAGTACGCGATCTTCTCGGCCAGGTGCTCCTGCTGGCGGGTGAGCAGAGCGATCGTCGCGGTGACCTCGGCGGCGTGCTCCTCGAGGATCTCGAGCCGCTCGGGGATGGTCTGCTCCGCCCCGGCGCCTGTCGCGAGCGCGAGGCCGGCGTATCGGCGCATCGTGGCGATCGGCATGCCCGTGTCACGCAGGCACCGCAGGATCTCGAGCCACCCGAGGTCGCTGTCGGAGTAGCGGCGGCGGCCCCCGGGGTCACGCTCGACGCCGGTGAGCAGCCCGATCCGCTCGTAGTAGCGCAGGGTGTCGATGCTGAAGCCGCTGCGTCGGGCGGCCTCGGCCGGGGTGTGCGTCGCCATGGCCACAGTGTGGCGGGTGCTGGTTCGTGGGCGCGCCGCTTGACCTGGAGCGCGCTCCAGGTCCGACAGTAGGGGCATGACGACGACGCCCCCCGCGGACCCGATCCTCTCCGCTCCACCGCTCGCGCTCGGCGCGATGTCCTTCGGCACCACCATCGCCGAGGACGACGCGTTCGCGCTGCTCGACGGCTATGTGGCCGCGGGCGGCGTGTGGATCGACACCGCCGACTGTTACGCGTTCTGGTCCGACGAGGCCGGCCGCGGCGGGGCGAGCGAGCTACTGCTCGGCCGCTGGCTCGCCGCACGGCCCGGGGTCCGGGAGCGGGTGCGGATCGCGACGAAGGTCGGCTGTGAGCCGCTGTACCCGGGCAGCTACCCGGAGTCCTCCGAGGGGCTCGCGCCGGAGGTGGTGCGCCGGGTCGCGGCGCAGAGCCTTGAGCGCATGGGCATCGACCACATCGACCTGTTCTGGGCGCACCGCGACGACCGGGCCGCCGACCTCGCGCAGACAGTGGACGCCTTCGCGGGGCTCGTCGACGACGGCGTCATCGGCCGGTGGGGGTACTCGAACACCGCGCTGTGGCGTGTCGAGCGGGCGGCCGCGCACGCGCGCGCCCAGGGGATCACCGGGCCGAGCGCGATCCAGCTCCGCTACACCTACGTCCAGCCCCGGCCATTCGTACGGGACCACGACCACGACCACCGGTTCGGCTGGATCACCGACGAGGTGCTCGACTACGCCGCGAGCAACCCCGGGGTCGACCTGTGGGCCTACACGCCGCTGCTGTACGGCGCCTACGACCGCCCCGACCGGCAGATCTCCGACGCGTTCACGCATCCGGGCACCACCCGGCGGCTGGCGGTGCTCGACGAGGTGGCGCGCGAGCTGGGCGCCACCCGCAGCGAGGTCGTGCTCGCGTGGCTCGTGGGAGGCGACCCGGTGGTCCGGCCAGTGGCGGGGGTGAGCAGCCTGGCGCAGGTGGAGGCCGCGCTCTCTGGCGTCCGGCTCACCCTGCCGCCCGAGATGCGCGAGCGCCTCGACGCCCCCTGGTGACTGACGCCTGACGACGGAGGGCGGGCCGACGATGATGTCGTCGGCCCGCCCTCCGTCCATCCCGTCGAGTCAGACCCCGCGGCGCAGGGCCGTGATGGGCTCGATGGCCGCAGCCTTGAGCGCGGGGTAGAAGCCCGCCGCCAGCCCGATGACGCCTCCGGCGACGGCCGCGGCGCCCACCACGCGCAGGTCGAGGATCGGCACCCACGACTGCAGTGCGGACACGAGCACGACGACCGCGACCCCCAGCGACGCGCCGATCAGCCCGCCGATCAGCCCGATGATCGCCGACTCCACGATGAACTGCGCGGCGATATCCCGGCGGGTGGCGCCCAACGCCCGGCGCAGACCGATCTCGCCCACGCGCTCCATCACCGACAGCAGCGTGACGTTCGCGATCCCCACCCCGCCGATGAGCAGCGCCACGGCGCCTAGGGCCACGAAGATCAGGTTGATGTCGCCCTGGACGTTCTCCTGCACCGACGAGCGGGCCGGCGGCGCCTTGACACTGAAGCCGTCGGGGGAGTTCGGGTCGAGCGCGATCGGGGCCTGCTGGGCGACGACCTCACCGGCGCCAGGCGCGATGCGCACCTGCAGCTCGGCGGGCGCCGCGAGGTCGAAGTCGGCTCGCGCTGTGCCCATGGGCAGGATCACCGCCTCGAGCACCTCGGTCTTGCGCTTCACGCCGTCGATGATGCCGATCACCGTGTACGAGTCCTCGCCGATGAAGATCGACGGCTGGCTGTCGATGCGGTTCACGCCGAGGGCCTCAGCCGCCTGCGCGCCCAGCACGACCACGCGGTCGCCGCGCCCGTCATGCCCGGAGTCGAAGTTGCGGCCGGTGACGACGAAGCCGCGGAGCGTCTCGAGCAGGCCCTCGGACGCGGCGAGCACCGGCGTCGAGGTCTGTGACGGTTGCGAGGGGTCGTTGACCGGCACCGAGGTGACCTTGGCGCCGTCGATGTCCACCTCCGCCAGAGTCCCCGCCGACTCCACGCCGGCCAGACGGCTCACGCGGTCGGCCGCGTCCCAGGGGAGCCGTCCCCTGGCGCGCTCCTGACCGCCGTTCGACGACTTCGCGGGCTCGACGACCACCTGGGTCGCGGCGACAGCGTCGAACTGCTTGTTGATCTGCCCAGCGGCCGTGTTGGCGAGGCCGACGGTGACGACCACCGACGCGATGCCGAGCACCGTGCCCATGATCGTCAGGATGAGGCGTCCAGGCCGGGCGCCGATGCCGAACGTGGCCTCGGCGAACAGGTCGCGGGCGCCGAACCTGTCGCCGCGAGGCGGCCGCTTGGCCACGGCGGGCGAGGGGCGGGCGCCGGCGAGCTCGAGCTCCTCGGCGTCGGTGGCCGGGCGGGCCCGGGTCAGGAGCCGCCTCATGCGAGCTCGGTCAGCCGGCCGTCGGAGATCCGCACGCGCCGCTGTGCCCGGTCGGACACGTGCGCGTCGTGCGTGATCACCACGAGCGTGAGCCCGTCGCCGTGCAGCTCGTCGAACAGGTCGAGCACCCCCGCGGAGTTCACCGAGTCAAGGTTGCCTGTCGGCTCGTCGGCCAGGAGCACCTGCGGCTCCGCGACGATGGCCCGCGCGATCGCCACACGCTGCCGCTCGCCGCCCGAGAGCACCGTGGGCAGGAACTCGATCCGGTGGTCGAGGTGGACCCGGTGCAGCGCCGCGAGCGCGCGGTCTCGGCGCTCCGCCCGTGGCACCCCGGAGTACAGGGTTGCGAGCAGCACGTTGTCGAGCACGGTGCGATGGGGCAGCAGGTGGAAGGACTGGAACACGAACCCGATGCTGCCGCCCCGCAGCCGTGAGCGGTCTGACTCGGAGGCGGTGCCGGTCGGGCTGCCGTTGAGCAGGTACTCCCCGGACGTGGGCCTGTCGAGGAGGCCCAGGATGTGCAGCAGCGTCGACTTGCCCGAGCCCGAGGGGCCGATGATCGACAGGTAGTCGCCCGCCTCGATGCGCAGGTCCGCCGAGTGCAGCGCCGTGACGGGCGGGTCCCCGGGGAACGAGCGGGTGAGCGCGGCGAATTCGATGACGGCGGGGACCGGCTCGGTGGACGGCTCGTCCAGGAGGACGTCGAGGATGCTCATCCCGCGCCCTCCGTCTCCTCGTCGGACTCGCTGTCCGCCGCTCGCTTCCCGACGACGACCAGGTCACCGGCCTCGAGCGGCTCCTGCGACGACACGATCTGCACGTACCCGCTGGCAGCGAGCCCGGTCTCGACGGTCACGAGCTCGGTGGCGCCCGCGGCGCCCTGGCGCTCGACGCGGGACTCGCCTCCGGGGCCGGCCGTGAGCGCGGCCAGCGGCACGGCGAGGACCTCTCCGCCGGTGGAGCTCACGGGCACCTTGACCCGCAGGTTCTGGCCGCCCTGCAGCGTGGAGAGCTGCTCGTTGGAGACCTCTCCGATCTGGAACCGGATCGTGTGGCGCCCTTGCTGGCCGCCAGAGGAGGAGCCAGCGCCGTCGGCCGCGGGGGCTTCCGATCCCTCCGCCCCCTCACCCTCGGCCTCCGCCGTGCTGCTCTTGGAGCCCGGCGCCTCGATCGCGGTGATCGTGACCTGCACGTCCTGACCGAGCACCGTGATGATCCCGGCGCCGCCGACCGCGAGCAGCGCGGCGTCGTCGGCGGTCGCCGAGGCGATGATCTCGAGCGTGGCGCCTGAGACGGTCATGACAGGGCCGCTGACGATGGAGCCGAGCTTGGCGTCCAAGTTGTCGACGCGTCGGGGCAGCGAGCTGAGGAAGACGACCTCGCTGGCGGGCAGGGCGGTGAGGGTCGCGTCCTTCGCCTCGGCGAGCTGGGCCCTCGCGTCTGTCAGGGCCCGCTGGGCCGAGGCCACCTGGGCCGACTCGGCGGAGGATCCCGTGCCGGCCAGCACCGCCGCGCGTCGGGCCTCGGCCACGGCGAGGGCCTCCCGCAAGCCGTCGACGTCGACGGGCAGGTTCTCGCCGCCGGGCTCAGCGGAGGGCGCCCCCGCCCCCGCCTCGGCTGCGGCGAGCGCTCGTTGCGCGGCCCGCACCTCGTTGTCGGCTTGCAGGCGCTCCACCTCGGTGGCGCCCGCGGACGCCTTCGTCAGCGCGAGCTGGGCGGCGGTGAGCTCGCTCTCCGCGCTGCGCACCGTGTCCTGCGCGAGCTTGAGCGTCTCCTTGAGCTCCTTACTGGGCGCCGGCGGCTGGTAGCCGACCTTCCGGTACAGCTCCACCACGCCAGCGGCCGTCGCCGCGTCGTACACGTCGGAGTCCGGCTTGCCCGCGTTGATGCCGAGGGCGCCGAGCGCGGCCTTGAGCTGAAGGACGTCTGGTCCGGACACCCCGGCCTGGAGGCTGCGATAGGTGGGCAGCGCTCCGGGCAGCACGATCACCGGGCGCCCGGCGATCTCGAGGGCGACGGTGGCCGCGTCGATCGTCGATCCGACCTCGGGCACCTGGCCCGTCACGACTGGCTGGCCCTTGACCTCGCCGGTCTCGATGCGGATCTGCGCCGGGTCGTCGTACCGCGGGTCGCCGCGCAGAGTCAGCTCGTTGGAGATGACCCGGCTCTCGACCGGGACCGTGACGGCCCCGGCGACCGGCGGAGCGGCGTCCGCCTCGGCCTTGGCAGGGGAGGTGATGAGCTGGCTGAGGCCCAGACCGGCGACGAGGCTCGCCACCGCGACGCCGGCCATCACCAGGATGGTGCGGTTGCCCTGCGGGATCGCGCGTCTCACTTGGCCGCCTTGTCGGTGGCGTACTGCTCGATCCAGGCGTCGAGCTCGGCCTTGTGGGTGTCGACGAACTCCTGCTCGAGGGCGAACTGCACCTCCCGGGCTGTCTTCTGGTACTCGACCTTCGTCTGGCACTTCGCGTCGGCGAGCGCCGTGGACATCTCCTTCTCGCGCAGCTCGGCCTCCGCGGTCGTGTCGACGCTGCCGGTGGTCGGATCGGCCGCCTCCCAGAGCGCGTTGTAAGCCTCGGAGATGCTCTCGGCGGCGTCGTTGACCTTCGCGAAGTCGAAGCCCGCCTCGTTCATGCACTCGGACCACTTGGCGTCGAGCGCCGTGAGCTTCGGGTCGGACTGGACCTTCTCATACATCCGGGTGATCTCGTCCTGGAGATCAGTGAAGGCGGGGTCCTCGTAGGCGGAGTTGGCCTCGCCGTACGTCTCGTTGCTCGCCTTGCCGTAGCAGCCCGCCTTCGTCCAGTCCCACTCGTACTCGGCGTCGTCCTCGAGGGGCTCGTCCTGCTGACCCCACAGCGCCGCCTCGTAGGCGGCGCGCTCGCTCTCGGACATGGCCGCGACGTAGTCCGCGTTCGGGTCGACCCATTCCTCCTCGCCGTCCTCCGACTCCGAGCCGCTCGAGTAGCCGTAGCCGTACTTCTGGGCGAACTCCTCGGTGCCCCATTCGATGTCCTCGTCCCACGGGTTCGACACGCTCGAGTACTCCTGGGGGGTGTACTCGAACCCTGCCTCCTGCATACAGGAGGCGACGATGTTCTCCTGCTCGACCTGGAGCTTCTCGTAGTCGATGTCGTCGTAGGCACTCGTGACCGGCTTCATGTACTCCTGGAGCGGTCCCTCGCTCGCCTTCGAGTCCTTCCCGGCGTCGGAGTCGCCGCTGCTGCCGCAGCCGCTGAGCAGGAGCAGTGCGCAACCGGCAGCGGCGGCGGCGGTGAACGGGACGGACCTCATGGGTGTGCCTTCCTGCGGAATGGTGGGAGCGGGCGGCGCTGGAGCCGGCGCGCGCGGGCCAGATTGTCGGTTTTGACCCCCGACGAACCTAGCAACGGGGGGGCTGTCGCGGGTCAACCCTGCGGATGACTCGGCGGTTCAGGCACGTGGCGCCACAGGCGGACAACGCTTGACCACAGGCGGACGTCTCGGCGGGTCGGCTCACGCCTCACCGGGACGGTGACGGCGCTGGACATGCGGGATCGCGCGCCTCACTTGTCCGTGGCGTACTGCTCGATCCAGGCGTCGAGCTCGGCCTTGTGGGTGTCGATGAACTCCTGCTCGAGGGCGAACTGCACCTCCTGGGCCTTCTCGGGGTAGCCGACTTCCTCCTGGCACTTCGCGTCGGCGATCGCCGTGGCCATCTCCTTCTTGGTCAGGTCAGCGCTGGTGGTCTCGTCAGTCGTCTCCGGGAGCGCGGCGTAGGCCTCGGCGATGCTGTCGAGGGCTTCGCTGACTCTCGCGAAGTCGAAGCCCGCTTCGCTCATGCACGCGGACCACTCGGCGTTGACCGCCGCGAGCCTCGGGTCGTCCGGGACCTTCTCGAACATCCGCCTTTGCTCCTCATGGAGGTCCTCAAAGGCGGGGTCCTCATAGGCGGCGTTGAGATTGCTGTACACCTCGTGGTTCGCCTTGGCATAGCAGCCGCCCTTCGTCCAGTCCCACCCGGACTCGGCGTCCACGTCTTGCTGCTCGCCAAACAAGGCCAGGCTGTAGGCGGCCGACTCGCTCTCGGACATGGCTGCGAGGTAGTCGGCGTCCGGGTTGACGAGCTCCTCCTCGCCGATCTCCGACTCCGGGCTGGCCGACCAGCCGTAGCCGTGCTTCTCGGCCCACTCCACAGGGCCCATCGCCTCCGCGTCGTCCAACGAGGCCGGTTGGCTCGGGAGGTCCTGGGGCGTGTACTCGAACCCGGCCTCCTGCATGCAGGAGGCGATGATGTTCTGCGCCTTCTTGTGGCGCTTCGCGGAATCGTCGGCGTTGTCGCTCGGGATCGACTTCGTGTACGCGTGAAGCGGACTCTCCCTCGCCGCGGAGTCTCTCCCGGCGTCGGAGCCGCTGCTGCTGCCGCCGCTGCCCCTGCCGTCGCCGTCGCCGCCGCTGTCGCTGCCGCTGCAGGCGCTGAGCAGGAGAAGCGCGCCGACAGCGGCGGCGACGGTGAACGGGACGGACCTCATGGGTGTGCCTTCCTGCGGAACGGTGGTTCGCGGCCGGCGATGGAGCGGGCGCGCGCGTGTCAGACAGTCGGTGTGGATCCCGACGAACCTAGGCAACGGGCGGCGGTCGCGGGTCAACCTTGCGGATGACTTGGCTGTGCAGGAACGTGGACACTCAGGCCGACAACGGTTGGGCACGGTGGAACGTCATGGCGCCGTCCGCGAGTCACCGCTCGACGCCCGCCGTGCTCAGCAGCGCGTCGAGGTCGGCCTTGTGCGCGTCGACGTACTCCTGCTCGAGCGCGCACCTGGCCGTCACGAGCCTCTCGCGGTAGCCGGAGGACTGCTGGCACGTCGCGTCGGCCACCCCGGTGGCCTTGATCTGCCTGAGCTCGTGTGAGCGTGTCCTTGGCAGGGCCCGGGCGGGGCGCGCGGTGGCGCGCCCCGCCCGGAATGCCCTGGTGCTCAACGGTTCCAGCCGGCGCCCATCGCCGAGTCAGCCTTCCGGTGGGCGTTCCCGGCGGGGGCATGGGCCCCTGGGGGGGGCAGGGGGCGCCCCAGGACGACGGCGCCCGGCTCAGTAGCGGATGGCGTCGATGACCTTGACGCGGACCGCCACGGTCGCCGGGATGAGCCCCGCGAGCGCGCCGACGCCGGTGGCGCAGGCCATGCCGATCATGGCCGCGGAGAGCGGGAACGGCGGCATGTCCTCGATGCCGCCGCCGAAGACCCGGTCGACGGGGATGTTCTTGATGATCGCGACGGCGATGACGACCCCGACCAGGCCGGCCACGACTGTGGCGACCACCGACTCCATGAGCACCCCGAAGAACACCCTGCCCGAGGTCGCGCCGAAACTGCGCCGGATGCCGATCTCGCGGATGCGGTGCCGGACGGTCACCAGGGCGATGTTCACCAGTCCGAGCCCGCCGAGCAGCAGCGCGAAGCCGCCCACGCCCAGGATGATCCACTTGGCGGCGCTGTCGAGGCTGTTGTCGAACTCGTTCGGGTAGACGCTGCTCTCGTACCCCGGCAGCAAGGCCATGAGGTCGCGCGTGATGAGGGGCTGCAGCTCCTCGGACATCTCCGGGGGCACCCACATCCGCAGCGAGGGCGCGCTCCCGTACTGGTCGGAGGAGGGCGCCCACCGCGCCATCTGGTCGGTCAGGCCGTAGGCGGCCGGAGCCTCGTCACGCCAGCCGTTCGGGTACACGCCGATCACCTCGGCGCGCACCGGTGTGGCGCCGCCGAGGACGACTGTGGGATGCGTGTCGAGGGCGGGCGCGCCCAGGGCGGTCCAGAACGACTCGTTGACCACGATCGCCGGGGCGAGGCGGTCCACGTCGCTGTCCGCGAACCAGCGCCCGTCGGTGGTCTGGAACCTGTTGATCACCCCGTAATCGGGGTCGACGGTCTGGATCTGGACCATCATCGTCCCGGTCGGGAAGCGGAACGGCGCCTGCGTCCAGCCCGCGCGCGACCAGTACTCGATGCCGTACTGCTCCACGACCCGGGTGTAGGCCGCATCGATCTGCGCGGGATCGGGGGTCGCGGGCATCGTGCCGACGTCGCCCGACCATGCCTGGTAGACGTTGGCGGTCAGCGTCACGTCGCGGCCGTTGTACCTCTCGGCCTGCTCCTGGAACGCCTGGTTCATCATCTGCACGGCGGCGGTGATGCCGGTGATGGCGGTGACGGCCACGGCCACCCCGATGAGCGCGAGCAGCACCCGCAACTTGTGGATGCGCAGCTCGTCCCACGCCTCGACCAGGGTGCTGACGACGCCGGTCATGCGCGCACCCCGCCCGGGACCTCGGCGGCTTCGGTGGGCACGTCGGTGGGCACGTCGCCCACCCACTCCGTCACCTGGCCGGGCGCGTTGAGGACGATCGGCACCAGCACCCCCTCGGCCAGCCGGTAGTGCCGTTGCGCGCGGGCCGCGACGGCGAGGTCGTGCGTGATGGCGATCAGCGCGGCGCCGGTCTGCGCCGCGATCTCATCGAGCAGCGCCATGACCTCGCCGCCCGTGTCGACGTCCAGGGCCCCGGTGGGCTCGTCCGCGAGGATCACCCGCGGGCCGCGGACCAGTGCCCGGGCGATGGCCACGCGCTGCTGTTCGCCGCCGGAGAGCTTCTCCGGCATGTCGTCGAGCCGGTCGCCGAGGCCCACCCGGTCGAGCATCTCGGCGGCGAGCGCGCGCCGCTTCCAGAACTGGCGGCCGCGCGCGTACATCAGCGGCGCTGCGACGTTCTCCAGGGCGGTGCGGCCCGCCATGAGGTTGAACTGCTGGAACACGAAGCCGAAGTCCTCGCCGCGTCGCCACGCGCGCTTGCGCTGCGACAGCCGCGCCACGGAGGCGCCCTCGAGCATGTACTCCCCGGAGGTGGGGGAGTCCAGCAGTCCGAGGATGTTGAGGAGCGTGGACTTGCCGGTGCCGGAGCGGCCGACGATCGAGACGTGCTCCCCGGCGTCGACGGTGAGTGTGATGCCGCGCAGGATCTCCAGCACACGCTCGTCGGGCAGCAGGACCGAGCGGGTGACGTCTGTCAGCTCGAGCAGGCTCATGCCTGGCACGTCGCGTAGTCGGCGCCTGGCTGGTCGCAGGGCAGGTTCACCGTGTCGCCCACGGGCACGAACTCCAGGACCTTGTCACCGGTGGCCAGGCCCTCGGTGATCTGGACGTTCTCCCCGTCGGTCAGTCCGAGCTTGACGGCGCGCTTCTCGGAGGCGCCGTCGGGCAGCACGATCCACACGTTGCCCTCCTGCACGGAGCCCTGCACCGCGGTGACGGGCACGACGAGCGCGTCGGCGGCGGTGCCGTTGACGACCTCCAAGTCGGCGCCGAGGCCCGGGAACGCGGTGACCCCCGCGGGCACGGCACAGGTGATGGCGCCCGTGGCTGCCGCCTGGCCCCCGTTGTCGCCGCCCGGCTGGTTGGCGTCGGCGCCTGCCTGGGCGGCGGCGCCGATCTTCAGCCCGGTGCAGGCGAACGGGGCCGGGCCGCCCTTGAGCGTGACCTGGGCCTCGGTGGGCGCGCCGAGCAGCCGGTACTGCTGCTCGGGGGTGAGCGTGCCGGACACGGACAGCGTCCCGGGGGCCACGGAGCCGATCGCGTCGCCGACGGACACGATCTGGTCCTTGAGCGCCGTGAGCGTCAGCGTGCCGGCGGTGGCGGCCTTGACCGTCTCGCGCTTGACCTTCGGCTTGTTCTCCTTGACCGTCTGCTCGCCGGTCTCGGGGTCGGTGGTGATGGTGGGCTCGACGGGCGTCTCGAGCAGGATCTCGAGGATCGGGGTGTCGACCTCGACCTGTTGGCCGTGGGCGGCCAGCAGCTTCGACACCGTGCCCGCCATGGTCGCCTTGACGGGCGTCGCCGGGTCGGAGACCACCGAGCCCTGCACCGTCACGGTGTTGGTGATGGTCGCGGTGGACACCTCGGCGTGCATCTCGTTGACCTGCGCGGACGGCACGAGGCTGTCATCGGCCTGGGACAGGTCCGCGCCCGAGAACGCCATCTTGACCAGGGCGAGCGCGATCACCGCCCACAGGATGAGGCGGATGGTCGGGAAGATGATCCTGCGGGTGACCCCCACGGTGCGGCTCCTCGCGTCATGGCTGATAGGGCGCACGGGGCGCTTCGCCGCACACCGTACCGAGTGCCTGTGACGTGGGGATCAGACCAGGGGATGACCTGCGGGTGGATATGCGCCGTCAGTTGGCGGGCCCGGCCGCCGTCGCGACGAGGAAGGCCGGCGCGGTGAGCCCGCGCACGGCGAACGCCTGCGCCACGGCCTGCTCGACCTGGCCGACCTGGTCCCGCTCGACGAGCGCGATGGCCGAGCCGCCGAACCCGCCGCCGGTCATCCGGGCGCCCAACGCGCCGGCCTCCCGTGCCGCCTCCACCGCGACGTCGAGCTCGAGGCAGGACACCTCGTAGTCGTCGCGCAGCGAGGTGTGCGACGCGTCCAGCAGTGGTCCGCACTCGCGGACCCGGCCCGCGTCGAGCAACGCGACGAGCGCCTCGACGCGCGCGATCTCCGTCACGACGTGCCGCACGCGCCGCACGGCTGTCGCGGGATCGTCCGACGCCTCCGTGAGCCGGTCGAGCGCAGTGGCGAGGCCTGCGCCCGGCGCCACCTCACGCAGCGACTGAACGCCCAGCGTGCGGGCCGCGGCCTCGCACGTGGCCCGGCGGGCGGCGTACTGCCCGTCCACCAGGGCGTGCTCGGCGCGGGTGTCCACCACGAGCAGGGCGAGCCCGAACGCGTCCAGGTCGAACGGCACGTGGCGCACCGACGAGTCGAGGCAGTCGAGCAGCAGCGCGTGGCCCTCCCGGGAGCGCAGCGACGCCGACTGGTCCATGCCCCCGGTGGGCGCCCCGGCGATCTCGTTCTCGGCGCGGACGCACGCGGCGGCGAGCACTGTGCGGCCCGCGTCGTCGGGCTCGGCGTCGGCCCCGGCGAGCCCCAGGTCGAACACGTCGTCCAGGGCGACGGCGACGGCGGCCTCCAACGCGGCCGACGACGACAGGCCCGCGCCGTACGGGACGCAGGAGTCGACCACCGCGTCGAAGCCGCGCACCGGCAGGCCTTGAGCGGCCAGGGCCCACGCGACGCCCGCGACGTAGGCCGTCCACCCCTCGACGGCGCCGGGCGCCACGTCGGCCAGGCGCAGCTCGCGGAGGCCGTCCGGCTCCTGCGCGGAGGCCAGGCGGATGAGGTCGTCCTGTCGGGGGCGCAGCGCTACGTAGGTGCGGTGCGGCAGCGCGATGGGCAGGCACAGCCCGCCGTTGTAGTCGGTGTGCTCCCCGATGAGGTTCACCCGTCCGGGCGCCGACCACGTGCCGGGCTCGGGCCCGTCGGCCCCGAAGGCCGCCGCGAAGGCCTGCCGCACGCGGGCCTCGCCCTCGTGGCGGGTCCAGGCGTCGATCTGGGTGACGGCGCTCATCGGGCCACCTCCTGCAGCCGGGCGGCGATCCGCTCGGGGGTCGTGTCGCTGATCCAGGCGGCCATGCCGGACTCCACGCCGGCGAGGTACTTGAGCTTGCCGGGCGCGCGCAGCACCGAGAAGACCTGCAGGTGCAGCCTGCCCAGCTCGCGGCCCTCGCCGACGACCGCCTGGTGCCAGCCGGCGATGTACGGCAGCGGGATCGGCTCGCCGTCCGGCCCCACGAAGAACGCGTCGAGCCGGCGCAGCAACTCCAGGTGCGCCACCGCCAGGTCGTCGCGCTCCGCGTCGTCGAGCTGCGGCAGGTCCAGCACGTCGCGGTTGGGCGCCAGGTGCACCTCCACCGGCCAGCGGGACGCGGCGGGCACGTACGCGGTCCAGTGCTCGGTCTCCAGCACGACGCGGACGCCGGCCTTGCGCTCGGCGTCGAGGATGTCGCGGTGCAGGTTGCGCCCGGTGCGTGCGTGGTGGGCGGCGGCCTGGCGCTGCATGGCCTGCGTGCGGGGGGTCACGAACGGGAACGCGTACACCTGGCCGTGTGGGTGCGGCAGCGTGACGCCGATCTCCTTGCCGCGGTTCTCGAAGCAGAACACCTGCTCGATGCCGGGCAGCGCGGACAGCTCGCGGGTGCGGTCGGCCCAGGCCTCGATGATGGTGCGCATCCGCTCGGGGCTCACCTGCGCGAGGCTGCTGGAGTGGTCGGAACTGAAGCAGACGACCTCGCAGCGCCCCGCGGCGGGCCGCGCCTGCCACAGCTCGGACCCGTCGACGTCCCAGCCGTCGTCCAGTCCCGTGCCCGGGACCTGCATCAACGCGGGGAAGCGGTTCTCGAAGACCACCACGTCGTAGTCGGTGTCCGGCACCTCGCCGTCGGAGTAGGCGGCGCCGGGGCGGGCGGGGCACAGCGGGCACGAGTCCGCAGCGGGCAGGAACGTGCGGTTCATGCGGTGCGACGCCATCGGCACCCATTCGCCGGTGAGCGGGTCGAGGCGCATCTCGGGGCCCTGGAACGGGCGCGGCTCGCCGTCCTCGCCGGGCACATCCGCGTACCTGTCGGCGAGGGGGCGCGGGTCGTCGAGGCGGCGGGTCCGGGCGCCGGACGCGTACTCCTGCGAGTCGTCGAAGTAGAGCAGCTCGCGTCCGTCCGCGAGGGTGGTGGCGGTGCGGCGCACACGCGGGGTGG
>NZ_JAUDBQ010000024.1 GCF_030372105.1 Cellulomonas cellasea | reverse complement strand
CCGCAGGCGCCTGCTCCGCCGTCCTGACCCCCGGCTCCACGTGGCCCGGCGGCTTCGTCACCGGCATCCGGGTCACGGCCGGCAGCGGCGGGGTCAACGCGTGGCGGCTCACGCTCACTCTGCCGAACGGCGCCATCACCAACCTGTGGAGCGGCCGCGCGACGGGCTCCACGGGCACGGTGGTCATCGATCCGGCGGCGTGGAACGGCCGGCTCGCGGCGGGCGCCTCCACTGACCTCGGCTTCCAGGGCACGGGATCGGTGACGGGCGCCACGGTCACCTGCGCCGCGGCCTGACGGCCCGGCAGCGGGGTCGCGCGGGGCGCTTGTGCTGCGGCAGGCCGAGTCGGAGACTGAATGACGGGGCCCGGCCGTGGGAGGGGTGGTCGGCATGGCGGAACCGGAGTGCGCTCGGCGGAACGAGCAGCCCTATGCCGCGCTGCGCGCGAGCGTGACGGCCGATTCTTTGGCGGAGGAGTCGGCACGCATGCTGGAGTCCGTCCGGCTGTGGTTCGACCTGCATGAGTTCCTGCCGGGCGGCGGCCCGCTGCTGCGCTACCTCGTGGTGGGCACCGGGACGCGACTGCAGGTGGACGTCGGGTACCCCGTGCCGCGGTCCACGATGCCGCAGCTCATCGAGGCGATCGAGCGACGGCAGGCCGCGGGCGCGGGCGTCGATGAGGGGGTGCGCCTGGACCGGCTGCCGGCGGGCACCTACGCGTGGGTGGTGCATGAGGGCGACGTCTCGGAGCTCGCCGAGGTCCGCGACATGCTGGAGTGGTGGGTCGGCTCGAAGGGGTACGAGCTGGACCGATGGTCGACCGACCGGGGATCGGTGTGGGGCGGGCGCGTCGAGTACGACTTGACGGACGGCCCATCCGACGCGCCGGACGTCGTGTTCCGCACCGAGCTCGCCTTCCGGCTCGTGTGACACCGCGCGGCTACGGCCGGGGCGGCCGGCTCATGCGGACGACGGCGGGGCCGCCGGGGAACAGCGGCATCGGGCCGGCGGGCGCCACGAAGCCCAGCGCCTCGTAGTACGGCACGTTCGAAAGGTGGAACGTCTCCAGGCAGCACGGGGTCCCGTGGGCGTCGGCCTCGTCGAGCAGGGGCTGCACCAGTCGGCGCCCGTGCCCTCGTCGTTGGGCGTCGGCGCGCACGCCGAGGGCCTGTAGGTACCAGGCGTCCACCGGCACGGCCTCGCCGATCTGCGCGGCGAGGCGCAGCAGGGCGGGGGTCCGGCGGCGGGCGTGCCACAGCACACGGGCCGCGTCCGGGGTCGAGCGGAGCCATCGCCGGACGCTCACAGGCGCCGATCCGGGAGGGCGCCACAGGGCGACACCCGCCAGCCCTGACCCGTCCTGGGTGGTGAGCACCCGCCCGGACCGGTGGGCGTCACGCGCGGTGAAGGTGTAGACGGCCCGCAGGGTCGTGTGGCGGGCGGTCGCGTCGGGCAGCACATGGGAGAAGCCGGGATCGTCAGCCAACGCGTCGCCCAGCAGCGCCCCGATCTCCCGCGCGCGCCACCCGTGGCGCGCCTGTGCGTGCTGACCTGCGACTTCTTCCTCGTCCGCCATCGCCCCACTCTGGCCTAGCGCAACGGTTCCCGCCGGGGATTCGCCGCCCGAGCACTGCTTTGGTGGCCTCAGCACGCGGGTGGCAGCACACCAGGCGAACGCGGGTACGGTCGGGGTGGCCGTCCGCAGTCGTGGCGGTCGAGGCATGCGGACCGGAGGTGTCATGGGGCACGACCACCACCACATCGGCGGCTCACCCGCTGGGCAGCATCGTGGTCGATTGGCCGTGGCGTTCGGCATCACCACAGCGGTGCTCGTCGCGCAGGTCGTGGGGGCGCTGCTCAGCGGCTCCCTGTCGCTGCTCGTCGACTCCGCGCACATGCTCACCGACGCCGGCGGGCTGCTGATGGCGCTGGTCGCCGCCTCGTTGGTGACCCGCCCCGCCACGGACCGCCGCACGTGGGGCCTGCGCCGCGCCGAGGTGCTGGCCGCGACGGCCCAGGCCGCGGTGCTGCTGATCGTGGGCGTGTACGTGCTGGTGGAGGCCGTGCGGAGGTTGTTCTCCCCCGCGGAGGTGGCCTCCACCGAGATGCTCGTGTTCGGCGTCATCGGCCTCGTGGGGAACTTGGTCGCGCTGGGGGTGCTGGCGGGCGGGCGCTCGTCGAGCTTCAACATGCGCGCGGCGTTCCTCGAGGTGCTGAACGACGCCCTGGGCTCGGTGGCGGTGATCATCGCGGCCATCGTCATCGCGCTCACCGGGTGGACGCGCGCCGACGCGGTGGTGGCCCTGCTCATCGGCGCCCTCATCCTGCCCCGCACCTGGAAGCTCCTGCGCGAGACGGTCGACGTGCTGCTGGAGTCGACGCCGCGGGGCCTGGACCTGGAGTCCGTGCGCTCGCATCTGCTGGGCGTCCCCCGGGTGATCGAGGTGCATGACCTGCACGTCACCCAGATCGCCACGGGCCTCCCGGTGCTCACCGCGCATGTGGTGGTGGACGACTCGTGCTTCCACGACGGGCATGCGCCGCAGATGCTCGACGCGCTGCAGTCCTGCGTCGCGGAGCACTTCCCGATCTCCATCGAGCACTCCACGTTCCAGCTCGAGCCGGAGCGGCACGCCCAGCATGAGCGCGGCCACCACGACTGACGCGCCGGGCTGATCAGGCCGATCAGCGTGGGCGCGTCGGGCAGGATGGCGGGGGCGCGGCGCGCGGGAGCCCTCTCGCGGCGAGGCAGCCGGCGCGGACGACGGCACGATGGCGGGGGAGACCGAGATGGGCAGCACGCGGAGCATCGGCGATCGGGCGGGCCTGCGGTCCTTGCTGGGCCTCGCCCTCGTGGCGGGGGCGTTGGCGGGATGCACGTCGGCCCAGCCGGGCCCGGAGGACGCGGCTGACGCGCTCGCGAAGGCGCTCTCCACCGGCGACTTCGACGCCTCGGGCCTGAGCGACGCCGACGCCGCCACCGCCGCGGACGTCCGTGAGAAGGCGTTCGCCGAGCTCGCGCGCTGGACCCCGGCGGTCACGATGCAGTCCGTGGCCATCGACGAGGACGACAAGGACAAGGCCGTCGCGACGCTGGCCCACACCTGGGACGTCGACTCCGGCGACGTCGACTGGACGTACACCACCACGGCGAGGCTCACGCGGGTGGAGGGCGAGTGGCAGCCCGCCTGGTCGCCGTCGATGCTCGTCCCCGACCTCACCGCCGAGGAGGTCCTGACCGTCTCACGCGACCGGGCCGAGCGCGGCGACGTGCTGGGCGCCGGGGGCGCGGTGATCGTCGAGGACCGGCCTGTGGTGCGGCTCGGCGTCGACAAGACGCGGGTGACCGACCCGGTGGGCCAGGACGAGGTGGCCCGGGAGCTGGCCGCCGCGCTCGAGATCGACGCGGACGCCTATGCGGCGCGGGTCGCGGCGGCGGGGGAGAAGGCCTTCGTCGAGGCGATCGTCGTGCGGCAGGGCGACCCGGCGTACGACGTGGCTGCGCTGGGCGCCGTGCACGGGGTCAACGCGGTGCCGGACACGCTGCCGCTGGCGCCCACGCGCACCTTCGCCCGGCCGCTGCTCGGTGCCGTCGGCCCCGCCACCGCCGAGATCGTCGAGGCCTCGGAGGGCGCCATCGTCGCGGGCGACCTCGCCGGGTTGAGCGGGCTGCAGAAGCAGTACGACGAGCAGCTCCGCGGCAACCCCGGGCTCACCATCACGGCCTCTGCGGGCCCCGCGAACCGCGTGCTGTTCCACCTGGACCCGCGGGCAGGCGAGCCGCTGGCGCTCACCCTCGACCCCAGCCTCCAGCAGTCCGCCGAGGAGCTGCTCGCCCCGGTGGAGCCCGCCAGCGCCATCGTCGCGCTGCGGCCCTCGACGGGCGAGGTCCTCGCCGCGGCGAGCGGCCCCGGCGGCGAGGGGCTCTCCACCGCGACGGTCGGGACGTACGCGCCGGGGTCGACGTTCAAGGTGGTGACGTCGCTCGCGCTGCTCCGCTCCGGGATGACCCCGGACAGCCCGCTGAGCTGCCCGGCGACCACCACCGTCGATGGCCGGGCCTTCGCCAACTACCCCGGCTACCCGGCGAGCGCCCTCGGCGAGATCCCGCTGCGGTCCGCGTTGGCCAACTCCTGCAACACCGCCTTCATCGGCGCGCGGGAGTCGGCGTCCCAGCAGGCGCTCGCGGACGCCGCGGCGAGCCTGGGGCTGGGCCAGGAGGTCGCCGTCGGCTTCCCCGCCTACCTCGGCGCCGTGCCGGACAGCGCGGAGGGCACCGACCACGCGGCCTCGATGATCGGGCAGGGCAAGGTGCAGGCGTCCCCGTTGGCGATGGCTGTGGTCGCGGCGTCGGTGGCGCGCGGCGAGCGGGTCGTCCCGCAGCTCGTGGCCTCGGCCGAGCCCGCGCAGGCGCCCTCGGCGACTCCGCTGACCGCCGCCGAGGCTGAGGCGCTGCGGAGCATGATGCGGTCCTTCGTGACGGACGGCGGCGGGGACTTCCTGCTCGACGTCCCCGGCGAGCCGGTGCTCGCGAAGAGCGGCACGGCGCAGTTCGGCGCCCAGGACGCGCTGCGCAACCACACGTGGATGATCGCGGTGCAGGGCGACTTGGCGGTGGCGGTCTTCGTCGAGGAGGGCGACTTCGGGACGACGACGTCGGGCCCGCTGCTCGAGGCGTTCCTGCGCTCTGCGACGGCCTGACCAGCGTCGGGCTCGACCCCGTTCGACCCGGCGCGGCCTTGCGCCTGGGACATGGGGCTTGGCTTCTGACCGGCCATGGGGGGCTCGGTCAGAAGCCCCGCGCTGTGGCGCCGCCGCGTTTGCCCCCCGCGTACGCGGCCACGCCGCTTGGCCGGACGACCCCCCCTGCGTGCCGCCCGCTCCACGTCCAGCGCGGCGGGGCTCCCTCTGCGGGAGCTCCCCGTCTCATTGAGATGCCGGCGGCTCGGAGACCGCCTTCGCAGATGTGATCTGCGTCACAACAGTATGTCCCGGAGGGCGTATGCGCGCCACCTTGTGCTCATCCGGAGGCGATGCGGTCCCGTCTGTCCTGTTTGGTCCGACTGGGTGATTTGGACGTCTGTTCACCACCCAATACCCGCAAAGGCTTCCATCCGCATCTCATCCTCGTCTAATGTCGCATCTGTCAGCGAACAGGCAAACCCTCCGCAAGGAGGGGACGCAAAGCCACGGGACCCCAGAGGTCAGCCGGGCTACCGAACGACAGGACAGATTCCATGGACCAGCGCGGACCCCTCGGCAACTACGAGCCGACCGAGACCGACCTCACCAGCCTCGACCAGCAGTCCGGCGCCGCCGCCGGGCGACTGCAGGCCTGGGCGCGCATCGCCTCCGTGCGATCGGCCCACCTCGAGTTCGCGCCCTCGCAGCGCAACTACGCCAACTTCGCCTGACCGCTCCGTCGCGGACAGCCGCCTGGCGCCCCACCTCGCCGGGCGCCCGTTAGCGCCCTGATCGGGCCGGGATGACACCCTTCGAGGGGACGTGCGCGGTACGCGCGCCTAGCATCGAGATGTCAGACCAGGTCCCGGGGGGCGACCTCGTGACGCCTCCCCGCGACTGGCTCAGCAGGAGCGTCGGGGGGCGTCATGGAGTGGGACAGCGTGTGGGACTTCCTGTGGATCGCGATCTGGGTCTTCTTGTTCGTCGTGTACATCATGATCCTGTTCCAGATCCTGGCGGACCTCTTCAGGGATCGTGAGCTCAACGGCTGGTGGAAGGCGCTGTGGATCATCGGGCTGGTGATCTTCCCGTTCCTGACCGCGCTGGTGTACATCATCTTCCGCGGGACGGGCATGGCCCATCGGCAGGCGGAGGCCGCGCAGCGGGCGAAGCAGGAGACCGACCAGTACATCAAGAATGTGGCCGGCCGGTCACCCGCGGAGGAGGTCCAGCACGCCAAGGAGCTCTATGACGCGGGCGTCATCGACGATGCGGAGTTCACCCGCCTCAAAGCCAAGGCGCTCAGCTGACCGAGGGGGTCAGAGCTCGCCCAGCTTCTGCATGTAGCGCATCGCCACCCAGCCGACGGGGATTCGCAGCCAGTAGGTGAGCGCGCGGAACAGCAGCACCACCGAGGCTGCGACACCGGCCCCGATCCCGGCGCCGATGAGGAGCGCGATCATGCTGGCCTCGATCGTCCCGATCCCACCCGGGATCGGGACGATGGCGCCCGCGGTGTTCCCGGCGAGGTACACCAACGCGATCTGGATCAGGCTGAGCTCCTGCCCGAACGCGGCCAGGCACGCCTGGAAGGCGAACACGTACCCGAGGGTCATGCTCACGTTGCCGGCGAAGGCGAGCGCCAGGCGCCCCGGCTGACCGACGACCTCGATGAGGCGCGGCCAGGTCTGCTGCAGCGTCGGCATGACCTTGCGCATCACCCACTGCCGGATCTTCGGCACCAGCAGCAGCGCCACCACGATGGCCACGACGATCCCGCCGACGATGAGCATCGTGGGCGGGACGGTGAACCGCTCGGCCTGGTTCGTGCCGGACAGCACCGACAGCACCAGCAGCAGCACGATCGTCACCGCGAACTGGGAGACCTGGACGAGTGCGACCGTCGCCGCCGCCAGGGTCGTCGAGACGCCGCGCTTGGTGAGCATGCGCAGGTTCAGCGCTGCCGGCCCGATCCCCGCCGGAGCCGCGACGGCCACGAACGCGGCGGCCGTCTGCGTGAGCGTGGCGCGCCACAGGGAGAGCCGCACCGGCGAGAACGCCACGAACACCAGGGCGGCGGCGAAGTGGGTGAACAGCCCGAGGCCGAACGCCACGAGGCTCCAGCGCCAGTCGCTGTCTCGCAGCGCCCCGCTGATCTGCTCGACGTTCACGGTGGTCACCACGACCACCGCGGCGACGGCCGTCACCAGGATCGTCAGGAGCGTGCGCGCGCCGAACCGCACGAGTTGCGTCGGCTCCACATCTGCCTCGGGCAGCCGCTTGACGAGCGCCGAGCGGAGCTCGGTCATGACGTCCTTGTGCTGGCGCATCTCCTCACGGGTCTGGCGCGGCAGCGTGGGGGTCTGCAGGAGGGGGCCGATGGAGGCGATCGTCGCGTCGGGGAGCACCGCCACGGCGGACCGCACCGCGCGGGGGGCTCCCACCCGCAGCGCGAGCAGCGCGATGACCTGCGCGACGTCCATGCGGCGGGCCAGGTCGGAGGATGCGACGTCCCCCGTCTCCCAGCCCACCAGCCACACCATCGGCTGGCCGATCAGGCTGCCCATCAGAATCGTGTCGCTGGTCAGCGCCCGGTGCGCGAGGCCCGCGGCGTGCGCGGCGCTGAGCTGGGACCAGATGGCCTCGAGCATCTCGTCGGTGATCTCGTCCGCGTCGAGGTCCGCGATCGGGACCGCGTCGGGGAGGTGCTCCTGGACCAGCAGCATCGAGTCCTGCACCTCGGCGATGCGCAGGAGCTGGGGTGTGCGCACGCCTGCCGACCGCGCGGCGTAGGACAGCAGCGCGGAGCGCTCGGCGGCTTGGCGCATGGACACCACGGACCTGCCGTCGATGCCGCGCAGCCGCAGCGACCGCCACAGGCGCGAGATGCTGCCGACCACCTGCCGGTCGCCATCGAAGGCGAGCACGTCCAGGCGGCGGCCGTCCTGGGTGGTCAGCTCGTACAGGCGGTGCTCGGCGTTGCGGGTGTAGGCGTCGGCGGCAGTGCGTCGGGCGGGGGCCCCGGGCTCGGTCTCGGGGACGCGGATGATCTTGGCGGGGTTGAAGCCGACGCGGCGGATCCCGCTCACCAGGCTCGCGCCGTAGGCCCGCTCGGACTGCACTCCCGAGAGGTAGCGGACGCCCATCCCGGCTACCCGGCCGACGAGCAGGGAGATCATCACGCCCGGCAGCGACACCTGGCCGGTGATGACGACGATGCCGATGGCGACCCACAGCAGGTTCCACGCCCAGCCGACCGTCCGGCGGCGGCTGCGGGTCCCGGCGGCGGTCAGCAACCCGGCGAGCAGGGCGACGTACCCGGGCACGGTCAGCGTCCACTCGCCGCCGACGCGCACGGACAGCCCGTCGACCAGGGCTTGCGTGCCGAAGGAGTTGAGCGCCCACTCGAGGCCGGAGCACAGCAGCAGCGCGACCATGCCCGCGCCGAGCGACTCGAGGAGCTGCCGACCGAGCTTGCGCACCGCGAGCTCGGTGAGCACCGCGACGGGGACCACGAGCGTGACGATCCCCTCGAGCACCGCGACGGGCAGGATGAGGATCTTGCGTAGCACGGACGCGAAGCCCTGCACGTCCTCGGCCACGCCTGTGGTGGTGTTCTGCGCGTAGGTCGCCAGCACCATCAGCAGCACCACGCCTAGCGCGGAGGCCACCACGCCCACGAGGTCGCCGGGGTGGTGCACCCGCACGGTGGGGGTGTCGGTGATCTCGACGCCGTCGACGACCTCGGTCTGATCGGCGGGATGCGCGTCCGGGGGAGGGCGGTTCCCGTCGTCGCCCGGGGTATGGCTGACGCCGAGGGCACCGCTCGGCGTGTCAGACATACGGGCGAGTCTAGGGATCGCGCGCCCCGGAGGCCGGGACATCGCCGTTTCTGGGCGGGCATCCGCCGACAGCGAACCGCGAGGATCCGCCACGTATCACCCGGCTCCGGGCAGCCGGTCAGCGGATGCCGAGCGCCTCGCGGACCTCTGGGGGCAGCAGCGCGTACCCGACGAACGCCACCACGTCGAGCAGGGTGTGGGCGATGACCAGCGGCATGACCCGCCGTCGGCGGCGGTACCACTCGGCGAACACGAGGCCCATCACCACGTTGCCGACGAACGGGCCGATGCCCTGGTACAGGTGGTACGTGCCCCGCAGCAGGGCGCTCGCGACGACGATCGCGACGGGCCGCCACCGCAGGTCCCGCAGCCGCTCGGAGAGGTAGCCGACGGCGACGACCTCCTCCAGCAGCGCGTTCTGCAGCGCAGACAGGATGAGCACGGGCACCGTCCACCAGGCCGCGCCGAGTGCGGAGGCCTGCACCTCCACAGTGATGCCGATCGCCCGCCCGAGGATGTACAGGCCCAGGCCGGGGAGGCCGATCAGGGCGGCGAGCCCGAAGCCGGTGGCGAGGTCGCGCCATGGGCGGCCCAGGTCCAGGCCGATGCGGCGCACCGCGCTGCGGCCGTTGGCGGACAGCAGGAACAGCGCCAGCACGACGGGCATCAGGGCGAACCCGATGTTGAGGAGCTGGTAGACGAGGTCGAGGTAGGGCCGGGCGGAGCGGCTGGGGTTGAGGGTGGTCGACTGGCTGGCGAGCGGGGTGGCGGCGGTGAGCCGGGCCGCGATGCTGACCAGCGAGTAGACCGCCGACTGGCCGAGTGAGAGGCCCAGCACGATCCACACCTCGGCGGTGAGGCGGCGTCGGACTGCTGGCACGCCGGGGGCTGGCGCTGTCCCGGGGCTGGTCACGCTTCTGAGCGTAGACGGGCTTGTGGGGGCTTGTGCGCCGGGGCGGCGCAGAGTACTTTGCGTTACAAAGTTGATCGGAGGCTCACGACGCGACCGCGTCGGGCCACATGACGGGAGCCACCCATGCAGCACCCAGGGCACGACCTCGACGACGCGCCGCCGGAGCCCGCCGCGGGCCTCGCGATCATCGCGTCACAACAGGAGCGGGTCCGCGCCGGGGCCACCGTCGACGGCAGGCTGCTCTTCCTCGCCTGGGGAGTCGCCTGGCTGATCGGATACGGCGGGCTGTGGCTCGCGACCCAGGGCCTCGACGTCTACCGGCCGCCGATCGGCGCGTTCGTGCTGTTCGGGGTGTGCATCTCCGGGGCCGTCGTGTTCACCATCGTCCACGCGCTACGCCGCAGCGCCGGAGTGCGCGGCCCGAGCACCACCGCGGGCGCCATGTCCGGCTGGGCCTGGTGCCTGGGCTTCGTGGTCCAGGCGGCCGTGATCGGGGGACTGGTCAAGGCCGGCGCGTCCCACGAGCTCGTCGGGATCGCCGCCAACGGGATGGCCTGCCTCATCGTCGGCCTCATGTACATGGCCGCCGGGGCGTTCGACCACCAGCCCTGGCTGTTCTGGCTCGGCGTGTGGGTCCTCGTCGTCGCCGGAGCGGCCAGCACCGTCGGCATGCCGCTGACGTACCTGGTGATGGCAGTCGCCGGCGGCGGGGGGTTCCTCGTCGGCGCGGGCATCGAGCACCTGCGGCTGCGGGCGAGCAAGGCGCAGGCGGGCGGGACGGCAGTGCCGGCATGAGCGACGTCGAGCTCGACCCCGTCATCCACGCCCAAGCCCGGCTCCGCGTGGTCGCCACCCTGGCCGCGCTCGCCCCGGGCGACCGCATCGCCTTCACCCGATTGCAGGAACTCCTCGAGATGACCCCCGGCAACCTCTCGACGCACGTGCGCAAACTCGAGGACGCTGAGTACGTGGCCGTCACCAAGACCCACAAGGGCCGCACCCCGGTGACCTACCTCGCGCTGACCACCACAGGCCGACTGGCCTTCGAACGCTATAGGCGCTCCCTGGCGGAGCTGCTGGGAGGGACCACATGAGCAGCGCCGCCGTGATCCAGGTCGACGGGGTGACGCGCCGGTTCGGCGACGTCGTCGCGCTCGACGACGTGACGCTCGACGTGGGCGCCGGGGAGCTCGTGGGCCTCCTCGGGCCCAACGGCGCCGGGAAGACCACCCTGCTCAGCCTGGTCAGCGGACTGCGGCGCCCCGACGCCGGGACCGTGCGCCTCTGCGGCCTCGACCCCCGCGACCCGCTCGCGCGGATCGGCCTGGGCACCACCCCGCAGGAGACCGGGCTGCCCGCCTCGCTCAAAGTGCGCGAGGTCGTCGACTTCGTGGGCGGGCACTACCCGGACCCCATGCCGCGCGGGGAGGTGCTCGAGCGGTTCGGGCTCGAAGACCTCGCCGCACGGCAGACCGGCGGCCTGTCCGGCGGGCAGAAGCGCCGGCTGGCGGTGGCCCTGGCGCTGGTCGGCCGCCCCCGCGTGGTGCTGCTCGACGAGCCCACCACCGGGCTCGACGTCGAAGCCCGGCACATCCTGTGGCAGGCGCTGCTCGACTACCACGCCGACGGCGCGACAGTCGTGCTCACCAGCCACTACCTCGAGGAGATCGAGGCGCTCGCGCAGCGGGTCGTCGTGATCGGCGCGGGCCGCGTGCTCGCCGACGACTCCCTCGCCGCGGTGCTCGACCTGGTCGCCGTGCGCCGCGTCGTGCTGTCCGCGCCGCACACCGAGGCCGCCGCGCTCGCGGCGCTGCCCGGCGTGGTCGGGGTCCGACGCGACGCGGACCGCTGGACCCTGCTCGCCGCCGACGCGGACCACGTGGTGCGCGAGCTCGTGCGCGCCGACCTGCCATTCAGCGGGCTCGAGGTCCGCGGGGCCTCCCTCGAGGAGGCGTTCCTGGCCCTCACCGGCGCCGAGACCGCCGCCGCGGAGCCCGTCGTCGACGACGGCAAGCCCCTGTTCGCCGAGCGCTCCGCCGCCGAGCGCCGCTCCGCCGAGCGACGCAGCACCACCGCCGAGCGGACCCCCGACCGCCGCACCGCAGAGCGCCGCGGCTCCGCGCGCCGATCCAGCGAGGAGACCCCGCGATGACCGTCCACGCCCAACCCGCCCAGATCGCGCCGCCCGGCGCCTTGCGCTCCTGGGTGAGCCTGGCCCTGCTGCACGGCCGCTACCAGTTCCTCGAGACCGTCCGGGTGCCCATCGCCGTGCTCGGCAACCTCATGTTCCCGGCGCTGGCCATGTTCTTCTTCGTGGTGCCGCAGCAGGCCGTGGCCCAAGACCCCGTCGCGGCCACCGCCGCCGTCGCGCAGCTCGGCACGTTCGCCGTCATCTCCGCGTGCATGTTCAGCTTCGGCGCTGGCGTCGCCGAGGATCGGGCGCTGCCGTTCGACCCCTACCTGCGGACCCTTCCCGCCGGGGTGGGGCCGCGCATGGCCGGGCGGGTGCTCAACGGCATCGTCTGGTGCTTCCTCGCCCTGGTGCCGCTGGTGCTCATCGCCGCGATCTTCACCGCGGCCTCGCTGAGCCTCGGCCAACTCGTGGGCGGGCTCGCGATGGTGCCCGTCCTCGCCTTCGTGTTCCTGCTGCTCGGGCTGGCCATCGGCTACTCGCTCAGCGCCAAGTCCGCCATCGCCGTGGTGCAGGCCGTCCTGTTCCCGCTCGCGTTCGCGGGCGGCCTGTTCATGCCGCCGCAGATCTTCCCGGACTGGCTCGAAGTCGCCTCCCGCGCGCTGCCCACGCGCGCCGCCCGCGACCTGGTGGTCGAGGTGACCAGCGGCGTGCCCGCCTACAGCTTCGCCGTGCTGGTGCTGGCCGGCTGGGCGGCGATCTTCGCGGCGCTGGCCGTCATCGCCTACCGGCGCGACGAGGGGCGCCGGTTCCACTGAGGGGTTCGCGCGAGGCGGCCCAGGCTCACCGGGGCGGCAGCTGTTGGACGGCCCACTGGTTGCCGTCCGGGTCGCTGAACCCGGTGAACCGCCCCCAGGGGAGGTCCTGCACGGGCGGGGCGTCGACGTCGTGGGCGAGCAGGAACTCGCGTGCGGCGTCGGCGTCGTCGACGACCACCTGCAGGCCCCTGACCGACCCCGGCGCGGCGTCTGAGAGGCCGACGCCGATCGAGATCGAGCACGCCGACCCGGGTGGTGTGAGCTGCACGAAGCGCAGGTCATCGGAGACCTGGTGGTCGTGGTCGACGACGAAGCCGACCTTGTCGGCGTAGAACGCCTTGGCGCGGTCCACGTCGCTGACCGGGACGAACACGAGCTCGAGCCTGAAGTCCATCTCATCGACCCCCACCGACGGGCCGCCGACCTGACGCCGACGGCGCTCCTCATCCTCTCGCCGTCCAGGGGGCTCCCGCTCGTCGGCATTGACGAGGTGGCGACGACCAGGTGATCTACACGCCCTACGTGGAGGTAGCGACTGGTGGGCGCATGACTGACCCCCGCCGCTCCGGGTGGGGCGACGGGGGTCAGCGTCTCGCGGTGGCGTCTAGTGGAACGAGCGCAGCCGCAGCGAGTTGGTC
This sequence comes from Cellulomonas cellasea, assembly GCF_030372105.1. GTDB lineage: Bacteria > Actinomycetota > Actinomycetes > Actinomycetales > Cellulomonadaceae > Cellulomonas_A > Cellulomonas_A cellasea_A. The sequence continues at coordinate 26,665 of NZ_JAUDBQ010000024.1, read as the reverse complement.
ACCACGAGCACCGACGAGAACGCCATCGCGGCGCCCGCGATCATCGGGTTGAGCAGTCCCAGCGCCGCGAGCGGGATGGCCGCGACGTTGTAGGCGAACGCCCAGAACAGGTTCTGCTTGATGATCCGCAGGGTGCGGCGGGACAGCCGGATCGCCTCGGGCACGGACCGCAGGTCGCCGCGCACCAGGGTGAGGTCGGCGGCCTCGATCGCGACGTCGGTGCCGGTGCCCATCGCCAGGCCCAGGTCGGCGGTGGCGAGGGCGGCGGCGTCGTTCACGCCGTCGCCGACCATCGCGACGCGGGCTCCCAGGGCCTGCAGGCGCTCGACGGTCTGCGCCTTCTGCTCGGGCAGCACCTCGGCGATGACGTCCGCCTCGGGGATGCCGACCGCACGGGCGGCGACGAGCGCGGCCCCGCGGTTGTCGCCGGTGAGCAGCACGGGCCGCAGGCCCATGGCGCGCAGCTCGGCGACGGCCTGCTGCGAGGTGGGCTTCACGGGGTCGCGGAGCACGAGCACTCCACGCGCCTTGCCATCCCACGCCGCCATCACTGCGGTGGCGCCGTCGGCCTCAGCCGCCTGGAACGGCGAGTCGAGGCCGTCGGTGGCCACGCCCTGCTGGGCGAGCCAGCGCGGGCGGCCCACCAGGACGCGGCGGGCGAGCCCCACCCCGTCATGCGCGACGCGGACGACGCCCGCGACGCCGTGGCCGGCCTCGTTGCGGAAGTCGTGCACCTGGTCGGAGCCGATGACGACACCGTCCTCGCCGACCTCGGCCGGCACGCGTGACCGGCGGGCTGCGGCGAGCTCGGCCGCCGAGTCGGCGATGGCGCGGGCGATGGGGTGCTCGGAGAGCGCCTCCACGGCGCCCGCGAAACGGAGCACCTCGTCGGCGGCGTCGTCGGCGGACCCCTCGGGCACCAGCACGTCCACCAGGGTCATGCGGCCCTCGGTGACGGTGCCGGTCTTGTCCAGCACCACCGTGTCGACGGCGCGGGTCTGCTCGAGCACCTGCGGGCCCTTGATGAGGATGCCCAACTGGGCGCCGCGCCCGGTGCCGACCAGCAGCGCCGTGGGCGTCGCGAGGCCGAGGGCGCAGGGGCACGCGATGATCAGCACGGCCACGGCGGCGGTGAACGCGGCCTGCGCGCTGCCACCGGTGGCGAGCCAGGTCACGAGCGTGATGACCGCCAGGACCAGCACGATCGGCACGAACACCGCGGATATTCGGTCGGCGAGCCGCTGCACCGGGGCCTTGCCGGTCTGCGCGGCGGCGACGAGCCGGCCGATCTGCGCGAGCTGCGTCTCCTCGCCGACGCGGGTGGCCCGCACGACGAGGCTGCCGGAGGTGTTCATCGTCGCGCCGGTCACCTCGTCGCCGGGGCCCACGTCCACGGGCACCGGCTCGCCGGTCAGCAGCGAGGCGTCGATGGCGCTCGTGCCGGTGACGACCACCCCGTCGGTGGCGACCTTCTCACCGGGGCGCACCACGAACTCGTCGCCCACGCTCAGCCGGTCGATGGGCATGCGCTGCTCGACGCGGGCGCCGTCGGGGCCCGTGACCAGCACCGCGACGTCCTTCGCGCCGAGGTCCAGCAGGGCCCGCAGCGCGTCCCCGGCCCGGCGGCGGGAGCGGTGCTCCGCGTAGCGCCCAGCCAACAGGAACGTGGTGACGACGGCGGCGACCTCGAAGTACAGCTCGGGGACGGCCATTCCCTCGCCATGGGCTGAGGCGGCGGGCCACAGCGTGGGCGACATGGTGACGCCGAGCTTCCCGGCGCCGCCGAGCAGCAGGGCCCACAGGGACCAGCCGGTGGCCGCGATGATGCCGATCGACACGAGCGTGTCCATCGTCGAGGAGCCGTGCCGTGCGGCCCGGGCGGCGGCGCGGTGGAACGGCCACGCGGCCCAGGTGGCGACGGGCAGCGCGAGCGCGGCGACGACCCACTGCCAGCCGGTGAACTGCAGCGCCGGGATCATCGACAGCAGCATCACGGGCAGGGAGAGCACGGCGGCGACCTGCAGCCTGGTGCGCAGCACGGAGCCGCGGTCGGGCGTGGGGGCGGACGTGTCCTCGACGGGCTGCTGGTCGTGGCCCGGGACGGTCACCTGCTCGGACAGAGCGGGCTCCGTCGACTCCGCACCGGCAGGGGGCGTGCTGTCGGTCGACGGGGCCTCGTCCGCGACGGGGGCGGCCTGGCCCTGAGCGGGCCGGCGACCGGTGACGCGGGCGTCATACCCGGCCTTGCGCACAGCGTCGAGCAGCGTCTCCTCGTCGACCTGCTCGGTGAGCTCGACGTGCGCCGACTCGAGCGCGAGGTTGACGGTGGCGTTGACGCCGGGCACCCGGTTGAGCCGCTTCTCCACTCGGCCCACGCAGGAGGCGCAGGTCATGCCGCTCACGGCGAGGTCGATCGTGCCGACGGGCGCCTGGGGGGTGGTGAGGTGGGTGTCGCTTGGTGCTGAGCTCACAGCAGCGATCCCTTGGGGGCCAGCACGTACCCGGCCTCGTCCACGGCCTCGCGGATCGCGTCGTCGGACAGCGGCGCGTCGGAGACGACGGTGACCTGCGAGGTGCCGCCCTTGACGAGCTCGACGGTGACGTTCTTGACGCCGGGCAGCGCGGTGATCTCGTCCGTGACGTGCTGGACGCAGTTGCCGCAGGTCAGGCCGTCGACGCCGAACGTGGAAGTGAGGGTCTGGCTCATGAGGGGGGTGTTCCTTCCGGGTGGGTGGCCGTGGGCCGGGATGGTGGGTGGGGGCGGTCAGCTGCGCACGAGGCGGGCGATGGCCTCGCTGGCCTCGCGGACCTTCGCGGCGCCGGCCTCGGGGGACTCCCGTGCGGCGTTGACGACGCAGTGCCCGAGGTGGTCCTCGACGAGGCCGATGCTCACGGCCTGCAGGGCCTTGGTCACGGCGGCGATCTGGGTGAGGACGTCGATGCAGTAGGTCTCGTCCTCGACCATGCGGGCGATGCCGCGGACCTGGCCCTCGACGCGGCGCAGCCGCTTGAGGTAATCGTCCTTATCCTGGATGTAGCCGTGCAACGGGTCCTCCGTGGGGGTGCGTCGGGCATGGCGGCGTGGCCGCTCGATCACCCCAACAGGGTACCCCCAGGGGGTATTCCCCCACCTGGGACGTCAGTCCCGGAACCCTGCCGACAGCAGTGCCTCAGGCAGTGGCCGACGCCCAGTCGTCTGGCACGAGCCGGGCCGGTGTGACGTCCTGCAGCGCGCCCATCCGGACGTTCGCCTCGTAGACGTCGGCGTCGACCTCCTCCAGCCCGAGCGACTCCGCCAGATCGGCGTCATGCCCGACGCACGAGACGCGCGCCACCTGCTCCCCGTCCTCATCCGTCCACTGGTCGACCACCCGCACGGGCAGCGGACCCCACGCCGCCATCACGACCAGCTCGAACAACTCCTCGACCTCAGCGCGCGGGACCTCGCGCCGCCACCGCCCGGCAGCCGTCCGCGTGAACCCCTCGAGCCCAGGCTCCGGCTCGGACTCCGAGGCGAGCACCACGCCGCCATCGGGCAGCGTGTCCGCCGCCAGGTGCGCGCCCCGCCACCGCGCCATCAGCCCGACGAAGCGCGACAGCGAGGGCGCCAATGCCGGCTCGCCGCCCACCGGCTGCCACCCATGCCCCACGTCGGCGAACCGGGCCAGGGGAGTGGACGTGCCATCGGCCCGCACCCGGACCAGCTCCGACCCGGCGGGGACGCGCGTGTGCATCACCCAGAACTGCGGGACATCCTGGCCGTGTGGGCCGCCAGCGCGCACACGGGACACCTCGTCCGGGCCGCCGACGGCCTCCTCGAAGCGGAGCTGCCCGGACGACGGGAACCGCAGCACGTCCACCCAGGGCGCGTCCGCGCGGAACGGCGACCCGGGGAGCCCCAGGCCGTGCGCCTCGTGCAGGAGCTCGACGCTCGTCGCGAACGACACGTCCTCGGCGCGGAGCACGAACCCCGAGACCCGGTCGTGGCCGTCCTCCAGGATCGCCGCGGAGATGGCGGGCGTGACGGCCTTCTGCATGAGCGGCACTGAGCGTCTCCTGGCGTCCGGTACGCGCGGTTCCTCCGCGTCCGGGCCATCATGCCCGATCGCGGCTCAGCAGCCAGGGCCCTCGGCAGGCGGCTACGCGTTCGGGTCCTGGGCGGACGCGGCGGCGCGGGCGGCGGCGGGCAGCGCGTCGAGCACGCGCGACACCGCCTCGTCGTCATGGGCCGCCGAGACGAACCACGCCTCGAAGGCCGACGGCGGCGCGTACACGCCCTGCTCCAGCAGCGAGTGGAAGAACGGCGCGTACCGCCACGAGTCCGTGCCCAGCACCGACGCGTAGTCCCGGGCGCCCCGCGCGGCAGCCGGGCTGCCGAACATCGTGCTGAACAGGCTGCCCGCCCACTGCACGGCATGCGGGACCTGCGCCTCGGCCAGCGCCCCCGAGACGGCCGCCCGCAGCGCGGCGGAGACCGTGTCGATGCGGCCGTACACCGCGGTGTCGGCGGCTCGCAGCGTGGCCAGGCCCGCGGCGGTGGCCACCGGGTTCCCGGACAGCGTGCCCGCCTGGTACACGGGCCCCTGCGGCGCCAGCGCGTCGAGCACGTCGGCCCGGCCCGCGACGGCCGCCACCGGCAGCCCGCCACCGATGACCTTGCCGAACGTCAGCAGGTCCGGGTCCCAGCCCTCGACGGAGCCCTCCAGGCCCCACCAGCCGGCGGGCCCCACGCGGAAGCCGGTGAGCACCTCGTCCTGGATGAGCAGTGCGCCATGCGCGTGCGCGATGCGCAGCAGTGCCGCGTTGAAGCCCGGCAGCGGCGGCACGACGCCCATGTTCGCGGGCGCGGCCTCCGTGATGATGGCCGCGATGCTGTCGCCGTGCTCGGCGAACGCCGCCTCGACGGCCTCGAGGTCGTTGTAGGGCAGCACGATGGTCTCGGCGGCGACAGCACTCGTCACACCGGCCGAGCCGGGCAGGCCCAGGGTCGCGACGCCGGAGCCGGACTCGGCGAGCAGGGAGTCGACGTGGCCGTGGTAGCAGCCGGCGAACTTCACGATCCGCTCGCGGCCCGTCACGCCACGTGCGAGCCGCACGGCCGTCATCGTGGCCTCGGTGCCGGTGGAGACGAGGCGGACCCGCTCGGCCGCGGGCACCCGCGCCCGGATCTCGTCCGCGAGCTCGACCTCGGTGAGCGTCGGGGCGCCGAAGGACAGGCCGCGGGACGCCGCCTGCTGCACGGCCTCGACGACCACCGGGTGCGCGTGCCCCAACAGCGCCGGGCCCCAGGAGCCGACCAGGTCGACGTACTCGTTGCCGTCCGCGTCCGTCACGTACGCGCCGCGCGCCGACGTGAGGAACCGGGGGGTGCCGCCCACGGAGCCGAAGGCCCGGACCGGGGAGTTCACACCGCCCGGGGTCACCGCCCGCGCCCGCTCGTAGTACGACGCGGACGTCCCGCTCCCTGCGCCCATCAGCTCTCCTCCTGCAGCCATCCGGCCAGTTCGACCGCCCAGTACGTCAGGACTTGATCGGCGCCTGCGCGCCGAATGCTGAGCACTGACTCCATCACAGCTCGGCGACGATCGATCCAGCCGTTCGCCGCGGCGGCCTCGATCATCGCGTACTCACCGGACACCTGGTACGCCGCCACGGGCACCGTAGACGTCGCGGCGACGTCGGCGAGCACGTCAAGGTAGGCCATCGCGGGCTTCACCATGACGATGTCGGCGCCCTCGGCGATGTCGAGCGCGACCTCCAACGCAGCCTCCCGGCGGTTCGCCGGGTCCATCTGGTAGGTGCGCCGGTCCCCGTCGAGCTGCGAGTCCACCGCCTCCCGGAACGGCCCGTAGAACGCCGAGGCGTACTTCGCGGCGTAGGCGAGCACCGCCACGTCGTCATGGCCGTCGTCGTCGAGCACGTCGCGCACCGCAGCCGTCTGGCCGTCCATCATCCCGCTGAGGCCCACCACATGGGCGCCGGCCTGCGCCTGCGCGAGGGCCATCGCGGCGTACCGCACCAGCGTCGCGTCGTTGTCCACCCGGCCGTCGGGGGTCAGCACCCCGCAGTGCCCGTGGTCGGTGAACTCGTCGAGGCACAGGTCCGCCTGCACCACCAGCGCGTCGCCGGCCTCGCGGGCGGCGTCCGTGATGGCCACGTTGAGCACGCCATGCGGGTCGGTGGCCTGGCTGCCGACGGCGTCACGGTGCTCGGGCACCCCGAACAGCATCACGCCGCCGATGCCCGCCTCGGCTGCCTGCGCCACCGCGCGGCGCAGCGAGTCGCGCGAGTGCTGGACCACGCCCGGCATGGAGCGGATCGGGGCGGGCTCGCGCAGGCCCTCCTTGACGAACAGGGGCAGCACCAGGCTGGCCGGGTGCACCCGGGTCTGCGCGTTCAGGCGGCGCATCGCGGGCGTGGCGCGCAGGCGGCGGGGGCGCACGCGTCCCACGGGGGAGATGAGGTGCGGCTCGAATCCGGTCACGGGTTCACCTCGGTGCTCTTCTCGGGTGCGAATCGGGGTGCGGCGGCCGGGTGCGGGCCGAGGCGAGCGCCTCGACGAGGGCGGCCGGTGTCTGGGCCTCGGCAACGGCGGCGACGGGCAGGCCCAGGCGGCGGGCCTCCGCCTCGGTGCTGGGCCCGATGCAGCAGACCAGCACGCCGGGAGGCGGCGGGCCGAGCAGCTCGACGAGGTGCCGGGCCGTGCTGCCGGAGGTGAGCAGCACCCCGTCGATGCCCCCGCCCGACCATGCGGCGAGGACCTCGGGCTCAGGCGGCGCCCCACGCAGCGTGCGGTAGGCGACCACGTCGTCCACCTGCCAGCCCCGCGCCCGCAGCCCGTCGACCAGCCGCGGCGAGGCCAAGTCGGCGTGGGGCACGAGCACACGGCCCTCGCCGGACAGCGCCGGCCACTGCTCGAGCATGCTGGCCGCCGACGACGTGCCGCGGGGCACCAGGTCGACGTGCACACCCTCGGCCCGCAGCGCCCGCGCGGTGGCGGGGCCGACGGCGGCGACCTGCGTGTCCGCGACGAGCTCCGCGAGCGTCGAGTCGATCTCCTCGGCGCGGCTGGTGAGCACGGGCAGCGTCGCCGCGCTCGTCACCGCCAGCCAGGTGTAGTACCCGGCGTCCAGGGCGAGCAGCAGGTCGTCGATCTCGGTGGGGTCCTCCGGGGGGACCGTGGTGATGAGCTCGACCGCGACGGGCTCCGCGCCGGCCGCGGTGAGCGCGATCGCCAACGGGTCGAGGCCGGTCGTGGTGCGGGGCACCAGCACGCGGAGCCCGCTGAGGGGGCCCTGGTCCAGCGCTGCGCTCATCGGGGCGTGGCCGTCATCGCTCGCCGGGTCGTCATCGCGCATCCGGCCGTCATCGCAGGTCCGCCGTGCGGGGGCCGATGTCCGCGATCGCGGCGGCGCCGGAGGCGAGCAGGTCGTCGGCGATCGCCCGCCCGAGCGCGATCGCGAGGTCGTCATACGGGGACTTGCCGTACACGACGGGGCCGAGCGTGGTCGGCAGCAGCGGGTGCCCGAGGTCCTTCTGCGGCGTGTTCAGCCGCACGGAGCCGGAGCGGCGGAGCTGGGCGGAGCCGTCCAGGCTGATCACCACGGCGTCGAGGGTCAGCCGGGGGTCGTCGGGCGTCGTCTCGTCGATCCACGCGAGGGCGCCGACGGGCGCCGCGCACCCGGCCTCGAGGCAGAAGAGCAGTGTGCGCTCGGCGAACACCGCGAGCCGGCTGCGCGGGTCGTCGAGCGCGGCCAGCGCCGCGGCGAGGTCCTCGCCCAGCGACTCCACGGTGCCCGGGCTGCGGACCTCCACCCCGAGGGCGCCTTGCCCTGGCGCAGGCGTCATCACCGCGGGATCGATCACCTCGGTGACGGCGTCGAGCCTGCCGAGCCTGGCCAGGCCCGCGCGGGCCAGGATCACGGCGTCGAGGTCGCCGGGGGCGACGCGCCCGAGCCGGGTGTCGACGTTGCCGCGGATGTCGACCACGTCGAGGTCGGGGCGGGCGGCGAGGAGCTGGGCCTTGCGGCGCGGTGAGCCGGTGCCCACGCGGGCGCCGGTCGGCAGCGTCGCGATCGTCCAGCCCTCCCGGGCGCACAGCACGTCGCGGGGGTCCTCGCGTGGCGGCACGGCGCCGAGCGAGATGCCCTGCATCGGGGCGGTGGGCAGGTCCTTGAGCGAGTGGACCGCGACGTCGACGTCGCCGGCGAGCAGCGCGTCGCGCAGGGCTGTGACAAAGACGCCGGTGCCGCCCAGGGCGGACAGGGAGCCGGTGAGCCGGTCCCCGTCGGTCCGCACGTGCACGATCTCCGCGTCGAGCGTCCCCGCGCTGCTGAGCGCCGTGGCGACGTGTCCGGTCTGGGTGAGGGCCAGGGCGCTGGCACGGGTGCCGATGCGGACTGTCGTGGGCATGGGGTCCAGTGTCGTCCTCGGCTGGGCTGATGTCGAAAGGCCCGCGCCGGGGCGCCTCCGCGCGACATCGAGGAAAGGAGATGACGGGCAGTCAGAACGCATTGTCGGGCGCTGCCCGGCGGCATTTCCTGACTCGATGTCAGAACACAATTCCGCAGCCCCTCCGGACGAATTCTCGGCCTATTGCCGGCCCAGCAGTCCGCGTGTCGCGGCGCGCGCATCCGGGACCACCGCGGCGAGCCCGTTGCCCGCCACCCAGGCGCCGCACACCGCGAGCCCAGGGGTCTGCGCGACGGCGGCACGCACCTGCGCGACGGCCTCCCGATGGGCGGCGCTCGGCCGGGGCAGCGACTGCGACCACGCCACCCGCGCCGAGGCCTCCACCTGGCCGGCCGCGAGGGGAGTGCCCAGCAGGATCGAGGCGTCGCGCAGGGCCAGCGCCGTCAGCTCGTCGTCGGGCAGCGCGCGTGGCCCGGGGTCGTCGCCCGCAACCCCGTAGGACAGCCGCACCACATGCCGGCCCGGCCCCGCAGCCGCCGCGAGCCAGGCCCACTTCGCCGTGGCATGCGTCAACGCCTTGGCCCGCACCCCCTGCGCCGCCGGCGACGTGAGCACCCCCGTGCCGCGCGGGGCGGCGTCCAGGGCAGGCGCGTCGAGGATCAGCGTGACGAGGACGACCTCGGCCCCCGGGTCCAGCCCCACGCCCGCCAGCCCCGGCGCCACGTCGCCCAACAGGCCCAACGCCGCCGGGGCCGCCACCACCAGCCGATCCGCCCACAGCAGCCCCTCGGCGCCCTCGGCGTCCTCCGTCACCACCTCGAACGGCGCCGCCACGTCCTGCAGCGCCCGGCGCACCGCCACCGCGCGGGCGCCCGTGCGGACCTGCCCGGCCCGCCCGGTGAGGTCTGCCGCCAAGGCGTCGACCAGCACATGCAGCCCGCCGTCGAACCCGGCGACAGCCGACCCGGCCGGCGCCGACGCGCGCAACGACCGCACGGCGCCCGCGAGGCTGCCCTGCTCGGCGAGCGCTGCCCGCAGGCCCGGCGCCACGGCGTCCACAGACACGTCATCCGGATCGGCGGCGTGCACCCCGGCCACCACCGGCCGCACCAGGCGCTCCAGCACCCGGGAGCCCATCCGGCGCCGCACCAACGACCCCAGGGTCAGCCCGTCCCCGCCGGCGCCCCACCACCCGGGCAGCACGCGGTCGACGCCTGCCCGCAGCGCGCCCGCCGTCCCCAACGTCCGCCGCGCGTCAGCCGCCCACGCGTCCGTCGGGATGCCCAGCAGCCCGGCCCGCGGCAACGGCCCCGCGCCGTGGGGGAGCAGCACCCAGGCGCCCCGTGGCTCAGGGCGGACCACCCGCTCGCCCAGGCCGAGCTCGAGGGCCAGCTCGGCCACCGCCCCGCCCCGCGTCGCGAAGGACTCCGCCCCGGAGTCCAGCGTCAGCCCGGCCACCACGTGGCGGCCCACCGCCCCGCCCACGGTCTCGCGCGCCTCCAGCACCAGGGTGCGCAGCCCGCTGGCCGCGAGGTCCCGCGCCGCGACCAGCCCGGCGACGCCACCCCCCACCACGACCGCGTCCCAGTGCTCCGCAGGCGCAGATCCCGGCTGGCCCAGGTCGGGGGCGGTCACCGGCCTACGCCTCGTGCACGAGCTGGACGATGCGGGTGAGCACCTCTGGGTCGGTGTCCGGCGGCACCCCGTGCCCCAGGTTCGCCACGTGGCCCGGCGCCAGGGCGCCCCGCGCGAGGACGTCCCGGACATGGGCCTCGAGCACCGGCCACGGGGCCTGCAGCAGCGCCGGGTCGATGTTGCCCTGCAGCGGGGTGCGCCCGCCGAGCCGCCGGTTCGCCTCGTCCAGGGGCAGCCGGTAGTCGACGCCGATGACGTCGGCCCCGACGTCGCGCATCGCGGCCAGCAGCTCGCTGGTCCCGGTGCCGAAGTGGACGGTGCGCACCCCGAGGCCGGCCACACTCCCCAGCGCCCGGGCCGACGACGGCGCGGCGTGCGTCACGTAGTCGGCCAGGGACAGCGAGCCCGCCCACGAGTCGAAGAGCTGCGCGGCGCTGGCCCCCGCGAGCACCTGGGCGCGCAGGAACGCGCCCGTCACGTCGGCGGCCCACTCGGTCAGCGCCCGCCAGGTGTCCGGGTCCGCGTGCATCAGCGTCCGCGCAGCCAGGTGGTCCCGCGACGGGCGGCCCTCCACCAGGTACGCGGCCAGCGTGAACGGGGCGCCGGCGAAACCGATCAGCGGCGTCGACCCGAGTGCCGCGACAGTCAGCGCCACAGCCTCGGACACCGGCTCGAGGGCCTGCGCGGTGAGCGGGCCGGCGTCGCGCAGCCGCGCCACGTCGTCCGCCGTGCGCACCGCGGAGCCCATGACCGGCCCCACGCCGGGGACGATGTCGACGTCCACACCGGCCAGCAGCAGCGGCACCACGATGTCGGAGAAGAAGATCGCCGCGTCCACGTCATGCCGCCGGACGGGCTGCAACGTGATCTCGCTGGCGAGCTCCGGGCGCAGGCAGGACTCGAGCATCCCGACCCCCTCCCGCAGGGCCCGGTACTCCGGCAGCGAGCGGCCCGCCTGCCGCATGAACCACACCGGGCGGCGGCTGGGAGCCTCGCCGGAATAGGCGGCCACCAGTGCCGAATTAGTCGTGCGGCCGTCGACGAGCGGATGTGTCACAGGAAGGCTCACCGCTCGATTGTGCCGGATATTCCCCGGGATGATTCAATCTTCATCGTGGTGCTGATGTCATTGGTCGCCAGTCACCACGACCTCGACCTCGCGGTGCTGGAGCGGCTGTCCGTCGCGACGCATGCGGTCGGACGCGAGATCGTGTCCGAGTGCCCGCCTGTCGCCGGGTCCGTGGTGCTCGCGACCTGCAACCGGTTCGAGCTGTACCTGGACGTCGTCGCCTCCGAGCACGCCTCGGATGTGCGGGCCGCGGCCGCCGCCGTCGTGTCCGCGCACACCGGCTACCCCGCCGAGAGGGTCGCCGCCGACGTCCACGCGCGCCTCGGCGTCGCCGCCGCCGAGCACCTGTTCGCCGTCGCGTCCGGGCTCGAGTCGATGGTGGTCGGGGAGCGCGAGATCGCGGGCCAGGTGCGCCGGGCGCTCACCGCCGCCCGCCGCGACGGGACCACCACCTCCGCGTTGGAGGGGCTCTTCCAGACGGCCTCCCGCACCTCCCGCGCCGTCGAGGCCGAGACCGGGCTCGGCGGCGCCGGGCGATCGGTGGTGTCGGTGGCCCTCGACCTCGTCGAGGACGGCCTGCCGGGCTGGCCCGATGTCCGGTGCGTGCTGGTCGGCACCGGCTCCTACGCGGGCGCCAGCCTCGCGGCGCTGAAGGCGCGCGGCTGCCATGACATCCACGTCTTCTCGCCGAGCGGGCGCGCCCCGGCCTTCGCGGAGGCGCGCGGCGTCCAGGCGTTGGCCACCCGGGACCTCGCGGGCGCGCTGGCGGACGTCGACTTGGTCGTGGCGTGCAGCGGGGCCGCCGGGGCTGTGCTGCAGGCGGACGCGCTGGCCGCCGTCCGGGCCGGGGTGGAGCGCCCCCTGGCGATTGTCGACTTGGCCCTGCGCCACGACGTCGACCCCGGGGTGAGGTCGTTGCCCGGGGTTCGCCTGGTGAGCCTGACCACGGTGAGCGAGCACGCGCCGGATGAGCAGTCCCCGCCGATCGAGGTCGCGCGGGCGATGGTGCACCGCACCGCCGCCGACTTCGAGGCGCGGCAGCGGGTGCGCGCGTGGAACCCCGCGGTGCTCCAGGAGCGGGCCCGCGTGCTGGGGCCGATCGAGTTGGCGTCGCGCGCGGCAGGCGATGGCGTCGAGAGCGCGTCGAGGCTGCGAGCGGAGCGGCGCCGCGCACGGGCCGCCCTGCACGGGCCGACGGTGCGGGCGCGGGAGGCGGCACGGGTGGGCGACACGGAGGCGTTCAGCGCGGCGCTGGCCGAGTTGGCCGCGGTGCCGGCGCCTGAGTTGGGCGAGTCGAGGCCGCTGGCGGAGGGGATTCCGGCGCGCGACTAGGACTGCGACTAGGGCTGCGCCACGACGGACAAGCGCACGCCGGGCCTGAGCGGGGGGGAGCCAGGCCCGGCGTGCGGTCCGGGGGAGCGTGGGACCGTCAGGCCCACGCCTTCTGTGCTGGTCCGGGCGCCCATGTGTGGGGCACGACTTGGTTGGTCTGGATGTCGGTGAGCTCGGCGGCGTAGACGATCGCCTCGTAGACGCCCGCCTCGACGCGGTCCAGGCGGAGCTGCTCGGCGCGGTCCACGTCGTCGCCGAGGTGGGAGACGCGTGCCACGACGTAGCGCTGCGCGTCCTGCCACTGGTCGACGACGCGCACGTTGAGGCCGTTCCAGCGGGCGGTGAGGTCCAGCTCGAACAGTTCGCTGACCTCCTCGCGGGGCACCCGCCGGTACCAGCGGCCGGCGGGGGACTGCTGGAAGTCCGTCTCGAAGAGCGGCGGGTTGGCGAGGGCCAGCACCACAGTGTTGCCCTCGTCGACCACGTCGGCCTCGAGGTAGGCGCCGTGCCACTTGGCCACGGGCCCGACGCAGCGGGAGAGCGAGGCCAGGGCGGGGCGCTGCGCGCCGAGCTGGGTGACGGTCCACCCGGTGCCCACGTCGCCGTAGTGGCCCAGGAGGATCTGGGTCCCGTCGGCGAAGATGCGCACGAGCTCGGCGCCCGGGGGGATGCGGGAGTGGCGCAGCCACCACAGCGGGACGATGTAGCCGGGCACGTCCTTGTACTGGAGCTGCGGGGAGGACTCGAAGCGCAGCACGTCGATGGACGGCGCGTAGGGGCTGAACGGGGTGCCGGGGTAGCCGAGCCCGTGCACCTCGAAGAGCTGTGCGGGCGTCGTGGCGAATGACACGTCCTCCGCGCGGACCACGTAGCCGGCCACGCGGTCGTGACCGACGCTCAGGTGAGCGCGCGTCAGTGCGGGCGTGATCGCCTTCTGCATCAGAGTCACGATGGCACCCTCGCCAAATCGGAAGTACCGGACGTTCCGGAATCGAGTCCCGATTGTGCAACGAATCCGGGCAGGTGTCCAGAAGTCACCCAGACGGCCCACGGGTTCTGGGCCACTTCCGGGTGTCGAGATCGGAGAGCGTGTTCCTGCTCAACTTTCGACGGTGCTTCCGATAGGTCGATGACCTGGTTGAACTCTCCAGGAGAGCGATATCTGAGAGGTTGGTGAGGATCTGGTTGGACCCGCTCCCATCGGACCGGACTACTCAGCCTTCGAGGTAGCCGACCAACTGCTCCGCGAGGCCCGTGTACGAGCCCGGCTCCAGCGCCGCCAACCGGGCCGCGACATCCTCCGGCAAGCCCAGCCCGGCGATGAACTCACGCATGTCGTCAGCGGTGAGCCGGCGCCCGCGCGTCAGCTCCTTGAGCCGCTCATACGGGTTCTGCATGCCCGTGACGCCCGCCACCGCGGCCGCGCGCATCGCCGACTGCACCGGCTCGCCCAGGACCTCCCAGTTCTGGTCCAGCTCGCGGGCCAGCAGGCCGGCGTCCACGGACAGCGCCCGCAGGCCGCGGCGCACGTTGTCGATCGCCAGCAGCGAGTGGCCGAACGCCGGGCCGATGTTGCGCTGCGTCGTCGAGTCCGTCAGGTCGCGCTGCAGGCGGCTGGTGACCAGGGTCGCGGCCAGCGTGTCGAGCAGCGCGCAGGACAGCTCGAGGTTCGCCTCGGCGTTCTCGAAGCGGATCGGGTTGACCTTGTGCGGCATCGTCGACGATCCCGTCGCGCCCGCCACGGGGGTCTGGATGAACACCCCGCGCGAGATGTACGACCACACGTCGGTGGCCAGGTTGTGCAGCACCCGGTTGAACCGCGCGATGTCCGCGTACAGCTCGGCCTGCCAGTCATGCGACTCGATCTGCGTGGTCAGCGGGTTCCAGGTGAGGCCCAGGTGCTCGACGAACGTGCGCGACACCTCCGGCCAGTCGGCGCCCGGCACCGCGACCACATGGGCGCCGTACGTGCCGGTGGCGCCGTTGAGCTTGCCGAGGAACTCGTCGGACTCGATCCGGCGGAGCTGGCGGCGCAGGCGGTGCGCTAGCACGGCCAGCTCCTTGCCGAGCGTGGTCGGCGTGGCGGGCTGCCCATGCGTGAGCGCCAGCATCGGGACCCCCGCGAGGTCGCGGGCCATCGCGGCGACGTCGTCGACCAGGGCGTCCGCGGCCGGCAGCCAGACCTCGCGGACGGCGCCGCGCACCATCAGCGCATAGGAGAGGTTGTTGATGTCCTCGCTGGTGCACGCGAAGTGCACGAGCTCGCTGACCGCGGGCAGCACGGTGTCGGGGCCCAGCGCGGCGGGCGCCTCGGCCAGGCGGCGCTTGAGGAAGTACTCGACGGCCTTCACGTCGTGCACCGTCGTGCGCTCGATCTCGGCCAGCTCGGCGACCTCGTCCGGGCCGAACGTCGCCACGACGTCGCGCAGGTACTGCTGCTCCGCGGCCGACAGCTCCGGCGCCCCCGGCACCACCTGCTGCGACGTGAGGTGGATCAGCCACTCGACCTCGACGTGCACCCGCTCGCGGTTGAGCGCCGCCTCGGAGAGGTGGTCGACCAGCGGCGCCACCGCCGAGCGGTAGCGGCCGTCGAGCGGCCCCAGGGCGATGGGGGGAGTCACGTCGGCCAGGCTCACGCGCGCGGGGGAGGTCATGGCCGTCATCATCCCAGAGGGCGCCGGGTGTCCCACGGGCTGTCCGCCGCGACGTGGCTACAGTGTGCCGATCCGAGACCACAGCGACGGGACGGCGAGGCGTGCGACCTGAGACCGCCAGGGGCCTGCTGCCCACCGCGCTCGTGGCTGTGCTCGTCGTCGCGTCGGTGATCGCCGCGGCCGCCGCCGGCCCGTGGACGATCGGGCGACGCGACGTCGGCGCCCCCGATTTCGTCTTCACCCCGCCCCAGCAGACCCCGTCCGCACTGCCCGAGTCGCTGCCCGACGGGCTGGCGGCGGCCGAGGCGCTGCCCGCCTGGCTCGGCTGGGTCGGCGCCGTGTTCGCCGCGCTGTGCGTGGCGGTGCTGCTGTGGCTGCTGGTCCTGGCCGTGCGGGCGCTGCTGCGGACCTGGGCGGCACGCGACCAGACAGCCCGCGACGAGGCGCCCGACGACCTGGTCATCGACGCCGACGACGAGGCCGCCGCGCCCGTCCTGCGCGCAGGCGTCGCACGTGCCGCGCACGCGCTCGCGGGTGAGGCGGAGCCCGCCGACGCCGTGGTGGCCGCCTGGGTCGCGCTGGAGGAAGCCGCGGAGCGCAGCGGTGTCGAGCGGGACCCCGCCCAGACGGCGAGCGAGCTCACCGTCGACGTGCTCGACGGGACGCGCGCGGACCCGGACGCCACGCGTGCCTTGCTGGGCCTCTACCTGACGGCCCGGTTCAGCGACCGCCCCGTCACCGACCAGGACGTCCGGCTCGCGCAGGAGTGCCTCGCGGTGCTCGCCGACGGCCTCGGCGACCGGCGCGACACCGGCGCGGACCCGATGCTCGAGGGCCGCCCATGAGGCGGCTGGCGCGCCTGACCGGGCGCCCCCTCATCCTCGGCGGCGGCGGTGCGCTGATCATCTGGGCCGTGGGCCTCACCCTGACGTCGGCGCTGCTCATCGGGCTTGCGCTGGCCGTCGCCGTGGTGCTGCTCGAACGGGTCGAGCCCGACGCCGACGCCTGGCGGGTGCATGAGCATGAGCCGCGCCGGCACGGGGCGCGCGGCGAGGTGCAGGACCTCGCGTGGGCGATGGTGGCGCGCGACGGCCGCGTCGGGGAGCGCGCCCACCGGGTGCTGCGGGCCACCGCCGCCGTCCGGCTCGCCCGCCACGGCGTGCGGCTCGAGGAGCCCGACGACGACGCCGCACTGTGCGAGCTCGTCGGCTCCCGGGCGCACCGCACTCTGACCACCACCGGCCTCCCGCTGCCGCGGCTCGCCGACGTCCGCCACGCCGTCGGCGTGCTGGAAGGCCTCGGCACGCCCTCCGCGCGGCCGGTGGCCGACCCGATGCCCCGCCTCGACTCGACGCCAGCACCCTCGACCTCCGGGAGAACCGTCCGATGACCAGCACCGCTCTCTCCGTCCCCGAGGTCGCCGCCCGCGGCCGTGCCGTGCTCGACGAGGTCGGGACGGTGGTGGTGGGCATGCGCGAGCCGCTGCGGGTCGCGCTCGCGGCGATCCTCGCCGGCGGCCACGTGCTGTTCGAGGACGTGCCGGGCCTCGGCAAGACGCTCGCCGCCCGCAGCCTGGCCACGGCCCTCGGGCTCGACTTCCGCCGCGTGCAGTGCACCCCCGACCTGCTGCCGTCGGACCTCACCGGCTCGAGCGTGTTCGACCCCGCCACCGCGACGTTCGCGTTCCGGCCCGGCCCGGTGTTCACCGGCCTGCTCCTCGCCGACGAGATCAACCGCACCGCCCCCAAGACGCAGTCCGCGCTGCTGGAGGCCATGGCGGAGCGGCAGGTCACCGTCGACGGGACGACGTACCGGCTCGCCGAGCCGTTCCACGTCGTCGCCACGTCGAACCCGGTGGAGTACGAGGGCACCTACCCGCTGCCCGAGGCGCAGCTCGACCGCTTCATGGTGCGGCTCGCCGTCGGCTACCCCGACCGCGCCGCCGAGGTGGACGTGCTGGACCGCCGGCTCGCCCGGCGCCGCGAGCACGCGGACGTGCGGCAGGTCGTCGACGCCGTGGCCCTGCGGCAGATGCAGGCGGGCGTCGAGGCCGTCGCCGTCGACCCGGACGTGCTCGGCTACTGCGTCGACCTGGCCGCCGCGACCCGGGCGCACGCCGCCGTCGAGGTGGGCGCCTCGCCGCGCGGATCGCAGGCGCTGGTGCTGGTGGCCCGCGCGCTCGCGGTGCTCGACGGGCGCGACTTCGTGGCCCCGGAGGACGTGAAGGCGGTGGGCGTCGCGACGCTCGCGCACCGGATCTCGCTGAGCCCGCAGGCGTGGGCCACGGGCCTGGCGCCGCAGCGCGTGGTCACGGAGGTGCTGGGCCGGACGCCGGTGCCGCCGACGGTCCGGCGCGGCGAGCCCGTCGTGGCCGGTGGCGTGGCGGCGCGGCCGGGGGTCGAGTGAGCGAGCGGTGGACCCGCAGCCGCGCGGCTGGCGCCGGCGCCGTGGCGAGCGCGGCGCTCCTCATCGCCGGTGGCCTGCTGGGCCGGCCCGATGTCGCGGTGCTCGGCGCGGCGCCCCTGGTGGCGGCGGCGTGGGACCTGTGGCGGCGGCCCTCGGGCGAGCTCACGGTGCGGGTGACGGGCTGGTCGGCGGGGGCTGACGGCGACGGATCCGAGGCGGACGGCGACGGCGCGGGTCCCGACGCCCAGGCGGGTGACGGGGCATCGCGTGCGGGGGCATCTGGCGACGGCGCCTCGGACCCGCGCGCGGCACGCACGGGCGCCGTCCGGGCCCGGGTGCTGCTGGACGCCCCGCCCGGGATGACGGCCGCGCTCGTCGGGGTGCGGCGCGCCGGCCGGGACGCCGCCGAGCTGCTGGTGCGGGTCGATCGGACGCGCAGCCTGCCGGTGGTGGTGCGCACAGTGCGGACCGGCCCGCAGGAGGTCGCCACCGTCGACGCGCAGGGCATCGGCGCGGGCGCCGCGAGCATCGGCGAGCCCACGGACCCGGTGCAGCGCACCGCGCTGGTGCTGCCCAGCCCGTCGGCGCTCCGCGACCTGCCGCTGCCGCCGCGCCTGCGCGGGCTGACCGGCGCGCACACGTCGCGTCGGCCGGGCGAGGGCGGGGACCTGCGGGATGTGCACATGTTCGCGCCGGGGGACCGGCTGCGCCGGATCGACTGGCGGGTCACGGCCCGGCGCGCCCCGGACCTGCGCGAGCTGTACGTGCGCCGCGAGCACGCGCTCGCCGAGGCCGTCGTGCTGCTGGTCGTCGACTCGCGGGACGACGTCGGCCCCGACCCCCGCACGTGGCGTGGCGCCGAGGGCCCCCGCGCGCAGGACCCGACGTCGCTCGACTTGGGCCGCCATGCGGCGGCGTCCCTCGCGCAGCGCTACCTCGCGGTCGGCGACCGGGTGGGGCTGGACGACCTCGGCGCGCGGCGCCGCCCGCTGCCGCCCGGGGGAGGGCGACGTCAGCTCGACCGCATCCGGCATGCCCTGGCGGTGACGCGGCCGGAGGGCGAGCCGCCCAAGCGGCTGCGCCCGCCGCAGATCCCCTCGGGCGCGCTGGTCGTGGTGTTCTCCACGTTCTTGGACGACGAGGCGTCACGGGTCGCGGGCCAGTGGCGCCGGGGCGGGCATCGGGTGATCGCTGTGGATGTGCTGCCGGAGGTGCGTGAGCGTCATCTGGACGATCGGGAGCGGCTCGCGCTGCGCATCGTGCGGCTGGCCCGCGAGGACCGGCTCGCGGGCCTGGCCGACCTCGACGTCGAGGTGGTGTCGTGGCGTGACGATCCCGCCGTCACCCTCGCCGGACTGGCTCGGCGGGGGCGCCGTCGGCCGGGGGCGGGGGTGCCCGCATGAGGCGCCTGTGGGGCTGGCGGCTGGCGGCCCCTTCCCGACGGGACGATGTGGAGGTCGACATCGGGCCCTGGGCGCCCGCCTGGGCGCTGCGGTTGGTGCTCGCCGGCGTCGCCGCGCTGGCCTTGGCGGTCGCGTGGTCGGGCCCGGGCCCACAGGCGCCCACGTCGGTGGCCGTGGCGATGGGCATGCTCGTCGCCGTGCTGGCCTGGGCGCCCGGGCTGGGGCTGTCCGGGGCGGTCGTGCTGGTGGCGGGCGTCCGGGTGCTGTTCGGCGGTGTGCCACCCCTGGGGGCGACCATGGCGCTGGTGCTGCTGGTCCACCTGCTGCTGTGGCTGGGCGCCGTGGCCGCGCGGACCACCCGGCGCACGCGCGTCGAGCTGGCGGTGCTGGCCTCCGGCGCGCGGGAGGCGGCGGTGCTGCAGGTCGGCGCGCAGACGTTGGCGGTGGTGGCCGCCGTGGTGGCCGAAGGCGGGCTGCCCCCGGGCGACGGGTGGCGGGTCGCGGCCCTGGCGCTGGCGGGCGTCGTCGTCGTCCTGGCGCTGCCGCGGCCTAGGGAGCTGTGGTGGCGGCGGGATTGACCTGGGCGACGTCGACGGGATCGCCCGAGCGTCGGCGGGACGTCTCCGCCAGCCCGATGCCCGCGAGCACCACCGCCGCCCCGATGAGCTGCACCGCCGTCATCGCCTCGCCCAGCACCACCCAGGCGACGGCTGAGGCCGCCACCGGCTCCGACATGCCGAGCAGGCCCGCACGCGCCGCGCCGAGCCGGCGGATGCCCACCAGGAACAGCAGGTAGGGCACGGCCGTGCCGAGCACCACGATGCCGAGCACGAGCAGCCACATCGGCGCCCGCACATCGGCCAGCGGCCCGGCGAGCGGGGCGTCCTGGGTGAGGACCCCGCGCGGGAAGGTCCACAGCGGTTGCAGCACCACCCACAACAGCGCCGCGAACGTCATCGACCAGGCGTGTGTGGTGAGCGGCTCGCGGCGGGTCATCAACCGCTCGCCCAGCAGGTAGTAGGCGGCCAGCGCGACGGCGGCGCCCAGCCCGGCGGCGATGCCCAGGCCGTCGAGCGTGATGCCGTCGCCCACCTGCGCGACGAGCGCCAGGCCGGCCAGGCAGGCGGCCAGCGCCCACCACACCCGCGCGCGGACCTGCTCGCGCAGCACGAACCTGGCCCACAGCGCGACGAGCAGCGGGGCGGTGTACTCGAGCAGCAGCGCGAGCCCGACGGGCAGCCGCGAGATGGCCACGAGGTAGCACCACTGCACCAGGGCGACCCCGACGACGCCGAGCAGCGCCAGCACGGCGAGCTCTTTGCCGCTGGCCCGCAGAGCCCGCGGGTTGACGATGAGGGCCACGGCCACGAGCAGGACGGCTGAGCCCAGGCAGCGGAGCTCGACGAGCCGCTCCGGGCTGAGGCCGGACTGCATCGCGATTTTGGCGACGGTGCCGTTGACGGCGAACAGGACGGACCCGGTGAGTATCGCGAGGGCGCCCCAGGGCGCGGAGCGGCGTCGCACTCGGCGAGGGTATTGCCGACGCACCCCCAGGCCGAGGGCTTTCGCGGATTTCCCCGGGGACGGGGAACGGTGGCAACCCCACCCCGTCGCGTGCCTAGCGTCGGGCACATGACGATGGCGATGACTGGCTCGGCGACGATCGCGCCCGTGGTGGCGGCCGCCGCCGGGCATGTCGACGAGGCTGCCCGGGCACTCGCCGCGGCGGCGCAGGTCGAGTGGGTGTCGGACACCGCCGACCGGTACCGCGCCGCCCTCGACGAGGCGCAGCAGGCCGTCGCCCGCACCGCGCGCGACATCGACACGGCCTATGACGCGCTCCGGCAGCACGATCGCGCCACTGCGCTGGCCTGCGTGGCGTTGCGCGCCGACATCGCGAACGGGCTGCTCGCCCGGCCCACCGGCAGGCAGTGGTGACCGACCTCGGCGGCGGGATCGAGGTGTCCGGCGGGCGCGGCGGCACCGTGGCGCGGCTCGCGGACCTGCACCAGGCGGCCCAGTCGCTCGAGACGGCCGCCGCCCGGCTCGACGACGCCGCGGCAGCGCTGGCCGCCGCATCCCAGGCCACCTGGGAGGGCGACGAGGCGCTCGGCTCGGGACGGGCCGCGCGGACGGCCCTTGCCCCACTGCTCAACGGCCTCGGCTCACCCGGTGAGACCGCCGAGTCGCTCCGCGCGCTCACCCGGTCGCTGCGGGCCGCCGCCGAGGGGTACGAGCAGGCGGAAGGCGCCGTCGAACGACTGGTGCGCGGGCTCGTCGGGGCGCACGCGTCCTGGGTCGGCGAGGGGCCGCTCGGCTGGCCGATGGCCTGGGTGGCAGGCGCCCACCTGGCGACCTCGGCGGGGCTCGTCGCGCTCTGGGTCAAGGCGCGCACCGGCCGCTGGCCCGAGCCGACGACGATGGCGCGCACCGGCGGCGTCGAGCTGCTGCTGCACGGCGTCACCAGCCACCTGCAGGCGCTGCGCCCAGGCATCCGGCTCGCGCCGCCGCACCCCGTGGGCAGCGCGGCCGAGCCGTTGGCGGCGATCCTGGGGCATCGCCAGGTGAGCGTCCGCGTGCTCGGCAGCACGCGCACCCTGCACGGCGCCGAGCGGCCCCGAGACGACGCCGGGCTGCTCAGGCTGATCGACGACGCCTACCCGGGTGGCGCCCACGGGGGCCTCGGGGTGGTGAGCGTGCTGCGCTTCGACCAGCCCGACGGCTCGCGGAGCTGGGCGGTGGCGATCCCGGGCACGCAGGACTCGGGCCCGGAGGGCGACAACCCGATGCGCGCCACCACCAACGTGCCCCTGATGGCGGGCCTGCCCGACGGCGCCAGCGACCTCGTGCTCCAGGCGCTCGACCAGGCCGGCGCCGAGCCGGGGGAGCCGGTGCTGCTCGCCGGGCACAGCCAGGGCGGCATGGCGGCGATGGCCGTCGCGTCCGCCGTCGCGGTCACCGGCCGCCACACCGTCACGCATGTGCTGACCGCCGGATCGCCCGTGGCCGGGATGGCGGCGCCGCCAGGAGTCGCCACCAAGCACCTCGAGCACTCCACGGACGTCGTCCCCACGCTCGACGGGCTGCCCTCGCCGGACACCCCGCAGCGCCTCACGGTGTCCGTCGACCTGAGGACGTCCACCGATCCGGCCGATCGGGTGGCCTCCTACGACGTGATCGAGTCGCACGCCCTGACTGCCTACGCCCGCAGCTCGGAGCGGGTCGAGGCCGCTGGCGCGCAGGACCCGTCACTGCGCTGGTGGCGCGACTCGGTGCAGCAGGGCATCTACGGGCCTGACGGCACCACCGTCACGGTCACCCAGTACCAGGGCTCCCAGCCGGTCACCCCGGACGTCGTCGGGCGGCCCGGCACAGTGGCAGGCCTGCCGCAGCCGCCACGCCTGGGGCCGCTGGTCTACCCCGCGGCGCCCCGATGAGGCGCCGGGCCGGAGCCGTGGCTCAGCGGCGGCGTCCCGGGGCCAGCACGCTCAGCACGAAGCTGACGATCGAGATCACCAGCGCGCCCAGCACCGCGGTGCCGAAGTTGTCGACGCGCAGCCCCCAGGTGGACTGGTTCGTGATCCAGGCCGTGAGCATCAGCATCAGGGCGTTCACCACCAGGGTGAACAGGCCCAGCGTGAGGATGTACAGCGGCAGCGAGATGAGTTTGACGATGGGCTTGACGATCGCGTTGACGAGGCCGAACACCAGGCCGACCAGCAGGATCACCCCGATGGCCTGCCACGTCGAGTCGGTGCCGACGATCACCAGGCCGGGCAGGATCAGGGTCGCGAACCAGATGGCGATGCCGTTGATGATCACGCGCAGCACGAAGCTCATGACCCGATCCTGCCATCCGGTCCGTCGCCGCAGCGGCCGAACGTGGCGGTGGCATGCTGTGGCCGTGACCCAGGTTCAGCTCCGCCCCGCTGTCGCCGCACTGCCGCCCTACGTCCCGGGCGCCCGCGCACTCGTCGGAGCGGCGGCGTTCAAGCTGTCCTCCAACGAGAACCCGTTCCCGCCACTGGGGTCGGTGGTGGCCGCCATCGCCGACGGCGCGATGGACGTCAACCGGTACCCGGACATGTACGCGACCGAGCTCACCGAGGCGATCGCGGCCCACCTGGGCGTGAACCCCGCCGGGGTGGTCACCGGCAACGGCTCGGTGGCGGTGCTCGGCCACGTGCTCGCGGCGGTGTGCGACGCGGGCGACGAGGTGGTGTTCCCCTGGAGGTCCTTCGAGGCGTACCCGATCGCCGTGGGCATCGCCGGAGCGAGGGCGGTGCAGGTGCCGCTCACCGCCGATGGCCGCCTGGACCTGCCCGCGATGGCGGCGGCTGTGACTGACCGGACGCGCGTCATCCTGTTGTGCACCCCCAACAACCCGACTGGCCCGGCCGTGCGCGCCGACGAGTTGGAGGAGCTGCTCGACGCGGTCCCGCGCGACGTGCTCGTGGTGCTCGACGAGGCGTATGTGGAGTTCGTGCGGGACCCGTTGGCCGCGGACGGCCTGGCGGTCTTCGCCGCGCGCCCCAACGTGGTGCTGCTGCGCACCTTCTCGAAGGCGTATGGCCTGGCCGGGCTGCGGGTCGGCTTCGCGGTGGCACGTCCACGGTTGGCCGCGGGGATCCGGGCGGTGTCGACGCCGTTCGGGGTCTCGCAGCTCGCCCAGCTCGCGGCGGTGGCGTCGCTGCGGGCCTCGGAGGAGCTGATGGCCCGGGTGCAGGCCGTGGTGGAGGAGCGGGCGCGGATGCTCGCGGGGCTGCGCGCGCAGGGCTGGCAGGTCCCGGAGAGCGAGGCCAACTTCGTATGGCTGCCGCTCGGGGATCGGGCGCTGGCGTTCGCGGGGGAGTCGGCCCGTGCGGGGGTGCTGGTGCGGCCGTTCGCCGGCGATGGGGTGCGGGTGAGCGTCGGCGAGGTCGAGGCCACTGACCTGCTGCTGGAGGTCGCGGAGGGCTTCGCGCGCTGACGCTCGCCAGGCGCGCTGACGCTGTCGAGCGCGGTCCTGGTGCCGAGATCCGCATGGTGGCCGAGGCCATGTGGGATGTCGACAAAGCGCTGTCGCAAGGGTTGTCCCCGGTGACTGGGACAACCTACGGTTGCGTAGCCTACGCTCACGTAGGTTCGTTCTGACCGTTTCTCACCCTTGCTGCCGGCACGCGAAGGAGACCGCGCGTGAGCACCTCTGGCCCACTCACCGACGATGGACTCGTCCAGTTGCTCACCCCCGCGGGGCAGCGGGTCGAGCACTCCGACTACTCCGGCCGCATCGCGCACCTCGACGCCGAGGCGCTGCGCGGCCTCTACCGGGACATGGTCATCGTGCGCCGGTTCGACACCGAGGCCACCGCGCTCCAGCGCCAGGGCGAGCTCGGGCTGTGGGCCCAGAGCCTCGGCCAGGAGGCCGCGCAGATCGGCTCGGGTCGGGCGCTGCGCTCGCAGGACTACGTCTTCCCGTCCTACCGCGAGCACGGTGTGGCCCACACCCGCGGGCTGGACCTCGCCGACTTGCTGCGCCTGTTCCGCGGCATCGACCACGGCGGCTGGGACACCGAGGCCCACAACTTCCACCTGTACACGCTGGTCATCGGCTCGCACACCCTGCACGCCACCGGCTACGCGATGGGCGTGCAGCGCGACGGCGCCGTCGGCACCGGCGACCCCGACCGAGACACCGCAGTGGTCACGTACTTCGGCGACGGCGCCACCTCCCAGGGCGACGTCAGTGAGGCGCTCGTCTTCGCCGCGGTGAACAACGCGCCGATGGTGTTCTTCTGCCAGAACAACCAGTGGGCGATCTCCGAGCCCACCACCCGCCAGTCCCGCGTGCCGATCGCCGACCGCGCGCCCGGCTTCGGCATACCCAGCGTGCGCGTCGACGGCAACGACGTGCTCGCCTGCTACGCCGTGACCGCCGAGGCGCTCGAACGGGCGCGCAGCGGGGGAGGCCCGACGTTCATCGAGGCGTTCACCTACCGGATGGGCGCGCACACCACGTCGGACGACCCCACGCGCTACCGGTCCGCCGCCGAGGAGGACTACTGGGCCCGCCGCGACCCGATCGACCGCCTGCGGCTCCATCTGGAGGCGATCGGCGAGCTCCCCGCCGAGTTCACCGCCGACCTCGACGCCGAGGCCGCACGGCTCGGCGAGCGGCTCCGCACCACGGTGCGCGGCTGGGAGGCCCCCGACAGCGCCTCGATGTTCGAGCACGTCTACGCCACACCGAACGCGATGGTCGAGACGGAGCGGGTCTGGTTCGAGGCCTACGAGGGCTCGTTCCTGCCCGCGACGGGCGCCGCTGACACGACGGGAGCCGCCCGATGAGCGACATGAGCGGCGTCCAGCGCCTGACTCTCGGCAAGGCGATCAACCTGGGGCTGCGCCGCTCGCTGGAGCAGGACCCGAAGGTGCTCCTCATGGGCGAGGACATCGGCGCCCTGGGCGGGGTGTTCCGCGTCACCGACGGCCTGCACAAGGACTTCGGCGGGGAGCGCGTCGTCGACACGCCGCTCGCCGAGTCGGGCATCCTCGGCACGGCCATCGGCCTGGCCCTGCGCGGCTACCGCCCGGTGTGCGAGATCCAGTTCGACGGCTTCATCTTCCCGGCGTTCGACCAGATCACGACGCAGCTCGCGAAGATGCACTACCGCTCGCGCGGGCGGCTGACGCTGCCCGTCGTCATCCGCGTGCCCTACGGCGGCGGCATCGGCGCCATCGAGCACCACAGCGAGTCGCCCGAGGCGCTGTTCGCGCACACCCCGGGCCTTCGGGTGGTGAGCCCGTCGAACCCCGCCGACGCCTACGCGATGATCCAGCAGGCCATCGCGTCGCCCGACCCGGTGCTGTTCTTCGAGCCGAAGGGCCGGTACTGGGACAAGGGCGACGTGGACCTGGGCCCCGTCGCCGCGCCGCACGCCGAGGCCGCCACCGGCCTGGACCGCGCCCAGGTGCTGCGGTCCGGCACGGACGTGACCGTCGTGGCGTACGGCCCCACCGTCGCCACCGCGCTCAAGGCCGCCGACGCGGCAGCGGCCGAGGGCACGAGCATCGAGGTCGTGGACCTGCGGACGCTCTCCCCGCTGGACGTCGAGACGGTGGTCGCCTCGGTGCGCCGCACGGGCCGCTGCGTCGTGGTCCACGAGGCCCCGACGGTCTACGGGACGGGCGCCGAGGTCGCCGCGCGGGTCACCGAGGAGTGCTTCTACCAGCTCGAGGCCCCGGTGCTGCGAGTCGGCGGGTTCCACACCCCGTACCCCGTCTCGAAGATCGAAGAGGACTACCTGCCTGGCCTGGACCGTGTGCTCGACGCCGTCGACCGCACCCTGACGTTCTGATCCCCGGCGTGTGAGGAGACCACGGTGCCGATCTACCAGCAGTTCAACCTGCCCGACGCGGGCGAGGGCCTGACCGAGGCCGAGATCGTCGCGTGGCACGTCGCCGTCGGCGACACCGTCGAGGTCAACCAGACCATCGTCGAGATCGAGACGGCGAAGTCGCTGGTCGACCTGCCGAGCCCGTTCACCGGCGTCGTCACCCGGATCCTCGTCGACCCCGGCACGACCGTGGACGTCGGCACCCCGATCATCGAGGTGGACACCGACCCGCACGGCGCCGCGCCGGCTCCCACCCCGGCTCCGGCGGCCGTGGAGGCCGACGGCGAGGCCCGCGAGGCCGTGCTGGTCGGCTACGGCGTCAGCGGCCAGGGCTCCGCGCGGCGTGCGCGAGTCGCCCGCACCGCTCCGGCCCCCGCC
>NZ_JAUDBQ010000023.1 GCF_030372105.1 Cellulomonas cellasea | reverse complement strand
CGTCCTGCACCGCGAGCTCCAACCTGTCGTCGATGCGCCGCACCGTCACCACGGAGCTCTGCGCCTGGCTGTGCCGCACCACGTTGGTCAGCGCCTCGGCGACCACGAAGTACGCGGTGGCCTCCACGGACGCGGCGCATCGCCCGATGTCCGCGGCGTCGAGCCGGCACGGCACCGGGCTGGTCGCGGCGAGCCCGGACAGCGCGTCGGACAACGACCGGTGCTCCAACACCGCCGGCAGGATGCTGCGCGCGACGGCTCGCAGCTCCACGAGCGCCTGCTCCGCGGCGTCCTGCGCGCGGGCGAGCAGCGGCCCCGCCTCGGCCGGGTCACGGGCGAGGGCGCGTTGCGCGGCGCCCAGCAGCAGGCTGACCGCGACGATGCGGTTCTGCGTCCCGTCGTGCAGCGACCGCTCGATGCGCCGCAACTCCGCCGCGTGGGCGTCGAGGGCGCCGGCCCGGGTGGCGGTGAGCTCCTGGACGCGCATCGCCAGGTCCGTCCCCCGGTCGGGGCTCAGCAGCCGGCGCCCGGGCCACGCCTGCAGGCGGGCCATCCACGGCGCCACCCCCACCGCGATGGCCACCCAGGCGAAGCCGGCGAGCGTGACGGCGACGGCGCCCGCCCAGCCCTCCACGATCCACGGGCCGAAGGACGGCGAGCGGTACTCCTCGGCGACTGACCGCCACCACAGCACGAACGTGGCGTCCCGCGCGGCGTTCAACGGCAGCGTCAACCCGAGCAGGCCCAGCAGCAGGCCCAGGGTCGAGGCGCACGCCAGCCAGCCCAGCTCGCGGCGCACGGCCGTGTCCGCGAGCGCGGCGCCCAGCCTGTCCGGCACAGGGTGCGGGCCGATGACCTCGCGCCCGCTGCGGGTGAGCCGTGCGCGCTCCCGGTCGCTGACGGCCCGTGCCGCGCGGAGCGCCCCCGGCAGCAGCCAGAACCCGACGCCGACCACGCAGGCGACGGCGCACACCACCACCCACAGCAGGGCGACCACGGCGAGCACGGCGGTCGCCAGGCCGCCCGCGAGCTGCTCGAACGCGTCGAGGGCGCGGCCCGCCACCGCGCCGCCCCGGCGGGCGGCGGTCGCGTCGCGCTGAGCCCGGGCCTCCACGTCGAGGACCCTAGGCGACCCGCGCGCGCCGCGGCAGGCCCCCGGGGAAGAAGTACAGCCTGCTGCACCTGGGGTCGGGCGCTGGCGGGATCGTCCCGGGGCGGCGAGGTTCCTAGCGTCGGTGGGGTCCGAAAGCCACGAGGTCCGAAAGCCACGACCAGGGAGCCCGCCATGTCCGACCCGTACCGCCTCGCCCACGACCACGCCCCCTCCGCTGACACGCCCCCTGCCGACGCCGGTCCCCAGCGCGCCACCTCCGACGAGGCCGCGCGTCGGGACGGCCAGCGCGCCGTGCTGTGGGCGCTGCTCGTGCTGAGCGCCGTGGCGAACTCCGTGACGTCGGCCATGCCCGTCCCGTTGGCGATCAGCCTGGCGCTGGGCGGCCTGACACTGGCGAGCATCATCGCCCTGGTGGTCTCGCATACCCGCGGACGCCGGTGATGCGCGGCATGAGGGACGCCTTCGCCTTCCCGGCGGCGGAGCCGTCAGCGCCTGTGGGTGGCCCGGCGTCGCCGGCGGTGGCGCTGGTGAACGTCAGCAAGGAGTACGAGGGCGGGGTGCGCGCGCTCGACGACGTGACGCTGACCGTCGAGCGGGGCTCGTTCCTCGCGGTGATGGGACCCTCCGGATCGGGCAAGAGCACGCTCATGCACTGCGCGGCAGGCCTGGACTCGCCAACCAGCGGTCGCGCATCCATCGCCGGCGTCGACCTCACGCGACTGGGCGAGGACGCCCGCACCGAGCTGCGCCGCAGCCATGTCGGGTTCGTCTTCCAGGCGTACAACCTGCTGCCGTCCCTGAGCGTGATGGACAACATCACGCTGCCGCTACGGCTGGCGGGCGCCCGGCCCGATCACGAGTGGCTCGGCGGCCTGGTGGAACGGGTCGGGCTCGCTGATCGGCTGACGCACCGCCCCGGCGAGCTCTCGGGCGGGCAGCAGCAGCGCGCCGCCATCGCGCGGGCCCTCGCCGCCCGGCCCGAGGTCGTCTTCGGCGACGAGCCCACCGGCGCCCTCGACCTGCGCACCGGCCATGAGGTGCTGGACCTGCTGCGGGACCTGGTGGACTCCCTGGGCCAGACGGTCGTCATGGTCACCCACGACCCGGCGGCCGCAGCCCGCGCCGACCGCGTCGTCGTGATGGCCGACGGCCGCGTCGTCGACTCCCTCGAGTCGCCCACCCCCGCCCGCCTCGCGACCACTCTGACCGCGCTGGAGGTGCGCTGACATGCTGCACCTGGCCGCGCGCATGGCCCGACACCGGGCCGCCGCACTCCTCGCCGTCGCGTGCGCCGTGCTCGGCGCCGCCGCATTCCTCACCGCCATCGGCGTGCTCGCCGAGTCCGGCCTGCGCTCCCATGTGGCGCCCCAACGCCTGGCCGGGGCCGATGTCGTGGTCACCGCACGCCAGTCCCTGCCGCAGCCCGGCGACCTGGCCGTCGCACTGCCCGAGCGGGCGCCCGTCCCGGCCAGCCTGGTCGCCGAACTGGCGGGCCTGCCCGGTGTCGTCGCGGCGGTGGGCGACGTGAGCTTCCCGGCGGCCGTGATCGGCGCCGACGGCGAGGTGGTCGAGGCGGGCGACGCGGCCTCGGCCGGTCACGGCTGGTCCTCCACAGCACTGCTCGGCAGCGCCGTGACGTCCGCCGGCCCCGCCGTCGGGCAGGTGGCGCTCGGCTCAGGCCTGGCGGCCGCCGCCGGAGCCCAGGTCGGCGACCGGGTGCAGGTGATCGCCGCCGGGACGCCCGGCACGTACGAGGTGGCCACCATCGTGCCCGGCGTGAGCGGGGTCTACTTCGACGACGCGACGGCCCTGCGCCTCGCCGATGGCGGCCAGGCAGCCGCTCCGACGGCCACCGTCGACCTGGTCGCCCTGCGCGTCGGGCCCGGCGCCGTGGACGAGGTCGCCGACACGGTCCGCGACCTCGTCCAGGACGCCGGCCTGATCGTCTCGACAGGTGACGCGCGCGGTGACGTCGAGAGCCCGCAGGCGACGGCCGGTCGCGGGCTGCTGCCGGCCATCGCGGGGTCCCTGAGCGGGGTGACGCTGCTGGTGGTCGGCTTCATCGTGGCGGGCGCGCTCGCGGTGTCGATCAGTGCCCAGCGCCGCGACCTCGCGCTGCTGCGGGCCGTGGGGGCGACGCCGCGCCAGGTGCGGTCGCTCGCGGCCTGGCAGGCGACTGTCGTGTCCGTGGCGGCGATGATCCCCGGCGTCGCGCTCGGGTACCTCCTCGCGGAGCGGCTCCGGCACGTCCTGGCCTCCTCGGGGATGCTCTCCCCCGACCTGCCCCTCACGTTCGGCCCCCTCCCCGGGGTGGCGGCGGCGGTGCTGCTCGTCCTCGTGGTGCAGCCCGCCGCGCGTGCGGCCGCCCGCCGGGTCTCGCGGCTGCCCGCCACGGAGGCGGTGGCCGAGTCCCGCACCGAGCCGCGCACGCCGTCGCGGGCGCGCGCGCTGACCGGCGGGGCGCTGATCGTCGGCTCCCTCGGCATCGCCGTGACACCGCTGCTGGCGCGCACCCCGGAAGGGGCCATCGGGGCCTCGCTCGCGGGCATCGTCGCGGCGATCGGCCTGGCGCTGGTGGGCCCCCTGCTGGTGGGCGGTGTCGGCAGATGGCTCGCGCGCCGGCTGCCCGCTCGGGCGTCGGCGTCCACGTGGCTCGCCGTGGCCCACACGCATGGCCACTCGCTCCGCGTCGGAGCCGCCGTCAGCACGCTTGCCCTGGTGGTCGTCTTCACGCTCACCTACGCGTTCACCCAGACCACTGTGCTCGCCGCGGCGGCCGGCGACCTCCGCGCCGCCACCACAGCCCAGGCCACGTTGAGCGCGCCTGCGCTGGGCGGGGTCTCCGATGAGGTGGCCGCCGCCGTGCGCGATGTGCCCGGGGTCGAGGCTGTCGCCCCGCTCAGCACCACCACCGTCGTGGCGCCCCTCACGATGTTCGGCGAGACGACGATGGAGAGCGCCCCCGCCGCGATCCTCACCCCCGCCTCCGCCGGTGTGCTCGACCTCGACCTCCGCGACGGGGACCTCGCCGACCTCACGGGCGACACCGTCGCCGTGGACGCCGGATCGGCCCGCGCCCACCCGGTCGGCAGCACCCTGGACCTCGTCCTGGGTGACGGGACGCCCGTGCGCGCGGAGGTCGTCGCCGTGCACGGACGCGGGCTCGCCTTCGGATCGATCATCCTCGCGGGCGACCTCGCCGCCGGGCACTCCGCCCATCTCGCGCAGAGCGTGCTGGTGCGCACCGATGGCACGGCCGCGGCGTCCGAGGCGCTCGCGGGCTTCGCCGCCGAGCGCCCGGGTGTGGTGCTCCTCGACGGCAGCGCAGACGCATCGGCAGGGGCGGGCGCTTCGGCGGAGGCCGGCGGCGCGGGCGGGCTCGGCGCCGTCCCACCCGAGCTGTGGATCAACCTCGTGGTGCTCGCCGTCCTGCTGGGCTACCTGCTGCTCGGCGTCGTCAACACGCTCTTCGCCGGCACGTTGGAACGCCGCCACGAGATCGCGGCGCTCCTGCTCGCGGGCGCCACAACGCGTCAGGTCCGGTCGATGACGCGTCGCGAGGCCGCGCTCGCGAGCGGTGTCGCCCTGGCGGCCGGAGGGCTGCTGTCCGTGGTCCCGTTGGCGATGCTGGGCATCGGGTTCCTCGACCGCCCGCTGCCTGCCGGGCCCTGGTGGCTGGCGCCCGGGGTGGCCGCGCTCGTGGTGGTGCTGGCGTTCGCCGCCGTCGAGCTGCCGACCCGGCGGACGCTGCGCACGCCCCCGGCGCGCATGCTCGCGGAGGCGCTGTAGACGGCGCGGCGGGGGCTGACGGGACCCCCGTCGCCTCGATAACGTTGTCGAAAATCCGCATCGTCCCTAAGGTGGCAACGCAATGACTCAAAGCACTCGCAAAGGGGCGAACAGTGCATCGAATCAGCAAATCCTCACGCGTTCTTGGACCACTACTCCTCGCAGCCGTCGTCGGGCTGGGTCCCGTGCCAGCGATGGCCGCTGACGCCGCCGCCGTGCCGGGTGGGGCCGTCAACCCGACCACCACCCAAGTCACGACGGCGCGCGGAACCGGGGCCGTCGTGGCCCTCACCTTCGACGACGGCCCGAACCCCGGCGAGACCGACGCGGTGCTGGACCTCCTCGCCGAGCACAGCATCCCGGCGGTCTTCTGCGTGATCGGGCAGAACATTCAGGGCACGCGCGGCGCGGAGCTGCTGCGGCGGATCGTGGCGGACGGCCACACGCTGTGCAACCACACGACGAGCTACGCCGACATGGGCTCGTGGACGCCGGAGCAGGTCGAGGCGGACCTCGTCGAAAACCTGGCGATCATCCGCGAGGCGCTCGGCGACCCGAATGCGCCCGTGCCGTACTTCCGGGCCCCGAATGGGAGCTGGGGACAGACGGCGGAGGTCGCCGCCCGGCTCGGCATGCAGCCGCTGGGCCTCGGCAACACCATCGCCGACTGGGAGACGCAGGACATCGCCACCCTGACGGCGAATCTCCGGGCCGCCATGCAGCCCGGCGCTGTGGCCCTCGTCCACGACGGCGGCGGTGACCGCACCGGCACGGTCGAGGCGGTGCGCACCGTCGTCGCCGAGAAGGTCGCCGCCGGGTGGACGTTCACCCTCCCCGCCGAGCGCGGGCCGGACGGCGGCGGCGGCGGCGGGACGACGCTCCTGTCGAACGACTTCGAGGACGCCCTGGCGCCGTGGTCCGCCCGAGGGAACGGCACGGCTCCCACGGTCACGCTCACCGACCAGGCCGCCCACAGCGGCACGCAGTCCGCACTGGTCGACGGTCGCGGCGACACCTGGCACGGCATCGGCGCCGATGTCTCGGACCTGTTCGACGCCGGAGTCACCTATCACGTCTCCGCCTGGGTCAAGCTGGCGGAGGGAGCCACGCCGGACCCCGCCAACCTGCGCGTCAGCGTGCAGCGCGACGTCGACGGATCGTCCAGCTACGACACCGTCGCCACGGCCACTGGCGTCACCGCCGGCGAGTGGGTGCAGGTCAGCGCTGACTACACGATGGCCGCGGCCGACTCGGCGCTGCTCTACTTCGAGTCCGCCTCCGGCACGTCCTCGTTCCTCGTCGACGACATCGTGGTCACCCGTGACTCGGCGCCGCCGGTGCAGACGGACATCCCGTCCCTGAAGGACGAGCTGCCGTGGCCGATCGGCGTCGCCATCGACGAGCGCGAGACCGCAGGCCAGGGCGCTGTGCTCGTCGAGAAGCACTTCGACCAGATCACCGCCGAGAACGCCATGAAGCCGGAGTCCATCCAGCCGACGGAGGGCGAGTTCACGTTCGCGGAGGCCGACCACCTGGTCGACGCCGCGATCGCCAACGGCCAGCGCGTCTACGGCCACACCCTGGTGTGGCACAGCCAGACCCCCGACTGGTTCTTCCTCGACGAGGCCGGCCAGCCGCTGACGAACAGCGCCGCCCACCAGGCGGTGCTGCGGGACCGCATGAAGACCCACATCGACACCGTCGCGGGCCACTACCGGGAGAAGTACGGCGAGTACGGGACGCCCGGCAACCCGATCGTCGCGTTCGACGTGGTCAACGAGGCCATCGCCGAGTCCGAGTCCGACGGGCTGCGGCGCAGCCGCTGGTACGAGGTGCTCGGCGAGCAGTACCTCGACCTCGCGTTCGAGTACGCCAGCGACGCGTTCAACCGCGGGGTCACCGACAACCCGCCGGTCACCCTGTTCCTCAACGACTACAACACCGAGCTGCCCGCCAAGCGGGCGGCGATGATCTCGGTGGCGCAGCGCCTGCTCGATCGCGGGGCGCCCGTCAACGGGCTCGGCCACCAGTTCCACGTGAGCCTCGTCCAGCCCGTCGCCCAGCTCCGCGCCAGCATCGACGCCTTCGCGGCGCTGGGCCTGGCGCAGGCGGTGACGGAGCTCGACGTGCAGATCGACGGCACTGTCACGCAGGAGAAGGTCGTCCAGCAGGGCTACTACTACGCCGACGTGTTCGACATGCTCCGCGACTACCCCGACCTGTTCGCGGTGACCGTGTGGGGCCCGTATGACAGCCGCAGCTGGCGCTCGGGCGCCCCGCTGCTCTTCGACGACCAGCTCCAGGCCAAGCCCGCCTACTGGGGCATCGTCGACCGCGGCGAGTTGCCCGCGCTCACCCGGCAGGCTGACGTGCACGCCGGTGACGTCCCCATCGACGGTGACGCGATCGACGCGCGCGAGTGGGACTTGCTCCCCCTCGTCGAGGTCGGCTCCGACGGCGTGGGGACCACCGGGTTCCAGCTCCGCTGGGCCGAGGACCACCTCACCGCGTACGTGCAGGTGGCCGACGCCACCGACGACGGCGCGGACGACACCGTGGACCTGTTCGTCGGCGACACCGCCGTGACCGTCGCCCGCGACGGCAGCGGCACAGCGGCCGACAACGCCGTGGTACGCAGCACGGCCACCGGGTACACCGCAGTGGTGCGCCTGCCCGCCTCCGGGCTCGCGGAGGACTCGACTGTCCCGTTCGACCTGCGGGTCAGCGACGGGTCCACGGGCGGCAAGCTGTCCTGGAACGACCTGTCCCACGGCCAGGAGGACGGCCTGCGCCGCGGGGTCGTCACGCTCGTCGAGCCGGTCGGCCTCATCGAGGCGCCGCATGCCGCCGTCGCCCCCGTCATCGACGGCGTGGTGGACGACGTGTGGACGTCCGCCGCGACCGTCCACACCGGCACGCTGGTGGAGGGCGAGCTCGGGGCCACCGCCGACGTGTCGCTGCTCTGGCGCGAGGGCACGCTCTACGCGCTGTTCCAGGTCGCTGACGACGAGCTCGACGCGGGCAGCACCAACGCCTGGGAGCAGGACTCCGTCGAGGTCTTCCTCGACCCGGCCAACGCGAAGGCGGGCGCCTTCCAGCCCGCCGACGGCCAGTACCGGATCAGCTACTCGAACGCCGTCTCGGTGAGCGGGGACCTGGACGTCATCGGCGACAACCTCACCAGCGCCACAGCCGCCACCGACACCGGATACCTGGTCGAGGCGGCGCTCCTGCTAGAGAACCCCGTCGAGGCAGGCGGGTTCGTCGGCGTCGACTTCCAGGTCAACGACGCCGCCGCAGGCGTCCGCACCGGCGTGGTGACCTGGACCGACCCGACGGGCCGGTCCTACCAGAACACCTCGCGGTGGGGTGTCGCCCAGCTCCTGGCGCCGGTGGTCGAGCCGGAGCCCGAGCCGGCGATCACCCTGGACCGTCCAGTGGTGCGGGCCGGGGAGAAGGTCACGGCACACGTCAGCGGCTTCGAGCCGGGCAGCACCGTCACCGTCACGCTGCAGTCCACGAAGGGCGGCAAGCACGCCCCGAAGCCCGTGCGGCTCGGCAAGGTGAGGGTCGGGGCCGACGGCTCCGCAGTCGCCACATTCGTCGTGCCGCGGAGCGTCGCTGCCGGCCCGTACTCGCTGACCGCCGCCTCCGGCGACCTGCACGCGCAGGAGCGGCTCATCGTGACGCCCGCACGCAAGGGTCACGACAACGGGCACGGGCACGGGCACGGGCACGGGCACGGAAACGGCAACGGGCATGGCAACGGGAAGGGGCATGGCAACGGGAAGGGCTGACCCAGCGCTGCTGACCTGACCCCTCACACCCGCGGCGCCGGCAGGATCATCTCCTGCCGGCGCCGTGCGGCTGTCCGGGGCGACCGCGCCCTGCGGGACGGGTTCGACCCGCGTCAGCCCTTGTCGGCGCCCGGCACCTTGTCGGTGACGTCGTCGTACGTCTGCTCCCCCGGCAGCTCGGAGGTCTCGTAGACGAGGCGCACGACGCCCGCCGGGTAGGCCTCCGAGTGCAGCAGCCGGAACGGGTAGATCGGCTGGCCCTCGTCGAACAGGCGCTCGCCGTGGCGGGCCGCCACGGGGTGCACGAACAGGCGCAGCTCGTCGAGCAGCCCCGCGGCGAGGAGTTGGCGCACCACCGAGATGGACCCGGGGATGAGGATCTTGTCGACGCCCTCCTCGGCGGACAGTGCGCGCACCGCCTCGATGAGGTCGCCTTGGATGGCCTCGGCGTTCCGCCACCCCAGGTCCTGGTCGCCTCGCGTGACGACGACCTTGCGGGTGTCGCCGAGCTCCGCCGCGAACGCCGCGTCCTCCCCGCCCGCGGCCTCCCGGCCCGGCCAGGCGCCCGCGAAGTCCTCGTAGGTGCCGCGGCCGATCAGCAGCACGTCGACGTTCTCGTAGTCCTCACCCACCCCGGCGCCCATGGCCTCGTCGAAGTAGGGGAAGTGCCACGCGGGGTCGATCTCGACGACGCCGTCGAGCGAGCTGAACAGGGTGGAGACGATCTTCGCCATCGGGCCCTCCGGTGTACGCGAGCCCGCACGGCACGGGCGCTCCCCACGATCAGACCGCATCGGGCCCGCGAAGTCATCGGGTGGCGGGCGGCTACTTGACCGCGCCGCCCAGCGCCCCGGCGGCGATGTACCGCTGCGCGAACACCAGCAGGATGATCGCCGGGATCGAGGAGATGACGGCGGTGGCCATGACCGGCCCCCAGCTCTGCACGTTCCCCTCGAGGTAGTCGTAGATGCCCAGCGTGATGGGCTTGACCGCGTCGCCGGTGGTCAGCGTCACCGCGAAGATGAAGTCGCTCCACGCGAAGAGGAAGCTGAACAGCCCGGCGGTGATGATCGAGTTCCGGCTGACCGGCACCACGATCGACCAGAAGGCCCGGAAGTGCCCGGCGCCGTCGACACGCGCCGCCTCGACGAGCGACGGCGGGATGGCCCGCATGAACGCGCTCATGATGAGGATGGCGAAGGGGATCGAGTGCGTCGCGTCGGCCAGCACGAGGCCGAAGATCGAGTTGAGCAGCCCCAGGTCGTTGAACAGCGTGTAGAGCGAGTTCGCGATGACGATGCCGGGGATCATCTGCGCGATGAGCAGCGCGAACACGAAGATCGCGATGCCCCGCAGCCGGAACCGGGCGAGCGCGTACGCGGCCGGGGTGGCGATCACCAGTGACACGACGACCACGCCCAGCGCGACGAGCAGGCTGGTGACGAGGTTGTCGGTCTGCTGGCTGAACGCCCGCTCATACCCGGCGAGCGTCGGCTGCGTCGGGAAGAACGAGCTGTTGGCCGCCGTCCCGCCGCCCTGGAATGACGTGTTGATCATCCAGTAGACGGGGAACAGCATGAACGCGAGGAGGATGAGCCCCACCACGGTGGACGGGAGCTGCCTGACGATGCTCGTCTGCTTCATGACCAGCCTTATTCGTCGACAGCGCGACGGTTGACGCGCAGGTAGATGAGGGCGAACACGAGGGACACGACGATCAGGATGTTGCTGACCGCGGCCCCCGTGCCGAAGGAGAACTCCTGGAACGACCGGTGATAGGAGTCGGTGGCCAACGTCTGCGTCGAGTTCGCGGGGCCGCCGCGGGTGAGCCCGAGGATGATGTCGAGGACCTTGAGCGTGTAGATCACGCCGAGGACGAGCACGACGTTGACGACGGGCCGCAGGCTCGGCCAGGTGATGTGCCGGAAGGCCTTGAGCCCGGTCGCCCCGTCGAGCGAGGCGGCCTCGTACTGCTCCTCGGGAATGTCCTGCAGCCCGCTGTAGAGCAGGGTGACGTTGAACGGGATCCCCAGCCACACGTTCACCAGCACCACTGACAGGAGCGCGATGTCCGGGTCCGCGAGCCACGGGATCGGGCTGGACGTGAGGTTCAGCGCCTGGAGCACCTGGTTCAGCACGCCGCTGTCCTGGTCCAGGATCCACTTCCACACCGACGTGGAGGCGATCACCGGCAGCAGCCACGGGAGCAGCAGCATGGAGCGCATCACATTGTTCAGCGGGAACTTCCGCTTGAAGAACAAGGCGAATGCCAAGCCGATGCCGAATTGGCCGATGATCGACCCGACGGTGAACAACACGGTGTTCGTCACCGTCATGCCGAAGATGTTGCTGCTGAACACCTCGACGTAATTATCGAACCCGACCCACGGCGCCTCACCGGTGAAGAATGTGCGCGTCGAGTAGTCCTGGAATGCCATCACGAAGTTCTTGCCGACGGGATAGCCGAAGAACACGATGACGTAGACGAGCGCGGGGGCGAGGAACAGCCACTGCGCCGTCGACTCCCTGCGGCGTGCGCGCTTCCTGGCGCCCTGTGGGCTCAGGTCGCCCGTTGCCGGGTCGACGGCGACAGTGGTGCTCATCTCAGATCCGATCCCCTTGAACAGATGGTGCGGATGGTGCGATCACGCGGGGCTCAGCCGGCGGCCTGCGCCCACGCCTCCTCGGGCGTCGACTTGTCCGTCAGCGCGAGCTGCACCGCGGTGTAGATCTGCGTGGCGGCGGCGGGCCAGTCCTCACCGAGGAGGGCCGTGCGGGACCGCGCGGTCTGCACCGTCTCGGCGAACGCCGCGACGAGCGGGTTCTCCGTGGCGGCCTGCTCGGCCATCGCGCTGTCCGAGGGGACCGCGCCGCGGCGGGTCGCCATCGTGAGCTGGTTCTCGCCCTTGACGACGCAGGCGACGAGCTTGCCCGCGGCGGCCATGCGGTCCTTGTCCCCGGTCTGCGGGATGGTGAACGTCTCGCCGCCGAGCGGGGCGACGACGTCATCCCCCGCGTTCGGGACGGGGATCGGCACGGAGTCGAAGTTCAGGCCCTCGGCCGCTGTGAGGCTCGGCATGTTCCAGGGGCCGTTGATCATCATCGCGGCCTTGCCGGCGATGAACTGGTCGTTCACGTCGTTCGGCGACCAGCCCACGACGCTGGCCGACGCGGATCCGTCGGCGACGAGGCTGTCGACGAACGCGAGCGCCCCCGCTGCCTCGTCACTGGTCAGGTCGTCCTCGTCGGCGCCGTTGCTCCACAGGAACGGCAGGAACTGCCAGGTCCCCTCGAAGCTGTTGGCCGCGCTGAACGCGATGCCGTAGCGGCCGTCGGCGGTCAGCGCCGCGGCGGCCGCACTGAGCTCGTCCCAGGTGGTGGGCGGCTC
Source organism: Cellulomonas cellasea (assembly GCF_030372105.1). Lineage (GTDB taxonomy): Bacteria > Actinomycetota > Actinomycetes > Actinomycetales > Cellulomonadaceae > Cellulomonas_A > Cellulomonas_A cellasea_A. The sequence continues at coordinate 30,554 of NZ_JAUDBQ010000023.1, read as the reverse complement.
GATGCCCGCCTCGGCGAGCATGTCGGCGTTGTAGAACAGGCCGAGCGAGTTCACGATCGGCGCGATGCCGTAGAGGTCGCCCTCGTAGGTGCCGGCGGACAGGACGCCCTCCGGGAAGCCGGCGCCGGTGATCCCGTGGTCGGCCAGCGGCGACAGCGCGCCGGAGGCGGCGATCTGCTGGACGTCGGGGTTGTCGAGCATCAGCACGTCGGGAAGCGTCTTGGACGAGGCCTGCTGCAGCACCGTCGCGATGAGGCCGGAGCCCGCGACGTGGTTCGAGGTGACGGTGACGCCGATCTCGGCGGCGCACGCCTGGTAGATCTCGTCGTAGATGGGCGCGCTGTTCTCGGACATCGTGTCCGTGAGCGTCAGCGCGATGGCGCCGCCGTCCGACGACGATCCGCCGCCCGCGCAGGCGGTCAGCGCGAGCGCGGCCAGGCCTGCGGTCGCGCCCAGGGAGATCATTCGAGATCGGTTCATGACTCCAGCTCCTTTGCCAGTCATTCAAGTGTCGAGGTCAGGCCCGACGCACCGGTGAACGGCGCGAAGACCTACCGTCCCGGCAGTCCGCACTCGTCCTCCGCCGCATTGTGCCGCTCAGCGGTAAACCGGTTTGCGTCAGACGCGGGAGTCGCCGTGAGAGGCGAGAGTACGCACGGCTCGCGGCGACTGTCAAAGCGGTTTACCTCCTGTCTATGATGGGCTTCGACACCGACCAATGACGGATCGAGGAGGCGGCATGGCCACCATGCGCGAGGTTGCCCGGCACGCGGGCGTGTCCATCGCCACCGTGTCGTTCGTCGTCAACGGGACCAAGCCGGTCTCCGCCGCGACGCGCGCCCGTGTCCAGGCCTCGATGGACGAGCTCGGCTTCCGCCGGAACGTGCTCGCCCGGGCCCTGGCCAGCAACCGGACCCGCAACCTAGCCCTCGTCTTCCCCGCGCTCGAGCACCGTCTCGGCAACACCGCGCTGGGCGTCCTCACCAGCGCCGCCGTGGCCGCGAGCGCCCGCGGGTTCAACCTGGTCCTCTGGCCGGTGAGCAATGACCCCGCGCAGCTCGAGGAGTACGTGACCGGCGGCCTCGTCGACGCCGTGCTCCTCATGGAGGTCACCGCCGAGGACGCCCGCATCCCCCTGCTGCAGCGGCTCGACCTCCCGTTCGCGCTGATCGGGCGCACCGCGGAGCCGTCCGGCCTGGCGTACGTCGACATGGACTTCGCCGGGGCCGTCGAATCGGGCCTCGACCACCTCACCGCCCTGGGGCATGAGCACATCGCGCTGCTGCTCGGCGAGATCGCCTCCCCCCGCCTCGTCGGCTACGGGCCGATCGCGCGCACGGGCGAGGCCTTCGAGAGCGGGATGCTCCGCCGTGGGCTCACGCCGGTGGTCGTCTCGGCGCCGCAGACCCCGGCCGGTGGGCGCGCTGCCGCCGCCGACCTCCTGCGCGACCATCCCGAGATCACCGCGACGCTCGTCCTCAACGAGGACGCGCTGCCCACGTTCCTCGCCGGCCTCACCGCCCACGGGCGCTCGATCCCCCGCGACATGTCCGTGCTGGGCCTCGCGACCTCAGCGGACGCGGCGGCCATGTCCGATCCCCCCGTCAGCACCCTCGTCGCCCCGGGCTCCGAGCTCGGCCGGCTCAGCGTGGACTCGATGGTCGACCGCCTCGACGACCCGGCGACCCCGCTCGTCCAGGCGCTCATCCCCTGTGAGCTCCAGCTCGGCGACACCACATCCCCTCCCGCCGGCGCCACTCGGCCGCCTCGGGCCAGCTCGCAGTCGAAAGGCACCGTCCCATGAAGTTCACCGATGGTTTCTGGCATGCCCGCCCTGGCGTGGGGCTGCACTACGCCCGTGAGGTGGACCGGATCGTCGCCGGCGACGGCACGCTCACCGCGATCGCGCCCACCAAGACCATCACCACGCGCGGCGCCACGCTCAACCAGCCGGTCCTGACCACAGTCCTCTCAGCGCCGATGGACAACGTCATCACCGTGCGCGTGACCCACCACAAGGGCCGCCCCGACCCGCGTCGCTTCGACCTCGACGTGGCCGGCGACGCGCGCCCCACCGCCACCGTCGAGGACGGCCACGGCCAGCTCACGAGCGGCGCCCTCACCGCCCACCTGGACGTCGGGACCAGCTTCGAGCTCCGCTTCCAGGCCGGCGACGAGGTCGTCACCCGCAGCGCCGCCAAGTCGATGGCCTGGGCCTCGGTGGCCCCCGACGCCGCCATCGACCGCGGGCCGATCCAGCTCCGCACGAACCCGGCCACGGGCTACATGCTCGCCCAGCTCGACCTGGGCGTCGGCGAGGTCGTCTACGGGCTCGGCGAGCGCTTCGGCCCGTACGCGAAGAACGGCCAGGCCGTCGACATCTGGAACGAGGACGGCGGCACGTCGAGCGAGCAGGCGTACAAGAACATCCCGTTCTACCTGACCAACCGCGGCTACGGGGTGTTCGTCAACGACCCCGGGCACGTCTCCTTCGAGGTGGGCTCCGAGGCTGTGGAGCGGGTCCAGTTCTCCGTCGAGGGCGAGACGCTCGAGTACCACGTCATCTACGGGCCCGACCCGAAGACGATCCTGGAGCGGTACACCGCCCTGACCGGGCGCCCCGCCGAGGTTCCCGCGTGGAGCTACGGGCTGTGGCTCACCACGAGCTTCACCACTGACTACGACGAGGCGACCGTCAACAGCTTCATCGACGGCATGGCCGAGCGCGACATCCCGCTGAGCGTCTTCCACTTCGACTGCTTCTGGATGCGCGACTTCAACTGGTGCGACCTCGAGTGGGACCCGCGCGTCTTCCCCGACCCGGACGGCATGCTCGAGCGGATGCACGCGCGGGGCCTGCGGGTGTGCGTGTGGATCAACCCGTACATCGCCCAGCAGTCCCCCCTGTTCGACGAGGGCATGGCGGCGGGCTACCTGGTGAAGCGGGCCGACGGCAGCGTCTGGCAGTGGGACCGCTGGCAGGCGGGCATGGGGCTCATCGACTTCACCAGCCCCGAGGCCACGGCCTGGTTCAAGGACAAGCTGCGGGCGCTGGTGCGGCAGGGCGTCGACAGCTTCAAGACGGACTTCGGCGAGCGGATCCCCGTGGACGTCGTCTGGGCGGACGGCTCCGACCCGCTGCGCATGCACAACCTGTACGCCCACCTGTACAACCAGGCGGTCCACGAGGTGCTCGTCGAGGAGCGCGGCGAGGGCGAGGCCGTGCTCTTCGCCCGGTCGGCCAGCGCCGGCGGCCAGCAGTTCCCCGTGCACTGGGGCGGCGACTCCACGGCCTCCTACGCCTCGATGGCCGAGACGCTGCGCGGCGGGCTGTCCCTGGCCCTCAGCGGCTTCGGCTACTGGAGCCACGACATCGGCGGCTTCGAGGGCGTCCCGGACGCCGCCGTGTTCAAGCGATGGACGGCGTTCGGGCTGCTGTCGAGCCACAGCCGCATGCACGGCTCCGACTCCTACCGCGTGCCGTGGATGTTCGGCGAGGACGAGGCCGACGAGCAGAGCGCAGTCAGCGTCGCCCGACGGTTCGCCCGCCTGAAGAACCGGCTCATGCCCTACCTGCTCGGCGCCGGCCGCGAGGCCCACGCCACCGGCACACCGGTCATGCGGCCTATGCTCCTGGAGTTCCCCGGCGACCCGTCCGTCACCTACGTCGACCGGCAGTACATGCTCGGCGGGGACCTGCTCGTGGCGCCGGTGTTCAGCACCGAGGGCGACGTCGAGCTCTACCTGCCGGAGGGCCGCTGGGCGAGCCTGCTCACCGGCGAGCTCGTGGACGGCGGCGGGTGGCGCCGTGAGCGGCACCAGTTCGACTCGCTGCCCGTCTACCTGCGCCCCGGCGCGGTCATCCCCCTCGGCGCGCGGGAGGACCGGCCCGACACCGACCACCTGGTCGACCTCACGCTGCTGGCACACCCCGGCGAGGGCGACGACTGGTCGCGGACGGTGGAGGTCGCGCGGCCCGACGGGTCCACAGCGGCGTTCACGGTGCGCCGGGACGGGGCGGACCTCGTCGCCGAGTCCGCTTACGCCGCGGACGGCTGGTCGTTGCAGGGCGTCGACGGCCGCCGGGTCGCGGCCGAGGCGGGGACAGCGCGACTGGCCTGACCCTTTCTTGCGGCGGCTCTGCCCCCGTCCGGTTCCCACCGGGCGGGGGCAGAGCCTTGTGTGGGCGAGAAGTGACCCGGCTCCCCTGCGCTCACAGCCTCACCCATCGAGCTTCGGCGCCCGCTACATTGACGCGCATGCGGGTAGGTGTGTACATCGACGGCTACAACCTCTACTACGGAGCGAAGCACGTATGTACCGGCACCACGGGCTGGAAGTGGATCGACGTTCGCTCTCTTGTCACCAAGGTCGTCGCGGATCAGCGCGCGTGGCCCGGCGCGACGGTCGAGAAGATCGTGTACTGCACCGCGCGGATCGATGCGCGAATGAACCCCGATGGCCACGCTGAGCAGGACGTCTACCTCAAAGCGCTGCTCGCGGCCGGCAGCGTGGACCACGTTGAGTACGGCAAGTACGTCGTCGGGATCCGCCCGCGTCCCCTCGCAGTCAAGGGCGCGACTCTCAAGGATCCGCCCGTGATTGTGACCTCACAATGGCCAGTCATGGTCCAGTCGTCTCTGGGCGTACCGCAGCGCGAGTCAGTCTTCATGGTGTCCACACTCCATCAGGAGGAGAAGGGGACGGATGTGAACGTCGCCTCCCACCTGCTCGTCGACGTCCTTCAGGATGCGGTGGACGCCGCTGTGGTCGTGTCCAACGATTCAGACCTCAAGTTCCCCGTCCACTTCGCGCGGGCCCGTGTGCCCGTCGGTCACATCAACCCGCACGGTGGCCGGTTCGCTGGCGATCTTGCCGGCCGGCCGGAAGACGGCGCCGGACGGCACTGGTGGCGCAAGCTCAGCGCTGACGACTATGCGGCACATCAGTTGCCGGCCACGATCGGGCACTACACCCGACCTCCGAAGTGGTGAACGCGCCCAGCACCCATGCCCAAACTTGGGCAGAGATCCTGTAACCTGTTGGGCATAACGCACCCGGCCCCTCGTGGGCCGGGTCTTTCTTTTCCTGAGGCCCATGGGCGGCCACGCACGTCACGGCGATGTCGCCACACTGACTGCGCCGCTCGCGCAGACGACGATGCGCCACGGAGTCCGACTCGGCGAAGCTGAGCCCTGTCACCGCTCGGGATGCGCGTTCCGACGACGGGCGTACGGTCGAGAACGCGGGGCCCACACGGCCCTGGCGAGGTCGAGGTGAACAACGACGTTCAACCTAGGGGGCAGCAACGATGCGACTCTTCGACTCACGACACGCACTGATAGGCGGCGCGGGAACGGCGGCCCTCATCGTGGGGCTGCTGGCCGGCGGCGCACAGGGGGACCGCGGAGGCGGCGACCACGGCAGCGGCGGGCAGACCGCTAAGAACGTCATCCTCATCGTCGGCGACGGCATGAGCATCGCCGCGCGGGACGCCATCCGCCTGGCCACCGTCGGCCAGGACGGGCAACTCGCGATGGACGCGCTCCGCTACGCCGGCTGGACGTACACCGACTCAGCGGACACCGAGGACGCCGTCACAGACTCGGCCGCGTCGGCCACCGCGTTCTCGACCGGCGTGCGCACCTACAACGGCGCCATCGGGGTCGACCTGGACGGCAACCCCGTCACGACCCTGCTCGAGGACGCGAAGGCGCTGGGCAAGGCGACCGGGCTCGTCACGACCGCGCAGGTCACCGACGCCACACCCGGCTCGTTCGGCGCGCATGTGCCCAACCGGAGCGACCAGAGCGAGATCGCCCGGCAGTACATCGACGACTCCCGCCCCGACGTCATCCTCGGCGGCGGCGAGGACTGGTGGCTGCCTGTCGGCGACGTGGGCGCCTACCCGGACAACCCCGCGGACACCCCGCCCGAGGTCAGCAAGAGCACCATCGGGAACCTCATCACGCGCGCCCAGGAGACCGGGTACACGTACGTCAGCACCCCCGAGGAGCTCGCCGCCACCAAGGCGAAGCGCCTGCTCGGGTTGTTCGCCAACGAGGAGATGTTCCAGCAGGCCCCCGAGGGCGAGGGCGATGTCTACGACCCGGTGGTGCCGCTGCGGGACATGACGCAGAAGGCGCTCGACGTGCTCTCCCGCGACCGGCAGGGCTTCTTCCTGCTCGTCGAGGAGGAGGGCATCGACGAGATGGAGCACAACAACAACGCGGGCCTGACGATCAAAGCCGGCCAGGCCCTCGACGAGACGGTCGCGCTGATCACCGAGTTCGCGGCCAAGAACCGCAACACGCTCATCGTCGTCGTCGGCGACCACGAGACCGGCGGCCTCGCCATCGAGAACGTCGACCCCGACGACGAGTCCACCGACACCGGCAGCACCAGCCCCGACGTTCTGCAGTCCAGCGAGGACGGGCCGTTCCCCATCGCCGGGTCCAACCTGCAGTTCACCATCGACTGGACGACCGGTTCCCACACCGGCGCCGCGACCCCGCTGACAGCACAAGGCCCGTCGGCGGAGTTGCTGGCCCGGGCGCAGCACTCGACCAACGTGCACGACGTGATCCTCAAGGCCATGCGCGGCGGGCGGTAGCAGCCGCTCCGGAGGGCCGCGCGGCTGGCGACTCAGCCGCGCGGCCGCACCGGCTGCCGCAGCACCGTCCGCAACTTCGCGGGCTCGGTCTTGCGCGCGTCGGACAGGTAGACCTCGTGATGGCGGCCGTTGAAGTCGAGCCCATGCGTCGGCATGTACTCCTGATGCAACCGCTCGAGCGTCGGCGCCTCGTCGTCATAGGACCCGACGTGCAGGATCTGCACGCCGCGACCCTCGTCGTACCGCTCGAACCTCACCAGGTCCAGCGCCGGCAGCCCCTTCTTCTTCCGGGCTGTCGCCAGCGCCTCGTCGACCATCTCGACGGTGATCCAGTCCGGCTGGTGGATCATCATCGTCCAGTCCCACGCCGCCTTGTCGCGGGCGCGGAAGGCCGCGGGATCGTCGGCCGACCACAGCCCCTCCAGCGGGCCGACGGTGTGCACCGTCTCCACCTGCGCCTTGGCGACCGCGCGCACGGCGTAGGACGCGGTGTACAGCGCCTCGATCGCGTCCCGGTAGGCCTCGGAGGTGTTCGGGTCGCCGTGCCCGTCGAGCATCAAGAACGCCATCTCCGGGACGTCCACCACCTGGAAGTCGCCGGGCTTCGGCGCGTAGAGCCCGGGGAGCGCCTTCTTGACGTCGTACGACTGCATGGAGACTCCTGACCGTGGGGCCACGCTGAGATCGGGACAAACCCGGATACCGTGCTGCCCTGAGCATCTGACGCCGAGGAGACCGAGATGCCGCAACGCCCCGACGGTACCGAGGGCACCGAGCCCTTGCCCACGTTCAGCACCGGACGCGGGCGCCGCGCGATGGACTCGGTGGTCGGGCTCCTCATCCGCCGAAGGCTCTTCCCGCGCTCCTACATGCTCACCACCACCGGTCGCCGCACCGGCCAACCGCTCACCCATCCGGTCACCCCTGTGGAACGCGGCGGCCGCCGGTGGCTCGTGTCCCCGTACGGTCAGGTGTCGTGGGTGCACAACGCCCGGGCGTCCGGCCGCGTCACGCTGCAGCGCGGGGGCCGCACCGAGGACTGCGCCGTCCGCGAGCTCGGCCCCGAGGAGGCGGCGCCCGTGCTCAAGGAGTACCTCGCGATCACCGGGCCGCCGCGCCGGTACTTCCGGGCCGACAAGAGCGACCCCGTCGAGGCCTTCGCGGCGGAGGCCGCTGAGCATCCGGTGTTCGAGATCGTGCCGATCGGGTAGCAGCGGGCGCCTAGAGATCAGAGCCGCGAGGAGAGTGCTGCGGCCCTGCCCATCTTCCGATTCGCGAAAGGCCGCCGCCCAAACTCACTCACGAACTGGAGAAGCAAAGCCGCCTCCACGTCCTCGGGGTCGGCGTCCAGCGTCGGCAACCACGCGACAAGCAGGTCGTCGGCGTCGCGGAGCTGCCAAATGTAGCGGCCACCCCAGTGCCCGACGGGTCGCCCGGCGCCGTGACGTCGGTACTCACCGAGCCGCTTCCGCAATCCGCGCCTCCCGGTCGACCCTCCGCCGGCTTTGCCGATGTAGAGCACTGCCGCTCCGGGCACCCACGCCTCCGACAGGAGCGTCAGATCCACCGCTGGGTCCTTGCCTTTGAACCAGCCCGCGACACTCCGCTCAGTGAACTCAGCCTGGTGCGCGGATTCCCGGACCACGACGTACACGCCGGGAACCTGCGGCACCACCGCCCCGGGCAGAGCGTCGAAGGGCACGAACCCGGTGAACCCCACGCCCCGGAGGCCCTGAACCGTCCACTCGCCCACCTCAACCACGTGCGTCAGCGCCTTCGTCGGCGGTTCGAGTTCGCGAGGCGCAGGCTGCATCTGCCGACGCTCCCAGAAGCGGCGAGGGCGCGGGCGAATCGCGCGGGTGAATCCCGATCTGCATCGGTGCGCCCAGTCACGCCAGTAGTCGAGTGGAGACCAGCAGGAGCGCCATGACGATGAGCGTCACCCCGCATGCCCGTCGCGCACGGAACTGCGCACGAGGGCTGGCCAAGAGGCTGCGCGAGGCCCATCCGGTCAGCATCGCCACCAGGCAGAGGACGGTCGTCCCGAGCAGGTTGAACAGCACTCCGAAGAACGCGACTTGCTGCCACGTCGGGCCCGCCTCGGTGCGGACGAACTGCGGGATGAACGACAGGTAGAACACGATCACCTTGACGTTGAGCAGGTTGACCAGCGCTCCGCGGAGCGTGACGCGGGCGAGTGTCGGTGGCGTATCGATCACCGTCGTCGTCGCGGCCGGGGCGTCCGCGCGCCGCACCTGGTGACCGCCGGTCAGACCATCAACCGCTGCCTGGTCGGGGTCACCAGTCGGGCCCGCGTCTCGGATCATGGCGACCCCGGACCACACGAGATAGGCCGCGCCGGCGAGCGTGAGGGCATGCATCAAGGCGGGTGACGCGGCCACCAACGCCGAGAGGCCCGCTGCTGCGAGGAGCACGTGGCAGAGCGATCCGAGGGCGATGCCCAGGGCAGCGCACACGCCGGCCCGCGTCCGCCAGCGCACAACGACGCCGACGACGTAGGTCATGTCGAGCCCAGGAGTGAGGTTCAACACGAGGCTGGCCACGACGAAGGCCCCAACGAGGGGTGGCTCCGGGACGAACATGCCCGGGCCCATCTCAGCGCGCGCCCTGCGGGAGGGCATCCCTGGGGGTCGACACCCGGCGAGACTACCGCCCTCTTGTCCTGATTTATCCGATGCCCTCCGGGCTGCCGACGCGCATTCACGACCGGAATTCGCGGCCTCGATCGAACATCGTGTCGTCGCTGTGGATGAGAGATCCGGTGTGACTAGCGACGTGCGCATCCTCAGGTCCGACGCCCCCGAGCGGGCGGGCCTCGAGCGCGACGGCTGGGTGGTGGCGGCTCGCTCGTGGGGCGCCGAGCTCATTGCGGCGGACTGCGACCGGGCGCGGTTGCGCGCTCTCGTGGCCCGGGCGGAGCCCACCGGGCAGGTCCGCGCGCTGACCGCCGACGACGTGGCGATCATCCTGGCCCTCGACGCGGCCACGGCGAATGACTACCCGGGTCGCGAGGCGACAGCGCATGCGCCGCTCACCGCGTCACGGGCGACGGTCAGCCCGTCCCGCCGCGCCTACGGGATCGTCGATCCGGATGGCTCGCTCGCCGCGATGACCTTCGTCGACATCGAGCCCGAGCACGCCGAGGTGGACTTCACCGTCGTGGCGGCGAGGCGCCGCGGGCTCGGACTGGCGACGGCGGTGAAGGCGGCGTCCGTGCTCGACCTCCTCGACAGCGGCGTCACGGCCTTCCGCACCGGTGGCTCGTCGGAGAACTCCGCCATCCTCGCGGCGAATCGGGCCGTGGGCTTCGAAGTGGACGAGGAGTGGCTGACCCTCGCCCCGCCTGCTGCCCTACCCACGGCGGGCGCCTAGGCTCAGCCCAGGAACACCCGCAGCGCCTCGATCACGATGTCGGGCCGCTCGGAGTGCACCCAGTGGCCGGCGTCCTTGACGGTGAGCAGGCGGGCACGGGGGAACAGCGCGCGCATCGCAGGCACGCGCTCCGGCGTGACGTAGTCCGACCGCTCGCCCGCGATCCAGAGCACCGGGTGGTCGAAGGGGGCGCCGTCCCACACGGGGAAGCCGGAGATGGCCGGCAGCTCACGCCGGAGCATCGAGAGGTTCGCCCGCCACGCCCACGCCCCCGTGTCGTCTCTGCGCAGGTTCTGCAGCAGGAAGCCCCGGACCGTCGGGTTGGGGATGGGGCCGGTGAGCGCGGCGTCTGCGTCAGCCCGCGTGCCGAGGGTGGCGAGATCGAGCCCGGCGAGCGCGTCGAGCAGATGCGCGAACTCGCCCGTGCCGGCCGTCGCCACCGGTGAGACGTCGACCACCACGAGTCGATCGACCAGGTCCGGGTGCCGCAGCGCGAGCTGCATGGCCGTCTTGCCGCCCATCGAGTGCCCGACGACGTGCACGGGCTCGCCGCCGCTGCGCTCCCGGATGAGGGCCGCGACGGCGTCGGCCATGACCGTGTAGTCGAGCCGCTCGGTCCAGTCCGACAGGCCGTGGTCCGGCAGGTCCACGAGGAGGGAGCGGAAGTCGGGGCTGAGCGCCTTGGCGATGCCGGAGAAGTTCTTCCCCTGACCGAAGAGGCCGTGGAGGAAGACGATGCCGGGACCGGTGCCGGGGACCTCGGTCGTGTGCAGCGAGGGAAGCGATCGAAGCTGGACAGGCGCCATGGGCCCAGCCTAGGCAGGCTGCGGCCCCTCCCCTCTCCCCCGGCCATCGCTGAGGACTCCGCCGTCATCGCGGCCAACCGCGCAGTGGGTGGCCTGCTCGCGGGCGCCCTTCCGCTCAACGAGCCGCGCCTGCGCTCTTGTGGGAACGTTTCGCCGATGAGCCGCACCCCTCTGCGCTCCGGGCGCCACGACCCCTTGTCCACGCGTGCCGCGACGACAGCGCCCGGCCGCGCCGGCAGGCTGCTGCGTGCCGCCGCCGCGGCTGCCGCGACGGCGTCGGCTGTGCTCGCCCTGGGCCTGCTGGTCCGCGACCAGTGGGATCCGCTGGTGGGGTTCGACCAGCGCGCCGTGGCAGCGGCCACCTCGTTCGCCGCGGCCCGCCCGGCTCTGGTCGACGCGTTGCTCGCCTGGCAGTGGGCGTTCGAGGGGCGCCGCCTCATCTTCCCGGTCGCCGCCGCGTGCCTGCTCGTCTGGTGGCGGACGGGGATGAGGACGCGGACCTGGTGGGCGCTGGGGACGATGCTCGCGGCGTGGGGGTTCGCGAACGTCGCGAAGGAGGTGGCGCGCCTGGCCCGACCGGTGCTGGACGACCCGATCGCCCACGTCCCCGGCTACTCGTTCCCGTCGGGCCACGCCTCGACCACGGCCGCCTGGACGACGGCGCTCGTCGTGCTCATCTGGCCGCTCCTGCGCAGCCGCTGGCAGAAGGCGGGGGCAGTCGTCGGCGCCGCGTCGCTCACGGTGGCCACGGCGCTGGACCGGGTGATGCTCGGCGCCCACTACCCGTCCGACGTGTTCGCCGGCGCCGTCCTCGGCGTCGGACTCGTCCTGGCGTCCTACCTCGGGTACCGGGGCTGGTCTCCGCCGCATGACACCGCACTAACGAATCCGACCGACCGATCGACGGAGGCAGCTCGATGAGGCTGGACCTGGACAGGTACGCGGACGACCCCTCCATACCGACGGCTCGTCAGGTGTGGCATGACCTCGGGGTCCGGGTCGGCGTGCCCGCTGTCGTGCTGTGGCTGGCGGTGGTCGGGCTCGGACTGCTGGTCACCGGCCCGCTGGCCGCGCTCGGCGAGCGCGAGCTGGCGGTCAACGAGTGGTTCGTGGCGCAGCGCACCGACCTGCTCGACTCGCTCACGCACATCTGGAGCCCGATCGGCACCACGGAGACCGTCATCGGGATCTGCCTCGTGGTGGTCGGCGCCGTGTGGTGGCGCACCCGGCAGTGGTGGTACGCCGTCGTGCCCGCAATCGCCGTCGCCACGCAGGCCGCGGTGTTCCTGGTGGTGGCGCTCGTGGTCGGCAGGGAGCGGCCTGAGGTGGAGCAACTCGACGTGGCGCCGCCGACGTCGAGCTTCCCGAGCGGGCACTCCGGCGCCTCGACGGCGCTGTACGTCACGCTCGCGATGATGGCGCAGCGGGTGGAACGCACCTGGGTGCGTGTCAGCGTGACGGTGATCCTGCTCGTGCTGCCGATGCTCGTCGTCTACTCCCGTCTCTACCGCGGGATGCACCACGTGAGCGACGTCATCGTCGGCGTGCTCAACGGCCTGGTGTGCGCGGTGCTGGCCTGGAACTACCTGCGCAGGTCGCAGCACCCGGCAGGCGACGCCACCGCTGTGCGCGCCGTCGAGCGTGCCCGATGACCCGGGTCGCCGTCGTCGCGAATCCCGCCAAGCTCGACGACCCGGACGCGGCTCGGCGCGTCGTCGACCGCGTGCTGGCGGACCATGGGCTCGAGCCCGCGCTGTGGCTGGAGACGACCGAGGAGGACCCGGGCTGCGGACAGACCCGCGAGGCGCTCAAGCAGGGCGCCGACCTGGTGTGCGCGCTCGGCGGCGACGGCACCGTGCGCGCCGTCGGCGACGTGCTGGCAGGCGGCGACGTCCCGCTCGGGCTGCTGCCGGCGGGCACCGGCAACCTGCTCGCCCGCGCGCTGGACCTCCCCCTCACCAGCCTCGAGGACGCGCTCGGCATCGCGTTGGACGGCCGGACCCACCGGCTCGACGTCGGAGGGCTGCGCGTCGACGGGTCGGATGAGGAGTTGGTGTTCCTCGTCATGGCGGGCATGGGGCTGGACGCCGAGGCGATGGCCCACGCGGACGAGCGGCTCAAGGGCGCCGTCGGGTGGCCCGCCTACCTCGTGTCAGGCGCGCGGGCTGCGGTGCGCGGCGGCTTCACCGCCAACGTGCAGACCAAGGGCGGCCAGCCGATGACACGCAAGGTCCGTGCCGTCGTCATCGGGAACAGCGGGCGCCTGCAGGGCGGAGTCGAGCTCCTGCCGGAGGCCAGCCTCGACGACGGGCTGCTCGACGTCGCGGTCGTCGCCCCGCGGGGACTCACCGGCTGGATCCGCACGATCGCGACGGTCTTCTCCTCCGGTCGGAGCCACACGCACCTGGAACGGCGCCAGACCACGGACGTCCGGGTGACCGCACGCCATCCCACCGCGGTGCAGCTCGACGGCGACGCCCTCGGTGAGCACCGAGTGCTCACCTGCCGGGTCCGGCCGGGCGCACTCCCGGTGCGCCTGCCCGCCGAACCGGACTGAGCCTCGATCGGGCCGGTGCGCCGGCGCCCCGGGCCTTCCGCGGGGCGACTGCGTCAACCGTTCAGGTTGAAGGTGCCGCCGAACGACAGCCCGTCATTCCACTGCGCCGTCGTGAACGTGAGGTAGGGCGCGGACCAGCTGTAGTCCGCCACGTAGTCCATCGTCACCGAACCGGCCGACCAGTCCCACTCGCGGGTGAAGCCGGCCTTCGACATGTCGACAGTGACCCGAGCCTGCTGCTCACCGTCCAGGACGAGTCCGCTGATCTCCACGGCGAACCTCATGCCCTGCGGCCACTCGCCCAGGTTGTGCACCTGCTCGACGGCGCAGGCCCCGAGCACCTCGCCGGTGCTGACGCTCAGCACCTCGCAGCTGTCGCCGGTGGCGCCAGAGCCGCCAGAGCCGCCGGACCAGCTCCCCGCACTCACCTGCGCGGCGAAGGAGGCCTGGTCGGCCCATGCGGCGGTCGTTCGGCTCACGGCGGACCCGACGACGAGAACGAGCGCCACGAGCATCCCGACCGCCGCCGCGAGGAGTCGCGGGCGCGTCACGGCCCAGGTCATGTGCTGCCTCCTTCCGTCATCGAGTCATCGTCACGTCGTCGCGTGGACGACGAGCCAGCGCCGCTGTCAGTGCCGGCCCGCGGGCGAAGGACGAGGAGCGTCGTCCATCTCCTGTGCTCCGCTCGGAGCATCGGCGCGGTGCGGCTGGGGCTCCGGGCGCGGCAGCAGGCTCAGTGCGAGCAGCGCCGCGAGCGCGATGCCCAGCGGGACGGCGGTGCTCGGCGCCGTGAGCCTCGTGAGGGCGTCGCCGACGCCCGCAAGCTGCCAGCGCGGGGCGAGGACGGTGTCGTCGGTGACGACGTACTCCCCGCCGTCGGGGCTGTCGTTGGCGTCGCCCTGCATGTAGACGTGCCACGACCCGTCGGGCTGCTGCGCGAGGTCGATCACGCGGTGGGAGACGAGCACGTCTGTCACCGGGTTCGGCAGGGAGAGCACGTCCCCGACCTCGACCTCCTCGATCGGCACGGGCGTCGCGACGAGCAGGTCACCCGTCTTGATGCCCGGCTCCATGGAGCCAGAGATGACGACGAGCGGCTTGATGAGCCCCATCGCGGTCGCCCCCCACACTCCTACGCAGACGACCCCGAGGACCGCGAGGGTCCACACGAGGACGTCGGCGGCGATCTTGAACACGCGCACGAACATCACCCCCACGTGGTGGCGCCGCCGGGGAGGCGGCGCCACCTGGTGCGGACCGGTCAGGACTGGCCGGTGAACTGGACGGTGAGCTCACCCGTCTTGCCCTGGTAGTCGGCGGGCCAGTCGGCGGGCGTGGTGATCCGCAGGGTCGCCGTGGTGGTGGCGCCTGCTGCGAGCTCGCTCGCCGGGGCCGCGCTGATCTGGGCGGTGGCGGGCTTGGCGCCCGCGAAGACGCTGGTGGGGTCACCGCTGTCGGTCGTCACGGTGCCGGATCCGAGCGTCAGGGGCGTGTTGCCGTCGTTCTTCAGGTGCAGCGTGACCGTCTCGTCGGCGCCCTGGTTGAGTCCGGCGAGCTCCTGCTCCGGGATCGCCACCGCGATGCCGGAACCGTTGGTGTCGGCGTCGTACCAGGTGGAGCCGTCGATGCTGCCCTGCAGCTCGACTTCCGCTGCGCTCGCGCTGCCCGCGAACCACGCGTCGTCGGTCCACGCCGCACTGGTGACGGCGGCGCCGACGCCGAGCACAGCGACGCCGGCGAGGCCGAAGCGGACGAGGGCTCCGCGGCGGCGCCGCTTGTCGCGGTCCTGCTCGGATGCGGCGACGTTGGTCGAGGTCATGTCCTACTCCTTCCTTCGGTGAACGCCCGTCGGTGGATGGCATGTGCCGGATGGATGCGACCTGCCATCCGCTCTCGTCGTCGGGGGGGCTGGCTCGCTCGGGGCATACCCGGGGCCTCGCGGCGGAGGAGGCCAGTGCGACCGGGGCGGCGGGGCCGCGTCCCGACGGCCGTCATGGACACTCGTTCAACTTGCCGAACAATTGTGCAACTCGGCGAGGGAGCTCGCCAAGGGCCGTCGAAAGTGAGATCCATCACCGTCGATGGGCAGCGTGCGCCGGAACCGTTCGAGCCGGCCGGGCTCACTGAGCTGGACTAGACCGCCGAGGGTGCCGTCGCTGTCGGACGCGGTCGTGCAGATCAGCACGCCTGCGGCTGGTTCGCGCCCGAGCCATGCGGATGAATGCCCCGGGACGGCCACCTCTGGAGGCCCGGCCCTCTGCCATCGTGGCCGCATGCCACATCTGGGCCGCCAACTCGTCGCTCTCGCGGCCGTCCTCCTGGTGACCGCCGGATGCCAGGCGGGCGACGCGCCAGATGACTCGCGAGACACGCGCAGCACCAGCGCGTCACCGGCGTGCAACCACACCCGCGACCCGAGCGGGGGCGACGTCAGCCTCGGCGCCGGCTTCGACTACACGGAATCGCACCACACCTTCGACACGGCCGCGCCGATCACCCTGTGCATGCGGATCTCGGGCGGCGCCGTCCGGATCACCGGCACCACGCCGCAGATCACCGTCGAACCGGAGACCCTCGACGGACCGGGGACGCAGTTCACCTTCTCCGTGACTGTGGCGCCCGGAGCGACGGGAAAGCTCGCCGTCGAGCTCCTCAACGACCGCGGCGAGGTCGGCGCGAGCTTCTCGGGGCCGAGCATCGTGACCGACGCCACCGGCTGGGCGTTCGAGCCCTGGGGCGACGCGGCGTCCTGACGGGGTGCGGCTACGGCATCATCCAGCCCGGGACGTGAACAGCGCGCCCGGTTCGAGGCAGGGCGACGACTGTCACTCGCAGCCGATCCCGTCGCCGTTTATCCGTAGTGCCGGGCAAGGTGTCCGCCACGTCCGCGCACGGGAAGCCGTCCTGCGGTCAGAGCCGGCCAGGGCGCTCGGGACGGTGCGGCAGCAGCGCTGACTGGCTGCGCCCGCCCCGGGCGACCACGTCGGAGCGCGATGGTCGCTCCCCCATGGACCGAGCGTTCGATGCGCACCCTCGCTCCCCTGCGTCTGCGCCCTACCATGCCGCTCATGCGACTCGAGATCGAGGCTGTGCTCTTCGACATCGACGGGACCCTGGTCGACTCCACCCCTGTGGTGGAGCGGACGTGGAGGACTTGGGCGTCCCGCCGTGACGTGAACGTGGCGGAGCTCCTCAGCGTCAGCCACGGACGACGGACCGAAGACACTGTCTCGTTGTTCCTGCCCGCCGCCGACCAGGCAGCCGCCGTGGCCGAACTGGAGCAGCTGGAGCTGGCAGACCTGGACGACGTCATCGCGTTGCCCGGCAGCGGCGCTCTCCTGCCGCAGCTGCCCTCAGATCGGTGGGCCGCCGTCACCTCGGGCTCCCAGCAACTGATGCGCGCTCGCCTCGCCGCTGCCGGGCTGCCGGTGCCTGACGTGCTCATCGCCGCCGAGGACGTCAGCGCGGGAAAGCCCGACCCGGAGGGCTACCTGAAGGCGGCCGCCGCCCTGGGCGTGGAGGTCCAACGATGTCTCGTCATCGAGGACGCGCCAGCGGGGATCCGCGCCGGACGCGCGGCCGGGGCGTGGACGCTCGCCGTTGCCACATCGCACCAGGTCGCCGATCTTGAGTCAGCTGACGCCGTCGTCGACGACTTGACCGCTGTCTCCATCAAACCGGGGGACAGTGGACTCGTCGTCACGATCGACCACAGCCGTCTCCGAGACCTGCGGCGGGGACACAGCGCTTGAAGGACATGTCCCCGCTGTAGCGCGAGGATGCTCGGACAACACAGACGTCAGCATTCGTCGCAGACGCCCGTTGCGCCCGCCATCAAGCGCGAGGGCAGATGGGCGAACGTGGACCGTGCGTCCCCACTTCCCTCTAGGGTGATCTCGGCAGCGACGCCTCATCTGGACGGAGCGGCACTCGGCAGATGCTCATCTCTCGACCGTTCGACCCGGTAGCCCTCAAGCTCCACCCCTTCAGCTGCGGCGAGGCCCAACTCGATGAGTGGCTGGCCAAGTACGCCGGACAGAGCGAACGCAAGGACAACGTCCGGACCACCCTGCTTCTCGACGAGCAGCAAGGTCGTATCGCCGGCTACTACTCGATGCGCACGTTCGAGCTGGCCGCGGCCGATGCGACCTCCGGGACAGGACGCAGCCGCCGCTACCTGGTTCCTGCGATGCTGATCGCGCGGCTAGCTGTGGACAGCGCCTACCAAGGCCGAGGCACGGGCCGACTGCTCCTCTTCGACGCACTGCGGAAGCTCGTAGCAGCGGCAGACGACATCGGGTTCGAGATGGTGGTCGTCCACGCCCTGCACGAGGACGCCGCGTGCTTCTACCTCAAGCACGGCTTCCAGCGATTCCTCGACCAGGAACTCAGCTTGTTCGTCACGACGAAGGACCTCCGCGCGACCTTCAGGGCGACCCGCCCCGATTGATCTGTACACACCAGGTGCGTACAGTGGAGGCTTGCGATGGCACACTGTCCGACTGCCACGCCACCCGAAGGAGTAGAGATGGCCTCCGCAACCGTGCGGTCCGAACGCCTCAACATGCGAGTGTCACCCGAAGCCCTGGCGACGATCCGCGAGGCCGCAGCAGCACAGCAGCAGGATGTGTCCGCCTTCGTCCTCGGTGCCGCGATGGAGCACGCTCGCGACGTCCTGCTCCGCGACCGTGTCATCCACTTGACCCCGCGCGAACTGGACCAGGTCGACACCGCACTCGACGCCGAGCCCCGCGTGATCCCCGAGCTCGCAGCGCTCATCGACGCAGTCCGGCGTGACACGCCGGCGCATAACGTCAAGAAGCTGGCTTCACACTGACCAACGCCGCTAGCGCCAGCAGGACGAGGGGCGATCCTGGGGAACAGGGTCGCCCCTCGTCATGTCGCGGCCAGGTCAGCGATTGAGTTTTGCCGTAGCCCGCGTCGTCAGGTGAGGGCCGATGTACCCAACAACGACCACGCCCGTCTCAGTGGTGTCGTCGTGGATGTAGACACGGGGATCCAGATTCGGGATCCGCCCGATGCGCAGGTGCTGCTGCATCTCCAGCACGCCGTCACGGTGCACAGACTTGGGCACTGGCAGGTCGCGCTCCTTCGCGCGTTCGCCGGTCATCGCGTTACTCGTCTCCGAGGTCGCGAACCAGCCCTGGTTGTAGCGCGGGTACCCGCTCGGTTGCGCCTCCAGGTACGTCTTGAATCCACCATCGTGGGCACCCTCGCGCTTTGCGCGCACATACCCGGCCAGCGCGGTCAGGCCACGCCAGGTGTTCGCCAGACAGCGCCCGTCCACGTCGATGTCGTGCAGGTCCGCGGCAGTGTCGTGGTCCGCGGTGATGACGATGCCGAGCGCCTCCCATGTCTCGAACCCGTCGACGAGTTCCTGCCACGACCCGGGCGCCTCGGCACTCGGGCAGTCCAGCGGCGCCTCAGCAACGTCAGCCGGGTCGCCGCCAGCAGTCATGACCGCCACCTGGCGCGAGAGCTGGCGGAGGGTCTCGTCGAGGCTGCTGACTTGCCCCTGGGTGTCGACAGCCTCCTGGCGGGCGGCCCACTCGGCGTCCTGGTGCTCGGCAACCTTGGCCTCCAGGTCAGCCACCTGCTCCTCCAGAGTCTCGATGCGAGCAGCACCGGCGGCCGCGGCGTCCTGGTCCTGGTCGGTGGCGGTGGCGGCATCCAGCAGCGCCGTCAGGGAATCCTCGGTCAGATCCGGCAACATGAGGGTCTCCTGCACACGGCGCAGGGTGTCCAGCAGCGCGTCTCGCTCGGCGGCCGCCGCGGCGCGCTCACCGCGAAGGCCTTCGAGCTCCGCCGGGTCGACCGCAGCCGGGGCTGACTCGCCGGTAACTGGCGCGGTGCTGGCAGGCGGGACGGCGATGGCCGGTGGCTCGACAGCTTGGGCAGCCCGCTGCGCGGCAAACAGGCTGCGAGACTGCTCAACCCGGCGGCGGGTGGCGTCCGCGCGCTCAGCGACACGTCGCAGACCGTCGGCGGCCTCGCGAGAGTCCAGACGCTCGAACGTGCGGCGCCACGCCACAACTTCGGTCGGTTCGGGCTGCTCGTCGAGCAGCTGGCGGGCGAACATGGAGAACAGCCGACGAAGCCGGTGCTCACTGGTGTCGATCAGCGCGCTCATGCCCATCGTGCGGTGCAGCCGTAATGTCGCGGGGGAAGTCAGGTCGATCCCAGGGCGAAAGGTCCGCACGGTCCACTCGGCGACGCCGAGCGTTCCGCCGACCTGTTCTCTTAGCCACGCCGCGGACTCGTGGTCCAGGAACGCCACGTGCGCCAGGCCGCGGGCACCCTTCGTCCACTCCTCCACCTTGCGGGCGAAGTCGACTGCTAGGCCAGGGTCCTGGTGCCCGGCCGCTGCGACGAACACCGCGCCGCGCCGGTCGGAGACCAGCAGGTCGAGCAGCGCGAACCGTTCCTCGGTGGTGCGCACATGCCACAGCTCGGGTGAGACGATGCGATCACCGTCGGTGAAGTTGCCGGGGCTGTCGAGGAGGTAGGTGGCGAGGTTCGGGGTATCGACCCACTGCCCGCTCTCGTTGGTGCCTTGCAGGCTCATCCAACCGCCACTGCGCCCGCCCACGAACATGACCGTCGTGGTGTACCTGCGCCCGACCGGCCCCTCTGCCATCGTGAACCGGAACGCGTCTTGCCCGCCCTTGTTATGGCGACGAACCGTGAGCGTCTTGCCGGCGACCAGATGTACCCCGTCGCTCGACAGGTCGACGTCCAGGCGTCGGTCCTTGCCGCGCAGCCACGCGCCAAGCTGGTCGACGGCGCGGTCGACCCAGCCCGGTCCGACCCCAGTACGTAGCCAAGTGCGGTACGCGCCATGGTCGAGGTTGGATCTCGGGCGGGCCGGCGGTGCAGGGGCGAACGTCGTCATAGACCAGTCTTACCGTGCGCGACCCGCCCCCGAGGGAGGTTCGGTGACCTCGGATGGCCAGCCGCCGCACACCGATGTGCTCATCGCTGCGGGGGTGATCAAGCCTCGCGCTGTGATGCAGACCTCGTCGGCGGTGCTGCGCACCGCGCAGCAGGGTCGAACGGACCGCTTACAACCCTACGAAGCAGCAGAGACCTCGGCGGTGGCGTTGAGGTGGCGGATCCTGTCGACGATCAAGTCGACCTGCGCGCCATCGAAGACGTCGTCGGGGCCCCCAGGTGCGTCGTCGGTGAATGGCGGCGACCACAGCACGTCGGGCTTCATGACGCCGTTGTACGCGAGGTCCGCGACGACTAGGTGGATGAAATCGATCTGCTCCGCCGTATAGCTCGTCCCCGCGAGGAACTCCCCAAACACCTCTTCGACGGCTGATCGCTCGAGGCCCACCAGCGACCGAATGAAGACCCCAAGCCCACCCTCGACGGCCTTGGCCTCGGCTATCTCAACCTCGCTGCCAGCACCGGACTCGGCGAGCATGCGTTCGAGCTCATTGAGATCGATCGGGGTGAGCTGGCGGCCGCGGCGCACCTTCTGCAGCGCGGTGTGGTCCTCGTGAGCGCGGAGGTAGGCGCGAGCCTTCTCCCGGAACCGTTCGGGGTCGACGCCGACGTGCGGCCGGCCGAGGTCGATGATCTCGAA
This sequence comes from Cellulomonas cellasea, assembly GCF_030372105.1. Taxonomy (GTDB): domain Bacteria; phylum Actinomycetota; class Actinomycetes; order Actinomycetales; family Cellulomonadaceae; genus Cellulomonas_A; species Cellulomonas_A cellasea_A. The sequence goes on along the minus strand of NZ_JAUDBQ010000023.1, from coordinate 9,573 downwards.
CTGCCCGAGGGTGTCCTCGAAGTTGGTGTAGATGATCGGCTGCTTCGTGCGCGCGAGCAGGCGAACCAGGGAACGCACCCGCCGGCGTGCGAGCTCCAGCATGGGGACGGTGACGTCGACCCACCACTCGTCGCCGGCGAGGTCCTCGAGCAGGACGGCCTGGGCCTTGATCTGCGGGATGTTGGTCTGTTCCAGCAGCCCGGACGCGATCCCCTGGACCTGGCACCGCAGTCGGTCGGTGGCGAGGGTCGGGTCAAGCGCGCCGAGCTGGAGCTTGAGCATGGTCAGGTCGAACCGCTTGGCCTTCTCGTCCTCATCGACGACGGTTGTGGGCAGCCCGGCCAAGTGCTCAACGACGTCGCGGGCGGCCTGCTCCTCGAGGCCCGCCCACGCCTCGCGCGCGGTAAACCGCTCGACCCAGGGTCGGTGAGGGCGGACGACGAAGTTGTCCAGCGTCATGCCGGCGACCTTCTCGTGCAGCGCGCCCTTGAGGTCCTCCCGTAGCGCGGGCAGCGCCGTCGTGCCGTCGTCGCCATCATCAGCGGTGGTGTCGCCGGTCAGCTTCTCGACTCCGAGGAGCAGCTCGACCTGCGCAATGAAGATCTGCTGAGACACAGACTGCTGGACCGAGCCCTCGTGCCCGGCCGGGTTCTGCCCGAAGTACTCGAGGTTCTGGCAGAAATCGAAGACGTAGAACTCCTTCTTGTCCTGCCCGGGTCCGAACAGGTCGGGGCGCAGACGGGTGCCGCGGCCGATCATCTGCCAGAATTTCGACGACGAGCGGACGATCTTGAAGAAGACGAGGTTGGCGACGTCGGGCACGTCGATGCCTGTGTCGAGCATGTCGACGCTGATTGCGATGTGCGGGGCCTTCTCGGTCGTGGAGAAGTTGTCGATCAGCGACTGCGCGTAGGTCGTTGAGTAGGTGATGACGCGCCCCCACTCCCCCTTGTACTGCGGGTAGGCGTGGTCGAATCGCTCAGCGATGAACCGGGCGTGGGCGTCGTTCTTGGCGAAGACGATCGTCTTGGCGATCCGGTCACCACCAGCGACCCGCAGGCCGTGGGTCATGAGGGTGTGCAGCACCTTGTCGACAGTGTCGGTGTTGAACAGCCACGTGTTCACCGCATCGGGGTCGACCTCGTCCGGAGGGCCGTCCTCACCCCACTCCAGGGCGTCCCACTCGTCCTTCTCCGCCTCGGAGAGCTCGGCGTACCGAATGCCCTCGCGCTGGAACTTCAGTGGCACCGAGATGGGCGTGGGCGGCACGAGGTACTGGTCGGCGACGGCCTGCTCCAGGGAGTAGGCGTCGGTGGGCACGCCGTTCTCGAGGTGGAACAGCTCGTAGGTGTTGCGGTCGATCTCGTCCTTGGGTGTGGCGGTGAGCCCCACGAGCAGCGCGTCGAACCAGTGGAAGAGCGCCCGGTACTTCTGGTAGATCGACCGGTGCGCCTCGTCGACGATGACCAGGTCGAAGAATCCGGGCCCGAACTTACGGGTACCCTCCGAGCGGGCGTCGATGAGGTTCATCATCGTCGGGTAGGTCGAGACGAAGACGCGACCGTCACCGTGCCGGTCGGTCACCAGGTTGACAGGTGACGAGTCGGGCAGGTGCTCCTTGAACGCGTTCGCCGCCTGGTTCACCAGGGCCACCCGGTCAGCGAGGAACAGCACCCGTCGCACCCAGCCGGCCTTCATGAGCTGGTCGACGAGTGCGACGACGGTGCGGGTCTTGCCCGAACCCGTGGCCATGACCAGCAGCACCTCGCGCTGGTTGTCCGTCTCGAAGGCCTTGTCGATCGCTCGGATCGCGCGCTGCTGGTAGTACCGCCCGGCGACGTTCTCGTCGATCGGCGCCGTCAGGAGACTCGCGCGGTCGCCGCGCTGACCGATGAGGTACTCCAACTCGTCCTGCGTACGGAACCCCGCGACCTTCCTCGGCGGGTAACCTGCCCCGGCGTGGTCGTCCCACATCCAGTGCTCGTGCCCGTTGGTGTAGTAGACGACTGGGCGACGCGCGTACTTGGCTTCGAGCGCGTCGGCGTAGAGCTTGGCCTGCTGCTGCCCCACCTGCGGGTTGCGGCGCGTGCGCTTGGCCTCCACGACTGCCAGGGGCCGGCCATCGCCGCCCCAGAGCACGTAGTCGACGAACCCGACGCCCTGAGCGTTGGGCATGCCGGCGACCTCGTGCTCGATCGTGTAGCTGGGGCTGCCGTCGGCGGCGTCGCGCACCCAGCCTGCCTCTTCGAGCAGGGTGTCGATGAACAGGTCACGGGTCGTGGCCTCGTCGTAGTCGTGGGTGTCCGGGACAGCCTCGTTCGCGGCCTTGGCGGCGGCGACCTGCGCCCGGAGCGACGCGAGCTGCGTCTCCAGTGAGTCCGTCTTCTCGGCAGCTGCCGCGAGCTGCGCGTCCTTGTTCTCCAGGTCGGCGGCGAGGGACTGGAGCTGCGCCTGGGTCTTGGCCTTCGTCGCCCCTGGGTCGGGCACCGCGGCGACGTCGAACTGAAGGCTCGCCGGGATGCTCCCCGGGTGCTTGGTGTACGTGCGGGCGTACCAGTACATGACGTGGAAGAGCTGCTGCAGCGTGACCACCGCGTCCTGCGCCGAAGCTGCGCGCACGGAGTGGACGGCGGCATTGCCCTTCTTGCGGACGACCTCCATCTTCGCCTGGACGTCGTTGCCGACGAGCTGCCGCAGGGTCGGCTCGTGGATCATCCCCGACAGGTCCGCCCTATATGGCTGCTTGAGCGAAGCGTCGTACTGGAACACCCAGGTAAGAGCGGCCTCCAGGGCACGCCGCGAGTAGAAGCAGGACGTGCGAGGGTCCACCTTGGCGAACTGCTCCGCGCGCGCGGCCTCGGCAAACACCGCAGGGAACTCGTCCCGCAAGAAGCCGAAGTTGGTCACGTGCTCCCCTGGGTGCGGCTCGGACATCGGTCGCCCGCAGCATTGCAGAAGCAGGACGCGTAATGCCGGAGCTATGGGGTGGAAGTGCGGACTACTCGAAGAAGTCCTCGTCGACCTCGACAACCTCGACAGTCCGCCGGACCTGTGTCCCGACCCGGTACCGGATCATCAGCTTGGCAAGCTCCTGACCGTCGACGAGCACGACGCTCTTGCTGCTCCGGTCTGCAGCATCCTCAGCATCTTTCGTGAACCGGCTCGTCGTGAAGAAGACACCGAAGCTCGCCTTCTGGGTGTCCAGGGAGCCGAGGAAGGTTCGCACGGTGTCACTATCGACAGACGCGTCGCGGAAGCGCTTGGCCTGGATGTAGATCCGGTCCAGGCCGAGCGCGTCGCGGTTGATGACGCCGTCGATCCCCCCGTCCCCGGACCGGGTGCTGCGCAGCCTGGCCCCCTCCGTGCCGTACCCCATGGCGGTCAGCATCCGCCGGACGGTGCGCTCGAAGAACTGCCAGTCACCATCGCGGAGCCGCTGTAGCAAGTCGACAGCGACGCTCTGCTCGGTGGCTGACTCGGCTGCGTCGAGCAGCTCGTCCGGGTCGCTCGACACGTCGGCCGCAGCAACGGGTGCGTCGTTGTCGATGGCGACAGACGCACGACGCTTGACCTCGTACTCGTCCCACGCATGGAGCGCCTGGAGGTCGCTCTGCGTGAAGCCCCGCGGGTGGCTCGCGAGGAACTCCCGGCCGGTATCGGTGATGCGGAAGACGCCGCGGCGCGCCGTCTCCAGAAGTCGGGCACGTGTCAGAGCCGACTTCGCCCAGCCGACCCGGTTCTCCGCTGCGAAGTTGCCCGATGTCTCGTACTGGACGGCACGCAGCTCATCGGACACCCCGGCGAGGTCGAGTGCCGCCGAGTAAAGATCCCGTCGAGCCCAGTCCTTGCCGTCCGAGGCAACTTGAAGCACCGGGTGCATGAACTGCCACCACTGCGGGATACCCAGCGCCGTCGCGTTCAGTTCGGACACGGCTACAGCTCTCCTCGGAAGGCGCGGGACTGGAGCGAGGCGAAGAGCTCGTCGTCGGCTGCGCGAGCGCGCTCGATCAAGACGCGCTGGGCTCTGATTTCCATGATTCGGCGGCTGAACTGACGCTGGAGTTGAATGGGCGGCAAGCAGATCGTCAGCGTCCGGAGCCGCGCCTTCGAGATGTTTGGCATGCTCGCTGCCGACCCGCTAGAAAGGTCGCGCACCGCAGGCCGGACGCGCTCATTCATCATCATAGCCTGAAAATACCGAGAATCGACGCGTTCCTGATCGAGGTGGAGCCGGAAGATGAGATCCGGCAAGAGTAGGCGCGGGCGAACATCGTCCACAACCGCGACGGCACCCACCAACTCTCGCGTGTTCTTTCGCGTCATCAAAACGTCGCCGGCACGGACTTCGTTCGGCGACATCCTCCCGACTTGACCCGAGTAGGCCTTATTTTCTCCGGGCCGGAACATACCGTAACTGACCGCTCCAAGCTTGAGCACGCCCCACTCATCTGGCTCCGCTGGACGGGCTTCGCAGTTGGGGCTCGTACCGTTGTCGATCTTTCCGACAACCTCACCGAGCGCGGCGCGTTCCCAACTATCTCCGGTCGGGTCTCCGAACATGGCATGGAAGGTCGACTGGATTAGGGCGTCGAGGTGGGCGAGGACCTGGCGGCGCTTGGTGCGGATCACGTCCGCCTGGTCAAGGATCGCCGCGACCCGCCGCTGCTCCTCGACCGGCGGCAGCGGAATCTGAATCTGCTCCGTTGTTTTCTTGGACAGCTCTTTGAAGGTAGCACCATTACCCAAGGACTGAAGATGCTCGGTCTTCGACTTGAGCCAGTAGTATAAGAACTTCGCGTGAACCCGCGGACCAAGTACCAGGCTCTTGAAACCTTGGTTTGTCGCCATCGGTACCGTGTTGATCGCGACGTGGCCAATTGGTGCACGAGAGCTCAGGAGGACCGATCCCGCCGGGAGAACCGTTGTCGCACAACTACGCGCTCCGGCCTCGGTAATCTGCCGCGGCGTCTGAGAGATGTAGGGACCGTCGAGCCTACTGAGATCCGCAGGTGTTGCCCACGCGATGTCGCCGCCCCAATAGTCGGCGACACCCGTCTTCGGCGTGGCTCCCGAGACGATCTCAGCAATCTCACCTAGGGGCACTACTGGCATCACCGCAGCATCGCCTCCAGCTCAGTGACATCCTTGGCTATCTCCTCGTTGAGCACCTTGATCTCGGCCAGGATGTCGCCCGGGCTCCGGTGCTCGACTTCCTCGTAGACGGTCTCCTTGTACCGGTTCAGCGACAGGTCGTAACCCTGGGCCGCGATCTCGACCTTAGGGACCAAGAAACTCTGCTCGGTGCGAGCACGATCACGCTCGGTCGTCGCGCGCTTGGGCCACCGGGCGAGCACGTCTGGCAGATCACTTGCCTCGACTGGGTTGCGCTTGTCGTCCAGGGAGAACCCGTCGGCGCGCACGTCGTAGAACCACACGTCGTCGGTGCCACCGGAGTCGGTGCGCGTAAAGATGAGGATCGCCGTCGAGACCCCCGCATACGGGCGGAACACGCCCGAGGGCAACTTGATCACGGCATCAAGTTTCTGGTCCTCGACCAACGTCTTGCGCAGCGCCCTGTGCGCCGTCGATGAGCCGAACAGGACCCCGTCGGGCACGATCACCGCCGCCTGGCCGCCCGGCTGCAGCAGCCGCAGGAACAGGGCGAGAAACAACAGCTCGGTCTTCTTGGTCTTGACGACCTTGAGCAGGTCCTTGCTCACGGCCTCGTAGTCGAGCGACCCGGCGAACGGCGGGTTTGCGAGAATCAGGGAGTACTTGCCCTCGTCGCCGCCGGCCGCCTCCGAGAGCGAGTCGCGGTAGCGGATGTCCGGCTTCTCGACGCCGTGCATGAGCATGTTCATGCTCCCGATGCGCAGCATGGTGCGGTCGAAATCGTACCCGTGGAACATCGACGAGTGGTACCGGCTGCGCTGCGCGCCGTCGGTCAGCACCGCCGGGTGGTGCTCGCGCACGTACTCGCTCGCGGCCATGAGGAAGCCTGCCGTGCCGCACGCAGGGTCGCAGATCTCGTCCTGCGGCGAGGGCGCCATGAGCTGCACCATCAACTCGATGATGTGCCGCGGGGTACGGAACTGGCCGTTCTGCCCCGATGCTGCCAGCTTGCCGAGCATGTACTCGTACAGGTCGCCGTTGGTGTCGCGGCGGTTCATCGGCACGTCGTTGAGCAGGTCGACGACCTTGACCAGCAGACCCGGCGCCGGGATGGTCAGGCGCGCGCCCTCCATGTGCCCGGCGTACGTCGAGCCGTCGGCCCCCAGCGTGCGCAGGAACGGGAAGACGTGCTTGTCCACCAGGTCGAACGCCGTCTGCGGCGCCTGGTTCTTGAAGTACGACCAGCGCAGGTGCGCGTACGGCACACCGGTCGGGGCGTCGCCATCGGGAAAGAACCGCTGCGCGACCGGGGTGCCGAGGCGGTTGGCCTTGTTCTCCTCGGCGGTCTGCAGGTCGTCGAGTCGGCGGATGAACAGCAGGTAGGTGATCTGCTCGATCACCTCCAGCGGGTTGGAGATCCCGCCGGACCAGAAGGCGTCCCAGACACGGTCGACCTTGCTCTTCAACTCGCCTGTGATCACGGCCTCGAGCCTACCGACGCGCCAGGCAGCCCTCGGACAGGCATTGGTCGGGGGCCCTGTGCCCTTCCACACCTAGGCCATCTGCCTGCGCGGACGGCCCGACATGACGAAAACCCCCGCTCGAGACCCTTACGGGCCCCTCACGGGGGTTCTGTCACTACAAGGCCCTGATCCGAGTCAGGGCCAGTGGCGGGGTGGTGACACAACTGTCTCACCTGCACGGCAGCTGGTCGTTTCGGATTCGAGTCACACCAATTCGGCCCGAGTGCTCACACCGCGGCGCTCTCACCAGCACAAACGCCGGATGCCGCCGATCCTGTCCATGACAGGCCCGTAGCGTCCTGACCTGCAACTGAGCCTGCCCGCGCGTGAGGAGGCGGAGCCTGCCGGCCGGGTCCAGCTCCGCATCTGCAGCGTGGGGTGGTTGCACGACGTCGTGTCGGACGAGGCGATGTCAGCCTCCGCCGTCGCGGATGAGCATGAAGATCCGCTCTTCGACCTCCGCCGGGGCAAGACCGTGCGGAGCGCCCCAGCTGTCAAGGATCTCGAGGTATCTCGCGTAGTCGTCGGTCCTTCCCGGGCGCAGGGTCACCTGGGCGTACGTGGACAGCCACGAGATGACCAGCGCATCGAGGACGGGCGCTGCGTTCGGCGAGCCCGCTTCCCCTCTTGCGGTGACGAAGTACAGCCACTTCGTGAAGAAGGCTGGTCCCAGTCCAGCGATCCTGCCGGGCTTGTTGTTCAGGAACCGGTATCCCTCTACAGCCCCGGCGGCTCTTGCCACCTCGACCGACTCTGTCAGTCGAGAGCGAACGTTCGGCGCCACCGTGTGGCCCTTGGGCTTCTTCTCCGCCGTCAGGACCCGGGCGGTGCGATAGGGGCCGTAGCCAGTGGTCCCGTGCCCCCAGATCATCGCGACGGTGAAGGCTCCCGTGACGTCGTCCGGTACGAGCTGCTCGACGCGGCGCGCCACGTCACGCCGATCCAGCGTCGGGGGCAACGCACTCAGTAGCGGACCGTTCACGTCGAGGTGGCCCGTCCATGCTGACCACTGGGCGGCGGAGTGCAGGAAACCCTCTTGACTTGCGTGCGCTGCGGAGAGCCGGATCTGAAGACCATGCGGCGCGGATTGCATGGCTCGACGGTCGCAGATCCGTCACAGCAGCGGTCGTGATCGATGGGTGAATCACTCCGGGCTCAGGCTCCACCATGCGTTGGACGTCGTCGAGCCGAAGGTGTCTCGGCGAAGAGGTTGGTGGCGCGGTCTGAAGTAGGCGAAGGGCTGTCCCTACCGACGGTTTCGCCCGACTAGCGGACTGCCAGTCCGAATGTCACCCCTACAACTCCGCGCTCCGAGCCCCTGACCTGGGATGATCGCGGCCACCGCAGGATGAGCGGAGGAGGTCGCGCCTGAGATGTTCGTCCAGATCGCAACGAAAGCCATCCCCACGATCGGCAAGGCTGGGTGCAAGGTCCTCGTACCGGTTGGCGCAGCGGCGTTGGCGGCCGTCGGCGTCGGTGCCAAGGGCGTCGTCGACGCCGTGAGAGGCAAGTCCATCCGCACGGCCGCAGGCCACAGCTTCGACGATGCGATTGCGCGGTGCGACGCCGCGCAGGGCCAGGCAGAGGAAATGGCACGGGCATACGGGGCCTATCAGATCCAGGTCCACGCGGAGACGGTCAGCCGGCTCGCCGACTGGCTCGAACGAAACGAACATCTCGTCAAGCGTCTCAACTTCAAGAAGGTCGATGGGGTGCGGATTCGGGTTCCGAACATCCCGAAGTTCGTCTCCGCGGCCGGGAACGTCACCGCCGGCGTCACCGGACTGGTCAGCGCCGTCGGCGCGGGCGTGTCGGCGCAGGCAGCGGCTGTATGGGGCGTCTCCGCCTTCGCGACAGCGGGAACCGGGACAGCGATCTCGTCGCTGAGCGGAGCAGCCGCACAGAGCGCAACCTTGGCGTGGCTCGGCGGCGGTTCGATCGCAGCCGGCGGCGGAGGTGTCGCAGCTGGGAGCGCTGTCTTGGGCCTGGTGACCGTCGTGCCCGCACTTCTCGTCGGCGGCTTCACAATGGGCGTGGTGGGTGGGAAGCAGAAGACCAAGGCCCGTGGCTTCGCCGCATCTGTGGAGCTCGAGATCAAGCGCATCGAGCTCGTAGTCGATCAGCTGCATGCCGTCGAGCGACGGATCAAAGAGCTCCGCGAGACCCTGGAACGCCTCGCCGAACGCGCAACGCGCGCCCTCGACGAGCTTGAGTCGCTGGACTTCGACCCGAGCCTCCATGCGCGAGAGTTCTTGCGTGCCCTCCAACTCGTCACCGCGGTCAAGGAAGTGCTGGGCACCCCGGTCCTGGACCCCCGCTCCGGCGAGCTGACCGAAGCATCCGTCGAGATCCTGAGGAAGTACGCATGAGCACACCGCAGCAAGTCGCCAACCTCATTCCGAAGCCGAGCCCCGCGATGGCCGTCGACGCGTTCCGACTCGTCATGACCTCCGCCAACGAGTGGGTCACGGTCATTCGCCAGGAGAGGACGAAGCGGCAGGAGATCGGCGCGTGGGAGAAGACGCAGCTCGGGATCATCCAGGTCCAGCGCGACTTCCTCCTCACTGCGCTCGATAAGACCTTCGACGAGCGCCGCGAGAACTTCCGGCGACTCTTCGACAACCTCGACACCGCCCTGGCCTCCGACCGGGAAGACGCAGCCGCCCAGGTATCGGACATCCTCGGCTCGATCACCGAGCTCGCTAAGACGAGCCCGTTCAAAGACCTGAAGAGCCCGTCGATCGTCGTGCAGGAGTTCCTGCAGGGCGGACGGGTAATCGAGCTCTAGCTGTTCCTGCACGGCCGTCGCCGACGCTGGCTCCTGCTGGCGACCCGGACAGCCTGACCCCTCAGGCCGCTTCCGAACTCCACCTCCACCGACAGCCCGCGGCCCCAGGCCAGCGGGCCACCGGTGCATCCCGCGCGGGCCGGTAACCCG
>NZ_JAUDBQ010000022.1 GCF_030372105.1 Cellulomonas cellasea | reverse complement strand
GGCGGTACGTCCTCGACACCATCAAGGGCGCCGACCTGGGCACCAGCGGCGACGCGGCGGACATCGGCGTAGAGCTCGGCGATGCGGCGACGCCAGTCGTTGACCGCGAGCACGTCGGCGGCTGAGCCTCGGGCGTCCGGCATCTGGCCACCATGCCATGCGCCCAGGGGTTCGGCTGGGGGGCGGCTGGGCGTGTCAGGGGACCTGCTGAGGAGTTCGCGGTGACGTTCGGGGACCGACCGGGAGGGATGTGGACAACTCGCTGCGGGGCCGGCGGCGCACCCGCTCCGCGGCCAGGTCAGCGGCCGGGTCAGTGCGTGTCGGGCTCGTCGTCGGTCGCCTGCGGCGCGGGGGTGGACTCGCGCAGGAACGCCTCCAGGAGTTGCTGCGAGGGGACGAGCCCCTGCATGTCCGCCGAGGAATCGCCGGTGGTGGCGCCCTTGATGGTGAGCACTGTGTTGTGCAGGTGCTCCATCTTGATGTCGAGGGCGTTCGCGACGTCGGCGGCGTCCTTGAGCTCGGCGAGCAGCTCGGCCGGGATCTCCTTGTCGTACTTGTAGTAGATCTTGTGCTCGAGGCTCGCCCAGAAGTCCATCGCGATGGTCCGGATCTGGATCTCCACGGTCACCGGCTCGACCCGGTCCGACATGAACACCGGCACCTGGACGATCAGGTGCAGGCTCTTGTAGCCGTTGGGCTTGGGCTCGGCGATGTAGTCGCGCTCGGCGAGCAGCGTGAGGTCCTGCTGGCCGATGAGCAGGTCGCGGACGCGGTAGATGTCCGACTGGAACGCGCAGGTCACCCGGACGCCGGCGATGTCGAACATCTGGGACTTGATGTCCTCGAGGGTGAACGGGATCCCCTTGCGGTGCGCCTTCTGCAGGATGCTGTCCGGGGACTTGAGCCGCGAGCCGACGTGCTCGATGGGGTTGTAGCTGTGCGCGTAGTTGAACTCATCGCGCAGGATCGTCAGTTTGGTCATGACTTCATCAAGACCGAACCGGTACGCGAGCATGAACCTGGTGAAATCATCCCTGAGTTGCAAGATCGAGGTCATGTCCCGGCGATGCTCTGGCATGGGCTCGATCGTAGTCGGGGAGGCTGGGAGGGGTCTGGGACCCGGTTCGCAACGGGTGGTTCCGGCACGCCGTCGACTAGCGCTCACGCAGCCTCACAGGTCGGACTTCTCCGGCCTGTCGGCCACGGCTGCTGGAAGCGAGAGCGGCCCGGACCTTGTTCTCGGATATGTCTTTAAGCGAGAATAGTGGAAGCGATCTTCTCGGTTACTGGAGGCCCCGCATGTCCGCTCAGCCTCGCCAGCCCGCTGGCGTCCACACAGGTGGTGAGTCCCGCTCCCACGCGCGCGGCGAGTCCGGCGTGGACCGGGGAGTCGCCACTCCGGCAGGCATCCCCGCCCATGGCAGTGAGTCCCTGCCGTGGGTGTCCAGCAGCGGGCGCCGCGCAGAGATCGGCGAGTACAGCGCCTCGATCCCCCCGCTGATCGCCGACCTGCGCCTGCCCTCGTCGGCCGAGACCCTCGAACTCGCCCGCCAGGCAGAGGTCGAGATCGGCGTGCTCGAGCGCACCTACGCCGGCCAGGTCGCCACCTTGGAGCCCTTCTTGCTGCGCACCGAGGCGATCGCCTCCTCGCGCATCGAGGAGGAGCTGACCACCGTCGACCAGTTGGCCCGTGCCCAGTACGGCATCCGAGCTCCGAAGACCGCTCGAACCGTCAAGGGCGCGATAGACGGGCTCAACCTGCTCGTGCACCGCGCCGCCGACGGCGTGGACCTCCAGGACATCCTCGCCGCCCACGTCCCGCTCATGGCCGACGACCCAGAAGAGCGGTGGGACGCGGGCAAACTGCGCTCGGTGCAGAACTGGATTGGAGGGTCCAACCGCTCGCCCCGGGGCGCCGTTCACGTCCCCCCGGCCCCCGAGCGCGTGCCCGAGCTCATGGCCGACCTGATCGCGTTCATGCGGCGCACGGACATCGACCCGGTGGTGCAGGCAGCTGTCGCGCACGCCCAGTTCGAGTCCATCCACCCGTTCACCGACGGCAACGGCCGCGTCGGCCGGTCGCTCATCAACGCCCTGTGGCGCTACCGCGGCGTGACCCGGGAGATGGCGGTGCCGGTTGCCTCTGCCATCGTGGCCGACCGCGACTTCTACTTCCAGCTGGTCAACGACTACCGTCAGGGCGAGGTCGAGCCGTTCGCGGGCTTCCTGGCGGACGCGGCCTCTCGGGCGACGGCGGAGGCCACGGTCTCGGCTGAGCGGCTGATCGCGCTGCCGCACCAGTGGGCCGAGCGCATCCGGCCCCGGGCGGGGTCGGCGGCGGCTGCGCTGCTGCCGCTGCTGCCCCGCCACCCGATCGTCGATGCCGGTGACGTGGCCCGCCTGACAGGTGCGTCGCAGGCCCGGGCCTACGCGACGGTCGAGCGGCTGGTCGAGGCAGATGTGCTGCGCCCGATCACCCAGTCCAGGCGCGACATGGCCTGGGCCGCCGGCGAGGTCCTGGACGAGGCCGATCTGATGGTCGACCGGCTCCGCTTTCCCTGACGGTCGGCGGGCGCCCACTGCAAGGTGGGCGCTGTTCAGCGCAGGCCGCGTTGCAGGGCGCGCAGCTCGCGCAGGCCCACGGCGGCGGCGACGAGCCCGGGCGCCCAGGCCCAGGGGCGACCGCGCAGGGCCGCGATCGCGCAGATCAGCAGCACGAGCGCACAGCCGCCCACCGTCGCCACGCTCGCCCATCGGATCGACCTCACGGGTCGCACGCTACCCGCCGCGGATCGCCAAAGCCATGTGCCTGGTCGGGTTTGGCCGCGGGGAGATGGCAGGGTACGAGGATGGACGTCAGGATTTTCACCGAACCCCAGCAGGGCGCCTCGTACGCGGACCTGCTCGCCGTCGCCACCGCCACCGAGGAGCTCGGCTTCGACGGCTTCTTCCGCTCCGACCACTACCTGCGGATGGGCGAGGGCGACGGCCTGCCCGGCCCGTCCGACGCGTGGACCACGCTGGCGGGGTTGGCGCGTGACACCCAGCGGGTGCGCCTCGGCACGCTCGTCTCGCCGATCACGTTCCGGCCGCCGGGGATCCTCGCGATCCAGGTCGCCCAGGTCGACGAGATGTCCGGCGGGCGGGTCGAGCTGGGCCTCGGCGCCGGCTGGTTCGAGGCCGAGCACACCGCGTACGGCATCCCGTACCCGGACAAGCGGATCGGGCGGCTCGAGGAGCAGCTCGAGGTCGTCACCGGGTTGTGGAGCACGCCCGTGGGGGAGCGCTACTCGCACGCCGGCGAGCACTACACGCTCACGGACTCCCCGGCGCTGCCGAAGCCGGTGCAGGCCTCGCCGCTGGACCCGTCCCGGGCGGGGGTGCCGATCATCGTCGGCGGTCACGGCCCCAAGCGGACCCCGGCGCTGGCCGCCAAGTACGCGTCCGAGTTCAACCTGGGCTTCCCCGAGCTGGCGGACGTCGCGCCCAAGCTCGAGCGGGTGCGCGCGGCGTGCCGCGACATCGGGCGCGACCCGGAGTCGCTGGTGATGTCGGTGGCGCTGGTGGCGTGCGTCGGGCGGGACGACGCCGAGGTGGACCGCCGCGCGGCGGCGATCGGCCGGGACCCGATCGAGGTGCGCTCGGTGGGCTTCGCGGGCACGCCGTCGGCTGTGGTGGACCGGATCGGGGCCCTGGCCGAGCTGGGCGTCTCGCGGGTGTACCTGCAGGTCCTGGACCTGCATGACCTGGACCACCTCGAGCTGGTCGCGCAGGAGGTCCTGCCGCAGCTCGGCTGATCTGACGTGTGTCGCAGCCCCTCCCGGGTCCCGGGAGGGGCTGCTGTCGTCTGTGCTGCCGGCCGTGCCCGCGGCAGACAGCGACCAGGTGGTAGGTCTCGTATGTCGAGATTCTCATGGGATGACCCGATCGGGCCTCTTGTGCGGCACACGGCAGCCCGCTGACCTGCGGGAACGCCCGCAGGTTCACCCGCGCCGGGGCGTCGTCAGGCCGCCGCCGACGGCCCCATGCAGAGCGGACAGGCCTAGACAAGTCGCCCATCGCTGTTACGTTCTGTGCGTACCCACCGGGGGAGATGCGGCTTTTCTCCACATCTCCGATGCCGCATCGCAGGCCCCGGTGCACTAGACGCCAACGCCGCCGCCGCCCTAGGTGACGGGTCAGCTGACCCGCCGCCTCCGCACCGGCCCGACGTTGGAGAACCAGATGACAGCAACCGCGTTCGACCGGCTCGTCTCCGAGCCGCGCACCACCGACGTCCCGCACGGCCGCCCCACCCGCACCCCGGAGAACGAGGCGGCGCACTCGCCGTCGTTCATGCTGCTCGTCGCGCTGGCCTGCGCCGGGGTGCTGCTGTACGCGGTCTTCCTGCTGAACCCCGGCAACCGCGGCGACTGGCTGCCCTGGTCCATGGTCATCACCGCCGAGGCCGTGCTCATCGTCCACGCGCTGCTGTCGTTGTGGACGATGCTCTCCAGCGGGCACAACCCGCGCGGCTTCGCGTTCCACCACGCCCAGGACGCCCTGTACGACATGGACGAGATCCTGCGCGACGGCACGGCGGACAACCCGCGCCACTGGCCGATGCGCCTGCACGGCAGCCCGGTGGGCATCGACGTGTTCATCACGACCTACGGCGAGGACCTCGCCACCATCCGCCGCACCGTCACCGCCGCCCTCGCGATGCAGGGCGAGCACATGACGTGGGTGCTCGACGACGGCCGCTCGGACGAGGTGCGCGACCTCGCCGCCGAGCTCGGCGCCCGGTACGTGCGCCGGCTCAGCAAGAACGGCGCCAAGGCCGGGAACATCAACCACGCGCTGACCATCACGCGGGGCGAGCTGTTCGTCATCTTCGACGCCGACTTCGTGCCCGAGCCCGAGTTCCTGCACGAGACGGTGCCGTTCTTCGCGACGTCGGATGTGGCGTTCGTGCAGACTCCGCAGACCTACGGCAACCTGCACAACCTCATCTCGCGGGGCGCGGGGTACATGCAGGCCGTGTTCTACCGGTACATCCAGCCGGGCCGGAACAAGTTCAACTCGGCGTTCTGCGTCGGCACCAACGTGATCTTCCGGCGGCGGGCGATCCAGGACGTCGGCGGCATGTACGCCGACTCGAAGTCCGAGGACGTGTGGACGTCGCTGCGGCTGCACGAGGCGGGCTGGCGCTCCATCTACATACCGATGTCGCTCGCCGTGGGGGACACCCCCGAGACGGTCGAGGCGTACACCAAGCAGCAGCTCCGCTGGGCGACCGGCGGCTTCGAGATCATGTTCACCCACAACCCGCTGTCCAAGAAGCGCAACCTGACGCTCGACCAGCGGCTGCAGTACTGGGTCACGTCCACGCACTACCTCACGGGCATCGCGCCCCTGCTGCTGCTCCTCGTGCCGCCGCTGCAGGTGTACTTCGGCCTGACGCCCATGCAGCTCCATATGTCGCCGCTCACCTGGGCGCTGGCCTACGCGGGCTTCTACGTGATGCAGATCGTCGTGGCGTTCTACACCCTCGGGTCGTTCCGGTGGGAGACGTTGATGCTCGCCACCGTGTCGTTCCCGATCTACACCCGCGCGCTCGTCAACGCGTTCTTCCGCCGCGAGCAGCAGTGGCACGTGACCGGCAGCCTGGGCCGCGCCGCCTCCCCGTTCAACTTCATGATGCCGCAGGTGCTGTTCTTCGTCTTCCTGCTGCTGACCTCGGTGGTGGGCGCCTGGAAGGACCTGGGCAACGGGTCCCTCTCGCTGGCCCTGGCCTGGAACACCACCAACACCCTGATCCTCGGCGCCTTCGTCGTGACCGCCGCGCGTGAGGCGCGCACATCGCGGCGGGCCGCCGCCCTGACCTCCGGAGGTGCCGCATGACCTGGAGCAACCGCCTTCGCCTGACGTTCGGGCTGCTGACCGTGCTCGCCGTGACCCTCCTGCTCACCTACCACCTGAACGAGCGGGAGGGCCGCGCCGGCAGCTCCTCCGCGCAGATCGCCGCGCTGACGTACCACGTGGGATCCCCATACGCGGGGCTGGTCGTCGACCAGCTCGTGGAGCCCGGCGACGTCGTCGAGGAGGGCGACGCGCTGTTCGTCATCGACAGCGCGGCGCTCCGCCACGACCGCGAGATCGGCTTCGCCCCGGTGGAGACCGCCGCGAGCGCCGTCGACGCCGAGGGACGGCTCGTGGTCAAGGCCACCGGCCCCGGCACGATCGTCACCCTCAAGGCGGAGCGCGGCACGTTCGTCGAGGCGGTCGGCGACCTGGCCGTCGTGGAGAAGGCCGACAGCCTGTACGTGCAGGCCGAGTACACGCTCAGCGCCAAGGACTACGCGCGGGTCGAGGACGCGGCGCACGTGACCATCGTGCTGCCCAACCAGCAGCGCCTGGCCGGGCATGTCGAGGAGGTCTCCGTGCAGACGGTGGCCAGCGCCGCGCAGGCCGTGGTGAAGGTGCGCTCCGACGACCTGGTCAAGGGCGACGCCAACGGGCTGGTCGCCGCGGGCACGCCCGTGACCGCCGAGCTGGCGTTGCGCAACGACGGGGTCGTGACCCGGGCCGTGGAAGCCGTCCGGGGCTACTTGCGCGAGGCAGGCCTGTGACGGGGCGGCGCAGCGTGCTGATCGCGCTCGGCGTGCTCGTGGCCGGCGTCCTGGTGGTCGCCACCGCCATGGTGCTGGGCGGCGCGGGGCCACGGGACGTCGACGCCCTCGACGGCGCCGTGCACGTGGACGGCGGCGACAACCCCGCAGGGCCGCCTGACGCGGAGCTGCCGCAGGCGGACCCGGCTGCACTGGTGGCTGGCGTCGAGCACGCGGACGCCGCGAAGCTCGACCCGGTCCGGCTCGCAGACGGGCTGACGCCGCCCACCAACCGCTGGTTCAGCGGCCTCGTGTTCGGCGAGCAGCCGCAACCCGTCTTCGCCCTGCCCACGTCGTTCGCGCTCACCGGCTCGGGCTTCGAGATCGGCCTGCCGCAGCCCGAGACCAGCGAGAAGCTCATCATCGGCGGGCACGTGCCGGCCGTGACCGTCGACGCGGCCGCCGCGCGCGCGCAGGTCAGCGCCTACGACGCCGCCACCGTCACCGTCGAGCTGCTCGACGCGGCAGGCCAGCCCCTGGGCCGGGTGGTCCTCGCACAGGGCTCCCCATACGTCAGCTTCACCGCCGCCGTCGACACCACGCTGACGCTCGGCGCGGCGTTCGCGCCGGCCACCGACGGCCTGGCCTCGAGCACCGTGCGGGGCGTCGAGTGGATGCTCAGCGCGCCGCGTGGCGCCCTCGCGGACACGAGCGTGCGGCTCCTCGCGGGGCAGAGCACGACCTGGTTCCCTGTTCCCGCCGATCTGCCCTCCGGCGGGCTGGAGGCGCTGGCGCTCGCGGCCGTGGACCCCGTGGTCGGCTCCGAGGTGGCCTACGGCGTGGGCGACGGGATCGCGCGCACCACGATCGCCTACCGCACCGCGGCAGGCTCGCAGACGGTGCACGCGACCATGCCGCATCACCGCCAGGGCGAGCAGCCGAGCCGGGAGCGCTGCAACCTGGGCTCCTACCCGAGCGTCTACGGCTCCCTCGAGCTGTGCCTGGGCTCGCAGCTCACGTCCTGGGCGCCCGTGGTGGAGGCGGCAGGGGAGCTCGACTTGGCCTCCGTGCCCGACGACCGCCGTGCCGCGATCGTCGCGCAGCTCGCGGCCGACGTCGCCGCGACGCCGCCGTTCCCGTCGGACACGTACTTCGGCGGGAAGTCGTTGTACCGCGCCGCGACGCTGGTGACCCTGGGCCGCCAGCTCGGCGCCGACGACGTGGTGGCGCCGCTGCGCGCGCAGACCCTGGCGGCACTCCGCGAGTGGACCGAGCCGGACGGCTGCGCGCGTCGCGACGCCCGGTGCTTCGTGTACGACGAGAACGCGCGGGGCGTCGTGGGGCTCACCCCCTCCTTCGGCTCCGAGGAGTTCAACGACCACCACTTCCACTACGGCTACTTCCTGGCCACGGCGGGCCTGCTGGCCGCCGACGATCCGGCCCTCGCCGCCGAGCTGGCGCCCGTGCTGGACCTGCTGGCGCAGGACGTCGCGGCCGCCGAGGGCTCCGAGTGGTTCCCGCAGTTGCGGGCCTTCGACGTGTACGCCGGCCACGCGTGGGCGTCGGGCCCCGCGCCGTTCGCGGATGGCAACAACCAGGAGTCCAGCTCGGAGGCGGTGACCGCCTGGAACGGGCTGGGGCTGTGGGCGGCCGCGTCGGGGCAGGACGCGCTCGGGGTGCAGGCCGCGTGGCTGGCCTCCACCGAGGCGGCCTCGACCCGCGCCTACTGGACGTCGCCTGATCTGGCCGATCCGGTGTACGACGGGTTCGGGCACCACGTCATGGCGCTCAACTGGGGCGGCAAGCGGGACTACGCCACCTGGTTCAGCCCGGACCCGGCCGCCATGCTCGCGATCCAGCTCATCCCGATGAGCCCTGTCGCGGGGTACCTGGTGCAGGGCGACGCCGACGAGGACGCCCGGGCGGCCCGGATCATCGCGCAGGTCGAGGAGGCGACGCCGGGCGGCTTCGACGTGAAGTTCGGCGACTACCTGCTGATGTACCTCGCGATGGCCGGCCCGGATGAGGCCGGGCGGGCGTGGGAGGCGGCGCCAGGGCTGTCGGACACCTCGATCGACGACGGCAGCTCGCGCGCCTACCTGCTCGCGTTCGTCGCGTCGGTGGCGTCGGGGAGCGGTCCCGGATCGTCGGGAGGCTGACGCGCCGCCCGCCAGATGCCGTGGGCGGTGCCGACGAGGAGCACCACCAGCAGCGCGTTGCGCAGCACCAGCGCGAGCGTGCCCGGGGCGTCGCCCAACAGCACGTCGTTGTAGCGCAGCGGGTAGACGACCTGCGTCAGCACCGCCAGCCCCAGCACCCACCACGCCGTCCGCCGCCAGCGCGGCAGGCCCAAGGCCAGGGCCACCGCCACGGGCGGCGCCAGCCACCCGATGAACTGGGGTGAGCCCACCTTGTTGAACACGATCAGCACGGTGGCGACGAGGAGGGCGCCGCGCACCACGAACTCCTCGGACGTCGCCCAGCGGCGCTCCGGGTGGCCGCGGTGGCGGGCCCACCACAGCAGCGCCGCAGCGGCGGCCAGCCCGAGCGGCAGCAGCGCGCCGAGCGCGTCGGCGGCGACCGCCGTGCCCGGCGCGCCGACCTCCCAGGTGATCAGCTCGACGTTGAGGTAGCGGTCCACGACGGGGGAGAACATCCCGAACAGCACCCACCCGGTGGCGCCCACCGACTCGATCTGCAGGCCCCGGGAGCCCTGCTGGGTGAGGAAGCTCGTGAGGTTCGGCAGCCCGCCGCCCGCCGCCACGGCGCCCGCCACCGCCGCGCACACCAGCGCCGCGGGCAGCACCACGTCACGCCACGGCCGCCGCACCGCGAGCACCAGCGGCAGCAGGATCGCCCCCGGCGCCACCTTGATCCACGCCCCGGCGGTCAGCAGGGCCGACGCGACCCAGGGCCTGCGGGCGGCGACCAGCAGCGCCACGATCACCACCGGCGCCACGATCGCGTCGAGCCGCCCCACCGCGACGGGGCCCAGCCCGGCGATGAACGCCAGCCACCACCAGGCGCCGCGCGCCGGCTCCACCGAGGGCGCGGCGCCGTCGGCGGTGCGGGCCCGCAGCAGCGCGACGATGGCGAGCCCGTTGAGCGTCGCCACCAACATCACCCAGGCGACCTGGTAGCCCCACGTGCTCGTGGTGGTGATCAGCCCGGCGAGCGCCATGGGCACGATGGCGCCGGCGGGGTACACCCACTCGCCGGACAGCACGGGCCAGGCGCCCTGCTGGACGCCGAGCCGCATCCACTCCCGGTACAGCTCGACGTCGTTGAAGAAGGACCGGCCCTGGAGCACCGTCCCGGCGAACGCGACCCACAGGTGGGCCACCACGAACGCCGTCCACAGGGCCGCGCGCGAGCGCAGCAGGCGGCCGGTGCTCAGGGGAACCTCCGGACGGCTCAACAGGAGGGGCGCGACGAGAAGTCGTCGCGCCCGGCAGGCGTCCGCCCATGCTATCCGGCGGCCATTCCCGGCGGGGCAGCGAATGGACGGGCGTCGGGCACGCCCACCTCAGGTCGCTACTCTCTGCACGGGTCGCGGCCAGAGGCCGACGGGGCGGACCCGGCCACTCACCACATTGAAGGAGTCCCCTACGTGAGCAGTATCGGATGGCGCGTGCACGGAGACGGGCGCACGGTCCGGACGGGCGCAGTGGTCGCCCCCGATGAGCGGCTGAGCTGGCCGCGCACCATCGGCATCGGCATGCAGCACGTCGTGGCCATGTTCGGCTCGACGTTCCTGGTGCCCATCATCACCGGCCTGTCGCCCGCGACGACCCTGTTCTTCTCGGCTGTCGGCACCGTCCTGTTCCTGGTCATCACCGGGAACAAGCTCCCCAGCTACCTCGGGTCGAGCTTCGCGTTCATCGCGCCCATCACGGCGGCCACCGCCTCCGGCGGCGAGTCCGTGGCCCTGGGCGGCGTGGTCGTCACCGGCCTGCTGCTCACCGCCATCGGCCTGGTGGTGCACGTCGCGGGGGCGCACTGGATCGAGAAGGTCATGCCGCCGGTGGTCACCGGCTCGATCGTCGCTCTCATCGGGCTCAACCTCGCGCCCGTCGCCTGGGGCACCTGCAGCGAGTCCGTGGTCGGCGGCGAGATCGTCGAGTCGTGCACCTCGGGCTTCCGCGCGGCGCCCATCACCGCCCTGGTGACGCTGTTCGCGATCATCCTCACCACCGTGCTGTTCCGCGGCATCCTCGGTCGGCTCGCGATCCTGGTGGGCGTGCTCATCGGCTACGTCGTCGCGGCGATCCGCGGCGAGGTCGACTTCACCTCCGTGGAGAAGGCGTCCTGGTTCGGCCTGCCCACCTTCATCACGCCCACGTTCGACCTGGCCGTGCTCGGGCTGTTCGTGCCCGTGGTGCTCGTGCTCATCGCGGAGAACGTCGGCCACGTGAAGTCGGTGTCCGCGATGACCGGCAAGGACCTGGACCCGCTCACCGGGCGCGCCCTGGTCGCCGACGGCATCGCCACCACCCTGGCCGGCGTGGGCGGCGGCTCCGGCACCACCACGTACGCCGAGAACATCGGCGTCATGGCCGCCACCCGCATCTACTCGACGGCCGCCTACTGGGTGGCCGCGGCCACTGCGCTCGTGCTGAGCCTGTCGCCCAAGTTCGGCGCGCTCATCGCCACGATCCCCGCGGGGGTGCTCGGCGGCGCCACGACGGTGCTCTACGGGATGATCGGCATCCTCGGCGCCCGGATCTGGGTGCAGAACAAGGTCGACTTCTCCAACCCGGTGAACCTGACCACGGCGGCCGTCGCGCTCATCGTGGGCATCGCCAACTACACGTGGGTGGCGGGCGACATCACCTTCGAGGGCATCGCGCTCGGCTCCGCCGCGGCCATCGGCGTCTACCACCTGATGAACGCGCTGGCCCGCTGGCGTGGCACCTCCCAGGAGGCCGCGAGCCCGGCGTCCGTGCCGAACGGCACCGAGCTCGAGGGCGCTGGCCGGGCGCCGCAGGCCTGACGCCGCACCAGCCGACACAAAACGAGGCCGGGCCACCCGACGGGTGGCCCGGCCTCGTTGTCGTCTCGTGGGGATGGCGGCTGCGGGCTACTCGCCCTCGACCACCACTTCGCCCTCGACAGGCTCCTCATCCGCGGGGACGTCCTCGGCGCCCGGCTCCGACGAGGTGGCGACGGACGGGGCTGGAGCGGGGACGACCTCCTCGACGGGCCGGCAGCCCACCGCGCCGACCAGCTCCTGCGCCGGGTCGAGGACGACCTCCTCCACGGGGCGCAGGTCGTTGAAGCGCTCGCCGACGATCAGGTCGACGGTGGCGTCCTGCCGCTCGTCGAGCACCATCACCGGGTCGTCGAGGTGCGCGGCGAGCGTGTACGCCGCCGCGACGCCAGACGCGCCGAAGGACAGCCGCGCGGCGTCGCCGAGCCGGAGCGTCGCGTTCGCGACCGTGACGACCGCGAAACCCCGCTCGGTCAGCAAGGTCCCCGTCGAGGAGGCCAGGCCGCTCGCGTTGGAGCCGTTGTAGACGTTCACCGCGACCTCGCCGACCGCCACGGGCAGCGCGCCGGCCGGGGGGCACGGGACGACCGAGCCGACACCCGGCGTGGGAGTCGCGGTGCTGAAGTCGCGTGCCAGGAACGGCAGGTCCACGGCCCCCGTGAACACGGCGGCGGAGCCGATGCCGGCCACCGCGAGGCCGGCGAGGAGGAGGCCGAAGATCCCCGCCTGGCGTTCGTGCATGCGTCGTCGGCGCAGGTCTCGGGCGCGATCCGGATCGGTGGTCATGGCCTCGTTGCTTCGTTCACTCGGTCGTCTCGCTCACTCGGTGGTCTCGCCTGTGCGGTCTTCTCGTCCGGCGGTCTCGATCACGAGCACACGGGCGTGCAGGATCGGACGCTGGTGCAGGGCCGCCCGCACCGCGCGGTGCAGGCCGTCCTCCAGGTACATCACACCCCTCCACTGCACCACATGCGCGAACAGGTCGCCGTAGAAGGTGGAGTCCTCGGACAGCAGGTTGTCGAGGTTCAGGGTGCCCTTGGTGGTCACCAACTCGTCGAGCCGCACCTGCCGCGGGGCGACCTCGGCCCACTGCTTGGGCGTCACGAGCCCGTGGTCCGGATAGGGTCTGCCCTCGCCCACCGCCTTGAAGATCACGGGCGCGAGTCTAGGCGTAGGGCCTGCCGGGGCGGTGCTGCCACGCAGATCCATGCGGGGCGCACACCGCGAGGATGCAGAAGCCACATGCCGGCGGGGCCCGTCACCGGCGCGTCACGGCCTCGTCACCAGCGGTCCCGTCGTCCCGGGCCCGCAGTCCGTCGGCCACTGCGGCGGGGTCGGCGCGCGCCAACGGGCGACCTGTGATCTGCTCGACCTGCCACGCGACGCGGGGTGGCGGGGCGCCAAGGGGGAGGGTGCCGTGGAACAGGTGGCGCGCCACCAAGTCAGGCTGCTGGGCGGGTTCCGGCTCGTGGTCGACGGGCAGGACGTGGAGGCTCCGGCCGCCACCCAGCGGATCGTCTCCGTGCTCGCGCTGCGCGGTCGCTGCCGTCGGGGGAGGCTCGCGGCGGTCTTGTGGCCCGACGCCTCGGAGGCGCGGGCGCTCGCGAGCCTGCGCACGGCGATCTGGCGGGCCAACCAGCTCGCGCACGGGCTGATCGGCACGGCCCACGACTCGGTGGTGCTCGGCCCCGACGTGGACGTGGACATCACCGACCTGGTCCAGGGGGCGCATGCGGTCATGGCGGCGCGTGGCCGGGCGCCCGAGGGCGACGATCCCGGGCGCGCCTCCGCCGATCCCACGCGCCGTGCCGCTCAGGCGCGCGACGGCGACCTCGATCCCGCGCGGTTCGGCGACGGGGACCTGCTGCCCGGCTGGGACGACGAGTGGCTCGCGGCCGACCGCGAGCGGCTGCGCCAGCTCCGGCTGCACGTGCTGGAGGCCCGCGCCCAGCAACTCGCGCGGTGCGGGCAGTTCGGCCTGGCGCTCGAGGCGGCGCTGATCGCGCTGCGCAGCGACCCGCTGCGGGAGAGCGCGCACCGCACAGTCATCCGCATCCACCTCGCGGAGGGCAACCTGGCCGAGGCGCTGCACGCCTACGCGCAGTGCGCGGCGGTGCTCCGCCGCCGGCTCGGCGTCGCGCCGTCCGCGGAGACGAGCCGCCTGGTGGCCGCGCGGGCGGGCGCCGCGCGCTCGGCCCGCGGCGCATCCGTCACCATGGGGGCGTGACCCCTCGACTGACCGTCGCCGAGCTGCCCGACCGTGTGAGGCGCCTGGCCCAGGGGCGCCCTGGCCAGCGCGTCGTCATCGGCATCGTGGGCCCGCCGGGGGCGGGCAAGTCGACTGTGTCCGAGCGGCTCGCCGCGCTGCTGGGCGCCGAGGCGCGGGTGCTGCCGATGGACGGCTTCCACCTCGCGCAGCGGGAGCTGGAGCGGCTGGGCCGGGCCGACCGCAAGGGCGCCCCGGACACCTTCGACGTCGACGGCTACGTGAACGCCCTGACGCGGGTGCGTGCCGACACCGTGGCCACCGTGTACGTCCCGGCCTTCGACCGGACGCTCGAGGAGCCCATCGCGTGCGCGCTGCCATTCGGGCCCGACGTGCGCGTCGTGCTCACCGAGGGGAACTACCTGCTGCATGACGCGGGCGGCTGGGAGCAGGTGTGCCCGCTGCTCGACGAGTGCTGGTACCTCGACGTGGACGACGCGGTGCGCGTGGCGCGGCTCGTGGACCGGCACATCCGGCACGGACGGTCCGAGCCTGCGGCGCGGGCGTGGGTCGAGCAGGTGGACGAGCGGAACACCGCGCTGGTGGCGCTCGGGCGGGATCGGGCGGACGTGCTGGTGGCGCTCGACTGAGCAGGACGCCCGACGGGCGTGTGGCGCGCGAGACGACCGCGTGAGACAACAGAGCGGCCGCGCCCCGGACGGGGCACGGCCGCTCTGTGTTCTGCCCTGGTGTCAGGCGGTGGCGCGGGCCACGTACGCGTCGATCTCGGCGAGGTAGCCGGCCTTCGCGTCGTCGTCGAGCCACGACGCCTCGAAGGAGTTCTTCGCGAGCCGCACCACGTCGTCCAGGCTGAGCCCGGCCTTCGCGACGAGGGCGTCGTAGTTGCCGGCGACGTAGGCGCCGAAGTACGCCGGGTCGTCGGAGTTGATCATGATCTTCACGTCGTCGTGCAGCAGCTGGACGATCTCAGCGGCCTTCATGTCGTCGGTGACGAAGCTGTTCGACACCGGACAGGACGTCAGGCCGATGCCGCGCTCGCGGACCACGGCGACGAGGGACGGGTCCTCGACGATGTTGGTGCCGTGGTCGATGCGGTCGACGCCGATCTCCTCGATGACCTGGCGGATGTTCTCGATGCTGCCGACCTGGTCGATGTCGCAGTGCATCGTGAGCTTGAGGCCCAGCTCGCGGGCGCGCGCGAACGTGTCGGCGAACTTGCGCGGCGGGTTGTCCCGCTCGTCGGAGTCCAGGCCCACGCCCACGATGAGGTCCAGGTACGGGGTGGCGGCCTCGAGGGTCTGCGCGGCCGACTCGGCGCTGTGGTCCCGCAGGAAGCACATGATGAGCGCCGAGGAGATGCCCAGCTCCGCGCGGGCGTCGACGGTGGCCCGGTGGTAGCCGGTGACCACGTCGGCGAACGGCACGCCACGGGTGGTGTGGGCCTGCGGGTCGAAGAACATCTCGACGTGGCGCACGCCCTGGTCGGTGGCGCGGCGCAGGTACGCGAGGGCCAGGTCGTAGAAGTCCTGCTCGGTGCGCAGCACCTCCATCGCCGGGTAGTACACGGCGAGGAAGCTGGACAGGTCGTTGAACTCGTAGGTGGCCTGGACCTCGGCGACGGTCTTCTGGTCCAGCTCGATGCCGTTGCGCTGGGCCAGCGCGAGCTTGAGGTCGGGCTCGAGGGTCCCCTCGAGGTGCAGGTGCAACTCGGCCTTGGGGAGGCCGGCGATGAAGGCCGGAGTGGGCGCGAGGGCGGTGGGCATGCGTGTGGTCCGTTCACTCAGGGATGACTCGTGAGGGACGTTATCAGGACGCCCGGTGGTGACTTCCGTCACTGTTGACGCGCCCGTCAAGCGTAGCCCTCGGGGCTCCAGGTCAGCCTGCGGCGCCGAGGTTCCCCGTGAGGCGCCGGTGCCGATCGGCGGAGGCCCCGTCGAGCCCGGTGATGACCACCTGCTTGCCGCGCGCCGCGTACTTGGTGGTGATGGCGTCGAGCGTCGCGACGGTCGACGCGTCCCAGACCTGCGCGCCGGACAGGTCGATGACCACGTGCTCCGGGTCGCCCGCGTAGTCGAACTGGTAGACGAGGTCGTTCGACGATGCGAAGAACAGCGCCCCGGTGACGACGTACTCGCAGCCCTCGTCGGTGGCGCGACGGGTGACCTGGGTGAGGTGCGCGACGCGGCGCGCGAACAGCACCGTGGCCACCAGCACCCCCGCGATGACGCCGATCGCCAGGTTGTGGGTGGCCACCACGACGGCCACGGTCGTCACCATCACGGCCGTCTCGCTGAGCGGCATGCGGCGCAGCGTGGACGGGCGGATCGAGTGCCAGTCGAACGTCGCCACGGAGACCATGACCATCACGGCGACGAGCGCCGCCATCGGGATCAGGCCCACCACGTCGCCCAGGCCGACCACCAGGGCGAGCAGGAACACCCCGGCGAGAAACGTGGAGATCCGGGTGCGGGCGCCGGACACCTTCACGTTGATCATCGTCTGGCCGATCATCGCGCAGCCGCCCATGCCGCCGAAGAACCCGGTGATGATGTTCGCCGCGCCCTGCCCCCACGCCTCACGGCTCTTGTTCGAGTGGGTGTCGGTGACGTCGTCGACCAGCTTGGCGGTCATCAGCGACTCCAGCAGGCCCACCAGCGCCATGGCCAGCGCGTACGGCGCGATGATGCCCAGCGTCTCCAGGGTGAGCGGGACCTGGGGGAGCAGCAGCGTGGGCAGCGCGTTCGGCAGCTCGCCCTGGTCGCCGACGTTCGGCACGGCCAGCCCCGCCGCGACGGTGACCACCGTCAGCAGCACGATCGCCACCAGCGCCGCCGGCACGGCAGTGGTCAGGCGGGGGAGCAGCGCGGTGATCGCGATCCCCGCGGCGACCAGCGCGTACACCGCCCACGGGACGCCCGTGAGGTACGGGAGCTGGGACAGCACCACCAGGATGGCCAGCGCGTTGACGAACCCGATCATCACCGAGCGCGGGATGAACCGCAGCAGGCGGGCCACCCCCAGCACGCCCATCGCGACCTGCACCACTCCCGCGAGGATCACCGTGGCGATCAGGTAGTCCACCCCGTGATCGCGCACCACCGGGGCCACGACCAGCGCCACGGCGCCCGTCGCCGCCGAGATCATCGCCGGGCGGCCGCCCAGGAACGCGATCGAGACGGCCATCGTGAACGACGCGAAGATGCCGAGCCGCGGGTCGACCCCGGCGATGATCGAGAAGGACAACGCCTCGGGGATCAGGGCCAGCGCCACCACCAGGCCGCCCAGCACCTCGGTGCGCAGCCGCTTGCCGGAGCGCAGCGCGCCCAGCACCGAGTGCGCCTGATCGGCCTCGGGCACGGCAGGGGTCGACACGCGATCACGCCGGGCGTCGCCCGTCGGCGGGGCGTCGGGGAGCGCGGTGTCCGTGTGTGGGGCGTCCATCGGGCGCGGTGTCCATCCCTCAAGCAGGCGCAGCCGTGGAGGTGCGCGTCAGGTCGTCGTGGGCGCCGTCCGGGGCGGGATCCGCTCAGGTGGTGAGCAGGTCCCGCACGAGCGCCGGCAGGGCCACCTCGATGGGCCGCCGGTCGACGGTCTCGGCGAGCCGATCGTACGGCGTGGGCTCCGCGTTCACGATCACGATGCGGGCGCCCGCCTCCGCCGCGACGGAGGTGAGGCTCGCGGCCGGTTGCACGGTGAGCGTCGAGCCGACGGCGACGAACACGTCGCAGGACGCGGCGGCCTCGACGGCGGCGTCCAGCACGTCGGAGGGCAGTGGCTCGCCGAACATCACCACGTCGGTGGCCAGCGGGCCACCGCAGCGCGCGCAGTGCGGATCCGGGTCGACGTCGAGCCGCGCCATCACCTCGGCCGTCGGCTCCGGCGCCGAGCATCGCAGGCAGCGCGACCCCGTCAGGCTGCCGTGCAGCTCGAGCACCTTCGACGCGGGCAGGCCGGCCCGCTGGTGCAGGCCGTCGAAGTTCTGCGTGGCGACGGCCCGCAGCGCCCCCGCCCGGTCCAGGTCCGCCAGCGCGAGGTGGCCCGGGGTCGGCTGCGCCGTCCACAGCGGGTGGTCCCGCCACATCTGCCAGGCCCGGCGGCGGATGTCGGGCTCCGCCAGGTACCAGTCGAGCTCCAGGAGGCGCGAGGCCTGCGGGTCGCGGGTCCACACGCCGTTCGGGCCCCGGAAGTCGGGGATGCCTGATCCGGTGGAGATGCCGGCGCCGGTCAGCACCGTGACCGAGGGCGCCGGGTCGAGGGGTGTCTGCGCGTCTGCCACGCGCCCGACGCTACGCCAGCGACCTCGACGCCCGACGCGCGCAGTCCGCGTCGGGGTGGCGCGCGCCGGGCTCAGGCCGTGGCGCTGCCCGCCTCGCGCTCGGCGCGCTGCTTGATGCCGCGCAGCATCCGCTGCGTCATCAGGAGGCTGACCCACTCGATGGGCTCGACGAGCAGCGCCGACCACGGCGCCGCGTACCCGTAGCGCTCGCGGACCACCAGGCGCGTCGTGCCGCCGGGGCCCTCGCACAGCACGAAGGCCCAGCTGAACTCGACGGGCGACTTCCCGGTGGGGTCGTCGGCCCGCAGCACGAGCGCGCGCCCGGGCTCCACGACCTCGACGCGCAGCCCGCCGTCGGGGTGCAGCCGCACCTCGTCGCCGACGGCCAGGCCCTGCCATGCGGGCACGATGCGGTCCGAGCTGTGGATGTCGCAGCCCACCAGGTTCTCCAGCGCGTCATAGCTGTAGAAGCCCGCCCGGCCCTGGCCGAGTTGCACCACCCACGGCCACACGTCCGCCGGGGTGGCGCGCACGGTGATCGCGCGGGTCGCCACCAGCCGCGCGTCGGGCACCAGGTCGTCGCCGGGAAGGCCGGTGGCCAGCTCGCTGTCGGTGGCGCCCCAGCGCAGCGACGCCCGGCGGGCCAGCACAACTCCGGCCACGCCCAGGCCCGCGAGGGCCCATCGCCTCGAACGGCTGGTCATTCGGCGGCGACGCTGCTCGGGTCCCAGGCCGCCACGAGCCGCTCCACGGCGGCGATGCGCTCGCCGACCGCGCGGGCCTGCTCGGCCGGGTCGGTGGAGGCGCCCGCGCCAGCGAGCCCGACGAGAAACGCCGTCACCGGAGCCCCCGGGCGGCTGGGGCCGTGGGCCACATGGTTGATGAGCTGCAGCAGCGGCATGGTGTTCGCGTCGAGCACGGCGCGGTCCACGTCCAACTCGGCGCACACCTGGTCCAGCCAGGCGTTCATCACGGCCATCTTCTGGGTCTCGTCGCCCCGGTCGCGCTGTGCGCCACTCGTGCTCGCGCCGCTCATGCCTGATCCGTCTCCTGGCTTCCCTCGACGACCTCGGACATCCACTGCCAGGCGGCGACCGTCGCGGGGAAGCCCCGGGTCGTGATGCCCAGCAGGACCACCTGCTCGACCTCCGCCACCGTCGCGCCGGCGGCCAGCGCCTTGCGCACGTTCGACCGCACGGCGCCGTCGGCCTGGGAGCCCAGGGCGATGCCGAGCTTCACCAGGCGCGTCGTCTTCTCGTCGAGGGGGCCGGCTGCGTCGACGGCCTGCGCGAGGGCGTCCTGGCTCTGGGCGACGTCGGGGAACCGGCTGCGGAATCCGACGTACACGTCAGGGAGGTGATCCGGCATGGTGACACTCCTTCTGGCAGGCGCCGCCTGCCGCTCGACTGGTCCTCGTCATCGTGGCACGGGCTGCGAGTGGCGCCCAGGCAGGGCTGGCGCAGGGCAGGCGCCACGACGAGGGGGTCTGCCCTGACGTTAGGCGCCGCGCGGGCGCGATGGCCGGGACGATTGGGCCTGGACATGCGGCGCGCACGGGTGTCGGGATCCGGGGAGCCCGCCACCTGCGACATCGCGCGTGGGTCGCGGGCCGGCCGGTTCAGCCTCACCCTGGAACCGTGGCCACACCTGCGGGGGCGAGGTGGAAGGCGCCGCTGGTGGCGCTCCCCGTTGTCGTGCTCATGCTCGTGGGCGCGGTGTGGGTCGGCCAGCAGTCCTTCGTGTACCACCCGGACCGGACGCCCGTGCCGCCGGTGGCCGACCGGCTCCCCGGGGCGCGGGAGGTGACGCTGCGCACCACGGACGGCCTGGCGCTGGGCGCCTGGTGGCTGCCGCGCTCGGGGACGTGCCGGGCCGCGGTGCTCCTGGCCCACGGCAACGGCGGCAACCGCGCGGGCCGGGTGCGGCTGGCGCAGGCGCTCAACGAGCACGGGTTCGGGGTGCTGATGTTCGACTACCGCGGCTACGGGGGGAACCCGGGGAGGCCCACGGAGGCCGGGCTCGCGCGCGACGTCCGCGCGGCCCGCGCCTACCTGCTCGACGAGGCGGGCATCGAGGAGCAGGACCTGGTCTACCTGGGCGAGAGCCTGGGCACAGGGGTGGTCTCCGAGCTCGCCGTCGAGCACCCACCGGCCGCGCTCGTGCTGCGTTCCCCGCTGACGTCCCTCGACGAGGTGGGCCACTCCCTGTACCGCGTGCCGGTCGGTTGGCTGCTGCGCGACCGGTACCTGGTGCGCGAGAACGTCGGGCGGCTCGGCGTGCCCACCGCCGTGGTCTACGGCACGGACGACGCGATCGTGCCCGCCGCTCAGAGCCGGGACGTCGCACAGACCGCGCGGGCGGCGGGCGCCGAGGTCGTGGAGGTCGAGGTGCCGGGCGCGGGCCACAACGACGACGTCCTCGTCGAGGGCGCGGCGCTCGTGGAGGCGGTGCTGGCGGTGGCGGTGAAGGGCGGGGTGCGGGGTTGCCGATGAGGCGCCGACGCGCATCCGGCACTGAGCGGGATGTCCTCCCTGCCGTATCCAACGTATAGCGCGCCGGGGGGCTTGCGGCAAGCCCCGGATCGGCGCGCAGACTCGTCGCCCGACGCCAGGGCCCGCGGGGGGCGGGTGGCGAGACGTGGAGCTGATGACGTGAACCCGGTGACTGTGAGCGTGTTCGACCTGCCCGACCGTCTCGCCGCCAAGGCGGACCCCGCGCTGGTCGCCGCCGACGCGCGGCATCTCGCGGCGGTCGTGGAGAGCCTCGATCTGTCGATCCAGGACCTGTCGCACCGCCTCGACGTCGAGCGCAGGGCGCCGGGCGGCAGTGGCCAGGAGGCGCTGGCCAGGGACCAGGAGGTCCACCGGCTGACCGCCCGGCTGCGCGCGCTGCGCCGCTTCGGCGCGGACCTGTGCCTGGGGCGCATGGTGGGCGCGGACGATCCCGAGCCCGTGTACGTCGGGCGGCTCGGCCTCGCGGACGACTCGGGCCGGCGGCTGCTGATCGACTGGCGCTCACCCGCCGCCGAGCCGTTCTTCGCCGCGACGCACGCCCACCCGATGGGCCTGACGAGCCGCCGCAGGTACCGCTGGACCGGTGGGCGGGTCAGCGACTACTGGGACGAGGTGTTCGCCGCCGACGACGCCGGGATCGACCACCACCCGGCCCTCGACGACCAGTCCGCGTTCATCGCCAGCCTCGGCGCCCACCGCTCGGCCAGGATGCGCGACGTGCTCGGCACCCTCCAGGCCGACCAGGACGCGATCATCCGCGCCGGGTCACGCGGCGCCCTCGTCGTCGACGGCGGCCCGGGCACCGGGAAGACGGTGGTCGCGCTGCATCGCGCCGCCTACCTGCTCTACTCCGACCCGCGGCTCGGCCACCGTCGCGGCGGCCTGCTGTTCGTCGGCCCCCATGAGCCGTATCTGGCCTATGTCGCCGATGTGCTCCCCAGCCTCGGGGAGGAGGGGGTGGCGACCTGCACGCTGCGGGACCTCGTCGCGGAGGGGGCCGCCGCGGTCGTCGAGGCCGATCCGGAGGTGGCGCGCCTGAAGTCCTCCGCCCAGATGGTCGACGCGATCGAGGCGGCGGTCCGGTTCTCCGAGCGGCCGCCCACGGAGGGGATGGCCGTCACGACGCCCTGGGCCGACGTCTGGGTGAGCGCCGACGACTGGGCCGAGGCATTCGAGGCTCCCGAGTCCGGCATCCCGCACAACGAGGCGCGCGAGCAGGTGTGGGACGCGCTGATCGCGATCCTGATGGACAAGCACGACCCGGGGTCCGGCGACCTCGACGGGTATGACGACGTGGGGGATGGCCTGGACGCCGGGGACCAGGACGCCTACGGGCTGGATGGCGCGCGGGACCCGGGCCTGCGCGTCGGGGACCCGGGCGGCCCGCACGACGCCGAGGCCACACCCGACCAGGTGCGAGCGTCGCTGCGGCGGGACCCCGGGCTGCGGGCGGCGCTGCACCGCGCATGGCCGCTGCTCGAGCCGGGCGAGCTCGTCGGCGACCTGTGGTCGGTGCCCGCCTACCTGCGGTTATGCGCTCCGTGGCTGAGCGCCGACGAGGTGCGGACGCTGCAGCGTGCGGACGCCCAGGCGTGGACGGTGTCGGACTTGCCGCTCCTCGACGCGGCCCGACGGCGGCTCGGCGACCCCGGCGCGTCCCGGCGCGCACAGCGCCACGAGGCAGCCGTCGCCGCCGAGCGCGCGCGGATGGCAGACGTCATCGGCGACCTCATCGAGGCGGACGACTCCACGCTGGGCGTGATGCACATGCTGCGCGGCGACGACCTGCAGCACGCCCTGGTCGATCCGTCCGATGCGCCCGCCGCCGCCCGCGACGCGCTCGCCGGGCCGTTCGCGCACATCGTCGTGGACGAGGCGCAGGAGCTGACCGACGCCGAGTGGCAGATGCTGCTGCAGCGCTGCCCGTCGCGGAGCCTCACCATCGTCGGCGACCGGGCCCAGGCACGGCACGGCTTCACGGAGTCCTGGCATGAGCGGCTCGCGCGGATCGGGCTCGACCGGGTGGGCCTCGCGTCCCTGGGCGTCAACTACCGGACGCCGCAGGAGGTGATGGCGGAGGCCGAGCCGGTCATCCGGTCTGTGCTGCCCGACGCCAACGTGCCGGCCTCCATCCGCCGCACCGGGGTCCCCGTCAGGCATGGATCGACGCGCGACCTGGACGCGGTGCTCGACGGGTGGCTCGCCGCACACGCCGAGGGGGTCGCCTGCGTCATCGGCGACCCGGCGTTCGCGGGGTCTCCCCGGGTGCGGTCGCTGACCCCGGAGCTGTCGAAGGGGCTCGAGTTCGACCTCGTCGTCCTCGTCGACCCTGAGGCGTTCGGCGAGGGGGTCGAGGGGTCGGTCGACCGCTACGTCGCGATGACCCGCGCGACGCAGCAGCTCGTCATCCTCACGTCGGACGCCTAGCCCTCGGGGTCGCCGATGTGCCCGGGCGCGTTGGCCGCGAGCACGCGCTGGACGAACGCCGCGTACTCCTCGACGAAGTGCCGCAGGAACGTCGCCGTGGACTCGTCCTTGACCTCGCCGTCCTCCGCGAAGACCTCGGGCCGGAAGGTGATGTACGCCTCGGGCGCGTTCATCTGCGGGGCGTCGAGGAAGCTCAGGACGCTGCGCATCGACGCCTGCATCACCGCGGTGCCGATCCCGCCGACCGAGGCCCCGATGATCCCCGTGGGCTTGCGCGCGAAGGCGTTCTGGCCCCAGGGGCGCGAGCCCCAGTCGATCGCGTTCTTCAGGCCGCCGGGGATGGACCGGTTGTACTCGGGTGACACGAACAGGATGCCGTCGGAGGCGGTGATCGCCGCCTTGAAGTCGCGCGCCTCGGGCGGGAAGTCCGCGTCGAGGTCGTAGTTGTAGAGCGGCAGGTCCTTGATCGGGATCTCGGTGAAGGCCAGGTCGTCGGGCGCGAGCCTGACCAGCGCCTTCGACAGGATCCGGTTGATGGAACGGCTCGACAGGCTGCCCACGAGGTAGCCGATCTGGTGCTGGGCCATGAGGAGTCCTCATTCCTCGCCGGCGCCGCGGCGACCGGCGCGCCGACGGTGGAGCACTTCCTTCCAGCGTCGCCCCGCGCATGGGGTGTTGTCGCGGCGGCCCGGGTCCGCGTCGCCGGGAGCCGGGCCGCCGCGAGGACTCCTAGTCGAGGACGGCGACGGCCTCGATCTCGACGAGCAGGCCGGGCCCTGCGAGCGTCGTCACGCCGATCCCGGTGAACGGCGGCTTCGGCACGTCGATCCCGAGCTCCGCGGCGACCTGCTCGATCGCCTCCATGAACACCGGGAGCTTCTCCGGCGTCCAGTCGACGAGGTAGCAGGTGAGCTTGACGACGTCGTCGAAGCCGGCGCCCGCCGAGGCCAGCGCTGTGGCGATGTTGCGGTAGCACTGCTTGACCTGGGCCGCGAAGTCGCCGTCGCCGACGAGCTGGCCATCGGCGTCGACCGCCACCTGGCCGGCCAGGTGGACCAGCCGTGAGCCGGTGGCGACGGAGACATGGCGGTACAGCGGGACCTCGGGCAGCCCTGCGGGGTTGATCAGCGAGACGGGCATGGCACTCCTTGGTGATGGGGCAGGGGTGGATCGGATGGCCCGTGGCGGCGCCGTCAAAACAACATAGCATCGCTATGCAATGTTACGGTGGGGACATGGCGCGCGCGAAAGACCCGGCGATCAGGACGCAGATCCTCGAGCGGGCGGCGCACATGCTCCGCGTCCGGGAGCCCATCACCCTGCGCTCGCTGGTGGCGGGGACCGGCGTCTCGACCATGGCCGTCTACACGTACTTCGGTGGCATGGACGGCATGTGGAAGGCGCTGCGCCAGGAGGGGTTCACCCGGCTCGCGGCGTCATTCGCCTCCGTGGCCGCCACGCCCGACGCGGTCGCCGACCTGACGGCCTACGTCGCGTCGTATGTGCGGCTCGCCCTCGCGCACCCCGATCTCTACCGCGTCATGTTCGACGCGAACTTCGAGCTCGAGGACCTCGCCGCCGCGGACGCGACCCTCGAGTGCATGGTCGACGCCGCGCGGCGCGCCCGTGACGCCCGCCGGTTCGAGCCCGACATCGTGCCGCTCGACCTGGCCACCCAGTGCTGGGCCATCGGGCACGGGCTGGTCTCGCTCGTCACCAACGGGCCGCTGCCCGCCGACACCCTCCGGCATGCGGTCCCACTGCTCACAGCCGTCTTCATTGGCGTGGGCGACGAGCCCGACAGGTGCCGTCAGTCCGTCGACGCCGGGTGGGGGCGGGGGCCCGTCCCGATCAGCGGCTAGGCCCAGGGCGGCCCGGGCTGCTGGGGCCGAGCCCTGCCTCGAGGCGGGTCAGCAGTGCCACCGCCGCCTCGACGGCCTGCCGTGTGTCGTTGTCGCCCGAGGCGTCCCCGAGCCCCTCGGCGACGCGCGCGGCCCACGCGGCGCGGAGGCGGGCCACCTGCTCATGGGCCAGCGCGGTGGGGCGCAGCAGCACGCTGCGCCGGTCCTGGCTGTCGTGGCTGCGGTCCACCATGCCCTTGGCCTCGAGCGAGCGGAGCGTGACGCTGAGGTTGCTCCGATGCAGCCCGGTCGCCTGGGCGACGGCGCTGGGGGTCGCGGCGGGGTGCCTGTCGATGCAGCGGATCACGGCGGCCTCGGTGGGCGTGAGCTCGACGACGTCGTCGCAGGCGACCTGAGCGAGGTCCCGGGCCAGCACCAGCACGAGGTCCGCCAGCTCGGCCATCGCCGCTTGCGCGCGGTCGGCTGAGGCGGCGGCTGGGGCTCGGACGTCGTCGGCGGGCATCGGCTCAGCCTAGCCAAGGCCCTTACTGATCTATAGTTATGTTTTCATCACTATGCCAGGAGTCGTCAGCCCCATGAACACCCCCGCAGCCGCGGACACCGCCATCCCCACCACCCCCGCAGCCAGCCGCGGGGGGATCACCTCAGGGCTGCTGCTCGTCCTGGCGCTGCTGTCCGCCGTCGCCCCGTTCGCGACCGACCTCTACCTGCCGGCCTTCCCGACGATGGCCGCCGAGCTCGCCACCGACGCCACCAGCGTGCAGCTCACCCTCACCGCGTTCCTCGTCGGCATCTCAGCCGGCCAGCTCGTCTTCGGGCCGCTCTCCGACCGGGTCGGCCGCGTCCGGCCGCTCCTGGCCGGCGCCGTGCTGTGCGTCGCGGCGAGCGTCGTCGCAGCGACCGCCCCCACGGTCGAGATCCTCGTCGCGGCGCGTCTCGTGCAGGGGCTCGCCGGCGCCGCCGGGATGGTCATCGGCCGGGCGATCATCAGCGACCTGTCCTCCGGCAAGGCAGCCGCCCGCGCGTTCAGCCTCATGATGCTCGTCGGCGGCATCGCCCCGGTCATCGCCCCGCTGCTCGGCAGCCTGCTCGTCGGCACCCTCGGATGGCGCGGCCTGCTGTGGATCGTGGTGGCCCTCGCCGTCGCGATGCTCATCGGCGTGATCGTCGTGGTCCGCGAGACGCACCCCGCCGCGCGCCGCGCCGAGATGCGGGAGCTGCGCGCTCGGACGTCCGCCGGGAAGGGCGAGCTCCGCTCCCGCGCCTACCTCGGCAACACCCTCGCGTTCGGCTTCGCGTTCGCCGTGATGATGGCTTACATCTCGGCGTCGCCGTTCGTCTACCAGGTCCAGATGGGGCTGAGCGAGGTGCAGTACGGCGTGGCCTTCGGCGCCAACGCCCTCGCGCTCGCGGTGGTCAGCGGCATCTCCGCGCGGCTCGCCGCGACCCGCTCCGTGCGCGGCCTGCTCGGCCTCGGTCTCACGCTCGTGCTGCTCTCGGCTGTCGCGGTCCTCATCATCGCGCTGGCGCCCGTGCCCGCCGGCTGGCTCGCCCTGCCGCTGTTCGTCGCCGTCGCCAGCCTCGGCCTGGTGTTCGGCAACGCGACGGCCCTGGCCCTCGCCGCCGCCCGCCACGCCGCGGGCTTCGCGTCGGCGGTGCTCGGCGCGCTGCAGTTCGCCCTCGCCGGGCTCGTCTCGCCGCTCGTCAGCCTCGGAGGGGAGGACACCGCAGTGCCGCTCGCGGGCATCATGACCGGCCTCGCCGTCATCGCGCTGGGCTGCTTCGCGGTGGCTCGTCGAAGCGGTGGCTCGTCCACGCGGCTAGACGTCGCGGAGGCGCTGGAGCTCTAGCGGCGACCCGCCGCCGCTCAGCCCGCGCGCGAGCGGCGGCGGAAGGCGACCACGGCAAGCGCGAAGACGGCGATCGCGTACCCCGCACACCACAGCAGGGACCCGCCGATGCTGCCGAAGTCGCCGGTCACCGCCGCGCGGGCGGCGTCGGCGGCATGCACGAAGGGCAGCATGCGGGCGACGGCTGCGAACCCGTCGCCGAGCACTGCCAGGTCCATCCAGTACCCGCCGACGAACGTCGCGAAGGTGATCAGCCCGGAGGCCGCCGCGCCCACCTGTGACGAGCTGAGCGCCGAGCCCAGCAACAGGCCGATGCCCACGAACATCACCGCGGACGGCGCCAGCACGACGAGCGCGAGCAGCAGGTTCGCTGTGAGCTCGAGTCCCATGAACATCGCCGCGACGAAGCACACCACGCCCTGGGCCAGCCCCAGCGCCACGAGCGGCAGCGCGTACGCCACGAGCAGGCCCGTGGCGCTCAGCGGCGCGGCCAGCACGCGGCTGAGGAACGACGACGCCCGGTCGCCCGCGAGCAGCGTCCCGCCGAACAACGCGACGAACGCGAGGCTGAAGACGGCCAGCCCGGGGGCGAGCGCCTCGATCTCGAAGTCGGAGAGCCCGGTGTTGCGGCCGATCGTGCCGAGCATCAGCAGCAGGCCCACCGGCAGGGCCATCAGGATCAGGAGCGCCGAGGGGTCCCGGGCGATCTCCTTGAGATTGCGGCCGGCGAAGGCGAGCACGCTCATGCGCCGGCCTCCTCGTCGGTCAGGGCGAGGAACGCGTCCTCGAAGGTGGCTGCGCCGGTGCTCGCCAGATGATCCGCGACGGCGCCGACCCCGCGCAGGCGACCGTCGCGCATGATCGCGATCCGGTCGCACAAGGACTCGGCCTCCTCGAGCTGGTGGGTTGTGAGCACCACAGTCGTCGTGCCCTTCAGGCCGGCGAGCAGCGCCCACAGGTCACGACGGGAGCGCACGTCCAGGCCGAGCGTCGGCTCGTCGAGGAACACCACGTCCGGCTTGGTGATGAGCGCCATGCCCAGGCTCAGCCGCCGTTCGAGGCCACCGGACAACGACTTGGCCCGATCTCGGGCCCGATCGCCGAGCCGCAACGACTCCATGACGTCGAGCGCCCGGGATCGCGCCTCGGCGCGCGACGCCCCATACAGGCGGGCGACGAGCTCGAGGTTCTCGGCGACCGACAGGTTCGCGGCCACGGCAGTCTCCTGCGGCGACAGGTTGACGCGACGGCTGATCGCGGTGGCGTCCGTCCGCAGCGACATGCCCAGCACGCGCGCGTCGCCGCTGGCCGGCGCCGTCAGGCCGCACAGCATCCGCACGAGGGTGCTCTTGCCCGCGCCGTTGGACCCCAGCAGCCCGAAGAACTCGCCGCGCCCCACGGTCAGCGACAGGTCGTCGACAGCGACTCGCTTGCCGTACGACTTCGTCAGGTGATCGAGCTCGATCGCGGGCCCTGCCGTGTCGAGCGGGGACGTCGGGGCGCGCTCGCCTCCAGGACGCCTACCCGGCCCATGGATCGTCTGACCAGCCACTTCGCTCCTCCGACGCTGTCGAGGGCGACTCTACGGACGGAAATCCGCCCGCACCCGGGACCCTGCGTGCTGACATGACGAACCCCCCGCTCGGGTGAGCGAGGGGCTGCTGGTCGTCGCGGCGCCTGGCGGAGGCTCAGCCGCAGTCGTCGCAGACGCCGGTCGCCGGGAGGGTCATCGAGCACGTCGGGCAGATCGCTGTCGGGGCCTCACGCACGGGGGCCGGGCGCGCGACAGGCGTCCGGGCGGCACGAGGCGCACGCGTGGGGCGGGCCGGGGCCTCGCGTGACGCCGACGCCGGCTCGGTCACGTCGAAGCCGCGCTTGCGCAGGATCGCGACGGCGCCGTGCACACCGCCATGGAACTCGTCCGACGTGGCGAGCCGCCCGGTGGCGAACCGGTGCGCGACCCCGAGGATCGCCTTCGAGTCGTAGGTGCGGCCCTCGTGGATGAGCGTGTAGTCGCGCGATGGGCCGAAGCCGTAGACCTGGAGGAAGGCCTCCCCGCCGCGGGAGTCGTACTCGGCGATCGCTTGCAGGATGTGCTGTCTCGACACGGAGGAAAACGTGGCCACGGTGAAAGAGCCTACGACTTGGCAGGCGCCGCCCGGTCCGCGATCTGTGCCCGCGCGACGCCCCACGGGACGGCAGGCGTCAGACAGCGGGCGTTCGTGCAGGTCGTCGGCTGTGGGTTACGTTCACACGATGCTGATGGTCACACCGACGTTCGAGCCCGGCCGATCCAGCCGATGAGCACAGCGAGTGTGATCGGCGGCGGCCCCGCGGGCCTGATCGCCGCCGAGACGCTGGCCCGGGCCGGCGTGGCCGTCACCGTGTACGACCGGATGCCCTCGGTTGGCCGCAGGTTCCTCCTCGCAGGCCACGGCGGGCTGAACATCACCCACTCCGAGGCCCGCGACCGGATGCTGGCCCGATACGGCCGGTCAGCCGACCGGTTGGCGCCGATGCTCGACGTGTTCAGCCCGCAGGACCTCCGCGACTGGTGCGCGAGCCTGGGCGAGCCGACGTTCGTCGGGTCGAGCGGGCGAGTCTTCCCGCAGGCGTTCCGGGCCACCCCCTTGATGCGCGCATGGCTGGCGCGGCTGGCCGAGCTGGGGGTGCGGATCGAGACGCGCCATCGGTGGATGGGATGGGCCGGCGACACCGATGGGCTGCGCTTCACCCGGACCGACGGCGAGGCTGTCGAGGTCGCCCCGGATGTGACCGTCTTCGCGCTCGGCGGCGCGTCGTGGCCACGGCTCGGCGCCGACGGCGGTTGGGTCGAGCTGTTCACCGAGCGCGGCGCCGAGGTGACACCCCTGCGGGCCGCGAACGTCGGGGTGCAGGTCTCGTGGACTGACACGTTCGCGGACCGGTTCGCGGGGAGCCCGCTGAAGAACGTCGGCCTCACTGTGCCGGGGAGCAGTCAGCAGGCCCGCGGCGACGCCATGGTGACGAAGACCGGCGTCGAAGGCGGCCCCGTCTACGCGATCGGCGCCGCGATCCGCGACGCCCTCGACGTGGACGGGGAGTGCGTCCTCCAGGTCGACCTCCGCCCCGACCTCGGCGTCGACCAGTTGGCAGAGCGGCTACGCCACCGCCGGCCCAAGGACTCAGCCTCGACCTGGCTGCGCCGCCTCGGCCTCGACCCCGTCGCCATCGCCCTGCTGCGGGAGTCGAGCGGCGGCGCGCTGCCGAGTGACGCCACCGAGATGGCGAGCCTGGTCAAGGCCGTCCCCGTCGCGGTGACCGCGACGATGCCGATCGACCGGGCCA
This sequence comes from Cellulomonas cellasea, assembly GCF_030372105.1. GTDB lineage: Bacteria > Actinomycetota > Actinomycetes > Actinomycetales > Cellulomonadaceae > Cellulomonas_A > Cellulomonas_A cellasea_A. Next base: position 14,475 of record NZ_JAUDBQ010000022.1, on the reverse strand, counting down.
TCTCCACCGCGGGCGGCCTCGCCTGGTCGGAGGTCGACGACTCGCTGATGATGCGGCGGCTGCCCGGCACATTCGTCGCAGGCGAGATGCTCGACTGGGAGGCTCCGACCGGCGGCTACCTGCTGCAGGCCTCCTTCAGCACCGGCGTGGTCGCGGCCCAGGGCGCGCTGTCGTGGCTCCGGGGCGACGCGGCGCCGCGCTCAGGCTGAGCGTCCGTCGGGACGTGAAGGGCTGATGGCCGGGGCCGACGAAGCGGATCGGCGAGCCCGAACTCGCCTCGCCTGAGGTGAGCCCGTGGCATGGCGAAGGGCCCGTCACCACATCGCTGCGGTGACGGGCCCTTCGGTGCGCGGAGGATGGGGGATTCGAACCCCCGAGGGCTTTCACCCAACACGCTTTCCAAGCGTGCGCCATAGGCCACTAGGCGAATCCTCCCGGCCGGATGAGGATACCCGACGTCGCTGCGACCTCGGTACACGGCCGCATCGGGGTCAGCCGCCCGTGCGGTACGACACGACGGCGGGCAGCGACGCCCCCGGTCGCAGCCCTTCGAGGACGAGCAGCTCATGCGGCACGACAGGCGATGGCAGCGCGTCGAGCGCGAACCACTCCATGGCGGCGCACTTGGCGGGTTCCATGATGCGCGGCTCGCCTGTCCACACCAGGGTCTCGAAGAACACGTCGCAGCGCTGCTCGACCTGCGGACCGCCCACCTCGTAGCGGTGCAGCATCGTGACCGGCACGAGGTCCTCGACGCGCACGCGCACACCGGCCTCCTCCCACAGCTCGCGGACGGCGGCCTCGTGCACGGACTCGCCGGGCTCGACGTGCCCGGCCATCGTGGCCCAGTGCTCGTCCATGTAGCCGGTGCCGCGGCGCAGTTGCAGCAGCACCTGGTCGTCGCGGCGCAGCAGCACGTAGGACGCGGCGACGAGCAGGGCCCGATCGGCGGCGTGGTCGTCGGGCGCGTAGTGCTCAGGCATCCGGCGAGTCTGGCATGGGTTCTCTCAGCAGATCAGACCCTCTACTCAGCCGGGACGCCGGGCGCTAGCGTGACGCGAATCCGTCATAGCCGACGGCCTCACCTGGAGGAGAACCGTGAGCGCGCAGCCCTCGATCGACAGCACCGGTGTCACCACACTCGTCGGCCACGTCATCGGCGGCGCGCCGACACCGGGCTCGGGGGAGCGCCGGCAGGACGTGTTCGATCCGGCGACCGGGCAGGTGTCCGCACAGGTGGCGTTGGCCGATCAGGTGGATGTCGACGCGGTGGTCGCGGCGGCCCTCATCGCCGCCGAGGGGTGGGCGCAGACGCCGCTGGGCAAGCGCGCGGCGGTGATGTTCGCGTTCCGGGAGCAGCTCATCGCCCGGACGGCCGAGTTGGCGGCGGTGATCACAGCGGAGCACGGCAAGGTGCTCTCGGACGCCATGGGGGAGATCGGCCGGGGGCTGGAGGTCGTGGAGTTCGCGTGCGGCATCCCGCAGCTGCTCAAGGGCGAGTACTCCGACCAGGTCGCCACGGATGTGGACGTGTTCTCGTTCCGGGAGCCGCTGGGGGTGGTCGCGGGGATCACGCCGTTCAACTTCCCGGCGATGGTGCCGTTGTGGATGGCGCCGATGGCGATCGCCACGGGCAACGCGTTCATCCTCAAGCCGTCGGAGCGCGACCCGTCGGCGTCGCTGCTGCTCGCGCAGATGTGGGCGGACGCGGGCCTGCCCGAGGGCGTCTTCTCGGTGCTGCAGGGCGACCGGGTGGCGGTGGACGGGCTGCTCACACATCCGGATGTCGCGGCGGTGTCCTTCGTCGGCTCCACGGCCGTCGCGAAGCACGTGCACGCCACGGCGACCGCGCACGGCAAGCGGGTGCAGGCGTTAGGCGGCGCCAAGAACCATGCGGTGGTGCTGGCCGACGCCGACCTCGACCTGGCGGCCACCCACCTGACGGCTGCGGCGTTCGGCGCGGCGGGGGAGCGGTGCATGGCGGTGTCGGTGGCCCTGGTGGCCGACGAGGTGGCTGACGCGCTGCTCGAGCGGCTGCGCGCCGCGGCCCTGGCGGTGCGGGTGGCGCCGGGGTCCGACCCGGCGTCCGACATGGGCCCGGTCATCACGCGCGCCGCACAGCAGCGCATCGAGCAGATCGTCACGGAGGCCGTGGACGGCGGGGCGCGGGTGCTGGTCGACGGCCGCGGGCACACAGTGCCCGGCCATGAGGGCGGCTTCTTCGTGGGGCCGACGGTGCTCGACGGGGTGTCCACCGACATGCGGGCCTACGCCGAGGAGGTCTTCGGGCCGGTGCTCGTCGTGCTCCGGGTCGCCGGGCTCAAGGAGGCCATCGAGATCGTCAACGCGAACCCCTACGGCAACGGCACGGCGCTGTTCACCGCCTCCGGCGACGCGGCGCGCACGTTCCAACGGTCGGTGAGCGTCGGCATGATCGGCATCAACGTCCCGATCCCGGTGCCGGTCGGCTGGCACTCGTTCGGCGGGTGGAAGGACTCGCTGTTCGGTGAGAGCCACGTCTACGGCCCCGAGGCCGTGCGGTTCTACACGCGGGGCAAGGTCGTCACGAGCCGCTGGCCGCGATCGGCGGCCACGTCGTTCCACTTCGGGCGCACGACGGCGGGTTGAGCGGGTCGCGCGTCGGTCCCGGCGCGCTGGGAGCCGGGACCGACGCGGACGGTCAGTGCTGCTCGGCGGCCCGACGGCGAGCGGCCACGAGCGTGCCGCCCAGCGCCAGGAGCGCCACGGCGCCCGCGCCGTACAGGCCGGCCGGGGCGCCCGTCGCGGCCAGGACCTCGCTCTTCACCGCGGGGGCCTTCTTCACCGCGGCGGGTGCGGCCGGGGCGGCGGCGGGCAGCGGCGCGGCCAGCACCTCGCTGAGGTAGGTGACCGTCGGGTCCGGCACAGCAGCCGGGTCGGCGGCGCAGACCACAGGCGCGACAGCGGGGACCTCAGCCGTGAGCTGGCGCTTCTCCCAGACGGCGTCCACGGCGTCGACGGCCGGGACGGCGGGCACGAACGCCTGGTCGATGACGGTGCGCTCGTCGACGAGCTCCCAGCCCTCACCCTCCGGCGCCTCGGTGACCCAGTCGGTCGTCTCCTCGTGGGAGACCTCCTCGATCGGGGCGACGGCCTCCTTGACGACCTGCGTGTGCAGGTACTCGGGCTTGGTCACCGCCGGGTGGTGCTTGATGAACTTCTGCACCGTCTCGCCGGTGGGGGTCCAGCCGTGGCCGGCGTCGCCCTTGCCGTTGAGGTCCTCGTGGCCGGAGACGCGGCGCTCGGTGGTGAAGGTGGGCGCGATGTACTCCTGGCCGGGGTTGTCCACGACCTCCTTGTACGTCGCGGGGTGCTCGACCTTCTCCACCCAGGCGGCCTTCACCAGCACCTGCTCGTCGTAGGCCTCCTTGAGGACGACGGTCTTGCACTCACCGGTCTTGACCCACCCGAAACCGGGGTCCGTCGCGGCCCACTGCTTCTTCCAGTGGGCGAACGCGTTGATCCACTCGTACTGGACCTCGGTGACCGCCTCGTGGTGCACCGTCGTGTACTCGGCCTCGTGGGGGATCTCCTCGGTCCATGCGGGCTGGTCCACGACCGTCTTGTAGGTGGGGGCGATGTACTCCTGGCCGGGGCTGGTCTGCACCTGGCGCTCGTGCCAGTAGAGCGTCTTGTACTCATCCCACGCCGGGGTGATGACCTTCGTCCGCACCTGGTCGGTCTTGGTCCAGCCCTTGATGAAGGTGGAGATCGACCACTTCTCCCGGATGACCGCGTCCTCGCCCGGCACGTAGGCCTGGTCGATGACCGTCCGGGAGTGCTTGTGCTCGGTGTGGCTGACCTCGTCGATGGCCGGGACGGCCGGCGTGGCCTCCACAGCGGGCGAGACGAGGGCGTCCTCGTACGTGGCGGGGATCAGGGGCGAGCCGGGGGAGGGCAGGCAGCCGGCGGCCTGGGCGGCGGGCGCGAGCAGCAGCGCGGCGGTGACGCCGAGGGCGCCGATGCCGAACGTCGTGGAGAGGCGGCGAATCATGTGCGTGCTCCTTCGAGGCGTGCCCCGCGCGCAGTCGGCAGGGCATTTCTGGATGCGTTCTCGGTGGGTGTGGGCATGCCGAGGAGCCGTGCGGCGCAGGGGTGCGGAATGAATGCCGGACGGTCGTCGAGGACGGGTGCTCTGTGCCGCTGGCCTGGCGCTCTCCGGTCTGCAGCGACGAAGAACAGCCTGGGGGATTTAGCGGCGTGTGCCCTTGTATATCCGATTCATCCGAACCGCGGGGGCGATGTTCGGCCGCGCGAGTGAATGCGACCGGGTGAAACTCCGCCCATTCCTGGAGATGTCATCCATTCGTGGGCGAGCACACGCGGGCTCCTCAGACGGGGTTCGCCCAGCGGTGCGTCGTCCCATCGGCCAGGACGAGCAGCCCGCTCGTGCCGGCCAGCCCGCCCACCCACTCGATGGCGCCGGCGCCACGGGCCACGGCGGCTGTGGCCCACACGTCCGCCCACATCAGCGAGGGCCCGCTCACGGTGGCCGACAGCACCTCGGTGACGGCCCGGCCGGTGTGCGGGTCGACGATGTGAGCGCCGCGGGCGGCGATGCCGGAGGTCGCGACTCCGCCGTCGTGCACCGGCAGGGAGGCGAGCGTGCGGCTGCGATCGCGCGGGTCCTCGATGCCGACGATCCACGGCTTCGGGTCGTCGTCGGGCAGCACCAGGATGTCCCCGCCGGCGCCCACCGCGGCGCCCAGGCCGGGCAGCGCGCTGAGCGGACGGGCCGCCCGCTCGAGGGCCCACGTCTTGACCAGGCCCGTCGGGTCGAAGCCCCGCGTGGGCGCCCAGGCGTCGAAGTAGCCGTCGGTGGCCTCCCGCGCCCGCACGCACAGGTCGTGCACCTCGCGGACGGCCGGGTCGCATCCGTCGAGGTCGAGCTCGCCGCGCCGCAGGCGGCTCACCTGTGAGTCGGGCCGGTAGGTGCTGAACATCGCGTCGGCGTCGCGCAGGCTCGCGAACAGCGCGGCGACGGCGTGCTCGGCGTCGGCGCGGTGCTCAATGGCGGCGCTGTGCTCAGCGCCGGTGCTGTGCGCGACAGTGCCGCCTGCGACGGCGCCGCGGACGTGGACGCTGATCGGCATCCCCATGATCTGCTCGACCCAGGCGCGACGCCCCGGCCCACCGCTCACAGCCCTGCCTGGTCCAGCGCGTCCTGCAGCGACTCCCGGTAGGCGTTGCTGGTCAGCGTCGCCCCGGAGACCATGTCGATGTCGCCGCTGGTCGCGCCCACTGCTTCCTCGTCGAGGATCGGGATCGCGCGCGTGTTCACCTGCCGGGCGCGCGGGTCGCTCGTCGGGTACTGGACGGCCTGCGCCTCGACGACTGCGCCGTCGGCGACGGTGATCTGCACCTGCACGTCGCCGTGGCCGTTGGGCACCGCGACGCCGGTGTAGACGCCGCCCGCCCCCTCGTCGTCCGACGGATCGGCGGGCCCGCCCGGGTCGACGGCCTCGGGCGACGGGTCCGCGAGGGGTCGGCCTTCCGCGCCGTCGACGGGCCGGTTCCAGCTCGTGGGCCAGGAGAAGAGCAGGATGAGGCCCACCGCGGTGCCGCAGGCGGCGAACAGGATGCGGCGCACAGTCAGTCCCCTCTCGTCGTTGTCAGCGGTCTCACCAGGCGAAGCGCTCGACGTGCAGCGACGACCGGGGGACCCCGGCGGCCCGGGCGTCCGCGACCACAGCGTCCACCCAGGGCGCCGGGCCGGCCACGTACACGTCGCATGCGTCGAGGTCGGGCACGATCGAGCGCAGTGCGTCCGACCCGCTCAGGTGCCCGAGCTGCACGGGCAGCCAGGGGGTGCCGGTGACGCTGCGCCGCCCCACCAGGTCGACGACCCGCAGGCCGCCGTCGCGCACCAGGGCGTCGACATCCGCGTCGAGCGGCAGCGGGCCCTCCGCGCTGGTGCGCCGCACGAGCGTCAGCGGCCCGGTGGCGTCGCCCCGCACAGCGTCCTGCAGCACGGACAACAGCGGAGTGATGCCCATCCCGCCCGCCAGCGCCACGATGCCGGGGCGGGTCCGCGCAGCGGGGACGAGCCGCCCGAACGGCCCCTCGATCAGCACGGCAGTGCCGGGCGCCACACCGGCGAGGCGCGCCCCGTCGTCGCCCCGCACGCTGAACGTGAACCGCAGCGCGTCGGGCTGCGGCGCCGCCGACAGTGAGAACGGGTGGCCGCGCGTCCAGCCGGGCCCGGTGCGGAACCTCAGGACGAAGAACTGCCCGGCCGCCACCGGCAGCTCGCGCAGGCGGGGGCCGGTGAGCAGCACCGACACGACCCCGGGGGCCTCGGGCACGACGTCGCTGACCGTCAGCCGATGCCGCCGGGAGCGCAGCAGCGGCCGCCCGACGCGGAACACCAGCACGCTCGCCAGCGCCACGCCGTACAGCGTCCACCAGTAGGCCGTGGCCACCGGCGAGGCGAGGAAGTCCGCGCCGGTCCACAACTGGTGTGGCAACGCGAGCCCGGCGCCCAGGTAGGCGTACAGGTGCAGCAGATGCCACGACTCGTAGCGCATCCGCCGGCGCGCGGCCCGCACCGAGGTGGCCGCGATCATCACGAACAGCGCCGTGGCGGCCGTCGCGAGCAGCACCCCTGGGAACGTGGCGACCAGCGTCCACACCTCGGCCCAGAACCCGATGCCGTCCATCAGCGAGTACCCGAGCGCCACCGCCAGGGCATGCGCGCCCATGAGCGTGATGGAGGTGAAGCCGAGCAGCCGGTGCCATCGGGCGACGGTGTCCTGGCCCAGTGCGCGCTCGACCCATGGGATGCGTGCCATGGCCAGCACCTGGAGCAGCAGCAGGTCGGAGGCGACCAGGCCGAGCAGCCGCCCGAGGGACGTCAACGCGGCGCCCGGCCCCTGCGCCAGCTCGGCTGCATTGCCGTTCGACGCCCACAGCGCCACCACGACGAGCACGCTGATCCCGGCCGCCACGCCCACCCCGGCGCCCGGCGTGCGCCAGACGGGATCGCGCAGGCGCGGGGGTATGTCGACGCGCGGGCTCTCCGTCGGCGGGCTCATGCGGTAACAGTGCCCGTTCCGCCTGGGTTTTCGCCATGAGGCGCGGCGGGCATCGCACGGACTGGGCTAGGCTTGACTCAGACCCCTCGTGCGGCGTCATCTCGCTGAACTCCCCCAGGGCCGGAAGGCAGCAAGGGCAGGCGAGCTCTGGCGGGTGTGCGAGGGGTCCTTATTTTGCCCCGGGCTGGCCTCCACCCGGAGGGGGACGCACCGCGCGACCTTCGGCGCACAACCGCGCCCGAGAAGGCGACCGAGGGCGGACGCGCGGCAGGCGCCACGACGCCGACCCTGGATCACATGACGACCCCATCGTTTCCGGCAGTCCCCACCCAGCACACGGCCGCTCGTGCCGCAGCGGCCCCGGAGCCGCGCCCGGGCATCCGACTCGCCGGGCACGGGCTGGTCAAGCGCTTCGGCGCGACGACAGCGCTCGCGGGCGTCGACGTCGACCTCGCCGACGGTGAGGCGCTCGCGGTCACCGGGCCCTCCGGATCGGGCAAGTCGACTCTGTTGCACTGCCTGGCGGGCATCACCTCCGCCGACGAGGGCGCCGTGCTGCTGCGCGGCGAGGACGTGAGCCGTCTGAGCGAGCGGGGCCGATCGCTGCTGCGCCGCAAGCACTTCGGCTTCGTCTTCCAGTTCGGCCAGCTCCTCGCCGAGCTCCCAGCCCAGGAGAACGTGGCCCTGCCCGCGATGCTGCTCGGCGCCTCCCGCAAGGACGCGACCCGGCAGGCCCGGCAGTGGCTCGGATCGTTGGGCCTGGCGGGGATGGAGACGCGCCGCCCCGGCGAGCTCTCGGGCGGCCAGGCGCAGCGGGTCGCGGTGGCGCGCGCGCTCATCACCCGGCCCGACGTGGTGTTCGCCGACGAGCCGACCGGCGCCCTCGACCAGGCCACCGGCGCCGAGGTCATGAAGGTCCTCGTCGAGGCGACGCGCGCCGCCGGGGCGTCCCTCGTCGTCGTCACCCACGACGAGAACGTCGCCGCGTGGTGCGGCCGGCGCATCGAGGTCCGCGACGGTCGTGTGGTCGGCGCCGCCCGATGAGGACGGTGATGGCCCTCGCCCCGGTGCTGCTGCGCGCTGGTGGCGCGAGTGGGGTGCGCCAGCAGGCTCGCAGCACCGCGCTGGCAGTCCTGGCATTCGCCATCACCACAGCCCTCGCCTTGAGCGTGCTCGGAGGCCAGCGCGCGTTCACGGTGCGCGCCGCCAATGGCGACCCCTTCCAGAAGGAGTGGGGCGACCTGTACATCGTGCTCGCGTGGGTCGCGGTGATCCTGCTGATGGTGCCCCTGCTGTCGCTGGGCGGCGCCGCGGCGCGGCTGGGGGTGGCCCGACGGGACGCGCGCCTCGCCACCCTGCGGCTGCTTGGCGCGACCCCCCGGGAGGTGGTGGCGCTGACCGTCACCGAGACCGCCTGGCAAGGCCTGATCGGCGCCGCGTTCGGCATGGTCGGCTACGTGCTGCTGCTCCCGGTGTGGACGCTCGTGCCGTTCCAGGGCGGCCACCTAGCCATCGGCGAGCTGTGGGTGGGCCCACTGATGCTCGTGGCACTGCTCGTGGCGCCCGCGCTCGCGGCCGTCAGCGCCGCATTCACGCTCCGACGCGTCGTCGTGTCCCCACTCGGCGTCGCCCAGCGCACCACGCCCGCGGGGCTCAAGGTCATCCGGCTGATCGTCGCGGTGGTGGCCGTGATCGGGTTCCTCGTGGTGACGACGCTCTCCGGGCTCGACAGCGCCGCGCTCACGGTGCTCATCCTCGGGATGCTCGCGGCCGTCTTCGGCAGCATCAACCTGGTGGGGCCGTGGTTGATCTGGCTGCTCGGGAAGATCGCCGGCGGGACGGCCCGATCCGCCGCGGGCCTGCTCGCCGCCCGGCGCCTGGCCGACGACCCGAAGGCCGCGTGGCGCGTCGTCGGCGGGCTGGGACTGGCGAGTTTCGTCGCCGCAGTGCTGTCCGTCCTCCCGATGATCTCGGAAGTGCAGGGCATGGCCCCCGGCGAGCGGCTCTTCCTCGACGACCTGGTCATGGGCGCCATGCTCACGCTGGCCATCACCTTCGTCGTCGCGGCGTGCTCGGCGGGGATCATCCAGGCCGCGTCAGTGCTCGATCGGCGGCGCGACTATGCGCTGCAAGCCCTCGCCGGGGCTCCGGCCTCGCTGCTGGACGGCGTGCGCCGGCGCGAGGTGCTCGTGCCGCTGATCTTCGTGTCCGTCACGTCCGCCGGGATGGGACTGCTCGTCATCATGCCGTTCCTCGGGCCAGGGGTGCAGATCGGGACGCCTGGGCTGCTGATGCTGGGCGGATGCCTGGTGGCGGGATGCCTGCTGGTGCTCGCGGCCAGCGAGGCCAGCCGCCCGCTGCTGCGGACGGTGCTCCGGGAGACGAGCGTGCGGCCAGACTGACGGCGCGCCACGCCGCCGCTAGGACGGCGGATGACCCTGTCAGGCGGGGCGCATAGGGTCTTCCCGTGACCACAGCCCTGTACCGCCGTTACCGGCCGGACTCCTTCGCCGAGGTGATCGGTCAGGACCACGTCACCGCACCGCTTCGGCAGGCACTGCGCAGCGGCCAGGCCAACCACGCCTACCTGTTCTCCGGCCCGCGCGGCTGCGGCAAGACGACGTCCGCGCGGATCCTGGCGCGCTGCCTCAACTGCGCCCAGGGCCCGACGGACACCCCGTGCGGGGTGTGCGAGTCCTGCGTCGAGCTCGCCCGCGGCGGCCCCGGCAGCCTCGACGTGGTGGAGATCGACGCCGCCAGCCACGGTGGCGTGGACGACGCGCGCGAGCTGCGCGAGCGCGCCACCTTCGCCCCCGCGCGCGACAGGTACAAGATCTTCATCCTCGACGAGGCCCACATGGTCTCCCCGCAGGGCTTCAACGCGCTGCTGAAGATCGTTGAAGAGCCGCCGCCGCATATCAAGTTCATCTTCGCGACGACCGAGCCCGACAAGGTCATCGGCACGATCCGCTCCCGCACCCACCACTACCCGTTCCGGCTCGTGCCGCCGGACGTGCTCTCCGACTACCTCGCGCAGCTGTGCGCCGCCGAGGGCGTGCAGGTCGGCCAGGGCGTGCTGCCACTGGTGGTCCGCGCCGGCGCGGGCTCGGTGCGCGACGCGCTGTCCGTGCTCGACCAGCTCATCGCCGGATCGGGTGAGGGCGGCCTGGACTACGAGGGCGCCGTGTCCCTGCTCGGCTACACGCACGCCTCGCTGCTCGACGACCTGGTGGACGCCATCGCCGCGAATGACGGCGCCAGCGCGTTCCGCGTCGTCGAGCGCGTCATCTCCACGGGCCACGAGCCGCGCCGGTTCGTCGAGGACCTGCTGGAGCGGCTGCGCGACCTCATCGTCATCGCCGCCTCCGGCGACGCCGCTGCCGCCGCGCTGGGCGACATCCCCGGCGACCAGCTCACCCGCATGCGAGCGCAAGCCGCCCACCTGGGCGCCGCCGAGCTGTCCCGCTCCGCCGACCTGGTCAACCTGGCCCTCACCGAGATGGTGGGCGCGACCTCGCCGCGCCTGCACCTCGAGCTGCTGATGGCCCGCCTGCTGCTGCCCGCCGCCGACGACACGACCACGGGCGTCGCGGCACGTCTCGACCGGCTCGAACGGCTGGGATCCGCCGGTGTGGGGGCTCCCTCCGTTCCGGCTGCGCCCGTGGCTGCGGCGCCTGCGCCGGTCGCACCGGTCGCGCCGCCAGTCACCGCACCGGCACCGACGGCAGCGCCCGCACCCACGCCGGTCGTCGCTCCGGCAGCCGACGCGCAGGCCGCGGACACTGCTGCGCCGACCGAGGCTGCTGCTGAGGCCCAGCCCGTCACCGCTCAGCCGGTCGATGCGCACCGCCCTGCCGACGGCCAGATCCGCGCGGATGGCCCGCCTGCCGAGCGCCCGACGGCGCCGGCGCCCGCGCCTGTCGCTGAACCGCCCGCAGCCTCCCCGGCTGCCGTGACGGACCCGCGTCCGAGCGCGCCCCAGCCCGCTCCGGCAGCTCCGGCTCCTGCGCCGGCTGCCGCGGCGCCGGCCACCGGCCCGGACACCGAGATGCTGCGGCGCCGCTGGCCCGAGGTGCTCGACACGCTGAGCCGGCTCAAGAAGACGACCTGGGTGCTCGTCTCCCAGAACGCCCAGGTGGCCGAGCTCGACGCCACGACCCTGAAGATCTCGTTCATCGCCCCCGGGCTGGCGACGTACTTCCGTTCCGGCGCGCATGCCGAGATGGTGCAGCGGGCCGTGCGTGAGACGTTGGGCTTCGACGCCCGCGTCGAGGCGGTGCTCGCCGAGCAGGCGCCCGCGTCGTCCGCCTCCACAGCGACCCCTGAGCAGGCGGGGCGAGCCCCCTCCGAGACTGCGAGCGAGCGTGGCGCGGCGGTGGCCGCGGCGGCTGCGGCGTCCTGGGACACCCCGGCGCCCATCCCCGCCCCGGTGGCCGAGCCTCGGCCGGCCCACGGCGTCACCGGTGGCCCGTCCGCCGCCAGCCCGTCAGGCCCGGCGGTGTCCCACGGGATCGACGAGGACGACCCGGGCGCGCCCGAGCCGCATGACGACGACCCCGGGGAGCCTGGCGCTCCCCGCGAGCCCGGCCTCAGCCGCGGCGCCGGCCAGAGCGGCGGGCAGGGTGGCGGCCACAGCGACGACCCGTGGGCGTCCCCGCAGTCGTCGGCGCCGCAGCGTTCCGCGCCGCAGGGACAGGCGCTCAGCGCCCGGGAGGCCGGCGCGCGGGCGCATGCCGCCAGCCTCGGCGGACGCAGGGCCCCGATGGAAGAGGACTCGCCCTCGCCGGACGACCCGGACCTGGCATCGTCGGGGCTCAACGGCGCCCCGCTGGTCGCCCAGATGCTCGGCGGCGTGGTCATCGACGAGCAGATCGACAACGGGATGGCCTGACGCCTCGGTGTGAGCAGGCGGAGCCGGCGTCGGATGTTCGTGGGCGTCGCCCGGGGCGTCCGACGCGGCTCCCAGGCCTGGCACCGTAGGCTGGCCGGGTGTATGAAGGCGCGGTCCAGGACCTGATCGACGAGCTCGGGCGGTTGCCCGGCGTCGGTCCCAAGAGTGCCCAGCGCATCGCGTTCCACGTGTTGGCCGCTGACCCCTCTGACGTGCGGCGACTCGTCGACGCGCTCACCGAGGTGAAGGCGCGCGTGCAGTTCTGCGAGGTCTGCGGGAACGTGTCGCAGGAGCCGCAGTGCCGCGTGTGCCGCGACCCGCGCCGCTCGACGGCCGTGCTGTGCGTCGTCGAGGAGCCGAAGGACGTCGTCGCGGTGGAGCGCACCCGGGAGTTCCGCGGCAGGTACCACGTGCTCGGCGGCGCCATCAACCCGATCGCGGGGGTGGGCCCGGACGACCTGCGCATCAAGGAGCTGTTGATGCGCCTGCAGGACGGCGTCGTCACCGAGGTCATCTTGGCGATGGACCCGAACGTCGAGGGCGAGGCGACGGCGACGTACCTGGCCCGGATGCTCGTGCCGATGGGCCTCACCGTCAGCCGCTTGGCCTCGGGCCTCCCGGTGGGCGGCGACCTGGAGTACGCCGACGAGGTGACGCTGGGCCGGGCGTTCGAGGGCCGTCGCCGGATCAGCGCGTAGCAGGCAGAGCACAGCACACCGCAACGGGAAGACGTAGGGAGCGTGAGGGCGATGGCAGAGCTCGATTTCCCGGGTGACGGGGGAGACGCGGAGGTCGCAGACCTGCTCGAGGTCGCGCACACGATCGCGGAGGAGACCCGCAGCTTCCTCACCACGGTGACGGAGGTGGGCGCGGGGACGGGCCCGGACTCGTCGATCCCATTGCTGCTGCTCGCCGTCTCTGACCTGCTGGCCGCGGGCGCCCGTGCGGGCGCGATCGTGGACGTGGTGCCCCCGGAGCGGTTCGAGCCGGATGTGGGCCCCGACCCGGATGTGGACCCGTTGCGCTCCGCGCTGGCGGAGATCCTGCAGGGCATCGACGAGTACGCCGAGGTCGTGGACCCGCTGCTGGGCGCCGAGGTCACGGCGTCCACGGTGTCCGGGGACCTCGTGGCCATCGCCGGGGCGCTGCTCCAAGGGCTGCGGCACTACGAGTCCGGGCATGAGCTCGAGGCGCTGTGGTGGTGGCAGTTCTCCTACCTGTCGAGCTGGGGCGAGCGCGCGTCGAGCGTGCTGCGCGTGCTGCAGGTGCTGCTGGGCCATCTGCGCCTGGACGTGGACGACGACGTGGCCGCCGAGGCGGAGTACGACGCGCTGCAGCCCTGACCTCCTGCTGGCCGGCCCCGCGGGGTCACGGCCCAGCGGTCACGGCACAGCGGTCACGCGACCCGGGTGCCGCGCGCCAGCGTCTGCTGCGGGACGCGCAGGCGACGCACCGCCATGACCACGCCAGCGGCGCCGAGCAGCAGGTTCACCCCGAGCCCCCACGGCCACACGGGCGACTTCTGGGGGTCGCGTTCGGCGACTGGCGAGTCGGTGACGAGCGTCCAATCGTCGTAGTTGTGGCACTGGTTCTCCTCGGCGGCCGGGCCCGCGCGCAGCTCGCGGACTCCGAGCCGGATCCCACTGAGCGGGTCGAAGGTCGAGGTGTACCACCCGGCGTCCCGCCCGCTGCCGGCCCCGTCGGCCACGATGACCAGCGGGTTCGCGGCGAGCAGCCACCAGGTCCGCTCGGTGTGCAGCTGGGTGGTGGTCCGGGTCTCCCAGGCGCACTCGGGGGCGCCGGACGTCATGTCATCGCTGGGGACGTTGGACCACGTTCGGACTTCCGCGGTCTGGGACACCATGCCCGTGCCCAACGTCAGCACGAAGACGAGCGGCGCGATGAGCGTGGTCGCGGCGATCGTGAGGAACGTCAGGAGGGTGGAGCCGGCGGTGCGCGCCACGACGGCGGACCAGCCGACGCCGATCGCGCACACGCAGGCGAGCAGCACCGCGGTGAGCAGCACGGCGACGACGAAGGACAGCACCGGGGTGCCGCCCATCAGCACGCCGACCAGCAGGAAGGGCAGGCTTGCGACGAGGAAGGCCAGCGAGGCGGCCCACGCGGCGAGCAGCTTGCCGAGCACGATCTCCGCGGGGCTGAGCAGGGTGACCTGGAGGGTGGCCAGGGTGCCCGCGTTGCGGTCGCCGTTGATCGAGGTGGAGCTCAGCGTGGGCGTCACCAGCAGCCCGAGGCCGAGCACGAGCATCAGCACGGAGGAGAACAGCAGCGGCCCGCGGGATGCGGAGGCGCCCGCGCTGCCGGACAGCGCGTTGATCGCCCCGGAGTTGAGCAGGGTGAGCCCGCCGACCACGACGAACCAGACGACGAGGGCCACGATCCACCGGGTGGAGCGCACCCGCTGGCGCAGTTCGAGGGCGGCGACGGTGCGCACACCGTGCCAGGTCACGTGCCAGGCGCCGCCGGTGGAGGGCGGGGGCACGGGGTGAA
>NZ_JAUDBQ010000021.1 GCF_030372105.1 Cellulomonas cellasea | reverse complement strand
GTCGTCGTGCCGGGCGCGACGCCGTTGACGGTGCAGGCCACCCCGTTGAGCCGCACGTCGACGGGGGTGGACACGACGCCGGTGTGCGTGGCGTTCCAGCCGATGGTGGCTGTGCCGCCGGCCTCGATGACGCGCGACCATGCCGGCTGCGTCACTGTCACCTGCGCGCCGTTGGCCGTGAAGTCGCCGAGCCATCCCTGGGTGAGCCGCTCACCCGAGGCGAACCTCCAGGTCAGGGTCCAGCCGTCCACGCGGTCGCCGGTGTTGTGGATGACGGCGGCGCCGGTGTGGCCGGTGTTCCACTGCGCTGTGGTCGTGAAGTCGACGGCGCATCGCACGGCCGCGCTCGCGAGCGTGGCGCCGGCCACTGTCGCTCCCACGAGGGCGAGCGACACGGCGGCGAGCATCGCGGTGACCCTGCCGCGCCGCAGGCGGCGTGCCTGGCGGGCCTGCCGCACACGGCGGCGGATCTGCGCGCGGGACGTGCGGGGCGGGGTGCTCGTGTCCATCGGGGCTCCTGTCCAGCGTGGCCGAGCGCCTGTGCTCGGTGGACGTCGCCGGCGGGGCTGTCGGTCAGGCAAGGGCTTTCCCAGCGGCTCGCCGAAAGTAACAGGAGGATCACGGCCGACGGGGGAGTGTGAAGCGATTCTCATCGAGCCCGCGCATCCGACAGCCGGCGCCAGCAGGCAGGGCGCGCTGCGCGCTCCAGCCGCCGGAGCGCCGTGTCAGAAGGTGTCAGAGGTGTCAGGGGGCCACACCGTCGGTCACGGCGTGGATCTCGGCGACGCGGAACCCCTCGGCCGGACTGCCGGTGAGCGCCATCTCCAGGGTCACGTCGGGCTGGATGTTCACACCGGTCCACGTGCAGACGAGGCCTGTCAGCACCGTCCCGCTGCCCTCCGCGCAACCGTTGAACGTCATCACCGGCTCATCCATGACGGTCGGCAGCACGTCGGTCACCCCCTCGGCGCCGTACGCCCGCTCCAACGCCTCGTCATCCGTGATCCAGGCCCGGTACACACACTCGGCCGCATGCTCGGGGCCGACCGGGTCCACCGGCTCCTCCGGGCACTCGGCGGCCTGGCCTGGCAAGGGTGAGGACTCCTCCGTGGGCCCCGCGCCGGCTGCCTGCCCTGACGCGCACGCGGCCGAGCACAGCACGACGACAGCACAGGCCTGGGTGGCGACGCGGCGGCGGATCGCGCTCATGCGCCGCAACATAGCGGGGGAGGGCGCCGCGGGTCGAGGGTCGCGGCCCGAGGGCGCGGCAGGCATGAAGAAGGCCCGACCCCCGAGGGGCCGGGCCTTCCTGTGGTGCCCGCGAAAGGACTCGAACCTTCGACCTTCTGCTCCGGAGGCAGACGCTCTATCCACTGAGCTACGCGGGCGTGCGCATGTTGCTGGCGCAGGTCCCGAGACTACCAGCAACCAGGGCCTCGGCCGCCAACCGATGTGCTCAGGACACGTCGATCAGACGCGAGAGGTAGGTGTCGACCTCGGTCATCGCCGCGACGTCGTCGCCGTCGGTGATGGCCGCGACGAGGTCGTCGTGGCCGGGGTCGTCGTCGACGGGGCGCTCGAAGTTGAAGCGGATGTTCTCGGTGATCGCGTCGAGCAGGCTCTCGTAGAGCGAGAGCAGCACCGGGTTGTGCGCGGCGCGCGCGATCGCGAGGTGCAGGGCCAGGTCGGAGGCCACCATCGCGTCCAGGTCGCCCAGCGAGTAGGCGGTGGCCCGCTGGTCGCGGAGCTGCTCGAGGGCGGCGACGTCGGCCGTGGTGCGGCGGCGGGCGGCGAGCCGGGCGGCCTCCACCTCCAGGCTGCGCCGGACCTCCACCACATCGCGCTGGTGCGCGTCGGCGATCTGGCGGCCCATGGTGACGGCCAGCTCGGACGTGGACAGCACGTACGTGCCGGAGCCCTGGCGGCGGGCCAGGAGCCCCGCGTGCACGAGCGACTGCACCGCCTCGCGCACCGTGTTGCGCCCCACGCCCAGCAGCTCGGCGAGCGCCGGCTCAGGCGGGATGCGGGTGCCGACGGGCCACCGTCCCGAGGTGATGCGCTCGCGGATCCCATCGACGGCGGTGTCGATCAGTCCAGTGCGTCGCCGCATGTGTGGAGTCCTCCCTCATCGTCGCCCAGGCCGGGGCGACCGCTGTGCGGACGTCATTGTCGGCACGTGGTCGGAGCAGTCAACACCGCCGACACCGTCGGCCGCCAGACCAACGTCCCATGTCTGCGCAGGTCCGGCCACGTGAGGCGGGGGACACATGACGGCAAAGACGGCATCGCGTGCGGCGGATATCCGTGCGGGGCACCAGGCAGGCCTCGCTACCCTGGTGTCGTGACCCCTGCTGAGCTCTCTGCTGCCCTCCGTGACGCCCTCGTGGCGGCGGTCGCCGACGGCGCCTTCGCCCTCGACCCCGCCGACATCCCCACCACCGTCCACGTGGAGCGACCCCGGCAGCGCGAGCACGGCGACTGGGCGACGAACGTCGCGATGCAGCTCGGCAAGAAGGCCGGCACGAGCCCGCGCGCGTTCGCGGAGGAGCTGGCCACGCGCCTCAAGGCCGCGCCTGGCGTCGCGAAGGTCGACGTCGCGGGCCCCGGCTTCCTCAACATCACCCTCGACACCGCTGCCGCTGGCGAGCTCGCGCGCGGCATCGTCGACGCCGGACCGGCCTACGGGCGCTCCGAGGCGCTCGCGGGCGAGAAGATCAACCTCGAGTTCGTCTCCGCGAACCCGACGGGCCCCATCCACATCGGCGGGGTGCGCTGGGCGGCCGTGGGCGACAGCCTGGCCCGGGTGCTGCAGGCCGCGGGCGCGGACGTGACCCGCGAGTACTACTTCAACGACCACGGCTCGCAGATCGACAGGTTCGCGCAGTCGCTGCTTGCCCGCGCGCTCGGCCGGCCCGCACCCGAGGACGGCTACGGCGGGCAGTACATCGGCGACATCGCCGACGCCGTCATCGCGCAGGCGATCGCCGCCGGCGACCCGGACCCGCGCACGCTGCCCGAACCCGAGGCGCAGGAGGTCTTCCGCAGCCGCGGCGTCGAGCTCATGTTCGGCGAGATCAAGGCCAAGCTGCACGACTTCCGCGTCGACTTCGACGTGTACTTCCACGAGGACTCGCTGCACGAGTCCGGCGCCGTGGACCGCGCCGTCGAGCGGCTGCGCGAGCTCGGCCACATCTTCGAGGCCGACGGCGCGCTGTGGCTGCGGACCACGGACTTCGGTGACGACAAGGACCGCGTCATCATCAAGTCAGACGGCGAGGGCGCCTACATCTCCGGCGACCTCGCGTACTACCTGGACAAGCGCGAGCGCGGCTTCGACCGGGCCATCATCATGCTCGGCGCGGACCACCACGGGTACATCGGCCGCATGATGGCGATGGTCGCGGCCTTCGGGGACACCCCGTGGGTCAACCTGGAGATCCTCATCGGCCAGATGGTCAACCTGATGCGCAACGGCGAGCCGGTGCGCATGTCCAAGCGCGCGGGCACCATCGTCACCATCGACGACCTGGTGGACGCGGTCGGCGTCGACGCCGCCCGCTACTCCCTGGCCCGCTCGGCCGCCAACTCCAGCCTGGACATCGACCTGGACCTGCTGGTCAGCGCCACGAACGACAACCCCGTCTACTACGTGCAGTACGCGCACGCCCGCACCGTCAACGTGGCGCGCAACGCCGCCGACTCCGGGGTGCGGCGCGAGGACGGCTTCGACGCCGCGCTGCTCGACCACCCGTCCGAGACGGTGCTGCTCGGCTCGCTCGCGGAGTTCCCGCGCATCATCGCCCAGGCCGCCGAGCTGCGTGAGCCGCACCGCGTGGCCCGCTACCTCGAGGAGCTCGCGGGCAGCTACCACAAGTGGTACGACCAGCGCCGCGTCACGCCCTTCGGCGACGAGGAGGTCACGGACGTGCACCGCACGCGCCTGTGGCTCAACGACGCGACGCGCCAGGTGCTCGCCAACGGCCTGGACCTGCTGGGTGTGAGCGCCCCGGAGCGGATGTGACCACGCCCGCCGCCGCGGCCGGGACCGCCCTGGGGCAGCCCTGGTCCAGCGGCGCCGCGCGCACCCCCGACGGCGCGCTCAGCGTGGCGGGCCTGGACCTGCGCGCCCTGGCCGCGGAGCACGGCACGCCCGCCTACGTGCTCGACGAGGCCGACTTCCGCCACCGGGCCCGCGCCTACCGCGAGGCCTTCGAGCACGCGTTCGCCTCGATCGGCACAGGCGTCGACGTCTACTACGCCGGCAAGGCGTTCCTGTCCGTGGCGGTCGCACGGTGGGCGCATGAGGAGGGCCTGCGGGTCGACACCGCCACCGGCGGCGAGCTCGCGGTGGCCCTGCGCGCCGGGATCCCCGGCGCGGACATCGGGCTGCACGGCAACAACAAGTCCGACGCGGAGATCGACCGCGCCCTGGAGGCAGGGGTCGGGCGGATCATCATCGACTCCCTCGGCGAGGTGGAGCGGGTCGCCGCGGCCGTGCGCGCCCGGGGCGGCGAGCCGGCGCCCGTGATGGTGCGGGTGACCACCGGCGTGCACGCGGGCGGCCACGAGTACATCTCCACGGCGCATGAGGACCAGAAGTTCGGCCTGTCGATGGCCGCGGCCCACGACGGCGCCCCGAGCCCCGCGCTCACCGCGCTGCGCCTGGTGCTCGACCACCCCGAGCTGCGCCTGCTGGGCATCCACTCGCACATCGGCTCGCAGATCCTGGACCCGTCCGGGTTCGAGGTCGCCGCGCACAAGGTCATGGGCCTGCGCGCGGAGCTCGCCGCGCAGACCGGCGTCCTGGCGCCCGAGGTGGACCTGGGCGGCGGCTTCGGCATCGCCTACCTTCCGCAGGACGTGCCGCTGGACCCCGCGCGGCTCGCGAAGGACGTCGCCTCGGCCGTCCAGGGGGCCTGCGTCGAGCACGGCACGCCGCTGCCGCGGATCTCGATCGAGCCGGGCCGCGCGGTCGTCGGCCCCAGCACGCTCACGCTGTACACGGTCGGCACCGTCAAGGACGTGACGGTGGGCGACGGGCCCGAGCCGTTCACCCGGCGCTACGTGTCGGTGGACGGCGGGATGAGCGACAACCTGCGGCCCGCGCTGTACGGCGCGCAGTACCACGCCGAGCTCGCCTCGCGTGTGGGCGACGAGGCCCCGGTGCTCGCGCGCGTGGTCGGCAAGCACTGCGAGAGCGGCGACATCGTGGTGCACGAGGTGCGCCTGCCGGCCGACGTGCGCGCCGGCGACCTCCTGGCCGTGCCCGCCACGGGCGCCTACGGGCGGTCGATGGCCTCGAACTACAACCACGTGCCGCGCCCGCCCGTGGTGGCGGTGCGCGACGGCGCGGCACGGGTGATCGTGCGGCGCGAGACCGAGGACGACCTGCTCGCGCTCGACCTGGGCTGACTCGAGCGGGGCTGACGTGCTCCACGGGCCGCCGCGCCCAGCACCCGGACCCGCATCCGGGTGCTGGTGGCGGCGCACTACCCTGAGGTCGCCGAGCGACGAACTCGCTCGCTTCTGACCCTCCGGTCCTGGACCGGCCCCCGAAGGAGGCGCCCAACCGTGGCAGTGCCCGAGCAGCCCCGACCCGATTCCGCCGCGTCGACGTCGACGTCCACCGAGACGGGCCGAACGCTGCGCGTCGCCGTCCTCGGCTGCGGAGTCGTCGGCACCGAGGTCGTACGGCTCCTCACGACGCAGGCGAGCGACCTCGCGGCCCGCGTGGGCGCCTCGCTCGAGCTGGTGGGCATCGCGGTGCGCGACACGTCCATCGAGCGCGACCCCGTGGTGGACCGCGCGCTGCTCACGGAAGACGCCGAGGGCCTCGTCGAGCGCGCCGACGTGGTCGTGGAGGTGATGGGCGGCATCGAGCCCGCCCGCACGCTGCTGCTGCGCGCCATCGAGCACGGCGCCGCGGTGGTCACCGCGAACAAGGCGCTGCTCGCCCAGGACGGCCCCACGCTGTACGCGGCCGCCGACGCCGCCGGCGTGGACCTGTACTTCGAGGCCGCCGTCGCAGGCGCCATCCCGATCGTCCGCCCCGTCCGCGAGTCGCTCGTGGGGGACCGGGTGCAGCGCGTGCTCGGCATCGTCAACGGCACCACCAACTACGTGCTGGACAAGATGTCCACCGAGGGCCTCGACCTGGACGCCGCCGTCAAGGAGGCGCAGGCGCTGGGCTACGCGGAGGCGGACCCGACGGCCGACGTCGAGGGGTACGACGCCGCGGCCAAGGCCGCGATCCTCGCCTCGCTGGCCTTCCACACCCGCGTCTCGATCGACGACGTCGACCGCGAGGGCATCAGCGGGATCACGGCCGACGACGTGGTCTGGGCCGAGCGGACGGGCTACGCGATCAAGCTGCTGGCCATCGCCGAGCGCAGCGACCAGGGCGTGCAGGTGCGGGTGCACCCCGCGCTGGTGCCCCTGACCCACCCGCTGGCCGGGGTGCGCGGCGCCTACAACGCGGTGTTCGTCGAGGCGGAGGCCGCCGGCGAGCTCATGTTCTACGGCCGCGGCGCCGGTGGGGCGCCCACCGCTTCGGCGGTGCTCGGCGACGTGGTCTCGGTGGCCCGCCACCGGGTGCTCGGGGGCAAGGGCCCCGTGGAGTCGTCGTACGCGGCGCTGCCGGTGCTGCCCGCCTCGGCGGCGCGCACCCGGTACCAGGTCCGCATCGACGTGGACGACCGGCCGGGCGTGCTGGCCACGGTCGCGGCGGTCTTCGCCACCCATGGCGTCTCGATCGAGGCGATGCGGCAGGCGCCGGCCCCGCTGGGCCCCGACGGAGTCGGGTTCGCCCGCCTGATCCTCACGACGCACCAGGCGTCGGAGGAGGCGCTGTCCGCCACAGTGGCGGCGGTCGCCGACCTCGACGCGGTGCGTCGGGTCATCTCCGTGCTGCGAGTCGAAGGAGCCTGAGCCCGATGGCACACCAGTGGCGAGGGATCATCGCCGAGTACGCCGACCGCCTGCCCGCCCACCTCAAGGAGCGGGTGGTGACCCTCGGGGAGGGCGGCACGCCGCTCGTGGCCGCGCCGGCCCTCTCCGAGCGCACGGGCGCCGAGGTGTTCGTCAAGGTCGAGGGCATGAACCCCACGGGCTCCTTCAAGGACCGCGGGATGACCACGGCGATCTCGTCGGCCGCGGGCCGCGGCGCCAAGGCCGTGGTGTGCGCCTCGACGGGCAACACGTCCGCCTCGGCCGCCGCGTACGCCACGGCTGCGGGCATGCTCTGCGTGGTGCTCGTGCCGGACGGCAAGATCGCGATGGGCAAGCTCAGCCAGGCCATCGCGCACGGCGCCAAGCTGCTGCAGGTCGACGGCAACTTCGACGACTGCCTGGTGGCCGCGCGCAAGCTCGCCGAGGTGTACCCGGTGGAGCTCGTGAACTCCGTCAACCCCGACCGCATCGAGGGCCAGAAGACCGGCGCCTTCGAGATCGTCGACGCGCTGGGCGACGCCCCGGACATCCACGCGCTGCCGGTGGGCAACGCGGGCAACATCACCGCGTACTGGAAGGGCTTCCGCGAGTACGCGGGCCTGGACGCCGGCAGCGACCTGCCCGCCGTCGCCACGCGCACCCCGGCGATGTGGGGCTTCCAGGCGGCGGGCTCCGCGCCGATCGTCGCGGGCCACCCCATCACGCATCCCGAGACCATCGCGACGGCCATCCGGATCGGCAACCCGGCCTCGTGGGAGCAGGCCGAGCAGGCGCGGGACGCCTCGGGCGGGCTCATCGAGGCCGTCACCGACGAGCAGATCCTCGCGGCGCACCGCATCCTGTCGAGCGAGGTCGGCGTCTTCGTCGAGCCCGCCTCGGCGTCGGGGGTGGCCGGCATCCTCATGCTCGCGGAGCAGGGCCGTGTTCCCGCTGGCGCGCGCATCGTGGTGACGGTGACCGGGCACGGCCTCAAGGACCCGCAGTGGGCGCTGCGCAACGCCGACGGCTCCGACGTGACTCCGCAGCGGGTGTCGGCCGACGTCATGTCGATCGCCGACGCGCTCGAGCTCGGCTGAGCAGCCCCGTGATCCTCGGCCACGACCGGGCGCGGGCGCGCGTCCCGGCGACCAGCGCGAACCTCGGCCCCGGCTTCGACTCGCTCGGGCTGGCGCTTGCGCTGCACGACGACCTCGAGGTGCGGGTGCAGCCCGCGGGCGTGCGGGTGCAAGTCACCGGGGAGGGCGCCGGCGAGGTGCCCGATGGCGAGAGCCACCTGGTGCTGCGCGCGCTGCGCCTGGCTCTGGACCACGTGGGCGCCGAGCAGCCCGGGCTGGCGCTGACCTGCGTGAACCGCATCCCGCACGGCCGGGGCCTCGGCTCCTCGGCGGCGGCCGCCGTGGGCGGGCTGCTGCTCGCGCGCGCCCTGCTGGCCGACCCCGCGGCGCTGGACGACGACACCGTGCTGGCCCTGGCCACCCGGCTCGAGGGCCACCCGGACAACGCGGCCCCCGCGCTGCTGGGCGACGCGACGATCGCCTGGATCGAGGGCGCCGACGGCGCCCGCCAGGCCCATGCCGCGCCGTTCCCGGTGCACCCCGACATCGTCCCCGTGGTCCTGGTGCCCGACGCGCGGCTGTCCACCCAGCACGCGCGCAGCGTCCTGCCCGCGGCGGTGCCGCACCGGGACGCGGCGTTCCAGGCCGGTCGCGCGGCGCTGCTCGTGGAGGCGCTGAGCCGCCGCCCCGACCTGCTGCTGCCGGCCACGGAGGACCGCCTGCACCAGGAGCACCGCCGTGAGGTCATGCCCGAGTCGCTCGCGCTGGTCGACGAGCTGCGCTCCAGCGGGGTCGCGGCTGTGGTGTCCGGGGCGGGGCCGACGGTGTTGGCGCTGACCCGCCGATCGGGGGAGGGCACGGACGCCGACGAGGCGCTCGCCGGGGCGATCTCCACGCGCGCGGGCGCATGGCGGATGCTCCGACCGGGGGTCGATTCTGACGGCGCGCGGACCTGGTCGGGCGCCTGAGCGACGGGCTCGTTCAGCCCTTCGGGTGAACAGTCGTGGTCCTGTCTTCGGACTTCGGCGCGGTGTTACGATGATCGTGTTCCCCGGCCTCGTGCCTTCACGTCATGGCCATGCCACGCGCGTTCAGCCGCACAACTCTGTTGAGAGTTGACGAGCCCGGGAACGATCCAGCCCACGTGCTCAGACGTCGTCGTACGCACGTGCTGCATCTCCACACTGATCCGGCCGCAACGGCCGGGCGTAGGCCGCGCCAGGGGCGCCGCCACCGACGAGGGGGAAGGGTCCTTCGTGACTGACACCATCGAGGCCGCCGTGAGCAAGAACTCCGACGGACCCAGCACCACGGGCGCGATCTCCGCACTGCGCCTGCCCCAGCTCCAGGCCCTCGCCTCCGAGCTCGGGGTCACCGGCACGTCGAAGATGCGCAAGAGCGATCTCGTCGAGGCCATCAAGGCCAAGCGCGCCGGCTCCGCGCCGAAGTCCGCGCCGAAGTCCGCGCCGCGTCGCGCCGAGCCCGCCGAGTCCGCCCCGGCCGTGCCCGAGGTGCGTATCGACGTCGAGAGCGTGCGGGCCCCGCGGGCCGTCGACTCCGCCGACGCCCCCGCCCGCCGCCCGGACATCGCCGCCGAGCTGCAGGCTGTCGAGCGCACCCTGGACCAGCGCATCGCCGCCGGCGAGACGCGGGACGATCGCGCCGCCCGCGCCGCAGACGCGGTGGGCTCCGTGACCGGCGAGCGTCGCTCCCGCCGCTCGGGCCGCGGCGCCGGCGCCCCGCGCGTCGAGGCCGCGGAGGTGTCCGTGGACGCCGCGCCGCACCACGAGCCCATCGAGCAGTCCGATGGCGGCCGCCAGCGCGGCGCCGAGCGCGCCGAGCAGGCCGGGCAGCACCGTGACGGCGGCCAGCGGCAGCAGCGCGACGGCCAGCAGCGTGACGGCCAGCAGCGTGACGGCCAGCGCGAGGGCCAGCGTGACGGCCAGCAGCGTGACGGCCAGCCGCGCGACGCCCAGAACCCGAACGGCGCCCAGCGCGACCACGGCCCGCACGACGACGACGAGCGCGGCGGCCGCCGTCGCCGCTCGCGTGACCGTTACCGCGACCGCGACCGCAACAAGGGCCGCACGCGTGGCGGCCGTGGCCCCGGCGGCGACCTCGCCGGCTACGAAGAGGTCGAGGTCAGCGCGGACGACGTGCTGCTTCCCGTCGCGGGCATCCTCGACATCCTCGACAGCTACGCGTTCGTGCGCACCAGCGGCTACCTGCCGGGCGCCAACGACGTGTACGTGTCGCTCGGCCAGGTGAAGAAGGCCGGCCTGCGCCGCGGTGACGCGATCACCGGCGCCGTCCGCCAGCCGCGTGAGGGCGACCCGCAGCCGCAGGGCAACAGCGCGCGCTCGAAGTTCAACGCGCTGGTCCGCCTGGACACCGTCAACGGCATGTCGCCCGAGGAGGCGCGCCAGCGCCCCGACTTCTCCAAGCTCACGCCGCTGTACCCGCAGGAGCGCCTGCGCCTCGAGCACGACCCGAGCCAGGTCACCCCGCGCGTCATCGACATCGTCGCGCCGATCGGCAAGGGCCAGCGTGGCCTCATCGTCTCGCCGCCGAAGGCCGGCAAGACGATCATCATGCAGCAGATCGCCAACGCCATCACGACCAACAACCCTGAGGTCCACCTCATGGTGGTGCTCGTGGACGAGCGGCCTGAAGAGGTCACCGACATGGAGCGGACGGTCAAGGGCGAGGTCATCGCCTCGACGTTCGACCGCCCCGCGTCCGACCACACGATCGTCGCCGAGCTCGCGATCGAGCGCGCCAAGCGCCTGGTCGAGCTGGGCCAGGACGTCGTCGTGCTGCTCGACTCGCTGACCCGCCTGTCGCGGGCCTACAACCTCGCGGCCCCCGCCTCGGGGCGCATCCTCTCGGGTGGTGTCGACGCCTCGGCGCTGTACCCGCCCAAGCGGTTCTTCGGCGCCGCGCGCAACATCGAGCACGGCGGGTCGCTCACGATCCTCGCCTCGGCGCTCGTGGAGACCGGGTCCAAGATGGACGAGGTCATCTTCGAGGAGTTCAAGGGCACCGGGAACATGGAGCTCCGGCTCACCCGCTCGCTCGCGGACAAGCGCATCTTCCCGGCGGTGGACGTCAACGCCTCGGGCACGCGCCGCGAGGAGATCCTCATGTCGCCGGACGAGCTCAAGATCGTCTGGAAGCTCCGCCGCGTCATGGGCGCCCTCGACCAGCAGCAGGCCATCGAGCTGCTGCTCGGCAAGCTGCGCGAGACCAAGTCGAACGTCGAGTTCCTGCTTCAGGTGCAGAAGACGACGCCCGGCATGGGCGGCCCGAACGACACGTGAGCTGAACCGTGAGCAGCACCCGGGAGCCTCGGCCCCCGGGTGCTGCCGCGTCTGGCGGCCAGCGCTCGCGCAGGCAGGGGGGAAGATTTCTGACCTCGGCCCAGTTCTGGCAGAATGACCCCTCGGTCTGCGGTTCACGGGGGCGCACATGCGCTTGCCGACCCGGAGGCATCCCAGTCAAGGAGAATCCCTGTGAAGTCTGACATCCACCCCGCGTACGTGGTCACGACCGTGACCTGCACGTGCGGCAACACGTTCACGACGCGCTCGACCGAGACGTCCGGCCAGATCCGCGCCGACGTGTGCAGCGCCTGCCACCCGTTCTACACGGGCAAGCAGAAGATCCTCGACACCGGCGGCCGCGTCGCCCGCTTCGAGGCGCGTTACGGCAAGAAGGCCAACTAGTCCTCCTGCGCCGGTGGGACAGTTCTCGTCACGACGAGTCCTGTCCCACCGGCGTTGTCGTGCCTGCCGACCGGTGGGCCCGAGGGCTGGACGGACACGAGGAGACCGGCGATGACTGAGCAGTTCGGGGCCGCTGAGACCCTTCTCGAGGAGCACGCGCAGATCGAGCGGCAGTTGGCCGACCCGGATGTGCACGCCGACGCGGGCCGCGCCCGGACGCTGGGCCGCAGGTACGCCGAGCTCGGCCAGGTCGTGGCCGCGTACAAGGCATGGCGGTCTGCCGCCGACGACTTGGCCGACGCCACCGAGCTCGCGGAGGTCGACGACGCGTTCGCCGCCGAGCTTCCCGAGCTGCAGGCCGCCGCCGACGCCGCCGCCGAGCGGCTGCGCCGCGTGCTCATCCCGCGCGACCCGGACGACGTCCGCGACGTGATCCTGGAGATCAAGGCGGGGGAGGGCGGCGAGGAGTCCGCGCTGTTCGCCGGCGACCTGCTGCGCATGTACTTGCGCTACGCGGAACGGCGCGGCTGGCGCACCGAGGTCATCGAGAGCACCGAGTCCGGCCTGGGCGGCTACAAGGACGTGCAGGTCGCCGTGAAGTCGCGCGGTGTCACCGACCCGGCGCAGGGCGTGTGGGCGAGCCTGAAGTACGAGGGCGGGGTGCACCGCGTGCAGCGTGTGCCCGTCACCGAGTCGCAGGGGCGCATCCACACCTCGGCGGCGGGCGTGCTGGTGCTGCCTGAGGCGGAGGACGCCGGCGAGGTCGCGATCGACCCGAACGACCTGCGCATCGACGTGTTCCGCTCGTCGGGCCCAGGCGGCCAGTCCGTGAACACCACCGACTCCGCGGTGCGGATCACGCATGTGCCCACGGGCATCGTCGTCTCGATGCAGAACGAGAAGTCGCAGCTGCAGAACCGCGAGCAGGCGATGCGGGTGCTGCGCGCCCGGCTGCTCGCCGCGCAGCAGGAGGAGGCGGCCGCCGCGGCCAGCGAGGCGCGCCGCTCGCAGGTGCGCACCGTGGACCGCTCCGAGCGGATCCGCACGTACAACTACCCCGAGAACCGTATCGCCGACCACCGCACCGGCTACAAGGCCTACAACCTCGACGCGGTGCTCGACGGCGACTTGGACCCTGTGGTCCGCTCGGCGATCGAGGCCGACGAGGCGGCGCGCCTCGAGGCCGCGGGGCACTGACGATGGAGCCACTGCCGGACGCGCTGCCCGACGCGCTGCGTGAGGCCGAGCGGCTGCTGGCCGCCGCGGGCGTGCCGAGCCCCCGGGTCGACGCCGAGCTGCTGGCCGCGCATCTGATGGGCCTGGAGGCCGGCCGGGCGATGAGCCGCGGCGAGGTGCAGTCCGCCGCCATCCTCGGCCGACGCGCACCGCAGGGCCTCGCGGAGCTGGTCACACGGCGGGCCGCGCGCGAGCCACTGCAGCACCTGGTCGGCACGGCGGCGTTCCGCGGGCTCGAGCTCGCTGTCGGGCCCGGGGTGTTCGTCCCGCGCCCGGAGACGGAGCAGGTGGCCGAGCACGCCGTCGCCGAGGCGCTGGCGCTGCTGGCCGGCGGTGACGGGGCCCGCGTCGTCGACCTGTGCACCGGCTCGGGCGCCATCGCGCTGGCCGTGGCCCATGAGGCGCCCGGCGCCGAGGTGCACGCCGTGGAGCTCGACGCCGCCGCGCACGCCTGGGCGGCCCGCAACGTGGCGGCCGTCGCGCCCGCAGTCCGGCTGCTGCGCGGCGACGCCCGGACGGCGCTGCGCGAGCTCGACGGCACGGTGGACGTCGTCGTCTCGAACCCGCCGTATGTGCCGCCGGGTGCGGTGCCGGTGGATCCCGAGGTCGCGGAGCACGACCCGGCGGTGGCCCTGTACGGGCTCGGCGCCGACGGCCTGGAGGTGCCGCGCGGGATCACCGCCGCGGCGGTGCGCCTGCTGCGTCCCGGCGGGCTGTTCGTCATGGAGCACGCCGAGGTGCAGGACGCCGCCGCCCGGGCCCTGGTCACCGCGACGGGCGCCTTCGACGACATCCGCACCGACGTGGACCTGACGGGCCGCGCGCGCATGGTCCTGGCCCGCAGACGCGCCGATGGCGGTGTGGAGGGGTCCGTCGGCGTGGGAGACTCGCAGCCGTGAGTCTGATCCGCATCAAGGACGCGACCGACCCCAGCACCTGGGGACCTGCCATCGACGAGGCAGTGCACACCATCTCGCGTGGCGAGCTCATCGTGATGCCCACCGACACCGTGTACGGCGTGGGCGCCGACGCTTTCACCCCCGAGGCCGTGCAGGCACTGCTCGACGCCAAGGGCCGCGGGCGGCAAGCGCCCCCACCGGTGCTCATCCCGGATGTGCGCACCCTCGACGGCCTCGCCACCGACATCCCCGACGGCGCCCGGAAGCTCGCCGAGGCGTTCTGGCCCGGCGGCCTGACCCTGATCCTCCGCGCGCAGCCCTCGCTGGCGTGGGACCTGGGCGAGACGCACGGCACCGTCGCGCTGCGCGTGCCCGATCACCCCGTCGCCCTGGCGGTGCTGCGCCGCACCGGGCCGCTCGCCGTCTCGAGCGCCAACCTGACCGGCCGCCCGGCGGCCGTCACCGTCCAGGAGGCGTACACGCAGCTCGGCTCCGTGGTGCCCGTCTTCCTCGACGGCGGGCAGGCGCCGGGGCAGGTCTCCTCGACGATCATCGACGCGACGGGCCCGACGCTGCGGATCGTCCGCGCGGGCGCGCTGAGCCTCGCGGAGCTGCGCGAGGTGGCCGACGTCGAGGACCCGTCTGAGGCCGCCCCCGACACCGCGGCCAGCGACGCCCCTGCCGCCGACGCCCCTGCCAACGACACCCCGCCGACTGACGCAGCAGCCACCGAGGCCGCCGACTCCGCGGAGGGTGAGCACGAGAGGTGAGGGCCTACCTCCTGGTGCTGATCGTCGCGGCGGCGGTGACGTACCTCATGACGCCGCTCGCCCGGTGGTGCGCGCTGCGCTGGGGGGCCATCACCGCGGTCCGCGACCGGGACGTGCACGCGATCCCGACCCCGCGCCTGGGCGGCTTGGCCATGCTCATCGGGCTGGTGGTGGCGTTCATGATGGCCAGCCGCCTGCCGTTCCTCTCTGACGTGTACGCCGACCCGGCGCCGCTGCTCGGCATCGTCGGCGGCGCGGCGCTCGTGTGCCTGCTCGGGGTCGCTGACGACATCTGGGACCTCGACTGGCTCACCAAGCTGATGGGCCAGATCCTCGCGGGCGGCATCGTCGCCTGGAGCGGCGTGCAGCTCTACCAGCTCCCCATCGCCGGGGTGATGGTCTACTCCGGGCGCACCACGTTCCTGCTGTCGGTGCTGACCGTCGTGGTCGCGATGAACGCGGTGAACTTCGTGGACGGCCTCGACGGGCTCGCGGCCGGCGTCATCGCCATCGGCGGCACGGCGTTCTTCCTCTACTCGTACCTGCTGACCGTCACGGCCGGCTCGATGGACTACTCGAGCCTGGCGACGCTGGTGATGGCGGTGCTGGTCGGCATCTGCCTGGGGTTCCTGCCGCACAACGTGTACCCCGCGCGGATCTTCATGGGGGACTCGGGCTCGATGCTGCTGGGCCTGGTCTTCGCGGCCGCCGCGATCCGGGTCACCGGCCAGATCGACCCGTCGGTGGTGTCCACCCGGCAGTTCTTCCCCGCCTTCCTGCCCATCCTGCTGCCCGTCGCGGTGCTGATGCTCCCGCTGCTCGACATGGGCCTGGCCATCGTCCGCCGGGTCGGCAAGGGCAACTCGCCGTTCCACCCGGACCGCATGCACCTGCACCACCGGCTGCTGGGCATCGGCCACTCGCACCGGCGCGCGGTGGGCATCATGTACATCTGGACGGCCGTCTTCGCCTTCGGAGGCGCCGCACTGGTGGTGGTGTCCACCACCGTGGCCCTGTGGGCGCTCGGCATCGGCGTCGTCATCGCCATCCTGCTCACCCTCGGCCCCCTGCGCGGCAAGCGTGCCGCGCCCGTCGTCTCGGAGGACCACGCGTGACCACCGCATCCCAGTCCCAGCCACTCACCCCGCGCAACGAGCGCACCGCGGCGGATGACGTCTTCCGCGCCGCGCTGCGCGGCATGCTCGTCCTGCTCGGCCTCGTCACGGTGCTGGGCGTCGGCATCGGAGCCCTCGTCGCCGGCACGCCCGGCGTGTGGGGCGCGCTGATCGGGGTCGCGCTGGTGCTCGTGTTCTCCGGCACCACGGTCCTGTCGATGCTGCGCACGTCGGGGTCCAGCCCGGCGACCATGGCCGCCGTGGTGATGGGCGCCTGGCTCGGCAAGATCGTCGTGGTGATCGTCGTCCTGGCGATCCTGCGGGACATGGACTTCTACAGCCGGGGCGTCCTGGCCATCGTCGTGGCGGTCGGCGTGATCGGCTCTGCGCTGCTCGACTACCGCGCCGTGGCCAACGGGCGGGTGCCCTACGTGGAGCCCGTCTCGCAGCAAGACGGACGTTCAGACAACAGTCAGGCATAGGTTAGGCTTCAACCATCCATGACGGCCTGGTGCCGACGGCGTGCCCGCATCGACGCGGTTGGCCGGCACCGTCGAGCAACGGGAGCGCGCCCTGTCCAACGTAGCGACGATTCTCCGCCTCGCCTCGGGTGAGGGCGACAGCGGTTTCCACGCGCCCTCGATCGTGGACTTCTTCCCCGCCCCGATCTTCTTCGAGGGCACGATCTTCGAGTTCAACCGCCTGCAGCTGGTGCGGGTCGTGGCGGCGCTGGCGCTCATCATCATCTTCATGGTCGCGGCCCGCCGCGCGAAGGTGGTTCCGGGTCGATTCCAGAACGCCATCGAGTTCATCCTGAACTTCGTCAAGGTCAACGTCGCCGAGGACATTCTCGGCAAGGAGAAGGCGCCGAAGTACACGGCGCTCCTCACGACGATCTTCTGCGCGATCCTCGCGTTCAACCTCACCGGCGTGATCCCCGGGCTGAATATCGCCGGGACGTCGCTGATCGGCCTGCCGATCGTGCTGGCGCTGTGGGTGTACGTCATGTACCTCGGCGCTGGCGTCAAGGCGCACGGCGTGGGCGGGTTCCTCAAGAACAGCCTGTTCCCGCCCGGCGTCCCCCCTTTCCTGTACGTGCTGCTGACGCCCGTCGAGTTCCTGACGGTGTTCGTCCTGCGGCCCGCGACCCTGGCCATCCGACTCATGGCCAACATGGTCGCCGGGCACCTGATGCTCGTGCTGTGCTTCTCGGCCACGCAGTACTTCATCTTCGAGGCCGCGCCCGCGATGAAGGCGTTCGGCGCCCTCACCCTCGTGGGAGGGTTTGCCATCACGCTGTTCGAGCTCTTCGTCGCAGCGCTGCAGGCCTACATCTTCGTCATCCTCGCGGCTGTGTACATCAGCCTGTCGATCGAGGACGAGCACTGATCTCTCGCTGACCCGCCGGGGATCCGGGCGATCCCCACCACTGAATGAGCGCCTGGCCGTCCGGCCGGGGGCCCAACGGAAGGAACGAGCAACCGTGGCACTTGCGGAAACCACCACCGTCCTCGCCGAGCTGCAGGGCAACATCGCGACCGTCGGCTACGGCCTCGCGGTGCTCGGCCCGGGCATCGGCCTCGGCATCCTCATCGGCAAGACCGTCGAGGGCATCGCGCGCCAGCCTGAGGTCGCCGGCCAGCTGCGCACCACCATGTTCATCGGCATCGGCTTCGTCGAGGTCCTCGGTCTGCTCGGCCTCATCACCGGGTTCCTGTTCTGATGTCTGTCGCGGCACTGTCCGCGGCTGCCCTGACGGCCGCGGAGACGACGGGGGAGCCGGAGGGCATCGAGCTCCTGCTTCCTGCGCCTTACGACATCCTGTGGTCGACGGTCGTCCTTGTTGTCCTCGCGCTCGCGTTCTACAAGTACGTGCTGCCGAAGTTCAACGCGGTGCTCGACGAGCGCACGGCCAAGATCGAGGGCGGGCTCGCCCAGGCGGAGACCGCCCAGGCCGAGGCTGACGCGATGCGGGCCGAGCGCGAGCAGGAGCTGCAGAACGCTCGGGCCGACGCCGCGCGCATCCGCGAGGAGGCACGCGCCGAGGGAGGCCAGATCGTGGCCGAGGCTCGGGCGAAGGGCGACGACGAGGCCGCACGCCTGGTCGAGACCGCGCACAAGCAGATCGAGGCGGAGCGCCAGCAGGCGTCCGTGTCGCTGCGGGCCGACGTCGGCTCGCTGGCGACCCAGCTCGCGTCGAAGATCGTCGGCGAGTCGCTCGAGGACGAGGCGCGCCGGTCGCGCGTCGTCGACCGCTTCCTCGACGAACTCGAGGCCAGCACCACGGCGAACGCCGGTAAGGGGAACTGATGCGCGGGACGAGTCAGGTGTCGCTGGACGCCGCGGAGGCCCGGTTCGAGCCGGTGCTGCGCGCGGCTGGCGCCCAGGCGTCGACGTTGGGCGAGCAACTGTTCGCCCTGGTGGACGCGCTGGACTCATCCGGCTCGCTCCGGCGGACCTTGGCCGACCCGTCGATCGACGGCGACGCCAAGGCCCGGCTGGTCGGCCAGCTCCTCGCTGACGCCGACCCGCGCGCCGTCGAGGCCGTCGAGGGCCTCGTGCGCTCGCGATGGTCAGCCGACGCCGACCTGGCCGAGGCGATCGAGCACCTGGCCTTTCACGCGGTCCTCGCCTCGGCGCAGGCCGAACCCGGCGGGCTCGAGCGCGTCGAGCAGGAGCTGTTCACGCTCGGCAAGGCGCTCGCCGGGCAGCGTGAGCTGCGCCGGGCGCTCTTCGACGAGAAGATCGGCGCCGCCGCCCGCGGGGCCGTGGTCGACGAGCTGCTCTCCGGCCAGGCCGCCCCGGCCACCGAGATCCTGGCACGGCGGGCTGCGACTGCCCCCCGCGGCAGGCGCTACGTGGCCACGCTGCACCACCTGTCTGACCTCATCGCCGACCGCCGCAACCGCCAGGTCGCCACGGTCACCACGGCGACAGGGCTCAGCGAGGCCCAGCGCCAGCGCCTGACCCAGATCCTGGAGCAGGCGTACGGGCACGCGATGCAGCTCAACGTGATCGAGGACCCGCACGTCATCGGGGGCCTCCGGGTGCAGGTGGGTCCCGAGGTCGTCGACGCGACGGTCCTGTCCCGCCTTGCCGATGCCCGACGACGACTTGCCAGCTGACGCCCGCGTCCGTTCGACGCGCCGTCCCGAGAACGTGTTCGACCGCACCCACCGTGCAGTCATGACAGGAGAAGAGCAATGGCTGAGCTGACGATCCGGCCGGAGGACATCCGGTCCGCTCTGGACAGCTTCGTGAAGTCCTACGAGCCGAGCGGCGCCGTGACCGAAGAGGTCGGGCGCGTCACGCTGGCGGGCGACGGCATCGCGCAGGTCTCCGGCCTGCCCGGCGCGATGGCGAACGAGCTGCTGCGGTTCGAGGACGGCACGCTCGGCCTGGCGCTCAGCCTCGACGTCCGGGAGATCGGCGTCGTCGTGCTCGGCGAGTTCACCGGCATCGAGGAGGGCCAGGAGGTCCGCCGCACCGGCGAGGTGCTCTCGGTGCCCGTCGGCGACGGCTACCTCGGCCGCGTGGTCGACCCGCTCGGCCAGCCCATCGACGGACTGGGCGAGCTCGTGACGGAGGGACGCCGCGCGCTGGAGCTGCAGGCACCCGGCGTCATGGACCGCAAGAGCGTCCACGAGCCGCTGCAGACCGGCCTCAAGGCCATCGACGCGATGATCCCGATCGGCCGTGGCCAGCGCCAGCTCATCATCGGCGACCGCCAGACCGGCAAGACGGCGATCGCTGTCGACACGATCATCAACCAGAAGGCCAACTGGGAGACGGGCGACCCGACCAAGCAGGTCCGCTGCATCTACGTCGCCATCGGCCAGAAGGGCTCGACGATCGCCGCAGTGCGCAGCGCGCTCGAGGAGTCCGGCGCGCTCGAGTACACGACCATCGTCGCGGCCCCCGCCTCCGACCCGGCCGGCTTCAAGTACCTGGCGCCCTACACCGGCTCGGCCATCGGCCAGCACTGGATGTACGGCGGCAAGCACGTCCTCATCGTCTTCGACGACCTGTCCAAGCAGGCCGAGGCCTACCGTGCCGTGTCGCTGCTGCTGCGCCGCCCGCCGGGCCGCGAGGCGTACCCCGGTGACGTCTTCTACCTGCACTCCCGTCTGCTCGAGCGTTGTGCCAAGCTCTCGGACGAGTTGGGCGGCGGCTCGATGACCGGCCTGCCGGTCATCGAGACCAAGGCGAATGACGTCTCGGCGTACATCCCGACGAACGTCATCTCCATCACCGACGGCCAGATCTTCCTCCAGTCGGACCTGTTCAACGCCGACCAGCGCCCCGCCGTCGACGTCGGCATCTCGGTGTCGCGTGTCGGTGGCGCGGCCCAGGTCAAGGCCATGAAGAAGGTCTCCGGCACGCTGAAGATCGACCTCGCGCAGTTCCGGTCGCTCGAGGCCTTCGCGATGTTCGCCTCCGACCTGGACGCGGCCTCCCGCGGCCAGCTCACCCGTGGCGCGCGCCTCATGGAGCTGCTCAAGCAGGGCCAGTACAGCCCGTACCCGGTCGAGGACCAGGTCGCGTCGATCTGGGCCGGCACCAAGGGCAAGCTCGACGACGTCCCGCTGGAGGATGTGCGCCGGTTCGAGAGCGAGCTGCTCGACAGCCTGCGCCGCAACACGGACGTGCTGAGCACCATCGCCGCCACCGGCAAGCTCGAGGACGACGTGGAGAAGGCGCTGGCCGTGGCCGTCGACGAGTTCCGCGCCGGCTTCCTCAAGGGTGACGGCACCCCGCTCATCGGGGGCGAGGCGGCTGACGAGGCCGCTCCCGTCGAGCAGGAGCAGATCGTCCGACAGAAGAAGGGCTGAGAGTGGCCGGCAGCCAGCGGGTCTACCGGCAGCGGATCCGGTCGACGCAGTCGCTGAAGAAGATCTTCCGGGCGATGGAGCTCATCGCGGCGTCCCGCATCGGGCGTGCGCGTGAGCGCGTGACGGCGGCGACGCCGTACTCGCGGGCCATCACGCGCGCCGTGTCGGCGCTCGCGACGCACTCCACGGTGTCGCACCCGCTGCTCCGGGACCGCACGGACACCAACCGCGTCGCGGTGCTCGTGATCACCTCGGACCGCGGCATGGCGGGCGCCTACTCGGCGAGCGTCATCCGCGAGACCGAGCGCGTCGTCGAGCGGCTCGAGGCGGCGGGCAAGGAGGTCGTGCTGTTCGCGACCGGGCGCCGCGCGGTGTCCTACTACACGTTCCGCGGGCGCGAGCTCGGCGGCTCGTGGGTGGGCAACTCGGACGCCCCGACCGCCGAGATCGCCGACGACATCGCGAACACGCTGCTCAGCGCGTTCGAGGCCGAGGCGGACGAGGGCGGCGTCGGCGAGTTGCACGTCGTCTACACCCAGTTCGTCAACATGGTCACGCAGCGCCCCCGGGTCATCCGCATGCTGCCCCTCGAGGTCGTCGAGGGCGTGGCGGAGGCCGGCGCCAACGAGGTGCTGCCGCTCTACGACTTCGAGCCCAGCCCTGAAGAGGTGCTGGACGCGCTGCTGCCGCGGTACGTGCGCAGCCGGATCTACAGCTGCCTGCTCCAGGCTGCTGCGTCAGAGCTGGCCTCTCGACAGCGGGCGATGCACACCGCGACCGAGAACGCCGAAGATCTCATCCGCATGTACACGAGGCTGGCCAACCAGGCGCGCCAGGCCGAGATCACCCAGGAGATCAGCGAGATCGTGTCGGGCGCCGACGCACTCGCCTCCTGAACAGACTGCACCACCATTCCCACGCCGGAGCACGCTCCGGTCGAGCGAAGCGAGGCCAGACATGACCGCCACCACCGTCGACGCCACGGCGACCGACTCCGGCGCGCCCGGAGTGGGCAGGGTCGCCCGCGTGATCGGCCCCGTCGTGGACATCGAGTTCCCGTCGGACCAGATCCCCGAGATGTACAACGCCCTCACGGTCGACATCGACCTCTCCGCCCAGGGCGAGGGCGAGGGCGCGTTCACCATGACGCTCGAGGTCGCCCAGCACCTCGGTGACTCGCTGGTGCGGGCCATCGCCCTCAAGCCGACCGACGGCCTGGTGCGCGGCGCCCTGGTCACCGACACCGGCGCGCCGATCAGCGTGCCCGTCGGCGACATCACCAAGGGCCACGTGTTCAACGTGACCGGTGAGGTGCTGAACCTGGCCGAGGGTGAGAAGTTCGAGGTCACCGAGCGCTGGCCCATCCACCGCAAGCCCCCGGCCTTCGACCAGCTCGAGTCGAAGACGCAGATGTTCGAGACCGGCATCAAGGTCATCGACCTGCTCACGCCGTACGTGCTCGGCGGGAAGATCGGCCTCTTCGGCGGTGCGGGCGTCGGCAAGACGGTCCTCATCCAGGAGATGATCCAGCGCGTCGCGCAGGACCACGGCGGTGTCTCCGTGTTCGCCGGCGTCGGCGAGCGCACCCGTGAGGGCAACGACCTCATCGTCGAGATGGAGGAGGCGGGCGTCTTCGACAAGACCGCCCTCGTCTTCGGCCAGATGGACGAGCCGCCGGGCACGCGTCTGCGCGTGGCCCTGTCCGCCCTGACGATGGCGGAGTACTTCCGCGACGTGCAGAAGCAGGACGTGCTGCTCTTCATCGACAACATCTTCCGCTTCACGCAGGCGGGCTCCGAGGTGTCGACGCTGCTCGGCCGCATGCCGTCCGCGGTCGGCTACCAGCCGAACCTCGCCGACGAGATGGGCATGCTGCAGGAGCGCATCACCTCCACGCGTGGGCACTCGATCACGTCGCTGCAGGCCATCTACGTGCCCGCCGACGACTACACCGACCCGGCGCCGGCGACGACGTTCGCGCACCTCGACGCGACGACCGAGCTCAGCCGTGACATCGCCTCGCGCGGCCTCTACCCGGCCGTCGACCCGCTGGCCTCCACCAGCCGCATCCTCGACCCGCGCTACGTGGGCCAGGCGCACTACGACACGGCGACCCGCGTGAAGTCGATCCTGCAGCGCAACAAGGAGCTCCAGGACATCATCGCGATCCTCGGCGTGGACGAGCTCTCCGAGGAGGACAAGACGGTCGTGGCGCGTGCGCGCCGCATCGAGCAGTTCCTCTCGCAGAACACGTACATGGCCGAGAAGTTCACGGGTGTCGTGGGCTCGACGGTGCCGGTCTCCGAGACCGTCGAGGCGTTCTCGAAGATCGCGGACGGCGAGTTCGACCACGTCGCCGAGCAGGCCTTCTTCAACATCGGCGGCCTCGAGGACCTCGAGCGCAACTGGGCGCGGATCCAGAAGGAGTACGGCGTCTGACGACGTCGCGTTCCCCCGTCCCCCCACCTGTGAAGGAGTGAGCGTGGCAGAGCTCGAGGTCGACATCGTCGCCCCCGACGGCAAGATCTGGTCGGGTATGGCGCAGCAGGTCAGTGCGCCTGCCGCCGACGGCGAGGTCGGGATCCGTGTCGGGCACACACCGCTCCTCGCCGTGCTGCGGCGCGGAGAGCTGCGGGTCGCGGGCGCCGGCGGCGCCCCGAAGCGCTGGATCGTCGAGGGCGGCTTCCTCTCCGTCGACGCCGACCAGGTGACGGTCGTCGTCGACTCCGTCGAGCAGGTCTCGGGCGGCGCCCCCGCCCCGACCTCGCACTGACGGCGGGCGAGGATGGGGCTGTGGCTTGGCCTGATCCTCGGCGGGCTGCTGCTCGCCGCGTTCATCGCGGCCGCTGTGTGGACGTCCCGGATGCGGACGTTGTCCGGGCGGGTCGGGTCCTTCGAGTGCGGCTGCCGCACGAGTGAGGACCCGCCCGCCGGCTGGAAGGCCGGGATCGGGCAGTACGGCGCCGAGCGGCTCTACTGGTGGCGTTCCTGGTCGCTCGCGTTGCGCCCCTCGCGGTACTGGTCGCGCACCGCGCTGGTGATCGTCTCGCGGGAGCCGATGGAGGAGCCCGGACGGGTGCTCGTCACCTGCCGGGCGGGGGACGAGCTGTTCGAGTTGACGATGTCACGAGAGGCCTACGCGGGCCTCACCTCATGGATCGAAGCGGCTCCGGCCGCAGTGGGCAGGGTGATCTGAGTTGCGACTCGTCGTCGCACGTTGTGCCGCGCGGTATAGCGGCCGACTGAACGCGCATCTGCCGGAGGCGACGCGGCTGTTGGTGGTCAAGGCCGACGGCAGTGTGCTGCTGCACTCCGACGGCGGCTCGTACAAGCCGTTGAACTGGATGAGCCCGCCGTGCGTCCTCGCGGAGCGCGAGGTGGACGACGCCGCGCGCGAGCGGGGTGTGACGCAGGTGTGGCACGTGCAGCACACCAAGAGCGACGACCGGCTGGAGATCGAGCTGTTCGAGGTGCTGCACGACTCGGCGCACGATCTGGGCGTCGACCCCGGCCTGGTCAAGGACGGCGTCGAGGCGCACCTGCAGGAGATGCTCGCCGCGCAGATCGACCTGATCGGCGCCGGCCTGACCTTGGTGCGACGCGAGTTCCCGACGGCCATTGGGCCCGTGGACATCCTGGCGCGCGACGCCAGCGGCGGCACTGTGGCCGTCGAGATCAAGCGGCGCGGGGACATCGACGGCGTGGAGCAGCTCACCCGGTACCTCGAGCTGCTGAACCGCGACCCGCTGATCGCCCCGGTGCGCGGGGTGTTCGCCGCGCAGGAGATCAAGCCGCAGGCGCGCGTGCTCGCGCAGGATCGCGGGATCGGCTGCCTCGTCCTCGACTACGACGCGATGCGCGGGGTCGACGACGTGGACTCGCGTCTCTTCTGACCTCTTGCGCGTTTGATGGCGCCTGATCGGCCGGTTGACGGACAGCCATGGGCCTGGCGCGGCAAGATGGCCCGATGAGCACTCCCCACGGTCCCGGCCCCGTGACAGCCCTGCCTGCGGCGGCGTTGCCGGTGGTGGTCGAGCGCGGGCAGGTGGTCACTCCCAGCGGTGTGATCGCCGACGGCGCCGTGGTGATCGAGGGGGAGCGGATCGCCTGGGTGGGCGACGCCGCAGAGGCGCCCGCGCGCTGGGCTGACGCTGTCGCGGCGACGGCCGCCGAGCCCGGTGCGAGCGTCCTGCCGGGGCTCGTGGACCTGCACAACCACGGGGGCGGGGGCGCCGGGTTCCCCGACGTCAGCACTGTGGACGAGGCGCGCGTCGCTGCGCGGGAGCATCTGCGGCACGGCACCACGAGCGTCGTCGCGTCGCTGGTCACGGCCCCGCGCGAGGCGCTGCTCGCCCGTGCCGCCCTGCTGGCGGACCTGGTGGACGAGGGCGAGATCGTCGGCATCCACCTGGAGGGCCCCTTCCTCTCGGAACGGAGGTGCGGCGCGCAGGACCCGGGCGCGATGATCCCCGGGGACGCGGCGCTGGTCCGCGAGGTGGCGGCGGCCGCCCGCGGCGCGCTGGTGACGATGACCGTGGCGCCCGAGGTGGCGGGGGTGGTGGACGGCGGTGACGACGTGGTGGCGGCGTTGACGCGGGCCGGGGCGCTGCCGTCCATCGGGCACACCGACGCGAGCGCTGAGCAGGTCGACGCGGGTGTGGCACGGGCCGTGGGGTTGCTCGCGGCGGAGCCACGGGCCCGCTCCGCGCGGCCGACGGCGACGCACCTGTTCAACGGGATGCGCCCGCCGCATCATCGGGACGCGGGCCCAGTGGCCGCCTGCCTTGCCGCGGCGGCGCGGGGGGAGCTCGTGGTCGAGCTCGTCGCGGACGGCGTCCACCTGGACGCGGCCACGGTGCGCGCGGTGTTCGACCTCGTGGGCCCGGGAGCCATCGCGCTGGTGACCGACGCCATGGCGGCCACGGGCATGCCGGATGGCGACTATGTGCTCGGCTCGCTGGCGGTGAGCGTGCGGGGAGGCGTCGCGCGGCTGACGTCGCCTGAGGGCGCGGACGCTGGCTCCGACGGGGGCGGGGCGATCGCCGGCGGCACCGCTCACCTGCTCGACGTGGTGCGCGCGACGGTGCGCGGCGGTGTGCGGCTCGTCGACGCGGTGCGCGCCGCCGCGACGACCCCCGCCGAAGTGCTCGGACGGCCGGACCTGGGAGCCCTGGAGGCCGGGCGGCGAGCCGATGTGCTGGTGGTGGACGAGGCCCTGCGCGCGGTGCGGGTGCGGCGCGCAGGGCGGGTGGCTCAGGGCGTCGGCGACAGCTCGCCCGCGCGGACGGGCCCCGTGAGCACGACCCGCACGTCCACCACCTTCCCGGCCAGCGTGTCCCAGCCCGCCGTGAGCGGCTCTGCTGTCACGGGCACGTCCGACCAGTCGTAGCGGCCGCCTCCGGCTGGAGCCTCGGCCGTGCCGACGGGCTGCCAGGCGGCGTCGTCGTGGGCGGCGGACAGGCCAGCGGCGTCGATGCTCTCGCGCACCTCGACGCGGGCTTGTGCGGCGCCCGGCCCGGTGCGGGCGAGTGTCACCCGCAAGCCACGTGCTCCCTGCGCGTCCATTGACCGCAACAGCACCCAGCCGCTGCGGCGGCCCGGTGCGGGCTGCACCGCGTCGCCGGCGTCCAGGGTGCGCTCGGCGAGGGCAGTCCCCTCCTGCTCGTCGTAGTCGGCAAGGCGGAGGACGGCGCCGAGCGCCGCGCGGGGCGGCACGGGCTGCCCGGCCACGCGCAGCTCGGCGCGCAGCGGCCGTGCGGCGCTCGACGGGCCTGCGTGCAGTTCGTGGCGGCCGGGCTCGACGACGTGCCGGCCGCTGCTGACATCCCACGTCGAGAGCTGCTCGATCCGCACTGTGAGGACCACATCGCGGGTCTCGCCGGGTGCGAGCGACGCCCGGGAGTGGGCCACGAGCCGTCGGCGGGGGACGGGCAGGCGGTGGCCGGGTGACGCGGCGTACACCTGGACGAGCTCGTCCACGGGCCTCTCACCGCGATTCGCGACGGTGACCGTCACGCGGACCACGTCGTCCGGGTCCACGTCGGCGGTGTCGAGGGCGAGGGCGGTGTACTCCACCTCGGTGTAGGAGAGCCCGTGGCCGAAGGCGTACTGGGCCGGGTGTTCGGCGTACCAATAGGTCGACTTGGCCTCGATCACGTCGTAGTCGAGCAGGTCGCCCACGTGGGACTCGTCGGCGGGCCAGCCCTGCGCGAGCCTGCCGCTGGGCTCGACGTCGCCCACCAGCACGTCGACGAGCCCGTTCCCGAGCTCCTGGCCCGCATGCGAGGTCCACACCACGGCGGCGGCCTGGTCGGCGAGGCCGCCGAGCGCGTAGGGGTAGGACGACACGACGGTGAGCACAGCCCTCGGGTTGGCCTCGCGCGCGGCGCGCCACAACTCGGCCTGCTCGTCGGGGAGGCGCAGGTGGGGACGGTCCTCGGTCTCCCGGCCGAGCAGGTGGGGGTCGTTGCCGACGGCGACCAGCACGACGTCCGCGGCGGCGGACACCTCGGCGACGTGCGTGTGCCCGTGGCGCACGGTGCGCAGCGTGAACCGCTCGGCGTCGGCGAGCTCGGCGGCGTCCGCGGCGAGCAGTCCCTGGCCGTGCTGCACGCGGAGCCACCGCCCGCTGCCCAGGTGCCGCAGCGACCAGGCGCCGTCGTCGTGGCGGTGCAGGCGGAAGCTCTCCTGCGCGACCCAGCCGCCCACCCGCTCGGCGTCGGCGCGGATCACCCAGCCGACACCCGACCAGAGCAGCCCGGTGGCCACCGAGCGCAGCGTGACGATGCCCTCGCCCCAGGCGGTGACGTCGATCTGCGCCTCGGGGCCGGCGTCGGGCCCGTCGGCGAGGAGGACGCCATCGACGCCGGGGCGCAGGTACCCGCCGGTGCTGGTGGAGCGCAGCGCGACGCGGTCGGCGCCGTCGGCGGTGCGCACGGCGCCGGGCAGCCGCGCGTCGAGCGCGCTGGCGATGCCCGTCAGGTAGGGCGGCGTCCCCGAGTACCAGTCGTGCAGCACGCGGTCGGCATGCGGCCCGACCACGGCGATCCGCTGGTCCGGGCCCAGGGGCAGCACGCCGTCGTTGGCGAGGAGCACGACGGACCGGGCCACGGCCTCGCGGGCCAGGGCGCGGTGCTCGGGCAGGTCGATCTGGTCGGCGCTGATGCCGGCGTAGGGGTCCAGCCCAGGGTCCAGCTCGCCGGTGGCGAGGCGCAGCTCGAGGTGGCGGAGCGCGGCCTGGTCGATGTCCGCCTCGGTGATCAGCCCGCGCTCGAGCGCGGCGGCGATCCGGGTGGTGGTGGGCCGCGCGTCGGCGTCGTTGTCGGTGAAGGAGTCGATGCCGGCGCGCAGCATCGCGGCGTGCCCGGTGACGTGGTCGGGGTAGTACCGCTCGAAGGTGACCAGGTTCCCGGGGGCGGCGGCGTCGGAGACGACCAGCAGCGATTCGGGCGTCCAACTCCGCAGCTCGTCGAGCAGTTCGCGGGCGACGTGGTTGGGCCTCCCGTTGACGAGGTTGTACGACGGCATGACGGCGCCGATGACACCCGCCTCGAGGGGGCCGCGGTAGGCGGGCAGCTCGTACTCGCGGAGCACGCGGGGCCGCAGCCGGGAGCTCGTCAGGGCGCGGTCGGTCTCGTTGTTATAGGCGAGGAAGTGCTTGAGGGTGGGGACTGTGCGCCAGAACACGGGGTGGTCGCCGCGCAGCCCGCGGGCGTAGGCGGTGGCCAGCTCGGCGGTGAGGTGTGGGTCCTCGGAGTAGCCCTCCTCGTTGCGCCCCCAGCGCGGGTGGCGCAGGGGGTTCACCACCGGGGCCCAGGCGTTGAGGCTCACGGCGGGGTCGGCGGCGTGCTTGGCGCGCAGCTCGACGCCCACCACCTCGCCGATCCGGGTGAGCAGCTCGGCGGACCAGGACGCCGCGAGGCCGACGGGCTGCGGGAACACCGTCGCGGTCCCGAGCCAGGCCACGCCGTGCAGCGCCTCGGCGCCCGTGTGGAAGGCGTTCAACCCCAGCCGCTCGATGGCGGGGGCGTGCTGGTGCAGCAGTGCGGTCTTCTCGTCGAGGGTGAGCTCGGCGAGCAGCGCGCGGGCGCGTGCGGCGCGTGCGGCACGGATGGCCGCGGGGTCGGTGGGGGAGTCGGCCGCCAGGCGGGGCTGCTCGGGCTGGACGTCGTCGTCGGCCACGCTGATCCTCGGCTTCGGTGTGCTGATGGTCGGATGTCGCGGCTGGCAGCAGGGAGACGTCTGATCGAACCGTTTCGACGATGGGACCTGCTGGCAGCCTCCGCACACCGTACGCGAACTCGCCCCTTTCGGACGGTTGAAAGGGAGCAACCACCGGGAAGATGACAACTTGGTCACGGCGGCGCCGGGGTATTGCGGGACCGATAGGGCTGCCCTAGAGTCGGTGCGTCGAACCGCTTCGATGTGTTTCGTCGAAGCGTTCATCCGAGCCACCCGGTCGTCTGATCACTGCTGATCGGCTCCGGAGCACCACGCCGGCGTGCCCCCGCGCACGGCGGTCTCCTCGCAGTCGTGCGTTTCCACAAGGGAGTGAAGGGCGCTGATGAACACCACCACACACCTCCGCAAGGCCAGCCGTGTCGCGGACGTCCCCGTCGAGCGGAGGTCCTTCCTCGGCATGGTCGCCGCGGGCGCGGCGGTCGTCGGCGTGCCCGCGCTGCTGACCGGCTGCGGGAGCTCGGACGCGCCCCAGGGCGGGGAGGCGGCCGCGGTCAAGCTCGAGGACGCGATCCCGTCGTACATCCCACAGGAGTACGTCGAGCCGGACTTCCCGAGCGTCAACGGCTCCACCCCCGGATTCGCGAGCCTGCCCGACGCGCTGGTGCAGTCGGTGTCCTCGCCGCCCGGCAGCGGCGCCACGTTCGTCGCGATGACGCCGTTGTGGGGGACGATCCCGCCCACCAAGGGCAACAAGTACTACGAGGCGGTCAACGAGGCGCTCGGCTCCACAGTCCAGTTCCAGATCGCCGACGGCAACACCTACGGGGACAAGCTCGCCACCGTGCTCGCCTCGTCCAAGGACGTGCCGGACTGGGTGTGCGTGCCGAACTGGAACCTCCCGCCCCGCTTCGCCTCCGAGATCGTCGGCAATGTCTTCCAGGACCTCACGCCGTTCCTCGCGGGCGACAAGGTCAAGGACTACCCGAACCTCGCGAACATCCCCTCCGACGTGTGGAAGTTCTGCGTGTTCAACGGCCGCCTGTACGGGCTGCCGATGCCCGGCGAGGTGCTCACAGACGCGACCTTCTACCGGCAGGACGTGCTCGAGCAGCTCGGCATCTCCCCGGACGTCAAGAACGGCGAGGACCTCATCGCCCTCGCCCTCGAGCTCACCGACACGGGCTCGGGCCGCTGGGGCGCCGAGGACCTGTGGACCACCGCCGCGATCATCCACGCGGTGCCGCCCAAGTGGCGCCTCGACGGCGACAAGCTCGTGCACCGGATCGAGACCGAGGAGTACCGCGCGGCCCTCGCCTGGAACGCGAAGCTCTTCGCCTCCGGCGCCGTGCACCCCGACGCGATCGCGGGCCAGGAGGGCGACGCGAAGCAGCGGTTCCAGTCCGGCAAGTCGCTCATCATGGCCGACGGCCTGGGGAGCTGGAACGAGGCGCTGCGCGACAACCTCGGCGCCAACCCCACGTTCTGGCAGCAGCCCTTCGCGCCGTTCGCCGGCGATGGCGGCACCCCGGTGCTGTTCAAGGGCAACCCCGCCAACATCTACTCGTTCCTGAAGAAGTCCGACGACGAGGGCCGCATCAAGGAGCTCCTCGCGCTGGCGAACGTGCTCGCGGGGCCCTTCGGCACCACCGAGTTCGACCTGGTCAACTACGGCGTCGAGGGCGTGC
This sequence comes from Cellulomonas cellasea, assembly GCF_030372105.1. Lineage (GTDB taxonomy): Bacteria > Actinomycetota > Actinomycetes > Actinomycetales > Cellulomonadaceae > Cellulomonas_A > Cellulomonas_A cellasea_A. Next base: position 19,273 of record NZ_JAUDBQ010000021.1, on the reverse strand, counting down.
ACTACACCAAGGACGCCGACGGCCTGCCCGTGCCCACCGACCTGGCGGCCACCGAGGTGCAGCCGACGTACATGTTCCTGGTCGGCGGTCCCATCGCGAACGCCAAGGTGCAGTACCCCGGCTACGTCGAGGCGGCCTCCGCCTGGCAGGCCGACGCCGCCCAGTACCTCACCGACCCGCTGTTCTTCGGCCGGCAGATCGCCGAGCCGCAGCAGTACGCGTCGATCGGGCAGCCGTTCCAGGACCTCGAGAAGGACATCTCGCGCGGCCGCAAGTCCCTGGACGACCTCGAGGACGCCGTGCAGACCTGGAAGTCCTCGGGCGGTGACGAGCTCCGCGCCTTCTACCAGGACATCCTGGACAAGGAGTGACGGTCCCGCTGCTGCATCGCCGGCGCCCTAAGGCGTCGGACGCCGAACGTCCCGACGGCGCGGCTGCCACCGCGCCGTCGGGGCAGCCCCGCCGCCTCAGCAGGCGTGCGCAGATCGCCCGCGACCGCTCGCTGCTGATCATGGTGCTGCCCGCCGTCGTGCTGCTGGCGGTGTTCGCCTACGTGCCGATGTTCGGCAACATCATGGCGTGGTCGTCCTACTCGCCGTACCAGGGCTTCTTCGGGAGCCCGTGGGTCGGCTGGGAGAACTTCGAGCGGGTGTTCAGCAACCCGCTGTTCCTCAACGCGGTGGGCAACACGCTGGCCATCACGGCCTTCCAGCTCGTGTTCTTCTTCCCGGTGCCGGTCTTCCTGGCGCTGTTGCTCAACAGCGTGCTGTCCCCGCGCATCCGCACGACGATCCAGTCGATCGTCTACCTGCCGCACTTCTTCTCGTGGGTGCTGGTGGTGACGCTGTTCCAGCAGATGTTCGGCGGCGCCGGGCTGTTGAGCCAGAACCTGCGCCAGCGCGGGTACGAGGGCTTCGACCTGATGACCAACCCGGACACGTTCCTGGTGCTCATCACCATGCAGTCCGTCTGGAAGGACGCGGGCTGGGGCATCATCATCTTCCTGGCGGCCCTGAGCACCGTCTCGCCGGAGTTGTACGAGGCGGCGGCGGTGGACGGCGCGAATCGGTGGCGGCGGATGTGGCACATCACGCTGCCCGCGCTGCGGCCCGTGGTCATCCTGCTGCTCATCCTGCGCCTGGGTGACTCGCTCACCGTCGGGTTCGAGCAGCTCATCCTGCAGCGCGCCGCGGTGGGGGTGGGCGTCTCAGACGTCATCGACACCTTCGTCTACTACCAGGGCGTGGTGTACGGCGACTGGAGCTTCGCCGCGGCGGCGGGCCTGGTCAAGGGGGTCGTCAGCCTCGCGCTCGTCCTCGGGGCGAACAAGCTGGCGCACGTCTTCGGCGAGTCGGGAGTGTACAAACGCGCATGAGCGGACAGGTCTCACAGCTCACGCCGGGAGCGGCGCCCACGCCCCCCGTCGTGCCCATCGGCTCAGAGCCCTCAGCCCAGCGACGGCCGAGGCGCCCCACGCACCGGCCGGCCTGGGAGGAGCCGCCCTCGAAGGCCGGCGCCGTCTCGAAGTTCGTGATCCTCGCCGTCGTGGTGCTGGCCGTGGTGTTCCCCCTCTACACGGTGGTGCTCACCAGCGTGTCGACGCAGGCGGAGACGATCCGCGCCGGCGGGCTCGTCACCATCCCGGGCGAGATGACCCTCAACGCGTACACGCAGATCCTGTCCGGCGGGGTGGTGACGCGGGCGGCGCTGGTCAGCGTCGGCATCACGGCCGTCGGCACGGTGCTGTCCACGGTGGTGTCGGTGCTCGCGGCATACGGGCTGTCCCGGCCGGGCTCGTTCATGCACCGGCCCATCCTGTTCGTCTTCCTCATCACCATGTTCTTCGGCGCCGGGCTCATCCCGACGTACCTGCTGGTGAGCGGACTCGGGCTGATCAACTCGTACTGGGCGCTGATCCTGCCCGGGGCGGTGTCCGCGTTCAACGTGCTGATCCTGCGCAACTTCTTCATGGGCGTGGAGCCCGCGATCCTCGACGCGGCGCGCATCGACGGCGCGGGGGACTGGCGCATCCTGCGCGCGATCGTGCTCCCCATGTCGAAGGCCGCGATCGCCGTCGTGGCGCTGTTCTACGGGGTCGGCTACTGGAACGCGTTCTTCAACGCGATGCTCTACATCAACGACAACGAGAAGTGGCCCATCCAGATGGTGCTGCGCTCATACGTGCTGCAGGGCGTCTCACTGCCGGGCGGCGGCACCGGCACTGTGGACGTGGCGACGGGCGTCGTCACCGGGCTGCCGGTGCAGATGGCCGTGATGGTGCTGGCCGTGGTGCCGATCCTGCTGGTCTACCCGTTCGTGCAGCGCCACTTCACCAAGGGCGTCATCTTCGGCGCCATCAAGGGTTGAGTTGGCCTTGACCTGCCGGGGCGGGCGCGGTGGTGCCGCGGGCCGTGAGCACGGGCGCGAGCAGCCGGGTCTCGGCGGGCTGCTCGCCCTCGACGCGGGCCATCGCCATCTCCACGGCCACGCGCCCGATGGTGTGGGCGGGGATGTCGACAGCGGTCAGCGGCGTCGGCTGCCCGACGGCGACGTCATGCGGGCAGACCGCCACGACGGAGACGTCCTCGGGCACACGGCGGCCGCGCTCGCGGAGGGTGGCGACCACGGCGGGCAGGGCGACCTCGTTGTGCACCACGACGCCCGTCACACCGGGCATCCTCGCCAGCACGGCGTCGACGGCCTCGACGGCGCCGCTGTGCGAGGACTCGCACGACTGGACGGTGCTGGTCAGCCCGAGCGCTACGGCCTCGAGGGTGAAGCCGCGCAGCATCCGGTCGGCGTAGGAGGTGTGCCGCTCGAGCACGGCGCGCGGGGAGCCGATCAGAGCGACGTCCCGGTGGCCGAGCTCGGCGAGATGCCGCACGGCCACGCGCCCCGCGGCCTCGAAGTCCAGGTCGACGCAGGAGAGGCCTGCGGGCTCCTGGGGCAGCCCGATGAGGACGGCGGGCTGGCGCAGTCCCACGAGCACGGGCACGCGCGGGTCGTCGGCCTCGACGTCCATCATGATCAGGGCGTCCACCATGGAGCCGTCGGCCACGCGTTCGAGGCCTGTGGCGTCGTCCTGCGTCAGCAGCAGCACGTCGTGCTCGAAGGCCCGCGCGCTGGTGACCACGCCGGTGACGAACTGCATGATGACGTTGACGTTGACGTCCGCGCGCAGCGGCGCCATCAGGGCGAGCACCTGGGTGCGGCTCGACGCGAGCGCCCGGGCGCCGGCGTGCGGCCGGTAGCCGAGGTCGCGGATGCTGCGCTCGACCCGCTGGCGGGTGGGCGCGGAGATGGGCCGCTTGCCGGAGAGCACGTAGGACACGGTCGACGTGGAGACGCCGGCCGCTCGTGCCACGTCGTCGATGGTCGCCATGGGGCGCCCCCTTCTGATCTCGCCCTGACGACGAGTCTTGCCCTGACGGCGAGTGGTCGGCCGGGGTCGCTGCGCCCCGGCTGCGGACACTTTAGCGGGGCGTGGGGCGGCGAAGGCAGGCCTCTGGTCCACCTGGGTGAGGTAAGCGGTTCGACGACGAGCGACCACCCATATGCCGTATGGACTCCAGCGAAACGCGCTGGACTCACTCCTGGCCGGGGGCTAGCGTGTTGAACCGCTTCGATGATCTGCCACAGGCGGCGGACACCGGCGACGACGGGGGCAACGTGGACATCACCAGCCAGGGCCAGGCCCCGGGCATGACGCCGGGCACGGCGGCGGCCCAGTCAGGCCTCGGCACGCTCACCAGCGACCTCGGGATCCTGTACGGCGGCGACTACAACCCCGAGCAGTGGCCGGCCGAGGTGTGGCGCGAGGACGTGGCGCTCATGCGCGAGGCCGGGGTCAACCTCGTGACGCTCGGCGTCTTCAGCTGGGCCCGCCTCGAGCCGCGACCGGGCGACTACGACTTCGACTGGCTCGACGAGGTGCTGGGGCTGCTGCACACGGCGGGCATCGCCGTCGACCTCGCCACGCCCACCGCCTCGCCGCCGCCGTGGCTCGGGCTCCGGTGGCCCGAGACCCGCGCGGTGACGAGGGACGGGGTGCGGCTCAGCCACGGCTCGCGCAACCACTTCTGCCCGTCGTCCCCGGTCTACCGCGAGCGCGCGCTTGGCATCGCCCGGGCGCTCGTCGAGCGCTACGGCGCCCATCCGGCCGTGCGCATGTGGCACATCGGCAACGAGTACGGCCAGGTGTGCCACTGCGACCTGTGCGGCGCCGAGCTGCAGGCCTGGCTGTGCCGCCGCCACGGGACCATCGACGAGCTCAACCGGGCCTGGGGCACGTCGTTCTGGAGCCAGCGGTACGACGACTGGGGCGAGATCGTCCCGCCGCGCGCGGCGCCGTACCTGCTGAACCCCAGCCAGGTGCTCGACCACCGCAGGTTCGTCTCCGACCAGCTCCTGGCGTTGTACCTGGAGCAGCGCGACCTGGTGCGGCAGCTCGCGCCCGGAGTCCCCGTCACCACCAACTTCATGGGCTTCCACCACGCCACCGACTACTGGCGCTGGGCGCCCCATGTCGATGTCGTCGCCGACGACGTCTACGGCGACCCGGCGGACGCGCAGTCGCCGGCGATGCTGGCGCTGACCCACGACCTGATGCGCTCGCTGGCCGGCGGGGGCCCGTGGATGGTCATGGAGCAGGCCGCCGGCGCGGTGAACTGGCGCGCCCACAACGTGCCCAAGTCCCCCGCGCGGATGCGGCTGGACTCGCTGCGCGCCATCGCCCGCGGCGCCGACGGCTCCTGCTTCTTCCAGTGGCGGGCCTCGGCCTTCGGCGCCGAGCGGTTCCACTCGGGGATGCTGCCCCACGCCGGGCCCGACACACGCCTGCACCGGGCGGTGCGCGCGCACGGCGCCGAGCTGCGCCTGCTCGCGCCGGTGCTGGGGACGCGGGTCGAGGCCCGGGCGGCCGTCGTGTTCGACTGGTCGAGCTGGTGGGCGGCCGAGGAGCCCGCCCAGCCGTCCGACCGGCTGCGCGTGATGGCCCAGATGCAGTCGTACTACCGGCCGCTGTGGCAGGCGGGCGTCGCCGTCGACGTGGCGCCGCCCGGGGCCGACCTGTCCGGCTACGACCTCGTCGTCGTCCCGCAGCTCTACCTCCTCGACGATGCGGACGCGCAGAACCTGCGGGGCGTCGTCGAGCGCGGCGGCGTGCTGCTGCTCGGGCCGTTCTCCGCTGTCGCGGACCGCGACGGCCACGTCCGCCAGGGGCGGTTCCCCGTGCCCTTCGCCGACCTGATCGGCGCGTCCGGCGAGGAGCACTGCCCGCTGCCGGACTCCGGCGCCCCGGTGGCATCGGACGCCATCTGGGACTTCACCGCGCACATGTGGGCCGAGCGCCTGCGCCTGGAGGGCGGCGAGGCGGTGGCCGAGTTCATGGGCGCCGACCTCGAGGGCTGCCCCGCGATCGTCCGCCGCCCCCACTCGTCGGGCGGTGAGGCCTGGTACGTGGCCGCCACGCCGCCGCAGCAGGTGCTCGACGAGGTCATGCGGCAGTGCGCCGAGGCAGCCGGGGTGCGCGGCGTGCTGGACCACCTGCCCGACGGTGTCGAGGCGGTGCGCCGCGGCCCCGTGATGTTCCTGTTCAACGCGGGCTCCGAGGAGCGCAAGGTCGCGCTCCCGGGCTCCTTCCACGACCTGCTGACCGGCGCCCACCACGCTGGCGCGGCGCATCTCCCACCCGAGGGCGTCGTCGCCTTGATCGAGAGGACCTCATGAAGTTCACCGATGGCTACTGGCAGGTCCTGCCGGGAGTGAGCATCCTGCGGCCGCAGGCGGTCGACGACGTGGTAGCCGGCGCCGACACACTGACGCTGTACGCGGCGACGGGCCCGCTCGCCACGCGAGGCGACACGCTCAATCGCCCGCTCATCACCGTGTCCTTCCACACGCCGATGGACGACGTGGTGGGGGTGACCATCGAGCACTTCCAAGGCGGCGTCGAGCGCGGCCCCGCCTTCGAGCTCGCGACGTCGGTCGCCGACGTCAAGGTCGCCGGGCCGGAGTTGACCGGCGAGCCGGTGGCGACGTTCCGCTCGGGGGCCCTGACCGCCCGGGTCGCGACCGAGGGGGAGTGGACCGTCGACTTCCAGGCCGACGGGCGCACGCTGACCACGTCGACGCCGCGCAGCGTCGGGGTCATCACCGACGCCGAGGGGCGCCACTTCGTCCGCGAGCAGCTCACGCTCGGCGTCGGCGAGCACGTCTACGGGCTGGGCGAGCGGTTCGGCGCGCTGGTCAAGAACGGCCAGACCGTCGACATCTGGAACGCCGACGGCGGCACCGCCTCCGACCAGGCCTACAAGAACGTGCCGTTCTACCTGACCGACGCCGGCTACGGGGTCTTCGTCGACCAGCCCGAGCGGGTCTCATTCGAGGTGGGCACCGAGGTCGTCTCGCGCGCGCAGTTCAGCGTCGAGGGCCAGTCGCTGCGGTACTACGTGATCTACGGGCCCACACCCAAGGACATCCTGCGCAAGCTCACGGCGCTGACGGGCCGCCCGGCCCGGGTCCCCGAGTGGTCCTACGGGTTGTGGCTGTCCACGTCCTTCACCACGAACTACGACGAGGCGACGGTCACCAGCTTCATCGACGGCATGGCCGAGCGGGACCTGCCGCTGTCGGTGTTCCACTTCGACTGCTTCTGGATGCGGCAGTTCCACTGGTGCGACTTCGTGTGGGACCCGGCCACGTTCCCGGACCCGGAGGGCATGCTCGCGCGGCTCAAGGCCAAGGGGCTGAAGATCTGCGTCTGGATCAACCCGTACATCGCGCAGCGCTCGGCGCTGTTCGCGGAGGGGCGCGAGCGCGGGTACCTGGTGAAGAACCCGGACGGCTCGGTGTGGCAGTGGAACCTGTGGCAGGCGGGCATGGCGCTCGTCGACTTCACGAACCCCGAGGCCACGGCCTGGTACCAGGGCAAGCTGCGCGCGCTGCTGGACATGGGCGTCGACGCGTTCAAGACGGACTTCGGCGAGCGCATCCCCACCGACGTCGTCTGGCATGACGGCTCCGACCCGGCCGGGATGCACAACTACTACACGCACCTCTACAACAAGGCGGTCTTCGAGCTGCTCGAGGAGGAGAAGGGCGCCGGCGAGGCGGTGCTGTTCGCCCGCTCGGCCACCGCGGGCGGGCAGCAGTTCCCGGTGCACTGGGGTGGGGACTGCGAGTCGACCTTCGTGTCGATGGCCGAGTCGCTGCGCGGCGGCCTGTCGCTGGCGATGTCGGGCTTCGGGTTCTGGAGCCACGACATCGGCGGCTTCGAGGGAACCCCGGACCCGGCGGTGTTCAAGCGGTGGCTCCCGTTCGGGCTGCTGTCCTCGCACAGCCGGCTGCACGGCTCGGACTCCTACCGGGTGCCGTGGGCCTTCGACGAGGAGGCGGTGGACGTCACCCGCCGGTTCACCCGACTCAAGCTCTCCCTCATGCCGTATCTGGCGCGCATCGGCGCGCAGGCGCATGAGGAGGGCGTGCCGGTGATGCGCCCGATGGCGCTCGAGTTCCCCGAGGACCGCGGCACTGCGGCGATCGACACGCAGTACATGTTGGGCGACGCGCTGCTGGTCGCCCCCGTGTTCAACGCCGAGGGCGACGTGGAGTTCTACGTGCCGGAGGGCGTCTGGACCGACCTGCTCACGGGGGAGCGGGTCGTGGGCCCGCGCTGGGTCCGCCAGCGGCACGGCTTCGACTCGTTGCCGTTGCTGGTCCGCCCGGGCACGGTGCTGCCGGTCGGCGCGCGGGACGACCGCCCGGACTACGAGTACGCCGACGGCGTGACGCTGCACCTGTTCGAGGTGGAGGACGGACACCGCTCGACCACCTGGGTTCCGGGGCTCGGCGGCGCGGGCGGGTCTCGGTACACCGTGACGCGCGACGGCGACCGGGTGCGCGTCGAGGTCGTCGGCACAGGCCTGCCATGGTCCGTGCAGGTCGTGGGCGGCCCACGCGGCGAGGCGCCCGCTGGGGTCGGGGTGGTCGAGCTGAGCCTGTGAGGCCAGGGCGCCGACGGGGTCTGCGCGGAGCGATGGAAACGCTCCCGCAGACCCTCGCGGTCACGCTCCCACTGTTGTATCGTAACGATTCGATCGGTAGCCTGGCCTGCCGGTTGAGAGGCGCCAGCGACGGCGCCGGACGCCCCTCCACAAAGGATCGACGATGACCACCTCGCGCCCGTCCGGTCGGCAGTTCCCCGCCGACTTCCTCTGGGGCTCCGCCACCGCCTCCTACCAGATCGAGGGGGCCACCACCGAAGACGGCCGCGGCCCGTCGATCTGGGACACCTTCTCCGCGACGCCCGGCAAGGTGCTCAACGGCGACACCGGCGACGTGGCCGTGGGCCACTACCACCGCACCGTCGAGGACGTCGCGCTGATGAAGGCGCACGGGCTCGACGCCTACCGGTTCTCCGTCGCGTGGCCGCGCATCCAGCCCACCGGCTCCGGCGCCGTGAACCAGAAGGGCCTCGACTTCTACTCGCGGCTCGTCGACCAGCTCGTCGAGGCCGGCATCGACCCCGTCGTCACGCTGTACCACTGGGACCTGCCGCAGGCCCTCGAGGACGCCGGCGGCTGGCCCGCCCGCGACACCGCCCACCGGTTCGCCGACTACGCGGCAGTGGTCGCGGGCGCGCTGGGCGACCGCGTGAAGATCTGGACCACCCTCAACGAGCCGTGGTGCTCCGCCTACCTGGGCTACGCCTCGGGCGTGCACGCGCCCGGCCGGGAGAACCACGCCGACTCCCTCGCCGCCGTGCACCACCTCAACCTGGCCCACGGCCTGGGCGGGCGCGCGGTCCGCGAGATCGTCGGCGCCGACGCGCAGATCTCCATCACGCTCAACCTGCACGTCACCCGCGCCGCCAGCACCGCCCCCGAGGACATCGACGCCAAGCGGCGCATCGACGGCCTGGCCAACGGCGTGTTCCTCGGCCCGCTGCTCGACGGCGCCTACCCGGCCGACGTGCTCGAGGACACCGCGTCGGTCACCGACTGGTCCTTCGTGCAGGACGGCGACCTGGAGATCATCAACAGCGGGGTCGACGTGCTCGGCGTCAATTACTACTCGACCGGAATGGTCCGCAAGTCCGACGCCCCGCGGGTGCCGGGCGACGGCAGCCCCGGCCCGGATGGCCACAAGTCCTCGCCGCTGAGCCCGTGGCCCGCCACGGACGACATCGAGTGGATGGCCATGCCCGGCCCGCACACCTCGATGGGCTGGAACATCGACCCCGACGGCCTCACCGAGCTGCTGCTCGACCTGCACGAGGCCTACCCGGGCCTGCCGCTCGCCATCACCGAGAACGGCGCCGCCTTCGACGACGAGCTCTCCGCGGACGGGCGCGTGCACGACGAGCGGCGCGTCAGCTACCTGCACGACCACATCGACGCCGTCGGCGCGGCCATGGACAAGGGCGTCGACGTGCGCGGCTACTTCGTGTGGTCGCTGCTCGACAACTTCGAGTGGGCCTACGGGTACGACCGCCGGTTCGGCATCGTGCGCGTCGACTACGACACCCTCGTGCGGACCCGCAAGGACTCCTCGTACTGGTACGGCGAGCTCGTCCGCACGGGCAAGATCCCGACGGTGGAGTCGGCCCCCACCATGGGCTGACCCCGGCGACCCGGCCGCCCGCACCTGTCACGCCGACAGGGCGGGCGGCCGTTCGCATACCCGGGACTGAGAGAGGATGGAGCCGTGCCCAGCGGACGTCGATCGACCAAACGGCCCTACGGGACCGAGCACGTCCCGCTCGACCCCGACCGCCTGCGCGGCGGCCGCCGCACCGAGGCCGGGGCGGACGGGGAGTGGACGGTGCAGGACGTGCGCGGCTCCGACCGGCCCTACCGCTGCCCCGGCTGCGACCAGCTCATCGCGCCCGGCACCGCCCACGTCGTCGCGTGGGCGGCCGACGGGATGTTCGGGGCCGAGGCCGCCCTCGACGACCGCCGGCACTGGCACAACGCGTGCTGGGCCGCCCGAGGTCGGCGGCGTCCCCGCCGCTGAGCCACCCGCCTGACTATGGGTCCCCGGTCCGGCCGCGCCGCGACGGCTAGGGTCGGCCAGATGCACCCCCGCGTCCCCCGCCTCATCGCCACCGACCTCGACGGCACCCTGCTGCGGTCGGACGGCGCCCTCTCGGCCCGCACCCGCGACGCGTTGCGCGCCGTCGAGGAGGCCGGGATCGGCGTCGTCTTCGTCACCGCGCGTCCGCCGCGCTGGGTGGACGAGCTGCGCGCCGCCGTGGGCGGGCACGGGGCCGCGATCTGCGCCAACGGCTCGGCCGTCTACGACGTGCACGAGCGCAGCGTGCTGCTGGACCGCGGCATGGCGCCCGAGCTGGTCGCCGAGCTCGTCGACGACCTGCGGCGGGCCGTCGCCGGGGCGTCATTCGCCGTCGAGAGCATCCACGGCCTCGCCGCCGAGCCCGGTTTCGGCGCCGACGCTGCGCCGCCGTGGGACGCCGCGCACACCGTCGACGTGACCCACGCCCTCGCCGGCTCGACGCTCAAGCTGCTCATGCGCTCCACCGCGCTCGGGCCCGTCGAGCTGCTCGAGCACGTCCACGCGGCACTGGCGGAACGCGCGATAGTCGCCGACTCGGGCGCCCAGGGCCTCGCGGAGATCACCGGCCCCGGTGTCACGAAGGCGTCGACCCTCGCGCACTGGGCCGCCGGCCACGGCATCGAGGCGGCCGACGTCTGGGCGTTCGGCGACGCGCCCAACGACCTGCCGATGCTCGCCTGGGCGGGGGAGTCCTTCGCCGTGGCCAACGCCTACCCGGCGGTGCGCGCCGCGGCGTCGCGCGTCTGCGCCTCGAACGATGACGACGGAGTCGCCCGGCAGCTCGAGGCCGCACTCGAAGGCCTCGCCCGCCGCGGATAGGCTCGTCGACGCTGCCCATCACCTGGTCCGGCCGCGCCATCAGCGCCGAGCCCGACGCCGAGCTCGGCTCCGAGCCCGGCCCAGCGTCCGACACGGAGGAGACCGCATGACCGCCACCCCAGGCGACGCGCCCATCCCCGCGCTCGCGGTCCGCGAGCTGCGCGGCGGCACAGCCGGCTCCACGCCGCTGGTGCTGCTGCACGGCTTCCCGGTGGACTCGCGCATGTGGGAGTCCACCGTGGCCCAGCTCCCGGTCGACCGGACTGTGCTGGGCGTCGACCTCCCGGGCCTCGGCGGCTCCGCGGACGTCGACCTGCCCGCCCCGCCCGGGCTCGAGGCAGCCGCCGACGCCGTCGCGCAGGCCCTCGCCGCTCGTGGCGTCGAGCGCGCCGTCGTGGCCGGCCTGTCGATGGGCGGCTATGTCGCCCTAGCGCTGCTCGAGCGCCACCCCGACCTGATCGCCGGGCTCGGGCTCCTCGACACCAAGGCCACAGCCGACGACGACGACGCGCGGCTGAACCGGCTCCGGATCGCCGACGCCGTGGAGGAGACCGGCTCAGTCGCCGAGGTGCTGCCGATGGGGACGGCGCTGCTCGGCGAGTCGACACGGGCCGCCCGCCCGACGCTCGCCGCGACCCTGACCGCGTGGATCGAGGACCAGCAGCCGGCTGGCGTCGCCTGGTCGCAGCGCGCCATGGCCGCCCGGCCGGACCGCGGCCACCTGCTGCGCGAGTTCCACGGGCCGGCGTTGGTGCTGGTCGGCGACGAGGACCAAGTCACCCCCGCGGCGGTCGCCGAGGCGATGGCCGAGGCGCTGCCCGCGGGTCAGCTCGTCGTGGTGGTGCGCAGCGGGCACATGACAGCCGTCGAGGACCCTGCCGCTGTCGCGGCCGCCCTGGGCGACCTGGCCCAGCGCGTGGACACGGTCAACGACTGAGCGGGCGGCCTCTGCCGGACGCCCGGGCTGACGCTCAGCGTCCCGGGTCGTCGCCCAACGCGCGGGCCAGGGCGATCGGCAGGTCGAGCGACTCGCCGTCCTTGCCGCCCGCGCCGATCACCAGCGGCGGGTCGCGCGGGGGCACCGACGCGCCGCGCAGCGCCGCCTGCAGCGACGCCGGGACGCTCAGCACGTAGAACTCGCCGTCGACGCCCACAGCGACGCTCTCATCCCGGCGCAGGTACCACCCGCGCAGGTGGGTGCGGTACCGATGGCGCCCGTCGTAGCTGCGGGCGCGCAGCGGCGTCGGCTCGACGCCGCGTTCGCGCGCCTCGCGCACGAACGCGGCGATCAGCGTGCGGGCCCGGTCGGACTCGGCGACCCGTCGCCGCTCCAGCGCCTCGGCGTGCACTGCGGCAGCCTCACTGCGCTGCTCGCGCCAGCTCGCCGCGTCAGGGGTGCTCATCCGGGTCCTCCTCGCCGTGCCGGGATCAGCCGTCCGAGGGCTTCGCGGCGTCCGACGCCTTGCCGCTCTCCGCCGGCCTGCTGCTCTCTACAGGCTTGCCGCTCTCGGCCGGCTTGCTGCTCTCTGCCGGCGCCGCGCCCTGGGCGGACTTGGCGCCATCAGTCTTCGCGCTGTCAGCAGGCTTGGAGTCGACAGCAGGCTTGGAGTCGACAGCAGGCTTGGCGCTGTCAGCAGGCTTCGCGCCGTCGGACGGCTTGTCGGCCGCCCTCGGGGAGCCGTTGTCCGAGGCCTTGCCCGCCGGCTTCGCGTCGCGGGCGACTGCGGGCTGGGACGCCGTCGAGGCCGCCGAGACGGGCGCCGGACGCACCTTGCCGACGGGGCGCACGGACCGCAGCGTCCCCGTGGACGCGGGCGGGGTGGGCTGCTCGGTGCGCGTCGCGGCGGGGCGGTCGCCCTGCTGCGCGGCGAACTGCGCCTCGGCCTTCTCCGCCTGCTCCAGGGTCTGGCGGGTGGGGACGGGGTCGTTCCCCAGCAGGTTCCGCAGCTCGTCCAGGTAGGACGTGATCGACTCGCGCTGGCGGTTGAGGTCCTCCACCTGGCGCTGGGCGGACGTGCGCTCGCGCTCGGCCTCCGTCATCGCCTCGGAGAGCTGCTTCTCGGCGTGCTCACGGGCCTCGGCGACCACGCGGTCCGCGTTGCGGCGCGCGTTGCTGAGCAGCTCCTTCGCGTGGGCCTCGGAGTCGGTGCGGACCTTCTCGGCCTGCTCGAGGGCCTTCGCCACGCGCTGCTCGGCCTCGCTGGCGTGTGCCTCCGCGTCGCCGACCAGGCGCTCGGTCTCCCGGCGCGCGGCCTCGTGCCGCTCGGCGTCGGCGCGCTCGGCGGCCTCGCGGCGTGCCGCGATGGACAGCTCGGCGTCCGTCAGCGCCTCCTCCGTCTGCCGGACCAGGGCGTCGGCGCTGGCCTTGGCCGACGCCGTCATCTCGGCGACGGTGCGGTGCGTCTCGGTGAGCTGGCGCTCGACCTCGAGGCGCGTGCTCTCGCGCAGCTCGGCGGTCTCCCGCTCGGCCTGCTCGCGCAGCTCGGCGACCTCGCGCTGGGTGGTGTCGCGCAGCTCCGCGGTCTCCCGCTCGGCGGCGGCGCGCAGGTGCTGCGTCTCGTGCTCGGCGCGCTCGCGCAGCTCGGCGGTCTCCCGCTCGGCCTGGGCGCGGACCTCCACCGAGTAGTGCTCGGCCTCGAGGCGCATCGAGGTGATGGACTGCTCGGCCTCGGAGCGGGCCGCTGCGACCTCGTCCGCGGTGGCGGCGCGCAGCTCGCCGGTCTCGCGCTCGGCGCTGGCCCGCACGAAGCCGGCGTACTGCTCGGCCTCGGCGCGGAGTGCGGTGACCTCGGCGGCGACCCGCTGCTCCAGGGCGGCGGACTCGCGCTCGGCCTTGGATCGGACGTTGTCGGCGTACTCATGCGCCTCGGCGCGCAACGACGTGACCTCGGCGGCGATGGCCTGGCGGGCCTCGGCGACCTCGGTGGCGGCGACGGAGCGCTGCATGGCAGCGAACCGCTCGGCGTCGGCGCGCATCGTGGCCAGCTCGGCGTCCACACGCTGGCGCAGCGCCGTGGTGTCGGCCTCGGCGCTCTGCCGCAGGTCTTGGGCGTACCGCTCGGCCTCGGCGCGCTCGGCGCTCGTCTCGGCCTCGGTGCGGGTGCGCAGCTCGGTGGCGGCGCGCTCAGTGGAGATGCGCAGCTCGGTGGCCTCGCGCTCGACGGTGGCCCGCAACGTCCCGAGCTCGCGCTCGAGGCTGCTGCGCCGCTCGCTCTCCTCGGTGGTGATCGCGCTCTGGATGCGCGCGGCCTCGCGCTCGGCGGATCCGACGAGCTCCTCGGCGCGGCGCTGCGCGGCGGCGAGTGCGCTCTCGGCCTCGGTGTGGGCCGTGCTGCGGACCTCCTCCGCCTCCCGGCGGGCCGTCGCGAGCAGCTCGGCGACCTCGTTCTCCGCACGCGCGCGCAGCTGGCCCGCGGCGAGCTTGGCCCGTGCCAGGGCGTCGGAGGCCTGCGCGTTGGCCTGCTGGACCACGTCGGAGGACTGCTCCTCCGCCGAGCGCAGCAGGTGCTCGATGCGCGAGCCCAACCCGGAGTAGGTGGGCCGCTCCGCCTCGCGCAGCTGGCGGTGCGCCTCGGAGAGCTCCCCGGCGACCTGCATCGTGCGGGAGTCCAGTGACTCCACCTGCGCTCGCGCGTCCGCCAGCGCCTTCTCCAATGCCTCAATCCGGGCATCCACCGGGGCGCGTTCGTAGCCGCGGAAGTTGACGACGGGGAAGGGCGAACGGTCCTCTGCCACGGGGGATCCTCCTGGGCGCTCGAGCGCCGGGTCCGGGACGGCCTCGATCAAGGCTCGGCACGGTCGGCCGGTAGTCCGGCGCCAGGATACTGGCCGGTTCGGGGGGAGTCCTCCACATGGCGATGGCGGCGAGCCGGTTCCGGGGATGACGGGTTCGTCCGGTCGCACTCAGTGCCCTCGTCTACCCTGGCGGTCGACGTTCGGGAGGATCCTGCGTGCTCCATCGACTTACTGCCGCCATTCTCAGCGCCCTCGGCCTGCTCGTCATCGGCCTCGGCGTCGCGTCCGCGACGGTGTGGCGCGGCGACGATGTGCTCGTGGCCTCGGCCACCGCCCCAGAGGGCGCCGCACTGCTCGTCGCCGACCCCGGCGTGCTCGACCTGGCCGGCGATCCCGTCACCGTGACCGTCGAGGCCGCGGGTGACACGCCTGTGGTCATCGCCGTCGGCCGCGACACCGATGTGACCGGCTGGGTGGGGGAGGACGCGCACCTGCGCGTGACGGGCCTGTCCAGTTGGGACCAGCTCCGCACCGAGGCCGTCGCGGCCACCACCCCCGCCGATGACGCCACTGACGAACCGGCCACTGACGAGGGCGCTGCGACTGACGAGGGCGCTGCGACTGACGAGGGCGCTGCGACTGAGGACGGCACGGCCACCGACGGCACTGCCACGGATGATGCCGCCGCCGACGAGGCCGCGACGGCCGCCGACCCGCGTGGCTCCGACCTGTGGGTGGCGGAGGCGACCGGCAACGGCGCCGCCACCCTCACTTGGGAGGACCAGCCCGGGCGGTGGAGCCTGATCGTGGCGAGCGTCGGCTCCGAGGCGCCGACTCTGACGATGTCGTGGCCGCGCGCGGTGTCCACGCCGTGGCTCGTGCCGGCGCTGGTCGTCGGCGGCATCCTCCTGGTCGCGGGCCTCGTGCTCGGCGTGCGGCAGTGGCGGCGGGCCCGTCGCGGCCCCGTCGAGCCCGAGTGGCACGCAGTGCTGACCGGCGCCATCCCCGCCGTCACCGGCACCGTGGGGTCGCGGGGGGCGTCCGCCGAGGGCCTCACCCGCCGTCAGCTGCGCGAGCTCCGCGCCGCCGGCGTCGCCACGCTGCCCAGCCACCAGGGCGCCGGTCCCGCCCCCGACGCCGAGTCCGCGGACGCCGTCCATGCGGGCGCATCGGCATCCCACCACTCGTCGATATCGAGCCCGGCGTCTCCCAGCCCTCTGGCTGGGGCGTCCGCCGGAGCTGCCGCGTCTGCCGCCACGACGCCCTCCTGGCTCTCCGCAGGCCGTCGCGGGGCGGAGGGCGCCGACCCGACGCCAGCCGGCGCGGGCCCGCACGCCCAGCACCCGGCGCCGTCCCCGGCAGCACCCGCACCCGCAGACCGGTCATACGCAGACCGGTCACACGCGGCCCCCTCACCTACGGCCTCGTTGCCTGCCGCCTCGACGGCCGCAGCGCCGCCGCCCGCTCCGCCGAGCGACCCGCCCGCATCGCGCAGGCCGTCATGGCTGCTGGGCCGACCGGCAGACGAGGCGCCCGCCGCGGCGTCCGTGCCGCCGCCGGCCCATGTGAGCGGCGCTCCGGCTCCCACCCCGTGGACCGCGGAGCCCGGCGGTAGCGCGTCGAGCCCGTCCGCCCCGGACGGCACGCCGGCCGACTCCCGCCGTCGGCGCGAGATGCCGACGCTCGGCAGCCGCTGGGTCTCCCGGGGCGCCAGGCCCGCTACGCCGCCACCCTCGGAGCCCGAGCAGTCCGGCGACCCCGGCCGCCTGCCGTCCCGTGCCGAGCTCCGCCGGCCGGGCGGTGACTCGCGCCGGGCAGCCGAGCCGCGTGGCGTGTCCGCCGGGCCCACGTGGGGCGCCATGCCGTCGGCGGGCAGGGGACCTGACGCCGTCGGCCCCACGCCCCCGTCGGACAATGCCTCGCAGGCGCCCGCCGCCCAGCCCAGCTGGCCCCATGTCGGCGACCCCGAGGCCGTCACGGCCCGCGGTGACGCCTGGCGTCGCGCCTGGGGCATCCCCGGGGGCACGGCCCCCGCCGACGACGAGCCGGGCCGCGACCCGGAGGAGAGTGAGCACAGATGACCTCCCGGATCCGCCGCGCACGGGCCGGCGCCGTGGTCCTCGCGGGCTGCCTCGCCCTGGGGGCGTGCGCGAGCCCGCTGCCACAACCGACGCCGGAGGCGGCCCAGGCCGTGGCCCCTCCTGTGCTGACCGCCGCTCAGTCGGAGAACGTCCTCACCCGCCTGGGCGAGGTCTTGGCCGAGGCGGACGCCGCGCTCGACCCGGCGCTGCTCGCCGAGCGCGTCACGGGACCGGCGCTGGCCACCCGCACCGCCGAGTACGTCCGGGCGACGGCGACGGCGGGCGCCAAGGTCCCGACGGTCTTGCCCGTCGCCGCCCAGTCGAGCATCGTGCCGGACACGACCACGTGGCCGCGCACACAGCTCGTCGTCACGGAGCAGCCCGAGGACCTGCAGGCGCCGCGCATCCTGGTCCTGCAGCAGGCGTCGCCCCGCGATCCCTACAAGCTGTGGGGCTGGGCGCGACTCGGCGGCGGTGTGCAGATGCCGCCGACGGCCGACATCGAGATCGGCAGCATCCCAGTCGCGCTCGACGACGAGAGCCTCGTCGTGAAGCCCGCCGACGTGGTCGCGCAGTATGTCGACGTCCTGACGAACGGCGACGCGTCGCCGCACGCCGCGAGCTTCGCCGCCGACTTCTTCCGCACGACGATCGAGGGTCGGCGCGCGGAGTCGCAGGCGAGCGTGGAGGCTGTCGGCTCGGCCACGGAGACGTACACGCCCGTTGGCGATGTCATCGCGCTGTCCACCGCGGACGGCGGAGCCCTCGTCGTGGCCGAGATGAGCACGGTGACCACCCTGGCGATCACCCGCGGGAGCCTCACCCTCACCGACCCGTTCGAGGTGGCGTTGGCCGGGAAGGCCAGCGTCGGGAACAATCTGTCCAGGACGTGGACCGACGTCATCGTCTTCTACGTGCCGCCCACAGGCTCGGTGACGCCCCAGGTCCAGGTGCTAGCCGCCGAGCACTCCCTCACCGCCGTCACCGGCGAGTGAGCCAGACGTCCACGCAGGAGAACTGACGATGAGCCAGCCGCCGAGCCAGCAGCCGCCCCTCGATGTCCGGGGCGCGATCGACCTCTCGAGCCTCGCGCGACCCTCCACGCCGCCGCCGGGGTCGCCCGGCGGCCCGCCCGCGGCGGGCGCGTACACGGTGGACGTCGACGAGGCCGGGTTCCCGGCGCTCGTCCAGTCGTCGACGCAGTACCCCGTGGTCGTCCTGCTCTGGGCGGCGTGGAGCGAGGTGAGCACGGCGCTGGCCCGCGACCTGGGGGCACTCGCCGCGGAGTACGCCGGCAGGTTCCTGTTGGCCCGCATCGACGTGGAGGCCAGCCCGCAGGTCGCGCAGGCCTTCCAGGTGCAGTCGGTGCCCACGGTCGTCGCGGTGCTCGCGGGCCAGCCGCTCCCGCTGTTCCAAGGAGCGCAGCCCATCGAGCAGGTGCGCGCGGTGCTCGAGCAGGTGCTCGCGGCCGCCGCCGCGAACGGGATCACGGGCTCCGCCCCGACGTCCGAGCAGGCTCCGGCCGATGCCCCCGCCGACGAGGAGGAGCCGCCGCTGCCCCCGCTGCACCAGGCGGCCTTCGACGCGATCGAGCGCGACGACCTCGCCGCCGCCCAAGAGGCGTACACCCAGGCGCTCCAGGAGAACCCGCGCGACGACATGGCCCGGGCGGGGCTCGCCCAGGTCGGCCTGCTCGAGCGGACGCGCGACGCCGACCTGGCAGGCGCCCGCGCCGCCGCTGCCGCCCGGCAGTCCGACGTCGAGGCGCAGCTGTTGGTCGCCGACCTGGATGTGCTGGGCGGAAAGGTCGAGGACGCGTTCGCGCGCCTGATCGATGTCGTCCGGGCCACCGCGGGCGAGGAGCGCGAGGCTGTGCGACAGCGGCTCATCGACTTGTTCGAGGTCGTCGGCGGCGACGACCCCCGGGTGGTGGCCGCGCGGCGAGCGCTGGCGAACGCGTTGTACTGACCTCATGGCCCGGTGCGGGCGGTGAGGGGGAGGGGCCGGTGTCCGCGATCAGCGCGCAGACGCCGGCCCTTCGCCATTCCCCCAGGCCAGCGCCCGACCCGGTGTCGTGACCCAGATCACGGCTTGCTCGCTTGACGCTCAGCGCGACCCACTCGTAATGTTCTGGATGTCGCCCGGCAGGGAGGAACGGACACGAGGAGAGATCCTCGGAGGCCGGTCCCGCGGAGCGGCCATCCAGGTGTCATCGAGATCGCGACCATGTCGTGGTCTCGCAACGATGCCCGGTCAGAGACGCAGTCTCACCCCGAGGATCAGCCGGAAACGGCGGGTTTGACGGAGGGAAGCGCCTCGGCTAAGTTTGAACGGTTGCCTCCGAGCGAGCAGCGGACACCGAGGGAAGAACCTCGGCGGCCGATCGCCGGAGCAGCCACCCACACACCACGATCGCAGCGGTCTTGCCGCTGTGAGAGCGTTGCGCTGGGAACGGAGGAGCTCCTCCACAGTTCGGTCGCTCGAATGAGGGACTTGACTGAGGGAAGTGACTCGGGTAGGTTAGAACGGTTGCCTCCGGGCAGGTTGCGAGACCTGCAGGATGC
>NZ_JAUDBQ010000020.1 GCF_030372105.1 Cellulomonas cellasea | reverse complement strand
GGACTCGATGTCGTCGCGGAGTCGGTCGGCCGTCGGTCGGCCCTGGGCGATGGCGAGGTAGGCGATCAGGTTCGCGGTCCGCTGCTCGGTGGCGAGGGTGAGGGTCGCGTGGACCTGGGCGCGGGTTGCGATCCGTATGCCCTCAGGTTCGGTGCGGGAGGCGACGCTGAGGAGCCTCCTGACCGCCGTGGCGTGGTCGGTCGGTAGCGTGGTGCTGCTCGTCGTCATGACGGGTCCTTCCGGTAGGTGTGGGGAGGGCGCCCGGCCTGGGCTGTGCTTGGTGGCTGGTGCCAGGCCGGGCGCGTGGGGGTGGGTCAGGTGTGGCAGGGGCATCCGCAGGCGCAGATGTCGTCGATGTCGTCGTTCCATGCGGTGCCGGAGCAGGCGGCGTGCTTCCCGCCGCGGCAGTCGGGGTTCTGGGGCGGGGTGCGGGTCATGCCGCCGCCTCCCACCGGTCGATGGGGAGCACGGTCATGCCGAGCTGGTGGGCGACGTGCACCTCGAGGCATGCACCTCGCGACTCCTGCCAGCCGGGGAGCACGGCGATCGCGTCGGCCGTGACGACGAGGCCGATGTCCTCGCGCAGGTAGTCGGCCCACGTCTTCGCCTCGTCCGCTCCGCCGTCGGCGGGGTTGAGGACGTCATGGCCGAGAGTGCGCAGGCGCTCCTCGGCCGCGTTGAAGGCGGGGAAGTTCCAGCCGGGGTAGCCGGTCATCGGGCCGGAGATGTAGACGCGCATCACGCACCGCCCTCGACGTCGAGTGCGGCGACCTTGGCGGCGAGACCGTCGATGGCCCACGCGGCTTCGGTCTCGGTGAGGTCCTTGGAGGACGTGATCTCGCGGCCGGCGATGCGGGAGAGTCCGGCGAGCTTCGTGTCGCGGTCCATGTCGAGGCGGGTGACGAGCGTGTGGAGGCGCTTGGACTGGGCCGGGGTGATGCCGGGCTCGACGACCTCGGCGTCCTCGATCACCTCGGCGGGCGCTTCGGGCTCGGCAGGCACCTCCTCCTGGCCCAGCAGTTCGGCGGCGGTGACACGCCCGGCGGTGACGTGCGTGGGCCGTGTCGGCTGGCCGGCCCCGTCGACCTCTGCGCCCAACTCCTCGGGGGAGTAGATGACACCGAGGAGCGCGTCGGACGCGGCCATGCGGCAGACCTCGGTGATGGCGCGGGAGCGGAGCATCGCGGCGGGGTAGGACGTCCAGACGCCCTTGCCGACGAGCCCGGCCTGGCGGGCCTTGGACAGGTCCCACTCGGCGACGTACTCGAACTCGGGGTCGTCGGCGCGGATGAGGACAGCGCGGGCCGCCTGGTCGTTGCCGGTGACGCGCAGGCGGTGCCCGGCGCGGCGGACGAGTGCGGCCATGAGGTCGGCGGAGGCGGACGGCTTGCCTTCGATGACGTGAATCGAGGTCAGTGCGTTGATGCGCTCGATGCCGAGTGCGTCGGCGAACTCGGCGGCGAGGAACAGGTTCGCAGGGTTGTCGCGGTACGCCTGGGGGAGGAGCCGGGACGGGGCGAGCGCGCGGGCCCACTCCTGCTTCTCGACGACGCTGCCTGGTCGGGTGGTGGTGATCTCGGTGCTCATGCTGCTGGCTCCTCGTTCTGGATCTCGTAGTAGCGGGGCGGCTCGACGTAGTGGACGACCGGGTCGTAGCCGGGCCATTCGCCGGTCTCGCGGCAGTGGTGGAAGGTGTCGATGGCGCGGCGCATCCGGTCGCGGCCGATCTGGGGGAAGGTGCCGCCGAGCTCGATGACGGACACGAGGTGGGGTGCGGCGGACTCGACGACGATGAAGACGAACGCGGTGTCGTCGTCGCCGCGGACCTGGCGGAGGACGGCCTGGTACCACTCGGCCTGGAGGTCGTAGCCGTAGTCGGCGGCGGACCTCTTGAACTCGGCGGGGTCCGCTGAGCGCCCGGTCTTGAGGTCGACGGCGATGGTGCGGCCGGCGGGGTGGGCGTCGGGGAGCCGGTCGATGCGGGCTCGGAGCCAGACGCCCGTCTCAGGGTCGGGTGCGAACAGGGACGCTTCGGACCGGCCGGGACGCTCGAGTAGTGCCCGGGCGAGGGGGTGGCTCAGGACGGACTCGGCCATGGTGTTGATCTCGGCGATGACGTCGGCCTTGAGCGGGACCTTCCCCTCGGCGCGCGCCTGGGCGATGAAGTCCTTCGCGGCCTTGGTGCTGGTCGCGCCGTTGGCTGCGAGGGTGTCGGTGGGGATCTCGACGGTGTCCAGCCCGACGCCGAGGACCTTGGCGTGGACGGCGTGCCCGACGTCGTAGACGTCCTTGTAGACCGGGTGCTGCCGCTCCCACTGGTACAGCGCGGGGGACTTGAGGATGGTCCGGGCACCAGAGCTGGACAGGGAGCCGCCGGGCACGTTCTTGTCGGCGTGGTATTCCGCGTCCGTGAGGTCGTAGATGCCAGGCTCGGTGATGATCACGCGGCACCGCCGAGGATCAGGTCGGCGAGCCGGAGTGCGGCGGGCGTGGACTCGGCGTGCATCTTGATCTCGCCGTCCTCGGTGCGCCCGAGGGTGAGGGTGCCGATGGGGCCCGACTGGTTCGTGATCGCGGCGTTCAGCAGGTTGACGAATGGCCCCATGCCGTCGATGACCACGGCCTCACCGTCGAGCCAGTCCGCGACCGCGAGGGCCACGGGCGGGGACCAGAGGGCGATGTGGCGGGCGTCGGACAGGTGGGGCTTGTCGAAGGTCTCGGCCACCACCATGTCGTCCCCGACGACCATCGGTGAGAACCCGTTGGGCGCGCCCTCATGGCTCCATGGGCCGGGCGTTGCCGCAGATGCCATCTCCCGGATGCGTACTGCTGCGGCTCGGAGCCGCTCGACGGGGGTCACGCGACACCGCCGAGGGTCTTGGCGATGGCGTCGCGGATCTGAGCGGCGAGGTGCCCCTGACCCTGAGTCACGGCGGTGCTCACGACGTCGTCGAGGTTGCTCCAGTCGACGAGGCCGTCCTCGATCAGGTAGGGGTCGCCCTCCCACGAGTTGGGCAGCACCGCGAGCACGGCCCGCAGCGCGTCGCTGAGCATGGGGACGGTGGTGCGGGCGTCGGCGATGAAGACCGTGTCGGCGTGGTAGCCGCTGCTGACAACGACATCGCCCCCGTACGCGTTTACGTCGTAGGTCCAGTCGGGACGGGTGTTCACCTCGACGTCATGGCTCGGGACCCACGGCCCCTCGGTCGCGGCGTTGGTGACCCGCTCGATCTCGTCGAGCTTCTCTCCGATGTTCACGCTGCACTCCTGTCTGGTCGCCACTGCGGGCGGTCGGCTGGTCGGTGGGTGCGCTGGTGGGCGCGGGGGAGGGGGGTCACGAGGTGGGCTCGGCGGGGGCGAAGGTGTAGGAGCCGCCGTGCCACTCGGTCTTGATGGGGAAGGTGATCGACCCGCGCATGACGTCGTCGCAGTTCTCGAACCAGTCGCGGAGGCCGCACGACTCGGCATCGAATCGGCCGAAGTGGCGGACCTCGATCTCCTCCGACAGCCCGTCGCCCTCGTGCCACTCCTCGGGCGAGTGCCAGGGCTTCCCGTCCTCGATGCCCGAGTTGACCCAGGACTCGCACTCGCACTCGTAGTGCGCGTGGCAGTCAGACTCGGCGGGCGCGGTGCAGGTGAAGGAGTAGCGCGGGTAGCCGTCGCGGTCCCACTCGACGGTGACACTGTGGTCGCTCACTTCCCCGCCCCCCGTCCCGCGACGATGGCGACCCGCACGCAGATGCCCCCGCCGGCGGTGATGAGCAGGACGGCGAGGATGGTGCCGCCGGAGAGGTGTGGGGTGGTCGAGCCGATGAGGAGGCCGACGGTGACGAGCAAGCAGCCGAGGAGGTAACCGACGACGGGCTGCGGGGTGACGGTGACGACGGGCTCCGGCTCACCCCATGCGATGCCGTGGAGGGTGCAGAACGCCTCGTCGTAGACCTCGGCGAGCCACTGCGGCTCGATGGGCTCGGCGGTCATCGGTCGACCACCGCGACGAAGATCAGCGCCACCGCGAGGATGACGAGCGTGATCGCGGCGCTGATCCACAGTGGCGAGAGAATCCACCACCACGACCAGGCGATGACGCCAGTCAGCTTGAGGACGATGAACGCGATGGTCAGCAGGCCGGTGAAGCCGATGCCACCGGAAGTGGTCGAGCGGTCGCTGCTCATCGCGTGACCTCGCCCTCGGCGATGCAGTCGGCGCAGGCGGTCGTGATGCCGTCGCTGCCGGTGCTCAGGTCGTCGCGGGTCTCGGTGCAGAACGTGCAGGTCGTGATGGTGCTCATGCCACTGCCCTCCGGATGTCGTTGGTCTGCGGGTAGTCCCAGCCCTCGTCGCGGGCCCAGTGCTCTGCGGCGATCGCGTCGAGCTCGGTCTGCTGCTCGGCTTCGATGGCGGCGTAGTAGGCGTCCCGGTCGGCCTCGTGTCGGGCCTCGTGGCGCTCGGTGTAGAGGGAGTCCTGGAAGTCGGCGCTCACGGCTCGACCTCCGTCACGAGCTCGACGGTCGTGGTCTGGCGGACGTAGTGAACGTCGGCGTACGCGAACGCCGCGCCGTCTCGCCTCGCCAGGTCGGTCGTCGGCCACCACTGGCGGCGGCTCGGCCACATGTGCGACCAGTCGACGCAGGTGCACGCGGCGTAGAGGGTCCGGGTGCTCATGCGGCACCCCTACGGGCGATGCGGGCGGCCATCTCGAGCGCGGACCGCACGGGCGTCGGGTGGCGGTCGCGCTTCGACGCCTCGATCTCGCGGGAAACCTGCGCGCGAACGGCGGCCTCGATGAGGGGGGCGGCGGCCACGATCGCCTGGTCCGTCGCCCAGCGCGTCCGCATCCGGACGACGGGGCTAGGGCTCCCGTCCCGCTCGTTGACGACGACGCCGTTCGCGTAGCCGAGGATCGAGATGCGCGAGTCGCGGAGGTCGATCAGAGTGTCCTCGACGGCGCCGTAGCCTGCGATCTGCGCGGCCGTCAGGTCGATGTCGCTCATGCGGCACCGCCACGGGCGATGCGGGCGGCCACCTGGGCGGCGTGCCCCGCGTTGGTGAAGCACGTGTCACAGGTGGGCCCGGTGAAATCGTGGCCGCACACCCAGCGGAGGTGACCGGGCTCAGAGATGGTCCCGATGACGTACTGCTGCCCCCACTCGAGGATGTCTGCCGCCACCTCCGCCCACACGGCCGCCTCGATGAGGGGGGCGGCGGCGGTGACGACGGGATGGACGGTCGCCCGGTTGGATGCGCGCTGCTCGTTGGTGAGGTTCTCCCACGAGAGCCCGCCCCTGTAGTGGCGCTCGTAGTTCGCTCGTGCCGCTGCCTCGACAGCCTCGGTCAGGTCGATGGCGCTCATGCGACACCGGCCAGGGATGCGGGCCAGGTCGACTCGATCCGCACCGTGACGCCAGCGACAGCGCCGGCGCGGATGAACCCGTCGAGACGGAGCGAGGGATTCGGCCTCGGCTCCGCGGTGATGTCGAGGTGCGCGGCGGCCTGCTGGGCTGCGGCGTCGGTGCGGTAGAGCAGATCCAGGCCGCCCCACGCGGAGACCCTCGCCATGATCAGATCCGTCTCCACGAGCGCGCGGTTCGTCGCGAGCAGGTTCAGGGCGGCGAGGGTGTAGGCCGGGGTGCCCGGCTTCGGGGCGCTCATGCCGCACGCCCCGGCAGGTACTCGGCGAGAAACTCGGGGGTCGTGACGTCCGTGCCGAGCCAGTCGCGCTCGGCCTCGACCTGCTGGCGGATGCGCTCGGCCTCACGCTCGGCGATCAGGGCGCGGACGTCGGACTCGACAGCGGCGGCGTCAGCAGCGAGCGCTGGTCGGAGGAGGGCCAGGACGCGGATCATCGGGTCACCTCGACCGGCTCCGGCTTGGCCGGGATCTCAAGGCCCTCGGCCTTGCAGTACGCCTCGATGCGGTACCGGTAAGTCGGCGTGGCCCCGGCGAGAGCGGCCTCGTAGTCCGCCTTGCCGTCGTCCCAGGTGGCCTGCGCGGACCTCAGCGTGTTGTCGAGCTCGGCGTCGGTCCGAGGGCGCTGGATCTCACCGTCGTCCGTCACCGTCAGGCCGAGGCGCCCAGCCTCGATGAGCGCGGCGACGAAGTGCTGGCCGAGGGTCGGGTACTGCACGAGCGTGGACAGGTAGGCGGACGCGATCGTGACCGGCTTGCGCTGGTGCTCGCTCAGGTCACCGTGGGTGCTGGGACGTGCCATGGGATACTCCTCAGGTAGACGTGATGCGGGCGGTGACCTCTGGCTGGGGGCCGCCCGTGTTGCTGGGTGGGGTCAGGCGTCGGCGAGGGAGTCGATCCACTCCCGCAGTGCCGTGTCGGTGATCAGGTACTCGCCGCGCGAGCCCGTCTTGGCCCGCAGCGGCGGAGGGAAGACCGTCGGGTCCGTCGCTCGGATCGCCTTCCGCAGCGTCTTCTCGTCGTACGGGGTCTCCGCGGCGGCGTCCTTGAGCTTCATCAGCGCCTTCACGACGGCCGCCTCTCGATGACGTAGCCCGGCTGGACGATGTCGAGCAGCGCGGCCGTGATCGCCTTGACCTCGCGCGGCTTGAACGCGGACGGACGGCGGACCACCTGTTCGGCCAGGGCGATCCACGCCGCTGACGCGGGTCGACTGGCGAGGTGCTGGCGGGCGCACTTGATGTGCCACCAGCCGCGGCGGTAGTGGGTGATCTCCTCGCCGGCCACCGTCGGCAGTCCGCAGTTCGGGCAGGCGGTGTGGCGCTGGCCGTAGACAACGCGGCTGGTGTCGGCGTCGTAGCCGACCGCGCGCTCCACCGGGGTGCCGGCGGCGGGGACGATGCGAAGGTCCGGACGCATCAGGCCTCCCAGTACGGGAGACGGTTGGCGCGGCGACCCTTGTTGTGCAGCTCGACGACCAGACCCGCGATCGTCGCGGCCAGCGTGTAGCGGGAGCCCGTGCTGCGCGCCTTCGCCTTGGAGATCAGGGCGAGCGGGGAGCCGAGCAAGGCGAGTTCGCGGGTGATCTTGTTCGCGTCGGCCTCGGGGTGCTTGATGAACACCATGCCGAGTCCGGAGACGATCTCTTGACGAACGCCGTCAGGGTTGTGGCCCCACGCGGTGGTGATCGTCTGGATCGTGGTCCGCACCGCGCCCTGCTGGAAGCCCTTCCGCTTGATGCCGGCACCGAGGTAGACGCGCTCAAGGGCGCCGACCGCAGCGAACTTCCGCTGCTCCTTGCCGCCCTGCACGGACCACCCGCTGTTCGAGAGGATGTCGTTGAGGATCAGCGCGATCGGGTCGCCCTCGACGAGTCGGACCTTGAACCGCTGGAGCGGGTGCACCTGCTTGGTGGTGTTCAGCTTGCGGAACAGTGCAGCCTCGTCCTCGACGCTCAGGCCGATGTAGACGAGGCACAGCACGGTGGCGTCGTCGCCTTGCGCCATGCGTGCGGCGGCGGATCGGTGCTGGCCGTCGACGATGTGGTGGCTGCCGTCGGAGCGCTCGGACACCGTGATGGCTCCGAGGGCGGATGGGTCGAACCTCGCGGCGATGCGGGATGCACGGTTGAGGTCGAGGCTGCGCTGGACGGCTGGGTCGACGATCAGGTCGCGGACCCGGATCTCCTTGATGATCGGGTGGATGCTCACTTGGTAGGCTCCGTTCGAGAGGTGAGAAGGCGTCGGATCTGTGACAGGACAGGCGTCAATCGGGAGAGGTCGCGCAGAACCTGCGCGGCCTCTTCTGCTGTGACGGAGTCGTCCAGCAGGGGCTTGGTGGACCACTGATCGGTCCAGGCGTCGAGTGCCGGGATGATCGCCATGCGGAGCGCGTAGAGGTCGGTGCCCTTCTTCGGGTCGACCGTGGGCGGCTTCGGGGCGGGCCGGGTGTACGTCTTGCCGTCGAGCCCGAGGACCGCGGGGCGCGGGGCGGCCTCGTCGAGCACCTCACCGGCGGCCGGGTCGAACGGCGGAGGAGTGACGAGCGGCGCGGCGATGCTCTCCGAGGTATCGACATCGCGATCGACCACGCGGGTGGGCCCAGGTGAAACATCAGGTTTCACCTGGGCCGCGCGGACGTCGCGGACGGCCTGCATCTGTGACACCCCGACGGCGGGTGCGATCTGCCGCGTGGAGAGGGCGGGCGACCCGTCCACCTCGACGCTGAGCGAGGCGACCAATTCGCGCCGGATCGCCGGGGCGAGTCCAGCCGTGCGGTCGCCGAACTCCGCGGTCGCGTACTCCGCCCACGACTCATACCCGAGCGCCAGGTCGGCGCGGCGGTCGCGAGCCTCGCGGATCGCGGCGGACAGGTTGTCCAGCACCCCGGCCGCGCTGTCGAGCAGCAGGCCGATCCGGAGGGTTAGCCGTCGGGCGTCCGCCTCGGTAAGCAGGGGAGTCGTCTCGATGGTCATCGTGCTGCCTGCCGTCGCGCCGGAACGCCAGGCGCGATCGGCTTACGAAGCGGCCCGTGCCACACGTTGAGCGTGTCGATGCCGAAGGCCTTGGCCCACGCAGTGAGGAGACGGTCAGACGCCTGCTTGTTGCCGCTCTCCACATTGGAGATACCGGCCGCGGTGATCTGAACTCCGTGCTCCCGGATGCGGTCAGCGAGCTGGTCCTGGGACCAGCCGTGCGCCTTCCGAAGATCGGCTATGCGGACCATGGGTCCGAGGGGTTCTGTTGCTGGCATGTCGCCAACAGTAGCGACAACTCCCGACAACCACAACGACAGCGACCAACATCACCCGACAAGTATGGCCTGACCTGCGGAATCACACCGATGTCATCCGTGACCTGGGCTCTTGTTCGAACGCCTAGTTGTCGTCGATGCGCTGGACTTGTCGCGCCCTGTCGGGGGATGCTAGCCACATGGAAGACAGATCCGGCAGCGGCCCCGATAGCGCCGAGGTAGGGCCCCGCGCGGGGGACGCCCTCGGCGAGGTCGTTCGTATGCGACGCGAGCAGGGGGGTCTCAATCAGGACGAGTTGCAGGAGCGTGGCGGCCCTGGCGAGGTGACTGTCCGCAACATCGAGAACGGTCGCGCGCAGCCCAGCCTCAAGACCCTGGC
Organism: Cellulomonas cellasea; assembly: GCF_030372105.1. Classification (GTDB taxonomy): domain Bacteria; phylum Actinomycetota; class Actinomycetes; order Actinomycetales; family Cellulomonadaceae; genus Cellulomonas_A; species Cellulomonas_A cellasea_A. The sequence goes on along the minus strand of NZ_JAUDBQ010000020.1, from coordinate 44,460 downwards.
CAAACTCGACCAGGCTCTGAACTGGCCGGCTGGCCTCGCGTCCGAGATCGCGGGCAAGCGACCGCGGCGGGCGCCGCTCGGAGAACTCCTGGCGCTTGCGATGGAGTCGGACACGGTGCCGCGCGCCGCTCCTCCGAAGGCTCTCCCGTCGCGAGCTGCGACTACTTCTGCCGCGGTGATCGAGGAAGCGGCACGCATCGTGAATCTCGGAACCCGCCTCGTGACCGACCTCTCGACGTTCGAGCGGGAACTCGTGGAATCGGCGGATGCAGCTGAGATCCGGCACGCGTACTACAAGGTGGGCGTCCTGCCGGACGTCCTGAACATGTGGTTCGGCGCGATGCGAATCACCGGGGTCATCGACCCGCTACGCGAAGAGTTGCGCCATGACCCCATGTTTCGGGATCGCTTGCGCCTGCCACCCCCTGCGCCCGGCTCCAAGCCGATGGTGCCCAATGACGAGGAGACTCGCGATGACCGTTCCGCCCCCAGTACGCAGGCCGGGGGGAGCCCGGCCATGACGCGAGACCCTGACGCGGAGAAGCAGGAGGAGGCCGAGCGTCTCCTCGACGAGCTCATGTCACAGGGCGACTACAGACTGGCCGCCCACGAGCCCGATGACGACATCGAGCAGGAGCAGGAAGAGACCGAGCGCGAGCCCTGAGGAGGACTGTGCAGGATCTGATCGACCTCGCAATGGCGCGAGGCCTCCGCGTGGTGTGGCGGAACCTGGGACGTCGCCGCGGTGAGTACCGGCATCGGCACGGGCTCATCGTGGTGAACCAAACGCTCTCGGTGGCGCAACAGCGCGCGACGATGGCTCACGAGCTGGGCCATGCCGCCTATGGCGACGAGGCGGTCGATGCAGCACTCGAGCGGCGTGCGACGACGTACGCCGCTCGGCTGCTCATCAGCCCAGTCGAGTACGCCGCCGCCGAGCGCCTCGTCGGGTCGCATGCTGGCGCCCTCGCCAGGGAACTGGGGGTGACGCGCGAGATCGTCCTGGCGTGGCAAGAGCGACGGCGGGTCAACTTCATCCCCACGCAGCGCGCGCCCTCGTAGGTCAGGCCTCGATTCGGGGCGCGGGGACGCCGAGCCCCAGCCTCGTCGCCACATGCTCGAGCGCCTCGCGGGTGCGGGCATCAGTGGTGTGCAGGTAGGCCTTGGTCGACAGAATCGTCGAGTGCCCCATGATCGCGGTGATGGTCTCGTCGTCGACCCCCGCCTCTCGGAGGATCGAAGCGGTGGTGTGCCGGGCCTCATAGAGGTCATACCGGCGCCCATTGCCATCCTCGTCGACGCGCGCCACCTGAGCCGTGTCGACTATCTCGACCCATGCCGCCCGGTCGAGCGCGTCACTACCCGGGCGCCCATCGGGGCGCGGCCACACGAGGCCGTGGGGTGACGCGGGGCAGATGTCCCGCCAGGCCAGCAGCGCCGCCTCCATCCACGGCACCATCGGGATAACCCGCAGGCCGGACGCTGTCTTGGGGCGCACGAGGTGCAGGGCGCCGTCGAGCTGGCGGCTGATGTAGCCGTCGGGGGTGCGGAAGCCAGACGTGCGGTCGCGCGTGACCTTGTACGGGAGCGCCTGCAACTGCCAGGACACCTCGATCCGGTGCTTCTCGAAGTCAACGGCGGACCAGGTGAGGCCGAGTGCCTCAGCGGGGCGCATCGCCTCCATGAAGGCCGCGGCCCAGCGCGAGGAGTCGGGGCGCTCCGACGCCACGGCGAGGATCGCGAGCGCGTCGGGCAGTGGGATCGCGTCACGGTCCGCCTCGTTCCCCAGCGGCCCTTCGGTGGCCAGGACCCGCGGGGGGACCGAGTGGCCCTCGACGAGTGCGTCCTTGAGCATCTTCGTGAGCACGGCATGCGCGCGGACCGCCGTCGATCCCTTGCGGCCTGCCTTCCGGATGGCGACATTGACAGCGCGGATGTCGGCCGGCGCGAGGAGGTCGAGGCGGCGGTGGCCGATCGTCGGGATGATCCACGTCCTGACGGCGGACCGGTTGGTGGCCCACGTCTTCGGCCGCACCTGCGTCTCGGTCACCGTTAGCCACTGCTCCGCCCATGTGCGGACCGTCGTCTTCGCGGAGACGCCCGCGACGGGGGTGCCGCTCTTCGCGATCTCGCGCTGCTTCTCCTTGAGCTTGGCCTCGCATGCGCGCTTCGTCTTGGCCGAGACGGTGATCCGGCGCCGGGTGCCCTTGGCTGTCCAGCCTGCCTCGATCGTGGCGACGTACAGCCCGTCGGACGCCCGTTGGTACACGCCTCCGGTGCCGTGTGGGCGGCGGGTCTTCTGCTCGGCCATTTGGGTCCTCCACTGTAGCCAACACTGTAGCCATTCTGGGGGTATCCCCAGGGTAGGTCAGGGTATATCTGTGCAGGTCAGAGTGCATAGACCCGGGTCCTAGACTACACGACCCTCTCACTCGTAATGAGAAGGTCAACAGTTCGATTCTGTTAGGCGGCTCCAACAAGACAGCAGGTCAGAGGCCCCTTCGGGGGCCTCTTTCTGCGTCTGGCCACGGGCGCGCCCGAGGAGCCACGAGCCCGTGGAGCCCGGGGTTACGGCTTCTCGTGCGGCGGCTTAGGGGCCGCCGAACGGACGGCGGCCTCGACGGCGTTCGCGACGACGGCCGGGTCGTCATGCTCCCAGAAGCGCATGACGGTCCACCCGGCGGCGGCGAGCTGCGCGTCGGTGTCGAGGTCGCGGGCGCGGTTGCGGGCGACCTTCTCGGACCAGTAGGTGACGTGGGTGGCGGGCAGCCGGTGGTGCTCGGGGCAGCCGTGCCAGTAGCAGCCGTCCACGAACACAGCGATGCGCGAGCGGCTGAAGACGAGGTCGGCGGTGCGGCGCAGGCCGGGCAGCGGGCGGGCGGCGACCCGGTACCGCAGGCCCCGGGCGTGCACGGCACGCCGCACGGCCAGCTCGGGGGCGGTGTCACGGGAGCGGTTGCCCTGCATGGACCTCCGGACGGCTGGCGAGCTCGCCCATGAGGCTGCGTCGGTCACGCCACCACCGTACGACGGGGCGCCGCCGGGGGAGCGCGCGGGGGGCTCCCTAGGATGGGCCCCATGCCGACGCCGGACGCACCGCTGACTGTGAAGCCGCAGGTCCTGGAGTTCTTCGCCGGCATGGGCCTCGCCCGGCTCGGGCTGGAGGCCGCGGGGTTCGACGTCGTGTGGGCGAACGATTACGAGTCGGACAAGCGCGCGCTGTACCAGGGGCACTTCCAGGATGAGGCGGCGGGGCACACGTTCGTCTTGGGGGACATCGGCCTGGTGGCTGGTGCGGACTTGCCGCGTGGGGCCGCGCTGGCGTGGGCGTCGTCGCCGTGCACGGATCTGTCATTGGCTGGCGGGCGGGCGGGGTTGGCCGGACGCGAGTCGGGGGCATTCTGGCAGTTCACCCGGCTGCTGGACGAGTTGGGCGCGGATCGGCCCGGGGTCGTGGTGCTGGAGAACGTGGTGGGCCTGGCCACGTCGCACGGCGGCGCGGACCTGACGGCGGCGGTCCGGGCGTTCAACGCGCTGGGGTACTCGGTGGACGTGCTGACGCTGGACGCGCGCCGGTTCGTGCCGCAGTCGCGGCCCCGGCTGTTCCTCGTGGGGGCGTTGAACCCACCTGCGGATGGCGGGGCGCCGAGTGCTGAGCTGCGCCCGGACTGGCTGCGGCGCCCGTTCGATGACCCCACGCTGGTGACGCATCAGGCGGCGCTCCCGGAGCCGCCCGCGCTGCGCAGCACCGGCTTGACGGGCCTCACCGAGGACCTGCCTGACGAGGATCCGCGCTGGTGGGACGCGGTGCGGACGCAGGCGTTCCTCGACTCGCTGTCGCCGGTGCAGGCGGCCCGGGTGCAGGCCCTCCAGCGGGCTGCCGCGGTCAGCCGTCGGACGGCCTACCGGCGGACCCGCAAGGGCGTCGCGGTGTGGGAGGTGCGCGCCGACGACATCTCCGGATGCCTGCGCACCGCTCGCGGCGGGTCGTCCAAGCAGGCAGTCGTCGAGCTCGGAGACGGTCGGGTGCGGGTGCGGTGGATGACACCGCGCGAGTACGCGCGTCTCATGGGCGCCGCCGACTACGACTTGTCCGGGGCGCGCACGAACCAGGCGCTGTACGGGTTCGGTGACGCGGTCGCCGCGCCTGTCGTCGCGTGGCTCGCCACGCACTACCTGCGCCCGCTGGTGGAGCGCTCGGCGTCGAGGATGACGGCGGAGGTCGTGGGCGCCTCCCGCTGACCGTCAGGGCGTCGGCGGGGCCTGGGGCTCGTAGACGAACTCCTCGATGGTGGCGCGGGCGGAGGTGGGCCCGAGGGCTCCGTCGGCGAAAACACCTAGGTGGACGCCCAGGAACCCGCCGGCCTCCTCGGTGCTGAGGAACGACCGGTCGACCTCCGCCAGGGTGAGCGGCCGGGCCTGCCCGGGGCCGTCGAGCGTGAAGGTGTAGTTCGTGTCGTCGCCGGTCACGCGCAGGGTCACCGGGCCCCCGGGCGCTGGCGCGCGTGCGAGCACCTCGCTGCCGGCTGTGGTGCGGGCGACCACGCGGACCTCGAGGGCTCCCGTGTCGTCGAGGCCGAGCGCGAGCGTGACGAACCGGTCCTGGTGCATGAACACCACGAGCCCGGCCTGCTCGTCGCCGGTGAGGCCGTCGACCCGCAATCGGCAGGTGGCGTGGAACCGCAGGTGCTGCTGGCGGCGGGCGACGAACGTCGGGGCGCCGCAGCCCTCGAGGCGTGCGGTGGAGGGGGTGAGGACCAGGGCGCCGTCCTGGGGCGCCATCCGGTCCGCGACCGGGCCGCGCAGGCTGGACCAGCCCTGCAGGGCAAGGGAGGCTCCGGGATCGAGGGCCTCGACGTGGCCCGGCGCCGCGTCGCCCTCATCGCGCACAAGCACCGCGCCGACGCCTGGCGCGAACACCGGCCCGTCGGGCGACCACTCGACGGGGACCAGGAAGGTCTCGCGCCCCAGCACATGCGTGCCCGCGACGGGCCGCACGCCCAGGACGACCGCCCACCACTGCCCGGACGGGGTGTCGACCAGGTCGGCGTGGCCGACGTTCTGGACGGGGTGCCCCCTGCCGACGTGCCGGTGGGTCAGCAGCGGGCTGCGGGGATCGGTGGAGTACGGGCCGGTCACGGCGGTGGCCGTCGCGGCGGTGACGGCGTGGTGGCGCTCGGTGCCCCCCTCCGCGGCGAGCAGCACGTAACGGCCGGCATGCAGGTACAGGTGCGGGCCCTCCACCCACTGGCCGCTCAGGGCGCCGTGCCACAGCACATGCGTCTCGCCCACGAGCCGGAGTGTGGCGAGGTCCAGCTCCCGCATCCACAGCTCGCCTGGGCCGGTGGCGGAGGGGGCCACGGCGTCCCGCGCGGCGGTGAGCCAGCAGCGCCCGTCATCGTCGAAGAACAGCGACGGGTCGATCCCCTCGGCGTCGAGCTCCGCCGGATCCGACCACGGGCCGGCGGGATCCGTGGCGGTGACGACGAAGATGCTGGCGCCGGTGCGCTCGCGGGCGATGCCGGAGACCACGTAGAACACGCCGTCGTGGTGGCGGATGGTCGACGCCCAGACCCCGTCTGACATGTCCAGGCCGTGCAAGTCCACCTGCTCCGGGCGGTCGAGGACGTGGCCGATCAGCTCCCACTCGACGAGGTCCTGGCTGCGGTGCACCGGGATGCCCGGGAAGTAGCCGAAGGACGACGTCACCAGGTAGTACGTGTCACCGACCCGGCACACCGACGGGTCGGGGTGGCACCCCGCGAGGACGGGGTTGTCGATGGCGCGCACGGCACGGACCTCCTCGTTTCCGTGCCCGCCGATCGGCGGTGCACAGGACGCCAGTGTCCAGGAGACCGGGCCACGGCCCGGTCAGTCCTCCAGGCGCTCGATCTTGGGGCTGTTCAGCGCGACGCGCCGACGCTCCCCATTCCCGAAGTCGACGATGACGGCTGCGTCGCCGTCGAGTGCGATGACGCGGCCGAGGCCGTGCCGCTCATGCGAGACCCGTGTGCCGACTGGCAACGGGACGATTTTGGCGAGCGCCGCCTCGCGTGCGGCATTGAAGGGACTGTTCGGCAGATGGCGGGGTTTCCCGGCGGGTCGGTAGGGCATCTCTACGATCTTCCACTATTGCGGGGCTTCATGTGGACACATGTCCGGTATGCGCAGTCCGTCAACCCCTTCGGCGGGGTCGTCGAGGGCTGACCGGACGCATCTCACACGGAGACGGGCGGGCTCCGGCGAGCACGTGTCATCCGCGCGTCGGCGGGGCAGGATGGGAGGAAGGGCGCCGACACCGGCGGCCGATCCCGTTCGAGCACTGGGGGAGTGCGATGAAGGCAACCGTGGGGGATCGCATCATGAGCAGCTCCGGGGTCGTGGGCGGGCACGTCCGCGAGGGCCTGGTGGTGGAGCTCAGGCACGCCGACGGGACACCACCCTTCGTGGTGCAGTGGGACGACTCCGGGGAGCGGACGCTGGTGTTCCCCGGCCCGGACACCACGCTGCGCACAGCCGACGGGCACGTGGCCCCCGGCCCCGTGTGACATCAGGCGGGAACGGCGTTGGCGGGAACAGGGCTGGCGGCGCGCCAGCGGTGCGCCGCGTCGAGCAGCACCCGGTTGAAGGCCGTCGGCGCGTGGCTGTTCACGTCATGCCCCGCGCCGGGCACCACCGTCAGGCGCGCGCTCGGCAGCACGGACAGGTAGCGCCGCTCGTCTATCCGCAGCGGATCGCGGATGCCGTTCACCAGCCACACGGGCAGCCGCAGCAGGCGCAGGTGCGCCAGCGACGAGTACCCCTTGAGCGCGCCCAGCATGTCGCTCACGACATGCCAGTCGTCGCCGCCCAGCCCGAAGGCCCGTGACATGTGGTTGGTCACCCGGCGGTACGCCCCGATCGGCTTGCCGCGGATCTCGGCGGAGCAGCCCGCCAGCACCGCCCCGGCGAGCTTGCGCTGGTGGGAGGCGGCGTAGGCGAGCGACGCGTACCCGCCCAGGGACAGCCCGACCAGCAGCGGCGGGGTGGGGCAGGAGCTCACGGCGTCGTCGATCGTCTCGAGGGCCGCGTCGAAGGTGAAGCGCTCGCCGCCGCGCGAGCCATGGCCGGGCAGGTCCACGGCACGGGCGTGGTGGCCTGACGTGGTCACCGCGGCGGCCTGGCGGTCCCAGATCGCCGAGGACGTGCGCATGCCGTGCACGAACACGAGCGAGGCGGTGATGGGTGACTCCTCTACGGGTCGCCCGCGGCGCGAGTCCACGGGTGAGGCTGCTGGACTGACGCTCGGAGGGTAAGGCGTCCGGCTGTGGACGGCTCTCAGACTCCCTGACGCCCGGCGGCCGACGCGGCCCCGAGCCAGGTGTGCGGGTTGCGGTCCCAGCACCAGCCGAGTTTCGCACGGCGCTCGCTGATCCACACGGCGGGCACCCGCTGGTTCCCGGCTCGCGACCCCATCAGCGAGTAGCACTTGTTGGGGCGCAGCATGTCGGGCCGCACGACGGTCAGCGCGATGCCCTCCGGGATGGTCAGTGGCGTCCGGTCCCGGCCGCGCACCGTGACCAGCGCGGCCTCGGGCGGCGTCCCGCAGAACTCCGAGCCGGTGTCGATGCCGTGCAGCAACCACACCGGGCCGGCCGGCTGCTCGACGCCCTCGATAGGCCGGTACGTCGCGAGCTCCTCGCGGTCGATCACACTGACGCCGCGCTGGCGGCCGCGTCGCATCGCGGGCACCGCGTCGTTCAGGTCGTGGCCGTGCTCGGCGAAGAGGTCGGGGCTCAGCACCAGCACGAAGGGCACGGAGTCGTCACCGGCGTCGGCGGCGGGAGCCGGCAGGGCCGCGAGGGCAGGGCGCAGCGGCTCCGCCAGGGCGCGCAGGCCCGCGGCGTCGAGGCCGAGCAGTCCGGCCACGCCCAGTTCCACATACGCCTGGATCTGGCGGTCGAGCTCTGCCTGCCGGTCGGCGGCGGGGTCGTAGGCCGTGGCGGTGGGGGACGCCTCGGCGCTGACAGTGGGCAGCAGCGGGTCGACAGGCGTGATCACTGTGGGCATGCGAGCGGAACGCTCCCGAGGGCCCGGGTTCTTCCCGGGCCGGCTCGTCGCCTCGCGGAGGGGACGAGCCGGCCGGTCAGATCAGGGCGCGATCAGCCCCAGAGGCGCTGCGAGGCGATCTCGGCGCCCTGCACCAGCGACTCGAGCTTCGCCCACGCGATCTGCGGGTGCACGCGGCCGCCGAGGCCGCAGTCGGTGGCGGCGACGACGTTCTCGCGGCCGACGCGGGTCGCGAAGCGCTCGATGCGGTCCGCGACGAGCTCCGGGTGCTCGACGACGTTCGTGGAGTGGCTCACCACGCCGGGCAGGATGAGCTTGCCGTCGGGCAGCTTCACGTCGTCCCACACACGCCACTCGTGCTCGTGGCGCACGTTGGCGGCCTCGAAGGAGTACGCGCCGGCGTTGACCTCGAGCATCGTCGAGACGATGTCCTTCATGGGCAGGTCGGTGGTGTGCGGGCCGTGCCAGGAGCCCCAGCACAGGTGGTAGCGGATCTGGTCCTCCGGCAGCCCGCGCAGCGCGTGGTTCAGCGCCTCGACGCGGACGCGCGTGAACGCCAGGTAGTCCTCGAGGCTCGGCTCGGGGCTGATCTGGTCCCAGCTCTCCGCGATCGACGGGTCGTCGATCTGCAGCACCAGGCCGGCCTCGATGATCGCCACGTACTCCTCGCGCAGCGCGTCGGCGCACGCCCAGACGAACTCCTCGTCGGTGGCGTAGTGCTCATTGGCGATGCGGGCGGCGCTGCCGGGCGCGATCGAGGTGATGAAGCCCTCGGCGACACCCGTCGCGTCGAGCGCCGAGCGCAGGTTCGCGACGTCGGAGGCGATGGCCTTCTGGCCCGTGTACGTCAGCGGCCCGGTGCACTTCGGGAACGGCTTGGGGCCCTCGGCGGCGAAGATGCCGCTCGCCGGGTCCGTGTACGCCTCGCGGAACCGCACCTGGTCGCGGCGGTTGCCGAATCCGGTGAGGCGGATGTCGCCGGGCGACGACGTGTGGTCGGCGGTGGCCCACGCCATCGCGGTGTCGAGCTCCAGGCCGCCCAGCCGCTGGAACGAGTACGACCACCAGGCGCCGTAGTCCACGGCGGAGCTCATCGACTTGCCGAACTCCCCGTCACCGGGGACGGAGATGCCCAGGTCGCGCTGGCGGCGCACCAGGTCGAGCACCGCGTCGGAGAGCAGGGCGTCATAGCCCTCGGCGGTCCCGCCGGCCTCGCGGGCGGCGTTCGCGGCCAGCAGCTCGGGCGTCCGGGGAAGGCTGCCGGCGTGCGTGGTCTGGATGCGGTCAGTGCTGTGGATCATGGGGCGCCTCGAGTCATGCAGGAATGGGTGGCGCCATCGTGGCACAGCAGGCCGGGAGGCCCTGTGGGTGCTCAGCCTTCGACCCGCGCCCCTATGAGCCCGCGTCGGTGCGCGACGTCGACGGCCTCCGCGCGGCCCGACGCCCCGAGCTTGGCCAGCAGGTTCGACACGTGCACGCTCACCGTCTTGCCGCTGATGAACAGGCGCTCGCCGATCTGCCGGTTGCTGAGCCCGTCGGCCACGAGGGCCAGCACCTCCGCCTCGCGGGCCGTCAGCAGGTCGACCGCTGGCGCGCGGACGCCGGGCACGTCGAGGCGGCCGCGCCGGGCCAGCGCGGCGACCCAGGCCCGCAGTGGCTCGGCGCCCATCTGCTGCGCGTCGAGGAGTGCGCGGGCGGCCTCCCGTGACGCCCCGAGGCGGTCGCCGGACGCCAGCAGCGCCTCGGCCCAGCGGGCCCGCGTGCACGCGCCGTCGTAGTGGTGGCCGTAGGCGAACGCCTCGGTGGCGGCCTGCCAGCGGGCCGGGTCGGCGGCGCCGTCGAGCCGTGCGCGCTCCGCCTCGGCGCGCGCCAGCCAGGCTTTGCCCTCGGGCCCGAGCCGTCCGCCCCTCGGGCGCCCGCGCTCGGCGGCGGCCCGGGCGCGCTCGATGAGCTCGGAGCCCAGCGCGAGGCGTGCGGCCGGGTCGGCGCCCGCGTGGCGGTCCCGTTCGGCGCCGTCCGCGAGGGCGCCCAGGGCCAGCGCCGCGAGCCGGATGCCGCCCAGGAAGTTGTCGCTCCAGGTGCGGCCCAGGTGGTCGATGAGCTCGAGCGCCAGGTCGACGGCCTCGTCCCCCCGGCCGGCCCAGGCCAGGGCCTCGATGGTGCAGCCCCCGGCGATGAGCGCGAGCTGCCCGTCACGGTCCCAGGAGGACCGCATCGCCTGGCCGCGCTCGATCACGTCCGCGTCGCCGCGCGCCACCGCCGAGTAGAGCTCGATGGCCGCGAAGAGCGGCGCCATCGACGCCGGCGCCGGTGGGTGGTCCTGCGGAGCGGGGCTCAGGTCGCCCAGCGCGTACCGCACGATCTCCGAGAACGCCCACACCGTGACCCCGCCGACGCTCAACGCCAGCCCGGCGTCGCGGGCCTGCGCCGTCGCCTGTGTGGCGATCGCGTGGGACTGGGCGAGCTGCCCCGCGTAGTAGTGCGTGGTCGCCAGGTTGTGGAGCGTGCGCAGCTCGGTGGCGAGATCGCCCGCCTGCCGAGCGCGCGCCGCGGACTCGGTCAGCAGCGCGGCGGCGCGCTCCGGGTCGTCCACGACGAGCACCGCCAGGGTGGTGAGGGCGTCGGCCTCCGCGCCGGCGTTGCCGACTGCCCGGGCGCTGGCCACGGCCGACTCCGCGCTGCGCTCGGCCTCCTCGTCCAGGTCGAGGTTCATCGCCGCGCGGGCGTGGGTCGCCAACGCCCAGGGCAGCGCCTCCGGGCTGGGGGCCTCGGCCAGGGCGGCCAACGCCAGCCCGGCCTCGGTGTGCGCGTCGCGCACCCGGTCGTCGGCGAGCAGGCGCCGGGCCAGCAGTGTGCGGACCTGCGCCTGGCGGGTGACGTCGCCCGTCGCGGCCTCGACCGCCCTCGCCGCCAGTGCGATGGCGCGCTCGAGCTCGCCGCACCGGCTCGCGGCCCTGGATGCCGCCAGCAGCACGTCCACGAGGTCCGCCCCCACCAACGCGGCGGCTCCGGGCACCGCGTCCCACAACTCGAGCACCGTCTCGCGCTGGCGCAGCTCCTCGACGTGGGCCAGCACCTGGGCCGCCGCACGGGCGGCCGCGTGGGAGGCCCGCAGCGCCGTCGGCAGGTCGTGGGCGCGCATGGCGTGCACCGCCACCTGGGACGGTAGGCCGAGCGTCGGGTCGGCCTCCATCGCGCGCAGGTAGGCGCGGTGCAGCGCGACCTGGTCGCCCGGCAGCAGGTCCGCGTAGACGGCCTCCGCCAGCAGCGCGTGCCGGAACGCGATCCGCTGGTCCTCGCCCTGCAGCACGTGATGGGCCACGGCCTCGCGCAGCACGGCGTCGAAGCCGTGCGCGGCGTCGAGCTCGGCGCCCGCCGCCTCCTGGGCCACGGCGCGCAGCAACGGCTCGTCGACGCGCCTCCCGGCCACCGAGGCGACCTGGGCGAGCCGCTGCACCGCCGGGTCCTGCTGCTCGAGCCGGCTGCGCAGCACGTCGCGCAGCGTCCACGGCAGGGAGTCGTCGTCCGCCGCCGTCGTCTCCAGCAGCTCTTCGGCGAAGAACGCGTTCCCCTCGGATCGCTCGCTCACCCGGCGCAGCTCGGCCTCGGGCAGCGCGCGGCCGAGGGTCGCGGTGGCGAACTCGCGGAGCTCGTCGACGGTGAACGCGGGCAGGTCGATGCGCTCGACGCGGGGGTGCCGGGTCAGCTCAGCGAGCATCGGCCGCAGCGGGTGGCGGCGGTGCAGATCGTCGGCGCGGTAGCTCGCGACGACCAGCAGATGCTCCTGCCGCAGCCGCGCGAGCAGGAACCGCAGCACGTCCCGGCTCGACGGGTCGGCCCAGTGCAGGTCCTCGATGACCAGCAGCAGCGGCGCGCCCGCGCGGCCCACGGCGCCCAGCACCTCGGTCAGCCCGTCGAAGAGCTGCAGCCGGCTGGTCTGGTCCTCGCCCGCGGGCAGCTCATGGGCGCCCGCCGACAGCAGCCGCCCCAGGGCAGGGCGCGACGTCAGCGCCCCGCCCACCGCCTCCGGCTGCAGGGCGCGGAGCTGCGACAGGGCCTCCGCGAAGGGCAGGTACGGCAGCCCGATCTCGCCGAGGTCCACGCAGTGCACCGTGACGACTGTGGCGCCGGCCCGCTGCGCCAGCTCGGCGCTGCGCTGCAGCAGCCGGGTCTTGCCCACACCCGCGTCGGCCCCGAGCAGCACCGCGCCCGGGCGCCCCTCGGCCGCCCGGGCCAGTGCCGCGGCGATCTGCTCGACCTGCTGATGCCGCGCCACGAACTGCGTCGTCATCGAGGTGCGGCCCATGTCCCCGATCTTGTCAGGCCCCACCCACGCCCGGCCCGCCGGACCGCACGGCGGACCCGGGCGAGCAGCCCCACCTCGACCACCCTCCGCCCGATGACGCCGCCCTCGTCGTCCCTGCCCCACGGGCGCCCGCCGATGCCCACCAGGTCCGCGAGCATCCGCTCCCGCCGGTACGCCAGCTCGGCCTCCAAGCCCTGCCCCCACATGTCGTTCATCGCCTTCTCCTGTGTCCGATGCGCGCCTTCTTCCGCGTCTCGCACAGTGGCCCTGAGGCCCGGGCCGACGGATCAGTCAGATGACGGGTCTTGCCGGGGCGGCGTCGTCGGGCAGCGGTCTGAGGCGCCTCAGAGAAGGCGTCGGGGCGCGTACGGTGGACGCCCATGCCCTCCTACCGCGTCTCGATCGGCGTCGGACTGCTGCGCCCTGGCGTCGACCCGGCCGGCGTCCTGCCCACGGCCGCCGCCGCCGCGCGCGAGCTCTCCACGGTCGAGGCCTCCGACCTCGCAGTCACGCATGGCGAGGCGCGGATCAGCGTGCGGTTCACCGTCCCGGACGACGAGCACGCGCTCGCGGTGGGCCAGCACGTGGTCGCCACCGTCGACGGCCTCGGCCACACGATCCGCCCGACGCTCGACCGTCGCGCCGGACCGCGGTGGACGCCCGTGCGCTGACCCGGGCCGGGCCGGGTCGAATCGCGGCCTATGTCCCACTCGTTTACATTCGCAGCAGAGGGCGCAGGCGCGGGAGACCGCCGCCGGGGCCCGAGCAGAGCGGCGGGGGCACGCTCTCGGGGAGGCTGCGACATGAACGAGGCAGACACCGCATGGGTGCTGGTGTGCGCTGCCCTCGTGCTGTTCATGACCCCGGGCCTGGCGATGTTCTACGGCGGCATGGCGCGCTCGCGCAACACGCTGGCGATGATGCTGCAGAACACCGTGCCGCTGGGCGTCATCTCGCTGACCTGGGTGCTGCTGGGGTACACGCTGGCCTTCAGCAACGAGGGCACCAAGTACCTGGGGGCCTTCGACGCGACGGCGCTGCTGGACGTCGAGCAGCCGCAGTTCCACACCGTCGCCGCGGGCGTCACCATCCCCGTGCTGGCCTTCGTCGCCTACCAGATGATGTTCGCCGTCATCACACCCGCGTTGCTCACGGGCGCCACCGCCGGCCGGCTCAAGATGCTGGGCTGGGTGGTGTTCCTCGCGCTGTGGTCGCTGGCCGTGTACCCGCAGGTCGCCCGGTGGCTGTGGCACCCCAAAGGCTGGCTCACGGCGATGGGCGCGCAGGACTGGGCCGGCGGGATGGTGGTGCACGCGTCGGCAGGGGCCGCGGCGCTCGCGGTGCTGCTGGTGGTCGGCCGGCGGCGCGGCTGGCCGCACGTCTCGTCATCGCCCAGCAACCTGCCGCTGATGCTGGCGGGCGCGGGCATCCTGTGGTTCGGGTGGTTCGGCTTCAACGCGGGGGATGGGCTGCAGGCTGACGGGATCGCCGCGCAGGCGCTCATGAACACGCATGTGGCGGCCGCCGGGGCGATGTGCGCGTGGCTGCTGCTCGAGCGGCTCACCAGCGGGCACTCGACGCTCGTCGGCGCGGCGTCCGGCGCGGTGGCGGGCCTGGCGACGGTGACGCCCTGCGCGGGTTACGTGAGCACCGGGGCGGCGATCCTCATCGGCGTCATCGCCGGCCTGGTGTGCAACCTCGCCGTGCGCGTGAAGTTCCGGCTCGGCTACGACGACGCGCTCGACGTGATCGCCGTGCACTTCACCGGCGGCATCCTCGGCTCGTTCCTGCTCGGGTTCTTCGCGGACAGCGCGATCAACCCGATCAGCGCGGACGGGCTGTTCAACGGCGGAGGCGGCGCGCTGCTGGGCGACCAGGTGATCGCGATCGTCAGCGTGGTCGTCTTCTCCTTCGTGCTGAGCTGGGTGATCGCCGCACTGGTCAACGTGACGGTGGGCCTGCGGGTCCCGCTCGACGAGCAGGGCGACCTGGACCGCGCGCAGCAGGGCGCGGCGGCGTACGCGCTCAGCGGCGTGGCCGCCTCCGAGATGGAGTCCGCCGGACACGGCGCCGGCGACCCGCGGCCAGTGCCGGTGGTGGCGGCGAGCGGCCGGCGGCGTCGGCGCGCCGGGCGCCAGCTCGTCACCGCGCTGGTGGACGCCGGCCGGGTCGACGAGCTGCGCGACGCGCTCCTCGCCGCGGGCGCCGAGTCGATCGTGCTGTCCGAGGCCGCCGTGTACTCCGCGACGCCGGTGGTCGAGTCCTTCCGGGGGCGTTACCAGCGGGTGGACTTCCGCGAGCGGCTGCGCGTGCAGGCGGTGGCGGACGACGCGCATGCCGCCGCTGTGGTGGCCCAGCTCGTGCACCGCTTCGGCGTCGACCCGGCGTCGGTGTACCGGCAGGACATCGACATCGGGTGAAGGAGCCAGGGCGACTCGCCGGGCCAGCGCGGCTCTGAGCCGGCTGCCCGTCCGCACCGGGGGTCGGGGGGACTCCCCGGTGCGGACGCGCAGCCGGCTCAGCGTCTGCTCGGGCTCAGCGTCTGCGCGGGCTCAGCGCGGGTCCACCTCCACCTCCCACACGAACCCGTCGAGCACCTCGGCGGCGTGCCGGTGCGCGGCGTCCAGCGCGGTGGCGAGGTCGGGGGCCTCGCCGGGGACCTCGAAGGCCACGGCGCCGCCGTCGGGGCCGAGCCCATCGGGGTGGTCGTCGCCGCTGGCGCCGAGGGCGTCGGCCATGCCGGCGCGCACCGCCTCGTCGGGGACGTCCTGGACGGTGATGCGGGCGAGGTAGTCGGGCACCCGCCCATCGTCGCTCATGCCGCCGACAGCCCCGGCGATGGCCGTGCGCCAGCGGCGGTCCCAGGCACTGTCCACCAGGCGATCAGGGCCCCGCCGGCCATCAGCCCCGCGCACACGAACATCGCCGTCCGGTAGGCGGGGGCGAGCGTGGCCGCGTCGTTGAGGCTGCTGCCCACGCCCGCCACCAGCGGCAGCACGGCGATGACCAGCAGGCTCGCGATCCGGGCCACGGCGTTGTTGACGCCGCTGGCGACCCCCGCCAGGTGGTCCGGCGCCGAGGAGAGCGCCGTCGAGGTGAGTGGCGCCACGGTCAGCGACAGCCCGAGGCCCAGCACGACCACCCCGGGGAGCACCGCCGTCAGGTAGGGGGCGTGGGGACCCGCGCCGGCGAGCAGCAGCACCCCCGCCCCGCAGCCGAGCGGCCCCAGGGTCATGGGCAGCCGGGGGCCGATGCGGGTGCCCAGCGCGCCGGCGCGCGGCGAGAGCAGCAGCATCAGCACCGTCACGGGCAGCGGGGCGAGGCCCGCGGCCAGCGCGCTGTACCCGGAGACGACCTGCAGCGTCACCACCAGGAAGAAGAACACCCCGCCGAGCGCCGCGTACACCAGGAACGTCGCGGCGTTGGTGCCGCTGAACGGGCGCCAGCGGAATAGTCGCAGGGGCAGCAGCGGATGCGCTGTCCGTCGCTCGACCAGGAGGAAGGCGGCGAGCGCGACGATGGCCACGGCCAACGAGCCCGCCACCCGCAGGTCGGTGGGCCCGTAGGCCGGCCAGGCGGTGAACCCGTAGGTGAGGCCCGCGAGCCCCACCGCGCCGAGCAGCGTGCCGCCCACATCGAGCGACTGGGCGGCCTGCGGGTTGCGGGACTCCGGGACGTGGCGCAGCGTGACCGCCACCACCAGGGCCGTCAGCGGCAGGTTGATGAAGAAGATCCAGCGCCAGCTCGCCACGTCCACGATCCAGCCGCCCAGGAAGGGCGCCGCCGCGCCGGCGATGCCGCCCAGCCCGGACCACGCCCCGATGGCCTTGCCCCGGTCCTGCTCGTCGAAGGACGCCTGCAGGATGGACAGGGAGCCGGGGGTGAGCAGCGCCCCGCCGACGCCTTGCAGCACGCGGGCCCCGATCAGCGTCCCGATGTTCGGCGCGAACCCGCACAGGGCCGATCCGGCGGCGAACCACACCACGCCGACCAGGAACATCCGCCGCCGCCCGAGCCTGTCGCCGAGGGAGCCGCCGAGCAGCAAGAAGGCGGCGAGCGTCAACGCGTACCCGTTGACGGTCCACTGGAGGTCGGCGGTGCCCGCGTCGAGCTCGCTGCCGATGTGCGGCAGGGCGATGGTCACGACGGTGGCGTCGATGAACGCCACGGCCGAGCCGAGCACCGTGGCGAGCAGCACCCATCGGGCGCGTGCGGTGCCGTACACGAGCGCATCGGACGCCATGCCCGCTCCTCGCCGTCGTGGTCGCGTCCCGGCGGGCCTGGGCCGTCCGGGTCTCGTCAGGTTAGGGGCCGTGTGGGTGAACGTGCCTGGTGAGAGGGCTCCCACGGCGATAGCGGGAGGAGTCGGGCAAATCCTCCCACTGGGGTGGCGCGACCTGGACACGAGTACAGATCCAGGGCGCTGTTCACCCGGCAGACGGTCCATGCGTCGGGCACAGTGGACCGGTGGGCGACGTCCGAGAGCTACGCAGTGCCGGCAGCGTGCGGCGCAGGGAGGCCCTCGCCGAGACCGGCGAGCTGGTCCTTCGAGCCGAGCGCTCGGCGCCTCGAGCGGCCCGGCACTGGATCATGCGGGCCGTCGCGGCGGCGGGCGTGCACGGCGCGTCGAACCAGGTCGTGGAGCTGCTCGCCGGCGAGCTGGTCGCGAACGCCGTGCTGCACGGGCCGTCCGACGGGGAGATCCGCGTGCACGTGCGGATCTACCAGGACGAGGTCCGCGTCGAGGTCACGGATGAGAGCCCGACCCGCCCACGGGTGCGCCGCCCGCAGCCCACCGACCCGAACGGGCGCGGCATGGCACTGGTGGCGACGCTGTCCTCCGCGTGGGGCGTCGAGCGACTGGACGACGGCGGCAAGACGGTGTGGTTCACCGTGGAGAACCAGGACTGACGCGCACGTCCACCGCCAGCGCGCGGTGGTCGGACAGCCCCAGGTCGAGCGACGCCGCGGCGCCGTCGGCGGCCACCGGGCCGTCGGCCAGGATGTGGTCGAGCTGCCGCTGCGGTGACTGCGACGGGAAGGTCGCCGCGTGGGCCAAGGCGCGCATCCCCGAGGCCTGCGCCGCGCGCCGCGGGTCGAGGTTCAGGTCGCCCAGCAGCACGAGCGGACGCGGCTGACGGCGCAGCGCCCGCACCAGTCGGCGCAACTGGACCACGTTCCAGCCCGGGATGAACGTCAGGTGCGTCGCGACGACCGTCAGCGGGCCCTGCGGGGTGCTGACGGCCGCGAGCACCGCGGCCCGGGCCTCGTCCCGCACCAGCGCGGGCAGCCGGGCGCCCGGGAACTGCACCGGCGCGCGCCCCCGCAGCGCGGGCAGCGCCACAACCTGCCAGGACAGCACCGGCAGGCGGCTGAGCAGCGCGATGCCGTAACTCGACGCGGCGGGTTGCTCGTCGCCCGTCGCCGCCGACCACACCCCGGGCTCGCCGTGCATCGTCGCGACGAACCGGTGCTCGTCGGCGCCCATGGCCTCGGCGGCCACCGCCGTGAGGTCGGCGCCGTGGGATCGGGGCTGGTCGCGGTCGACCTCCTGGAGCGCCAGGACGTCCGCGTCGAGGGCGCGCACAGCCGACCTGAGGCGGTCGAGGTCCACCCGGCCGTCGGTCGGGGAGCGTCCATGCAGGATGTTGAAGGTCGCGAGGCGCATCGGCTCGATTGTCCTGTCCACGCTGCGCGGGCGCGCGCTGTCGTGTACACACGCCTCATGACGGACGGCGCCGAACCCGAGGGCGGGCCGCGCGACGACCTGCAGGACGGGCTGCGCCGCACAGCCGTCGCGCTGGGCCGCGCGGGCATCCCGTTCGCCCTCGTGGGCGGGTACGCGGCCTGGGCCCGCGGGGCGCCGGAGCCCAGCCATGACGCGGACTTCGCCATCGCGGAGGCGGATGTCGAGCGCGCGAAGGCGGTGATCGCCGCCGCGGGCCTGGACGTGCGGGAGCCCGCTGAGGACTGGCTGTTCAAGGCCTACCGGCGGGGCGCCCTGGTGGACGTCATCTTCCGGATGGTGGGCGAGCCGGTCACCCCCGAGATGCTGGCCCGCTCCGACGTGATCGAGGTGCTGGCCGTGCGGATGCCGGTGATGGACGCCACCGACGTGCTGTCCGCGAAGCTGCGGGTGCTGGGCGAGCACTTCTGCGACTACACGCGGCTGCTGCCGATCGCCCGGGCCCTGCGCGAGCAGGTCGACTGGGACCGGTTGGCCGCCGAGGTCCGCGAGCACCCGTACGCCCGGGCGTTCCTCTTCTTGCTCGACGAGCTCGGGGTGGCGGCGCCGCGGAGTTGAGCGGTCAGTGTCCTCGTCGCCCGCGCATCGCGGCGCCGATCGCGACGGCGGCCAGTGCCGGGCCCAGCACCGCGCCGGCCAGCATCGGCGCGCTCCACACCGAGCTCGCGGCCGGGACGACGCGCTGCAGATCGTCCGGGTCGTAGCGCACTGCCACCCGCTGGCCTGGCGACGCGGGAGTGGAGCCCAGGTCGAGGGCGAAGGTCGGGCCCTCGGGGTCGGAGTCGTGCACGGCGCGCACCTCGCCGCCGATGGAGCCCTGCACCACCGCCCAGCCAGGCTGGGCGGTGGCGTCGAACATCATCCGTTGGGCGACTGGCCAGCCGACGGCGAGCAGCACGATCAGCGCCAGGGCTCCGGCGGCGGTGGCGACCCTGCGGTGCGCCGTCGCCCGTGCGGAGGGTGCCGGGGGCGACTCGGCGGAGGTCGGGGGGTGCGCTCGGGGCGGCATGTCGTCCTCGCTTCGTCGCAGGGAGGCCATCGGGGTGGGCGGTGCGCGTCCAGGCCGGGGCATCGTGAAGGTAGTGACCCCACGGCGGCGCGGCAAGAGCCCATCCGCCGACCGATACCGCTGTGCCGGACGCGGGCCGTCCCGGGGCCCGGCGCGCCAGTCAGCCGAACAGCCGCACGAAGTTGCGCAGCACCAGATGCGGCCAGGAGACGTCGCCGGCGCGGACCCGGGCGGCCACCTGATCAGCCTCATGCGGCGGGAAGTACCCCGCATGCCGGTACACCTCGATGCGGGTGAGGATGCCCTGCGCGTCGAGCTCCGGGTGGAACTGCGTCGCGTACAGGTGGCGCCGCATCCGGAACATCTGCACCGGGCACGCGGGGGAGGAGGCGAGCAGGGTGGCCGCGGCGGGCAGTTCCGCACAGGCCTCCTTGTGCCCGACGAACGCCTCGAAGACGCGCGGCAGCCCGGCGAGCAGCGGGTCGGCCACCCCGGCGTCGGTGAGGGTGATGGCCACGGGCCCCACCGGCTCCGCGTAGCGGCTGTCGATGACCGCGCCCTGGTGGACGCCGAGCGTGCCGACTCCGTAGCAGGAGCCGAGGAACGGCACGTCGCGCTCGACGATCTGGTCCAGCAGCGGGCGGAGCTCGGCCTCGACGCGGCGCTGCGTCGGCGGCTTGGCGTCCTCCGGGTCGGAGGAGTTGAACGGGCTCCCGCCCATCAGGACGCCCGCGTAGTCGTCGAGGTCGATCGGGGGCAGCGGGCCGGCCTCCATGCGCACCCGGTGCAGCCGATCGGGGTCCAGGCCGCCGAACCGGAGGAAGGCCGCCAGCTCGTCGTCCGCGGCGACGTCCTCGGCGCGTGACGCGAGCAGGAGGAAGGTCCTCACCGGTCCGAGCCTAGGCGCCGTGGGCCGCCCCGGCGCGCGGGCGCTCTGCGCCACTAATGCCGGAAATGTCCTTTACGATGCGAAAACGACAGGTCCAGCGTAGGTTCGGGACGGCATCGTCACCGTCGATGGGAGGCCCAGCTGATGAGCGAGCCAGGAGCCGTTGCTCAAGACGTGCACACGTCCGACCCGGTGCAAGCCGTCGTCCGGGCCGATGGCACGGGCGAGATCGTGATCGAGGGGATAGTCCAACGCGTCGCCACCGGCAGCATGGCCGAGGCGGGGGCCGCCGTCACGGGCCTCATCGCCGAGCTCGCCGGACGCGCCGGGCGGCCGCTGCCCGCCGAGGTCGAGGACCCCGACGGCACCTGGTCGTTGGTCATCCACCCCGACGGCACCGTCGAGGAGGCGGCCAGCGCAGCGGCCACGAGCCACCGTGACGCCCCCGACGGGGGAGCGCATGCCAGCGGCCGGACGGCCCGCACGACGCGCTCCACCCGGCGCCCGGCGGCCGCGGAGCCCGACGACGACGCGTTGCCGACCCTCGACGACCTGCTCGCCACCCGGTCGCAGAGCCCCACCGGCCCCGCCGAGCACGGCTGGCAGGTGGCCGTGCGGCGCGCGACCCTCGGGCTGGTCACCGTGGGGCCCGGCCGCAACGAGCACCGGCACCGCGACGCCGTGCGGGCCGTGCAGCGCAGCCTCGACGGCCCCAAGACCATCGTCGTCATCAACCCCAAGGGCGGCGCGCACAAGACCACGGCGACGCTGCTGCTCGCCTCGACGTTCGGCATCCACCGCGGCGGTTACACGCTGGCGTGGGACAACAACGAGACGCGCGGCACCCTGGGTTGGCGCTCGGAGCACGCGCGCCACACCAACACGGCCGTCAACCTGCTGCAGAACCTGTCGCGCTTCACCGACCTGCAGGTGGCCCGCGTGGGCGACCTCGACAACTACGTGCGCTCGCAGGGCTCGGCGCAGTTCGACGTGCTCGCCTCCGACGAGGACGCGGCCTCCGCCGCCTCCGTCGACGCCGAGGCCTTCGGCGAGTTGCACCGCACCCTCGAGCGCTTCTACCGGGTCATGGTGGTCGACACCGGCAACAACATGCGGGCGTCGAACTGGCAGGCGGCGGTGGACGTCGCCGACCAGCTCGTGGTGGTGTCCACCGTTCGCGAGGACACTGCGCAGTCCGCCGCGTGGGCGCTCGACGCGTTGCGGGCCACCGGCCATGACGACCTCATCCGGCAGGCGGTGACGGTGCTCTCCGCGCCGGCGCCGCGCGTGGACCGCAGGCTGCGCCGGCGGTTGCACCAGCACTTCGGGGCGCTCACCCGATCGGTGATCGACGTGCCGTACGACAGCGGGCTCGTCAGCGGCGGGCCCATCGGCTACGACGCGCTGTCCCGGCGGACCAGGGAGGCGTGGCTGCAGGTCACCGCCGAGGTGGCGGACGGCCTGTAGCCGCGAGCCGCCCGCGTGGCGCAGGGCCCGTGACGACGGCCCGGGCTCGTGCCGGCGGGGCACGGGCCTGGGCGCGGGCTGACGAGTTCGAGGAATGTCGCAGGCGGCGTGCAAGATGCCGGTGGGCCGCGACACAGGCTGGGTGGAGGAGCTCTCGCCCGAGCGCACCCCCCGAGCCCAGGAGACGCCGTGCCGCCGCGGACCGAACGTGACCACGACACGACGCCCACCCCCGAGGGGTTGAGCGTCGGCGTACCGCAGGACGCGTCGTGGTTCGAGGCTGTGGTGCGCGAGCACGGCCCAGCGCTCTCCAGGTACTTCATGCGCCGGGCGCCCCGCGACGACGCGGAGGACCTGGCCGCCGACGTGCTCGCCGTCGCCTGGCGCCGCCGGGCCGACGTGCCCCTCGGCGCCGAGCTGCCGTGGCTGTACCGCACCGCGGGCTTCGTGCTCGCGAACCACCGGCGCAAGGGCCGCCCGGTGCCCGTGGGCGACGTGCCCGACGAGATCGACGAGAGCGACCCCGCAACCCTCGCGGTGGCCGACGAGCAGGTGCGCGAGGTGCTCGCCGCGCTCAGCCCCCGGGACCGCCGCATCCTGCTGCTCGGCGCCTGGGAGGGCCTCAACGGCGCCGAGCTGGCCGAGGTGCTCGGCATCAGCCGGGGTGGCGCCGACGCCGCGCTGTCCCGCGCCCGCACGCGCCTGCAGGACGCCTGGGCGGCGCACGCCCCCGCCTGACCTGGCGCCGCCGGGTGCAAGTCCCGGCCCCGACGACACATAGACAGGGCAGAGGCTCCTCAACCCTGTCGCACCCCCATCCCGATCCCGGAGGTCACCGTGAACAGCGTGCCGCCACTCCCGCCCGACGACCCGTTCGACCGCCTGCGCGACGCCGACCCGGCCGCCGGCGCCGAGCCCGACGTCGACCGGCTCAACGCCGCCGTGGCGGCCCGCACCGGCGACCTCGCCGCTGCCCCCGTGGACGAGCTCGCCGCGCGTCGCCGACGCCTCCCGATGGGCGCGCGCTGGTTCCAGGTCGCCGCGGGGGTCGCGGCCCTCGCGATCGTCGGGACCGGCAGCTTCGCCCTGGGCGCCGGGCAGTCCGGCTCGGACCAGGTCGCCGCTGGCAGCCCCATTCCCGCGGCCATCGACCTCGGTGGAGCCGTCGCGGAGAGCGGCGCCGGAGCCCCCGCAAGCGCGGACAGCGCGGCCATGAAGGCGGACGGTCGGATGTCCATGGGCTTCGGCGGGCGGACCGTGTTCACCGGATCGGGCCTGTCCACCGACGGCGGGACCGCCACCGCCTGGGGCTTCGACGCCGAGGCGACCTTCGCGAGCGAGGGCGCTGCGCGGATCGCGGAGGCGCTCGGCGTCACCGGCGAGCCCGTGCAGGAGTGGGGCTCCTGGCAGGTGGGCCCCAACGACGGGACCGCGCCGATGGTGCAGGTGCAGCCCGACGGGCTCACCAGCGTCAACTACTACGACCCCACCGTCCAGGCGGGCCAGTGCGTCGACACGTCCACCAGCATGGGCGGCGCGGCCGACGCCCCCAGCGGCTCGGCGGTGGAGATCGCCCCGGCGCCCGCGCCTGCGACGTGCACGGGCGGCGAGCCGGCGCCCGGCGCCGATCAGGCGATCGAGCGGACGCGCGAGGTGCTGCGGACCATCGGCGTCGACGACACCGCGTACGACTTCGCGCTCACGGAGAGCTGGACCACCGAGCTGGCGTCGGTGTCCGCAGAGTTGCTGCTCGACGGGCAGCGGACCGGGGTCGCCTGGAACGTGACGCTCGCCGCCGGCGGTGTGGTGCAGAGCCTGTACGGAACCCTGGCGCCGACGGTCGAGCTCGGCGCGCTGGACATCATCAGCCCCGCGGACGCCGTCGCACGGCTCACCGACCCCCGGTTCGGGAGCACGTGGGGCGGGATCATGCCGCTGGCCCGCACTGCCGGGCTCGCCGCCGAGCCCGACCTGGCGATCATGCCCGTGGAGCCCGACTTCACCGTCCCGCCCACCCCGCGCGCGGGCGCCCAGCTCCCGTGGGCCGTCACCGAAGTCACGCTGACGTCGGCACGGCTCGGGCTCGGGCTGACCACCCTGGACAACGGCGCCACAGTGCTGCTGCCCAGTTACGAGTTGTCCGACGACTCCGGGACCACCTGGAGCGTCGTGGCTGTGGCGGACGCGCACCTGGACTTCGCGCCCGCCGGTTGAGGCTCCATGGCCGGGCTCCGCAGGAGGGTGTGGCGCCCGGCCGTGGGAACACTCGCCGCAGCAGTTGCCGCCCGCCCCCGCAGGGGCCATTTTGGGCGGATGGGGGAGCGGCGGATGAAGGCGCGTGAGGTTGTCGCACGATGCTTCGTGCTCGGCGTGGCGACAGGTGGACGGGGATCGCTCGGGCTGGCGGCGCCGCTGCTGCTCACCGGCCCGCCGCCCGAGGCTGCCTCCCGCCGGATGCGGGCGCGCCGCTGGGCGCTGGCGATCGGGGTGGTCGGCGAGCTGGTGATCGACAAGCTCCCCACCACCCCCAGCCGCCTCAACCCGCCGGGCCCCGCGTTGCGCGTGGCGAACGCCGTGGCCGGCTCGGCGATCCTCGCCCGACGCGCGGGCTCGCCGGTGCCGCTGCCCGCGCTCGCCGCAGCGGCCGGCGCCCTCGCGGGGACCTGGACGGGCGCCGCGTGGCGCGGCTGGGTCGACGCGCGTGCCCCTGACTGGACGGGCGCCCTCGTCGAGGATGCGGTGTCCGTGGGGCTCGCGGCGCTCGCGGTCGGGCGGGGCCAGCCCTCCACGTGAGCACAGCCCGCCCCGCGCTCGCAGGAGGCGGGGCGGGCTGCTGTCGTCTGGACCCGGTAGTTCAGCGGAGTCAGCGGGCGCGGTGGCCGCTGTGCCCGCTCAGGGCCCGCGTCGACGGGTCCGCGGCCAGTTCCCTCGCGGCGGGCAGCAGCCGGCCGTCGAAGTCGAACAGCGCCTGGTTCTCCCAGGCGTTGCCCGATGACGGGTCCTCCGGGTCCCAGCCGTTGCCCTCCACAGCCGTCCACGCGGGCTCCCAGTAGACCGTCCCGATGCCGCGTCCGCCGGGCGCCGAGGCGACGACGTCCTGCACGGCGCGCAACGCGGCGGCCTGGCCCGCCGGGGTGGCGGGGTAGCCGGAGACGAGCTCGTCGGGGAGGTTGATGATGTTCTCCCACGCGGGGGAGTCGTCCTCGAGGGTGAACGGGTAGGCGGTCTCGACGACGAGCACGTCGCGGTCGTAGCGCTCCGACAGGGTGCTGACGGCGCCCTGCAGA
The DNA here is from genome assembly GCF_030372105.1 of Cellulomonas cellasea. Taxonomy (GTDB): domain Bacteria; phylum Actinomycetota; class Actinomycetes; order Actinomycetales; family Cellulomonadaceae; genus Cellulomonas_A; species Cellulomonas_A cellasea_A. The sequence continues at coordinate 19,707 of NZ_JAUDBQ010000020.1, read as the reverse complement.
TCCGCCAGGCTGCCGTGCCAGTAGCCGTAGTACGACAGGCCGATCACGTCGAACGGGACTGACCTGGCGGTGACCTCGTCGAACCACCAGGTCAGCGAGCCGATGCCGTTGTTGATGTTCGTCAGGTGCAGGATCACGCGGGTGTCCGGGTCCACCTCGCGCACGGCCTGGGCTCCCGCGGTGAGGAACGCGGCCAGGTTGTCCCACTGCGCGCCCGCGACGCCGTCGGTGGTGTCGACGTCCCAGGTCTGGCCCCACGGCCACAGCATCCCCGGGTTGATCTCATTCCCCACCTGGACGTAGTCGGCGGTGATGCCCTCGGCGGCCAGGGCGTCGAGCACGTCGCGGGTGTGGTCGTGGACGGACTGCTGGAGCTCGGCCGGTGACTGGCCCGCCCACGCGGACGGCACGCCCTGCGCGCCGGGGTCGGTCCAGCGGTCGGAGTAGTGGAAGTCGACCAGCAGGCCCATGCCCGCGGCCTTGATGCGCTTGGCCGTCGCCACGACGTGCTCGCGGTCGTTGTACCCGTCCGCCGGGTCCACCCACACCTTGAGCCGTCCCACGTTCATCCCGGCGTCGGCGAGGATCCGTACCGCGTCCCCGGACTTGCCCTTCGCCGTCTTGTACGTGGCGCCGTGGTCCTCGTTCTTGGCGAGCCCGGACAGGTCGCCGCCGCGCACGTCCCGCGAGACCTGCCCCGGCGTGAGGGTCACGTCGTCCACGTTGGCCCAGGCGCCGCCCGGCCCGCGCGTGGCGATCTCCACGGTGCACGATCCGCCGCGGACCTTCGCGGACACGGACAGCCGCACCCACGCGTCGTCCTGCTCGGTGAGCGGCGTGGTCGTCACGTCGTCCACGCCGCAGCCGGTGAGCCCGAGCGTCGTCGCGTCCAGCGCCCCACCGGACTTCACCCATGCGCTGACCGTCCACCAGCCCGGCGCCAGGCGCTTCACCGTCTGCCGGGTGCGCACGTCGTAGGCGCTGGCGGACCAGTGGGTGAGGCGCTGGGCAGAGCCGTCGTGCCCGGGGCCCTCGGCCTTCGCGGCGCCCGTGGCCCCGGTGACCTTCCAGCCGGTGAGGCCCGCCTCGAAGTCGCCGTTCACCAAGGCGCCCGATTGCTGGGGAGCCTTGTCGCGGCCCTGCGCCCCGGAGCCCTGCGCCCCGGAGCCGGGCGCCGCCGCGGCGGGCAGGGCGGTGGCCAGCGCGAGGGCCCCGGCCAGCGCCAGCGCGCCGAGGCGGGCAGGCCGCCTGCGGGAGCCCGGGGCCGGGCGTGGGACGGGATCGCGTGGATCGGCAGCGCGGTGGGCGGTGCGGGGATGGTGCCTCATCGTGTCCTCCTTGACGCGTGGGCGGAGGCCGGGGCGGGCGCCCCGGCCGGTCAGCTCGGTGCGGTGTGCGCGGCGTCGGCGTCATGGGCGATGCGGACCACCCGGACGCCGCCGGGGGCCACAGTGAACGCGTGCTCGACTCGCTGGCCGCTGATCAGGTCGTCGGCCACGCCTTGCCGGGCGCCGCCGAGCGGGACGGTCGCCGCCGCCTCGCCGTGGTTGACGGCGATGACGTACTCGGCGCCGGCGCCGTGGCGGCGCACGACCTCCAGCTCCTCGGGCAGGCCGGCCGGGGTGATCCCGGCGTCGCGGTAGACGGCCGCGAGGACGGGGGCCAGCGCCTCGGCGTCGAGCCGGGTCGACAGGTACCAGCCCGACCCGGCGCCGTGCGCGTGCCGGGTGAGGGCGGGGCCTCCGGCGGCGGGGCCGTCGAGGTACGCGGCGACGACCTCCGCGCCGTCGAGCGTCACGTCGTCGGTCCACACATCGCCCACCAGCTCGAGCGCGCTGTCGCCGGACGGGTCGCCGCCAGGCAGCCCGCCGCCCGACAGCCCGCCGCCGGGCCAGGCCAGCCGCACCTGCTCCCCGGCGCGCAACGGCAGGAACTCCTCGATGGTCAGGCCCAGCGCGTCGCGCAGCGGCGCCCCGAACCCGCCGGGGTGCACGGCGTCGTGCTCGTCCACGATCCCGGAGAAGTAGGAGACGAGCAGCGTGCCGCCGCCCTCCACGTAGCGGGTGAGGTTGTCGGCGGCGGCCTGGGTGAGCAGGTACGACGCGGGCGCGACGACCAGCCGGTACCCGGAGAGGTCAGCCTCGGGGTGGGCCATGTCCACAGTGAGCCCGTCGCGCCACAGCCGGTCGTAGAAGGCCTCAGAGCGCTCGCGGTGGGACAGGTCGGCGCTCGGCCGCCACTCGAGGTCCTGCGCCCAGAACGACTCCCAGTCCCACAGCAGTGCGACGTCGGCCCGCACCTCGGAGCCGACCATCTCGTCGAGGCGGCCGAGGTCGGCGCCCAGGGCGCACACCTCGCGCCACACGCGGCTGGACGTGCCGGCGTGCGGGAGCATCGCGGAGTGGAACTTCTCGGCGCCGGAGCGGGAGGCGCGCCACTGGAAGAACAGCACCGCGTCGGCGCCGCGGCCCACATGCGTGAAGGCGTTGCGTGCCATCTCCCCGGCGCGCTTGGCGACGTTGCGCGGCTGCCAGTTGACCCCGGAGGTGGAGTGCTCCATGAGCACCCAGGGGCGGCCGGCGGCCACCGAGCGGGTGAGGTCGGCGGCGAGGGCGAGGCCGACGTGGCCGCGCTCGTCGGCGGCGGTGAGGTAGTGGTCGTTGGCGACGATGTCGACCTCGCGGGCCCAGCGCCACAGGTCCACTGCCGGGCAGGAGCCGGCCATGAAGTTGGTGGTGATCGGCACGTGGGGCGACTCGGCGCGGATCGCGTCGCGCTCGGCGATGAAGCACGCGAGGAGCTGGTCGTTGGTGAACCGGGCGAAGTCGAGCCGCTGGGCGGGGTTGACCACCGAGGGGGCGATCGCGGGCACGCCGACGTGCTCCCACTCGCCGTAGCGCTGGCCCCAGAAGGTGGTGCCCCAGGCGTCGTTGAGCGCGGACAGCGTGCCGTAGCGGGCCTGCAGCCAGGTGCGGAAGGCGGCGGCGGAGGTGGGGGAGTAGTCCTCGGAGACGGGCGCGCCGTACTCGTTGTGCACATGCCACAGGGCGAGGGCGGGGTGCTGCCCGTAGCGGCGCGCGAGCTGCTGGGCGATCGCGACGGACGCGCGGCGGTACTCGGGCGAGCTGGGGCTGGCCATGCCGCGTGAGCCGAAGCCGAGCGTGGTCCCCTCGCGGGTGACGACGCGGGTGTGCGGGTAAGCGGCGAAGAACCAGGCGGGCGGGGACGCCGTGGGGGTGCCGAGGTCGACGCGGATGTCGTTCGCGTGCAGCAGGTCGATGAGCCGGTCGAGCCAGCCGAAGTCGTACTCGCCCTGGCGGGGCTCGAGCAGCGCCCAGGAGAAGATGCCGATGCTGACCAGGTTGACCCCGGCCTCGCGCATGAGCGCGACGTCCTGAGCCCAGACCTCCTCGGGCCACTGCTCGGGGTTGTAGTCGCCCCCGTAGGAGATCCCGCGGTCGCCGAGCACCCGGCCCTGCGGCGCGCGGCTGCCGTTCGCGGCCGGCGCGGGGGCGAGGGTGAAGCTTGAACTCATGACTCTCCTGACACGTCGTTGTGCACGTTCCCAGGCCACATCGGGCCATGCAACGAAGAGATAACACCACGATTGACCCATTGACAAGGCCCAGAAGGGTGCCCGTACTGTGACCGTGCACAGGCACAGCGACGTCCGTGAAGTCGCAGTGCGCCCCGCCGCGACGGAGCGGCGGGTCCTTGACGAGGAGGACAGATGCGCCTGCACACAGGCATTAGGACAGTCGCCGCCCTCGCTGCCACGGCAGCGCTCATGGCGGGTTGCTCAGGCGGAGGCGACGGCGGCGAGGGCTCCGCCGACGACGGCGCCGGAGCCGGTGACACGGTCGAGCTCACGTTCTGGACGTGGGCCCCCGGCATGGACGCCGTGGTCGCGGAGTGGAACTCCACGCACCCCGACATCCAGGTGACCGTCAACAAGCAGGACGGCGGGGACCCGGCCGTCACCAAGCTGCTCACCGCGATCAAGGCCGGCAGCGGGGCGCCCGACCTCATGCAGGCCGAGTACCAGAAGATCCCCACGCTGGTCTCGTCCGACGCCCTCGCCGACATCTCCGGCGAGCTCGGCGACGACGTCGCGGGCCAGTTCCCCGAGGGCGTCTGGAACTCCGTGACCCTGGGCGGCGACGCGGTCTACGCCGTCCCGCAGGACTCCGGGCCGATGCAGTTCTACTACCGGGCCGACATCTTCGAGTCCCTGGGCCTGGCCGTCCCCACCACCTGGGACGAGTACGCCGACGTGGCCGCGCAGCTCCACGCCGCCGACCCCACCAAATACCTGGGCACGTTCTCCGCCGCCGACGCGGGCTGGTTCACCGGGCTCGCCCAGCAGGCCGGGGCGTCGTGGTGGGGCATCGACGGCGAGTCGTGGACGGTGTCGATCGACGACGACGCCACCCTCAAGGTCGCGGACTACTGGGGCGGCCTCGTCGAGTCCGGCGTGATCGACAACAAGCCGATGTACACCCCCGAGTGGAACGCCGCGCTCAACGACGGCACGCAGGTGGGCTGGCTGTCGGCGATCTGGGCGCCCGGGGTGCTCGAGGGCAACGCCGCCGACACCGCGGGCAAGTGGCAGATGGCCGCCATGCCGCAGTGGGACGCGTCGAAGCCCGCCACCGGCAACTGGGGTGGCTCGGCCACGGCCGTCACCACCCAGTCGAAGCACGTCGCCGAGGCCACCGAGTTCATCACCTGGCTCAACACCGACCAGGCGGCCGTGAGCGCGCTCGTCTCCGAGGGCGGCCTCTACCCGGCGAACATCCCGGGCCAGGCGAAGGCGCTCGCCAACCCGCCGGCGTTCTTCTCCGAGCAGGCCGACTTCTACGACCTGGCCGGCGAGATCGCGCAGACGGCAGGCAGCTTCACCTTCGGGCCCAACGTCAACGTGGCGTACTCCGCCTACAACGACGAGTTCGGCAAGGCCACCGAGGCGAAGTCGCGCAGCGCGTTCACCGACGCGGTGAAGGCCATGCAGAAGGCGACGATCGACGACCTCAAGACCTCCGGGTTCTCCGTCAAGGAGTGAGGCAGGCGGTGGGTCGGCCGTCCTCCCCCCGGCCGGCCGGCCCACCGCGCACTGACCGCACCCGTCGCCCACCGAGGGAGATCAGCCCGTGACCAGCCCCACAGCGGTCCAGCGGCCCGGCGCGCCCGCCACCAGGCAGGGCCCGCGTCCCGGCCGCCGCCGCACGCTCGCGCCGTACGCGTTCCTCGCCCCCGCCGTCACCCTGTTCGTGCTCTTCCTCGCGCTGCCCATCGGGTACGCCGCCTACCTCAGCCTGCGCACCGTCAAGGTCAGCGGCCTGGGGCTCGGCAAGGGCGCGCGCACCGAGGTGTGGGCGGGGCTGTCCAACTACGAGCGGGCGCTCTCCGACCCCGAGTTCATCGCGTCGGTGCTCCGGGTGGGGCTCTACGGCCTGCTGCTGGTGCCGACGATGCTCGGGCTGGCGCTGCTGTTCGCGCTGCTGCTCGACTCGCGGCGCACCCGGGCCCGCGGGTTCTCCCGGGTGTCGATCTTCCTCCCGTACGCGGTGCCCGCGGTGATCTCCTCGCTGCTGTGGGGCTTCCTCTACCTGCCCGCGGTCAGCCCGTTCGCGTGGATCGCGGAGCGGCTCGGCGGCGACTTCCCCCAGCTGCTGTCCTCCGACCTGGTCATCTTCGCTGTCGCGAACATCGCGCTGTGGGGCGGCGTCGGCTTCAACATGGTGGTCCTGTACACCGCGCTCAAGGCGATCCCCACCGAGCTGTACGAGGCGGCGCGCATCGACGGCTGCAACGAGATCGCCATTGCCTGGCGCATCAAGGTCCCGATCGTGGCGCCGTCGCTCATCATGACGTTCGTCTTCTCGATGATCGCCACCCTGCAGGTCTTCGCGGAGCCGACCACGCTGAAGCCGCTGACCAACACCATCTCCAGCACGTGGACGCCGCTGATGAAGGTGTACCGCGACGCGTTCACCCGGGACGACCTGTACTCCGCGGCCGCGACCTCCGTGGTGATCGCGCTGGCGACCTTCCTGCTGTCGTTCGGGTTCCTGCGCCTCGTGCAGAACCATGCCTTCAACCAGGAGAAGTGACATGGCCACCACGTACCCCACCCCGGCGCCCGCCACCGGGACGGCCACCGGCGCCACGCCGACGCGCCGCCGGCCCAAGCGGCCCGCGGGAGGCGAGCGGCCCAGCGCCGTCGCCACCACGATCCTCGTGCTCGGCGCCGTGTACTGCCTACTACCCGTCGCGTGGGTGCTCATCGCGTCCAGCAAGAGCGCCGGCGAGCTGTTCTCGACGTTCACCTTCGCCCCGTCGACGCACCTGTTGGAGAACATCGGTGAGCTCGCGTCCTACCGGGGAGGCCTGTTCTGGCGGTGGATGGCCAACACCGCGCTGTACGCGGGCGTCGGCGGGCTGCTGTCGGTGGTGGTCTCCGCCACCGCCGGCTACGGGCTCGCCACGTACCAGTTCGCCGGCAAGAAGGCGATCTTCAACGTGCTGCTCGCCGGGGTCCTGGTGCCCGGCGTCGTCCTGGCGATCCCGCAATACCTCCTGCTGGCACAGGTGGGCCTGACCAACACCTACTGGTCGGTGCTGCTGCCCAGCATCATCAGCCCGTACGGCATCTACCTGGCGCGCATCTACGCGGCGGCCTCGGTGCCCACGGACGTGATCGAGGCGGCCCGCACCGACGGCGCCGGCGAGCTGCGGATCTTCGCCACCGTCGCCGTGCCGATGATGCTGCCCGGGCTGGTCACCGTGTTCCTGTTCCAGTTCGTGGCCATCTGGAACAACTTCATGCTGCCGTACATCATGCTCGGCAACGACCGGCTGTTCCCGCTCACCGTGGGCCTGTCCGGGCTGCTCAACCAGGGCGCCTCACAACCCGCGATGTACACCTCGGTGATCACCGGCGCGCTGCTGTCGATCATCCCGCTGGTCGCGCTCTTCCTCACGCTGCAGCGCTACTGGCAGGTCGACCTCGCCGCGGGCGCGGTGAAGGCCTGAGATGCGCCTAGAGTCACGTGGCGTGGAGCAGCAGCCGACACCGCGCAAACGGCCGACGATCCGGGACGTCGCGGCCGCCGCCGGAGTCTCGCGCGGCACCGTCTCCCGGGTGATCAACGGCGGGCACTGGGTGTCCCCGGATGCGCTCGCGGCCGTCAACGAGGCCATCCGGGCCACCGGCTACGCGGCCAACCACCACGCCCGCAGCCTCGTCACCGGGCGCTCGAACTCGGTGGCGTTCCTGCTCACCGAGCCGCAGCACCTGCTCTTCGAGGACCCCAACTTCTCCATCCTGCTGCGCGGCGCCGCCGAGGCCCTGGCCAAGCGGGAGATGCCGCTGCTGCTCATGGTCGCGTCCACCCCCGAGGAGCGCCGCCGCATCACCGCGTACGTGACAGCCGGCCACGTCGACGGCGTGCTGCTCATCTCCTCCCACCGGGACGACCCGCTGGTCGCGTCGCTGCTGCGCGCCGACGTCCCCGTCATCGCGTGCGGCATGCCGCTCGGCTTCGAGGAGCAGGTCGGCTACGTCACCGCCGACGACGCCGGGGGAGCGCGCCGCATGACCCGGCACCTGCTCGACCAGGGCCGCCAGCACGTCGCGACCATCACCGGCCCCCTGGACACCCCCGGCGGCACGATGCGGCTCGCCGGGTACCGCGAGGAACTAGGCGACCGCTTCGACGAGACCCTCGTCGCGCATGGCGACTACACGCGCGACGGCGGCGAGCAGGCGATGCGGGAGCTGCTCGCCCGGCGCCCCGACCTCGACGCCGTGTTCGTCGCCTCCGACCTCATGGCCTCCGGCGCCCTCGTCGCGCTGCGCGACGCCGGCCGCAGCGTGCCCGAGGACGTCGCCGTCGGCGGCTTCGACGACTCCGGCCTCGCCGCGAACCTGCACCCGCCGCTCACCACCATGCGCCAGCCCTTCGAGCGGATCAGCGCCGAGATGGTCCGGCTGCTGCTCGAGGTCATCGAGGGCCAGGAGCCCGCCGCGATCACGCTGCCGACATCACTGGTGCGGCGCGCCTCGGCGTAGCTCGAACCGGGCCGCGGATCTGGCACGGTCGTCCTCATGGATCCGAACCGGCGCGGTTAGTGCTCGTCCACGCACCCGTCGCCTTCGTGATGCCGCATCCGCAGGTGGCTCGCGAGCTCGTTGATGGCGCGATGGAGTGGCTCGGCCGCGAGTTGGCCTTCCTCACCGAAGCCGAACCACGGCTCGTCAACTGCTAGCCCGATCACCTCGTGGGCGAGCTTTTCGATGAGGCGCAGGTAGGTGGTCTCGTCGTCTGCGATCGCCGTCATGTGGCTCATGATGCCCGCCCGAGGAGCCAGAACTCGGGTGGCCAGAACGGTCACCGGTGGGAGAGTACGCACATGGCCGAACGCATCGACAAGCTCATGTTGCTCGACACCGCCTCGCTGTATTTCCGGGCGTTCTTCGGTGTGCCGGACTCGGTGCGGGCGCCTGACGGCACGCCGGTGAACGCGGTGCGCGGGCTGCTGGACATGATCGCCCGGCTCGTCGACGACCACCGCCCGGGCCGGCTCGTGGCGTGCTGGGACGACGACTGGCGCCCGGAGTTCCGGGTGGCGGCGATCCCGTCCTACAAGGCGCAGCGGGTCGCCCAGGAGGTGCCCGGCACCACGGGCATCGAGGTGGTGCCCGAGACCCTCACCCCGCAGATCCCGGTGATCATCGAGGTGCTGGCGGCGCTCGGCATCGCCCGGGTCGGGGCGCCCGGCTACGAGGCCGATGACGTGATCGGCACCCTGGTGGCCCGCGAGGTCGCACGCCCTGACGCTGTGCGGGCGGGGGTCGATGTGGTCACCGGCGACCGGGACCTGTTCCAGCTCGTCGACGACGACGCCGGGGTGCGGGTGCTGTACACGGTGAGCCGCGGCATCAAGGACATCGCCGTGGTGGACGACGCGTGGCTGGCCGAGCGGTACGCCGTGACCTCCGGCGCCGCGTACGCGGACCTCGCGGTGCTGCGCGGCGACCCCAGCGACGGGCTGCCCGGCGTGCCCGGCATCGGGGAGAAGACCGCCGCGGCGCTCATCCACCGCTACGGGGACCTCGCGGGGGTGCTGGCCGCACGGGATGCGGGCGACTCCGGGCTGACGGCCACGCAGCGGCGCCGGTTGCAGGAGGCCGCGTCGTACCTGGAGGTCGCGCCGATGGTGGTGCGGGTCGCGCCCGACGCCCCCGTGGGGGAGTTCGACGACACCCTGCCGGCCACCCCCGTCGACCCCGACGGGCTGGTCGCGCTCGCAGAGCGGTGGGGGCTGGCGTCGAGCGTGCGGCGCGTGGTGGACGCGCTGTCCGCCGCGGGCACGCTGTCCGGCTGAGCGGCGCTGACGCGCGGGTTGAGCGGGCGTCGACGACCGGACCGGGGCGCCGAGTCGTCGGGTCGCGGGACGGGCAGGCAGAATGCTCCGGTGATCACGGTCAGCACGGACGGCTCCTGCCTGCGCAACCCCGGAGGGGCCATCGGCTGGGCCTGGGTCAACCACGACGGCACCTGCGAGTCGGGCGGCGGCCCGTCGGGCACCAACCAGATCGCGGAGCTCACCGCGCTGCTGGAGGCGATCCTGGCCCACCCGGGCGACGAGCAGCTCCGCATCGAGTCCGACTCGCAGTACGCGATCAAGTGCGCGTCCGAGTGGGTCGCGGGGTGGAAGCGCAAGGGCTGGCGCACCGCCAGCGGCTCGCCCGTGCAGAACCTGGCCCTCGTGCAGGCCATCGAGAAGGCCATCGCTGAGCGGCCTGGCAAGGTCGTCTTCCACTGGGTGCGCGGCCACCAGGGCGACACCTTCAACGAGCGCGCGGACGTGCTCGCGGGCCAGGCGGCCCGCGCGGCGTTGGCGGGCACCTCGGACCGGGTGCCGGTGGCGCCGCGGCCGGCGCCCGAGCCCGACTTCCTGTTCTGAGCGGCTGACCGGCTGCTCCGGCTGTTCGCCGGCCGCGGCCGTTGACGCGCCGAAGGCCGGGCCACCCGGGGGAGTCGTCCCGGCGGCCCGGCCTTCGGCGTGCGCTGACAGGCCGATCGACCTGTCAGCCGACCTGCGGCGACCGCCTACCGCCGCGCCGTGAGCACCCCGCCCGCGACGGCTGGCAGGTACCCGCCGTCGCCGCCGTAGGACACGGTGACGATCGCGCGTCCCGTGACCGGGGGCAGGGTGACCGTCGCGGCGCCGTCCACCAGGGCCGGTGTCGCGACGGTGCGCCCGTTCACCAGCACCCGCACGGCGCCGGTGGGCGCGGGCGCGCCGTCGGCGCCTGCGGCTTTCACGGTGAGCGCGGGTGTGGAGCCTCGGGGAACCGACCATGACGTGGTCGCCACGCTGAGCCGCGTGAGGGCCGGGAGCACGACATGGCCGACAGTGGCCGACGACGCCGACACCTCGACGCTGCCGGTGTAGGCGACGGTGAGGGTGTGCGCGCCCACGGCCAGGTCACGTGGCAGCGGGACGGTCGCCGTGCCGGTCAGGCCGTCCACCGTGAGGGCCCCGGTGGCGATCACCGTGTCGCGCAGCCGGACCTCCACTGTTCCCGTCGGGCCGGCCGAGGCGCCGGTCACCGTGACGGCCACGCTCGCGGCCGAGCCGTAGCCGCTGACCCGCGGCAAGGCCTTGGCCGTGGTGGTGGACGCGGACGGCGGCGTCGCGGTGGGGACCGTCACGTCGAGCACCTGCGTGCGCGTCGTCGTGGTCGCGTTGTGGCTGTGCAGCACCAGCACCTGCGGCAGCTCAGCGGCGGCGGGGTCGCGGTGCACAGTCGCGACGGCGCCCTCCTCGCCCACCGACCAGAACGCGTCGGCAGCGCCGCCGTCGAACCACAGCGCGGGGGCGTACGGGTCCACGGTGAACGGTTCCACCGCGTCGACCTGGCGGCTGGGGTCGGCGGCGTACTGGGAGTGCGTCCACACCCGCAGCGTCGGGGTGGACCCCGGTGTGATGCCGACGTCCGCGAGGCTCAGCGGCACCAGCACCACGTTGTTGTCGAAGACAGTGGTGTCCACGTCGCCGAAGAACCCGTTGACAGGCTGCGCGTCGAGCAGCTCGCCGCTGGTGTAGTCGTAGGTGAGCTGCACGGTGACGTCGGTGGCCTCGTTGAGCTTCTGCACCACCGTCTGCCGGTCGTAGGCGCCGTCCCCGTCGAGGTCCAGGTCGATGACGGGCAGCACCGACTGGCCCAGCGTCGCCCACTCGCCGTCCACGGCGATGCCGACGCCCAGATACCCGCCCGCGGGGTTGAGCCCCGCCGCGGAGCGCTGCGGCGCCGTCGACGCCCAGCCCACCGCGCGCACGTCGCCCGCGGCCACCGACGAGTCGGAGGTGACGAGGCCGGGGGCACGCTCGAGCCGGGGGCTCGTGGCGGCGAGCTGCAGCGGCGCGACGAGCGAGGTCCACCCGCCCGAGGCGATGCCGCGGCCGGTGAGGGCGAGCTCGGCCTCGACGGCCCCCGCGTCGGGGAACGCGATGTCGGCGGCGGTGAGGCTGCTGACCAGGCGCGGGGCGGCCTGCACGGGCACGCGCAGCTCGGTGCCGCCCGAGGTGAGCAGGAGCCGGCCGGTGAGGGCGGCGACATGCTCGCGGGGCAGCCCGCCCTGTGTCGCCGCCGACGTCGGGTCGAGGTCGCGGGCGAGCGTCGCCGGGTCGGCCGTGAGCGTCAGGGTGACGAGCTGGGTGCGGCCGGGCTGCACGGTGATCGTCGCCGGTGACGTGGTGATCGTCGCGCCGCCGGTGGTGGTGGCCGCCGCGAAGGACGTCGAGTACCGCACCGCTGTGCTGCCGGTGTTGCGGACGGTCACCGTCTTGCGCTGCACGACTGTCTCGGCGCCGACGGGGACCACGCCGAACGTCACGGAGACCTGGTCCGGGTCCTCCGAGCCGAAGGCCAGCACCGACGCGGCGACCGCGTCGGCCGCGTCGACCCGGCCGGAGCCGACCCGCTGTGGGCCGTAGACGTCGCCTGTGCCGCGGGCGCCGGTGAACACGTCATGCGTGGCGGTGTTCATCACGGCGGCCTTGGCCTCGGCGGGCGTCCAGCCGGGGTGGGCGGCGCGGACCAGGGCGGCGATGCCCGCCACATGCGGCGCGGACATCGAGGTGCCGGACAGCGAGTGCGCGGCGCTGCCGCTGCCGGAGGCGGCGGACAGGATGCTCGTGCCGGGCGCCGCGACGTCGGGCTTCGCGATGCCGAGCGACCCGTGGGCGCCCCGCGAGGAGCCGGGGTTGAGCACGTCGCCCGCGGAGTCGTCGTTGACCGACGCGGCGAGCGACGGTCCGAGCCTGACGCTCACGGCGCCCGTGCGGATCGCCGGGAGCAGCGTGTCGGTGGCGCTGGCGGTGAGCTGCGCGCCGGGGATGGCGGCGTTGCCCGCGATCCCGCCGGAGAACACGGCCCGCTCGGTGCCGAGCAGCACGCCCACCGCGCCTGCGGCCTGCGCGTTGTTGAACCGCGCGCCGCTGCCGCAGGCCCGGGTCGCGTCATCGTCGTCCCACGAGAGGTAGACCACCTTCCCGGTGATCTCCGCGCTCTGGCCGGCCAGCGACGAGCAGCCGCTCACCGTCTCGCCGAGGAAGGCGACGGGCGCGGTCACGTCCTGGTCGCCCGCGTAGGCGACGGAGTGCTGTGCGGCGTGGGCGCCGAGCAGCGCGGCGTCGGGCGCGGCGGTGACCTCCACGCCGTCGAGCGTGAGCGGGCTGCCCACTGAGTTCGCGACGGTCAGGCCGCTGGCGGCGCTGCCGGGGGAGCCGCCCACGTCCGTGATGTCGCCGGAGTTGCCGGCCGACAGCACGGACAGCACCCCGAGGTCGGCGAGCCGGTCGATCAGCAGGTTGTCCGGGTCGTCCGACGGCGTGGCGGAGGCGCCGAGGGAGAGGTTGACGACGTCGAGGTGGTCGTTGAGGTCGCCGTCGCCATTCGGGTCGGCGGCCCAGTCGAGCGCCTGGGCGGTGAGGTTCGTGGAGCCGCCGATGTCGCCGAAGACCTTGAGCGCGTACACGCTGGCGCCGGGCGCCGAGCCGGGGCCCACCTGCCAGCCGGTCAGGTCCGAGAGTGCCGCATAGTCACCGCGGAACGTGGCGCCGTCGGCCTGCACGCCGTATCCAGCGGCGGTGCCTGCGACGTGGGTGCCGTGGCCGCTGTTGGGGCTGGTGGCCAGGCTGTCGATCGGGTTGTCGTCCGGCGTCGGGACCGTCGTGGCGCCCGGCAGGGCGGACGCCGGGTTCGCGTCGTAGGAGTGCCCGGCGAAGTCGCGGCCGCCCAGGTACTTGGCGCCGTCGAACAGCCCGTCGGGGACGGGGCCCGTCCCGTCCGCGCCGTATGCGGCGGCGTAGGCCTCCTGAGTGCCGGGGCCTCCGAATGCCGCGTGCGTGTAGTCGACGCCGGTGTCGATGATCCCGATGCGGATGCCCTCGCCGGTCTGCCCGGTGCTCTGCCACACGTCCAGCGCGCGCGTGAGGGCATCGCTGCTGGTGTTGTCGATGGTGCGCGGCGTGACCTGGTGGACGGCGACGACGTCGTCCCGCTCGGCGAGGGCCCGCAGCTGTGCGGCGTCGCCGGACACCAGGCTGCCCGCGATGACGTTCGTCAGGGTGGAGATGCGCTGCGGCTCGCCCGCCTGGGCCGAGCGGGCCTGGGGCGCGGCGGCCTCGGCCGGGATGACGGCCTCGGCGAGCTGCTCGACCTGCTCGGTGGCGGCCTGCACCTGCGCGGCGTCGCCGCCGTCCTCGTGCACGTCGAGCGCGGAGGGCGCGTCGAGCTGCACGAACGCGGTGACGTGCCCGGTCGCCTCGGCCATCGCCCGGGAGACCTTCGCGTCGGACAGCGCGTCGGCGGGGGCCACGGAGCCGCCGGGGGCGCCGGCCTCTGCAGCGGGGCTGTCCGGCGGGGCGGCGGTGGCGGGGCCGGCGCCCGTGAGCGCGGACGCCAGCAGCGCCAGCGCGACGGGCAGGGCGAGCGCGGAACGGCGGGATATGCCGGGGTGGCGAGAGGTGGGGGCGGACGGCAAGCGACGCGTCATGGGTCACTCCTGCGGGCGGCGGGCGCGGATGGTGTCTGGCGGCGCCACCGTCGCGTGCGTCCCGGTCCGGGAGGGCCCCCGGACTGCACCGTACTGGCGGATGGGTGGTTCGTCACCCTTCCGAGGGACATCCGTTACCGACCGGTACGCGAAGGCCCGGTACGCGAAGGCTCCGCGATCACGCGGGCGCGCTGTGCGTCAGCGCAACGGGACGAAGGCGTAGGAGCCGTGCGTGGTGCGCGCGATGTCCTCGCCACGCCGCTCGACCAGCCACATCGTCGAGCGCACCGGCAGCACCATCCGACCGCCGTCCGCGAGCTGGGCCACCAGCGCGTCGGGGAGCTGCTGGCCGGAGGCCGAGACGAGGATGCGGTCCCAGCCGCTCTCGACGGGCCGCCCCAGGGCTGCCGGGTCGGCCTGCTCGATCGTGGCCCACGGCATGGACCACGCGGCCAGGTTCTCCCCGCCCCAGGCAGCCAGGTCGGGGTCGATCTCCAGGCCGAGGACGCTGCCCCCCGGGCCGACGAGCCGGCCGAGCAGGGCTGTGGTCCAGCCGGAGCCGGACCCGATGTCGAGCACCCTCGCGCCGGGCGGGACGTCGAGCAGGCGGAGCATGGCGGCCACGGTGCTCGGCTGCGAGTTCGTCTGGCCGTGGACGAGCGGCAGCGGTCGGTCCTCATCGGCGTGGGCGCGCTGTGCTGGGGGCAAGAACGCGCGACGGGTGAGCGTCGTCATGGCCTCCGCGACGGCGTCCGAGGTGGCGGACCCGGTCATCGCCTCAGCGTAGGCATCACTCCGAGAGCGGCGCGATCTGCGGCAGCCGGGTGCCGTGCGGCGGCGTGTGCACGATGACGCCGCGCGGCTTGCGTCCGGGGCGGCCGGGCGTGCGGCGCTCCTCGATCCCCTCGAGGGTCGACGCGCGCCAGACGGCCCCGCCGTTGAGCCGGCCGTCGGGCGGCGGCAGCCACGGAACCTTGCGGGAGAGCCAGACCCGGATCGTCGCGTTCTCGACGTTGAGGCGCGCAGCCAGCCGTGCGATGTCGTACAGGTCGTCCAGCCCACCAGGGCGTATGGCGGGATCGGCGGGGGTGGCCGGGTCTGCGGGTGTCACGCAGGCGAGCCTAGCCGTCCGCCTGCGGCCTCAGGCGGCGCCTGGCCTATCTGAGACGCCAACGTGACGCAAATCTCAGCCCAGGGGCTTTTGGACGGCTGTCCGGCTGCCTATCGTGTTACGCGTGAGTAACAGAAAGCCTTCGATAGCCCGGCGGTCTCTCCGAGGCCGCGTCCATCGGGCGATGCGCTCTGTCGCCCCCGACATATCCACCATGTTGATGATGACCAACACTCGCATCCACAGGGTGATCCGGGCCCTCCGGCCTCACAAGATGGTCCAGCTCCTCGGCCTGGCCACCCTCTTCTCCGTCCTCCAGCAGACCACCGTCGTCCAGACGCTCCGAGCCGAGCTCGCCCGACTCCTCGCTTGGTCCAGCGACCAGGCGCAGGCGCTCCTCGCCTGGTCCAGCGACCAGGCCCAGACGCTCCTCGCCAGCCCCGCTGCCGAGGCAGTGCGCACGAGCCGGGCCGCCGACGTGATGCGCGAGGCCACCGGCCGCGCGGCGCACCACGCCGGTCGCATCGTCGAGACGGTGCGCATGCATCACATCACGCGCACCTTGCAGTCGCGCCCGGTCGCGCAGGGCGTGCTCGCCGCAGGCCTGCTCCTCGGTGCCGGCGCCGCGTACGCGACCCCGGAGATCAGCTCCAAGGCCTCCGAGATGTCCGAGGAGGAGCGCCTGGCCGACGTCTCCGAGGCGGCCGCCGAGGCTGCCAAGGTGGCCGACTCCATCCGCGAGGCCGCGAGTGAGGCTGACATCCCCACCGACGAGCTCGACGCCGCGACTGCGCAGCTCAACGACCTCCTCAGCGAGCATGGCCTGGTCGAGGAGGCCTCCGCCCTTGATGTGGAGGTCGCCCGAGTGATCGAGGCCGCCAAGCAGGAGGCCGAGCAGGCTCAGCCGACCGAGTCCACCGAGGTCGTCGGCGACGACTTCATCGCGTCGGCCAAGCTCGCCGCCGTCGAGCCGACTAACATCGGCCCGCTCACCACCGACCGGTCCGCGGCGACCGCGCTGACCGACGTGCTGTCGGCGACGGCCAACGCGTACGCCTCGGAGCCGGTGGCTGAGCACGTGCACGAGGCCCTCGACCAGGTGACCGACCTGACGGAGAAGGTCAGCGCCGCGGTGGGCATCGGCACGACGGGCACCGCCGTGATCGCGCAGGCGCCCGAGGCGCCCCAGCCGACCGCGGAGCAGATCGCCGTGGCCGAGCAGGCACTGGCCGAGAAGGCTGCCGCCGAGCAGGCTGCCGCTGAGCAGGCTGCCGCCGAGGCCGCCGCTGCCCAGGCTGCCGCCGAGGCCGCTGCGAAGGCCGAGGCGGAGGCCGCGGCCCGAGCCGCCAAGGACGAGGCGTCGCGCGCCGCCGCGGCGCAGGCGTCCGCCCGCGTCGCCGCCGAGGGCGTGCCCAGCGCCAGCAACGGCCGGTTCCCCGAGTCGTCGCTGTGCGGGCTGACCTTCGACTCCAGCGCCCTGCTGCGCTGCGACGCCGCCGCGTCGCTCGAGCTCATGAACATCGAGTACCGGCAGGCGTTCGGCACCGACATGAGCATCACGGACTCCTACCGGTCCTACGACGCGCAGGTGCGGGTCAAGGCGCAGCTCGGCTACCTGGCCGGGACGCCTGGCACCTCGAACCACGGCTGGGCCCGCGCCCTCGACCTGGGTGGCGGCATCCAGACCTTCGGGTCGCCCCAGCACGAGTGGATGAAGGCGAACGCCGGCCGGTTCGGCTGGGTGCACCCCAGCTGGGCGCAGCAGGGCGGCAGCAAGCCTGAGGCCTGGCACTGGGAGTACAACGGCTGACATATCGCTCGACTGGTTCCACCAAGGCGCCCGGCTGGATTTTTCCAGCCGGGCGTCTTGCGTATGGGGGATTCGCGGGTGCGGCAGTGTCGCATTTCGGGCAATAGCGCACACGCGCCTTGCGCATATCCATGGCTTATACCGTAGTTTTCATCGGCTAATCGTCCCAATCTGGGCAGGACCATCGCCCTACGTGGCGAATTGGGGGGCCGAGAGCATGGGGTATCCGTCTCAGCGCCACGCCGTACCTGAGACCTGCGCGAGAGGACCCCCCCGATGACAGACGTTGGGACGACAGAGATTCCACCCACGACCGGGATGCCGCGCCGATCCTTCCTCAAGTGGTCGGGAGCGGCTGGCGGCGGCGCGGCCCTCGTGGGCGCGGGAGCGTCGCTGGGCCTCCTGCCCGGCGTCGGCCCCTCGAACGCGGCCACGCTCACGGCGGACGTGTCCGGGGACAAGACCACCTGGTCGGCCTGCATCATCAACTGCGGCTCACGGTGCCCGCTGCGGTTCGACGTCAAGGACGGCACGATCGTCCGGGTCTCGCCCGACCCCACCGGTGACGACGAGCTCTACACGCGGCAGATCCGCGCATGCGTGCGCGGCCGCTCGATGCGCCAGCGCATCTACAACGCCGACCGGCTCAAGGCCCCCATGAAGCGGGTCGGCGAGCGCGGCTCCGGCGAGTTCGAGCAGATCACCTGGGACGAGGCGTACGAGCTGTTCGCCGAGAAGCTCAAGGGGACGATCGAGAAGTACGGCAACGAGGCCATCTACAGCAACTACGGCTCGGGCACCTGGAACGGCCTGATGTCGACGAGCGGGGGCTGGGCCCGGCTGCTCAACCTCATGGGCGGCAACCTCGGGTACTACGGCAACTACTCCTACGGGCAGATCGGCACCTGCACCCGGTTCCACTACGGGAACCCGGACGAGCAGATCAGCAACAGCTTCGAGGACTCGGCCGCGAACTCCCAGCTCATCGTCCTGTGGGGCAACAACCCCATGGAGACGCGCATGAGCGGCGGCGGCGTGCTCTTCACGTCGCTGTGGGCCAAGAAGCAGGCCGGCGTGAAGTTCATCGTCATCGACCCGAGGCAGTCCGACTCGGTGGTGAACCTCGCCGACGAGTGGCTGGCGCCCCGCCCGGGGACCGATGCGGCGCTCGTCGCGGGCATGGCGCACGCGATCATCAGCGCGAACCTGCACGACCAGGAGTTCCTCGACGCGTACTGCCAGGGCTTCGACGAGGCGCACATGCCCGAGGGTGTCCCCTCCGGCAACTCCTACCGCTCCTACGTGATGGGCGAGGGCTCCGACGGGATCGAGAAGACCCCCGAGTGGGCGGCCGACGTCACCGGCGTCCCGGCAGGGCAGATCATCCGCGTCGCGCGGCAGATCGCCCTCGCCAAGCCCGCCAACATCACGCAGGGCTGGGGGCCGCAGCGGCACGCCAACGGCGAGAACCAGGCCCGGGCGATCTACACGCTCGCGGCGATCACCGGGAACGTCGGCATCTCCGGCGGTGGCACGGGCGGTCGCGAGGGCTACTACTGGCCCGCGTCGATGTGGTTCCCGGACGGCTCGAACCCGGTCGAGACCCAGATCTCGATGTTCGGCTGGACCGACGCGATCGAGCGCGGCCCGGAGCTCACCCGGCTCAAGGACGGGGTCCGCGGCAAGGACAAGCTCGACGTGGGCATCAAGTTCCTGCTGCAGTACGCGGGCAACATGCTGGCCAGCCAGCACGCGGACATCAACCGCACGCGCGCGATCCTCAAGGACGAGTCGCTCTGCGAGTTCATCGTGGTCGTCGACAACCAGATGACGGCCTCGGCGAAGATGGCCGACCTGATCCTGCCCGACACCACGACCGCCGAGCGCTGGGACATGGCGCCCAGCGAGTACACCGGCGACGTCGCGTACCTGATCATGTGCGAGAAGTCGATCGAGCCGCTGTTCGACTCCAAGCCGTCCTACGAGATCTGCACCGGGATCGCCAAGGCCCTGGGCATCGAGCAGGAGTTCACCGAGGGCCGCACCGGCGAGGAGTGGGTCCGGTGGATGCACGAGGAGACGCGCAAGGACCGCCCTGACTTCCCGACGTTCGAGGAGCTGCAGAAGCAGGGCGTCTACCGGTACACGAGCCCCGACGGCCCCACCGTCCCGCTCAAGGCGTTCCGCGAGGACCCGGTCGCCAACCCCCTCGACACCCCGTCCGGGAAGATCGAGATCTTCTCCTCCGAGCTGTGGGAGATGACCTCGACCTGGGAGTTCCCCAACCCGGAGCCCGGCGACAAGCTCACGGCCCTGCCCGAGCATGTCGACACGTGGGAAGGCGCCATCGAGGCGCGGACCAACGACAAGTACCCGCTGCAGGTCATCGGGCACCACTACAAGTCCCGGACGCACTCCACCTACGGCAACGTCCCCTGGCTGCAGGAGGCCCACCCGCAGAAGGTGTGGATGAACCCCGCCGACGCGAAGGAGCGCGGCATCGAGAACGACGACATGGTCGAGATCTTCAACGACCGTGGCCGGATCCGCATCCCCGCGAAGGTCACGGCCCGGATCATGCCGGGCGTGCTCTCCGTGCCCCAGGGCGCCTGGTACAAGCCCGACAAGGACGGCGTCGACACCGGCGGCGCCGTGAACGTGCTGACGCGGATCCATCCCACCCCGTTGTCCAAGGGGAATGCGCAGCACACAGC
>NZ_JAUDBQ010000002.1 GCF_030372105.1 Cellulomonas cellasea | reverse complement strand
GACGGCGCGGCGCCATCGGAGGACGCCGGGTCATCGGAGGGCGCGGGGTCATCGGGGCCGTCGGCGCCTCAGGCGTCGGTGGTCCGCAGGGCGCGCGCGACCGGTGACCGTTCGCCGAGGGCGGCGGTGACGCGGTCGAGGAAGACGGCGAGGATCACCACGGAGATGCCCGCCTCGAAGCCGAGGGAGATGTTGACGCGCTGGAGCGCCGTCACGACGTCGCGGCCGAGGCCAGCGGCGCCGACCAGGCCGGACATCACGACCATCGACAGCGACAGCATGATCACCTGGTTGACGCCGGCCATGATGGTGGGCAGCGCGAGGGGGAGTTGGATCTGGCGCAGGATGCGGCCCTCGCCGGAGCCGAACGCGTGGCCCGCCTCGACGACCTCACGGTCGACCTGCCGGATGCCGAGCTCGGTGAAGCGCACGCCGGGCGCCATCGCGAAGATGACTGTGGCGACGATGCCGGGGACCACGCCGACCCGGAAGATGACCACCGTGGGGATCAGGTAGACGAACGCGGGCATGGTCTGCATGAGGTCCAGCACGGGGCGCACGACACGGGAGACGCGGTCGTCTCGGGCGCTCCAGATGCCGAGCGGTATCGCGAGCACGAGGGCGACGACTGTCGCGAGGATGACCAGGGACAGGGTGTGCATCGCGTTGGCCCACTGGTCGACGGCGGCGATGAGCACGAACCCGACGAGTGAGCCGACGGCGAGCCGCCAGCCCTTCACGAACAGCGCCGCCGCGGCGAGGACGAGCGCGACCAGCCAGAACGGGGGACCGCCGAGCAGCCCGTCGAGTGAGTCGTAGCACCACTCGAGGGCGCCGCGGACCTGGTCGAAGAAACCACGGAACGTCGTGGTGACCCAGTCGACGGCATCCGCGACCCAGGCGCCGAGTGGCAGGCGGGGGAGCCCGGTGGTGGTGCTGGAGGACGCGGGGATCATGCGGGCACCGCCGTGGGCTCGTCGGACTGCGTGGGCTCGTCGGACGGCGCGGCGCCATCGGAGGACGCTGGGTCATCGGAGGGCGCGGGGTCATCGGGGTCGTCGGCGACGGCGGGGGTCCCCCGGGGCGGCGTCTGCTCATTCGGCACCATGGCCTCGAGCAGCGTCACCCGGGGGACGACGCCGACGAGGCGCCCGGCCGCGTCGGTGACGGGGATCGGCAGGGCCGACTCGGCGGCGGGCGCGAACAGCTCGCCCAGCGGCGTCTCCGGGGAGACGGGCGTGACGCCGGTGCGGACGAGGTCGGTCACGGTGGCGTCGCCGTTCCGGAGCGCGGCGACCACGTCGGCGTCATGGACCATGCCCCGCAGCGCGCGGGTGCGGTCGAGCACGTAGGCGGCGGAGACCTGCTGCTCGCGCATGGTGCGCAGGGCGAGGCGCGGGCCCGCGCTGAGCGGCACGACGGCGCGGGCGGGCTGCATCACGGAGGCGGCGGTCAGGACGCGGGTGCGGTCCACGTCGGCGACGAACTGGGCGACGTAGTCGTTCGCGGGGTCGGAGAGGATCTCCTCGCTGGTGCCCACCTGCACGATGCGGCCGTCGCGCATGACGGCGATCCGGTCGCCCAGGTACATCGCCTCGTTGAGGTCGTGGGTGATGAACACGATAGTCTTGCCGAGGGTCTGCTGGAGCTCGAGGAGCTGGTCCTGCATCTCGCGGCGGATCAGCGGGTCGAGCGCGGAGAACGCCTCGTCCATGAGCAGCACGTCGGTGTCGGCGGCGAGGGCGCGGGCGAGGCCGACGCGCTGGCGCATGCCGCCGGAGAGCTGCGACGGCAGGTGGTCGGCCCAGCGCTCGAGCCCCACGAGCTCGAGGGCCTCTCCGGCGCGTCGGCGCCGCTCGGCCTTGTCCACGCCGCGGATCTCCAGCGGGTACGCCGTGTTGTCGAGGACGCTGCGGTGCGGCAGGAGCGCGAAGTGCTGGAACACCATGGAGACGCGGCGCTGGCGGATCTCCCGCAGCTCTTTGGACCGCACCGTCGACAGGTCGTGGTCGCCGAGCAGGACGCGGCCGGAAGTGGGGCGGCCGAGGCCGTTGAGCATCCGGATCAGTGTGGACTTGCCCGATCCGGACAGGCCCATCACGACGAACGTCTCGCCGCTGGCGACGTCGAAACTCGCGTCGATCACTGCCGCGGTGCCGTGCATGGCCACCTCGTCGCGGGTCGCGCCCTCGCGCAGCCTCCGCATCGCTTCGACCGGGCGTCGACCGAACACCTTGTAGACGTTCTCGGCACGTACTGCCGTCATGGTCATCCATTCCGCTCGCGGCCACCCGGGCCACGCCCCGCACGAGGGGGGCGCCGCCTGCGAGACGCTCGCGCGCTGGCGGTGGGGCCGGGTGGGCCTCCGGTCGGCGACGGCGCGCACCGAGTGGTGCCGCGGGTGCTCGAGGAAGGTCGTCGTCTCGGTGCGGGGCCCTCAGGAAGGGGGCTGCGGCCCGGCGAGGCGACGGCGTCCGAACGGGTCCGTCGTCGATCTGTCACCAGCACCATGCCCTGCCTGCGGTGGTGAAAGCGAACTCGGTTCCGGCTGTGTGTCCGTTTTGCCGGGGAGCCCGATCGGGTGAAAGTGTGCTCTGACCTGCGACTTTACCCGCTCTTGGATCGTTATCTTTTCGTGATATTTGCTGGGGCGCCCGACACCGGGTAGGCGCGGGGCGGGCGTCGAGGTGTGTGACGAGGCTCATAAACGCGGCATCGCCGCCAGTCCGCTCGCGGGGCCCCGCACGTAGCGGGACGATGCACGGATCGCAGTGGCCGGCCGACCTCAGGGGGCGCCCAGTGTCCGACTTCGACGAAGCCGTCGGCCAGCACAAGGTGCGGGACCTCTCCGAGGCCGAGCGGGGCCGGGCACAGATCAGGCTCGCCGAGCATGAGATGCCCGGGCTTATGGCGTTGCGCGCCGAATGGGGCCCGAGCCAGCCGCTCACCGGAGCCCGCATCGCCGGGTCCATCCACATGACGGTGCAGACCGCCGTCCTCATCGAGACGCTCATCGCGCTGGGCGCCCAGGTCCGGTGGGCGTCGTGCAACATCTTCTCGACGCAAGACGAGGCCGCGGCCGCCGTCGTCGTCGGGCCCCAGGGCACGCCCGCCAGGCCGGCTGGGGCGCCGGTGTTCGCGTGGAAGGGCGAGACGCTCGAGGACTACTGGTGGTGCGCCGAGCAGATCTTCGCCTGGCCCGGCGAGGGGCCGAACATGATCCTCGACGACGGCGGGGACGCCACCCTCCTCGTCCATCAAGGCCTCGAGGCGGAGGCGTCCGGCGCTGTGCCGGCCGGGCCGGCGCCCGGCGAGCCGGGGCACTCCGCGGAGGCCGACGCGCTAGCCGCCGTCCTGCGCGCCTCCCTGGCCGCCGACCCCGGCCGCTGGACCCGGGCGGCGGCGGGCATCCGCGGCGTCACCGAGGAGACCACCACGGGTGTGCGGCGCCTCGACCGGCTCGCCGAGGCCGGGCGGCTGCTGTTCCCCGCCATCGACGTGAACGACTCCGTCACCAAGTCGAAGTTCGACAACCGCTATGGCATCCGCCACTCGCTGCCCGACGGCCTCAACCGGGCCACCGACCTGCTCATCGGCGGCAAAGTCGCCCTCGTGGCGGGGTACGGCGACGTCGGCAAGGGCGCCGCGGAGGCCCTGCGCGGCCAGGGCGCGCGCGTCGTCATCTCCGAGATCGACCCCATCTGCGCGCTGCAGGCCGTCATGGACGGGCTCCAGGTGGCCCGGGTGGAGGACGTCGTGGCCGAGGCTGACTTCTTCATCACCACCACCGGCGACCGGGACATCATCACCGCCGACCACATGGCGGCGATGAAGGACAAGGCGGTGGTCGGCAACATCGGCCACTTCGACGACGAGGTCGACATGGCCGGGCTGGCCGCATGGCCCGGCATCGTGCGCACCGAGGTCAAGCCGCAGGTGCACGAGTGGACGTTCCCCGACGGGCACTCCGTGCTCGTCCTCTCCGAGGGGCGGCTGCTCAACCTCGGCAACGCGACGGGCCACCCCAGCTTCGTGATGAGCACGTCGTTCGCCAACCAGGTCATCGCGCAGGTCGAGCTGTTCAACCGGCCCGAGGCCTACCCGCTGGGCGTGCACCGCCTGCCGAAGACGCTCGACGAGAAGGTCGCGCGGCTGCACCTCGACGCGCTCGGGGTGCGGCTCACCGAGCTCACCCCGGCGCAGGCCGACTACCTGGGGGTGGACGTCGCGGGGCCGTACAAGCCCGACCACTACAGGTACTGACGCGGGCTGTGAGGCTCAGTCGACGGGGTCGGGCACCCCGTGGGGGAGCCGCTGCATCAGCACGCTCTCCTGGGCGGCCCGCTGCCTGCCCGCCTCGGCGCTCAGGTGCTCGCGGCGACGGCGCTCCGCCAGCACCGCCGCGAGGAAGAGCTCGGGGTGGGTGCCCGGCGGCGGGGCCGGCGCGACGAACCGCTGCACCTCGACGGCGAGGTCTGTGCCCAGGCTCGCCCGCGACTGAGGGTGCAAGGTGGACGTCCGGGTGAGGAACTGCCGCACCGACAACGCCAACCCGTCGGGCAGCCGCCGCACATCCGCGCCCGCCGCCCAGCCCGCGAGGTGCGGAGGCATCATCACCGGCGTCCGCGCAGCCGTCTTCCCCCGCACCCGCACCGCGTACGTCCCCGCGAGGAGGTCGCCGACCCGCTTGCCCTGCGGCTGCACGATCGAGCAGATCAGCGCCACACTGCCGACGGTCAGCCACAGCTCGAACACGCCAGTGAGCGCCCGCACGAACGCCTGCCGGAGGCGGATCGGGCCGCCGTCGTCCCGCACGACGCGAATGCCCACCACGAGCTTGCCCAACGACCGGCCCCGCGTCAGCGTGTCCACCATCGTCGGCAGCACCACCATCACCGTCGCCAAGGCCGCCACGAACAGGACGCGGGACAGCGCTTCGCTCGGCGCGAAGCTGGAACCGCCCAGCACGAGCACCGTGACGACCAGCACGATGCCGAGCGCGGTCAGGTCGATGAGCGCCGCGACCACGCGCGACAAGAACGACGTCGGCCGGGTGTCGAGCAGCACACCCTCTCCGGTGACGATCCCCTCGTCCATCGGGCTCCTCCTGCCGTTCGCGCGTCGTGTGCTGTGGCAGGGTATCCGGCGTGGACCTGGACGCCTTCACCGCCGTGCACAGCCCCGGTTGGGCGCGCCTCGACGAGCTGAGCCGGCGCCGCCGCCTCAGCGGCGCCGAGGCCGACGAGCTGGTCCGCCTCTACCAGTCGGTCGCCACCGACCTCTCGCGGGTGCGGTCGAGCGCGCCCGACCCCGAGCTCGTCAGCCGCCTGTCCCAGCTGCTCGCCCGGGCCCGCGCGCGCATCGCCGGATCCCATGAGCCGAGCTGGCGCGACTTCGCCCGCTTCGCCGTCGTCTCCCTGCCCGCGGCGCTCTACCGGATCCGCTGGTGGACGGTCGCGGTGACCGCCGGGTTCCTCGCGCTCGCGATCACCGCGGGGGCCTGGGTCGCCACCCAGCCCGGGGCGCTCGCCGTGATGGGCACCGAGAGCCAGCAGCGGGAGTACGTCGAGAACGCCTTCGCCTCGTACTACGACCCGGGCATCGGCTTCGCGACGATGGTGTGGACCAACAACGCGTGGATCGCCGCCCTGTGCGTCGGGCTCGGCATCACCGGCATCGGCCCCGCCTACGTGCTGGTCAGCAACGCCGTGAACGTGGGGGCCACGGGCGGGATGATGGCCGCCCACGGTGAGCTGGCCCTGTTCCTGCAGCTCATCTCCCCGCATGGGCTGATGGAGCTCACCGCGATCTTCGTGGCCGGGGCCGCCGGGCTGCGACTGTTCTGGACGTGGGTCGACCCCGGGCCGCGGCCGCGCTCACGCGCCCTCGCGGAGGAGGGGCGTGCGCTGTTCACCGTGGCCATCGGCCTGGTGGGGGTGCTGCTGGTCTCCGGGTTGGTGGAGGGGTTCGTCACCGGGTCGAGCCTGCCCTGGGCCGTGAAGATCACCATTGGCGCCGCGGTGCTCGCAGCGTTCTGGGCCTACACCCTGGTGCTGGGGCGCCGGGCCGTGGCCGATGGCGAGACCGGCGACCTGGAGGACGACCGCGCCGGGTACTCGGTGGCCGTCGCCGGGTAGCGCCCCGTCGACCGCTCAGCGGTCCGCGATCACGACCTCATGCGCGCTCGCGTCCTCCGCGAGGAACCTGACGAGCACCTCCGCCTCCGCGGCCACATCGCGGATCTCCGCGCGGGCCAGCGGCCGCAGCGGCTCCACGTCGAGGGCGGCCGCGGCCCGCTCGCGCCGCAGCGACCAGGCGGCCGCGACGAACCCGTCCACCAGGACGACGCCCGGCGTCCGGCCGTTGGCCCGCGCCAACGCGCGACGGTGCTCCTCGGCGACGATCCGGTCACGGTCGGCATGGCTGAGCAGCGCGTTGTCGAAATCGGGCAGGAACCGCACGGGAGCAGGGGTCTCGGCGTCGGGTCGGGGCGCGTCGGGGAGGTCGAAGAGCTCCCTGCCGGCGCGGCCAGCCCGGCCAGCCCGCGCCGACGGATCCGGCTCGGCGCGGAACGACACCAGCTCGCCGCGCAGGCCCTCCAGCACCGGCGCCAACCGGGTCAGGCCGCTCCAACGCTGCACGTCGGCGGTGCTCGCCGGGCCGAACGCCGCGAGGTACCGCAGCACGACCCCCCGCAGCGCGGCCTCGCGCGCCGCCGGGTCGTCGAGGTCCTGCCGGTCGCGGCCGAGCCAGGCCCGGGTGGTCGTCCAGATGGTCGCCCCCGACTGCCCCCACACCGCGCGAGGAGTCGTCTGGACGAGGGGGAGCAGGTAGCGCACCCCATGCGCCAGGGCGTCGGGGGAGCCGTGCGGCCAGCGTTCGCGCAGTCGCTCGCCGAGCCGTGCGGGGGCTAGGGGCTCGGCCTCGAGGATCTCGCGGCCGGCGGCGGCGAGCTCCGCCAGGTCGAGGGCGCGCAGCGTGTCGGAGAACGGCCCCCGGGCGCGCGCGCCCCGCTCGCCCACGATGGCGGTCAGCACCGGGAGCAGGAGCGCGTCCTCGGCGGTCAGCAGGTGCACGGTGGAGCGCATCGCGGCGACCCGCGCCACGTCGCGGCGCAGCAGCAGGTCGCCGAGCTCGGCGGGCTGGAAGGAGTCCAGCCGCGACCACAGCGCCGTGTAGGGCGACCACGGCGCCTGTGCTTGCAGGCCCACCAGGTGGTCGACCTCGTCGAGGGCGGCGCCCTCATGGCGGGCCAGGAGGTGCTGGCGGGCCAGCAGCGCGCGGTTCAGGGCTCGACGGCCGAGGACGGGCGCCGGCGTCTGCATGCGAGCGACCCTAGGGCCAAGCCCAGACATCGCGCCCGCGATCAGAGCCGGCCGGCGGCCTTCAACGCGAGGTACGTGTCAGCCAGCCGGGGCGCCAGGTCGGCGGGCAGCGCGTCGACCACCTCGACGCCGCGCTGGCGCAGGCGCACGGCGACGGCGGCGCGCTCCAACTCGGCGCGCTCGGCGGCCGCCGCGTCGAAGACCTCCGAGACGTCGCCGCGGCCGGTGCGCAGCGCCTCCACCTCCGGGTCGCGCACCGCCGCGAGCACCACCTGGTGGCGTTCGGCGAGCTGGCCCACCACGGCCAGCAGCCCTTGCTCCACGGCGGCGGGCTCCAACGAGGAGAACAGCACCACCAGGGCCCGCTGGGACAGGCGCTCGCGCACCATGCTGACGACCCCGGGCCAGTCCATCTCGACCAGCGCCGGCTCGACGCCGGCCAGCGCGTCCGCGACGGCGGGCATCAGCCGTGGCCCGCTGAACCCGGCCACCCGGCCCCGCAGCGCCCGGTCGTAGGCCATCAGCTCGACCCGGTCCCCGGCGCGCGACGCCAGCGCCGAGAGCAGCAGCGCCGCCTCGATGGACGCGTCCATCCGCGGCGCGTCCTGCACGCGCACGGCGGCGGTGCGGGAGGTGTCCAGGACGATCAGCACGCGGCGGTCGCGTTCGGGGCGCCAGGTGCGGACGACGACGTCGGCGCGCCGTGCGGTGGCCCGCCAGTCGATGGAGCGCACGTCGTCGCCGATGACGTACTCGCGCAGCGAGTCGAACTCGGTGCCGGCGCCGCGCACCTGCACGGCGGCCCGCCCGTCGAGCTCGCGCAGCCGCGCGAGCCGGCTCGGCAGGTGCCGCCGGGACGCGAACTCGGGGAGCACCCGCAGCACGCCCGGCACGTCCAGGGAGGCCTGCCGTCCGGCGAGGCCCAGTGGCCCCACAGTGCGGATGGTCACGCGGTCCGCCCGGCGGTCCCCGCGGCGCGTGGGCGTGAGGACCGTGGACACTCGCTGCGACTCACCCGGCGGCAGGTCGACCGGGTGGCGGTTCGCCCCGGCGCCCGCCGACGGCAGCCACGCGTCCCGCACCAGCGCGCGCAGCCGCCGGGGCCCGACGTTCGCCAAAGTGAGCGTCGACCGGGCAGTCTGCGTCAGCCGCACGGAGCCCGGCACGGAGCGGGTGACGGCCACCTGGCGGGGAGAGGCAGCCAGCAGGGCGTCGCAGGCGCACGCCGCCGCCACGACCAGCGCCCACACCAGCACGGTGCCGGGCACGGGGACGAGCAGCACCGCCACCACGCCCAACGCCGCGAGGGCCACGGCCCGCCAGGTGATCGTCATCGAGCGTCAGCGGGGGACGGGCACGGAGGCCAGCACGGTGTCGAGCACGCTCTCCGTGGTGACGCCCTCGAGCTCCGCCTCCGCGCGCAGCTGCACGCGGTGCCGCAGGGTCGGGTGGGCCAGCGCCTTGACGTCGTCGGGGGTGACGTACGGGCGGCCGGACATCCACGCCCACGCGCGGGACGTGGCGAGCAGCGCGGTGGCGCCTCGGGGAGACACCCCGAGGGACAGCGACGGCGACTGGCGCGTCGCGCGGCAGAGGTCCACCACGTAGCCGAGCACCTCGGGGGCGACCTGCACGCGGGCGACCTCGGCACGGGCCTGGGCCAGCGCCCCGGCGCCCGCGACCGGCCGCACGCCCGCCGCCCGCAGGTCCCGCGGGTCGAAGCCCGCGGCGTGCCGGGCCAGCACCTCGACCTCGTGGGCCCGCTCGGGCAGCGGCAGGTTCAGCTTGAGCAGGAACCGGTCGAGCTGGGCCTCGGGCAGCGGGTACGTGCCCTCGTACTCCACCGGGTTCTGCGTCGCGATCACCATGAACGGGTCGGGGAGCGGGCGGGCCAGCCCGTCGACGGACACCTGGCGCTCCTCCATCGCCTCCAGCAGGGAGGCCTGCGTCTTCGGGGGCGTCCGGTTGATCTCGTCGGCGAGGAGCAGGTTGGTGAAGACCGGGCCCTCGCGGAAGGAGAACTCGGCGGTGCGCGCGTCGTACACGAGCGAGCCGGTGATGTCGCCAGGCATCAGGTCCGGGGTGAACTGCACGCGCTTGGTGTCTAGGTCGAGCGCGGCGGACAGCGTCCGCACCAGCAGCGTCTTCGCGACGCCGGGCACGCCCTCGAGCAGCACATGGCCCCGGCACAGCAGCGCGATGACCAGCCCGGTGACCGCGGCGTCCTGGCCGACGACGGCCTTGCCGACCTCGGCTCGCACGGCGCCGAGCGTCTCGCGCAGGGCGGCGGACGGCGCGTCGTGAGCGACGGGGGCCGGCGCGGTCGCGGGCGCCCCGGGAATGGGCGCGGGGATGGGGGCGGCCGAGTGGAGACCCGGTGCGGGCGATCCCTCGGGGGTCGGCCACCCGCCGTTCGTGTGTGCCTCGGTCACGTTCGGTGAACCTCGCTCTCCAGCTCGTCCAGCCTGCGGGCCAGCAGCGCCAGCCCGGTGTCGTCGGTCGGCGGCGGCCCGTACAGCAGCCCCGCCACGTCGTCATTCGCTCGCCCGGTGGCCCGGGCCAATGCGTCGATCACCACGGGCGCGGGCGCCGATCGGGGGAGCCCGAGCTGCGCGGCCGTGCGAGTCGCCACTCCGGCGCGGAGCGCGGCGGCCGCATGGCCGTACGAACGGGAGCGACGGTACAGGCGGCCCCGTCCACGCGTCGCCTCGCCCGAGCGCACCGTCACCGGCAGCGGCTCGACCACCACCCGGCCGAGCCTCCGCGCGCGCCACACCCCGGCGACGGCGGCCACCAGCAGGAGCTGCAGGGCGACGGGTCCCGCCCAGGGCGGCAGCATGTCGCGCAAGGCCGGACCGGAGGCCTCGCCGGAGTCAGCGAGCGAGGGCACGTACCAGACCAGGTGGTCGTGGCGGCCCAGCATGCGCAGCGCGAGCGCGGCGTTGCCCTCGGCCGTGATGGCGTCGTTGGTCAGCGGCGTCCCGTCGGAGATCGCCGTGACGCGGCGCTCGCCCTCGACGACCAGGTAGGCGCCGCCGCCGGACTCGCCGCCAGGAGCCGGGAAGCACGTGGTGGCGTCGTCGTCGAGGGCGATGAACCCGCTGCCGCTGACGGTCACCGTCCCCGCGGCGCGCGCGTCCGGGTCGGCGCACTCGGCGGTGCGGACCTGTGAGGGCGCGTACTCCGGCGTGGTGTCGGCCGCGGACGTGACGAAGGGGAGCAGCCAGACCGGCTCGACCAGCACGAGGTCGGCCTCGGACGCGGCGATCTGGCCCGCCTGCTCGTCGGAGAGCATCGCGTCGCTCGTGACGAGCAGGGTGGACCCCGCGCCGGCCGCCTCGAGCGCTGCTGCGGAGGAGCGGACGTAGGTGATCTCGACGCCCTGGTCCCGGAGCACCTCGGCGAGGGCGCGGGAGCCGAGCGCGGACGGGTTGTCAGGCGCCAGCGCCACCGTCGACGTGCGTGGCGCCGGCAGCGCGGCGAGCAGGCCGACCAGCAGCACGAGGCCCACGATGGCCAGCGGCCAGCGGGCCCGGCGCCAGCGGCTCCCCGCGCGGGATCGGCTGGTGGTGCCGTCGCCGATGACGGGCGCGGGGGAGAGGTCGGAGGTCACGGTCACAGCGACCACCCCGTGGGCTCGGCGGCAGCGGCGGCGGTGGGGTCGAGGGGGCGCTCGGCCGCGACCTTCGCGTCGACGGCCCGCAGCCACACGTCATCCTGCTCGCTGCCGTGCACGCCGCCGTAGACGACGTCGTCGAAGAGCCGGCCGGCAGTGCGCAGGTCCTCTGCGCGGGCGGGCAGCCTGCGGACGGCCACCGCGACGACCTCGTGCGCGGTGCGCCCGGGCCGCTCGTCCAGCAGCGCCCGCTCCTCGAGGGCGCGGACGATCGCGCGGAACCGGTCGGCGACGGCGGCGTCCCAGGCGCCCCGCGCGGCGGCGGCATCGGCCGCGGCGCGCAGCTCGGCGGCGCTCCGGCCCTCGTCGTCCGCGAGCACCGCCCGGGGGGCGGAGCCGTGCCGCGCGCGGCGCACCGGGCCCGCGATCCACAGGGCCACCGCGGTCACCACGATGAGCACCGCCACCACGATCAACACCGCTGTGCGCGGCGGCAGGGAGAGCTGCGGAGCGTCCCCGAACAGCTCGCCGAGCCAGTCGAGGATGCGCTGCAGGAGGCTCGGGCCGCTGTGGTACACCGGGTCCGTCAGCTCCTGCTCGAGCAAGGCCCGCGCCTCATCGGCGCCCGGGTCCACCGGGACGTCGGACAGGCGCGGGCCGTGGAGCGCGAAGGTCATGCGGGGTTCTGGTCGGCGGCTCGGGCGAGCTCGACGTCGAGCCCCTCACGGCGCATGCGGACGTCGATGTACAGCAGCGCGACCACCGCGGCGGAGAAGACGGTGGTGACCGTGTACGAGATCACGTCGGCGACCGAGCTGAGCACGATCCCGCCGAACGAGAGCATGAGCGGGTCGTCCAGGAACACCGTGGAGATGATCGTGATCGGCACGGCGATGATCCCGACCACCACGGTCATGACGATCTGCACCAGCACGTAGATGCCGAACAGGCGCCAGAAGCTCCCGCGTGTGAGCTTCCACCCGCGGCGGACCGTGGCCCAGAACGTGCCGCCCTCGAGCATCAGCGCCGGGGCGACGAGGAGCATCCGCACGGAGAGCCAGACGGTGGCGGCGAGCATCAGCAGGCTGCCGAGGATCGCGGCGATCCCGACGATCACCCACTGCTCGTTGGTGGCGGCGAGCACGATGCCCACCACCACGACGGCGTAGCCCGCCACGAGCACGGCCAGGTAGAGCAGCGTGATGCCCAGCACCCACCACACGCGCCGCTTGGAGGCGCGGACCACCTCGCCCAGCGTCACCGTCTGCCCGATGACGGAGCGGCTCACCGACACGATGAGCAGGCCGGTGAGGACCGTCGTGGCGACCAGCAGCAACGGCAGGCTGAACAGGGCGCCGAGCGTCATGCCCATCTGCTGGTCGATCCCCAGGTCTCCGCTGGGGTCCGCCGTCGCGGAGAAGTCCGAGAGCGCGCCGGACAGCAGGCCGCCGATGTACCACTCGAGCACACCCTCGATGGCGACGACGATGGTGACGACCATGACCGCGAGCCCGAACATCACCCTCGGGTTGGCGCGGATCGAGCGGAAGGCGCCGTCGAGGATCTCCCCGACGCCGAGGGGGCGCAGCGGGATGATGCCCGGCTGCAGCGCCGGCGGGCGCCAGCCACCCGGTCCGTACGGCGCCGGCGCGCCGGGCTGTCCATACGCCGGCTGTCCGTACGCCGGCTGTCCGTAGGCGGGCTGCCCGTACGCGGGCTGTCCGTACGCGGGATCGCCGTAGGCCGGCTGCTGCCAGCCGGGGGCCTGCTGCCAGCCGGTGGGCTGCGGCCCGTGCCCGGGAGCCTGGGAGCCTGGCTGCCCCGGCGCCGGGCCCCAACCGGAGGGCGCGGCCGGCGCTGGCGGGACCGGCGGCGTGGGCTGAGCGGGCTGCTGTCCGTCGGGAGCTCCCGGAGCCTGACCCGAGGGCCGGGACGCGTCCTCGTGCGGCGTGGTCATCGACTCGTGCTCCCTGGTGCGCGGGCGGCGGCGGCTGAGCGCTCATCGTGCCATGTCAGGCGATCGTGATGGGGCAATGTCGACGCGCCGTGGGCCGCCCGGGCGCACTGCGGGCGGCGCGTCGACGGGCCTGGCCGCGCCGCGGCCGGGACGCGACCGGGTGATCTGTTCGGATATGGCGCTGCCTGCTGATACTCGGTGCGATCATGGGCCCATGAAGGGTCGCGTCCTTGTGGTCGACGATGATGTCGCGTTGGCGGAGATGATCGGCATCGTGCTGCGCTCGGAGGGTTTCGACCCCGTGTTCTGCGCCGATGGGGACGATGCCATCGGCGTGTTCCGGGCGTCCCAACCCGACTTGGTGCTGCTCGACCTGATGCTGCCCGGCAAGGACGGCACAGAGGTGTGCCGCCAGATCCGGGCCGAGTCGGGCGTGCCGATCGTCATGCTGACCGCGAAGGCCGACACGGTGGACGTCGTGCTCGGGCTCGAGTCCGGCGCCGACGACTACATCTCGAAGCCGTTCAAGCCCAAGGAGCTCATCGCCCGGGTGCGCGCCCGGCTGCGGCGCAGCGACGAGCCGGTCCCCGAGCACCTCGGCATCGGCGACCTGACCATCGACGTCACCGGGCACCGCGTGTCGCGTGACGGGACGCCGATCTCGCTCACCCCGCTCGAGTTCGACCTGCTGGTCGCCCTCGCGCGCAAGCCGTGGCAGGTCTTCACCCGCGAGGTGCTGCTCGAGCGCGTCTGGGGCTACCGGCACGCGGCCGACACGCGCCTGGTGAACGTCCACGTGCAGCGGCTGCGGTCCAAGATCGAGGCGGACCCCGAGCGACCTGAGATAGTCGTGACGGTGCGCGGCGTCGGCTACAAGGCCGGAGCCCCCGCGCTCTGAGCCGGGTCACCTCGCAGGACGGACACCACCGGATGGGACGTGCGAGACGCGCGTGGCGGCTCACCCGCCTGCGCGCCATCGGCGCTGGGCGCGCGCTGTCCCACGCCTGGCGGTCGTCGCTGCAGGTGCGCGTCGTCACCTCCACGCTCGCGATCGGCCTGGTGGCGTTGGCGCTCGTCGGCGTGACGCTCTCCCAGCAGATGCGCGACGGCTTGTTCACCGAGCGGGTGGAGCTCGTCCTCGATGAGAGCGCCCGCTCCGCCCAGCAGGCCCAGGAGACGTTCGACGCGTCCACCGCCGCGTCCGTCACCGAGGCCCAACGGCTGCTCAACGACGTGATGCGGGCCCTGCGCTCGGGCGGCTCCGGAGAGCGCGAGGTGCTGCTCTGGCAGGCGCCGGGCCAGGCGATGCTGGTGAACTCGGCCGTCTCGAACCCGGCGTTGTCCGAGTTGGTCAGCGACGACCTGCGCCGGGCCACCGTCGAGGGCTCCGGCCAGCGGTGGCAGTCCGTGGGCTGGCCGGCCTCGGGCGTCGGGGGGCAGGCCGCCGAGCAGGGCGTCGTCCCCGCCGTGATGGTGGGCCAGACGGTGACAGTGCCGCGGGCTGGCACCTTCGAGCTCTACTTCCTGTACAACCTGCAGCCCGAGCAGGAGCGGCTGGAGTTCCTACAGCGCATGCTGTCCATTGGCGCGGCGGCGTTGGTGGTGCTGCTCGGCACCATGACGTGGCTCGTGACGCGCCAGGTGGTCCGGCCGGTGCGGGCGGCGGCGCAGGCGGCCGAGCGCATCGCCGACGGGCACCTGGACGAGCGGATGCCGGTGCGCGGCGTCGACGAGCTGGCGACGCTGGGCCGCTCCTTCAACGAGATGGCGCAGGGCCTGCAGGAGCAGATCGGCCGGATGGAGGAGCTCGGGACGCTGCAGCGCCGTTTCGTCTCCGACGTGTCCCATGAGCTGCGCACGCCGTTGACGACCATCCGGATGGCGGGCGAGGTGCTGCACGGCGCACGCCACGACTTCGAGCCGTCGATCAAGCGCTCCGCCGAGCTGATGCAGACCCAGCTCGACAGGTTCGAGGACCTGCTGGCCGACCTGCTGGAGATCAGCAGGTTCGACGCGGGCGCCGCGACCCTCGACGCGGAGGACCGTGACGTGCGGGAGGTGGTGGGCGCCGCCGCCGACCACGCGTTCCCGCTCGCCGAGCACCGCGGCGTCTGGCTCAGCGTCGCGCTGCCGGATGCCCGCTGCTCGGCGGACATCGACCCCCGCCGAGTGGAGCGCATCCTGCGCAACCTCCTGGACAACGCGATCGAGCATGCCGACGGCAGCACGGTGGCGGTGACCCTCGCCGCCGACGCGCAGGCCATCGCCGTCACCGTCCGCGACCACGGTGTGGGGATGACCGAGGAGGCCGCCGCGCACGTCTTCGACAGGTTCTGGCGTGCGGACCCGGCACGTGCGCGCACCACGGGCGGCACCGGGCTCGGGCTGGCGATCTCGCTTGAGGACGCGCACCTGCACGGCGGCTGGCTCGAGGCGTGGGGCCGTCCGGGCGGCGGAGCCTGCTTCCGGTTGACCCTGCCGCGCCGTGCGGGCATCCGCCTGCAGGGCTCGCCGCTGCCCCTCGTCCCCGTCGAGGACCCGGAGCCGCCCACGGCGCCCGAGCGCCAGTCGCTCGACCCGGCGGCGCTCCCCGAGCTCGACGACGAGCTGGACCACCAGGAGGTGCGATGACCCGGCGCCCGATCCGCGCGCTCCGTGGCGGCGCCGTGGCGCTGGCCGTGGCCGTCGCGCTGACGGCCTGCGTCTCAATCCCCACCCGCGGTCCCGTCGGCGAGGGCGTCGTGGAGGTCAACGAGCCCGCCCCGGTGACCCTTCTCGGCTACTCGCCGGAGCAGGACGCCTCGCCCATGGAGATCGTCCAGGGCTTCCTCAACGCCAACGCCGCGGGGTACAGCCGCGAGACCACCGCCGACGTCAGCACGACGTTCTCCGTGGCCCGCGAGTACCTGTCAGGCGAGGTGCGCTCGACCTGGAACCCGAACGAGCAGGTGATCGTCTACCCCACGGCCAGCAGCCCCGAGGTCACGCTGCTGACGGAGACCCAGGTGCAGGTGAAGGTGGGCGTGGCGGCCCGCATCGACGCGAGCGGCGTCTACGAGGAGAGCGCCCCCGGATCGCTCCAGCCCTTGGTCTTCGACCTGGTCAAGGACAGCGGCGGGCAGTGGCGGATCTCCCGGCTGGACAACGGCGTGGTGCTGTCGGAGCCGAACTTCGAGCTCGTCTTCCGCCAGGCGACGATCTACTTCCTGTCCGCGGACAACTCGCACCTGGTGCCGGAGACCCGCTGGTTCCCGGTGCGGAACCTCGCCACGTCGCTGGTCCGCGCGCTCATGGAGGGCCCGTCGCCGTGGCTGCGCGACGCGGTCCGCACGGCGGTTCCGGACGGCGTCCAACTCGAGACGGGCGTGGTGCTCGTGGACGCGGACGGCACCGCGGAGGTGTCGCTGTCGGGGGCCGCGCTCGGCGACGCGGAGGATCGCGCGCGGATGCTCGCCCAGCTCGAGGCCACCCTGGACATCGCCCGGGTGAACTCGGTGGAGGTCCTCGCCGGCGGGGTGCCGCTCGCGTGGGAGCCCGCGCGGCTGGTCCGTGGCTCGTTGCCGAGCGACGCGGCGCTGGAGGTGGTCCAGGACGACACGCTCATGGCGCTCGGCCGGGGGGAGTTGGCCCCGGTGGCCGGTGTGGGACCGCTGACAGGGCTGGACGTCACCGCCACCGCCCGCAACGAGGCCGGCAGCGTGCGCGTGGTCCTGTCCGGGGGCGGCACGCTGGTGCGCGCGGCCTCGGGCGGAGGCGACGAGCAACTGCTCGAGGCCGCGGCGTTGGCCCCGCCGTCGGTGGACCGGCTGGGCTGGGTGTGGACCGCGTCGGCGGGGCCCGAGGGCCCGGTGATCACTGCGGTCCGGGCCGGCGGCGCCCAGCAGGTGGTGCGCGCCGACTGGCTCGCGGGCCGCACTGTGCATGAGGTGCGGGTCGCGCGGGACGGCACGCGGGTCGCCGTGTTGTCGACGGACGCGAGCGGGTTCAGCCTCGACGTCGCCGGTGTGGTGCGCGACCAGGAGGGCACCCCGCTGCAGCTCGGGGAGCCGATCGCCACGGGCGCCACCCTGACCGAGGCGTCGCGCGTGGTGTGGGTCGACGAGTCGACGTTGGGGGTGCTGGGCAAGACCGCCGCCGCGACGGCGACCACTGTGTACCTGGTGCCGCTGGCCGGGCAGACGCGCGCGCTGCCGGCTCTCGAGGGGATCGTCGCGCTCGCGGGCGGCAAGGGGGAGCGGGCGTTGTACGTGACGACGTCGGAGGGCGAGTTGTACGTCCGGTCGGGGCCGGGCTGGGCGTTCGTCGCCGATGGGGTGCGCGCTCCGTCGTTCCCGGGCTGAGCCAGGATCCGGCCCGGCGCCTCGCCCACCCCCAGCCCGGCTGCCGAGGCGGCCCGTCCACGAGTGTGAGCGGCCCGCCGGGCCCATGGCGTGCGCCGGTGGAACGGTGCCCGCCATGACCGAGACCTTCCCCGAACGGGGCCGATCCACCATCGCCGCACCCGCCGCCCCGGCACTGTCGAGCGCCCAACGGGCCTCCCGCGTCGGACGAGGGCTCTGCCGCGCCGTCCTCGGCGTCGGGCGGCTCGTGCTCCCGGTGGACTGCGCGGGCTGCGGGGCGCCCGACGTGCCGCTGTGCCCCGCATGCGCCGCGCCGCTCCGAGCCCCGCCCCGACGGCGCGAGGACGCGGCGCCCCGGCTCGACACCATGGACGGCCGCATGCCACTGCCCGTCTGGGCGCCCGCGCAGTATGTCGGGCCCGTGCGGGAGATCGTCGTGTCGTGGAAGGACCGGGGCCGCGCCGACCTCGGCCGTCATCTGGCAGACGCGATCGCGGCCGCGGCCCGGCAGGTGGCGCCCGCGTTGGAGGCCTGGGACCAGTCGACGCCCCTGCTCGTGGTCCCGGCGCCCTCGTCGGCCACCGCGCGCTGGCGACGGGGCGAGGACCTCGTGGGCCGGCTCGGCGCAGTGACAGCCCAGGCACTGGAGCCCAGGCTGCCGGGCACGCGCTCCACCCGCGCGCTGCGGCGGCGGTGGGGCGGCCACGACCAGGTCGGGCTCGGAGCCCGCTCACGCGGCGCGAACCTCGCCGGCCAGGTCGCGGTGCGCCGCGCGGCGCGCTTGCAGGTGGGAGGCCAGCCGGTGCTGCTCGTCGACGACGTGCTGACGACCGGGGCGACCCTCGCCGCCTGCGAGCGCGCGTTGTCCGCCGCGGGGGCCGTCGTGGTCGGCGCACTGGTGCTCGCGGCCACGCCACCACCCGGTCGGCGCAGTGGCGGAACTGGAACCTGAGGCCTCGTCGGGATAGCGTTGACCTCAGAACCGACAGGTCGGGGCGAGGTCGCTCCGATGCCCTGTTCGGTCCCGGGCGCAGGTCAGGCCACGGGAGGAGGTGGTGCCGCACGATCGCCCCATCGGGGCGTCTTGGTACGTCACCGGGCGGTGTTCCCCCCGCCCCTGGTCCCTCCCTGGAGGTCTTCATGGAGATCGTGGTCGTTGGTCGTCACACCGAGGTGCTGGAGAAGTTCCGCCGGCATGCCACGGACAAGCTGACGAAGCTGGCCCAGCTCGCTCCCCGTGCTCAGCGCATCGACGTGGTCGTCACGCACGAACGCAACCCGCGACAGGCAGGCAGCTGCGAGCGGGTCGAGCTGACGGTCGTGGACAAGGGCCCGGTGATTCGCGCGGAGGCATGCGCGGACGACCGCTTCGCAGCGCTGGACCTCGCCATCGCGAAGCTGCAGGAACGGCTGCGTCGCTCGCGCGACCGCCGCAAGGACCACCACAACAGGACCCTGATCCCGCCGAGCGAGGTGCCCGTCGACGTGCGGCCGCCGAGTGAGGACGACCTGGAGCCCGCGCCCGCCACGGCCGTGGCGCCGGGCGACGTCGTGGAGATGACTCTCGGCGACTCCCCGGTGGTGATCCGCGAGAAGGTCCACTCGGCCCACCCCATGACGATTGATGACGCGCTCTACGAGATGGAGCTGGTGGGGCACGACTTCTACCTGTTCATCGACGCGGAGACCGCTCAGCCCGCCGTCGCCTACCGCCGTCACGGCTGGAGCTACGGCGTGATCAAGCTGGACACGCCGGTGCGCACGAACGGCAACGGCGAACTGGCCGAACGGCAGACGGCCAAGGTGTAGCAGCCGACCGAGCGGTCCTCCTGGACGGCTCGATCACCTGACGACAGGCCCCGGGGGCATCGCCCGCGGGGCCTGTCCGCGCGTGCGGGCCGGGAGCTTCACGCCGGGATTGCCCACGCCAGATGTCACCGCTCGACGGCAGGATGGCCCGGTGGCCTCACTCCCGCTCACCCAGCCTTCCGCCGACGCCTCCCGGCAGGGCTCCGGCCGGGTCGCGCCGGCGCCGCGAGACTCGCTCTCCGCGTCCCAGGCGCGTCGCGTCGCGCTGCGGGCCCAGGGGCTCGACCGGGGCCGCCCGGAGCGGACGGGGCCGGTCACGATGCGCCAGTACCTGCAGGTGGTCAACCGGCTGGGCCTCCTGCAGATCGACTCGGTGAACGTGTTGGCCCGCGCGCACCTGATGCCCGTCTTCTCCCGGCTCGGGCCCTACGACCCGGCGCTCCTCGACCGCGCCGCTGGCCGGGCTCCGCGCCGTCTCGTGGAGACGTGGGCGCATGAGGCGTCGTTCGTGCCACCCGAGACGTACCGGATGCTCGGCTGGCGCAGGCGCGCGTACCGGACCTCCGCCTGGGGGACGATCCGCGACGTGCCGATCGCGCATGCGGCGGAGGTCGCGGAGATCCGCGGGCTCGTCGCCGCGCACGGCCCCGTCACCGCGAGCCAGATCCAGGCCTACTTCGAGGCCGAGCATCCCCGCACCCGCACCGAGTGGGGATGGAACTGGACTGTCGCCAAACGCGTGCTCGAGTACTTGTTCTTCACCGGCGAGGTCGCCGCCGCCCGTCGCAACGCCCAGTTCGAGCGCTGCTACGACCTGGCCGAGCGGGTGCTGCCCGCGGCGGTGCTGGCGAGTCCCGAGCCCTCGGACGACGAGGCGCTCCGCGGGCTCGTCGAGATCGGGGCGCGGGCGCATGGCATCGGGTCCGCGAAATGCCTGCTCGACTACTTCCGGCTGCGCGGGCCCGCGGCGACGCGCGCACTGGACGAGCTCGTGGAGGACGGCGTCCTGCTGCCCGTGCGTGTCGAGGGCTGGGGTCGGGCGGTCTACCTGCACCGGGACGCGACGGTGCCACGGCAGTCCGCGGCCCGCACGCTGTTGAGCCCGTTCGACCCGCTGGTGTTCGAGCGGCGGCGGCTCGAGGAGCTCTTCGGCCTGCGCTACCGCATCGAGATCTACGTCCCCGAGCACAAGCGCGTGCACGGCTACTACGTGCTGCCGTTCCTGCTGGGGGAGCACCTGGTCGCACTGGTGGACCTCAAGGCCGACCGCCGTGCCGGCGTGCTCCGCGTGCACGCCGCGCATCGGACCCCGGGGGCGCCGGGCGGGGAGGGCGCTGACGTCGCCGCCGCGCTGGCCACCGAGTTGCGCGTCCTCGCCGGCTGGTTGGGCTTGTCCGATGTGCAGGTCGGCGGGGCGGGGTCCGGGGCGTCCGGCGAGCTCGCCGCCGCGCTGGCCGATGCCCTCTCCGGCGTCACGACAGGACTGTGAGAGATGGCCGCCGAGGGGGTCGACGCGCGCGTCGCGTTGACCCGATCAGGTGACTTCGCGCTGGTGGCCCTGGGCGCCGTGCTGTGGGGGGCGGGCGGCCTCGCGGGCGCCGAGCTCGGCGCGGTGGCGGGGATGTCGGCGACTGCCGTCGCGGCATGCCGACTGCTGTCCGGCGGCCTCCTGCTGCTCGGCATCGTCGCGGTGTCCGGCCGGCTCGACCAGGTGCCGCGCACCCGTGCCGCGGCGGGCAGGGTGGCCGCGACGGCGGCGCTCGCGGCCCTCTACCAGGCGTGCTTCTTCGGCGCGGTCGCCAGCGCGGGTGTCGCGACTGCGACCCTTGTCGCGCTCGGGTCCGCGCCGGTGATGGTGGCGGCCGGGGTCGCGCTGCGGAGCCGCCGGGCGCCGTCGGGGCAGGTGCTGGCCGCCCTCCTGCTGGCGCTTGGCGGCCTCGGCCTACTCGTCGGGGCGCCGGCGTCCGGGGACGCGGGCGGCGCCGGCGTGCTCCTGGCGCTCGGCTCGGGGGCCGGGTTCGCCGCGATGACGCAGCTCAACACCCGCCCGGTCCCTGGGCTGGGCGCGCTGCCGCTCGTGGGCCTCGCGTTCGTCTGCGGCGGCCTGCTGCTCACGGCCGCGGTGCTGGTGGTGGGGGCCGGGCCCTTGCTGCCCCGGGAATCCGGCGGCTGGGCGTTGGTGCTCTTCCTTGGAGCGGTGCCCACCGCGGCGGCCTACGCCGCGTACTTCCGCGGTCTGCGCACCGTGCCAGGGACCACCGCGGCGCTGCTCGCGCTGCTCGAGCCCCTCGCCGCCACCGTCGGCGCGGTGCTCCTGCGGGACGAGCGGTTGGGCGTGGCGGGGGTGCTGGGCGCCCTCCTGCTGCTGCTCGCGGTGGTCGTTCTTCGACCGAGGCCATAACCCTCGCCTACGATGGTCAGCGCCCCGGCCGTGCGGTCGGGTCCGCCCAGACCGCTCCGACGCCCCGGCGTGCGGAGCGCGAACACGTGGGGAGTGACGCGTGCCTGCGATTCTCGACAAGGTCCTGCGCTTCGGCGAGGGCCGGATCGTCAAGAAGTTGTCCGGAATCGCGCAGCAGGTGAACGCCCTGGAGGACAGTTTCCAGACGCTCTCCGACGCGGAGCTGCGTGAGGAGACGGACCGCTTCAAGGCGCGTCTGGCCGACGGCGAGACCGTCGACGACCTGCTGCCCGAGGCGTTCGCCGCCGTCCGCGAGGCGTCTCGGCGCACGCTGGGCCAGCGGCACTTCGACGTCCAGCTCATGGGCGGCGCCGCGCTGCACCTCGGCAACATCGCCGAGATGAAGACCGGTGAGGGCAAGACCCTCGTCGCCACCGCCCCCGCGTACTTGAACGCGCTCACGGGCAAGGGCGTGCACGTCGTCACGGTCAACGACTACCTCGCCGAGTACCAGGCCGAGCTCATGGGCCGCGTGTACCGGTTCCTGGGGCTGACGTCGGGCGTGATCCTGTCGAACCAGCGCCCGGCCGAGCGTCGCGCCCAGTACGCGGCGGACATCACGTACGGCACGAACAACGAGTTCGGCTTCGACTACCTGCGCGACAACATGGCGTGGACCACCGACGAGCTCGTGCAGCGCGGCCACCACTTCGCGATCGTCGACGAGGTCGACTCGATCCTCATCGACGAGGCGCGGACCCCGCTGATCATCTCGGGCCCCTCGTCGGGCGACGCGAACCGCTGGTACGCCGAGTTCGCCAAGGTGGCCCGCCGCCTGCAGGCCGAGCGCGACTACGAGGTCGACGAGAAGAAGCGCACTGTCGGCGTGCTCGAGCCCGGCATCGCGCGGGTCGAGGACTACCTCGGCATCGACAACCTGTACGAGTCGCTCAACACGCCGCTGATCGGGTTCCTCAACAACGCGATCAAGGCCAAGGAGCTGTTCAAGCGCGACAAGGACTACGTCGTGATGAACGGCGAGGTCCTCATCGTCGACGAGCACACGGGCCGCATCCTGCCCGGCCGCCGCTACAACGAGGGCATGCACCAGGCCATCGAGGCGAAGGAGGGCGTGGCCATCAAGGCCGAGAACCAGACCCTCGCCACGATCACGCTGCAGAACTACTTCCGCTTGTACGACAAGCTCGCGGGCATGACCGGCACCGCCGAGACCGAGGCGGCCGAGTTCCAGGGCACCTACAAGCTGGGCGTCGTCCCCATCCCCACCAACCGCCCGATGCTGCGCATCGACCAGGGCGACCTCGTCTACAAGGCCGAGGAAGGCAAGTTCGACGCGGTCGTCGCCGACATCGTCGAGCGGCACGCCAAGGGCCAGCCGGTGCTGGTGGGCACCACCAGCGTCGAGAAGAGCGAGCTGCTCTCCGCCAAGCTGAAGAAGCAGGGCGTCCCGCACGAGGTGCTCAACGCCAAGCAGCACGCGCGTGAGGCGTCGATCGTCGCGCAGGCGGGCCGCAAGGGCGCCGTCACCGTCGCGACGAACATGGCCGGCCGTGGCACCGACATCATGCTGGGCGGCAACGCCGAGTTCATGGCCGTGGCCGACCTCGCCGCGCGCGGGCTGGACCCGGCGGAGAACCCGGAGGAGTACGAGGCAGCCTGGCCCGACGCCCTCGCGAAGGCGACTGAGGCCGTGGCGGCGGAGCACGACGAGGTCGTCGAGCTCGGCGGGCTGTACGTGCTCGGCACTGAGCGGCACGAGTCCCGCCGCATCGACAACCAGCTCCGTGGCCGCTCCGGCCGTCAGGGCGACCCGGGCGAGTCCCGGTTCTACCTGTCGCTGCAGGACGACCTGATGCGCCTGTTCAACTCGCAGATGGCCGAGTCGATGATGACGCGCGCCGGTTTCCCGGATGACATGCCGCTCGAGTCGAAGATCGTGACGCGCGGCATCCAGAGCGCCCAGTCGCAGGTCGAGGGCCGCAACTTCGAGATCCGCAAGAACGTCCTGAAGTACGACGACGTCCTCTCGCGCCAGCGCACGGTGATCTACGACGAGCGCCGCCGCGTGCTCGAGGGTGAGAACCTGCAGGAGCAGGTCGGCCACTTCCTCACCGACGTCATCACGGACTACGTGGCCGCCGCGACGGCCGAGGGCCGCCCGGAGGACTGGGACCTCGACGCGCTGTGGACCGCCATCCGCGGCATCTACCCCATCACGATCACCCCCGAGGAGGTCGTCGAGCAGGCTGGCGCCCCCACGCGGCTGTCGGTGGAGCTGCTCCAGACCGAGATCCTGTCGGACGCGCGGATCGCGTACGCCGAGCGCGAGGCGACCATCGGCTCGGAGAACATGCGCCAGCTCGAGCGCCGCGTGGTGCTGTCCGTGCTGGACCGCAAGTGGCGTGAGCACCTCTACGAGATGGACTACCTCAAGGAGGGCATCGGGCTGCGCGCGATGGCCCAGCGCGACCCGCTCATCGAGTACCAGCGCGAGGGCTTCCAGCTCTTCAGCGCCATGACCGAGTCCATCAAGGAGGAGTCGGTCCAGTACCTGTTCAACCTCGAGGTCAAGGTCGCGGAGCCCGGTGAGGGCGAGGCGGCCGAGGGCGCCGCCCCGGTGACCGCCGAGTCGGCTGCCCAGGCGGCGCTCGGCGCCGGCGCGGCGGCCGCAGGGCCCCGTCCGGGCGCCCTTGTCGCCAAGGGCATCGACGGCCCGGAGCAGCGGGCGCCGCTGCAGTACTCCGCGCCGAGTGACGACGGCACGGCCGGTGTCGTGACGCGCTCCGAGGGCGGCGACGTTCGGCCCGAGTCCGGCGGCGCGAACCGTCAGGAGCGCCGCAAGGCGGCCAAGCGCAAGCGTTGACGCATGAGGAGAGGCCGGGTCGGTGGAAGCCGACCCGGCCTCTCGTCATGTGCCGGACGTGGCTGTTGGGGGTCAGGCCGTCAGCCGATCTCCAGGGCGACGGCCCGCCAGGCGCCCCGGCGCTCCTCGACCCGGATGGCCACGGCGCGCACGCGTGAGCCGTCCTGCACGACGATGCTCGCCTCCGCCACCCGCCGGCCGAGCCGGCAGACCCGCGCTCTGCGCACCTCCGGCCGCTGTGCTGGCCGGTCGGCGCCTAATGCGCGCTCGGTGACTGCCGCGCGG
The DNA here is from genome assembly GCF_030372105.1 of Cellulomonas cellasea. Taxonomy (GTDB): domain Bacteria; phylum Actinomycetota; class Actinomycetes; order Actinomycetales; family Cellulomonadaceae; genus Cellulomonas_A; species Cellulomonas_A cellasea_A. Next base: position 354,749 of record NZ_JAUDBQ010000002.1, on the reverse strand, counting down.
GCGGCGAGCTGCTCGTAGAGCTCCGGGGTCACCCAGCGTGCGAGCTGCTGGAGGGAGCGTGCGCCGGTCAACGACTCCAGTGCGACGAGCACGATCGAGCAGCACACGGAGGTCGGCTCGGGCAGGGCGTCCTCACGCGGCTCGTCAGGCGCGGCCTGGGGTGTGGCCCGGAGCGCGTTGCGGCGCCGTTCGAGGGCGCGCTCCTCGAGCGTGGGCGGGCGCACCGGGCCGGGTCCGCTCGCCGCACGCGGGCGGCTTCCCGGTGACAGGTGGGGGATGAGCCGGACGTGGACCGCGGGCTGGGCTGCCCGCCGGGTCGCGGCGCTCGGCGGTGGCGGGGCCGGAATCTGCTCAGCTGCCATAGCAGGGGGAGTCGGCGGGGTCGCGGGGGAGGATGCGCGCCGTGCCTCGGGGACCGGTGCGGAGGTCGTCGGCGGGGTGGCCGCCGTCGGTCGGAGGTGCGCCAGGGCGGCCTCGGCGCCGGTCAGCGGAGGCGCTGTGGCGGTCATGACGCGCTCCCGTCCGCCGACGGAACGTCCAGGGGCGCCACGTCGTGCGCAAGCGTCGGCACGTCGAGCGTCTGACCAGGGTGGATCACGTCGGGGTCCGCGCCGATGGCCGCGGCGTTCGCCTCATGCCAGCGCGGCCAGGCGGCGGCGATCTCCGCGGTGCTGGCCTCGGGCCCGAGATGCTCGGCGGCGAGCTTCCAGAGGCTGTCGCCAGGCGCCACGACGACCTGTGCCACTGTCGGCTCGCCGACGTCGGCCGGTGCCGGCGAGGGCTGCGCCGGGGGCGTCTGCGTGGACGCGCTCACCGTGATCGCCGTGGCGCCGGACGTTGCGTCGGGAGCCGTGTCGACGCCAGCCACCGGGGCGGGTGGCGTCGTCGGGACCGCCTCGACGTGCGCGCCGGCGCTGGTGGTCGTGGTGGGCGCCCAGCCCAGGTCGGCGTCGGCCGCATGCGCCACACCGCCGAGGGAGATCCCGAGACCTGCGCCGACGGCCAGCACCAGCGTGCGCCGCACCAGGGCGGGGGCGCAGCGGTGGACGAGCCGCTCGCCCGCAGCCCATCCGCCGCCGAGCACGCGGGCCGCCGCGCAGGCTGTCGCGACGAGCAGCGAGAGGGTCAGCCACGCGGTGAGGGCTGCGCCGATCCCGACAATGCCGATCTCCACGGCCTGGTCGATCCGCAGCGTCGAGAGGTCGACGGTGGCGACCCTCCGGAGCCGCACGGCCAACAGCAGGGTGAGGGCGGCGCTGGCCGCGAGCCCCACGGGCAGCGCCAGCAGCCTCAGGATGCGGGGGGCGCCGGGCGGGCGGTCGAGCGCTGTCATGCGTTCACCCTCGTTTCATGCAGTTTGATGACGTTTGGTGTTGCTTGCGCCCCTAGGTCTACTGCATCGGAGCCGCAAGATCCAGACATCGCGCCGGAAGTGGACAACTCGACACGATCCGCCCTTACGGTGTCCAGATGCGTTGGGAAGCCCTGTTCGCCGACCTCGAGGCCCAGTTCGCCGCCCAGAGCGCCGCAGAGCTCGACGCGCAGGTCGCCGAGCTGACCCGGGCGGAACGGGCGACTGTCGTGATCAGCGACCGCCTGCGCGACGCCCTCGGCGCCCATCTGTCAGTGCGCCTGCGCGGCGGGACGGTCGCCGAGGGGCGCGTCCTCGACGCGGCCCCGCAGTGGCTGCTCCTCGGGGCGCATGGCCGGCAGGCGCTCATCCCGCTGGCGGCTGTCGTCGTGGTCGCGGGACTCACCCGGTCCGTGGCGCCGGGGCCCGGTGTGGTGGAGGGGCGGCTCACGCTGGGGCACGCGTTGCGGGCGCTCGCGCGCGACCGTGTGCTCGTTCAGGTGGAGGTGGACGGCGCCGAGCTCACGGGGCGCATCGAACGCGTGGGCGCCGACCACCTCGACCTCTCCGTCGGGCATGGCGAGGTGGCCCGACGCGGTGGGCTTGTCGCCGTGCCGTTCGCGGCCCTCTGCGCCGTGCGGTCGCGGTGAGCCGCTGAGCGCGGGGTGTCGGCCTCAGTGCGGGATGTCGACCTGCTGGCCCGCGTCCGTCTCGATGCGCGCGCGCGTCTGCGCGTACATGCGCTCGATGTACCGCTCGAGCTCCTGCGCCTCGACGCGCCACTGCAGGCGGCCGCCGATCTGGATCGCGGGGAGCTCGCCCGAGCGCACCAGGGCGTACGCCTGGGCTGCTGAGATGTTCAGCACCTCGGTCACGTCGGCGAGCGTGAGGAACCTGGGAGCCATGTTCGCAGTGTGGCACGCACGCGCACGCGGGAGCCGTTGTGCACAAGGCTGTGACGGGGATGTCCTCTTCCTGCCCGCTTGTCGGCATGATGGGCATCGCGACGAGCCCAGCAGAGCGGATGGATGCTCCGCTCAACGTCGCACCGAAGACAGCCAGCAGAGGAAGACAGCCAGCAGAGGGAGTCGGGATGGACACGTCTGTGCTTGAGCTGCCGGCGCCGCCGGTGAGCCGGTTGCGCAGGCCCGGCTGGCGCGACCCGCGCCTGCTCGCCGGCCTCGCGATGGTGGCAGGCTCGGTGGCCCTGGGCTCCTGGGTGGTGCAGGACGCCCAGCGCACCGTGGACGTCTACGTCGCGCGCGGCACGATCACCCCCGGCAGCGAGCTGGCCGCCGACGGCCTCGGAGTCGCCCAGGTGCGCCTCGGCCCCGGCGAGCTGGACCGGTACCTCACCGTCGCGGACGGGGTCCCGGACCGCGCGGTGGCCGTGCGGGTCGTGGAGGCCGGCGAGATCCTCCCGCGCTCCGCCGTGGGCGCCGCGGGCGACCTGGACGTGCGCCCGCTCGCCGTCCCCGTGGACCAGCGGCTGTCACAGGACGTGGTGGCAGGTTCCCAGGTCGACCTGTGGGAGGTGCCGGAGCCCGTCCGCCAGGCTGATGGCGCCACAGCGCCGGCCCTGCCGAAGCCGTTGGCCGAGGGGCTGGTGGTGGCCGAGGTCACGCGACCCGACGGGGCGTTCACCACAGGCGGGTCCAGCGTGGTGCAGGTCCTCGTCCCCCAGGACGAGCTGCCGGCGGTGCTCGCCGCCGTGACGGGCGCGGGCACGGTGCAGATCATGCACGTCCCCGGGACCGGGGGCTGACGGTGGCGGTCGGCGTGCTCTGCGCGGTCCGGGGGAGCGCGGAGTCACAGATCGTGCAGGCGATGGAGGCCGCCGGGGGGAGGCTGAGCGTCACGCGGCGCTGCGCGGACCTCGCCGAGCTGCTGGCAGCGGCGGAGGCGGGTCTGGGCCGCGTCGCCGTCGTCTCAGCAGACTTGCCGCAGCTCGACCGCGAGGCGGTCGCGACCCTGCACCGGTGCGGCGTGCGCGTCGTGGGCGTCGCGGACGCGGGCTCGCGGTGGGCGGCGGAGCGGATCACCGCTTTTGGGGTGGGGCTGGTGGTCGACACCCCCGAGGACGCCGCGGGCGCCGCCGCGCTGGTGCGCGACGTGGTGGCCGTCCTCGAGTCGCCCCTCGCCGCAGTGGGCGCCGAACGGCCTGGAGGCCATGCCGCGTCAGCAGCCCCGTTCGCGTCCGCAGGGCTGGAGGGCGCTGCCGCTGGTGCGGCCACCCCCGCGCGGGAGCCTGGCCGCCTCATCGCCGTCTGGGGGGCCACCGGGGCGCCTGGTCGCACCACAGTCGCGATGAACCTCGCCGCCGAGCTCGCCGTGCTGGGCCGGACGGCGCTGCTGGTCGACGCGGACACCTATGGCGGGACTGTGTCACAGGCCGTCGGGCTGCTCGACGAGGCGCCAGGGCTCGCGGCGGCGGCGCGGGCCGCCGGCCAGGGCGTGCTCGACGTCCAGGCGCTGGCCCGGCTCTCTCCGCTGCTGGCCCCAGGGCTGCGGGTGCTGTCCGGCATCTCGCGCGCCGACCGGTGGCCCGAGTTGCCCGGGACGTCGCTCGACGTGGTGTGGACCGTCGCACGCGCGCTGACCGACTGGACAGTCGTCGATTGCGGGTTCTGCGTGGAGCAGGACGAGGTGCTCAGCTATGACACCCGCGCGCCACGGCGCAACGCGGCGACGCTGTCCGCGCTGCACGACGCGGACGAGGTCGTGGTGGTCGGCGGCGCCGACCCCATCGGGGTGCAGCGACTCGTCCGCGCACTGGCGGAGTTGACTGAGTTGGGCGCGACCGGGCGGCGCACCGTCGTCGTCAACCGCGTGCGGCCCGGCGTCGCGGGGCCACGGCCGGGGGAGGCCATCGCCGAGGCCCTCGCCCGGTACGCGGGCATCGTCGACCCGCACCTGGTCCCGGACGACCCGTCGGCGCTGGACGCGGCGCTGCTCGACGCGCGGCTCCTGCACGAGATCGTGCCCGGCTCGGCGGTGCGGCGGGCGCTCACCGGGCTGGCCGGGCGCGTCTCGGGCGGCCCGCGCAAGGCGTCTCAGTCCGGCTCGCAGGAGCAGACAGTGACGAACGAGATCGACGCGGTCGCGGTCGCGGCGCGCCTCGCGAAGGCCTGAGCCGCGCCGCCGGGCACACTAGGGGGGTGCGTATCTACCTCCCAGCGACCCTCGACGAGCTTGACGACCCCGCAGACGGCGGGCAGCCCGTGCTGGGGGCGCGGCGTGTGCACGCGGTGACGCCCGCGCTGCGCGCCGCGCTGCCCGAGGAGGACGAGGAGGAGCTCGAGTACGCCGCGCAGCTCGCCGCGGCGGATGACGCGCTGCTGCTCGTCGCCGGACGTCCGCACGCCCCGCAGTTTCGCCTCGTGCTCTCCGCCGATGTGCCCGATGCCGATGTCTCGCCGGTGGGCGACGACGGCGTGGCGCCGAGCCTCGTGGAGCTGCGTTCGCCGGTCCCGCTGGCGGCGGTCGCCTGCGGGCATGTGGACGAGCCCGACGCCGCCGCCGACCTGGCCCTCGCCGTCACCGGTGACGAGGGCGCCATCGAGCGCCTCGCCGAGCGTGACCTGCTCTGGTACGACGTGACCGAGCTCGGCGGCATCCCGCGCTGAGCCCCCACGCTCTCGCGCGGAGCAGCGCGTCAGCCCCGCGGGCTCAGCGCGTCGAGCGCCGCGTCGTGCAGCAGCCCGTTCGACACGAGCGCGGAGCCGCCGAACGGGCCCGGCACACCGTCGATCGACGTGAACCGGCCACCCGCCTCGGTGATGATCGGCACCAGGGCCGCCATGTCGTGCAGGGCGAGCTCCGGCTCGGCGGAGAAGTCCACGGCGCCCTCGCCGACGAGCACATGCGACCAGAAGTCCCCGTAGGCGCGGGTGCGCCACACGGTGCGGGTCAGGTCGAGGAAGCTGTCGAGCCGGCCCTGCTCCTCCCAGCCGCTGAGGCTGGAGTAGGAGAACGACGCGTCCTTGAGCTCGCTCACGGCGGAGACCCGCATCCGGGTGGCGGAGGCCAGTGAGCGGCCCGTCCAGGCGCCGGAGTCCTTCGCGGCCCACCAGCGGCGGCCGAGGGCGGGTGCGCTGACCACGCCGATCACGACCTCGTCGTTGTCGATCAGCGCGATGAGGGTCGCCCACACGGGCACGCCGCGGACGAAGTTCTTGGTGCCGTCGATCGGGTCGACCACCCAGCGCCGCGGCCCGTGGCCGGTGTCGGGCATCTCCTCGCCGTGCACGGCGTCGCGTGACCGGGCCCGGCTGAGCTGCGTGCGGATGACCTCTTCCGCGGTGCGGTCGGCGTCGGACACCGGGGTCAGGTCGGGCTTGGTGTCCACGCGCAGGTCCAGCGCCTTGAAACGGGACATCGTCACGGAGTCGACCTGGTCGGCCATCACGTGCGCGAGGCGCAGGTCGTCGTCGTACCCGGGGCGCAGGCTCATGGGCACACCGTAGCGGGGCGCGGGCCGCTACCGGCCTCGGATCGCACCAGCGAGACGGCGCCCGCGCTCACGGGGCCGAGCCCGAGGTGTCGCTGTCGGCGCCGCGGGTGTCGGCGTCGAGGGTGCCCGTGCGGCTCGCGAGGAGCCGCCGGAACGAGCCGAGACGGGCGGCGCGGGCGGCCCGCACAGTGTCGTCGGGGGCCGCCGCGACCCACTCGTCGAGGGCGCAGTCGGGCGCGTCGGCGGTGTGCGTGCAGCCCCGCGGGCACTCCTGCGCGACCTCGGACAGGTCGGCGAAGGCGCGCAGCAGGTTCTCGGGGGTGACGTGCGCCAGCCCGAAGGAGCGGACGCCGGGCGTGTCGATGACCCACGTGGCCGGCGTCCCGGCCGGCTCGGGGACCCGCAGGGCGACGGCGGACGTCGAGGTGTGGCGGCCCCGGCCGGTCACGTCGTTGACGACGCCGACGGCCCGGTACGCGTCCGGCACCAGCGCGTTGACGAGCGTCGACTTGCCGACGCCCGAGTGCCCGACGAGCACCGAGGTGCGCCCGGCGAGCGCCTCGCGGAGCAGGTCGAGCCCATGGATGTCGCCGTCGGAGCGGCTGGTGACGACCACCTTGACCCCGATGGGCTCGTACATCGCGACGAGCTCGGCCGAGTCGGCGAGGTCGGCTTTGGTGAGCGCGAGCAGCGCGTCCATGCCGGCGTCGTACGCGGCGGCGACGCAGCGGTCGATCATGCGGGTGCGGGGCTCGGGGTCGGCGAGCGCCGTGACGATCACGAGCTGGTCGGCGTTCGCGACGATGACCCGCTCCACGGGGTCGGTGTCGTCGGCGGTGCGGCGCAGCACCGTGGTGCGCTCGGTGATCCGGACGATGCGGGCCAGCGACCCGTCGGCGCCCGACGTGTCGCCCACCAGGTCGACGCGGTCGCCCGGGACCACGCGGTCGCGGCCGAGCTCACGGGCCTTCATCGCGATGGCCCGGCGCTCCTGCGGGGAGCCCGCGTCCACCAGCACGGTGTACCGGCCGCGGTCGACCCCGGTGACGAGGGCCGACTCGGCGTCGGCGTGCTCCGGGCGCGTCTTGGTGCGCGGCCGGGAGCCCCGGCGTCCGGGGCGGATGCGGACATCGGACTCGTCGAGCGGCCGGCGTGCCACGCTCAGCGGCCTCCACAGGGAGGGGTCGAGGCTGCGCTCATGCGAGCATCCCGTCCCACATCCCGACGAAGTCGGGCAGTGTCTTCGAGGTGGTGGCGACGTCCTGCACGCGCACGCCGGGGACAGCGAGGCCGAGCAGGGCGCCAGCGGTGGCCATGCGGTGATCGGCGTAGGTCTGCACCGTGCCGCTGTGCAGGGGACGCGGGGTGATGTCCAGGCCGTCCTCGGTCTCCTCGACCTGGCCGCCGAGCCGGTTGACCTCCGTGGTCAGCGCCGCCAGCCGGTTCGTCTCGTGGCCGCGCAGGTGCGCGATGCCCCGCAGCCGGGTCGGCGAGTCAGCGAGGGCGGCGAGCGCGGCGATGGTCGGCGCGATCTCCCCGGCGGCGTGCAGGTCGAGGTCGACACCGCGCACGGCGCCTGTGCCGCGCACCGTCAGGACGTCGCCGTCCAGGCTGGTCTGCGCGCCCATCTGCTCGAGGATGCCGGGCAGCAGCCCGCCGGGCTGCGTGGTCGAGGCGGGCCAGCCGGGCACCCGCACGACGCCGCCGGCGACGAGCGCCGCGCACAGGAACGGCGCCGCGTTCGACAGGTCGGGCTCGACGCGCACATCCCGCGCTGCGATGGGCCCGGGCTCGACGCGCCACACGGCGGGCGTCGAGTCGTCGACGGTGGCCCCGGCGTCGCGGAGCAGCGCGACGGTCATCTCGATGTGCGGCACGCTCGGCAGCGTGGCCCCGATGTGCCGCAGGGTCAGCCCGCGCTGGAATCGCGCGCCAGCGAGCAGCAGCCCGGAGACGAACTGGCTCGACCCGGAGGCGTCGACCTCCACGTAGCCGCCCTGCACGGCGCCCTCGCCCACCACGGTGAACGGCAGACAGCCGGGGGCGCCGTGGTCGTCCACGCGCACCCCGAGCGCCCGCAGGGCGTCGAGCACCGGCGCCATGGGACGCATGCGGGCGCCCGCGTCGCCGTCGAACCGCACCGGGCCGCTCGCGAGCGCGGCGATCGGCGGGACGAAGCGCATCACGGTCCCGGCCAGGCCGCACTCGACGTCGGTGGACCCGCTGAGCTGGGCGGGGTCGACGGCCCAGTCCTGGCCGTCGTCCTCGATGCGCACGCCGAGGGCGCGCAGCGCCTGGGCCATCAGCAGCGTGTCGCGCGAGCGCAGGGCGCCGCGCAGCCGGCCAGGGCCGTCGGCCAGCGCAGCGAGCACGAGGTACCGGTTGGTGAGCGACTTCGAGCCGGGCACCTCGACGGTCGCGTCGAGGGGACCGGAGGCGGTGGGCGCGTCCCACGCGTCGTCGACGGGGTCGGCGGCGGGCGCAAGATCGTGCGAGGCAGTCATGCGCCCAGGCTATCTGGCCCGCCGTCGAACGGGCCCGGGCGTCCGGCGTGCGACGACGAGGGCCGCACGCCGGGCGCTGTGCGGAAGGCTCAGTGCGGCAGCGAGCGGGCCGCGTCCTTCGCGGTGGTCGTGACGGTGCGGACCGCCGCCGCGGCATGCTCTTTCGCCGAGCCCGCGACGTCGGCGGCTGCCGCGACCCTGCGCTCGCGCGCCTGCCCGACCCGCCAGGCGATGCCCGGGCGCCCCTCGTGGTCGATCCCGACGAGCAGCGCGCCACCGGTGAACGCGAGCGATCGGATGAGCCGGCGGCGCCGCTCCCGCCGCTCGTCGGCGCTCACCGGCTCGCGCTTCTTGTCGGGCAGGTTCGCCACCACGAGGGGGGCGGTGAGCCCCGCGAGGACGAGGGCCGCAGTACGCGGCGCCTTGCCTGCGGCGAGCGCCACGCCCGCGACCGCCGTCGCGACGCCGTGGGCCTGCACCAGCGTGGTGATCTGCCGGTGGCTGGGCTCGCGCAGCGCGTCGAGGGACCCGCCGAGGGCGCCCCTCGGCACGCGGCCTATCGCCGAGGCGAGGGCCCCGGCGGCGACGGCCGTGTGCGCGGAGGGGTGGCGGACCGCGTCCAGCCCCTCGCTGACGAACCACGTGGCGAACATCGGGCGGGCGACCTTGCGGAGCAGCATCGGGTCCTCCTGTCGGTGGGGCGGGTGTGGGGTGCTGCCGGCTAGATGGCGCCGCCGGCCGCCGCGGGCGCGTCGGCGGACTCGCCGCCGTCGCCGATCTGCTCGCGCGCGACGTAGTTCTCCAGGTCGAAGAGGTTCTCCCCGGCGCGCTCGGCGACGGTGCGCAGCGTCGACGCGGAGGCGACCTCCTCGACCTGCTCCTTGAGGAACCACAGCAGGAACTGCTCGCCGAGGGCGTCGCCCTCTTCGCGCGCCGCCCGGAAGATGGCCTCGATCTGCGCGGTGACCTGCTTCTCCTGGGCCAGTGCGAGCGTGATGGGCTCGAGCACGGAGTCGAAGTCGTTGCGGACAGCGCTCCCGGCGGGGATCGCGACGGGCAGGTCCCGGTCGAGCAGGTACTGCACGATCATCATCGCGTGGTTGCGCTCCTCGAGCGCCTGTCGGTAGTAGTGGCGCGCGAGCTGGGGCAGGTCCTGCCCGTCGAACCACACGGCGATGGCCACGTACTGCTGATGGGCGTCGAACTCGTGCCCGATCTGGTCACGGAGCAACTTCACGAAGGTCGAGTCAGTCATGCCTGCACGCTAGTCGGACGGGCGTCCCAGCGCCCTCGGGAATCCCCGTGCACGTCGGCGTGTTGTGCCCGACATGAGTTGCGCCCTCGCCACCAGGCCACCCGAGACGAGCGTCCCCCAGGGGGAGATGGCGCTCATGGAGGCTGCGCGCCCGTCTCAGCGGGCGGGGCTAGGCTCGGACGTGATGAGCGAAGACACCCACCGGGCGCCCGACGCCGAGGGCGACGCGGCCCGCAACGCGCGTTTCGAGACGGATGCGCTGGTCTACCTGGACCAGCTCTACGGCGCTGCCCTGCGGATGACGCGCAACCCCTCCGACGCGGAGGACCTGGTGCAGGAGACCTTCGCGAAGGCGTTCGCCGCGTTCCACCAGTACCGCCCCGGCACGAACCTCAAGGCGTGGCTGTACCGGATCCTCACGAACACGTTCATCAACACCTACCGCAAGAAGCAGCGCGAGCCCTTGCAGTCGGCGTCTGAGGACGTGGAGGACTGGCAGATCCACCGGGCCGCGTCGCACACGTCGACGGGGCTGCGCTCGGCTGAGGCGGAGGCGTTGGACCGCCTGCCGGACTCGGATGTGAAGGACGCGCTGGCGCGGCTGCCGGAGGACTTCCGGATCGCCGTGTACCTGGCCGACGTCGAGGGCTTCGCCTACAAGGAGATCGCCGAGATCATGGGCACGCCGATCGGGACGGTGATGTCCCGGCTGCATCGTGGCCGAGCCCAGTTGCGTGACCTGCTGGCCGACTACGCCCGCGGTCGGGGTCTTGTCGGCGCGTCGTCCACGGGACCGAAGGGGACGCGATGAGCGTGTGGGAGCCATCATCGTCGGAGCCGGTCATGCCGGCGGTCGATCCGCTGAAGTTGCGCGATGAGGGGTGCGCGGAGGGCTGCGACGAGGCGCTCGACCGGTTGTTCGAGTACCTCGACTCCGAGCTCGAGGCCCCGGACCAGCAGCGGGTCCGCGCGCACCTCGAGGAGTGCCGGCCCTGCCTGGAGGAGTTCGACGTCGAGGTCGTGGTGAAGCGGCTGGTGCGTCGGTGCTGCCAGGAGGAGGCCCCTACTGAGCTGCGGGTCCGTATAGAAGAGCAGATGACGTTCCTGCGCATGCGCCGTCCGTGACGGCCCGCCCAGCGGGGCGGCCAGCTGGCGCATGACGACAACAGGCCCGGTGCGAGTCGCACCGGGCCTGTGTCATGTCTGCCGACGTTCCGGCCACAACGCCTCAGGCGTTGGGACGGTTGCCGTGGTTCGCGGCGTTGCCCTTGCGGGCCCGACGCTTGCGTCCGCGCTTGCTCATGGGATCTCCTCACGTACTGGCGCCCGTGATGCGCGCCGGATTCGGGTCCATGCTCCCACATCTGGCGGCGCCGGGGCGCCGGGCCCTCGCTGGATCTCAAGTCGGGCCCTCTGTCCTCCGATGAGTGAGGGGTGAGCGACCAGCCGCTGTCCGTCATCCCGTTCCTGCACGCCTTGGCCAGCACGGGTGGCTCCGACCTGCATGTGAAGGTCGGATCGCCGCCCCGCGTGCGGGTCGATGGGCGCCTGCGCCGGCTGCAGGTGCGGGACCTGAAGCCGAAGGACACCGAGCTGATGCTCTCCGAGGTGCTCCCCGAGGATCTGGTCGACTCGTTCCGGCGCACCCATGAGGCGGACTTCGCCTACTCGGTGCCCGGTGTCGGCCGGTTCCGCGCCAACGCCTACCAGGCGCGCGGCACCTTCGGGATGGTGTTCCGGCGGGTCTCCGTCGGCGCGCAGTCCGTGGCGGACTTGGGCCTGCCGGAGATCGTGGGGGATCTGGCCCTGGAGCCGCGTGGGCTGGTGCTGGTGACCGGGCCCACGGGCTCGGGCAAGACGACGACGCTGGCGTCGATGGTGGACCTCATCAACACCACGCGCGAGGTCAACATCGTGACCATCGAGGACCCCATCGAGGTGCTCCACCAGGACAAGAAGTCGATCATCTCGCAGCGCGAGGTGCGACAGGACACCGCCGATTTCGCCGTGGCGCTGCGCGCGGCGATGCGCCAGGACCCGGACGTGATCCTGGTGGGGGAGATGCGCGACGTCGAGACGGTGCGCGCGGCGCTGTCGGCGGCGGAGACGGGCCACCTGGTGCTCTCGACGCTGCACACCATCGACGCGCCCGAGACGATCAACCGCATCGTCGACTTCTTCCCCCCGCATGAGCAGAAGCAGGTGCGGGTGGCCCTCGCGCAGGCGCTGCGCGGGATCGTCTCGCAGCGGCTGGTGCGCAACGCTGATGGCAATGGCCGCCGACCGGCCGTCGAGGTGATGGTCAACACGGGGCGCACGGCCGAGACGATCTTGGAGCCGATGGACAACCCGCCGCTGCTCGACCTCATCCGCGAGGGCGACTACTACAAGATGCAGACCTTCGACCAGCATCTGCTCCAGCTCATCCGCGACGACGCGATCACGTATGACGACGCGTGCGCGGTGGCGACGAACCCGCAGGACCTCACGGTGGAGCTGCGCGCGGCGGGTTTGCTCGTCTCCTGACGCGATCGGGCTCTTGTGGGCCGGGGTGAACGCGATATAACGTGTCTCAAGACGCGATATATCTCGATCCCCCGGAGGAAGTCATGGCCACCGAGTCCTGGGTCGTCACCGGCCCCCAGATCATCGACGTCGACGACGTCGCCCGCCTGCGCGTGCAGGTCGTCCGCGGGCGCGTCGATGTCGTGGCCCACACCGACCCCGACGCCCGCGGGGTGCGCGTCGAGGTGCACTCAGTGGCCGGGCGCCCGCTCGAGGTGTCTCTGGCGCAGGGCGAGCTGCAAGTCGGGTACAGCTTCACGCTCGGTGGCTGGGACTCCTTCGTCGACAAGTTCCGCACCTTCGGGGACAACGACTCCGTCGACGTGCACATCGCCGTCCCCCAGGACGTGGCGGTCCGGCTCGGCACCGTCGGCGCCGAGGGGCTGCTGGCAGGCGTCCAGCAAGACGCCGCCGTCTCGACGGTCTCCGGCGGCCTGGTCACCGACCGGACCCGCGGCGCGCTCACCGCGCGCTCGGTCTCGGGTGACGTGGTGGTCCGCAACCACATCGGCGACCTGCGGTTCAACAGCGTCAGCGGAGACCTGACAGCCTCCGGCGACCTGACCCGGGCCGTGGCCAACACCGTCGGGGGCGACGTGTCGCTGGACGTCTCCTCGACGTCCAGCGCGCTCACCGCCTCGACCGTCGCCGGCCACGTCACGGTGCGGCTGCCGCAGGAGCGCGGACTGAGGGTCGAGGCGCGCAGCGTCACCGGCCGCGTCGTGGTGGACGGCAGGCAGCACTCCGGATCGGGTCCCAGCCAGACGAAGGTCGACCTGCCCGCCGAGGGATACTGCTTCATCTCCTGCTCCACGGTCTCCGGCCACCTGACAGTCCTGCGCGGCCCGGCCCAGGGCCACTGATGGCGCCGGTGTTCGCCCACGGGCAACTGCGGCTGTACCTGCTCGCGCTGCTGGAGCAGGGGAGCGCGCACGGGTACGAGATCATCCGCGCGCTCTCCGAGCGGTTCGGCGGCGTCTACCGGCCGAGCCCGGGCACCATCTACCCCCGCCTGGCCCGGCTCGAGGACGAGGGTCTGGTGGCGCGCTCCGACGAGGGGCGCAAGGGCACCTACGCGCTGACCGACGCGGGCCGTGAGGAGTTGGGGCGCCGCCGGGAGGAGCTCGCGCAGCTCGAGCAGGACCTGGCCGGAACAGTGCGCGACCTCGCCGCGCAGGTGCGGGCCGACGTGCGTGACTCGATGGCGGGACTGCGCGCGGAACTGGCCGCGGCGGCGCAGGAGGCCAGGGCGAGCAGCGCCCCCCGGCCCGATGGAGCCTCCACACCCGAGCGGCCTGCCAGCCGCGACGATCACCGGGCTGACGGGCCGAGGGTGGACGAGCAGTCGGCCCGGCACGCGTCACATGCCCATCGCGTCGAGGTCGAGGCCATGCTGCAGCGGTTCCGTGACGACGTCCGGGCCGATCTGCGGCAGGCCGACGCCCGCGCGGCGGTGGGCCCGCTCACTGTCGAGACAGTGCGGACGGTGCTGGACAGCGCCCTGGCGGCGGTCCGGTCGACGCTGCGCTGAGCGCTCAGACGGTGTCGTCGGGCAGGCCGAGCCAGGTGTGCCAGCCGGTGTGCAGCACCAGCCACGCCATCAGGCCGTAGCCGGCCTGGCCGGGGAGCAGGCCGTCACCCGACGCCATGTCGGCGAGCCACTGCTCGTGCGCGGCGAGCGGGGTGAAGGTGTCGACGTAGGGCACGCGGCGGCGGGTCGCGACGTCGGCGTAGGCGGCCGAGAGGTCGGCGAGCCGGTCCGCGTCGGCGGCGCGTCCGGGCGGCGGGCCCACGACGAACGCGGGGATGCGTCGCTGCTCCGCGATGTCGAGGATGTTGGCGAGGTTGAGGCGGCTGCGGGCCAGTGACAGCCCGGCGCCGATGTCCGCGCGGCCCAGGCCGATGACGAGGCGGTTGTCCGCGTCGGAGGCGAACCGGCGGTCGGCCTCCTCCTCCCAGCGGGCGCCGAGCGCGGTGCTGGTCTCGCCGGGAACTGCGAGCGTGAGGACGGCCGGCGGCGCGGCGGTGGGGGTGCGGGCCGTCACGCGACCGACCCATCCGAGGCCCTTCGGGTCGCCGACGCCGGCTGCCAGCTCGTCGCCGACCACCGCGAGGCGCAGCGGCTGCTCGCCCACACTCATCACTCCAGCCCATCTCGTGTGCGCGCACCTGGCGCCTGCGGGCTCCAGGGACGCGCGCGTCCGGGGCCCAGTGTCTCAGGCGGGGCACTGCCGCACGGGATGATCTGCGGGCGCGGCGCGACCACGATCGTGGAGCGCGCCGGGGTGCGCCGGGGCGAACAGGTCAGAAGTAGGGCGTTCCACGCGTCGTGTCGACGGCGGGAGTGGAGGCGTGGGAGGCGGGCGGAGGCGTCGATCCGTACCCATCCCGACGGACCTGCTGTGCCAGGGCCACGAGCAATGCGATGAGGGCGGCCAGCCCCAGGATGATCCACAGAATGTCCATGGCAGAAAGTCTCCACTCGTGAGAATCCTGCCACCAGTGGCGGAAATGCTGGTTCCCGTTGAGTTCCTGCCAAAGCGGGTCGACACTGGGAAGATGCTGCGCACAGTCACGGCCATCGTGCTTCCCGGCGTCGCCCCGTTCGAGCTGGGCGTGGTGTGCGAAGTGTTCGGCATCGACCGCAGCGACACCGGCGGCCCATGCTTCGACCTCACCGTGTGCGGGATCGAGCCTGGCGTCGTGCCCACCAAGATCGGCATGAGCATCGTCGTCGAGCACGGCCTAGAGGCTGCGGCGCACGCCGACCTGGTGGTCATGCCCGCCTACGACGCCGCGTCCACGCCACCGCCGCAGGTGCTCGACGCGCTGCGCGAAGCCCACGCCCGGGGCGCCTGGGTGCTGAGCGTGTGCAGCGGGGCCTTCGCCCTCGGCGCCGCCGGGCTGCTCGACGGCAAACGCTGCACCACCCACTGGATGTACACCGAGGAGCTCGCCCACCGGCACCCCACAGCGATGGTCGACCCGGCAGTGCTGTACGTCGAGGACGACCGCGTGATCACCAGCGCCGGCACAGCCGCCGGCATCGACGCATGCCTGCACCTGGTCCGGCGTGAGCTCGGCGCAGCCGCAGCGGCAGCCGTCGCCCGGCGCATGGTGGTCGCGCCCCACCGGGACGGCGGGCAGGCCCAGTACGTCGAGACGCCGCTCCCGCCCGACGCCGACACCCTCGCCCCGCTGCTCGCCTGGATGCAGGAGCGCCTGGACGCGGACCTCTCAGTGCCAGTGCTCGCCAGCCACGCGCTCATGTCCGAGCGGACCTTCGCCCGGCGCTTCCGGGCCGAGACGGGAGCAACCCCCGCCGCCTGGGTCACCCGCCAGCGCGTGGCGCGCGCACAGGAGCTGCTTGAGCGGACCGACGCCAGCGTCGAGGAGGTCGCCCGCCGCAGCGGCCTCGGCACGGCAGCGGTGCTGCGCCACCACTTCGCACGTCTGCTGGGCACCAGCCCCGTGGCCTACCGCCGAACGTTCGCTGGCACGACGCGCAGTGCGCCGCGCGAGCACGCCATCGCCGCGACGACGCCCGCCTAACGGGCCCGCCCCGTCGTCTGCCGCTCCACCGGTCAGGTGGATGCCAGGTCGCGTCTCAGACGCCACTGCTGGCCCGTGATCGATCAGCAGCCGGGTGCTGTGGGGTTGTCGTGGCAGGTGTCGGCGACGAGGTGGGAGCGGGATTCGTGGATGGTGACTGGGGGGTGGGTTGTGGTGGTGGTGGCGGTGCCGGTGATGGGGTGCCAGGTGGTGGTGCCGGCGATCTGGTACTCGCCGGTCCAGGTGGTGGTGAGGGTGATGGTGTAGGTGCCCAGGTGGGGGTAGGGGTGGCCGATGACGCCGGTGGGGAAGGTGCCGGCGCGGACCTGTCCGGTGGTGGGGAAGGGTTCGCCGGGGTTGGTGGTGGTCACCGGTGGGGTGGTGTCGCCGAAGTCCCAGGTGTAGTGGGCGGGGGTGGCGCGCACGGTGATGGGGAAGCCCAGGAGTGTGGTGGTGAGTTCTTGGGTGGTGGGGGTGGCGGTGACCACGACGCCGAGGCCGGTGAGCAGGTTCGGGTCGTCGGGGTGCAGGCGTGTGGTGGTGGGGGCCAGGGGGAGGCGGCGGAAGTCCTCGGCGGTGAACGCGGGCAGGACGTCTTGGGGGCAGGACGCGTCGGCGACCTTGGCCCAGGGGCCCCAGGGGTCGTCGGCGGTGGGGCGGGTGTGCCGCCACAGGTGCAGCAGCGGTGGGTATCCGCCGCAGTCGGGTAGCGGGACGGCGCCGTCGGCTGGTGGGCAGGGAGCTGTCTCGGCGGGGTAGACCTGCCCGGCCACCTCGCACTGCTCCATGCGCTTGTACTCCGTCAGCACCGCAGCGGGATCAGCCGCGGCCTTCGCCGCTTCCCAGGCCGCCAGGCCCATCGCCGATTGCCTGGCCTCGACTTGAGCTGCATTGTCGCCCAAGGTCGCCTTCAACGAGTGGGATGGAGGAGGTGACGGGGCCGGGGACGGGGTCGCCACCGCGAGGACTAAGGCCGTCACGACAACAGCCAGGGCGTTACCCATCGGAGTCCGAGGTCTCGAGAGCACGCACGAGCCACTCGTCCCCCTCCCAGAACATGACGATTTTCGCGTCGGAGGTCTGCGTTGCGGAGGTCTGCGACACCACGGCTCCTGTGGCGTCGATCTCAGTGGTCGGGCCTTGCGACAGGGTGGCTTGCACCGTGAACGAGTGCCCCGGGTTCAGTTCGACTGCGCTGGCGTTCGCGACGACCATTTCGGCGCCCACTGAGTGATTCCCGCGGTTGTGCATCTCCTCCACGCCGTCAACGACGCTCGCACAGAAGATGCACTCGGGGTGGCTGAGCGCGTTCCACTCCGCGAGGTCGCCGGTGTTGTAGACGTACGGGTAGAGCGAGATGAAGTACGTCGCGGCAGCGACCGCGCCGTCGACGGTGGCGTCGGTCATCGCGGCGGGGCGCGCGGGCGGGGCCGAGCGGGTCGGGCTCGGGGCGGGCGTCAGGCTGGGCGTGGCGGCGGCGCCGGTCGCCGTGGGCTCAGCCCTCGGCCTCTCGTCGGCCTGTGTGCACCCGGCGAGCCCGAGCGTTGTGGCCAAGACGAGTGCGGCTACACCCGCGCACGAGGGACGACGCCTCGGCTCGTCGCGGGCGAAGGGGCGCGGGCGCAGCGGCGGGGGCATGCGTGTGAACCTAGCGAGAACCCGACATCTCGGTCACCCATGATCTCTCGCTGTGGACAACGGGCCTCATGACGACGGACGCCCCACCCCGAGATGGGGCAGGGCGTCCGTCGTCAGGTCAGCGACCGCCGGTCAGCGCGCGAACGCGTCTTCCAGCAGCTGGGCCTGCTCGGCCTGGTGCTTCTTCGCCGAGCCGGTGGCGGGGGAGGCCGACGCGGGCCGCGAGACGACCCGGATCGAGCGCCCGACGAGCTGCGGCATGTTCATCGACACGTGCGTCCACGGGCCCTGGTTCTCGGGCTCGTCCTGGACCCACACCAGTTCCGCGTCGCCGAACGGCGCGATCGCCTCGCGCAGCCCGTCCTCGTCGAGCGGGTAGAGCTGCTCGAGCCGGACGATCGCGGTGCGCTCGTCACCGGTCTTCACGCGCTGCGCGAGCAGGTCCCAGTAGACCTTGCCCGAGCACAGCAGCACCCGGTCGACCTGGCCGGCCTTCGCGGTGGCCAGCTCGTCGGCGATCACCGGCAGGAACGTGCCGGAGGTGAACTCGGAGACGTCCGACGAGGCCGCCTTGAGCCGCAGCATCGACTTCGGGGTGAAGACGACCAGCGGGCGGCGCGGACGGGCGTAGGCCTGGCGGCGCAGCAGGTGGAAGTACGACGCGGGCGTCGACGGCTGCGCGACGGTGAGGTTCTCCTCCGCGCACATCTGCAGGAACCGCTCGATGCGCGCCGACGAGTGGTCGGGCCCCTGGCCCTCGTAGCCGTGGGGGAGCAGCAGCACGACGGACGACCGCTGGCCCCACTTCTGCTCGGCGGAGGAGATGAACTCGTCGATGACGGTCTGGGCGCCGTTGACGAAGTCGCCGAACTGCGCCTCCCAGAGCACCAGCGCGTCCGGCCGCTCCACCGAGTAGCCGTATTCGAAGCCGAGGGCCGCGTACTCGCTGAGCGAGGAGTCGTACACCCAGAACTTCGCCTGGTCCGCCGTGAGGTAGAGCAGCGGTGTCCACTCGGCGCCGGTCTCGCGGTCGTGCATCACGGCGTGCCGCTGCACGAACGTGCCGCGTCGCGAGTCCTGCCCGGCGAGGCGCACCGGAGTGCCCTCGACCAGCAGCGACCCGAAGGCCAGCAGCTCGCCGAAGCCCCAGTCGATGCCGCCCTCGCGGGACATCTGCTCGCGCTTGGCGAGGAGCTGGGCGAGCTTCGGGTGGACGGTGAAGCCCTCGGGCGGGCGGATGTGCGCGCGTCCGATGCGCTCGAGCACGCTCACGTCGACGGCTGTCTTCCAGCCGACCATGACGCCGGCGTCCTCGAGCTGCGACTCGGGCCGCTCGAGCCCGGCGATCGGCTCGCTCTCGGCCGGCGGGGTGTAGCCGCCCTCGCGGGTCTCGGTGAAGACCCGTTCGAGCTGCTTCTGGTAGTCCTGCAGCACCTGCTCGGCCTCGTCGACGGTGATGTCGCCGCGGGAGACGAGCGTCTCGGTGTAGATCTTGCGCACCGAGCGCTTGGCCTCGATGAGGTTGTACATCAGCGGCTGCGTCATCGAGGGGTCGTCGCCCTCGTTGTGGCCGCGTCGGCGGTAGCAGAGCATGTCGATGATGACGTCGCGGCCGAACTGCTCGCGGTACTCGAACGCCAGCTCGGCGACGCGCACGCAGGCCTCGGGGTCGTCCCCGTTGACGTGGAAGATCGGCAGCTGCAGGCCCTTGGCCACGTCGGTCGCGTACTGCGAGGAGCGCGACGAGGACGGGCCGGTGGTGAACCCGACCTGGTTGTTGATGATGACGTGGACGGTGCCGCCGGTGCGGTACCCGCGCAGCTGCGCCAGGTTCAGCGTCTCGAAGACCACGCCCTGCCCGGCGAACGCCGCGTCGCCGTGGATGAGGATCGGCAGCACGGAGAAGCCGTCGCCGCCCAGGTCGATGCGGTCCTGCTTGGCGCGCACGATGCCCTCGAGCACCGGGTCGACTGCCTCGAGGTGCGAGGGGTTCGCCGCGAGGTACACCCGCGTGGTGGCGCCCGACTCGGCGGTGAAGGTGCCCTCAGTGCCGAGGTGGTACTTCACGTCGCCGGAGCCCTGCACGGACTTCGGGTCCTGGTTGCCCTCGAACTCGCTGAAGATCTGCCCGTAGCTCTTGCCGGCGATGTTCGCGAGCACGTTGAGCCGGCCGCGGTGGGCCATGCCGATGCCCACCTCGTCGAGCCCGTTGTCGGCGGCCTTGGACAGGATGGCGTCGAGCAGCGGGATGACGGACTCGCCGCCCTCGAGTGAGAAGCGCTTCTGGCCGACGTACTTGGTCTGCAGGAACGTCTCGAAGGCCTCGGCCGCGTTCAGGCGGCGCAGGATGCGCAGCTGGTCCTCACGCGGGGTGCGGGCGTAGCCCGTCTCGAGCCGCTCCTGGAGCCAGCGGCGCTGCCGCGGGTCCTGCAGGTGCATGTACTCGACGCCCACGGAGCGGCAGTACGAGTCGCGCAGCAGCCCGAGCACCTCGCGCATCTTGGCGCGCGACTTGCCGGTGAACCCGCCGGTGGGGAAGGTGCGGTCCAGGTCCCACAGCGTCAGGCCGTGGGTCTGGATGTCCAGGTCCGGGTGCTTGCGCTGGCGGTAGGCGAGCGGGTCGGTGTCCGCCATGAGGTGCCCGCGCGAGCGGTAGGAGTGGATCAGCTCGGCGATGCGGGCCGGCTTGATGGCCTCCGCGTCCGGGTCGGACGAGACGTCGCGGACCCAGCGCACGGGCTCGTAGGGCACGCGCAGCGCGGCGAACACGCGGTCGTAGAACCCGTCCTCGCCGAGCAGCTTCTGGCCGAGGATGCGCAGGAAGTCGCCGGACTGGGCGCCCTGGATGATCCGGTGGTCGTACGTCGAGGTGATCGTGATGGTCTTGGAGATGCCCATCCGGTTGAGCTGCTCCTCGGACGTCCCGGCGAACTCGGCCGGGTAGTCCATGGCGCCGACGCCGATGATGGCGCCCTGGCCGGCCATCAGGCGCGGCACGGAGTGCACGGTGCCGATGGTGCCGGGGTTCGTCAGGGAGATCGTCGTCCCAGCGAAGTCCTCGACGGTGAGCTTGCCGCCGCGCGCCCGGCGCACCACGTCCTCGTACGCGCTCCAGAAGTGCGCGAAGTCGAGCGTGTCGGCTTTCTTGATGCTGGGCACCAGGAGCTGCCGGGTGCCGTCGGGCTTGGCCAGGTCGATCGCGAGCCCGAGGTTCACGTGTCCGGGGGTCAGCACGGCCGGCTTGCCGTCGAGCTGGGTGTAGCCCGCGTTCATGGCCGGCATGTCGGCAAGCGCTTCGACGAGCGCGTAGCCGATGAGGTGCGTGAACGAGATCTTCCCGCCCCGGCCGCGTGCCAGGTGGTTGTTGATGACGATGCGGTTGTCGACCATCAGCTTGGCCGGGATCGCGCGGACCGACGTCGCCGTCGGCACCTCGAGGGAGGCCTCCATGTTGGTGACGACGCGCGCGGCCGGGCCGCGGAGCTTCTGCACCGAGTCCTCGGTGGGCTGGGCCTCCGCGGCCAGGCGGCGCGCCGGGGCGACCTCGGCGTACGGGGCGGTCGCCGGCTGGGCGGTCGCTATCGGCGCCGTGGTGCTCACCGGGGTCGGCTCGTCGCCCGCGGCCGCCGGTCGCGGGGTGGGCGCGGGCTCGGTGGCTGCAGGCTTCGCCCGCCCGTTCGACCCGGAAGCCGGCGCGGAGGCGCCGTCGGCCGGGGCCGAGGGCTTCTCCTCGGGCTTGTAGCCCTCGAAGAACTCCCACCACGCGGGATCGACCGCGTTCTTGTCCTGGAGATACTGCTCGTAGAGCTCGTCAACAAGCCATTCATTGGCGCCGAAATCGGCCCGCGTCGAATCTGGCTCTGCCTTCTGGGACACGCGAGGTTCGCCCACTTCCGCCGCGGCGTCGCCGCGTCATCGCCGGTTCTGTTGACGACAACACTACGGCCTGGACCCTGGGAAGTCAGACCGGCAGGGCGTGTCTGGGAGGCGAGTCACCCCACCGCCACGCGGGTGGTCAACGCCGGGCAACGTGAGCGTCGACGCTGCCCAAAGCAGGGGTCGACGCCGCGTCTTTCCAGGTCATGTGATGTCCCGGCGCAGTGTCGTCGCCCGACCGATCGCGGCGAAGACCAACGCGTAGGCGACCAGCACCAGGAAGCCCTGCCACGGCGCGAGCAGGTCGGAGATGCCTCCGGCCGAGTAGAAGCTGGACCCGACGATCGCCTCGCCTGCCGCTCCGGGGAGGTAGGGGGCGACGCCCTTGCCCCAGGAGACGAATCCGAAGACGACGCGCAGCACCGGCTCGACGAACTGGGTGAAGGCGAGCAGGACGACGATGGCCGCGACCTGGTTGGTCAGGAGCGTGCCGAACCCGACGCCGACCACCGCCCACACCGCGAGCGCGACGACGGACAGTGCGAGGGTGCGCAGCACGTCCGGGTCCGTCAGGTACGTCTGCTCGCCGAGCGCCGCGAGGACGCCGGCTCCCACGCCGACCGTCGCGAGCGTGCCCACCAGTCCGAAGGCGAGGCCGAACACGCCTGACGACACGAGCTTCGCGCCGAGGACGACCGTGCGGCGCGGCTCGGCGAGCAGTGCGGGGGTGATCGTCTGGTGGCGGAACTCGTTGGTCATGGCGAGCGCGCCGACGATCAGCGGGAACACGTAGCCGAGGGACGGCGCGAGCGTGTAGACGACGCGGCTGAGCTCGTTGGCGGTGAGCGCCACACCGCCCTCCGCCGTGGACATCTCATTGCCCTGCGTGAGGGTCCATGCCATCACCGCGGCGAGGAAGGCCATGTACAGGGCCATCGCGAGGAGCAGGATCCACCACAGGCGGGTGGTGACGAGCTTGCGGTACTCGGTGGTCAGCGCGGCCCTCATCGGGCGACTCCGTTCGTGGCGTCCTGGGCGGGGGAGGTGAGGTCGAGGAAGATCGACTCGAGCCCGGGATCGTGCGGGGTGAGCTCGGACAGCTCGAGGCGGGCGGCGAACGCGGCGGCCCCGACGGTCGCGGCGTCGACGCCGAGCAGCTCGACGCGACCGGGCGTCGGGGCCTCGGCGGGCGCCGTCTCCCAGCCGGCCTGGGCGACGAGGGCGGCGAGCCCGTCGGCGTGTGGGGAGGCCACCCGAACCCTGGGCAGCGCGAGGCGCGCCAGGGCGTCGAGGGTGGAGGAGTGCACGAGCCGGCCGCGGGCGATGATGATGACGTCGTCCACCGTCTGCTCGACCTCGGACAGCACGTGGCTGGAGACGAGCACGGTGCGGCCCTGGGCGGCCAGTGAGCGCAGGAACACGCGCAGCCACCGGATCCCCTCGGGGTCCAACCCGTTGGCGGGCTCGTCGAGGAGCAGCACCGGGGGGTCGGCGAGCAGCGTGGTCGCCAGACCGAGCCGCTGCCGCATGCCGAGCGAGAAGCCGCCGACGCGGCGGTCCGCCGCGAAGGACAGGCCCACGAGGTCGAGCACCTCGGACGCGCGGGAGTCGGGCACCCCGGCCTGGGGGGCGTAGACGCGCAGGTGGTCGAGCGCGGTGCGACCGGGGTGGAAGCTGGCGGCCTCGAGCGCGGCGCCGACGGTGCGCGTCGGCTTGTCGAGCTCGCGGTAGGGCTTGCCGCCGATGGTGGCGGAGCCGCTGGTGGGGGTCACCAGGCCGAGCAGCATGCGCAGCGTGGTGGTCTTGCCGGCTCCGTTGGGGCCGAGGAACCCGGTCACGCGCCCGGGCTGGACCTGGAAGGTGAGGTCGTCGACGGCGCGGACGGCGCCGAACGACTTGGACAGGTGGGCGACCTCGATGACGCCGTCGGTCGATGACATGCCGGTGAGCCTAACTGTAATAGTTGGACTAGAACAAGTCCCCACTCTCACAGATCATCAACAGCCGGGCCCCAGGTCAGGGGCGCGCCAGCCCTCAGGTCCGATATGCCGGCAGCGTCAGCCGCATCGTGCAGCCGACCTCGGTGTCGGCCACCTCGATGGTCCCGCCGTGCAGGTCCACCGCCCACCGCACGATCGCCAAGCCCAGGCCCGTGCCGCCCGTCGAGATCTGCCCGGTCGTCGCCGGCATATTGCCGCGCGCGAACCGATCGAAGACCCGGGTGCGCTGATCCCGCGCGATCCCCGGCCCCCGGTCCACCACGTCGATGCGCACGTCCTGCCCGGAGCGCACCGCCACCAGCCGCACCTCCTCGCCCGCGGGGGAGTGCCGCACAGCGTTGTGCAACAGGTTCGCCACCACTTGGTGCAGGCGCTCGGTGTCGGCGGGCACCGTCAGGTCCGGCGGGGTCACCTCCACCGGGAAGGTCAGGCCCTTGTCCGCCCCGACCAGGGCAGCGCTCTCCGCGGCGTCCAGCAGGAAGTCGCGCAACGGCACGTCGGTGATGTCCAGCCCCACAGCGCCGGCCTCGACGCGGGACAGGTCCAAGAGGTACGTCACGAGCCGGCCGAGCCGCTCGGTCTGCGACAGCGCGGCCTGCAGCGTGGCGGCGTCCGGCTCGCTCACCCCGTCGACGATGTTCTCGAGCTGGGCCTGCAACGCCGTCACCGGCGTGCGCAGCTCATGGGAGACATTCGCGACCAGCTCGCGGCGCAGCGTGTCCGCCGACTCCAAGTCCTCGGCCATCGTGTTGAACGCCGAGGCGAGCTGCCCCACCTCGTCGCGACTCGTGGCCTGCACGCGCTGCGAGTAGTCGCCCGCGGCCATGGCCTGGGCGGCGGCGGTCATCTCCCGCAGCGGCGACGTCATCCCGCGCGCGAGCAGCTGCGTCACCACGAGCGACGCGAGGATCGCCAGCGGGAGCGTGCGGGACGGGCCCAGGTGATTGTTGAGGCCGAGCCACGTGACGAAGGCGGCCAGCGTCACCGTCGCGGCGACGAGCACGCCCAACTTGATCTTGATCGACCGGAGGCGGTCGAGCGGACGGACGTCCGGCAGCCTGCGGGCGTGCCGAGGGCTCATACGTCGGCCTCGGCGGCCGCGGACGGCTCCGAGGGCTCGAACGCGTACCCGACGCCGTGCACAGTGCGGATCAGGTCAGCGCCGAGCTTGCGGCGCAACGCCTTGACATGGGAGTCGACGGTGCGGGTGCCGCTCGCGTCGACCCAGTCCCACACCTCGGCCAGCAGCCGCTCGCGCGTCAACACGGTGCGCGGGCTCGACGCGAGCGCGACCAGCAGGTCGAACTCCGTCGGGGTCAGGTGCACCTCGACCCCGCCCCGGTGCACACGGCGCTGCGCGCGGTCCACCACCACGTCGCCGATCTCCAGGGCGGGCACCGGCGTCGACTGCGTGCTCATCAGCTCGGCCGCCCGCGCGGCGCGCTCGGTGCGGCGCAGCAGCGCCTTGATCCGCGCCACGAGCTCGCGCATCGAGAACGGCTTGGTCATGTAGTCGTCGGCGCCCACGCCCAGGCCGATGAGCATGTCCGTCTCATCGTCGCGCGCGGTCAGCATCAGCACCGGCACCGGGCGCTCCGCCTGGATCCGCCGGCACACCTCAAGGCCGTCGATGCCGGGCAGCATCACGTCCAGCACCACCACGTCGGGCTTGAGCCGCGACGCCGCCGCGACACCCGCATGGCCGTCACCGACCGTCTCCACCCGCCAGCCCTCGGCTGACAGGCGGTGCGCCACCGCCTGGGCGATCGCTGGCTCGTCCTCGACGACGAGCACCATGGTCGACGAGGGACCCGTGCCGGTGCTCGCGCCGGCTCCATGACTGATCGACATGCGCCCCAGGGTGGCACAACGTCCTTGGGAGCCGGGCCAGGCTTGCGGGGGGAATTCGGGCGACGCCGGGCGTGGCCCGCGGCGCGGCTGTGTACGACGTCGAGGAGCGTTCCGTAGGATGTCCTCACCATGAGCAGCTCAAGTAGCTGCCGGCGTCCCGCCCGGGCCTCAGAGCCCGGGTGCGACCATGCCGGCTCCTTTCCTGTCCTGATCATCCGCGCCCTCCACACGGCTCACCCCGTGCGCACGGCGCCTGCCCGCGCGACGGGCGGTGGTCTCCCGTGCTGACCGAATGGCTCCTCGTGGGCCTCGGTGTGCTGCTCACCATGGGGACGGCGGTGTTCGTCGCCAGCGAGTTCTCCCTGGTGACGCTCGACGCCGGGCTCATGGACAAGCAGACCCGCCCGGACGACCGCCGCGGCCAGTCCGTGCTCAAGGCGCTGCGGCAGCTCTCCACCGAGCTGTCCGGAGCCCAGGTGGGCATCACCGTCACCACCATCCTGCTCGGCTACACCACACAGCCCGCCGTCGCGCGGATGCTGAGCGGTGCGCTGGAGGGCTCCCCGCTCAGCCCGGCCGTCGTCGCGGGCGTCGCGGGGCTTGGCACCGCCATCCTCGTCAACGGCTACTCCATGCTGTTCGGCGAGCTGGTGCCCAAGAACTTCGCGATCAGCCACCCCGAGGGGACGGCCCGGCTGGCGGCGCCGTTCCAGCGCGCGTTCACCGCCGCGCTGCGCCCGCTCATCACCCTGTTCAACAACAGCGCCAACGCGCTGCTGCGCCGCGTCGGCGTCGAGCCGCGCGAGGAGCTCTCCGGTGGGCGCTCCTCGCAGGAGCTCGCGTCGCTGGTGCGCCGCTCCGCCCAGGTCGGCACCCTCGACATGTCCACAGCGACACTGCTCACGAACTCGCTCGACTTCGAGGAGCTCACCGCCGTGGACGCGATGACCGACCGGCAGCGCCTGGTCGTGCTGCGCCGCGACGACTCCGCCGCCGACGTGGTCGCGCGCTCGCGGGAGACCGGGCACTCGCGCTTCCCGGTGATCGGCGAGGACCGGGACGACATCCTCGGCCTGGTGCACCTGCGCCGGGCGATCGCGGTGCCCTATGAGCGGCGCGCCGACGTGCCCGCCGCCGCGCTGATGGTCGAGGCGCCGCGCGTGCCCGAGACCGTGCACCTGGGCCCACTGCTCGACGAGCTGCGCGAGCTGGGCCTGCAGATGGCCGTGGTGGTCGACGAGTACGGCGGCACGTCCGGCATCGTCACCCTGGAGGACGTCGTCGAGGAGCTCGTCGGGGACGTCGCCGACGAGCACGACAGGCGCCGCAACCCCGCCTCGCTGCGGGCCGATGGCTCCTGGGTGCTGCCCGGGCTGCTGCGGCCCGACGAGCTGACCGAGGTCACCGGGCTCACCGTGCCCGCCGACGGCCCCTACGAGACGCTCGGCGGGCTGGTGATGGCGCTGCTTGGCCGCGTGCCCGAGACCGGCGACGAGGTCTCCGCCGCCGGTGTGCGGCTGCGCGTCGAGCAGATGCAGGGCCGACGCGTCGAACGGGTGGCCGTCACCCCGGAACCCCCGGGCGAGGATCTCGACGACGAGCGCGGGCGCACCGTGCCGGATCGCGACCAGCGGGGTGAGCGCGCGTGAACAGCACAGTCGCCCTGCTCCTGGCCGTCATCCTGCTCGCGGGCAACGCGTTCTTCGTCGGCGCGGAGTTCGCCATCATCTCCGCGCGGCGCAGCGCCATCGAGCCGCTCGCCGAGGCGGGCAACCGGCGCGCGCGCACCGTGCTGTGGGCCATGGAGCACGTGTCGCTCATGCTCGCGTGCGCCCAACTCGGCGTGACCGTCTGCTCGACCACCCTGGGCCTGGTCGCCGAGCCCGCGCTGGCGCATCTCATCGAGGACCCGCTGCGCGCCCTGGGGGTGAGCACGAGCCTCGCGCACCCCATCGCGTTCGTGATGGCGCTCGCCATCGTGGTCTACCTGCACGTGGTGCTCGGCGAGATGGTGCCCAAGAACCTCGCCGTCGCCGGCCCGGACCGTGCGGTGCTGTGGTTCGGGCCACCGCTGGTGTGGCTCGGCCGGGTGCTGCGCCCGGTGATCGCCGCGCTCAACTGGCTCGCCAACCACGTGCTGCGCCTGTTCGGCGTGGAGCCCAAGGACGAGGTGGCCTCCGCCTTCACCGCGCAGGAGGTGCGCTCGATCGTGGAGCTGTCGCAGGCCGAGGGGCTCATCGACGACGCGCAGGGGCTGCTCTCCGGCGCGATCCAGTTCTCCGACCGGACCGCGGCCGAGGTGATGGTCCCGCTCGCGGACCTGGTGACGCTCGACGTGGCGGCGACGCCCGCCGATGTCGAGAGGCATGTGGCGCGCACCGGCTACAGCCGGTTCCCGGTGCTGGACGCCGGCGGTGTCCCCACGGGCTACCTGCACCTCAAGGACGTCCTGTACGCCGATGAGGACTCCCGCGACCTGCCGGTCCCCACCTGGCGGGTGCGGGCGCTGGCCGTCGTCGAGCCCGGCGCGGAAGTGGAGGAGGCGCTCGCCGCGATGCAGCGCTCCGGCACCCACCTGGCGCGCGTCGAGCGCGACGGGCGCACCGAGGGCGTTGTGTTCCTGGAGGACATCCTCGAAGAGCTGGTGGGTGAAGTTCGCGACGCGATGCAGCGAGACGGCCTGCGCTGACGTGCGAGATGTCCGTTTCGTTGGTTACCTGGAAGCGCAACCGGGGGAATCTGGCCTGGACGACCGTCCAAGCCAGTTGGAACAGACGCCTGTGTCCGTTATGGTTTCGTGACCGCTCAGGGCGTAGGGCCTCCGGCAGAAGCACGCCGCGACCTGCACCAGGACGGATCAAACTCTCGTCCTGGTCCGAGCTCTGGAGGTGCCGTGGGGTCGCAGCCCGATCCGCGCGCGCCAGTCGTCTCGCGACGCCAGCTCCGTGAGCAAGCAGCCCAGGCCGAGCGCGCACAGCGCCGCGGCAAGCCGGCGCCCACGACCGTCCACGCGGCCGCGCAGGAGCCCGCCAGCACTGTGTTGGAGAGCGGCCAGCGGCACGCCCCGAAGCCCGCGAAGAGCCAGCAGCAGAGCGTGCCCCGGGGGCCGGTGAGCCGGTCCGCGAGTTGGACGGTGCGACTCGGCGTCCTCGCGGCGCTCGCCGGGGTGACAGTCGTCGTCCCCCTCACGCAGAAGTCCCTGCCGACCGGTGGCATCGCCGCCGACCTGCAGGCCCAAGTGGAGCTGCCGAGCACCGTCGAGGCGCTCACCTCCTCGGCGGTCCCCGGGCTGCCGTCCTCCCTCATCTCCACCGACGCCACGGCGCTGCGCTCGATGGTCACCACGAGCCGCTCCGAAGAGCGCGAGGAGCTCGCCGGCTGCGACGGCTCCACCCGAGCCCCGGGCACCAACGGACAGCTCAAGACCGCCGACCTGTGCACCCTCTGGGACGGCAAGACCCAGCTCCGCGCCGACGCCGCCGTCTCCCTCGCGGTGCTCAACGAGGCGTTCGTCGCCCGGTTCGGCGCCGACATGTGCCTGTCCAGCGGCTACCGCACGCTGTCCCAGCAGATATCCGTCAAGGCCCAGAAGGGCGGCTTGGCAGCGGCGCCGGGCAAGTCCAACCACGGCTGGGGCCTCGCCGTGGACCTCTGCTCGTCCGAGACGAGCGGCAGCAAGTGGACCTGGCTCAACCAGAACGCGCCGTCCTACGGCTGGGACAACCCCGAGTGGGCCCGCCCCGGGGGATCCGGCCCGTATGAGCGCTGGCACTGGGAGTACACGCAGGGCGTCAAGGACGACGGCGAGTACTACGGCTGACGCTCGGCGCATGGCGCTGGCCCGCAGGACATGACAGAGCCCGACCACGCCAGGCGCGGTCGGGCTCCTTGGTGTCCGGGGGAGTCCCCGATCAGCTCAGCGTCAGGCCCCACGTCACGGTGTGCGTGTCGCCCGGGGCGAGGCGCACCAGGCGCTCACCGGTGCGGAACGCGTCGGCGATGCAGCTCATCGGCTCGGCGGCGACACCGCCACGGTCGATGCCGGGGATCCCGTTGCCCGTGCACACCTGCCAGGTGTCCATCGTCCCGTCCATCCACACCGACGCGGTGCGCCCATCCGGGGCCGCCAGGTGGATCCAGGACAGGCCGTCCGCGTCGCGCAGCGGGTCGACGAACGCGTCGTCCAACACGATCCCCGCGAGCAGGCGCGGCGCCCGGAGGTCGAAGTCGCCGTCGACCGGCTCGACGCCGATCGGCAACAGACGCTCGTCGTTGACCACATGCGTCGCCGCGTCCAACCGCAGCGTGCACTCGTCGACGCTCGCGTCGCCGGGGGACAGCCACGGGTGGAAGCCGACGCCATACGGCGCCTCGGAGCCGCTCAGGTTCGTGGCCGACACCTCCACGCGCAGGCCCTCGTCGGACAGCGTGTACGTGGACTCGACCCGCAGCTCCCACGGGTAACCGGGCGTCGGCACGATGTCGTGGCGCAGCGTGACCGACGTGCCGGTGGGCTCGCCCACAGGGGTGAACCGCGCGTGGCTGACCAGCCCGTGCAGGGCCGTGCGCCGGTCGTGCTCGTTGAGCGGCACCTCGTACGTGACGCCGTCGACGGTGTACTCGCCGTCCCGCAGCCGGTTGGGCCACGGGGCGAGCACGGCGCCCGAGTACGCGGGCGCGATGACGTCCTCGGCGAAGGGGAGGGTGACAGGACGCTCGGCCACCGCGTACTCGCGGATGCTGGCGCCGACCTCGGCGATGGTGGCGCGGTGGTCGCCATGGACCAGGTGGTGCTGGCGACCGGACGGGGAGGGAGTGTTCACGCTCACAACGGTAGCGGGGCGTGGGACACCTTCGCGCGCCCTTGGCGCCGGCCAAGGATGACGGTCATCGCCTATAAAGGATCGGCCCCGCCTGTTCGGTTCATAGTTGCTTCGTGCCATGCTGGTGCGGTTCAACCGACGCCACCCCAGACGAACTGACGCCGAAGATCAGTTTTAGTAGGCGGGGCGAACTTCTCGACCTGACCAGGCCTAAAATAGAGCAGAAGCAATACCCACATCGCCGCGCTGCAATCCGGTTTCACCGGGTGGCACCTCAGTGCGCCGGTGTCGGTGGGCGGTGTGCTCTGCGAGCACCAGTGCGGGATCGACCTCGCGGCTGGGGTGCGCGGCGGCATCCCGAAGCGCGAATGGGCGCTCACCCTCGATGACGCGCTGCACAGCCTGCGGAGTGCCCTGGTCCGCGGCTGGAACCCCCATCGGGCTTGGGTTGCCGCCCGACGCATTCTTTCCCTAGCCTGGCGAGCTTGGCTAGAAGCAATGCAGGCACCGTAGGGCGGTGAGAGAGAGGAAGGGGAATACATGCGAATCGCGTACGTTGACGACACGAAGCAGCGCGGGAAGCGTGCGGGGATGGGGAGCCTGGTTGCCCTCGGGGCCGCGATCTTCGATGAGGAAATGATCCAGCCGTTCGCGCAGGCGTTCCGTGCTGTCTACAGGGATTTCGACGTGCCCCCTAACGTCGAACTCAAATGGGCGAACCCGCGGGAAAAGAGCTGGTGGGCGGAGTCGGCGGAGAATCGCGCGAAGCAGACGCCTTTCCGGAAGCGGATGCTTGAAGTGGCGGAGGCGCACGAGGTCAAGGTGATCGTCGTGATCTGGGATCTGGGCGCGGGAATCTCATCCGCAGGCGGAGAGGGCCCCGAGGATGCGGTCGTCACGTTCATGTTCGAGCGGATTTCGATGCAGATCGAGAACTCTGGCGAGCGAGGGATAATTGTGTTCGATAAGCCCGGCGGTGACCATCGTGACGAGGCGGCCTGGCTTACGAGTCGTGAGGAGATGGTCCGCGTCGGTACGGAGTACGTGAAGCCGAATGCGATCGTGACTCAGGTCCTGACAGCCCCGTCCCACCTCCATCCGCATCTCCAGCTCGCTGACCTGGTCGCCGGAAGCGTGACTGCCGCAGTGGCTGGCAACCGATACGGCACGGAGTTGATCCCGCTCATCAAGCCGATGTTCTGCACCGGTAACTGGGGTATCGGGCAGGCGGGACTAAAGCTCTACCCCGACGCGCTGAATAACCTCCACTACTGGGTACACGGCGGTACTTCTTACGGGCGGGGGCAGTCGGGGATCGGCCTGCCGTACGAGGGCGCGGGGTGGCGGTACGCCACGCATGACGGCCTCTAAAGATAGTGCCTAGGTGGGCCTGGCCCTGCGACACGGGTTCGTGGAGGCGGTGCTGACCCTTGGCTGGTCGAGCGCGTCTTGCCTGGCACCCGGCAGCGCGGTTATGCGCATTGGTGCCCGTGCCTTCGCGCCGTCTTTCCTGTGCGACGTCGTACCGTTGGAGAGCAGCGTGGGAGTCCTGCCCTCGCTCGGACGCGAGCCATGTGTCGACATTCACCGTTGGTGATGCTGCCGGGCTCGATCTGGGTGTGCTCGAATGTGCCACCGAGCGTGAGGCGCGTGAGGGTGTGGCAGGTCGCCTGCGACGGGCCGTCCTTGGAGTCGGTGACGACCGGCTGCTGCCGCTGACTCGTGCCGAGTGCGGCCCGGGCGGCCCGACCTCACCGAGCTCGAGCAGGGCGCACGGCCTGGTGGGCCACCTCGGCGACTGAGAGTAGGTCGCGCCAGCGGCCACACCGACCGGCGGCGGGTGCGGCCGGGTGAAAGTCGTACCGATTCTCGCTCTTTCGGTCGTCTTGCCCGCGGCCCGCGGGATGATGCAGCCCATGGTCAAGCCGTCTGCCCCGCTCCTAGCCACTGGGCTCCTGCTCACACTCCTCGGCGGTTTCTTCACAACGCTTGCTGCGGCAGCCCAGTGGGGCAGCGGCGCCGCATTCGTGGGCGCGTTCCTGGGGGGCGTTGGCACTGCCGTCCTGGTCGTCGGGGTGTACCGGCTTGCTTCCAACGTCGACGCGGCGGCAGGTCTCGAGTACGCGCCCAGCGCG
The DNA here is from genome assembly GCF_030372105.1 of Cellulomonas cellasea. Taxonomy (GTDB): domain Bacteria; phylum Actinomycetota; class Actinomycetes; order Actinomycetales; family Cellulomonadaceae; genus Cellulomonas_A; species Cellulomonas_A cellasea_A. The sequence continues at coordinate 322,746 of NZ_JAUDBQ010000002.1, read as the reverse complement.
CCGGCTCCGGTCAGCGACGACGAGCGCTCCCGCCAGGCTGCGGCCCGCCGCGCCCTGGCGCGGGATTGAAGCCTCAGGTCACGGTGCCGGCCTGGGCAAATCGCAGCGACGCCTGACGGCACACGCGCATCGATGCCTGCATCGACGGAGCAGCACCGACCGAAGGGCCCGCCCGAGCGGCGCGGGCGCGGGTTGGGCGAGGCGAGGTTGCAGCAGCAGTCGATGAACGTTTCCCGGCACGGCCTGGCCTGGCCGCGGGGGTGGATCATGTCGGCCATCGCCAGTGCGAACCCGTCGGCGTCGTCGAACGGGTGCACGCGCGTCGTGACCTTGACGCGGCGGCTGATGGCGGTCGGCACCGCCGATCAGGAATCGGCACTCCGGTGGGGCTTCGCGTATGCGTGACCGGCGCATGTCCAAACGCCTGCCGCCAGGCCCCCACCCAGCACGCCGACGACGAGATGTCGACTGAGCTAGAGGTCTGGTCTGGCGCCGTCATTCCGGAGTGATTCTCGGGCGAGTAGCAGGGAGGCGTGGTCGTTCCAGACGGGAGGCGCTCACTCCCGCGCTGGGCCCGGCTTGTGGACGGACAGTGCGGTCTGTCCGGTTCCTCCCCTAGTGTCGGGTCGCCCGCGCGTCAGCCGGGTGGCATCGGCCCAAGGGAGCAGCCGTGGACGGGGTGGCGATCCTCGAGACTGAGGTCCGCGAGCTGATCCGCCGACGTGGCCTGGACCCGGTGCGCGACCGCAACGGTGTGCGGCAGCTCGTCACCGACGCGATCGCCGATTACGACGCCCGGAGCGTTGTGGGCGCCGTGCCGCCGTTGGCTGACTCGGCGGGCGCGTTGAAGAGCGTCGTGGACGCGGTCGCCGGGCTCGGGCCGTTGCAGCGGTACCTCGACGACCCGGAGGTCGAGGAGATCTGGATCAACTCGCCCACCGAGGTGTTCGTCGCCCGGCGCGGCGAGCCCGAGCTGACGACCACGATCCTCACCGCCGGGCAGGTGCGCGACCTGGTGGAGCAGATGCTCAAGGCGTCCGGTCGACGGCTCGACCTGTCCAGCCCGTTCGTCGACGCGAGCCTTCCGGGTGGCGAGCGCTTGCACGTGGTGATCCCCGATGTGACGCGGCGCGACTGGGCCGTCAACATCCGCAAGTTCGTGGCCCGCGCGCAACGGCTCGACGACCTCGTCGCCCTGGGGTCGCTGCCCGTCGCGGCGGCGGTCTTCCTCGACGCCGCCGTGCGGGTGGGGCTCAACGTGCTCGTGGCCGGGTCGACGCAGGCGGGCAAGACGACGATGCTCGGCGCGCTCGCGGGCTCGGTGCCCGCCCGGCAGCGGATCGTCACGTGCGAGGAGGTCTTCGAGCTGCGGCTCGTGCACCGGGACGTCGTGGCCCTGCAGTGCCGCCAGCCCAGCCTGGAGGGCACCGGCGAGATCCCGCTGCGGCGCCTGGTCAAGGAGGCGCTGCGGATGCGCCCTGACCGGCTGCTCATCGGCGAGGTCCGCGAGGCGGAGGCGCTGGACCTGCTGGTGGCTCTCAACGCGGGCGTGCCGGGGATGTGCACGCTGCACGCGAACTCCGCCCGTGAGGCGCTGACCAAGCTGTGCACGCTGCCGCTGCTCGCGGGGGAGAACATCTCCGACCGCTTCGTGGTGCCGACCGTCGCGGCGGCCATCGACGTCGTGGTGCACCTGGGGTTGGACGCGCGGGGCCGGCGCCGGGTCCGCGAGATCGTCGCGGTGCCGGGCCGGGTGGAGAACGGGATCGTGGAGACGGCCGACCTGTTCCACCTGCGCGGTGAGGAGCTCGTGCGGGGCGAGGGGTACCCGCCGCATCCCGAGCGGTTCGCGATCGCCGGCATCGACCTGCCCGCGCTGCTGCGCGCCGGGCGCTGAGGGGCGCGTCGTGGGCGTCGTGATCGGCCTGCTGCTCGGGGCGGGACTGTGCTGCGTGTGGTGGTCGTGGTGGGCGCCGCCCCGCCGTTCGACGGCGGCCTCCGACGGCTGGGCGGTGCGCACCCAGGACCTGCTGGTGCAGGCGGGCGCGCCGCAGGTGACTCCGGGCGCGCTGGTGACCGCGTGCACCGGGCTGGGCGCCCTCGTGCTGCTGATCGGGGTGGCGCTGACCAGGTCGCCGGCGGTGGCCGCCTGCTTCGCCGCGATGGCCGCTGGGGCGCCCGTCGCGCTGGTGAGGGGGAGGGCGCGGCGCCGCCGAATCCGGTTGCGCGATGTGTGGCCGGAGGTGGTGGACCACCTGGGCTCGGGCATCCGGGCCGGGCTGTCACTGCCGGAGGCGCTCGCGCAGCTGGGCGATCGGGGCCCGGTGGAGCTGCGTGAGCCGTTCGCCGCCTTCGCCGAGGACTACCGGGTCAGTGGGAGGTTCGGGGACTGCCTCGACGACCTGAAGGCACGGCTCGCCGACCCGGTCGCGGACCGGATCATCGAGGCGCTGCGCCTGACGCGCGACGTGGGCGGCACCGACCTGGGCCGCCTGTTGCGCACGCTGTCGGGGTTCCTGCGCGAGGACGCGCGCACCCGCGGCGAGCTCGAGGCCCGGCAGGGCTGGACGGTGTACGCGGCGCGGCTCGCCGTCGCGGCGCCGTGGGTGGTGCTCGCGATGCTGGCCACCCGCACCGAGGCCGCCAGCGCCTACAACTCCGTGGCCGGCTCGCTGGTGCTGCTCATGGGCGCCGCCTGCTCCGTGGCGGCCTACCTGATCATGGTGCGGATCGGGCGCCTGCCCGAGGACCCGCGGGTGCTGCGATGAGCGCCGTGCTGCTGGGCGCCGGGGTGGGCGCCCTGGGCGGGCTGGGGCTCGCCCTCGTGACGTGGCGGCTCGGCGCGCGGCGCATCACCTTCGACGAGCGGCTCGCCCCCTACCTGCGACCGCAGCGCACCGGGTCGCGCCTCCTGCGCGCCTCGGCCACCCGCACCCCCTTCCCGACGCTCGAGCGGCTCATCGCCCCGGTGATGGCCGACGGGGTGCGCTTCGTCTCCCGGATCGGCTCGCCTGCCGCCGAGCTGCGCCGCCGGCTCGAGCGCGCGGGGCGGAGTGAGACCGTCGAGGAGTTCCGCGCCGGCCAGGTGGTGTGGGGTGTGGTCGGCCTCGCGGCGGGACTGGCCCTGGCCCTGATGATCGCCGCCGGGCGCTCGGCCGGCGTGGTCCCGTTGCTCGTCCTGGTGCTCGTGGCGGGCGCCACTGGTGTGCTGTTCCGCGACTATCAGCTCACCCGTGAGATCGCGGCGCGCGAGGAGCGGCTCCTGGCCGAGCTGCCCACCATCGCCGAACTGCTCGCGCTGTCTGTCAGCGCCGGGGAGGGCGCCGTCGGCGCGCTGGAGCGGGTGGTGCGCACGACGCACGGGGAGCTGTCCGGCGAGCTGGCCCGCACCCTCGCGGACGCCCGCTCCGGGACACCGCTGGCCTACGCGTTGGAGAACCTCGCCGACCGGACGGGCCTGGCCGCGTTGGCGCGCTTCGCCGAGGGGGTGGCCGTCGCCGTGGAGCGCGGCACCCCGCTGGCCGAGGTGCTGCGCTCCCAGGCGCAGGACGTCCGCGAGCAGCGACGTCGCGGGCTGATGGAGCTGGGCGGCCGCAAGGAGGTGCTGATGATGGTGCCGGTGGTGTTCCTCATCCTGCCGGTGACGGTCGTCTTCGCGGTGTTCCCGAGCATCGCGGTGCTCAAGGTCGGGCTGTGAGCGCATGTGGACGGAGTCGAATGATGAAGGAGAGCGCCATGCACGACGAGACGATGATTCAGGCCGACGGTGGGGACACACCCGTGGGGGATGGCTCCGCTACGCCGCAGGCGACGCCGGGGGCCGCCCGTCGAAGGCGCTGGGCGGGGGGCGACCGGGGGGACGTGCCCGGTTGGGTTCTGATCACCCTGATGACGGCAGGGCTGGTGGTCGCGTTGTGGGCGGTGGCCGGGCCGTTGCTCGCCGACCTCTTCGAGACCTCGATCGCGAGCGTGACCGGCCCCGAGTGACGGTGGTGGGCGCGCCCCCGGCCCCGGCCCCGGCCGACGTGAGGGCGGCGGATGCGGTGGCCGAGCGTGAGCGTGGCTCGGCGATCGTCGACTTCGTGCTCGTCGGCGCCCTCACCTCGTTGCTGTTCGCCGCCGTGCTGCAGCTCGCGCTCGTCCAGCACGTGCGCAACACCCTCGTGGACTGCGCCGCCGAGGGCGCCCGGTACGCCGCGCTCGCGGACCGCAGCGAGGAGGACGGCGCCGAGCGGACGCGTGCGCTGGTCACGGCGGCGTTGTCGGCCGACTACGCGCAGGACGTGACGGCCCGGCGCGCCGAGGTCGACGGGCTGGACGTCGTCGAGGTGCGGATCACCGCGCCGCTGCCCGTCGCCGGGCTGCTCGGGCCGGGGCGTGGGCTCACCGTCGTGGGGCATGCGCTCGCCGAGGGGGATCCGTGAGGCGCGTCGTGACGTGGTGGCGGGCCCGGCTGGCCGCCGCGGGGGATGACAGTGGCAACGCCATCGTCGAGTTCCTGGGTGTGGCGCTGCTGCTCTTGGTCCCCGTCGTGTACCTGGTGCTCGTCCTGGGCCGGGTGCAGGCGGCGACGTTCGCCGTCGAGGGGGCCGCGCGGGAGGCCGGAAGGGCATTCGCCCGGGCGGACGACCCGGCGACGGGCGCCGACCGCGCGGTGGCGGCGGTGGGCTTGGCCCTGGGCGACCAGGGGTTCTCCGATGTGGACCCGGCTGAGGCGCTGACGCTCGACTGCTCGAGCGTGCCGTGCCTGGCGCCAGGCAGTGAGGTCGTCGCGGAGGTCGTCGTCGCGGTGCCGTTGCCGTTCGTGCCGTCGTTCGTGCGCGAGGAGGTCCCGTTGGAGATCCCGGTCAGCGCTCGGCATGTGGCGCCGGTGGACCGGTTCCGGGAGGCGTCGTGAGCAGGCGTTGGCGGATGCCGGCGGGGGAGGACGGGCAGACGTCGGTTCTGGCGATCGGCTTCGTGGTGCTGGCGCTGCTGCTGGTCACCGGCGTGGTCTCGGCCACCGGGGTGCACCTGGACCGCAAGCGGCTGCTGGCGACGGCGGACGCGGCGGCCATCAACGCCTCCGACGCGCTGTCCGACCCCGGGTACTACGCGGAGGGCCGGCGCCCGACGGCCGAGGGGCATGTGCCGATCACCGACGAGGATGTGCGGCGCGCGGTGCTCGAGCATCTGGCCGACCACCCGGAGCTCACCGAGGGCCTGGAGCGCGTCGAGGTGCTAGAGGCCGCGGCGCCAGATGGGCGCACCGCCGTGGTGCGGCTCGGCGCGTACACCCGGCCTGCGCTGATCAGCTGGGTCACGGCGCCGTGGTCGGACGGCATCGCGCTCGAGGCGGAGTCGAGCGCGCGAGCGTGGTGACGGCGGGCGCGCAGGCCGCGTGTCCAGTCTGAGCGGGTAACCTGGACCGCCGTGGCCACCACTGACTTCTCCGCGGAGATCCGCGACCTCCGTACGACGCTGGAATCCATCCAGGCGGTGAGCGACCCGACGGTGCTCCACGCCAAGATCGCCGAGCTGTCCGAGAAGGCGTCCGCGCCGGATCTGTGGGACGACCCGGAGGCGGCGCAGCGCATCACGTCGGCCCTGTCGGCGACGCAGGCGGAGCTGGACCGGGTGCAGAAGCTCGGCGGCCGCATCGACGACCTCGAGACGCTCGTCGAGATGGCCACCGAGGACGGCGGCGACGAGGAGACCCTGGCCGAGGCCGAGGCCGACCTCGTGAAGATCCGCAAGGACCTCGACGCGCTCGAGGTCCGCACGCTGCTCGCCGGCGAGTACGACCAGCGCGAGGCCGTCGTGACGATCCGCGCGGGCGCCGGTGGCGTCGACGCCGCCGACTTCGCGGAGATGCTGCTGCGCATGTACCTGCGCTGGGCGGAGCGCCACGGCTACCCGACGGCCGTGCTGGACACGTCCTACGCGGAGGAGGCCGGCCTGAAGTCGGCGACCTTCGAGGTGAAGGTCCCGTACGCGTTCGGGCACCTGTCCGTCGAGGCGGGCACCCACCGCCTGGTGCGGATCTCGCCGTTCGACAACCAGGGCCGTCGGCAGACGTCCTTCGCGGCGGTCGAGGTCATCCCGCTCATCGAGCAGACGGACTCCATCGAGATCCCCGAGAACGAGATCAAGGTCGACGTGTTCCGCTCGTCGGGCCCGGGTGGCCAGTCGGTCAACACCACCGACTCGGCGGTGCGCATGACGCACATCCCCACGGGCATCGTCGTGTCGATGCAGAACGAGAAGTCGCAGATCCAGAACCGCGCCGCCGCGCTGCGCGTGCTCCAGTCCCGGCTGCTGCTGCAGCGCCAGGCGGAGGAGAACGCCGCGAAGAAGGCCCTGGCCGGCGACATCAAGGCGAGCTGGGGCGACCAGATGCGCTCCTACGTGCTGCACCCGTACCAGATGGTCAAGGACCTGCGCACGGAGCACGAGGTCGGGAACACGGCTGCCGTGTTCGACGGCGACATCGACGGCTTCCTCGAGGCGGGCATCCGCTGGCGCCGCAGCCAGGACGTCCGCGAGTAGGAACACTCACAGGTTCCCGGCGGCGTGTCTGCGGGGGATCGTCGGGGGCGGCTGCCTAGGCTCGTCGCGGCCAGAGCCGCACCGCCCTCCCATCCCCGAAGACTGGCCGCGAGCCGTGATCCGATTCGAGAACGTCACCAAGGTCTATGCGCGCGGCGCGAGGCCTGCCCTCGACCAGGTCTCCCTGGAGGTCGAGCGAGGGGAGTTCGTGTTCCTCGTCGGGTCGTCGGGCTCGGGGAAGTCGACCTTCCTGCGGCTGGTGCTGCGTGAGGAGCGGCCGTCGGCGGGGCGGGTCTTCGTCGCCGGCAAGGACCTGACGACGCTGTCGTCGTGGAAGGTGCCGCACCTGCGCCGGCAGATCGGCGCGGTGTTCCAGGACTTCCGGCTGCTGCCCAACAAGACGGTCTTCGAGAACGTGGCGTTCGCGTTGCAGGTCATCGGCAAGCCGCGGCACCACATCCTGACGACGGTGCCGGACACCCTCGAGATGGTGGGCCTGGCGGGCAAGGAGAAGCGGCGCCCGCATGAGCTCTCGGGTGGCGAGCAGCAGCGCGTGGCGATCGCGCGCGCGTTCGTGAACCGTCCGTCGATCCTGCTGGCCGACGAGCCCACCGGGAACCTCGACCCGACGACGTCGCTGGGCATCATGCGGCTGCTCGACCGGATCAACCGGACGGGCACCACCGTGGTGATGGCCACCCATGACGACGAGATCGTCGACCAGATGCGCAAGCGCGTGATCGAGCTGTCGTCGGGCGAGCTGGTCCGGGACCAGTCGCGCGGCGTCTACGGCTCGGCGCGCTGAGGGGGCACGGCAGTGAGACTTCAGTTCATCCTCTCCGAGATTGGCATCGGGTTGCGGCGCAACCTGTCGATGACGATCTCGGTCGTCCTCGTCACGTTCGTCTCGCTCACGTTCGTGGGCGCCGCGGCGCTGCTGCAGATGCAGATCGGCGCGATGAAGGACGACTGGTACGACAAGGTCGAGGTCTCGGTGTACCTGTGCCCGCAGGTGTCGTCGAAGGCGACGTGCGCGGGCGGCGAGGTCACGGACGACCAGAAGGGCGCCATCGAGGCCGAGCTGGCGTCGGCGGACATCGGGCCGTACGTCGAGAAGGTGTACTTCGAGACGAAGGAAGAGGCGTACGAGTCCTTCCAGAAGATGTACTCCGACCAGTGGTGGGCGGAGGAGACGACAGCCGACGACATGAGCTCGTCGTTCCGGATCAAGTTGGCCGACCCCACGAAGTACCAGGTGGTGGCCGACGTGCTGTCCGGGCGGCAGGGCGTCGAGGAGGTCCAGGACCAGCGCAAGCTCTTCGACTCGCTGTTCCTGGTGCTGAACCGCGCGACGCTGCTGTCGGTGGGGCTGGCCGCGGTGATGCTGTTGGCGGCGATGCTGCTGATCACCACGACGATCCGGCTGTCCGCGATGAGCCGCCGCCGCGAGACGGGGATCATGCGGCTGGTCGGCGCCTCGAACATGTTCATCCAGCTGCCGTTCATGCTCGAGGGCGCCATCGCCGCGACGCTGGGCGCCGCGCTCGCCGTGGGGGCGCTGTGGGCGGGCGTGCACTATCTGATCGCGGACTGGCTGGGGAACTCGCTGACCTGGATCCCGTACGTCACGACGGCCGATGTGATGGTCATCGCGCCGTTCCTGGCCGTCGTGGCCATCGGCTTGGCGGCCATCGCCTCGCTGGTGACCCTGAGCCGTTACACCAAGGTGTGATCACATGAGCCGACGACCTCGTGCGCTGAGCAGGATGCTCGCACTCGTGCTGGTGGGAGCCCTCGCCGCGCTGACGACCGTGGGCGGCCCGGCGATCGCCGACACGCTGTCCGACAAGCGGGCCGCCGCGAAGAAGCTCGAGCGGGAGAACGCCGCGAAGCGTGAGCAGCTCGCCGCGTCGCTCGAGGGCCTGAGCGCTGAGCTGAGCCAGGCGCTGCTGGACCTGCAGGCCATGGAGGCGCGGATGCCCCAGGCCCAGTTCGAGCTGGCGGAGGCCGAGGCGTCACTGGAGCGCTCGCAGCGGGAGGCCACGCTCGTCGCGGCCCGCCTGCAGGACGCGCAGGACCAGGAGACGTCCATCGGCACGACGATCGAGCAGGACACGGCGCGGGCCACCCAGATCCGCGAGTCGATCGGGCAGATGGCCCGTGAGGCGTACAAGGGCCGCGGCGCGGCGTCGAGCATGGGCGTCGTGCTGGGCGCGGAGAGCACCGAGGACTTCATCGAGCAGTACGGCCTGGTCAGCACGGCGCTGCGCACGCAGACCAGCACCCTGGAGGAGATGCGCACGCTGCAAGCCCAGAACGTCAACAGCCAGGCGCGGCTGGAGGCGGTGCGCGGCCGCATCCAGGAGCTCAAGGCCGAGGCCGATCAGAAGGTCGTCGAGGCGGACGCGGCGCGGGCCCAGGCGGAGGATCGCAAGAACGAGATCGAGCAGCTCATCGTCGAGCAGGCCGCCAAGAAGGCGCAGATCGAGGACCAGAAGGCCGCCGCCGAGGCCGAGGCAGCAGCCGCGGACGCGGAGGCCGCGAAGATCACCGCCGAGCTCGCCGCGATCGCCGAGGCACAGCGGGCCGCCGACGCCGCCGCGGCCGCCGCGGCGGGCAAGCCGCAGACGCCGGCCGGCCCGGTCTCCGGGAGCCTGTTCGCGAACCCCACCAGCATCAAGCCGATGTACGTCACGTCGAACTACGGCATGCGCCTGCACCCCACGCTCGGGTACGTGCGGCTGCACGCCGGCATCGACCTGCGCACCTACTGCGGCAACCCGATCTACGCGGGGCGCGCCGGCACTGTGCAGTGGGCCCGGTACCGGTACGGCTTCGGCAACCAGGTGATGCTCGACCACGGGCTGGTCAACGGCAGCTCGCTGATGTCGAGCTACAACCACATGACCAGCTTCGTGGTGGGGGCTGGCCAGCGCGTGGAGCAGGGCACGCTGCTGGGCTACTCGGGCAACACGGGGACGTCGGCGGCATGCCACCTGCACCTCGAGGTGTACGTGAACGGCGCCACGCAGGACCCGGGCCCGCTGCTGGGCCTCTGAGCCTCTGTGCCGAACGCCCCGACACCTCGCCGCGGCGATAAGGACTCGGGCCGGATGTCTTCCGAGCGGTAGGCTCGACGACCGGGAACTGGAGCGCGTGCTGCCCAGCAGCATGCGGTGAGGCGAGGAAGGGGAGGTCGTGGCCAAGGACACTGGGCGCAAGCTCGTCGCGTCCAACAAGAAGGCACGTCACGACTACCTGATCGAGGACGTCTTCGAGGCGGGAGTGGTGCTCACGGGCACCGAGGTCAAGGCGCTGCGCGCGGGCCGGGCGTCGCTGGTGGACGGCTGGTGCGAGGTGGAGAACGGGGAGGCGTGGCTCGAAGGGGTGCACATCCCCGAGTACACGCAGGGCACCTGGACCAACCACGCGCCGCGGCGCAAGCGCAAGCTGCTGCTGCACCGCTCGGAGATCGACCGCCTCGACATGAAGGTGCGGGCCAAGGGCCAGACGATCATCCCGCTGTCGCTGTACTTCCTCGACGGCCGGGCCAAGGTCGAGATCGCCCTGGCGCGCGGCAAGCGCGAGTACGACAAGCGCCAGGCGCTGCGTGAGCGTCAGGACAACCTCGAGGCCCACCGGGCGATTCGCGAGAAGAGAGACCTCTAGGTGATCCACGACTCCACCCCCGCCCGACGACGCGCGGGGGAGCGGGGAGCGCGCGCCCTGGCGCTCGCCGGCGCCGTGCTCGTGGCTGTGGCGCTCCTCGTGGGCCCCTGGGCCTCGCGCGCCTCGGCCGAGACGACGGGCCGGCAGATCCTCCGGTACGACGCGCAGGTGGCCGTCGCCGAGGACGGCACGATGCGCGTCGAGCTGGACTTCGACTTCGCGTTCGGCGACGAGCCGGGGCACGGCCCGTACCTGTCGTGGCCGACCCGCATGGACGCCGGGGAGAACCGCGACCGCGTCTACACGATCGACGACGTGACGGCGTCCAGCCCGTCGGGCGCCCCCGCGGACGTCAACCTCGACGAGCGGTCGGACGCGCTGGTGGTGCGGGTGGGCGACCCGGACGTCGGCGACGTCGACGGCGTGCACACGTACCGCATCGGCTACACCGTCTCCGGGATGCCCAACCCGGACGTCACCGACACCGCCACGGGCGCGCAGGTCGACGAGCTCAACTGGAACGCGATCGGCGCCGACTGGGAGATCCCGCTCGCGCACGTCAGCGTCACAGTGACCGGTCCTGCGGAGATCTTGCAGGCCGCCTGCTACGCGGGACCCGCCGGCTCGGAGGCATCCTGCGACGGGGTCGACGTGGCCGCAGACGCCGCGACGTTCACGCAGGCGGCGGTGCCGGTGCGGGACCAGCTCACCGTCGCCGTCGGCTGGCCCGTGGGCACACTCGTCGACGCCGCGCCCGTGTTCGAGGAGCGCCCGGAGCCGGTGGACGTGCTGACGCCGACCCCGCTGACCGGCTCGCTCGCGCTGCTGGTGGGCGTCGGGGGCATCGGCCTGGCCACCCACCGGGTGCGCACGCGCGGCCGTGACCGGGCCTACCTGGGCCTCACCCCGGGCCTCATGCCCGTCGACGGCGCGGAGCCGGCCGTCGGCTTCCGTGACCGGCGGGCGCCCGTCGCTGTGCAGTTCGCCCCGCCGGCGGGGGTCCGGCCCGGCGAGCTCGGCACGCTGCTCGACGAGGTCGCCCACCCGAAGGACGTCACGGCCACGCTGATCGACTTGGCGGTCCGCGGCTACCTGCGCATCGAGGAGGTGCCGCGCAGCAAGCCGGGCAAGAAGCCGAAGGACTGGACGCTGGTGCGGCTGCGGGACGCGGAGGGCCTGATCGACTTCGAGCGCAGCCTGTACGACGGCCTGTTCACGGGCCGCTCCGAGGTCGCGCTCTCGGAGCTGAAGACCACCTTCGCGGCGACGATGGCCTCGGTGCAGAGCGGCCTGTACGAGGAGGTCATCGCCCGCGGCTGGTTCCGCACCTCACCGGCGGTCGTGCGCATGCACTGGCGCTGGGCGGGCCTGGGGCTGATCGCCCTGGCCGGCGCCCTGGGGGTCGCGGCCCTGATGTTCGAGGTCTCCGGCGCGTTCCTGCCGCCCGTCGCGCTCGGCCTCGTCGGCGTCACAGTGCTGTTGATGGCGAACGCGGCGCCTGCGCGCACCGCCGACGGCACCGCGGTCCTCGCCGAGGCGCGGGGCTTCCAGCAGTACCTGGCCACCGCCGAGGCGGAGCAGCTCAGGTTCGAGGAGGGCGTGGACGTCTTCTCCCGCTACCTGCCGTACGCGATCGTCTTCGGGCTCACCGAGCGGTGGGCGCGGGTCTTCGGCACGCTCGCCGCCCAGGGCGGAGCCGTGGCCGAGCCTGAGTGGTACGTCGGGTCGTACGGGCACACAGGGGCGTTCTGGGTCTCGTACGCGGCATTCGGCAGCAACCTGGAACGGTTCAGCCAGGTCGCGACGACGTCGTTGTCCGCGACTCCCGGGTCGTCGGGCGACTCGGGCTTCTCGGGCGGGGGCGGCTTCTCCGGCGGCGGCGGTGGTGGCGGTGGCGGCGGGGGCTGGTGAGCCTCAGGCGCGCCGGCCGAACAGGGCCAGCAGCCGGGTCTGAGCCTCCTCCTCGTCGGAGACGTCGATGGGCTGAGGCGGCTCGTCGGGTCCGGTGAACATGGGCCCGCGCAGGGACTCCTCGGCGCGGCCAGTCCACTCCACGAGCAGGCGGTCCACCGTCGCGGGGTCGATGTCGGCGTCGGCGTCGATGGCCGTCGCCAGGTCCCAGCTGTGCAGGGCCAGGTCGGTGACCATCTGATCGAGGTACTCGGCGGCGGTCAGGGACTTGTCCCCGAAGTGGACCGAGCGGTCGAGGGCCCCAGGCTCCGCGAAGGCCGCGAGTGCCGCCTCGACGGCCAGCCTCCAGGCGGCGAGGGGCTCGCTCCCCAGCACGTCCCCCTCGAAGCGGTGGCCGATCTCCTGGACGCTGCGCCCGGCCAGCAGCTCAGGGGCCCACAGCTGCTCAGCGGTGAGGTGGTTGACGAGGTCGCGGACAGTCCAGTCGGCGTAGGGAGTCTGCGTGTCCCAGCGGTCGCCCACCTGGGTCACGAGCGAGGTGATCTTGTCCGCGTTGACGCGGTGGAGAAGGTGGAGTTCGTCCATACCTCATCGTGCGCCCGCCGCGGTGGCCCCGCCACCGAGCGACCGCGCGAGCTGTGCGGGCTGGGTGGTCGGCAGGTCGCACACGAACCCCCGGCACACGTAGGCGGCGGCGAGGCCGTCGACCAGGGTCCGGCCCTCCAAGAGGGGCACCCGCGTGCCGACGACCTCCATGCGCTCCGGGTCGCCCACCGCGAGCACGTGGCCCGGCGCCGTGGAACGCCAGGCCACCTGGGCGAGCTCGGCGGTGGACGGGTCGAGGCCGCGCCCGACGACGGCCACCTGCACCGGGCCGTCCAGCATCGCGTCAGCGGTGGCGAGCGCCCACCCGCAGGCCCGGGGCGCCCGGGGCGCGATGGCCAGCGGGGCCGCCAGCGCGAGCTCCGCCGCTTGGCGGTGGCGGGCGAAGCCGGAGAGCGCCGAGTAGGCGAGCAGCGCACCGGCGGCGGCCGACTGGCCTGAGGGCGCGGGACCGTCGGCGATCTCCTGGGGGCGTTGCAGGCGGGCGAGGACCGGGTCGGTGCGGTCGTCAGCGGTGTCGAAGAAGCCGCCCTCGCCGTCGGCGAAGCGCGTCAGGACTGTCTCCAGGAGCTCGCCTGCGCGCACGTACCAGTGCTCGTCGTCGGTCGCGGAGTACAGGGTCAAGAACCCCTCGGCCACGTGGGCGTAGTCGGCGAGGACGCCCGGCGCGGAGCCGGCCACACCGTCGCGGGAGGTGCGCAGGAGCCGGGTCTGCGGCGCCCCGTCCGGGCCGGTGGGCTCGGTGCGCAGGTGGACGGTGTCGAGCAGCGCCGCGGCGCGCAGGGCGGCCCCCACCCACTGCCGGTGGCCCAGCATGGCGCCAGCCTCGGCCAGCGCTGCGATGGCCAGGCCGTTCCAGGCTGCGACGACCTTGTCGTCGCGAGCCGGCTGGGGGCGTGCGCGGCGGGCCTTGAGCAGGCGGCGGCGCACGGAGGCCAGCCGCTCGGCGGCGTCGGCGCCGGGATCGTGCCTCAGCTGCAGCACCGACGTCCCGTGCTCGAAGGTCCCCGCCTCGGTGACCGCGTAGACCTCGGCGGCCCACGTCCCGTCCTCCTCGCCCAGCACCTCGACGAGCTGCGCGGGCGTCCACACGTAGGTGAGGCCCTCCACCCCGTCGGTGTCGGCGTCGAGGGAGGAGGCGAAGGCGCCCTGGTCGGTGTGCAGCGCGCGCGTCATCCACCGGGCGGTTCGCTCCACGACGTCCAGCGCGAGCGCCGAGCCCGTCGCGCGCCACCAGTGCAGGTACACGCGCAGCAGCAGCGCGTTGTCCTCGAGCATCTTCTCGAAGTGCGGCACGGTCCAGCGCCCGTCCACCGAGTACCGCGCGAAGCCGCCGCCGATCTGATCCGCCATCCCGCCGCGGGCCATCGCCGTGAGCGTGTGCTCGGCCATGTCCATCGCGACGATGTCGTGTGCGCGCGCGGCCCGGCGCAGCAGCCACTCGAGCACCAGCGACGGCGGGAACTTGGGCGCGGCGCCGAAGCCGCCGTTCTGGGCGTCGTAGTCGCCGGTGACCTCGTCGCGGGCGGCGGCGGTGGCGGCCTCCAGGGCGGCGTCCGACAGCGGGCCCTGGCCCGGGCCGACGGCAGGCCGGGAGCCGAGCGCGTCACCGAGGAGGCCAGCGTTGTGCTCCAGGTCGGCGCGCTGCGTCCTCCACGCGTCTGCCACGGCCTCGAGCACCTGCCGGAAGGACGCCAACCCGCCCACCGGCTGCGGTGGGAAGTAGGTGCCGCAGTAGAAGGGGCGGCCGTCGGGGGTGGTGAAGACCGTCATCGGCCAACCGCCCTGCCCCGTCGTGGCCTGCGTCGCGGCCATGAACACGGCGTCCACATCGGGCCGCTCCTCGCGGTCGACCTTCACGTTGACGAAGTGCTCGTTCATGTACGCGGCGGTGCCCTCGTCCTCGAAGGACTCATGCGCCATGACGTGGCACCAGTGGCAGGACGCATAGCCGATCGACACCAGCAACGGGACGTCGCGGCGTCGGGCCTCGGCGAAGGCGTCCTCGCCCCACTCCTGCCAGTGGACCGGGTTCTGCGCGTGCTGCTGCAGGTAGGGGCTGGTGCTGGCCGCGAGACGGTTGGTCACATTCCCCACTCTCTCGTGTGGGCGCCCGCGCGGCGATCCGGAGGGCGCGCCCGGCTGGTCGCAGTTGCCGAGGTGCGGCAAGGTACCGCTGTGACCGACACCCTGCACGGGTCCGCGCCGCTGCGGATCCAGCCGACCGGCCATCTGGCGGCCGCGGGCCGCCTGCTCGCCGCCGCGCTGGTCTGCGGCTCCGCGGTGCTGCTGTTCGCGATCCACCTGCGCCCCATCGCCTACCTGCCGCTCATCGCGGGCGTGCTGCTCGGCTGGGCGGTGGACCGCGCGCTCGGGGCGGACCTGACGCTGATCGGCGTCGGCATGGGGATCATCAGCGCCATCTCGTTGAGGGCGGACCTGTCGAATGCGGGCATCGCCAAGTTCGCCGTGGTGCTCTCGCTCGCGGTGGCTGTCCCGTTCGCGCTGTCGCGGTGGTGGCTGCGGCATGACGCGATCACGTTCCCGTGGCGGGTCGGCCGCCCGTGGACCCGGGTGCACTGGACGTATCTGATCGTGGTGGTGGTCGCCGGGTATGTGGTGCTGCCCTGGTACTTCCTCACCTCTGGCGTGTGGCAGAACTGGCCGGCGCTCGACGGCTCGGGGGAGATCGCGCGGCTGTTCGTCGGCGTCGCGGCCGTGGGGACGTGGGACGAGCTGTTCTTCATCTGCACCGTGTTCGCGCTGCTGCGCCGCCACTTCTCGATGTGGACGGCGAACGTGCTGCAGGCGGCGGTCTTCGTCTCGTTCCTGTGGGAGCTCGGCTACCAGGAGTGGGGGCCGCTGCTCACCGTGCCATTCGCCTTGGTGCAGGGGCTCACCTACGCCAAGACGGCATCGCTCACGTACGTGCTGGTGGTGCACCTGCTGTTCGACGCGGTGGTGTTCGCGGTGCTGGTGCACGCCCACCACCCGCACCTGTTCAACCTGTTCCTCACGGTTTCGGTATAGCCACCGTGGGCGGCGCCAGGCCAGACTGACCAGGTCGGCGTACCAGGGGCAGGGGAGACGACGTGGAGCAGAGCAACGACAAGATCGCGCTGGTGACCGGGGGGTCCCGGGGGATCGGGCGCCGGGTGGCCGAGCGCTTGGCCGAGCGCGGCTGCCAGGTGGTGGTCGGGTATCGCAAGAACCACGAGCTGGCCGACGACGTGGTGCGCGAGCTCAAGCGGCTGGGCGGCGGAGGCTTCGCCGTGCGGGCCGACGTGGAGCACCCGGAGGAGGTGGCCAGCCTCTTCGACACCGTCGCCGAGGAGTACGGCCGGCTCGACTACTTCGTCAACAGCGCAGCCGCCGCCGCGTTCAAGCATGTGGTCGACCTCAAGCCGCACCACCTGGACCGGGCGTACGCCGTGAACGTGCGGCCGTTCGTGCTGGGCACGCAGGAGGCCGTGAAGCTCATGGACCGGGGCGGGCGCATCGTCGCGCTGACCAGCTACGGCAGCATCCGGGCGTTCCCCACCTATGCGGCGCTCGGCTCGTACAAGGCGGCCGTCGAGGCGTTCGTGCGGTTCATGGCCGTGGAGCTCGCCGGCTACGGCATCAACGTGAACGCCGTCAGCGGGGGCCTCATCGAGTCGGACTCGCTCGACTACTACTACTCGATGGACGGCATCCCGCCGATCGAGAGCGTGCTGTCCCGCATCCCCAAGCGCCGCGCGGGCACCGCCGACGAGATGGCCGCGACCGTCGAGTTCCTGCTCTCACCCGACTCGGAGTACATCACCGGCCAGACCCTCGTGGTGGACGGGGGCCTGTCCCTCACCGCGCCGCCGTTCCACGTCGACGCGACAGCGCCGATCGCCCTCCCGGAGCGACCACGCCGGGACTGACACGTGCCCGGCTGACGACCCGAGAGGACCCGCACCGTGAGCTACGACCCGACCCGGTTCCAGCAGTACTTCGAGCGCGAGCTGACCTACGCCGCCGGGTTCCGGCGCAACGTGGCGCGGTATGGCGGCAGCGTGGCCGTCACCGACCCGGCGAGCGGGCGGACGTGGACCTACCGCCAGCTCGGCGAGGATGTGGACCGCACCGCGACCATGCTCATGGAGCGGGGTGTCGGCCGCGGCGACCCGGTGGTCTTCCAGCTTTACAACGGCGTCGAGTTCGCGCTGCTGTACCTGGCGACGCACCGGCTCGGCGCGGTCAGCGTGCCGGTCAACTACCGGCTGGCCCCCGCCGAGATCGCGCACATCCTGCGCGACAGCATGCCGGTCGTGTTCGTCTACGACCAGGAGTGCGCCCCCGCCGCGCAGCGGGCCCTCGACCTGGCGGCCACCTCGCCCGCAGTGCTGGTGGTGGGGCCGGGCGGCAACGGCGCGCACACCTTCGACGCCGCGCTCGCACAGTCCGGCGGCGGGGCGCCCGCGCTGCCCGAGGACTTCTCCACGTACGAGGAGACGACCCGGCTGTACACCTCGGGCACCACTGGGATGCCCAAGGGTGTGGCGCTGCCGTCCGTCGTGGAGGTGATGTCCGCCCACGACGTGATCATGCACTTCCCGCTCACCCCGAACGACCGCAGCCTCAACATGACCCCCTGGTTCCACCGGGGCGGACTGCACTCCGGGGGGCCGACGCCCGCGTTCTACATCGGCGCCAGCGTGGTCCCGCTGCGCGCGTTCGACGCGGCCACAGTCCTCGACTGGGTGGGGGAGCACGCCCTGACCTTCCTGATCGGCGCGCCCACCACGCTCGAGCTGCTCGCCGCCGAGCAGGAGCGGGAGCCGCGCGATCTCAATTCCCTCAACGGCATCGTCACGATGGGCGCGCCCCTGGACCGCGCCGCGGCGCTGCGCTACCAGCAGGTGCTCACGCCGCGGATCTTCAACGGATACGGCACCACCGAGGCGTTCTGGAACACCTTCCTGCGGCCCGAGGACCTGCCCGAGCACGCGGGCACCGCCGGGCGGGCGTGCACCGACGACGACGTCGCCGTGGTCAAGGTCTTCGAGGACCGGCGCGCCGCACCCGACGAGCTCGCCGCGCAGGACGGCGTCGAGGCCGGCGAGCTGATCATGCGCTCGCCCAAGTCCGGCTACAGCTACGTGAACCTGCCGGGCCTCGAGGAGGAGAAGTTCCACGACGGGTGGCTCTACCCCGGGGACATGGCCACGTGGGACGCCGACGGGTACGTGACGATCCTGGGCCGCAAGGACGACATGATCATCTCCGGCGGGGAGAACGTGCACCCCGTGCAGGTCGAGGCCGCGCTCGCGGACCACCCCGATGTCGCGAACGCCGTGGTGGTGGGGCTGCCGGACGACCAGTGGGGGCAGCGGATCGTCGCGTACGTGATCCGCCGCGACGGGACGGTGACCGTCGACGAGCTGGACGCGTTCTGCCGGGGGCATGACGCGCTCGCGGACTTCAAGCGGCCGCGCGCCTACCGGTTCGTGGACGAGGTGCCGCTGACCGCGACGGGCAAGAAGATGCACTTCAAGGTCGTCGAGCAGGCGGTGCGGGACGAGCGGGACGGGTTGCTCGAGTCGCCGTCGGCCGGGGTCGGCCCGGCGGTTGTGGACGCGGACCACCGTGGCTGACGATCGACGGGTGGTCATCACCGGGATGGGCGCCCTCACCCCGCTGGGCAACTCCTGGCCCGAGACCTGGGCGGGGCTGCTGGAGGGCCGATCCGGCATCGACAAGATCACGGCATTCGACGCCTCCGACTTCCCGACCCGCATCGCGGGGGAGGTGCGCGGCTTCGACCCGGCGGCGCTGCTGCCCTTCAAACGGCTCAAGCGCTCCTCCCGCGCCTCCCAGCTCGCGGTCGCGGCGTCGCGCGAGGCGGTGGCCGACGCGGGACTCGGGCCGACGCTCGACGACGTCGACGCCGGGATCGTCATCAACAGCGCCGTCTCCGGCTACCCGGAGATCCAGGAGGCCACCGAGGCGTACGGCATGGAGGGCATCCGGGCCATCAGCCCCAGCTTCGTCGCGTCGTCGCTCACCAACATGGCGGCCTGCGAGGTGGCGATCGACCTGGGGGTGCACGGCCCCGTCAACGCGTCCGCGCTCGCCTGCGCCAGCGGGACCGCCGCCCTGCTCGACGCCCGCCGGACCCTGCTGTCCGGTGAGGCCGACGTCGTCATCGCCGGTGGGACCGACGCCGCCATCACCCCCGTGATGTTCGCCGGGCTCACCACCATGCGCGGGCTCTCCCGCAACAACGACTCCCCGCAGGAGGCCAGCCGGCCCTTCGACGCCGACCGCGACGGCTTCGTGTTCTCCGAGGGCGCCGTGGTCTGCGCGATGGAGCTGCTGTCGCACGCCCGGGCCCGCGGAGCGCGCGTCTACGCCGAGGTGCTGGGCGGCGCGATGACCTCCGACGCGTTCCACATCGTCGCCCCCGACCCCACCGGGAAGTACGCCGCACAGGCCATCGCGCAAGCGCTGCGCCGAGCGCGCCTCGACCCGTCGGACATCGAGCTGGTCGCCGCGCACGGCACCTCCACCCTGGCCAACGACCGCACCGAGACCGCTGCCCTGCGGCAGGTCTTCGGAGCGCACGCCGACGGCCTGTCGGTCACGGCGCCCAAGTCGATGACCGGGCACCTCATCGGCGCCGCCGGGACGCTGGCGTCGCTGCTGTGCGCGATGTCCATCGTCGAGGGCGTCATCCCGCCGACCATCAACTACACGACGCCCGACCCCGAATGCGACCTCGACTACGTGCCCGGCGTCGCCCGGGAGCAGCGCGTGCGGCACGCCGTGACCAACGCGTTCGGGTTCGGCGGGCAGAACTGCGTGCTGGCGTTCGGGCCGGTGTAGGCCCGGAGGCCACCTGTGGCCAGCGTGCGGAGTGCGGGCCACACTGGGCCGATGGACCTGCCTGTGATGCCGCCGGTGGACCCGATGCTGGCCAAGTCCGTGCCGGCGATCCCCGCGGGGGAGTTGTACGAGCCCAAGTGGGACGGCTTCCGCGCGATCGTCTTCCGGGATGGCGACGAGGTGGAGATCGGCAGCCGCAACACGCGCCCCATGCAGCGGTACTTCCCCGACATCGTGGACGCGGCACTGGCACAGTTGCCTGAACGGTGCGTCGTCGACGGGGAGATCGTCGTCCCGTCCGCCACCACTGGGGGGCTGGACTGGGACGCCCTCCAACAGCGCATCCACCCTGCCGCCTCGCGCGTGCGACTGCTCTCCCGGGAGACGCCCGCGCTGCTGATCCTCTTCGACCTGCTCGCCCTGGACGACACCGACCTGACCGGCAAGCCGTTCGCGGAACGCCGGGCCCTGATGGAGCAGATCGTCAGACCCAACCCCCAGGTCTATGTCACTGCGCAGACCGACGACGAGGCCGTCGCCGCCGACTGGTTCCAGAGCTTCGAGGGCGCCGGGCTCGACGGGGTCGTCGCGAAGCGGGCTGACCTGCTCTACGAGCCCGGCAAGCGGGTCATGTCGAAGGTCAAGCACGAGCGCACCGCCGACTGCGTGGTCGCCGGGTACCGCCCGCACAAGTCCGGCGACGACGCCGTGGGCTCCCTGCTGCTCGGCCTCTACACCTCCGCGGGTGTACTCGCGTCCGTCGGTGTCGCCGCCGCGTTCTCGATGGCCCGGCGCCGCGAGCTCGTCACCGAGCTCGCCCCGCTGGTCACCTCGCTCGAGGACCACCCGTGGAACTACGACGCCGCGGGCCGCACCCCCCGCGAGTCCGAGCAGAGCCGCTGGAGCGCCGGCAAGGACCTCTCGTTCATCCCGCTACGCCCCGAGCTGGTGGTCGAGGTCGGCTACGACCACCTCGAGGGCGACAGGTTCCGGCACGTCGCTCAGTTCCGGCGGTGGCGGCCCGACCGCGACCCGTCCTCGTGCACCTACGAGCAACTCGAGGAGCCGGTGTCCTATGCGCTCGCGGATGTGCTGGCGGCCGGGGAGTAGTCCCGGTCCCGTCAGGTGATCGAGGCGAGCGTCGCGATGACGACGACGGCCGCGATCGCGATGAGCAGGCCGAAGCGCCACCACCAGTGCAGCGTCAACTCAGTCGTGGGGCCTCCCGCCTCGACCTCGGCAGGGGACAACGGGCGGGTGGCCCAACCCTCGTCCGTGAGGGTGGCGACGCTGTACCTGAGCCCGAAAGCCACGCGGAAAAGCCAGAAGAGGTGGAAGTAGTTGAAACTCAAAATCAACGCCTGATGCGTGCCGAGCTGCTGCGTCTTGTTCTTGCGGCCCCAACCGAAAAAGATCATCGGATGACAATAGGTGGGAACTATGACGATCTCGGCTTTTGCAAGCGTGTCGCCGGGTGAACTCGTCTCGTTGGCTTGTCGACCCGCTACTGGCCCGGGCGTGACTCCCCGGCCAGCCTGGCCAGGCGCAGCGGCACCACCAGCCACAGCATCGTCAGCGCCACCAGCACCGTGGCCCCCGCGATGATCCCCTCGGTGCGCCCCACCACCACGTCGAACAGCAGCATCGTGGTCCCCGACAGCACCAGCGCCAACGTCGCCAAACCCGCCCGTGCCAACCGATCGGCCGCCGTCACCAGCTCCCGCTTCAACCGCTTGCGGAACAAGATCCGGTGCACGCTCACCGGCGCCACGATCAGGCCGGTCGTCACCACCGCCAGCACCACCAGCTCCAAGTACAGGTTGCGCTGGTAGGCGTCCAGGTCGGCGAACCGCTGCTGGAACGGCACCGTCAGCAGGAACCCCGTGAGGATCTGCACGCCGGTCTGGGTGACGCGCAGCTCCTGGAGCAGCTCGTTCCAGTTGCGGTCCATCCGCTCCGTCGGGGTCTCGTTGCGGTCGCCACTGGGTGTCTCATCGGGGTCGGACATGGTCACCTCGGGGGGATCGGCGCGGACACTCCGTGCATAGTGGCGCTCGGCGGCTCATCGCGCGCGGGGAACGCGACAGGTGGTGCGTGGGCGAGAGGTGTGGACGGCGCGCCGGGCCGTCTGCGCTGGTGGTGATGGAGGCGGCCCGGACCCGTCCGAGGGAATCTTGGCGACGTCTGGCGCGTTCTCACGTAGACTGACAGTGCACGTCCGCCCCCCGGGGCAGTCGTGCGGTTGATAACTGCACATGGGGGTGATCGGTTTCGACGGTGGTCGTTCAGCCAGGAGAAGCGGGCCGAGGACGCACGGTTATCTCGTTAACGATCCGCGCAAACCAATAGGTGCCGATTCCAAGCGCACCGACTTCGCACTCGCCGCCTGAGCGAGTCCTGAAGTCCGTCAGCCCGAGAGTGCTCTCGACTCGGTAACTGGCGTCATCTAGAGAGCCACTGCTCACAGCCTTCGTTGTCGGGGCTGTGGGGACTCTTAGACAACTGAGCCCGCTTTCGCGACACGCTTGCTAGATCGCGAGGGCTGAGAAAGAGCGCAGCGAGCTGCGCCCGGAGAAGTCCTGGTTCCACGTCATCGGACGCGGGTTCGATTCCCGCCACCTCCACCATGAGGTCTTCGTAGAATGCGAGAGCATTCTTCGTAGATTGCGATGAGGCCCGTCCCCTGCTGGGGGCGGGCCTCACTTGTCTTCTGCGCAGGACGTTCAGGACGGTGGGCTCGAGGTCTCGGACGCGACGATGTCGGCGTGCTGCTGGTTGATCACGCCGAAGGGCACGTGCACGCTGGGCGCGACCTTGGCGGCGTTGGCGAGGTGGCCGCGTTGGTCGTCGAAGAAGATGTGCGGCTTGAGAATCTCGAGTACTCGCGCCTTCTCGACGCCGCCGAGGAAGAACGCGTCATTGACGCGAACGCCCCACTGCTTGAGGCTCGCCATCGCGCGCTCGTGTGAGGGTGCGTTGCGCGCCGTGACGAGCGCGACGTGCACGCGGATGCGGTATTCAGGATCGCGAAGTCGCTTCGCCTCCTCGTGGTCCTGGATGCGGTTGACTGCTTCGAGGAATCGCTTGAGCGGCCCCGGGTTGTGAGGTTCCGTGAGGTTCGCGACCTCGTGCGCATGGAAGGCGGGAAGTCCATCTGCCTGCATCACGCTCTCAGAGGCGTCATCCGCGAGGACACCGTCGAAGTCGAAGGCGATGCGTAGGTCCTTCGAGCCGTCCTCGACGGTAAGCGACGGCAGCACCTGGCCCGCGGGCAGGCCCTCGCCGACTGCCTCTCGAACGTCGTCCGCACTTGCGGACAAGAACAGCGACATGTTGAACGCGGGCATGAACCTGTGCGGCGATCGACCCTGCATGAAGACGGCTCGGGTGATCGCGAGCTTGTGCGTCTCGATCGACTTCATGACGCGAAGACCCGTGTCCGGGTCGTTGCGTGACAGCACGATGACCTCGACGAGCGGGTCGCCCGGGGTGTCGGCCAAGTCGTTGAGCGAGAGGAGACGCTTGATGAAGGTGAACGCCACGCCGGGGTCCAGCGTGTTGTGGAGGTTCTCCTCCTGGTACTTCCGGTACTCCGCCTCGCCCTTCGCTCGGAAGACCCCGTCGGACTCGGTGAGATCGAACAGAGCGCTCGAGGCAATGCCGACGACGAGCGTGTTGTCCAGCTGAATCGGTGCCATGTAGCCCCTCCAGGGTGGAGGTTAGGGCACCGGGCGACACGCCCTGGAGCGCCGCGCCGAGCTCAAGCCGCCGGCTTTGCGATGGAACGCGCCCCCGCAGGCAGCGTCAGGTGCTGGCGGTCGATGGCTTCGGACTCGTCCTGGGTGAGGTTGCGATAGCCCCAGTCGGGCTGGTCGGGCTGGAGAAGAGGGTGGTCGACGGGGCCGTCCTCGGTGCGGGCGTGCCACAGGCGGAGCTGCTCTTCATTGAAGACGGAGATCTTCACGGCGGCGACGAGGGTCGCCATGGCGAGGCCGGGCAGGCGGTTCTGCCCGCGGCGCAGACGCTGTCGGCTGGGGTTCTTCAGGATCCCGAAGGTGCCTTCGACGAGGGTGCGCAGGTTGGTGCGCTGCCGCCAGCGGCGGGTGGCGACGTAGTCGCGCTGGGCGATCTTGCGTTGGTGGTTCGGGTCGCGGAGGCTGGGGGTGAAGTCGATGGTCTTGCGGATGCAGCAGGGGCGGTTGGCCCAGTCCTGCGGCGGGGTGATCAGGGGCATGTTGAGGTCGATGGCGCCCTGGACGGTGTCGGGGCGGGCGTAGCAGCCGACGCGTCCGGCGGCGGCGGGGCAGATCCACTTGGACGTCAGAGTGGTGGACAGCCCGGACTCCTTGCGGTCGAAGGCCCAGTGGCGCTTGAAGTCCTCGGCGGCGTCGTAGATCTCGTGCCACCGGTCCTCGGTGGCGTTGTCCTCGGGCAGGGGTCGCTGGGTCATGGGCGCGGACGGGCAGTGCAGCCAGGCGTGCTGCATCTGGGCGCCCTGGATGTCGACGACCCTGTGCTGGTCGGTGCGCAGTCGCAGAGCCTGTTCGATGCCGCGCTGGGCGAGGGGGTAGGCCCAACGGTCGGCGCGCAGGTTGCTGTAGAGGAGGTCGCCGAGCAGTAGGGTGAACGGGTGGCGGCTGCGGATGCGGTCGATGAGGTCGAGGGAGACGTCGACGACGTCGGCGTTGGCCGGGACGAGGACGAACCCGTCGACCAGGAGCGGTTCGCTTCCGCGGGCTCCGGGTTCGGGGACGCGCACGATGGTGTGCTGGTGGAAGCCGTAGCCGACTTCCTTGCGGCCGTCCTTGCCGGTCTTGTACCCCCAGGCGGCGTCGCTCATCGAGACCTGCCGGCGGTTCGGGACGCGGGCGTCCTGGTCGACGGGTGCGGTGCTTCCGTCGGCGTCGTCGATGGCGATGTTGGCGACGATCATGTCGTCGATCTGCTCGCCGGACTTGTCGGCGGCGGCGGTCTGCAGGTCGCGCTTGCCACGTGCGGCGCCTCGTTCCCACGCCCACTGCCCGGTGCCGTCGATGGCGAACGTGCCGCCGGTGCGGTCGATCGTGGTGGCGTCGATGAGCGCCTGCGCGACGTCGCCGATCACCGCGGCGCGTCGGGCGCGCTCGTCGGGGTCCAGGTCGGGTGCGGACCCGTGGCCGTAGTCCCAGCGCTCACGCAGGATCCGGGTGGCGTTGTGCAGGTCGTCGTAGCTGATCTCCTCGACGCCGTTGGGGAACACCCGCTTGCGTTGCTTGCCGTTCTCGACCAGCGCGGGTGAGAGCATTCCGGGCACAGCCCCCTTCGGGTGCCGGGTGTCGGACTTCGTGACGCGGGGGCGCAGGACACCGAGGGTCCACTGGGTCTCGCGGTCGAGGCACTCGGTGAGGACCTCGTGCACGCCCTTGACGGTGGTCTCGTACCCGAGCCGGGTGCACAGGGACAGCCCGATCAGGAACAGACGGGTGTTCTCCCGCAGCTTGCCGATGCGGCCGCGGGCTCCCGGGACGCGCGGCGGGACCAGCATGTCGAGGATGCCGCTGGTGTCGATGACGTGGGCGGTGCGGGCGATCGCGTCGGGCCGCAGCCGCTTCCCGCTCAACTTGGTCACCGTGGGGGCCTCAACGCTGCCTGCCACCTGCGGGGTCTGGGTCGGGACGAGGCGTAGGTCGGCGTTCACTTGGCACCTCCGCGCACGAGTGTCGTGCCGGGGATGGTCTTGGCCTGCAGCCAGGCGCTGGTGTGCGGCAGGACATCGGTGAGGGTGCGCGCGGACTTCAAGCCGGCGGCCTGCAGGATGACGGCGAGCGGGACGGTGTCGGTCATTAGGTCGGCGAGCCAGGTCGCGCGCATCCGGGCCGGTTCGATGTGCGGAACCTTGTAGAGCGCGGCGTGGGCGATGACTCGAGCGGCGGTGTTCCGGCGGGTGACCTCCTGCCCGATCACGAGCTCGTCAGGTGCCCGCCCTGCGATGGCCTGTCGCAGCAGGTCCTCAACGACCCGCCGCACGGGCACGATCCGGGGCCGGGATCCGTGGAAGGCCACGGTCAGCCCGTCGAGGCCGTGGTCGGTGATGTCGTGGATCCAGAGCTCGCGCAGATCGATCGAGTCAGCGCCGGCACCGAACCCGAGCGCCACGACGGCGGCAAGCTGCTGTCCGCCGCGCTCGGTCGGCTGGGTGCGCGCAGCGCGCAGGATCGTCGCGCGCTCGTCGGGGGTGTAGGGCGCTTTGACCGCCTGGTAGCCGACCGGGGCGAGCCGGGCCGGGACTGTGGGGCCGGGGTTGGCGGACTGCGCGACCCACAGCAGGCGGCGGCGTCGCTCGGCGCGGTTGTCCCGGGACTCGGCGTGCATCCCGCGGCGGATGTAGTCGTCGATGTTGTCCGTGGTGAGCACCACCTCGACTCTCAGCGGCAGCCCCTGGGCGTCGGAGAACACCGCCAGGGCCGTCAGGTGCCGGCAGTGCTTGCGGATGCTCTCTAGCCCGGTGAGCCGGCTGCGGGTGATCGCGTCGGTCAGGAACGGCCGCACCGGCTGCGTGGTCGTGCCGTACCGGGTGATGTCGAAGGTCGCGATGATGCGGACGGCCTGGGGGGAGAGGTCCCGGTGTGCGGACGCCTGGGCAGCCAGTGCCTCGCGGTGGCGCAGCGCCTGGGCTTTCGATACGCGCCGGGCGCGCTGGGGGGTGGGGGACATGGCAGCGGCCTTCCGTCCTGTCGGGTCAGTGAACGAGACGGAACGTGCTCGCCGGGGAGGGCGGCGCAATGGCCGCACGCCTTACCCGCGCAGCAGCGCGGCGTGCTCGGGCGCGGGCTCGACGGGGAGCATGGCGAGCTGGGTCAGCCCGAGTTCGAGATCACGGCGGGTCAGGTGGAACCGGCTCGCGAGAACCGCCACCGGCTCAGGGCGCTCGAAGACCTCGAAGACGGCACGGGCGTCGAGAAGGCGCTTGGTCAGCGCCACGTTGTTCGCCCGGGCGTAGGAGCGCGCCGCCGCCCACACCTTCGGGTCGAGCTCATGGTCGGCGTGTGGTGTCTGGCTCCCATCGGCCACGGTCTCGGCATCGGGCGCCTTGACGCGCGCGCGTCGGGCGGCGTCGAGGGCGGACTGCACGGCGCCGGCGCCCAAGCGCCCGCCGGCACGGTCGGCCGGGAGCAGGGACACGATCTGCGCGACGTCGCCGGGCTGCGGCAGGGACTCGATGCGCTGCCCGTCGTCGCGTCGCGGCTTACGCCACGGCACACCGCGGTAGGCGGCCTGCAGCCGATGGAACCGGGCGCGCTTGTTTGTGCGGGTCCCGGGCGCACGTCCGGCGACCGCCTGCTGACCATCCAGCCCAGTCAGCGCCGTGTCGGCGAGTGCCGCGTCGAGAGTGATCTGCGCGCCCGTGCGGCTCAGGTACGAGGCCAGGTCCGCGATCAGCTGCAGGTCCTTGCCTGCCCGCTCCCAGCGCGGGGGACCGGCGGCGAGAACGAGGTCGATCGCGGGCCCCTGCAGGGGCGACCACACCCGTGCCTCGACGCCAGCGGGGACGTACTGCTTGAGGGTGTCGCGCAGCTCGGTCGGTTCCATCAACGTGTTCGCAGCAGTCATGGCGGGGATCGTCCGGTCCGAGCCACCAGCGTCAACCGACTCACATCCAGCCGCGTGCCGAGCGCTTCCCACCCACGCGAGCCAGAGCCGGTCCGGCCGCCGCGCGACCGGGCGGAGCTCGTGGTGTGCGGTCATTGCGCCCCGCCGAAGCCGCCCGACGATGCCTGACGCGATCACCGCACCGCACCTTGAGAACTCCACAGAGACGCAGACAGAGAACGCCAGCAGCCAGGACGGCTGCGGCAAGCGGCAGTCCTGCCTGCCCGGTCCGGAAGAGAGGAGTTGATACCGACCTGGGCCGAGGTCTTGCAGGGCTCGAGCGCGCCCGTCATCAGCGGGGCGGCGGGGCCGGGTCGTCATGAGAAAGGAGGTGATACCGCAACGACCCGACCCGACCCGACGCCCACACGCAACGGGTCACGCCCGCGCGTCCTTGCGCCCCCGTACGCAGCGCCAACGGAGTGCCTGCGAGCGCATCCGCGCTCCGCACGACGGACCGACACCCTGCCGGCGAGCGTGCCCAACCCAGGAGGTCACCATGACCGCCACACCGCACCCCGACACCATCGAGCCCGTCCGGGACGAGGAGTACGCCGTGCCCCTGACCGGGCGTCGACGCCGCCGACACCTGGACCGGCTGCTACAGATGCGCGAGGTGTTCGCCGCCGTCTCCACGGAGCGGTACTGCCACGGCCTGCCCGACGCCGCGGACGCCTTCATCCAGATGGCACACGTCGAGGACGAGATCGCTGTGTTCTACCCCGACGTGCACGCTGCCCTGTTCGCGGACTGGGTCAGCAACGTCCCCGAGGCCGTCCATGAGCCCGGTGAGTACAACCCGCAATGCGGGATCTGCCTGGCCTCGCGGCCAGACAACCAGCTCGCGCGCGCCGCGTGAGCACCAGTGCCACCACTTCCTTCCTGGAGGTGGTGGCACCTCGCATGAACTAAGGCTTTAACGCTGATCCCAGGCGAGATCTACTTGCTCGGCGACTCCCTCGTAGATCGACGGCCTCATCCGGACATACGCCTTGAACATCTCGTTTCTGAACCGGACGAGCCCTCGGCGCTGAAAGGTCGGAACGAACAGGACAGAGCCGTGTTCAGGGCGACAAAGGTGCGATCGATAGGTCGAGCCGCCGTCGACCCCGAGACGTTCGAGAACGCGGTACACCTCGCCCGTTGGGATGTCCGCATCAGTCCATCGAGCAAATGCCCGGAGGACGGTCTCCCGGCGGGATGAGTCTCGGACAGCCATCTGATAGATGTCCGAGAACTGCTGCGCGAACGTGTTGCTGACGATCGAACTTGCGGCTCGTGAGATGTCCTGTGTGTGGATCATGGTGTCGCCGCGCGCGTCGGCGTCGACGAGAGCTTGCTGTCCAAGTACGTGCACGAACCAGGGAAACCCAGCCGCAATGCGTGCGAGGGCGATGATCGCGCGTTCGGAAAATGTAATGTCGATCTGATTCGCACCAAGGTAGGACTGTGCTTTTGTGACGATCTGTCCGAGTTCCACCTGAGTCATAAGCGGCACCCGTACGGGGATGAGTCGACGCTCCAATGATTGGTGGTCACCGAGCAGGTCAGCGACACTGCCGGCGATTCCCACCAGCAGAAACTTCAGGTACTGACTCGAAAACGCCTTTAGGAAGCTCGCCAGCCCGGTGGTGTCGCCCATTCGGTCTATCTCGTCGATTACAAATAGGACGGGCTGGCCATACGTCGCCGTGAGAAGTTCGCACAGTTGTACGAGCTTCTCCTCGAGGTTTAGGTCCTGATAGGAGAGTCGCGCGCTTTCGACTTGGTACTTCTTCGAGCTCTCGAACTCGAAGACTTTCAGCGTTAGTTTTTTCCTTGTAGTCCGGTCCACAAGTTGGGATGTGCCGACCGTCTTTGAGTCAGGGACGTTGTCGATGCTCTCTGCAGCGTTCACGAGAGCCTGCAGGAGGTCCGCAAACGTCTGGGTGGAGTCTGTGCATGTCACCGCAAATGTGAGATACGCACTCGCCTCCGGCAGTGCCAGTCGCTCAGCCTTGAGGTGGGCGAGAAGTTCGACGTCGCCCATGGCAATTCTGCGAACTTGCAGCGCAAGGCTAGATTTCCCCAGGCCGCGGTCGCCAAAGATCAGTGGCACCGACCCGTTTGAGTGTAGTGAGTCGGCGAGCTGCCGGACCTGTTGACCGCGACCAGCAAAGCGCTCAGGATCGTCAACCTCTGCAGCCGGTTGAAACGCGTTCAATAGTATTCCCCGGTCGATCATGGCGGCCAGGCCTCCTGTGGTTGGAAGGGTGCAATGTCTGCAGGTTTGCGTTCTCGTATCGGCGATCTGGTCGCCAGGTGGTTCGCGCGAGTTGTGGGCCCGGCTGGTGAGCTCGTGATCGTGGGGCTGGGTTCTGTGGGCGCGGAGATCCGCGGGATGGATCTTGGCAGGGGCGCGCGCTGGTCAGAGGAGGTCCGGCTCGGTTGTCACTCAACTGCCGCGCCATGGGTTGCTCGTGGGTAGCTTCGGCCCGAGGTGCGGTGGTCGTTGGAGTGTCGAAGTGGGATGGCGATGAAGCAATGGGGTCCAGAATTCGTGCGAAACTGAAGTTGAACTGCTAGTGTCACCAGTCTCGGAGGGCGAGTGTGTGTCGATGGGTCAGGAGGCCTCATGGTGCGCGGAGAGCAGTGGGCGGTTGAGACCTTCGGCGAGGTCGGGTCGAGCCTCAGGGCTCGCGTGCCGGAGTTGGTCCGAGAGGTGCAGATCGCGACCGCGGACGCTCAGGAGGCATCTGGGCAGCGCAGCAAGGGCGTCTTCGGCCAGTTCTGGCGGGGCATCCTCGAGGGCTTCGAGGAGTTCGCCACCCTTCCGGGGTCGTCGTTGGAGAATCCTGGCGGGCGCGCGCCGTACAAGGTTCCCGCCGTCAACGGTGTCGTGCTGTTCCCATGGCGGTACGGCGACGGGCGACGTGGCACCCCCTCTGAGTCCCGCTTCGTGACGTCGGAAGCCCGCGCGGCCATGTTCCGCATGAAGCCCAGCCCGCTGCAGGGAGAGCTGGACCTCGGCCTGCTTGGCCACGACTGGGATGCGGCGCTCGTCGAGCTGCTCGAGTCCGCGCGAGTGGAAACCGTCGGAGGCGACGGTGCCGCCTACCGCGTCGTGGTCGTCGCCATCGCTTGTTCGGTCACCGGCCTGCACGACGTCATCTGGGGCGAGGTGGTTCTCGCCGATGACGGGCGGATCGATTTCGTCAACCCGGAGAGCCTGCTCTACGAGGTCCGCAAGCCGTCGCCGGTTGCCGAACCCGAGCGGCGATTCGACTCCGGCGAGCCGCCGAGCAGGCGGCTGCGTCTGCAGGGCGAGAATGACGAGCTCTCGGGGACTACAGACGACGATGCGTGACGAGCGGCAGGGCGAGTTCGAACTGCACTCATCCACGCCGGGCCGAACCGCTCACGACGTCGCGCGAGTGTTCGAGCCCGCGCGCCTGACGCAGGCGCGCGTGCTCGCGGAGATGACGAAGGCCGAGCTTGCCGAGAAGGTCCATGTCTCACCGGCTGCCGTGGGGCAGTACGAGACCGGTGCGATCACGCCCCGCCCGGAGCTCTTGCCCGCGTTGGCGCGCACTCTCGCGGTGCCCGTCGAGTTCTTTACGGCGGGGCGCCCTCTGGGCAGGGTGGACGCCGCCGACGCCCACTTCCGGAGTCTTCGCTCTACCCGGGCCAAGGACCGTGCGAAGGCCGCGACCCATGCCGAGCAACTGTGGGAGCTGACGCATGCTCTCGAAGCGCGTGTGCAGCTACCACCCGTTGACTTGCCCGAGATGAGTGAGGGCACAGTGCCCGGCGTCGCTGCCCGTGCGTTGCGATCGGCCTGGGGCATCGGCGCCGGCCCGGTGGCGCACCTGGCATCGACCATGGAAGACCACGGTATCGTCGTCGGTCTGATCCCGATGACTGACGAAGCGGTCACGCGCGTGAGCGCGTACTCGACCTGGGCCGGCGATCGCCCGATGGTGATCATCACACCCGAGCGCGCGGCTTCCGTGTTTAGGTTCCGTTTCACCTGCGCGCACGAGCTCGGGCACCTCCTGCTCCACCCCAACCCGAGACCCGGCGATCGGCTTCAGGAACGGGAGGCCGACGAGTTCGCCGCGGAGTTCTTGACACCTCGAACCGAGATCGAGCCCTTCCTGCCCAGGACGATGCGCCTGAACGTGCTAACGCAGCTCAGTTCCACCTGGGGTGTGTCGACCGAGTCGTTGGTGCGACGCATGGGCGAGTGCCGCATCGTCTCTGACGTCTCGGTCCGGCGCGCGTACCAGCGCCTCAACACCATGTCCGACCTGCGTCGAGACGAACCACTGACCAGCTTTCCAGGTGAGGTGCCGTCGCTGCTGCGCGATGCCCTGGCGCTCGCCGAACGGCACGGGCTGACGCGCGTGGATCTTGCGTCAGAGCTGTGCTGGACGCCGCATCACTTGGCCAGGATGCTCGGTGAGGACGACCCTCGCCCTCGCCTTCGCCTTGTCCGGACCACGGCACCGTAGCGACCAATGTCACTGCCACTGGAGCGTGTGTGCGCACGGTGACCGCATGGCAGCAGAACTGGAGAAGACCGAGCTCAGCATCGACGATGGCGGTTTTTGGGCGGTTCGGAGTACGAGCAGCACGGTGTGCTACCTCGATCTCGACCGCCTGCTGCTGCTACGTGACCGCGGGCCCGGCAGCCAGGCGTTTCCGTTCGACGGCGATTGGGTGCCGCTGGTGCGGATCGCGTCGCAGCGCGGCGACTTCGGCGTCGTGCGGGTCGGCGACCGCCACGAGTACCTGACCGACCCCGGCGGCATCGGCTCCGATGATGACTACCGGTGGTGGATCCCGCGGACGGGCGTGGCGATCGAACGGGTGGACGCCGAAGAGGTGCTGGGGGGCCGCAGCTGACTCGTCAGCCCGCTGCGACGCCCCGGCCGGCGCCTACGGCACGGCGCCGGAGTTGAGGGCGTCCTCGTGCTCCTGGGCCGAGTCCATGATCTCGTTCTCCGTGACGAACGAGTCCCACTCACGCAGGTAGGGGCGGTCGACGTTGATCCCGTCGCTGCACTCGACGTCGTTGTGCCAGTCGTCGTCGTAGGTGGGGGAGTAGACGCATACCCACACCGGAGCAGGGTCAGGCGCCGGCTCGATCGGTGGCTCGGGCTCGTCGATCTCCTGAGGCTCGTTCCAGTACGAGTCGTCCTGGGTGTCGCCGTAGAGCGGGTCGTACCCGGTGCACCCGGCCAGGATCACCAGGCAGATGCCCACGACGGCGCTGCGTGCGACCTTCATCGTCCCCCCCCGTCGCTGGCCCCGGTCTCGGGTAGCCGAGCGGGAGCGTAGCGACCCCGAGTATCTCGATGGTGTGGTCGAGTCGACGCTCACCCAGACGGCTCTACCGGTGCCCGGCGGCGAACAGCCAGGCCGTCGTGCTGTCATGCGGGGCTGTCCGCGTCGGGCAGAACGGTCCAGACCGACAGCTCCCCGCGCGTGCCGGTCAGATGCTCCTAGGCGGGCGCCTCGCTGTAGAAGAGCACCCAGCAAGCCCGGGTCGGCAGATCACACCGGGTGAGGGACTCGTCGAGGACGTGCAGCGCGGCGGACGCGAGGACGTCGATGCCGGGCGCCGAGGGCTGGGCCATTTCGAGGTCCTCGCGGTCTCGCGACGTGGGTCTCGTTGGCGTCGGTCAGCGTGAACTCGGCGAGATTGGCGCCGCCGTCGGTGAGCTCCAGCCGAATGCCCTCGACGGGCCCGTATGCGCTCGCCGAGTTGGCGGCTGGTCGGGCGCAGCGAGAGGTGTCAGAGCCGGGTAGCACGATGTGCGGCATGGATCAGGACGCCGTCAATGTCGCCAACCTCTGGGTCCAGAGCATCGTCGCGCTGGCTGCGGTTGTCGCCGCGGTCGTGGCGCTGATGATCGGGGCTCTGGACCGAAGGAACGCTCGATCGATCGCTGCGGAGGATCGCAGAGCGTCGCTGGCTCACGC
The DNA here is from genome assembly GCF_030372105.1 of Cellulomonas cellasea. Classification (GTDB taxonomy): domain Bacteria; phylum Actinomycetota; class Actinomycetes; order Actinomycetales; family Cellulomonadaceae; genus Cellulomonas_A; species Cellulomonas_A cellasea_A. The sequence goes on along the minus strand of NZ_JAUDBQ010000002.1, from coordinate 289,584 downwards.
CAAGCTGATGTTCGACCTCGACGTCCTCTCTCGACTCCTCGAGAACCTGAATCGTGGCGGGTCGAGCGATCCCGCCGAGACGAAGCGGATGGGTGCTGAGGCTCTCACCTTGATCGGACTACTCGGGCCCGACCTGCTCCCGACGCAATGGACCAAACGTGTGGGTGATGAGGCGAAGCTCCAGGGGCTGCTGACCGACGACGACTTCCCGGAGTGGAAGAAGAACGCGATCGAGGCTCAGGTCGCGGTGAACACCGTCCTTGCCAAGATTCGCGCCGAGCTCGCAAGGTCCGCGTAGCGGCCGGTAGTGGGAGAGTTGCGGCGCGAGACACCGAGGTTCGATCGCTGAGGAGCGCCAGGTGCAGGTCGGGGACGAGGTGATCTACCGGCTGCGTGACTACGCGCCCTCCGAGCGCGTGCGAGTCGTGGCAGTTCAGGCCGGGAAGAAGAGCCAGCGCTACGACATCGAGTTCCTCGATGGCCCCACGCAGGGCAAGCAGGAGAACGTTCCGGCTGCCCGCATTCGCGGTCCGTGGTCAGGTGTCGCGGCGTACGACGAGGTGTGGGGCAACTGGGAAAGGGCTGCCGAGGCGGATCTGACCGAACACGAGTCCGACGGCATCTTTCAGGTGTTCGAGTTGCTCATCCCTGCCGACGTCGCGACTCTGTCGTGGCGCCCGGTACGCCAGGCAGTCTTCGTCGCCGACACGGTGAAGCTCGAGACCCTCACCGGCATCCCCTTCGTGGAACTCGCGTCGCAGGTGCACTCCTTCACCCTTGATGGTGACCAGGTCGTGTCTCCCGAGGGCGCGCTGGTGATCGCTGAACTGGCTTGCCACGTCAATCCGATGCCCGTCCTGGAGTGGATCGTCAAGGCGGAGAAGGAGTACCAGCAGTCCGCCAAGCACGGTCGGACGATCTCGACCACTCGCGGTGAGTCCTACACAAGTTCGCCGGAGTGGGAGTACGAGTGGTACCTGGAGCGCGTACGGCCGCGGCACGAGCTGCTTCGGGCGTGGTGCGGTCAGAGAGCCGTCTCGATGCAAGAGCGCTTGGGGGCGGCTGAGGCTGAGGTCAACAGGCTGGGTGAGCTGATAGAACGGCTCCTGGATGAGCTCAAGCGCCAGGGGCACTCGCTGGCGGCCGAGCACATCGCCCTCACCTACTCCGAGGACCGGATCACGGCGTACAACTGGCGCCCGACCGTCGATCGCCCACTCAAGCCCTCCGAGATCCCCGTCCACTACATCAGGACGCGACAGCAGCGGTGGTGGTGACCTGCCGGGACGGCTGATCAGTGGCCGTACCGCGCCCACCCGGGCAAGAACGGCGCCAGGTCGGCGTCCGACGGCGAGGGAATCGCTGGCGTGCGCACGCTGTCCGGCAGAGGGTCGAGCGCTGAGGCCCGTTCCTCGATCTGCTGCGCCCATGTGGCGCCGTCGGCGGCATCGTCCTGCGCGTCGGCCGCGGCGGTTCTGACAGCCGCGGCGTATGCCCGCAGCGCTTGCGCGTCTGCCCAGCGGGTCGCCTGGTCCTGCATCGCATCCTGCAGGTACTTGCGGGTGTACGCGTCTCGGGCGCGTTCCTTCTCCTGCGCCACCCTGATCTTTCGTTCGGCTTCGCGCGCGGCTGCTTCCTCCCGTCGGCGAGCGTCCTCGAGGCGCCGCTGCGCGAGCGCGCCTTGGCGCAGCGCGATCTCCTCGAGCACCTGGTCGAGGTCGTCCTCGAGCTGATGGGTCTCGGTCTCCTTCCACCTGTTCACCAGGACCTTGCCGGTGCCTCCGTCGAGCTGCATTTCCAGCTTCTCGTCGGGCATCTCGTCGAAGTCGGGGAACAGGTACCCGCAGCGCGCACGGGAGATCTCCCGCTCGGTGGGCTGATGGGGGACTCGTACGGTGCCCTGGATCAGCCGCAGCGTGAACGCATCGCCCGCGGCCTCGATCCTGAGCTCGTCGGTCTGACCGCCTTCAGTTCCATGTTGAGCGACGGGCACCGGTTGCGCTGCCGCGATACTGACCGTCATCCCGCGGGCGCGAGCGGCACGTACGAGCGCCTCGAAGATGCGAAGCGCACGTTGGCGGGGCTCCCCAGCGATCGGGAACGTCTCGCTCTCCGCCAGCACCTTCACGACGTCGGTCGGATTCACAAGCCGTGCTACCGGCACGACCGCGCGTTCTCGAACGAGGCTCACCAGCAACTTGGCTTGCGAGGCGTTGTACTCGAACGCGACGCGCATGCCTTCGGGGATCTTGTCGTGCCTGTGAGCGTGGGCAATCAGTTTCCGGTATCGGGGCAGCTCTTGGAAGTCCACGAGCACGGGAGGATTCCCGGCGGTCAGCGTGGCTATCAGCTGTGCGACTGGTCCCGTCTCGCGCGATGTGGCCGCGCGAGATGGTGGTGGACTCGGTTGTGGGGTTGGCCGTCGCGGCTCGGCGCGACGCCTCGGGGGCGACACGCCCGCGGAAGCGGACGGCGTGCTCGGGGCTGGCTTCGTGTGGGGGTACGCGCCGTGCTCGAGGTAGTGGACACCGATCTCGGTCAGGCGGGCAGTCCACTCGGGTCCGTGCCCTTTGACTACGAGGAGGCCGCGGCTGTGCAGGGCACGGGCGGTCACCCTATGTGACCAGCCCTCGAAGGCACCGTCGGGGCAGCCGTCCCTCACCCAGTGCAGGACGTTGAGCTGCAGAGCGTTGAGAGGAGCATTACGAGAGGCCACAAAGGCCCATCTTGGCGGAGCCCAGACGAGCTGCGGGGGTGACTGGACGATGGATTTGTGCGCGGTGCAAGCACGCCAACAACGGGCGGGCGGTGGGCATCCGGTCGTGGTGGTCAGGTAGCTGATCGGTGCTTGATGCCGCCCGCGAACCGCTGGGCTGACCGCGTGTCGGGCCTCGGGTGTAGAAGTGGCCCGTGACCAGTGAGTTGATCATGGAGACGCCGCCGAGCTCAGGAGGAGAGCGGGCTGGCCGTCGCCATCCTGCGCAGTCCGCCGCTCAGGTCTTCGCTCGTGACACACGGCTGTCGAGCGAGGCGCCCTTGGTCTTTCTCGCCCCCGGCCAAGCCGACCGCCTGCGTGGCGACGCCCGAGCCGGGCACTTCGTGTGCCCGCTGGCTGACTGCCAGGACAACCGGTTCATCGTCTACGGCGGCACCGAGCGCCGGCACCACTTCAAGCACCGCAGTGGAGCCGGGCACCACGCACCGGAGAGCATCGCTCACCACACCGCCAAGCACCTGATCGCGCGATGGCTGCGGCAGCTCTACCCGGACGCGCAGGTCTTCCCTGACACTCAGGAAGTCGAGACCGGCCAGCGCCCGGACGTTCTCCTCGTCTTCGAAGACGGCACCCAGGTGGCTTACGAGGTCCAGTTCGCCTCTCTCACCGCAGACCAGTGGCAGAGCCGGAGAGACCGCTACGCGACGCTGGGCATCAAGAATGTGTGGTTGTTCGGCGGCAAGCACTACGACCGCGACGCCGCCTCACGTGACGGGACTGGCGGCCAGTTCCAACTGCACCCGGTGTTCCGGGCCGTCCTCGCTGCTGTCCACCCGATGCTGCTGATCGACCCGTTCGCCGAGACCGTCGCACTCGGAACCGGGCCAGATGTCGATGAACTCCTGATGGCGGCAGGCGTGGAGCCGCCCGACCTGTGGTCACCGCTCGCCCGCGCCCACGAACGCCGTCCCCTGATGGACATGCCCGCCACAAAGGGGGTGATCGACATCCCCGGTCTACGCGAACAGATCCAACGTGCCAGGTCCGGGCACCTGCAGTGGCTCGACCGCCTGCGACGGGAAGCTGAGCAAATGGAACGTGCCAAGGCGGAGCATCAACGACGGCTTGCCGCCCATGAGGAGGCCGAACGCCGCGAGCGCCTTCGTCAAGAGCAACTCGAACGGCAGCGCGCGGCGAGCGCGGCGGCCAGCGCGCGGGCCAACGAGGCGCGGCTGCAACGAGTCGACCGCTTGAGCGACGAGCTGCAGCAGCGCAAGGACCGGTGGCGACCCGAGCGCGAGTACATCGAGCACGCCGTTGGCGTCCTGCCCGAGGTGGTTGACGCTCCGGCCGCGGAGGCAGAGACCGCCATCACCACGGCAGCGCCCGACGAGTGGCGCTGGGCGGTCCTCGAGGCGCTCGCGGCCAACCATGGCTTTGCGGTAGACCCCCGCGGGCTGACGGACCTCGTGCCACTTCAAGCCGCCGCACGTCGGCCGGACGCTGAGCGGCTTGTCATGGCCTACCTCGTCCAGCTTCGGGCGGCGGGCTGGGTGTGGTTCTGGGGAGCGCCGGGACCTCGCCCGGGTGAGGCGGTGCTCGTGCTCGCAGGTCCCGGACAGGCGCCGAGGGCACGCGGCGACGACGCCCTTCGAGCTGTTGGCCTGCGCGTCGCGGGACCGGGCCCGGCCGGGCTCAAGTACCTGCAGGACGGGAACCCTACGATGCGCAACGTCGACAACGCGCGCCGCGTAGGCGCCAGCACCTTCGCTGAGGTGTGGGCCGAGGCTCACGCTCAGCGCGAGACAGAGGCCATCCGCGCTTCTCTCATCACCACCGGTCCCGGCCACTCCGGACCAGTCGACGCGTCCGGGATCTCGGTGCCCGACCTGATCGCAGTTCATCGAGCGCTACCTGACGCCCGACAGTGGTGCGATGCCAGGGCTTGGCCGACATGGAAGTCGCTGCCGCCGCACCTCCATGAGGCGGCGCAGCTCACCGTGTACGTGCTCACGACGGTCCACGACGGCCGAGCGCAGCCGGGCATACGCCTCGGCAACTGCACAAAGGACGACGAGCACCAGATCGTCGAGGCGCTTCGGGCGTCGGGCTACCTGACCAAGGGCTCGGCGGGTTGGCAGCCGACGTTCGGTGGCCGACTCTAGGCGTACTGACCCGGCTCGATGTCGGTCGACGACTGACCGACCCTCGCCGCGGCTCAAGCCGGAAGTTCGTCTTCGTCGACAGGGTCATGCGGGAACGCGGTCAGCACGTCCATGTGATCGACGACCAGGGCTTCAAGTCGCTCCTGCATGGCCTACCGGCACCGTGCCACAGGCTCCGGACAGTTGCGCTCCAGACCGATCGGGCCACCGAAAGCTCGCCGCCCGAAATGGGTGGGTGCTGATTCGCAGCCTCGAGGGTGCGAACGCCCGGAGTCATTCGCAGATTGCGCCCGCTGACCTGCGGAAGCGCAATCCACGAACACCCCACCATGGCGACCGCCGCAGGGCGGTCGTGCACAAGAAGGACCGTTGCCCCTCGTGGGTTGCGGTCCTTTCTTGTGTCTCTCGCTCGACGACACCGTCGGCGAGAGAGTCACAGCATCATGATCCCGTCGGTCGAGCCGGGGCAGGGGCATCGGGCGTATGACTATGCAGTTCTTAGTCCCTCTGACTAAACTCTGCATGGTGAACACCGAACGGGAGGTGCGTCGACTGCTCGCGCGCGCGCCCATGCGGACGGTTCGCGCCGCGAGCCTTGCCGGCCTCTACGCGCATCCCGGGCCTGAGCTCGCGATCCTTAACCGTCGTGGGGTGGTGCACCGCCTGGCTCACGGCATCTACTGTGCCGTGCCGCCGGAGCACGCGGGCGGCAACTGGCGGCCGGCGCTCGAAGCGGCAACCGCTGCCGTCGCCACCGTCCTCTACGGCGATGGAGTCCCGGTCCTCACCGGACTCAGCGCTGCGCGAGTGCATCAGGCCCTGCCCCGTGCGATCGGCGTCGGTTATGCCGCCGTCCCCACCCAGCGCCGACCGCTTCGACTGGCCGATCGCGAGGGCGAAGTTCGCTTCGTCATGCGCAAGGTCGGAGAGCTCGACGCCGTCGCGATCGCCACGGAACTCGGCCAGGCGCTGGTGACCACGCCCGAGCAGACACTGCTCGACCTCGCGCGCGCGGATCCCCGTGCGGCGGACCTCGACGCCCAGCAGGCCATCGACGCGCTGTGGCCGTCGTGCGACCCCGGAGTCCTTGACGAGATCGCCAGCCGTCAACGGATGCGCGCCACCTACGCGCGAGTCGCGGCGAACCGATGACCGCCTCCCGGTACGACGAGTGGACGGCTATCGCCGAGCGATTCGGCGTCGACATGGAACAGGTGCGCCGGGACCACTTGATCTCTCATCTGCTCGGCGCGATCGCCGCGAGAGTCCCCACCAACGACCTCGTCTTCTTCGGTGGCACAGCGCTGTCGCGCACCTACCTGACCGATGCCCGGCTTAGTGAGGACATCGACCTCATCGCTTTGGCTCCGCGCTCCGACGTCGCCGCACGGATCGAGGCAGCCGTCCGGCGGGGCCTAGCCCGCAGCCACGGCCGTCCCGCCTGGCGCCCCCTGTTGAGTGGCACGTCGGGTAGCCAACCGGCGACTGTTGGTGTCGAGGGGACCGCGAGCATCCAGGTTCAGCTCCTCAGCGGCGAGGGCTACCTCTGGCCGACCGAAGTGCGGGACATCGACCAGCGCTACAGCGACGCCCCACCCGCGCGGCTCCAGACCCTGACAGGCGCGGGATTCGCCGCCGCAAAGCTCAGCGCGTGGATGGACCGGCGTGCGCCCCGAGACCTGTACGACCTATGGGCGATGAGCGAGCGAGGGCTGATCGACGCCGACGCGCTCGACGTGTTCACTCGCTGCGGTCCGCAGGGTCGGCCGCCCGCGAGCTGGGTGTTCACGTCGGCCCCTGAAGAGACCGCGTGGCGTCGCGCGCTCGGGCACCAGACAAGGTTGCGAGTCACCGCCGCTGAGGCGCTTGCCTCCGTCCAAGAGGCGTGGAGCGCGGCCGCAAAGGCGTAGTCCGCCGACCGCCGTCGGCACCGCGCGCTGAGCGCGGCGCCGACGGGCCGGGACCACTCCCCGTCAGCGGCGACTGCGACCGGCGATCAGCGCAGTCGCAGCGGGGCCACCGCGAAGCCGCCGAGGGGAGGCTCCTCGCGCTCGCGCGGCCGCTCGGGGTCGGGCTCGATGGCTGCCGTCGCGTTCAGGATCGCCCTGGTCAGCACCCGCAGCTCGAGGGTGGCGAGCGGCCGCCCGGGGCACACGTGTTTGCCGATCCCGTAGACCAGGTTGTGCGGCGCGTTCGCGTCGGGATCGAAGGCGTCGGGGTCGCCGAACGTCTCGGGGTCGCGGTTGGCGGACGTCCAGTTGAGGAGAACCGTGTCGCCTGCGGCGATGTGTCGGCCGCCGACGGTGACGGGCGCGGTGGCGACGCGGCGGTTGCTGACGAAGGGGTTGTCGATCCGCAGGATCTCGTCGAGGACGCCGTCGAGCTCGTGGTCGGAGACGCCGGATCGCAGCCGGGCCTGCAGGTCGGGGTGGTCGGCGAGGTAGGTGAGCACCACGCCGGCGCACAGCGCCATGGACCCCAGGTCCCCACCCGTCCAGTTGCGCAGGATCGAGACGATCTCCTCGTCGGTCAGCGCCCGGCCGTCCACGTGTTCCCGCACGAGGTCGGTCGTCACGTCGGCGGGGGCGTCGGCTCCGGCACGACGGCGGGCGTCCGTGAGCGAGCGGATGATGGCGTCGAACCGCTGGGCGACCTCGGCTGTGCGCGCACGGTCGCGGGAGCGCGTGGCGGCGTGGTTGTCCGCCATCCACTGCAGCAGCTCGTGCTCGAGGTCGGCCGGCCAGCCCAGCCAGACGCTCTGTGCGCGCACCGCGAACCGCGAGCCGACCTCGACGGCGTCGAGACCTCCCGGGACGTCCAGCTCGGCGACGAGGTCCGCGGCCACCTGGCGCAGCGCCGGCTCCACGGCCCGCATGCGGTCGGGTGTGAAGTACGTGTCGACGACTGCGCGCAGCGCGGTGTGCTCGTGGCCGTCGAGACCGTTGGGCACCTGCAGGTGGCGTGAGACGGCGTTGGAGAACGTCTCGTGGTCGAGGGCGGCGGCAGTGACGTCGGCGTGGGTGAACAGGGTCCACGTGCCGTCGGTTCCGTGGGCGACGGGGCACCGCGCTCGCATGTCGTCGTACGCGGCACGCGGGTCACTGCTGACACTCGGGCCTCGGGGGTCCCAGTCCGGACGCTCCCGCTCCTCGGTGGTGACAGCGCCGCCCGCACTCGTGGGCACGTCGGGCGTCGCTGGGGAATCAGATGGCAGGTGTTCAGTCACGACGTCCATCTTGGACCCGGCCCGACGCCACCCCGACACTGCGGACTCAGCGCCCCGCCGCGTTCCGACGGGCCGCCCTTATGGGCCGGCCAGGAATGTCAGCAGATGTCGGGCCACCGTCTCAGGCTGCTCCTCTGCCAGGTAGTAGCCCGCGCGAGGGACGTGCGCGAGGGTCACATCGTCGGCGTGCTCCTCGTAACCATGCAGGAGCCCAGGGTGGCCGGCCGCGTCGCGGTCTCCGTCGTAGAGGACCGTGCCGTAGAGCATCAACGTGGGGGTGACGAGCCGGGTGGTGCGGTAGGCGCCGGCGGCGGCTCGTCGGGCCGATCCGAGGGCGAGCGCACGGTAGGTCGCAGCGGCGGCGCGGGCGCGGGCGGGGTCTCGGAGCCTGCCGAGGAACAGGTCGAGGTCCTCTGCTGACCAGGTGTCCGGGGCGACCGAGCTGCCGAGCATCATCCGGCGGGGGAGGCGGCCGCGGCTCAGCAGCCTCGGCCCCAGCGCCGGGAGCGCGGTCGCGAAGCCGGGCCACAGCTGCCACGTCCGGAGCATGACCCCCATCGAGAGCACGGGGTACGGGTGCGGGGCGGCGAGGCTCACGAACCTTCGCACGCGCTCGGGGTGGGCCAGGCACACCCGGAAGCCGAGCGTGCCGCCGATGTCGAGCCCGGCGAGGGACACCCGGTCCAGCCCGAGCGCGTCTAGGAGGGCCACGATGTCGGCGACGAGCTGCTCCTCGGTGTAGCCGCCCGTAGTCGCCTCGGTCCACCCGGCGCCGCGCAGGTCCGGGGCGGTCACGCGGTGGTGGGCGGCCAGGGCAGGAATGACTTTGCGCCATCCCCACCAGTGCTGCGGGAAGCCGTGCAGCAGGACCAGCGGCTCGCCAGCTCCGGCCTCGGCGACGTGCATCCGGAGGCCGTCGGGCAGCTCGACCATCAGGTGCCGGACGCCGTCGAGATGCGGGAGCGGACGGTCGACGGGGCCGTCATCACTCGGTGCTTCCGCGTCGCTCTCGCGAGCCTCCATGCCCTCCGACGCTACTCCGCACGGCCGGCGAGGACCCCTGCGCGTGATCGGCAGCCGACCGTGACGCAGCTTTCCCAGATTTCTGGGATCGACCCTCGCGGGGCCGCGGCCTAGCGTCGAGTGATCCCGCACGCGAGGGCGCCGCGCCACCGAAGGCGCCTGGAAGGGGATGGCATCGTGAACGGCATCGCGCAGGTCGCAGCACTCTTCGGAGCGGTGGCTTACATCGGAGCCGCGCAGCTCGAGATGGTCTTCTTCAATCGGCCGCGTGCCCACAAGTTGCTGCACGTCGAGGTCGACGACGTCAGGGACGTGCGGATGTGGGCGTTCGTCGTCGGCGTCCGCAACGTCCTGGTCGGAGTGGGGACGATCGTGGGGCTGGTGATGCTCCACGTCGGAGACGTGGCGACGGGCCGCGTCGTGGTGCTCACCCTCGCCTGGTACATGCTGCTGGCGAGCCTGGCCATGGCGGTCGCCGACCTGCTCGGGTATTGGCGGCCGCGGGGTGGCAGCGTCATCGGCACCATCGGGTCCAGCCTGCCGCCCCTCGTCGTGATCATCGCGGCGATGTGAGGCGCTGGGACCAGTGCCAGACTTGAGGTATGTGGCACGAGCGTGCCCACCGGGCCCGTCGGGACATCGCGGCGTTGGCCGCCGCAGGCCTCGGCGTCAGCGATCTGCATGCCGCGGCGATCCGGGTGATCGCCGACGACGTGGGCACGGACCTGGCCTGCTGGGCCACGATCGATCCAGAGACGCTCGTCATCAGCGCGATGACAAGCGGGGAGACAGCGATCCCGCCCGAGTACGAGCCGCTGCTCGCCCAGGCCGAGTACGCGCCGGATGAGCCGCACGCGTTCGCCGAACTGGCCCGCCAGGGTTCGCCTGTGGCGCGCTTGTCCGACCTGCCGGGGGTCGAGCGTGAGCGCAGCGCGCGCCTGCGCACGGTGTGGCGGCCGCTCGGCGTCGAGCGGGAGCTGCGGGTGATGTTCATGGCCGACGGCGCCTGCTGGGGCGGGGCTGGCATGGTCCGGTCGGGGCCAGACTTCAGCGACCGGGAGGTCGAGCTCATGAGGTCGGTCGCCCCTGTGATCGCCGGCGCGACCCGGGTCGCCGTGCGATCCGAGGCGCGCACGCCGGTGGCGGGCGGTGGGGGAGCGATCGTCGTTGTCGGCCCGGACGGCGGGCTCCGAGCCGCGACGCCAGCGGCCCGGGACTGGAGGGACGGGCTCGACGAGATCGCGTCCGGCCGCTTCCTGACGATGATGCGGGTGATGGCCCTCGGCGCCCGGTCCTCCCAGTCCGGCGGCTTCCGCGCCCGGCTGCGTGGCCCTGACGGCCGGTGGGCGGTGCTCGAGGCGAGCCTCCTGATCGGCTCGGATGAGGAGCAGACCGCCATCACGATCGAGCCGGCGACCGGCGACCAGCTGCTGGGGTTGCTGCTGACGGCGTACGGCCTGACAGCCCGGGAGCGCGAGATCTGCCATGAGGTCATCGGGGGGCACTCCACCGCTGAGATCGCCGAGCACCTCTTCATCACCACGAACACCGTCCAGGACCACCTGAAGTCGATGTTCGCCAAAGTCGGGGTGCGCAGCCGTGGGGAGATGGTCGCGCGGCTGCGCCCCGAGGGGATCCCGAAGGCTCCGCTGCAGGTTGGCGCCCCTCTTGCCGAGAGTCCGCTTCGTTCCGAATGATGGGGTGCATGCCCGACTCATCGACACCGCTGCCGACGGCGCTGGGACGTCCGGCCACGCGAGCCTTCGAAGCCGCCGGCTTTCGCACGATCACCGACCTCGACGGGGCTAGCGAGCGAGCGCTCCTGGCCCTCCACGGGGTGGGACCACGAGCGATCAAGATCCTGCGAGAGCACGGGGTCGAACTCGCGCCCTGACTTCAACGCCGTGCTGCTCGGGTCACCCGCGCCGGTTCGCCCACCGCCGTGAGACGTCGACCAAGGCGAGCCCGAGGGTGAGAAGTCCGATGGTGAGCCCGCCCAACGGAAGCGGGGAGTCGGAGCCCGTCGCGGCCAGCGCTGTCCCCCCGCCGGACGAGACCTTGGTGTAGGTGTTGGTCACCGCGAGCGTCGACGTGGCGCCCGCGGCGATCGTCACGCTGGCGGGGAGCGACACCGTCACCCGGACCGTCGCCGTGGCGCCCGTGGCGGGCTCGGTGACGGAGCACACGCTGTTCGCCGGCACCCCCGTGAAGGTCTGGCTGGTGGTCCCCGCTGACGCGCCTGCGGGCAGCGTCACGCGCTCGGACAGCACCCGCGAGCCGTCGCTCACGCACTCGACCGTCAGCTCGACTGCGCCTTGGGCGCCCGCCCCGGCGCCAGTGATCGTCTTGCTCACCACCAGAGTTCCCGGTCGGGCGTCATAGGTGTTGGTGACGAGCAGCTCGCCGCCCTCGGTCGCGCTGATCGTCACCGGGTCGGGCAGGTCCGTGGTGACGGCCACTGTCGCCGTCTCGCCGGTCGTCGGCTCCGTGACCGTGCACACGCTCCCCGACGGGATGCCGGTGAACGACGCCTCGGTGTCACCCGCGCCTTGGCCTGCCTCGATGACGACGAGCTCGGACAGCACGGTGGCCTGGCCCTGGACGCACTGGACGGAGAGCTCGACCTGGCCCTGCGATCCAGCCGCCGTCCCCGCGATCACCTTGGTCACCACGAGTGAGCCGGGCCGCACCTCGTAGGTGTTGGTCACGGTGATTCGCGCGTCTGCGTCCGCCGCGATCGTGACGGCGCCGGTGTTGGTCGTGGTGACCTCGATCGCCGTCGTCTCGCCGGTGGTCGGCTCGGTGACGCTGCACTCGCTGTCGACCTGGATCCCGTCGAACCTCGTCGAGGTCGTGCCCGCCTCGCTCTCGGCCGGGATGACGACGCTCTCCGACAGCACTGTCGCCCCGTCGAGCGTGCACGCCACGTCGAGGACCACCTCGCCCTGCGCGCCCGCCGCGCCACCGGCGACCGTCTTGTCGACGACGAGGGCCCCGGTGGCGAACAGCTCGATCGCGGCTGTCGCGTCGGCTTTGATGTTGGCCGTCTGCGCGAGGATGAGTTTCTGGGCTGCGTCCACCCCGGGCGTGCTCTGGTCATAGAGGTAGACGTTGCCGGTGGGCACCTCGACGGTCGCGGTCGCGCCGAGCGAGACGGCGCCGGCCGTGGCGCCACGCACCCAGATCTGCGTGCCGGACGCGACGGTTGACCCGTCGGGAACCTCGACAGTGCCTGCGGCGTCGGAATACGCGGTGACGCCAGTGGGGACGGACAGCGTGATCGAGGGCGCCGGGCCGGTCGTCGTGGCCGCCGTGACGGTGAACGGCCCGACAAGGGAGCCCACCGCGCCACTCGCGGACGCGGGCGTGATCGCGATGTCGGGTGACGCCGGCTCCGGCAACGGCCCTGCGGCCAGCACCTCGGCCACGATGGTCGCCACGATCGGGTTGAGCATGTCGCTCGTCGCCACGACAAACCCGTCGCTGAAGAACCAGATTGCGGCCTGGACCGCGGCGGCCCGCTCGTTGTCGCCCGCGGGCGTGGCCGGCTCGGTCGGGACCGTCGGGTAGTAGCTGTTGAGGATCCTCGCGATGTAGCCGACGTTCGGCACGGTGGACTCGTCCCAGGTCCCGTTGGTGTATCCGAGGCCGGAGAACGTGGTGGTCCGGATGTCGATGCAGTACATCGACAGGACGGTCCCCGTGTCCTCCGCGATGGCGCGGATGATGCCGGCGAAGCCCTCGTTCGCGACGTCATAGCCCGCGGGGTCGGAGGTCGGGTAACCGGCAGTCGGGTCGAATGGGGTGCCGACGGGCGGCAGGAAGCCGTTGACAGCCTGCCCCTCGGCGGTCGCAGGGTCTGCCACGGTCAGGTCGGTGGCGGGGGAGGTGACCGGTGCCTCGTTCGGCGGGTCGGGATCCACGACGGCCGCCGTGGGAGCGATGCCGATCGCGAGGAGGAGGGCAGCGAAGGCAGCCACCCCCCGAAGCGGCTGGAGCCCAAGCGTGCTGTTCGCCGACCTGACATGTGGTCCCCCCGGACATTGGCGACTGGGACGGCAGCCCTCTGCGAGGTACCCGGTCGGTCCTCGGCCTGCCATGCGTGCGTCGTTTGTCGCCTTTATACCGCTTCCAGGGTCCGGTGTCTGATCCTGAGGGGCGGTTCGATGACTCCGACCGACGCCGCGGGTGAGGCGCCAATTGCCCTAGGCGCGCGCGTCCACCACGAGGCGCCGCCGCAGCATGGGCACGCCAGGCCCGTCGAGCTCGTCCAGGTAGGCGGCGCGGCCGGCCATGCTCATGACCAAGGCGAGGGTGGGCCCGGTGACCATCGGGCCGGCGCCTGCGGTGAATGGCCCGTCGTCCGCGCGCAACGTCAGGCCCGTGACGTGTGTGCGACTGGCGACGGCGAAGTCGCGTCGGGCGAAGAAGTCGGCCACGGGTGTCTGCGCGTCGACGCTCGGAGTCCGGGGGATTCCCAGCGGCTGGCGGATGTCCTGGGCGTGCACGACGACCTCGCCGAGGTAGGCCGGGGTGTGGCTCGACGGCGCAATGGTGCTGCCGATGACGCCGCGAAAGCGGTCGAGGGTCTGTGCCGGAGTGCTGCCGCGGTGGTCGGCCATCCTGCGCTGATTGTGCACATCAGCGCGAAAGCGAGCGCCGAGCATGCTGCGGAGCCATTGCCGCTGGCTCATGCTCGCTGCGGCGATGAGATGGGCGACGACCTCCTCGACGTCCCACCGGCCACACAGCGTGGGGCGCCGCCACTGCTCAGCGCTCAGGCCGCTCAGGTCCTCCGCGAGGGTGGCCCGCTCGGCCCGCGCCAGTGTCCAGAGTGCGTCGTCCTGCTGTTTCGCCATCGTGCTCGACCGCCCTTTCCTCAGTGACATCCCTTGTGCAGGGGGTGACGTGCTTCTGGCGCGCCGGAATGACCTAGTCTCGGCCCATGTCGGCGACTGAAGAGCAACGCCCGAGGCTGAGTGGCCCCGCTGTCGCGGCCCTGATCGCCCTCGCCGTGCTTTTCATCTCGGGCCTCGTGCTCGCCCTTGACGAGCTCATCGATATTCCGTTCTCCATAGTCGTGGTGGCGCTGATTGTTGCGGGGATCGCCGCTCTCACGCTGGCGGGCGCGGCATGGGCAGAGTCGAGGAGACGCGGTCTCGGGATCCTTCGCAGCCTCGGTCGGTCGGTGCGGGCAGTTGGCAGAGCCGTGTGGGACTCCTTCTAGGCCCTCCTTTCGAGAGCATGCCGTGGAGGGCTGACATCGGCGGATGTGGCGTGCGCATTCGAGCGGCGCGGCGATAGGGCCACCCGCCGTGATCGGCGGGTGGCCCTGTCGTTCTCTTCAAGGGCTATGCGCTCAGTGCCCCTGGGTGTACGGGGCGGCGAACGCGTAGACCGCCAGGACGGCAGTCACGACACTCGCGGCGGCGACCTGGACGCGCTCGCGGCTGGGAACCTTCATGGGGTGCTCCTCTCGACGGCGGGCGGGCTGCCCGCGGGGGTGGTGCCGGACGGGTGGTGCTCCCCGACGATCGCGCCGGGGCGTGTGGTGGATCGGCGGGCGCCGATCACGAGGGCGGCCGCGAGACCGCCCCACAGAAGGAGGTCGCCCACGCTGAGCACGACGCCGAGCCCCGGGACCCCGATGACGTCGGCCAGGGCGACGAGTGCTGTGCCGTCGTCGATCGGCACGTGCCCGGGAGTCGGCGCGGCGATCTGCTCAGCCGGGATGCCGGCTGCTCGAGCGCCGGAGACGGAGAAGGGCATGCCGCCGTTGAGTGCCGTCGTGAGCGCGTTCGCGAGGGCGCCGGTGAGCATCGCGGCGAGCGCGACCTGGACGCCCCGCTTGGCGCCGCGCGCGTTGGCCAGGGCGAAGCCCGTCGCGCACACGGCGAGGGCGAGCGGTGGCAGCACCCGCCCGGCGGCGTGCAGCGGGCCCGCCGCCCACGTCGGGTCTGCCGTGCGGAGCAGCTGCACGAGCGCGCCCGCGATCGCCCAGAGCAGGCCGCGGACCCGGACATCCGCAAGGGCCGCGATGCCCTCGCCGCGCAGGAGGATGCCGATGACGAGGGCGACCGGGACCACGAGCAGCACGAGCAGCATCGCCACGCCCGATGACCTCCTCGCTTGGCGCCGCCTCGTCGGCCGGGGTCTGTCGACGCCAACCCCTGCACGTGGCGGGGACGCTAGTGGCCCCTTGCCGGCGCCCGATAGGCCCGTCTCGTCCGTTGGGCGTCCCACTGCGCGCTGCCTGCGGACCATCTCGCCGAGCCGGAAGGGCGCGTGGGGCGATGTGCAGTTCGGGGGAGTGGTCACGAACCAGCCCTGAACTTCGAAGGCGCCGAAGACGGAGAAGGGCATGCCACCGTCGAGCGCGGTCGTGAGGGCGATCGGGACCGGAGCCACTGTCGTCGGCCGGTCGCCGGCGCCGCCGTCGATGATCTGAGCCGCGTCGGTGCATCCGCCGGCGGACCTCAGTCGGAAGTACAGGTGTCAGCACGACACCGCCCGTGCCACGGGCTGAACCTGGAGGACGCCATGCGAGCACGACCCTTCGCAGTAGCCGCCGGAACAATCGCTGTTGCTGCACTGACCTTCGCCGCCGTGCCCGCACAGGCCGCGACCGGTGACAACGCCCAGCTCTCGGTGCTGCACGGCGTGCCGGACCTCACCGTGGACGTGTGGGTGAACGGCGAGCGCACCATCGACGACTTCACGCCCGGCAGCCTCGCCGGCCCGCTCGACCTCCCCGCGGGCACGTACACCGTGGCCATCACGGCGGCGGATGCGGCGGACGCGAGCTCCCCGGCCATCGGACCGGTGGACCTGCCCCTCGACGCGGGCGGCAATTACACGGCCGTCGCGCACCTCGACACCGCCGGAACGCCCACCGCGACGCTGTTCGCGAATGACACGTCGCCCACCGCGGCTGGCCAGGGTCGGCTCACGGTCCGTCACGTCGCCGCGGCCCCGGCGGTGGACGTCCTGGCGGGCGGGCAGCCCGTGGTCTCCAACCTGACGAACCCGAACGAGCAGTCGCTCGACCTGCCGGCGGGCACGGTGTCGGCCACGGTCGTCGCGGCGGGCACGACGGCGCCGGCGCTGCTCGGCCCGGCGGACGTGAGCGTCGCCGAGGGCTCGAACACGATCGTCTACGCGTGGGGCAGCGCCACTTCGGAGCCCTCCACGCTGGCGCTCGCCACGCAGGTGGTGGGCGGGCTGCACAGCAACCCGTCGGGCGTGCAGGCCGGGCAGGCTGGCCTGGTCGACGACTCCGGCGCACGGCCGTGGATGATCGCGGCGGGCGCGCTCGCGCTGCTCGGCGCCGGCGTCCTGACGGTCGCGCGACGCACCCAGGCCGCGGCCGCGAAGGACGACCGCTGATCGTGCCCACCCTGGCGCAGGACCGCCCGGCCCGGGAGCGTGAGGCGGCGCGAGCCGTCCGCCCCCGGGCCGCGGCTCGCGCCATCGTTCATGGACGCCGTCGAGTGGTGGGGCGAGCCCTCGCGGTGGCGCTTGTGGCCCTCGGCGCCTTCACGGCGTGCGGCGGCGACACGCCGGGAGCCCCGGACCCTGGGGCCACCGTCGGGCAGTCGGCGCCCTCGTCGAGCCCGTCCCCGGCCGGGGACGGCTCGGTGCCCGTGACCGATGCGGGACTCGGAGCCAGCACGGCGCCGGCAGTGGTCCCGCCCGTGCGGGTGCAGGTGCCCGAGCTGGGCATCGACATGCCGGTCGAGTCCGCGGGCGTCGCCCCGGAGGGCGACATGGAGCTGCCCGACAGCGCGGACGTCGCCGCGTGGTACGAGTTCGGCCCGGCCCCCGCCGCAGCCGAGGGGTCCACGCTGATCGCCGCGCATGTCGACTCGCTGACCACGGGCATCGGACCGTTCGCGAGGCTCCACGACGTGGCCCCGGGAGCGAAGGTGGTCGTCAGCGCGGCTGACGGGAGCACTTACGAGTACCGGGTGCGGGACGTCGTCCGGACGCCGAAGGACACCGCCCCGGTGGGCGAGTGGTTCGACCGCGCAGGACCGCCCCGACTGGTCCTCGTCACCTGTGGAGGTGCGTTCGACCGCGACGTCCGCCACTATGCGGAGAACGTCGTCGTCACGGCCGTACCCGAGGGCGGCTGACCGTGCCGCAGCGGGCGCGGGTCTTGACGGCGGGTGAGGAGTCGTCCGTGGCGGTGGCAGTCCCCCCGCCCGACCCGGCCGGGTCGTCGGGGCCAGCGGGCGCGGAGGTCGACGACGGCGTCTCGGCGCTCGGCGCGGCGTTCGCCGCCGGCGACGAGACCGCAGTCCGAGACGCCTACCGGCGCTGGGCGACACTCGTCCACACCATCGCGCTGAGATCGCTGGGCAGCGTCGCGGAGGCCGAGGACGTCACCCAACAAGTCTTCGTGGACGCATGGCGCAGCCGGGGCCGGTTCGATCCCACGCGCTCGCGGCTGCCCGCCTGGCTGCTCGGCATCGCGCGGCACGCCGTGGCGGACGCGCACGCCCGCCGGGCGCGCGACGGCCGGCTCGAGGTCGCGGCGGGCGCGTCCGCGTCTGCGGAGGCATTGGGGGCGGCGCCGGGGCACGACGACCGGGTGGTGGATCGTGTGGTGGTGCGCGACGAGCTGGACCGCCTCGGCGACCCGCAGCGCACCATCCTGCGGCTCGCGTTCTATGACGATCTGACGCACGAGCAGATCGCGCGGCGCCTGGACTTGCCGCTGGGCACCGTGAAGAGTCACGTCCGGCGCAGCCTGGCCAGGCTGCGGAACCGATGGGAGGTGGAGGGTGTCGCCGAATGACGCGCACGTGGACGACGACGTGCTGAGCCTCCTGGCCCTCGGTGAGAAGGTGGGATCCGTCGAGGAGCGGCAACACCTCGCGAGCTGTCCGGAGTGCTCCGACGAGCTGGCACACCTGCGCGCGATCGTGGGAGTGGCGCGGGCCGCAGACGGCGACGAGCCGCTGGTCGCGCCCGCGCCGCACGTGTGGGAGCGGGTCGCCGCAGAGCTGGGCCTCGACCCGGCGCCGGTGAGGGCTGCCGAGGATGGGCCGACCCGTGCCGCGGAGGAGGCGGCACGGGAGGAGGGTCGCGCTTCCGTCGTGCCACTGCGCCGCCCGCGCCGCACCTGGGCCTGGGTGGCGGGAGCGGCCGCCGCCGGCGTGGTGATCGGCGGGGCCGGCGCCTGGTGGGCGACCCGCGAGCCCGCGCCGACGATCGTCGCCAGCGCCACCCTCGAGGCCCTTCCCGGCTGGGACGCTCAGGGCGTCGCCGAGCTGGAGACCACCGCCGACGGGTCTCGTGTGCTGGTCGTGGACATGAGCGGCGTGATGCCCGACGAGGATGGCCTGCGTGAGGTCTGGCTGCTGCGCCCTGACGTGTCCGGGCTGGTCAGCCTGGGCCTGCTCGCGGGCGACTCCGGGCGGTTCGTGCTGCCCGACGACCTCGACGTGGGCGAGTTCCCGGTGGTGGACGTGTCCTCGGAGCCACTCGACGGGGACCCGGCGCACTCGGGCGACTCGATCGTCCGCGGCACCCTCGGCGCCTGACGGCCCGCCCGCCGACGCCCCGCCCCTCGATGGCGGCTCACGAGCCAGTCCTGCACCTTTGAGGCTCAGCGCATGGGGCTCAGGGGCGCACGTACGCCCATCCCTCGCGTTGCCGCCTCACCAGATGGCCCACTCCGGACGGGACGACGACGGCCTGGGGCACGAGGTCGTCGCTGGTCAGGCCCTGGGCCTGCATCGTGTTGTGGCACGCGACGAGGGTGATGCCGGCGGCGAGCGCCTCCGCCAACGATACGGAGACCGGGCCGCCCGGGCGGGCGAGGCTGATGCCCTCACCGTGGACGACGACCTCGATCGGGGTCCCCGCGGGCACCTCGGGCAGCAGGTGGAGGGCGTTGCGCAGCACAGACGCCTGCTTCGATGGCGCGTCCTCGTCGAGATGGAGCGTCACGCCCTCGCTCATGTGCGTCCCTTCCACAGTGGCCGACTGAGGCGCCGCGGGTGAGTTCAAGCCTCGGCGGAGGGGAGGGGCGAGCCGCCGTGTAGGCGATAGCCGGGAGTCCGATGCTATATCTCGGGGTGGCGATATGACGGTTCATGTGGGTTTGATGGCGTGACGGCCGGCTCCCGAGATCGCACGACGTGATGTCGGCGGTGCGGGCACGAGCGCTCTCTGACCCGCCGGGACCACGTGCACGATCACTGAGCCGGTAAGAATGAGATCCGGCTGACCGTCAGCTGCGGCGGCGCGCTGCAGGACCAGATCGTCATCGCCGCGAGGACCACCACGGAGACGGTCCGCGCCCATCCCGGGCTGCCCGCAGGCGTCCACTGCACTGTCACCGAGACCGCCGACGGATCCTCCGCCCGCGTGCGGGTGACGACCACCGCCGCCGCGCCAGTGGCTGTCGTCGCTGGCGGGACGGTCACGGCGACGACGTCCAACGCCTACACGGCGGACGCCCTCCCGGCTGCGCCCACGGCGTGGACGGCGCCCGGCGGCGTGCCGACGCGTCTCGCGGCGACCGGCGGGGACGCCACGGCGGCGCTCTCGTTGCTCGCGCTGGCCAGCCTGCTGGGCGGCGCGCTGCTGCTCGGGCGCGCGCGCCGCAGATCGCGGCGCTGACGCCTCGCCCGCTGGAGTCATGCCAACCGGGCACACTTGCCTCGTGACGAACCGCGCAGGACACCAGCACGTGGCCCACGGGCATGACCACCACGGCCCTGCGGGGGTGGGCTCGCCCGAGGTGATGGGCTGGGAGGCGTGGTACGCCGCCCAGCAGCAGGTCTGGAGCGGGAAGGTGAATGGAGCCGTCGTCGCCGAGTTGTCCGACGTGGCCCCGGGGCGCGCGCTGGACATCGGGTGCGGCGAGGGAGGCGACGCGGTGTGGCTGGCCGCGCGCGGGTGGGACGTCACGGCTGTGGACGTCGCCGCTGTGGCACTGGAGCGGGGGCGGGCGGCGGCGCAGGCCGGGAACGTCGACGTCCACTGGGTCCAGGCTGACCTCACGACGGGCGCACCGGACCTGGGGGCCTTTGACGTCGTCTCGGTGCAGTACCCGGCGCTGCGCCGGACGCCGGGGGAGGACGCGGTGCGGGCCGTTCTCGCGTCCGTGGCGCCCGGGGGGATCCTGCTGGCGACGTGGCACGCCGACATGGACGCGGAGCACGCGCGCTCACGCGGCTTCGAGCTGGACGACTTCGTGCAGCGTGCGGACTTCGTGGCGCACCTCGACGACGCGTGGATGATCGAGGTCGACGAGACGCGGGACCGCGACGCCCCTGCCGGCCAGGGCGGGACGCACACCCGCGACGTCGTGCTGCGCGCCCGCCGGAACCCCTGACAGCCCGCGTCGCCGGTCAGGCCACCAAGCCCCTGCGGTACGCGTACACCACCGCCTGCACCCGGTCGCGCAGGTCGAGCTTGGCGAGGATCCGGGACACGTACGTCTTGACGGTCTCGTGGCTGATCACCAGCGTCGCGGCGATCTCGCTGTTCGACATGCCGCTGGCGATGAGCCGCAGCACCTCGAGCTCGCGCGGGGTCAGGGCGCCGTCGTCGGGCGTGCGCTCCGGAGGGCTGATCCGGCTGGCGTACCTGCCGACGAGCTGTCGGGTGACCTCGGGCGCCAGCAGCGCGGCGCCAGCGGCGACGGTGCGGATGCCGTGGAGCAGCTGCGCGGGCGGCGCGTCCTTGAGCAGGAACCCGCTCGCCCCGGCGCGCAGCGCCTCGTACACGTATTCGTCCAGGTTGAACGTCGTGACGACGAGCACCTTGACGGGATTCGTCACGCCGAAGCCAGCCAGCAGCCGGGTCGCCTCGATGCCGTCGAGCACCGGCATCCGCACGTCCATCACCAGCACGTCCGGCCTCACCCGCGCGGCGAGGTCGACTGCGGCGCGCCCGTCGCCGCACTCGCCCACGACCTCGAGATCGGGCTGGGCGCCGATGATCGTGGCGAACCCGGTGCGGATCAGCGCCTGGTCGTCGCAGACCAGCACCCGAATGGGCTCGGTCATGACGGGCTCCCGGCGGGGATCCGGGCCTGGACCACGAATCCGCCACCCGTCTGCGCGTCCGCGCTGAACTCGCCGCCGAGGATGGCGACCCGTTCACGGAGCCCGGCCAGGCCGCGCCCGCTCCCGCCGACGATCCCGCCGACGCTCCCGCCGACGATCCTGGCGCGCGGGCCGGAGCCGTCGGTGCTGACCTCCACAGTGATCTCCTTCTCGCCGTGGCGGACGCGCACGATGGTACGGCTGCCATGGGCGTGCTTGAGGGCGTTCGTCAGGGCCTCCTGGACCACCCGGTAGGCCGCGACCTCCGCGACGCCGGTGGTCTCGGGCGGGCTGCCCTCCTCGACGTACTCGACTGGCTGCCCGGCCTGCCGGGTCAGCTCCACGAGGCCGTGGAGCTCGCCGACCGTCGGGGTCCGCGGGTCGGCGCCATGGTCGGGGTTGAGCACGTCGAGCAGGCGCCGCAGGTCGCTGATCGCGCTGCGCCCGGTGTCGGTGACGGCCGTGAGCGTCCGGTCGAGGCGCTCGGGATCGGCGGTCACGTAGCGCGCGGCCTCGGCCTGCACGACCATCGCCGTCACGTGGTGGGTGACCACATCGTGCAGCTCACGGGCGATGCGGGTGCGCTCGGCGGTGCGGGTGCTGTCGGCGACCTGGCGGCGGTGCTCGGCCTCGGCGATGCGGGACTGCCGCAGCCACGCGCCGACGCCCCAGGCGAGGGCCAGCAGGACGTAGAACGTGACGTAGTCGCTGACGCGATCAACGGATCCGTCCCGGTGGAGGCCGACGGCCATCGCCACGTAGGCCGCGGTCGCGAGGGTCGCGGTGGTGCGCCGATAGCGGTCCAGATGGGCGCCCGCGCTCACCAGCGCCACAGCCAGCGCGCTGCCGGCCACCGTGTGATAGCCGCGGAGCTGGTCGAGGGCGAAGCCGGCCGAGACCAGGGCGAGGCACACCGCCGGCCACCGGCGGCGCACGGCCAGTGGCAGGCACTGGAGTGCGACCGCGACGGCGGCCAGCGCGTCCAGCGGACGGTCCGGCATGTCGCCGAGCCGCGTCCCCTGGCTCTGCCACGAGGGGATGAGAGGCCCGAGGGCCAACACAAGGGCGAGCGGGAGGTCGCGCAGGGTGACGCTCTGGCGTTGCCACAGGTCACGCAGCCGCCGCAGGTCCACCGTCACAACGTAGCGGCCGACGCGATCTGGGCGGCCCGCCGCCGGCTCGGCACGATGTTGCCGCGCCGGTGGGCCAGCACCAGGAACACGGCCGTCAGCAGCGAGCCCGCCAGCACGGCGTAGATGCTGCCCTCGGGGCCGAACTCGCCGCCGGTGAGGATCGCCGGGCCCGACGTCACCCCGCGCAGCAGGCCCTGAGGCATGTCGCTGCCCGAGACCACCGTGCCGAAGATGCCCGCGGCGGCGAAGTTCCAGGCGATGTGCAGGCCGATCGGCAGCCACAGGGTGCGGGTGGCCGCGTATGCCGCGCCGAGCATGGCGCCCGCCTCGATGGCGATCGCGATCACGCCCCACAGGGTGGCGTCCGGGTTGGCCAGGTGCATCGCGCCGAAGGCCACAGAGCTCACTGCCAGGGCCGCCCAGGTGCCGGTGCGCTTCTCGACGAGCCGGAACAGCAGGCCGCGGAACATCAGCTCCTCGCCCACCGCGCCGGCGGCCACCAGCCCGATCAGCCCGACCGCCGCCGTCACGGACCCTGTGTCCTCGACCCGGTAGCCGCCGCCCACCGCGATGCTCGCGATCACGGCGCCGAACATCAACAACCCGAGGAGCAGCCCTCGGCCCAATGCCCCGCCCGCTCCCGCCAAGCCCACTTCGACCGCCGCCCGACGCTCCGTCGTGCGGATCGCCCACGCGTACGCGAACAGTGCGAAGGCCGCGGCCGCGAGGCCGACGACGAGGCTGAGGAGCCAGTTGTCTGCGACGGCCTGGACGGCCAGGCTGCCGATGAGGGCAGCCCCCACCACGATCACGATCTGCTTCAGAACCTGCATGTCTCGTCCTCCCAGAGATCGCCGCGGCCGGTGGGCTGCGACTACCTGGAACGCTAAAGATCGGACGATCCGGAATCGTCACCGCACGGTGGACACTTGCGGGTCCCTCGCATGGGGGACCCGCAACGCCTCTGCGAGTGGATGGGGGACTGATGGGTGGCGACTTCGACGCGATCGTCGGGCGCGTGTTGGCGGGCGTGCCCCGGCAGAGCCGCGCCATGGTGGCGATCGACGGCGTCGGGGGGAGCGGGAAGAGCATCTTCGCCGAGCGATTGGCGCGGCGCGGCGGCGGACGCCCGGTGATCGTGTTGCACGTCGATGACTTCTTCAACCCGTCGGCGATCCGGCGCGCGAGGGGGCGCCACTCGCCCGAGGGATTCTGGCTCGACGCCTTCAACTACGAGGCGCTCATCTCGTGGGCGCTCACGCCGTTGGCCGCTGCCGGTGGTGGGCTCTACCGCCCAGCGTCGTATGACCATGCCAGGGACCAGATCGTGGAGGCTGACCCGCTCCCGGCTCCCCCCGACGCGCTGGTGCTGGTCGAGGGCGTCTTCCTCCACCGTGACGAGCTCAGGCGGTTCTGGGACTTCTCGGTGTTCCTCGACGTGCCCTTTCTGGAGGCCTCCAGGCGCATGGCGCAGCGCGACGGTCTCGAGGCCGATCCCGAGAGCGGGTTGATGCGCCGGTACGTGGGCGCCCAACGGGCCTACTTCCGCGATGCCGCACCGTGGGAACGCGCCTCGCTGGTGGTCGACAACACCGACGTCGACACCCCCCGGATCATCGATGCGGCAGCCGTTCGCCACACGCGCTGAGGGGTCGGGCCACAGGGACGGCTCCACCCTCGCGTGTCAGGTCGTTCGGCCGGCTCAGGCAGTCGGGAACGCCGTGGCCAGTGTGCGGTGGACTCGGTCCGTCATCGCCTCGTCGAGCGTGCCGGGGGCGAGCAGATGCTCGGCGGCCTTCTTGGGCCACAGGACATCGATGCCGTCGATGACGAAGGACCCGCCGATGAGCGGCCAGCTCGCCTCGATGAAGCACAGCATCCCGCGCACGGGAACGTCGGCGAACCCCGCGGCGTCGAGCGCGCTCCGGACCACGTCCACCTGCTTGTGCGCGCCGTCGACCAGCTTGGTCTGGTTGCGCCCACCGACCATGAGCAGCGTGACCCGTGGGCGGAAGAGCCCGCCGACCGACCGCTTCGACGGGCGTCCTGAGTACCGCTTGGCGTCAATGACGAAGACGCCCGCCGACGAGACCGCGAGGTGGTCGATGTTCGCCCTGGTCCGTGGGATGCGGCGATCGTGCAGCACGCGCACGCCCTTCGCGGCGAGCCCGTCGAGGCCCTTGCCGAGCAGGGCCTCACCCCGGGCGCCGACGGCCCACGCTCTCGTGCTCTGCGGCTCTTCGGAGATGGCGAGCAGGAACCCCCCGATCCGGGGATGTGCGGCACGGACGCGTTCCTCGCGCTTCGTGCTTCGACGTTCGTACTCACGTCGGGCGGAGCCGCCAGCCTTGCCCGAGGCGATCTCCGGCTGTCCGCTCTCGGGAGGGCTGACCTCCACAGGCCGCGCCGTCGGATGGTCAGGCGCGCCACCAGCTA
The DNA here is from genome assembly GCF_030372105.1 of Cellulomonas cellasea. Lineage (GTDB taxonomy): Bacteria > Actinomycetota > Actinomycetes > Actinomycetales > Cellulomonadaceae > Cellulomonas_A > Cellulomonas_A cellasea_A. Next base: position 264,820 of record NZ_JAUDBQ010000002.1, on the reverse strand, counting down.
GTGCGGGCGTTGCCGTGGAGCAGTCGAGGCACCGCACCGTCCTGCTGGCCCGGTCGTACTCGGCGGAGACCCCCGCCGATAGTGCCTTCCCGCAAGCGCGGCATCGGCCCGCGTACCGCAGGCGCATCACCTTCGTCGTCGGCATCCCGCCCTCGGCGCCACTCGTCATGCCTGGAGCATCGGCCGGAGATGCGAGCGACTGAAGGGACGGATGAGCGCCCGACGCCCGGTCAGGATCCGAGCTGGGCGTCGATCCCGGTCAGCACGATCGCGAGTTGGCGCTCGAATCGAGCGTCCTCGTCGCCGCGCGCGTGGCCTGCCGCGACGACGAGGGGCGCTTCATCGCCGACCATCGCGTCACGTGCCTCGAGGGAGTACCGCGCCGCGTCGGACTGGCTGCGCTCCTGCTCCTCGATGACGAACCCGACGACGAAGGACGTCACCAGATCGACGGCGTCCATGGCGTCGGCCAGCTGGAGCCCGGCCGCTGTCCAGGAGCGCAGCCACACCTCCTGTGCCCGCAGCGCCTCGGGGTCGGTGAGGCGCGTTCCGCTGAACGTGCGCGCGCCGTCGCGATGCGCCAGGTACTCGGCGCGCAGGATGCGGGCGTAGCCCTCGAGGCTCTCCCGCCAGTCCCGGCCGGCGAAGCCTGCGATGAAGGCCGCGTTCACGCGCCGCTGGATCTCCGTGCCCATCTCGTCGAGCAGTTCCTGCTTGTCGTGGACGTGCCAGTACAACGCGGGGGCTTTCACCTCGAGCCGCGTGGCCACCGCGCGCACCGTCACGCCGTCGATCCCGTGCTCGTCGAGCTGGTCCAGTGCGGCCGCCACGATCCGCTCGCGGCTCAGTCTCTTGGTCACGGTTGACACCTTAACAACGTTAAGCGACAGTGGAAGTTCATTGAACTTAGTTAAGGAGGCTGTCATGCGCGCTGCAGTTGTCGCGGGGCCCGGCGCTGGTCCCGTCTGCTCGGACTTCCCCGAGCCCGAGCCGATGCCCGGCCAGGAGTCGCTCGAACTCGTCGCCGCGGGGGTGCACCGGGTCACCAAGGCGATCGCCGCCGGCCAGCACTACGGGAGCGAGCGCCGCTACCCCCTGGTCGCCGGGGTCGACGCCGTCGCGCGGACCGCCGACGGGCGCCTGGTGTTCACGGGATTCCCGCGTGCGCCGTGGGGCACCATGGCCGAGCGGCTCGTCACGCCGTTCAGCCTGGAACTGCCCCACGGCGCCGACCCGCTCGCGATCGCCGCCGGCGTCAACCCGGGGATGTCGGGCTGGTTCGCGCTGACGGGGCGCCGCGAGGAGCGCGGCGGGCTCGGCACGGTGCTCGTGCTGGGCGCCACCGGTATGTCCGGGAGCATGGCGGTCCAGTCGGCATTCGCCCTCGGCGCCCAGCGGGTCGTGGCTGTGGGCCGCAACCCCGAGGCCCTTGAGCGGCTCGCCGCGCGCGGGGCGACGACCGTGTCCCTCGCCACGGGCGACCCGGCGGCCGCGATCGCGGGGGCGCTCGGCGACGACACGCCGTCCCTGGTGCTCGACTACCTCTGGGGCCCGGTCGCCGAGGCGACGTTCGCCGTCCTCGGCCGACGCGGCCTGGCCGAGGATGAGGGCGACATCACCTACGTGCAGATCGGCTCACTCGGCGGACCGGACGCGGCAGTGCCGGCCGCGCTGCTCCGCAGCCGCAAGATCCGGATCGTCGGCAGCGGCGCGGGCTCGGTCTCCGCCGAGCGGACGATGGCCGAGCTGCCGCGCATCATGCGGCTCATCGCCGACGGCGCCCTCGAGGCTCCCGCGACGGCGTACTCGCTGGAGCGGGTCGGGGAGGCGTGGGCCCACGGCGGTCCGAGCCGCGCGGTCGTCGTGCCCGGCTGACCGATCAGCCCGGCCACGGCGACGTGCGCTCGTTCGCCGCCGTGGCCGACGCCGCTCAGGTCCAGCGCGATCCGGTTCATCTGACCCGTCGCGGGTGAGCCCGTATCGGGACTGTTGACACGAAATCGACATCCTGCCTAGTGTGTGCACGTTCACACAATCTCGACGGCGAGAACGTGCGACACGATGTGTGCACGTGCACACACTGTGTCGGACTCCCGCCGCACGACGGGCAGGGAGCACATGAACTCGCCGGAAGTCGTCCTCGGAGCCGGGGACACCACCACGCGCGGCATCGCGTTCGGGTGCGACTACAACCCCGAGCAGTGGGACCGCGACGTGTGGCGCGAGGACGCCCGGCTCATGCGCGAGGCCGGCGTCGACCTGGTCGCCGTCAACATCTTCGGCTGGTCGCACATCGAGCCGCGGCCGGGGGAGCACGACTGGTCCGGCCTCGACGAGATCGTCGACCTGCTCCACGAGAACGGCATCCGGGTGAACCTCGGCACCGGCACGTCCTCGCCGCCGCCGTGGCTCACGACGCTGCACCCCGAGATCCTCCCCGTCATGGCGGACGGCACGACCCGGTGGCCGGGAGGTCGCCAGGCGTGGTGCCCGAGCTCCGCCGAGTTCCGCCGCCGCGCGCTCGCGCTGGTCGCCCAGGTCGCGAAGCGCTACGGAGAGCACCCCGCGGTCGCGCTGTGGCACGTGTCCAACGAGCTCGGCTGCCACAACGCGCTCTGCTACTGCGACGAGTCCGCCGCCGCGTTCCGGATCTGGCTCGAGCGCCGCTACGGCACGGTCGACGCGCTCAACGCCGCGTGGGGGACGAGCTTCTGGAGCCAGCGGTACGCGGACTTTGCCGACGTGCTCCCGCCGCGGGCCACGATCTCGCTCGGCAACCCCGCGCAGGCCGTCGACTTCCACCGCTTCAGCTCGGACGCGCTGCTCGACCACCACCGCGCCGAGGCGGAGGTGCTCCGGCGGTTCTCGAACGCCCCCGTCACGACGAACTTCATGGTCACCGCCCACATCCGCAACCTCGACTACTGGTCGTGGGCGCCTGAGATGGACGTCGTCGCGAACGACCACTACCTCGACCACCGGCTCGACGACCCGCGCTCCGAGCTGTCGTTCGCGGCCGATCTGACCCGCGGGCTCGCCGGGGGAGCGCCATGGCTGCTCATGGAGCAGTCGACGAGCGCCGTGAACTGGCAGCCGGTCAACGTGGCCAAGGATCCGGGCCAGATGACCCGCAACTCCCTCACGCACGTGGCGCGCGGCGCGGACGGCGTCTGCTTCTTCCAGTGGCGGGCGTCGGCGCAGGGCGCTGAGAAGTTCCACTCGGCGCTCGTCCCACATGCCGGCACGGACACGGAGGTGTGGCGCGAGGTCGTCGAGCTCGGCGCGACGCTCGACCGGCTCGACGAGGTCGCGGGCACCCGCGTCATCGCCGACACCGCGCTGCTGTTCAGCTGGGAGTCCTGGTGGGCCGCCGACGGCGAGGCACGGCCCTCGCACGCCGTGCGGTACCTCGACCAGGTGCACGCCGCGTACCGGGCCCTGCACCAGCTGGGCGTGACGGTCGACGTCGTCGGCCCCGACAGCGACCTGAGCGGATACCGGCTCGTCGTGGTGCCCGCCCTGCACATGGTCTCGGACGCGCAGGCGGCCCGGGTGAGCGGGCACGTCGAGGCCGGCGGGCATGCGGTCGTCACGTTCAACTCGGGCATCGTCGACCAAGATGACCGGGTGCGGCTCGGCGGGTACCCGGGCGCGTTCCGTGACCTGCTCGGCGTCGTCAGCGAGGAGATCGTGCCGCTGCTGCCCGGGCAGCGGGTCGCGCTCGACTCGGGCGCCCACGCGTCGCTGTGGACCGAGCGGCTCCGCACCACCGACGCGGCCGTCGTCGCCTCCTACGCCGACGGCCCGCTCGCCGGAGTGCCGGCGATCACACGGGCCGAGCGCGGCGCGGGCGCCGCCTGGTACATCGCGACGGCGCTCGACGACCCCGACCTGCGCGATGTCATGCGCTCCGCGGTGGCCGGCGCCGGTGTCGCGGCGACCGGCCCGGAGAGCGACGGGTCGGTCGAGGTGGTCCGCCGCGCGGGCGGCGGTCGCAGCTACGTCTTCGTCATCAACCACTCGCACCGCGATCTCGAGCACCCGGCCACCGGGCACGAGCTCGTCACCGACCAACGAGCCGATGGCCTCGTCCACGTCCCCGCCGGAAGCGTGCGGGTCGTCCGGGAGGGCACACCAGTCCGGGAGGGCACACCCGCATGACGAGCACCCAGACCCTCGCCCCCGCGCCGACGCGGGCCTCGCAGCCCTGGCGCCGCGTTCCCGTCCCGCATAAGCGCGCGATCGCGTTCTTCGTGCTGCCGTTCGGGGTGCTGTTCGCGCTGTTCTACGCGCTGCCCATCGGCTACGCGGTGTGGCAGTCGCTCCTCGTCGTCGAGCGTGAGGGCACGTTCGGCGCCCCGCGCCAGGTGTTCGGCGGGCTCACGCAGTACGCCCAGGTCTTCGAGAACGGGCCGTTCTGGAGCTCGGTCGGGCGCGTGCTGGCCTTCGGGGTCGTCCAGGTCCCCGTGATGCTCGCGCTCGCGCTCGTGTTCGCGCTGCTCCTCGACTCGCCGCTGCTGCGGGGCAAGAGGTTCTTCCGGCTCGCGTTCTTCGTGCCGTACGCGGTGCCCGGCGTCGTCGCGGCGATCATGTGGGGCTTCCTGTACTCCCCGAACCTCTCGCCGTTCACCGCTGTCACCGGGCGGGTCGACCTGCTCTCCGCGGACCTCGTGCTGTGGGCGATGGCCAACGTCGTCACGTGGGTCTACGTCGGCTACAACATGCTGATCATCTACTCCTCGCTCCTCGCGATCCCCACCGAGGTGTACGAGGCCGCACGGCTCGACGGCGCGGGACAGCTGCGGATCGCCTGGTCGATCAAGATCCCGTTGGTGATCCCGGCGATCGTGCTCACGACGGTGTTCTCGATCATCGGCACCCTCCAGTTGCTCGCAGAGCCGCAGGTGTTCCGCTCGTTCAGCTCCGCGGTGACGAGCACGTTCACCCCGAACCTCACCGTCTACTCGACGTCGTCCGTGCCGAACTTCCACCTCGCCGCGGCGTTCTCGGTCGTGCTCGCGCTCGCGACGTTCGTGCTCTCGTTCACGTTCCTCAAGCTGACCCAGAAGAAGGGCGTCCAGTGAGCGCCGCCGTCCGCACCGCCCCCCAGCCCACGGCCTCGCCGGCGGCCTCGCGGGGCGTCCAGGAGAGCTTGTTCTCGCGCGCCGGCGCGATGCTCGTCATGGGCGTCTTCACGCTCTACTTCCTCGTCCCGATCTGGTGGCTGATCGTCTCCGCGACGAAGGACCGCGGGCAGTTCACCAGCACGAACCCGCTGTGGTTCGCCGATATGAACCTGGTCGAGAACGTCAGCGCGCTGCTGCGCTACGACGGCGGGATCTTCGCGCGGTGGATCGGCAACTCGCTCGCCTACACCGCGGGCGGCGCGCTGCTCGGCACCGTGCTCGCCTCGATGTGCGGGTACGCCCTCGCGAAGTACCGGTTCCGCGGCCGCGACACGCTGTTCAACGTGGTCCTCGGCGGCGTCCTCGTCCCGGCGACGGCGCTCGCGCTCCCGCTCTTCCTGATCTTCAGCCAGGTCAACCTGACGAACACGTTCTGGGCGGTGTTCCTGCCGAGCCTGGTCAGCCCGTTCGGGGTGTACCTGACGCGGATCTATGCCGCGGCGAGCGTGCCCGACGAGCTGCTCGAGGCCGCACGGCTCGACGGGTCGGGCGAGGTCCGCACGTTCTTCACGGTGTCGGTGCGGCTCATGTTCCCCGCGCTCGTGACCGTGTTCCTGTTCCAGTTCGTCGCGATCTGGAACAACTTCTTCCTCCCGCTGATCATGCTCCGCGACGAGGCCGTCTTCCCCGTGACGCTCGGCCTCTACTCCTGGAACACCCAGGTGAACCAGATCCCCGAGCTGCGCGGCCACGTGCTCGTCGGGGCGTTGCTCGCGATCATCCCGCTGATCGTCGTCTTCCTGCTGCTGCAGCGCTTCTGGCGCAACGGGCTCGGAGCCGGCTCGGTGAAGTGACCGCTCGTCGATCGACCGCTCATCGCCCGGCGGCGCCCTGCCTGCCGTGCGCCCTTCCACAGATAAGGACAACCATGCGTCTCACCAAGGCCGCCAGCGTCGGCGCCCTCACCGCGGTCGCCCTGCTCGTCGCCGGCTGCTCGTCGAGCGACGGCTCCTCCTCCGGGGGTGACGCCGCCGGCGCCTGCGAGCCGTCGGACGGCGCTGTCGAGCTCACGTTCACAACGTGGATCCCGGGCATCGAGGAGGTCGTCGATGTCTGGAACGAGGCGAACGCCGACATCCAGGTGACAGTGCAGACCGGGCCCAACGGCAACGGCGGCACCTACCAGAACTTCTTCAACCAGCTCAAGGCCGGCAACGCGCCCGACCTCGGGCAGATCGAGTACGACGCGCTGCCGAACTTCCGCGTCCAGAACGGGCTCACCGACCTCGGGGCGTGCGCCGACGTGCTGGCCGCGCAGGGCGACTTCGTCGACTGGACCTGGGACCAGGTGAGCTTCGGCGAGGACGGGCACGCGTACGCGATCCCGCAGGACGCCGGCCCGATGGCGCTCTTCTACCGCGCCGACTTGTTCGAGGCGAACGGCATTGCCGTCCCGACGACGTGGGCCGAGTACGCCGCCGCGGCGGAGAAGGTCAAGGCCGCCGGCGGGCACATCACGAACTTCTCGCAGAGCGACGTCAACCAGTTCGCGGGCCTCGTGTGGCAGGCGGGCGGCACCTGGTTCTCGAACGAGGGAGACGAGTGGGGCGTCGACCTCGCGGGCGAGGAGTCCACGCAGGTCGCCGAGTACTGGCAGGACCTCATCGACCGGGACCTCGTCTCGAGCGTCCCGCCGTGGACGAGCGAGTGGGACAACGCCTACAACACCGGCGCCGCGTGGACGTGGGTCTCGGCGGTGTGGGGCGCCAACTCGATCTCGAGCGGCGCCCCCGACACCGCGGGCAAGTGGGCCGTCGCGCCCATGCCGCAGTGGGAGGCGGGCGACGAGGCCGCCGGCAACTGGGGCGGTTCGTCGACAGCTGTCTTCCGCGGCTCGGAGCACGTCTACGAGGCCTCGAAGTTCGCGCTGTGGCTCAACACGTCCGACGAGGCGCTCACGCTGCTCAACAAGGGCGCGAACCTCTACCCGGCGACGAAGGCCGGCGCGGCCCTGCCGGCGCTCGCGGAGGGCGTCGAGTTCTACGGCGGCCAGGCGATCTACGACGTGTTCGCCGAGGCCTCGACGCAGGTCCCCGCGGGCTTCACGTGGGGCCCGACGATGACGCAGGTCTACGCGGACGTCTCCGACGGCTTCAAGGGCGCGGTCTCCGGGTCGGGGACGCTCCTCGCGTCGCTCGAGTCGGCGCAGGGATCGACGATCTCGACGCTCGAGTCGCAGTCCATCCCCGTCGCCAAGTGACCGCATGATCCAGCACCTGCGCGCAGCAGGGTCGAGCCTCGTGCTCGACGTCCCGGTGCGGGGCGGTGGGGACCTCCCCGCCGTCCTGCACTGGGGGCGCGACCTCGGCCCGCTCGACGACGACTCCCTCGCCGGGCTCGCGGTGGCGCTGGTCCCGGCCGTCCCGCCGAGCGCGATCGACACCCCGCTGCGCCTGTCGATCCTGCCGACCCGTGAGCAGGGGTGGACGGGGCGGCCGGGCTTCGAGGGCTTCTGGTCGGGCTCGGGGGAGCCGGCGGCTGCGCTGGTCATGGCCGGCGCCGAGCCGGTGGGCGACCGCGCGATCCGGCTGCGCCTGGCCGACGCCGCGGGCACGCTCGCGGTGACGACCGACGTCGAGCTCACCGAGCACGGCGTCCTCCGCGTCCGCAGCACCCTCGAGAACCGGGGTGACGACACGTTCGTGCTGGGGGCGCTCGACGCGTCCCTGCCGGCCCCGGACCGCGCCCGCGAGGTGCTCGACTTCACCGGGCTGTGGGCGCATGAGCGGCGACCGCAGCGACTGACGCTCGGCCACGGAGCGTGGACGCGCGAGACGCGCCACGGCCGGCCCGGCCACGACGACCCCTTCCTGCTGGTCGCGGGGACGCCAGGGTTCGGGTTCCGCTCGGGCGAGGTCTGGGCGACGCACGTCGCGTGGAGCGGCGACAAGCGCCAGTGGGCCGAGCGACAGGCCCTGGGCCATGCCCTCCTAGGTGGCGGCGAGCTGCTCGCGCCCGGCGAGGTGCGGCTCGCGCCGGGCGGGCGGTACACCGCGCCGTGGCTCGTGGCGGCGTGGTCCGACGCCGGGCTCGACGGCCTGTCCGACCGGTTCCACCCGTGGATCCGGTCCTGGTCGACGATCCGGCGCGCACGGCCCGTCGTGCTCAACACCTGGGAGGCCGTCTACTTCGACCACGACCACGCGACGCTCAACCGCCTGGTGGACGCCGCGGCCGACGTGGGGGTTGAGCGGTTCGTGCTCGACGACGGCTGGTTCACCGGCCGCACCGACGCCGCCCGTGCGCTCGGCGATTGGACTGTCGACCCGGTCGCGTGGCCCGACGGCCTGCACCCGCTCGTCGAACGTGTTCACGCGCGCGGCATGGAATTCGGGCTCTGGGTCGAGCCGGAGATGGTCAGCCCCGACTCCGACCTCGCGCGAGCCCACCCCGACTGGGTGGTGGGCGGCTCGAGCCTGCCGACGTGGCGTGACCAGCGCACACTCGACCTCGGCCACCCCGACGCGTACGCGCACGTGCGCGACGCCCTCGCCGCGCTGCTCGACGAGTACCCGATCACCTCGCTCAAGTGGGACCACAACCGCGACCTGCTGCACGGCTCGGCGCACCGCCAGACGACCGCGCTGTACCGGCTGCTCGACGAGCTGCGCGCACGGTTCCCCGCGGTGGAGATCGAGTCGTGCGCGTCCGGGGGAGCGCGCATCGACCTGGGGATCCTCGAGCGCGTCGACCGCGTGTGGACGTCCGACACGAACGACCCGCTCGAGCGCCAGGGCATCCAGCGCTGGACCGGGGTGCTGGTGCCTCCCGAGTACCTGGGCGGCCACCTCGGGGCGCCCCGCGCCCATACGACCGGACGCGTCGCGAGCACCGGCTTCCGGTGCGCCACGGCCATGTTCGGCAGCGCCGGGATCGAGTGGGACCTCACCCGCGCGGGCGCCGACGAGCTCGACGAGGTCCGGGCCTGGGTCGCCGACCACGTGGCCGGACGCGGACTGCTCCACTCGGGGCGGGTCGTCCGTGCCGACAGCGCGGACCCGGGCGTGCTGGTGCACGGCGTCGTCGCCCCCGACGGCAGTGCGGCGTTGTTCGCGGTCGTCGCCCTCGCGGCGGCCGAGGCGGCGCTGCCCGCGCCGGTGCGGCTCGTCGGCCTCGACCCGGAGCGCGTCTACCGCGTCCGGACTGTCGGGGCGCCGCCGCTGCTGGTGCAGGCCGCGCCCCCGCCCTGGCTCGCGCGCGGCGAGGCCACGCTGCCCGGACGGGTCCTCGTCGACGTCGGGCTCGCCGCGCCGCTGCTCGCCCCGGAGAACGCCGTGCTGCTCGCAGTCGACGCGGTCGAGGCGGTGGGCCCGGCGGGCCCGATCGGCCCGGCCGACGACGTTACATTCGACCCATGACCCCTCCAGGCCGGCGCCGCGCCACGATCCACGACGTCGCCGCCGAGGCGGGGGTCTCGCGGGGGACCGTGTCCCGGCTGCTCAACGGCACGTCCTACGTCTCGTCCGAGGCGCGCGAGGCGATCGAGAAGGCCATCGCCAAGGTCGGCTACGTGCAGAACACCGCCGCGCGCAACCTCGTGACGCGGCGCTCGCGGGCCGTCGGCTTCGTGGTCCACGAGCCGCACGAGCTGTTCCTCGACGACCCGAACATCGGCGCGATCCTGCTGGGCGCCAACGAGGTGGTCTCCGAGGCGGACTTCCAGCTCGTGGTCCTCGTGCTCGACTCGGAGCGCGACAGCCAGCGCGTCGCCGACTATCTGCGCGGCGGGTTCGTCGACGGCGCGGTGCTCGTCTCCGCCCGCCAGCACGACACGATCGCAGGCGCCGTCGAGCGCCTCGGGCTGCCCGCCGTCTTCATCGGGCATCCCCCGGGGCACCCCGCGATCCCGTACGTCGGCATCGACAACCGCTCGGCCGCGCGCTCGGTGACGCAGGAGCTGCTCGGCACCGGGCGGCAGCGGGTGGCGATGGTCGCGTGCGCGCTCGACCGCGACTCCGGCTCCGACCGGCTGGCGGGGTTCCGCGACGCGCTCGGCGAGCAGTTCGACCCCCGGCTCGTCGTCGACCACCCGTTGTACTCGTACGCGAGCGGCCTCGAGGGCGCCCGCGAGCTGCTGCGCCGCGAGCCGGCGATCGACGGCATCTTCGCCGCGTCGGACGCGGTCGCCGCCGGGGTGCTCGAGGCGCTGCGCGAGGCCGGCCGCTCGGTGCCGGGCGACGTCGGCGTCGTCGGCTTCGACGACAGCGCCTGGGCGGTGCGCTGCGTGCCCGCGCTGTCCACGGTGCGCCAGCCCGCGCGCCTGATGGGGCGCCGCGCCGCGGAGATCGTGCTCGGCCAGATCGAGGGCGTCGAGGTGGAGCCGGGTGGCGCGCTGCTCGACACCGAGGTGGTCTGGCGCGCGTCGGCGTGACTAGTCCCGGCGCAGGCCCGCGACGACGAGTTCCACCATGCGGCGCGCGTCGTAGCGGGAGTCGTCTCCTGAGCCGATGCAGAGGTTCCCGATGCCGCGCATGAGTGTGTAGGCATCCAGGTCAGGCCGGATCTCGCCTGAGGCGGCGGCCGCGTCGATCAGTTGCGCGCACACCGGGACGAGCCGATCGACGAAGTACGCGTGCAGGGCGTCGAAGGATGGGCTGTCGGACTGCAGCGCCTCGGCGAGGCCGTGCTTGGTGACGAGGAAGTCCACGAAGAGGTCGATCCAGGCCGCCAGTGCCGCCTGCGGTGTGCTGCTGGACTCCAGCAGGGCTGGCCCGGCCTCCGCGCAGGCCTCGACCTGGTGCCGGTACACGGCCACGATCAGGTCCGCGCGGGTGGGGAAGTGGCGGTAGATCGTGCCCATCCCCACGCCGGCCCTGGCCGCGATGTCGCGCACGGGAGCCTCGACCCCTGAGGCGACGAACGCGGCGGCGGCCGCGGCGAGCAGCGTCGCCTCGTTGCGCCGGGCGTCGGCCCGTTTGCGCGGCGTCGCCGGCCCTGAGGTGCTGCGGGTGTCGGCCATCGTGCCCTCCATCTCCGTCGATCTCTTGTCAACCGGAACAGCGCTCCGTATAGTCGAGACCGGAGCAATGCTCCGGTTTTCTGAGCATGGCAGGCAGCAGGCATGAACAGCAAGCGGCTCGCTCCACGCCGCCCACCCACCCAGGAGGAACCATGCTCTACCGCACCTTGGGCCGCACCGGTGTGCAGGTCAGCTCGCTCGCGCTCGGCGCGATGAACTTCGGGGCGATCGGCGACACCACCCAGGACGACGCCACTGCGATGGTGGACGTCGCCCTCGAGGCGGGCGTCAACCTCATCGACACCGCCGACATGTACAGCCAGGGCGGGTCCGAGGAGATGGTCGGCAAGGCCATCGCCGGCCGACGCGACGACATCGTGCTGGCCACGAAGGCGAGCATGCCCATGGGCGACGAGCCCAACCACCGAGGAGCCTCGCGCCGTTGGCTGGTCGCCGAGCTCGACCACTCCCTGCAGCGCCTCGGCGTCGATCACGTCGACCTGTTCCAGATCCACCGCTGGGACCCGACCACCAGCGACGAGGAGACGCTCTCGGCGCTGACCGACCTGCAGCGCGCGGGCAAGATCCGCTACTTCGGCTCCTCGACGTTCCCGGCGTACCGCATCGTCCAGGCCGAGTGGGCCGCCCGCGAGAACCGCCTGGGCCGGTACGTCACCGAGCAGCCCAGCTACTCGATCCTGCAGCGAGGCATCGAGGCGCACGTGCTGCCCGTGACCCAGGAGTACGGGATCGGCGTGCTTGTGTGGAGCCCGCTGGCCTCAGGCTGGCTGTCCGGCGCGGTCCGCCAGGGGCGCGAGATCGCCACCCACCGCTCCGCGTTCATGCCGCAGCGGTTCGACCTCGCCATCCCGGCCAACCAAGCCCGGATGGACGCCGTCGAGAAGCTGGCGAAGGTCGCCGACGAGGCGGGCCTGACGATGATCCAGCTCGCCCTCGGCTTCGTGACCGCCCACCCCGCGGTGACGAGCGCGATCATCGGGCCCCGCACCATGGACCACCTCACGTCGCAGCTCGCCGCCGCGGACACCGTGCTCACCGCCGATGTGCTCGACGCCGTCGACGCGATCGTGGCCCCGGGCGTCGACCTCGCCCCCGAGGAGAAGTTCGACGTGCCGCCGGCGCTGCTCGACCCGTCGCTGCGCAGGCGCGGACGCGACGACGGCCGGTAGGCGCGACGGGGACGTCGCCTGATCGGACGCAGGGACCTTGGCCCGACGTCGTGGCTGGCCAGGCCGCCTAGTGTCCGAAGGGTGACGGCGTCGTCCCCCGGCGCCTCCCCGCAATGTCGCGGGGTCGCACATTGGCGCAAAGGAGCAGTCGATGAAGGCAGCGTTCGTGACCGGTCCGAACACCCTCGAGATCCGGGAGGTCCCCGATCCTGTTCCGGGCGACCGCGACGTCGTCGTGAAGATGCGCGCGTGCGGCATCTGCGGCTCGGACACGTCGTACTACGTGATGGGCGCCCTGCCCGGCTATCCGGCCATGCCCGGCGGGCTGCCGATCGGGCATGAGCCGACGGGAGTGGTCTCGGCGGTCGGCAAGGACGTGACCGGGCTGGCCGAGGGCGACGCGGTCTTCATCAACCCGATGGCGGCGCCGAGCGGCGTGATCGGCAACGGCGGCCGCCTCGGCGCGCTCGCGGAGTACGTGCTCGTCGAGGACTGCGAGGTGGGCGTCAGCGTCAAGAAGATCCGCGACGACATCCCGTTCGAGGTGACGGCGCTCAACGAGCCGATGGCCGTCGCGCTGCACGCGGTCAACCGGGGCGAGCCGCTGCCCACCGACAAGGTGGTGATCTTCGGCGCAGGCCCGATCGGCCTGGGCGCGCTGATCTGGCTGAAGCTGCGCGGCGTCGACCACGTGGTCGTGGCCGACGTCCAGCAGGACCGGCTCGACCTGGCGAAGCGCATGGGCGCCGACGCGGTGCTCGACTCCAGCGGCAGTCCCGAGGAGGTCACCGCCCAGCTGATGGAGCTCCACGGCTCGGCGGCCAACGGCATCGGGCTGCCGCGCGCGGGCACGGACCTGTACATCGACGTGGCGGGCGCACAGGCGTCCTTCGACGCGATCGTGGCCTCGGCCAAGACGCGGGCCCGGGTCTCGACGGCGGGTGTCTACAAGCACGCGCTCTCCCTGGACATGAGCATGGCGCTCATGGCGGAGCTCGACCTGCGGTGGGCGATGGGCTACCCGACGGAGATCTTCGACGTGACCGACCAGCTGGCGGAGCACTGGGAGCAGTTCGCCCCGATGATCAGCCACCGGATCCCGTTCGCGGACCTGCAGAAGGGCTTCGACCTGCTGACGACGCCGAGCGGCGCGGTGAAGGTGTCGATCCTGTTCGACTGAGTGGTCCGGAACTGAGTGGAGAGCCGGGCCCGACGACGCGAGGCAGCGTCGTCGGGCCCGGCCCCGACACGTCAGCTAGCGGAGACGCGCCGCCGTGCGAGGGCGGCCAGGCGACCGAAGTTCACCGTCCAGCCGACGCCGAACACCTCCGGCTTCACCACCTGGGCGTCATCCGGCGCCCACATCCGCTCACGGACCCGGTCGAGGGTGGGCCTGCGGAAGTCGTAGGGGACGAACCTGGCGACGTTGCCGTGCCACGTCCTCTGATCCTGCGGTGTGCGGAGCTCCTTGACGATGGCGGCGATGGTCAGCGCGATCACGATCAGCCGGATCACGCTCGCCAGGCCGCCGGAGTCCTTCTTCTTGTGCGGGCCGTCGTGCGAGCCCATGGCCTGGTGATGCGAACCCACGATGGCCTCCTCATCCGGTGACAGTGCGTCCATGCTCCACCTGGCAGGGCTCGGTGGCCAGGGACCACTGTCGCGAGGCGGTAACCTGGTCTCGCTGCGATCGCCGCAAGGCTGATCGCGCACTCGAAGGCCGTCATCCCTCTCGCCGGGGGTGGCGGTCCTTCTTGTTTCCCGGCTGTGCCGAGCCACGGCTGAGGTCGAGTCGGCGAAACCGTGACGGACCTCGGTCCTGGTGCGGGCTGTATGCCTCCCCACCTGCGACGTCGCGCAGGCTGACGTCGGGCCGTAGGTCCTGTTGAGCCGGTGGTCCCCGGGTTTAACCTTGCGGTGACTCCACAGGAGGTGTCCCCAATGAAGGTGACAGACAAGACCATCGCGGTAACCGGCGGCGGCAACGGAATCGGCCGGGAGCTGGTCCTGGGCCTCCTTGAGCGCGGCGCGCGCGTGGCGGCGCTCGACATCAGCGAAGACGGCCTGAAGGCCACGCTGGACCGCGCGGGCAGCCGGTCGGACAGGCTCTCGACGCACGTCGTGGACATCACCGACCGCGCGGCGGTCGAGGCGTTGCCCGCGGCGATCATCGCGGAGCACGGCCAGGTGGACGGGCTGATCAACTGCGCCGGGGTGATCCAGCCGTTCGTGCCGCTGATCGACCTCGACTACCCGTCCATCGAGCGCGTCATGGCCATCAACTTCTGGGGCCTGATGCACACCACCAAGGCGTTCCTGCCGTATCTGGTCGCCAGGCCGAGCGCGCACATCGTCAACGTCTCCAGCATGGGCGGGTTCATCCCCGTGCCCGGGCAGACCGTGTACGGCGCGTCGAAGGCAGCCGTGAAGCTGCTGACCGAGGGGCTGCATTCCGAGCTCGCGGAGACGCCGGTGTCGGTGACCGTGGTGTTCCCGGGCGCGATCCACACAGAGATCACCAAGAACTCGGGCGTGGAGATGCACGGGAAGCCTGACGCGGCCACGGCGGACCAGTCGAAGCACAAGATGACCTCGGCCCCCGACGCGGCTCGCATCATCCTCGACGGGATGGAACGCGACGCCTACCGGGTCACGGTCGGCAAGGACGCCACGATGCTGGACCGCCTGGCGCGGCTGTCGCCCCGGCGGTCCGCGGCGCTCATCCAGAAGAAGATGAAGGACCTGCTCGACTGACGAGCTTCCGGTCCCGGCTGGGCCCACCCCACCTCCAGCCGGGGCCGGTTTCACACCGGCCGGTTTCCCACCCGCGCTGGCCTGTCGGGCGGCATGCTGTGGGCGTGACCGTGACCCTGACCCCGCACGCGGGCGAGCCCGTCGCCGCGCCCTGGACCGCAGCCTCGACCGACGACCTGCTGCGCCTGCTCGGCGCCACTCGGGGCGCCCCCACCGGCAGGCCGAGGATCGTCGCGGTCGACGGCCGCAGCGCTGGCGGCAAGACGACCCTCGCGGCACGCATGAACGCCGCCGTCCCCGCCTCGGCCATCGTCCACACCGACGACGTGGCTTGGAACGAGTCGTTCTTCGGCTGGGCGCCACTGCTCGTCAGCGGGGTGCTCGAGCCGCTGCGCCGCGGGCTCGCCGTCTCCTACCAACCGCCCGCCTGGCCGGCGCATGGGCGCGACGGCGCCATCGAGGTCCCCGCCGGGCTCGACCTCGTGATCGTCGAGGGCGTCGGCGCCAGCCAGCGCGCGCTCACCGGGCTGCTGGACGCGGCCGTGTGGGTGCAGTCCGACGCCGCCGAGGCGGAGCGCCGGGGCATCGCCCGCGACATCGCGCAGGGCGTGAACGGCGACGAGGCGGCCAGCATCGAGTTCTGGCACGGCTGGATGGCCCAGGAGCTGCCGTTCCTCGCCGACGACCGGCCGTGGGAGCGGGCCGACGTGATCGTCTGCGGCACACCGGGCCTGGTGACGGACGCCGAGGCGTCGCCCACTGGGCACGAGGTCCTGCTCGCAGTGCCCTAGACCCCTGGATGCGGGTGATGTGGCGCAGTCGAGCCCCGAGTTGAGCACAGGCGCCCAGCGGCGCGCGAGACAATGGCCGCATGTCGACGACTGACCAGCAGCACCCCTGGGTGAAGAACTACCAGCCGGGCGTGCCGGCCGAGATCGACCTGCCCACCGAGTCCCTCGTGGCGTTGTTCGAGCGCTCGGTGGCCGAGGGCGGGAGCCATCCGGCGTTGGAGTTCTTCGGTCGTCGCACCACGTACACCGAGCTCGGCGACCAGGTGGCGCGCGCGGCGGAGGGGCTGCGCAAGCTCGGGGTGCGGGCGGGGGACCGGGTGGCGTTGGCGCTGCCGAACTGCCCGCAGCACGTGATCGCGTTCTACGCGGTGCTCCGGCTGGGCGCCATCGCTGTGGAGCACAACCCGCTCTACACGTCCCGCGAGCTGCGGCACCTCTTCGAGGACCACCAGGCCCGTGTGGTCATCGCCTGGGACAAGGCAGTCCCCGCGATCCAGGCGTTCCCCGCCGATGTGGAGATCGACCACATCGTCTCGGTGAACCTGCTCAAGGCGTTCCCGACGGTCAAGCGCCTGGCCCTGGGCCTGCCGGTGAAGAAGCTGCGCGCGACGCGCGACGCGCTGACGGCCCCGGCGCCGGGGACCATCCCGTGGGAGAAGCTGCTCTCCGCCGATCCGATCGACGGCGCGCACCCGCGCCCGGCCGTGGAGGACCTGGCCGCCATCCAGTACACGTCGGGCACCACGGGCCTGCCCAAGGGCGCGATGCTCACGCACTTCAACCTGTACTCCAACGCGCTCCAGGGCGAGGCGTGGATGCACGGCGCGGAGCTCCGCAAGGAGGTCTTCTACGCGATCCTGCCGATGTTCCACGCATTCGGGATGACGCTGTACCTGACGTACGGCATCCGCAAGCAGGCCCTGATCGTGCTGTTCCCGAAGTTCGACCCGGACCTCATCCTCGACGCGATGAAGAAGTCCCCGGCGACGGTGTACTGCGCGGTGCCGCCCATCTATGAGCGGACGGCGTTGGCCGCGAAGGAGAAGGGCGTCTCGCTGCGCTCGTGCAAGTACTGCATCTCCGGCGCGATGAACCTGCCGCCGCACGTCGTGGAGTTGTGGGAGTCGGTGTCCGGCGGCCTGCTGGTCGAGGGATACGGCATGACGGAGTCCTCGCCGGTGGCCCTGGGCAACCCGTTCCACCCGACGCGCCGCACGGGCACCATCGGGGTGCCGTTCCCGTCGACGTCGATGCGCGTCGTCGACGTGAACGACCCGACTGTCGACGTGGCGCAGGGGGAGCCGGGCGAGCTGCTGCTGCAGGGGCCGCAGGTGTTCCAGGGCTACTGGAACAACCCGGAGGAGACGGCGAAGACCCTGCTGCCCGGCGGGTGGCTGCGCACGGGCGACATCGTCACGGTGGACGAGGACGGCTTCACGACGATCGTGGACCGCGCCAAGGAGATCATCATCACGGGCGGCTTCAACGTCTCCCCGTCCGAGGTGGAGGCCGTGCTGCGGCTGCACCCGGACGTCGCGGACGTCGCGGTGATCGGCAAGCCGCTCGAGCGGGGCGGCGAGATGGTCGTCGCGGCTGTCGAGCTGGAGCCGGGCGTCGCGCTCGACGAGGAGGCGCTGCGGGCGTTCTGCCGCGAGCGGCTGGCCGCCTACAAGGTGCCGCGCCGCGTGGTGCAGATCCAGGACACGCCCCGTTCGATGCTCGGCAAGGTGCTCCGCAAGCAGGTGCGCGAGCAGGTCATCCCGACGCTCTGAGGGCGGGGTGGACCTGATGGAGGCCCAGCGCATGGCGCGGGGCCTGATGGCGGAGCACGGACTGAAGCGCTGGACCCTGGTGCTCGACCGGGCCAAGACGCGGGCCGGGGTGTGCCGGGCGGGGCGGCGCGAGATCGGGCTGTCGCGTGAGCTGACGGCGCTGCACTCGGTGGAGCAGGTCCGCGACACGGTGCTGCATGAGATCGCCCACGCGCTCGTGGGGCCGGGGCACGGGCATGACGCGGTGTGGCGGGCGACGGCTGTGCGGATCGGCGGCAGCGGCGAGCGGTGTGTGCCGTCCGACGCACCGAAGGTCGAGGGGCCGTGGGTGGGGGTGTGCCCGGCGGGGCATCGCATGAGCGTGCACCGGCGGCCGGTGCGGGTGCGGACCTGCCCGACGTGCTCGCCGACGCTGGACCTGGACGCGTTGTACACGTGGACGCTGCGGGGCCAGCCGGCGCCGATGCACCCGGCGTACGTGGCGGAGTTGGCGCATGTCCGGGCCGCGGCGCGCCACGGCGGCTCTGGCGCGCGCGTGGGCGCGCCGGGCGGCGCCGTCGACCTGGAACCGGGGGAGCGGGTGCGGCTGCTCGGAGGCGGCAAGTACGCGGGCCTGGTCGGGGTCATCGAGAAGCGTGGGCGCACCCGGTACGCAGTGCGGACCCCGCGCGGCTTGGTGAGCGCCCCGTTCACGCTCGTCGGGCGGCTGGCGGAGCCGTCCAGGGCTCCCGGGTCCGTCACGTAGGCTCGCGCCCATGCACTGCTCGTACTTCGCCGCAGCGCAGTGCCGCTCCTGCACGTTGATGGGGCAGCCGTACGCCGAGCAGCTCGCGGGCAAGCAGCGCCACGCCGACCTCGCCCTCGGGCGCCCCGAGGGCTTGCAGTGGCTGCCCCCGGTCGCCAGCCCCGAGTCGGGCTTCCGCAACAAGGCGAAGCTGGTGGTGGGCGGCGACGCGCACGAGCCGACGCTGGGCATCCTCGACGCCGACGGGCGCGGGGTGGACCTGCGCTTGTGCGGGCTCTACACCCCGGGACTGCGGGCGGCGTTCCCGGTGCTGGCCGAGTTCGTGGCGCGCGCCGCGATCGCGCCGTACAGCGTGCCGCAGCGCACCGGCGAGCTGAAGTATCTGCTGGTCACCGAGTCGCCCGACGGCGAGCTCATGCTGCGGCTGGTGTTGCGGTCGCAGGAGTCCGTCGCCCGGATCCGCAAGCACCTGCCGTGGTTGCGGTCGGCGTTGCCGCGGCTGGCGGTCGTGTCCGTGAACCTGCACCCCGAGCACAAGGCGACGGTCGAGGGTGAGCGGGAGATCGTGCTCACCGAGCAGCAGACGCTGCGGATGCGCCTGGGCGGCGTCGACCTGCACCTGCGCCCGCAGAGCTTCTTCCAGACGAACACCGGCGTCGCCGCGGCGCTCTACCGGCAGGCCGCCGCCTGGGTGGCCGAGAAGTCGCCCGCCTCGGTGTGGGACCTGTACTGCGGGGTCGGCGGTTTCGCGCTGCACGTCGCCGAGCCCGAGCGCGAGGTGGTCGGCATCGAGACCAGCGTGGAGGCGGTGGCGAGCGCGCGGCTCAGCGCGGAGGAGGCCGGCCTGGGCCGAGTGACGTTCGAGGCCGGCGACGCGACGGCGTTCGCGCTCGCGGCTGAGCGGGTGCCCGACCTGGTCGTGGTGAACCCGCCCCGGCGCGGGCTCGGCGAGGACCTCAGCCGCTGGCTCGAGGAGTCCTCGGCGCGGCACGTCGTGTACTCGAGCTGCCATGCGGGGTCGCTGGCCCGCGACCTCGCGTTGATGCCGTCGCTGCGCCCACGCCAGGCGCAGGTGCTCGACATGTTTCCCCAGACGGCGCACTACGAGGTGCTGACCCTGCTCGAGCGGGCCTAGGGCGCAGTCAGGCCAGCGAGAGGAAGAGCTTCTCGAGCTTCTGCACGTCCAGCGTCTGCTCGCCCTCGTCGGACTTCGTCATGCACTGCCGCATGCCCGAGGCGATGATCGCGAACCCGGCGCGGTCCAGGGCGCGGGACACGGCCGAGAGCTGGGTGACGACGTCCTCGCAGTCCCGGCCCTCGTCGAGCATCCGCACCACGGCGTTGAGCTGCCCTTGGGCGCGCTTGAGCCGGTTGCTGACCTTGGCCATCTCGTCCCTGTCGAGCTCCATGCCGGTTCCTCCTCGGTGACTGCTGGGCACGATACCCCGCTGGGTATCGGTGGGTGGCGCCGCGGCAGGGCCCGGCGCCGCCTTGTCGTGGGCGCTGCTCAGCGGCGGCACGTGCACCGCTGATCGGCGGCGACCTGCGACATCACGTCGTCGACATGCAGGCCGCAGCCGTCCCAGGTCGTCTTGCCGCAGGTGGCGCAGGGAACGGGGAAGCACATGGGGAACTCCTTCAAACGGGGTGGGTGTGGTGGTGAGGTGTGGGGGAGTCAGCGCCGCACGGCGCCGCCCGCGGCCTGCCAGGCGCCGATGCCGCCCGAGAGACTCGTCGCGTCCAGGCCGAGGGCGCGCAGCCGCTTCGCGCCGGTGCGCGAGCGCATCCCGCTGGCGCACATCACGACGACGGGCCGGCCCTTGGCGACGCGTTGCGCGGCCTTGTCGATCTCGGCCAGGGGGATGTGCACGGCCTGCGGGGCGTGGCCGGCACGCCACTCGCCGCGCTCGCGGACGTCGACCAGCGACGCGCCGTCTCGCACGAGCTCGAGCGCCCGGGCGGCGTCCACTGTCGCGCGCAGCCGCCCGTCGTCCTGGCCGCGGCCCAGCAGCCTGCGCATGCGGTCGCCGAGGGACGGCGTGGGGGTGGTGCTCATGCGGGGATCTCCTCCGGGTCGTTGGTCACGCGGGTCGTGGGCACGCGCGGGGGAAGGGGCGCCGCGGATCGGCGGGCCGCCTCGAGCGTGAGCCAGCCTCCCGAGAGGTTGCTGGCGTCCACGCCATGCGCCAGCAGGATGCGGGTGGCCAGGTAGGAGCGGACGCCGCTGGCGCAGTGCACCTTCACCGGGCGGCCGTCGGCGGCCTCGAGCACCTCGTCCAGGCGGGCGCGCAGCTCGGTGTGCGGGATGTTCAGGGCGCCGTCCAGGTGGCCGGCCGCGAACTCCGCGGCGGAGCGCACGTCCAGCACCAGGCTGGTGCGCAGCGCCTCGTCGAGGTCCCAGGCCTGCCACTGCGGCATGGCGCCGCTGAGCACGTTCTGCGCCACGAATCCCAGCATGTTCACCGGGTCCTTGGCGGAGCCGTACGGCGGGGCGTAGGCGAGCTCGAGCTCGGCCAGGTCGTCTGCTGTCATCTCGGCGCGCAGCGCGGTGGCGAGCACGTCGATGCGCTTGTCCACCCCGGACCGGCCCACGGCCTGGGCGCCCAGCAGGCGGCCGTCGGGCGCGAAGGACGCCGTCAGGTGCATCGTCTCGGCGCCGGGGTAGTAGCCGGCGTGGTGCGCGGGGTGCAGGTGCACCACCTCATGCGCGATGCCCGCCTGGCGCAGCGTGGCCTGGCTGGCGCCGGTGACGGCTGCGGTGAGGCCGAAGACGCGCACGATGGCGGTTCCGAGCACTGTGGCCTGCGGGGTGGTGCGGCGCCCGGTCATGGAGTCGGCGGCGCGGCGGCCTTGGCGGTTGGCCGGGCCGGCCAGCGGGACGGGCCCGACGGCGCCGGTGACGGCGTGCACCACCTCGACCGCGTCGCCCACGGCCCAGATGTGCGGGTCGGAGGTGCGCTGGTCCGCGTCGACTGTGATGGCGCCGGTGGGGCCGGTGTCGAGGCCCGCCTCGCGGGCGAGGTCGCCGGCGGGGCGCACCCCGACGTTGACCACGACGAGGTCGGCGGCGAGCCGCGTGCCGTCGGACAGGGCCACGGTGACGCGGTGGCTGTCGGCGGCGGGGTGGACCGACTGGGCCGAGACGCCGAGGTGCAGGCCGACGCCGTGATCCGCGAGCTCGTCGGCCAGCAGCGGCGCGAGCTCGGCGTCGAGCGGGGGCAGCACCTGGTCGGCCAGTTCCACCAGGTCGACGCGCACCCCGCGTGCGGTGAGCGCCTCCACAGCCTCGAGGCCAATGAACCCGGCGCCCACCACGACGGCGCGCGGGGCGGCGCCCGGGGTCTGCGCGGAGGTGATCCGGTCGACCTCGGCGCGCAGCGCGTCGACGTCCGGGATGGTCCGCAGGGTGTGCACGGCGGGGTGGTCGAGGCCGTCGATCGGGGGCCGCACGGCGACGCCGCCCGGCGCGAGCAGCAGCGCGTCGTAGCCGATCTGGTGCTCGCCGTGCGGGCCGCGGACGGTGACGGCCTGGGCCGCGGGGTCCACGGCCACGACCTCGTGGCGGGTCCGGACGTCGAGGTCGAGGGCGCGCGCGAGCGACTGGGGCGTGTGCAGCAGCAGGTCGTCGCGGCGCTCGATCTCGCCGGACAGGTGGTACGGCAGGCCGCAGTTCGCGAACGACACGTGCTCAGACTTCTCGAGCACGATGATCTCGGCGCGCTCGTCGTTGCGGCGGGCGCGGGCGGCGGCGCTCATGCCGCCAGCGACACCGCCGACGATGACGATCCGGCGGGCGGCGGCGCCGTCGGTGACGGGGGTGGTGCGGGGGGTCAGGTGCTGGTCCACACCCCGACTATATACCCCCGGGGGTATAGGTTGGTCAGCGGCTGAAGCCGAACCGGTCCACCCTGCGGTGGAACCGCATGCCTCCCATGCCGCCCAGCACCGAGCCCACCAGGCTCGCCACCGCGATCACGACCAGTGCGACCACCCCCGCGAACGTGAGGGAGCCCTCGTCCAGTGGCACCGTCGGAACGCCATTCAGCTCCGCCAGCACGTTGTAGCGGGCGCCGGCGATCGCCGTGAGGACGGCCACCGCCACCGACAGCACCACGGCCCACAGCCACACGGCGACGCCCTGCCGCGCGCCGTTGAAGCGCGCCATCCGCCCGGCCACGTACCCGCCGCAGTAGTAGGCCACCAGGACGACCAGCAGCAGGAGGATGCCGGAGACGATCCCGACGGTCGTCGGATCGGCGGCGGCCTGGTCCGTCGCCGCGTCGATGTCGGTGTTGCTGGCCGCGCCGATCGCGATGCCCACCGCCGCCACGATGGCGGTCAGCAGCACGACCGTGCCCGTCGCGGTGAGCCATCCGAAGAACGCGGAGCCCACCTTGACGCCGCCGAACCGCTCCCGCTCGCGCTCCACCACCGCGTCGCCGATGCGCGCCGCGCTGGAGCCGTGGGGCTCTGGCCGGTAGGCGGGTGGCTGGTCGTGGGGGTCCATCGGGGTGCTCATCAGCCGGCCTCCTCAGGAGTGCGGGAGCCGAGGCCGCCGGGACAACCGCAGGGTCCGAGGCCGCGCTCTCGGCTCGTCCACCCGTGTCCGAATGGACCCCACCACGCTACGCACGGCGACTGCGCGCGGCGACCGGTGGCCGGGCCGT
The DNA here is from genome assembly GCF_030372105.1 of Cellulomonas cellasea. Lineage (GTDB taxonomy): Bacteria > Actinomycetota > Actinomycetes > Actinomycetales > Cellulomonadaceae > Cellulomonas_A > Cellulomonas_A cellasea_A. Next base: position 241,756 of record NZ_JAUDBQ010000002.1, on the reverse strand, counting down.
CGTCCCGCGGCGCGGCGCCGGGTCCGCGTGCGACGAGGCGCGATGCGAGGATGGGCAGATGCCCGAGGCAGACCCCATCGCCACAGCCGACACGACGTCCGGGGACGCCCGTCCGTGGCACGTCCTGACGATCGACGAGGCCAAGACCGCGCTCGCCGTCGATCCCCGACGCGGCCTGGACGGCCCCGAGATCGCCCGACGGCTGGCGGACGTCGGCCCCAACCAGCTCGAGCAGGCGCCCCCGACGCCGGCGTGGCGCAAGGTCCTGGCCCTCCTGGTCGAGCCGATGACGCTCGTGCTGCTGGCCGCGGCGGTGGTCAGCGCGGTGGTGTCCCGTGAGCTCGAGACGCCCATCGTCATCCTCGTGGTGGTCGTCTTCAACGCGATCCTCAACCTGGTCCAGGAGCGCCGGGCCGAGAACAGCCTCCGCGCGCTGCAGGACATGACCGTCACGCGCGCGACAGTGCGCCGGGACGGGCGGGTCGAGCAGGTCGAGGCCGACGGGCTCGTGCCCGGGGACGTCGTGCTGCTGGAGCCGGGCGACGTCGTCCCGGCTGACGGGCGGCTGATCGAGGCGGCGGGCCTGGAGGTGCAGGAGTCGGCCCTCACCGGGGAGTCGGCGCCGGTCAGCAAGGACGTGTCCGCGCTGGGCGACCCTGCCGCGAGCCTCGGCGACCGCACTGACATGGCCTACATGAGCACCGCCGTCACGCGTGGGCGCGGCGCGCTGCTCGTCACGGCCACCGGCATGCGCACCGAGATCGGCCGCGTCGCGGGGCTGCTCAGCTCGGCCGGGCGCGAGACCACGCCGCTGCAACGGCAGATCGCGCAGCTCGCCAAGTTCCTCAGCATCATCGCCGGCGTCGTCATCGTCATCGTCTTCGCGCTCGGCCTGCTGCGGGGCGTGGCGCCCGCCGACCTGTTCCTGACGGCTGTGGCGCTGGCCGTCGCGACGATCCCCGAGGGGTTGACGGCCGTCGTCACCTTCACCCTCGCGATGGGCGCGGGGCGGCTCGCGCGGCAGGGCGCGATCCTCAAGCGGCTGTCCTCCGTGGAGACGCTCGGCTCGACCGCGCACATCGCAACCGACAAGACCGGCACGCTGACCCTCAACCAGATGACGGCGCGCGAGCTGTTCGCCGGGCAGCGGCTCTTCGAGGTGACGGGGGAGGGCTACTCCACCGACGGCACGCTCGAGGTGACGGGCGAGGGCCCCGCGCCGGACGTGCGCCGCGCGCTGCTGGGCATGGCCCTGGCGAGCGAGGCGGTGCTGCGCGACGGCGAGCTGGTGGGCGACCCCACCGAGGGCGCCCTCGTGGTGCTCGCCGCCAAGGGCGGGCTCGACGTGGACGCCGCACGCCGCGCCTGGCCCCGGGTCGCCGAGATCCCCTTCGACTCCGACCGCAAGTACATGGCGACGTTCCACCCGTGGGCTGCCGTGCGCGGCGAGGCTCCCGCGGACGCTGAGGCCCAGGCGACCCTGGCCGCCTGGGCAGAAGGGCTGGTCCCGGGCGAGAGCGGCGCGCGGCTGTTCGTCAAGGGAGGGCCGGACGTGGTGCTGGCCCGCTGCGCGTGGCTGGACACCCCGACGGGGAAGGTCCCGCTCGACGCGGCGCAGCGTGAGCGCCTCGCCGCGCTGACCGAGCAGATCGGCTCCCGCGGGCTGCGCGGCATGGCCGTCGCGGCAGGGGACGTGCCCGCCTCGGAGATCGACCCCGAGGCCATCGGCTCGCTCGACGTCGAGGACCTCGCCCGCCATGTCGACGGGCTGACGCTGCTGGCCCTCGTCGGGATCGTCGACCCGCCGCGCCCCGAGGCGCGCGCGGCGATCGCCGAGGCCCGCGAGGCCGGCATCAGCGTGCACATGATCACCGGCGACCACGTCGGCACCGCCTCGGCGATCGCCCGCGACCTGGGCATCGAGGGGGAGGCGGTCTCCGGGGCGGTGCTCGACGACCTCGACGACGCCCAGCTGGCCGAGCGCGCCCGCGGCTTCGGCGTCATCGCCCGGGTGAGCCCCGAGCACAAGATCCGCCTGGTCGACGGGCTGCGCGCCGACGGCTCGGTGGTGGCCATGACCGGGGACGGCGTGAACGACGCCCCCGCGCTCAAGCAGGCCGACATCGGCATCGCGATGGGGATCACCGGCACCGAGGTCTCCAAGGGCGCCGCGTCGATGATCCTCACCGACGACAACTTCGCGACGATCGTCGCCGCCGTGCGCGAGGGGCGCGGGATCTACGACAACGTCGTGAAGTTCGTGCGCTTCCAGATCGCCACGTCGTGGGGCTTCGTGCTGATCTTCCTCGTCGCGGGCGCCGTCGGGATCGCGGGCGGGGCGCCGTTCACCGCCCTGCAGGTGCTGTGGGTCAACATCATCATGGACGGCCCGCCCGCGATGGCGCTGGGCCTGGACCGGCCCGACCCCGGGGTGATGCGCCGCCCACCGCGGGCGGTGGGCGAGTGCATCCTCACCGGGCCGCGCATCCTGCGCATCACGCTGTCCGCGCTCGTGATGGCGATCGGCGCCCTGGCGGTGCTGGAGCTGGCGCCCGGCCCCGAGCCCCAGGCCGATGTCGCCACCACCGCGGGCACCCTCGCCTTCACCACATTCGTGTTCTCGCAGGTGTTCAACCTGCTGAACGTGCGCAGCCGCGAGGCCAGCGTCTTCACCCGCGCCACGTTCACCAACCGCGCGCTGTGGCTCGCGCTGGCCGCGATCGTGGTGCTGCAGGTGCTGGTCGTGCAGACGCCGGCGCTGCAGGGCTTCTTCACCACCACCGCGCTGACCGGGGGCCAGTGGCTCGTCGCGGTGGCGGTGGCGTCAGCCGTGCTGTGGGTGGAGGAGGCGCGGAAGGCCGTCAGTCGCCTGCGGCATTGAGCCCCACCTCGGCGACCTCGCCCTTCTGGACGTGGACCGTCGCGTCGGACTCGCCCGCCCGCACCGTGTACGTGCCGGGCTCGAGGCCGGTGGCGCCGAACCACCCGCTGGCGTCGGTGCGGGTGACGACCTGCTCGCCGCCGTCCGCCTGCAGCACGACGTCCACCGGCCCGCCGCCCTGCAGGTCGACGGTCCCGGACACCATGCCCGTGGACGGGCTGGTCTTCCAGGTCATCTCGGGCACTGCGACGTCGTCCGCGAACACCCCGGAGCGCAGCGCGCTGGTCAGCGCGGCGCGCTCGGCGCGGTCCACGGCCACGTCACTCGAGTCGGCTGCCGCCTCGGTGGTGTTGGCGTAGCTGTAGCCGTTCCAGCCCAGCCCCAGGTCGTCGACGCGCTGTGCCTGGGCGACGTTCTCGGCGACGTCGTTGAGGTACAGCCCCGGCCCGGCGACCCCGTGGCGGCCCGCCTGGTACTCCAGCAGCGCGGCGTTCCACTCGTCGAAGCGGCGCAGCGAGTTGGTGCTGGAGTGGCTCTTGTAGTTCATCGTCATGACGGTGTCGACGATGCCCTCGTCCAGCCAGCCCTTCCAGTCCTGCAGAACGCCCAGGTACGGCTGGGTGGACTCCCAGGCGCCGACGGTGATCGGCCCGTCGCCGTAGGTGACCGCGTTCACGCTGAGCCGGTCGCTCGGGTCGTTCTCGTACAGGCCGACGTAGACCTTGCGGACCATGTTGGTGACCTGCTCGCGCCGCCAGTCGCTGAACTGCTGGTCGTTGGGCGCCGGCACGTCGGTGCGGCCGGTCTCCGCGGCGAAGCGCGCCAGCGAGGTCTCCGAGTAGCCCCAGTCGTTCGCGTTGGTGTTCGCGGAGTCGTCCGGGTAGCGGATGTAGTCGAGGTTCACGCCGTCGATGTCGTAGTTCTCCGCGATGGAGACCACGCCGTCGACCAGGTAGTCCACGGCCGCCGGGTTGGCGGGGTCGATGTACGACATGGTGCCGATCTTCTCGACGCCGTCGTTGCGCTTGTTCAGCCACCGGTCGGAGCCCGAGGCCGAGAAGCCGTTCGTGTTGTACACGTGGTCAGGGGACTCCGGCGGGGTGCTGCGGCTCCACAGCGTGGTGGAGTTCACCCACGCGTGCACCTCGAGGCCTGCGGCGTGGGCCTGGTCCACGACCTCCTCGAGCGGGTCGTACCCCGGGTCGAGGTCGGCGTCGGTGCGGGGGAGCGTCGAGTCGTCGCAGAAGCAGTCGAACCAGCGGGCCACCTGCACGACGAGCGCGTTGGCGCCCACGGCCTGGGCGTCGGCGACCATCTGGCGCACCTCGTCAGGGGTGGAGATGCCCTCGTTGAAGCTGTCCACCCAGTAGCCGCGCCACTGCTCGTCCTTCGCCTGCGCGTCCGAGGAGGCGGCTGCTCCCCCTGACGCGGCGGCCTCGGGGGAGTCCTCGGCCTGCGCCGCCGCGTCGGGGGACGCGTCGTCGGAGGCGTCATCGGACCCGGAGTCGGTGGAGGACGCCGTGCGGGAGGCGTCCGGGGAGGCCTTGCGGAGGCGTTCGGCGGCGGCGCCGTCGAAGCCCATCGACCATCCGAATAGGAGGGCGAGACAGCCGAGGATGGCTGTCAGGAACGTCAGTCGTCGAGTCACGTGCTTCCCCCTTCTGGATCGGCGACCAGCGTGCGTCGGTTTCCTGAGAGGCGGGCTGTCGCGCGGGCGCGGGCCGACGCGCGACGGGGCACGCACGACGACCACCGGCCGCGGCTGCGGTGCGGTGGTCGCCGTGCGCTCGGCCGGGCAGTGCCCGGCCCACTGCTACTTGGCGAGGAAGGCGAGGAGCGCCTCGTTGACCTCGGCGCCGTGGGTCCACAGCAGGCCGTGCGGCGCGCCCTCGATCTCCACGTAGTCGGCGGCAGGGAGCGACTTGGCGAACAGCCGGCCGGTGGCGTCGATCGGCAGGATGCGGTCGGCGGTGCCGTGCACGATCAGCGCCGGGACGTCGATCTTGGCGACGTCGCCACGGAAGTCCGTGAGCCACGTCGGGTGCGCTGCCACGGAGGCGTGCGGGCTCGCGGTGGAGGCCACGTCCCAGCTCGCGCGCAGCGCCTCTTCGCTCAGGCGGTTGCCCAAGAACTCGTCAGTGTTGAAGAAGTTGGTGAAGAACTCGGTGAAGAACGCGTACCGGTCCGCCTTGACGGCGGCGAGGAGGCCGTCGAAGACCTCCTGCGGGACGCCGGTGGGGTTGTCAGGGGTCTGGAGCAGGAAGGGCTCGAGCGAGCCGAGGAACGCCGCCTTCGCGATCCGCTCCGAGCCGTAGGAGCCCAGGTAGCGGCCGACCTCGCCGGTGCCCATCGAGAAGCCGACGAGCACGGCGTCGCGGAGGTCCAGGGTCTCGAGCAGGGTGTTCAGGTCGGCGGCGAACGTGTCGTAGTCGTAGCCCTCGGTGGGGCGGCTCGAGCGGCCGAAGCCGCGGCGGTCGTAGGTGATGACGCGGTAACCGGCGTCGAGGAGGGCGGCGGTCTGCTTCTCCCAGGAGTCGCCGTTGAGCGGGTAGCCGTGGATCAGCACGACCGGCTGACCTGCGCCGTGGTCCTCGTAGTACAGGTCGATGCTCGTGCTGTTCTCGGTTCCGACAGTGATGTAGCCCATGGACCCCTGCTCTCTGGGACTGAGAGAACGATCGTTCTCTGCTGTGGTCACCACCGTAGAGAACGCACGTTCTCTTGGCAAGTACTATGGCGTGATGAACGAGCAAGAGACCCGTGCCCGAGTCGTGGAGGCCGCTGACCGCCTCTACTACGCGCGTGGCATCCAAGCTGTGGGCATGGACGAGCTGCGCACCGCCGCCGGCGTGTCCCTCAAGGCGCTGTACGCGCTGTTCCCCTCGAAGTCCGACATCGTCCTGGCCGTGCTCCAGCGCCGCCACCGGCTCTGGTCCGACGGCGTCGAGGGCAGGGTGGGCCAGGCGGGCAGCCCGCGCGCCAGGCTGCTGGCCGTCTTCGACTACCTCGCGGACTGGTTCGCCGACGACGGGTTCCGGGGCTGCGGCTTCATCAACACCTTCGCCGAGCTGGGCGGCACCTCCGTGGTCGTCGCCGCGGAGACCCGCGCCCACAAGCAGTCGTTCCAGGAGTACGTCGCCCGGCTGGTCGCCGACGCGGGCGGCACGCCGGAGCTCGCGGCACAGCTCGCGATCCTCGCCGAGGGGGCCCAGACCACCGCCGCGATCGCCGGCGCCCCCGACGCCGCCGCGCAGGCACGCCGAGCGGCAGAGGTGCTGATCGACGTCGCCGCAGCCACCGCGGCAGCGGCGACACCACCCGTGCGCCGCCCCGCGGGGACCCAGGAGCAGGCGCATGCCTGACTACGGGCACGACCTCCTCTTCGGCTCCTTCATCACGCCGGTCAATGCCGACCCGCAGCAGGCTGTGGTGCTCGCCCAGGAGTCGGAGCGGGCCGGCCTGGACCTCGCGACCTTCCAAGACCACCCGTACCAGCCGGCCTTCCTCGACACCTGGACGCTGATGTCCTACGTCGCGGCCCGCACCCGGCGCATCCACCTGGCCGGCAACGTGCTCAACCTCCCGCTGCGGCAGCCCGCCGTGCTGGCCCGGGCCGCCGCGAGCCTCGACCTGCTCAGCGGCGGGCGCGTCGAGCTGGGGCTGGGCGCCGGGGCGTTCTGGGACGCCATCGAGGCGATGGGCGGCCAGCGGCTCAGCCCCGGCCAGGCCGTCGACGCCTTGAGCGAGGCCCTCGACGTGATCCGCGGCATCTGGGACACGGGCGACCGCGCCCGGCTGCACGTCGCCGGGTCCCACCACCACGTCGACGGCGCGAAGCGCGGCCCCGCGCCCGCGCACCGCATCGACATCTGGCTCGGCGCCCTCAAGCCGCGCATGCTCCGCCTGACCGGGCGCAAGGCCGACGGGTGGCTGCCGTCGATGGGCCGGATCCCGCCCGCCGAGCTCGTCGCCGCGAACGCCACCATCGACGAGGCGGCGCTCGCCGCCGGACGCGAGCCCGCCGCCGTGCGGCGACTGGTGAACATCAGCGGCACGTTCGGGCCTGCGGGGGAGGGGCCGCTGTCCGGGCCGCCGCAGCAGTGGGTCGACCACCTGGCCGCGCTGTCCCTCGAGCACGGCTTCAGCGCGTACATCCTGCAGAGTGACGACCCGGCCGCCCTGGCGCGGTTCGGCCAGGAGGTCGCGCCAGCGCTGCGCGAGCTCGTCGCGGCCGAGCGGGGGGCCGGAGCCTGACGGCCCGGCGTCACCCGCGGCTCGCGTCGGGCGCCGCGCGTGCCGATGGCTGGGTATGAGCACTCACGTCGCCCGACGCTCCTGGTCCACGGTCGCGCCCGCGCTGGCCCTGGCGCTGCTCGCCGGGCCACTGCTCGCGGGTTGCGAGCAGGTGGAGGCCGCGCCGGGCGCTGCCTCGGCGCCCGCCGCCGCGGTCGAGGTCGAGACCGGCGTCGACGCCGAGCCCGTCCCCGAGGCCGACCTCGCCCCGGCGGGCGAGGTCGCGGCGGCGCAGTCCGCCCTCGCCGCTGCGCTGCTGCTCGAGGTCAAGGGGCGCGCCCCGAAGACGGGGTACTCGCGCGACCAATTCGGCGCCGCCTGGAAGGACACCGACCGCAATGGGTGCGACCAGCGCAACGACGTGCTCGGCCGTGACCTCACCGACCTCACGCACAAGCCGGGGACCCGATCCTGCGTCGTGCTGTCGGGAACCCTCGCCGACCCCTACAGCGGGACGGTCATCGCGTTCCAGCGCGGCCAGGACACGTCTTCCGCGGTGCAGATCGACCACGTCGTGGCCCTGGCCGACGCCTGGCAGAAGGGCGCCCAGCAGTGGGACGCCCCCACCCGCGAGCAGTTCGCCAACGACCCGCTCAACCTGCTGGCCGTCGACGGCCCGCTCAACGCCCAGAAGGGCGCGGGTGACACCGCGACGTGGCTGCCGCCGAACAAGGCCTACCGCTGCGCGTACGTGGCACGGCAGGTCGGCGTGAAACTCGCCTACGGGCTGTGGGTGACGGCCGCGGAGCAGGACGCGATGGCCAGCGTCCTGTCGGCGTGCCCGGACGAGCCGCTTCCCACCGGGTCCGCGATCCCGCCGGCGGCTGCGCCCGCACCCGCCACTGAGCCCGCCCCTGAGCCGGAGTCCGCGCCGGAGTCCGCGCCCTACAAGAACTGCGCCGAGGCTTGGAGTGCTGGCGCCGCGCCGGTGCGGCTCGGCGATCCGGGCTACGCCCCGCACCTCGACGGCGACGGCGACGGCGTCGGCTGCGAGCGGCGTCCCTGACCTCGCCGGCCTCGCCCGTGCCCGTTGGCGCCTCGTGCCTGGATCGTCGCGTTCGCGCGTGTTCGGGGTGGCTCGCGCCTATCCTCGCCGCATGAGTGGAATCGGGAGGCCCCGACGCGTCCGCGGCGAGCGGCGGGACCTGCTCGGCCGGGTGCTGTTCCCCTGGCGGCTGCTCCTCGCGATCCGGAGTGACATCCCGGTGCGCTGGTCATCGGGCGACGGGGGCGGCGATGAGGGCGATGGCCTGCCGCCGCTGGAGGAGGGCAGCGTCGTCAAGCTCGCCTTCGAGCGGGTGTGGCCCAGTGCCGTGGAGCGGCTGTGGGTGCGCGTCGAGGTCGGCGATGAGGGCGACGGCTGGCACATGGGCCGGGTGGACTGCGAGCCCTACCGCCTGCGACGGCCACGGTTCGGCGACCGGGTCCGCTTCACCCGCGCTCATGTGATCGAGGAGCCGGCCCCCGGCGCGTAGCGGCGCGCGGGCGCCCGGATCAGCGGGGGCCTGGTCACCAGCGCCGCGCACTGATAGGACATAGGGGTCATTGAGGTCGCCGACGGTGTCGACCGTGCGAAAGCGGGCGGCGTGGTCGGTCGCGCTACCGGGGTGTTACCGGGTGGTATCACTCCAATAACGATTGCGACGAAGCGTCATCAACGTGACATCCGGACCGTAGTGTCCTCGCGTTGAACGAGAGCGGCCACCCCGACTCCCGTCGTCACCCCTCGCACGTGACCCTCCAGGAGGAACAGTGAAGATCAAGCGCATCGTCGGCCTCGCGGCAGTGGCGGCCCTCGCCCTCGCCGCGTGCAGCGACACAGGCGGCAGCGGGGACGCGGAGACCACTGAGGGTGGAACGTCGCAGGGCATCGTCACCGCGTGGGGCAGCGAGCCGCAGAACCCGCTCATCCCCACCAACACCAACGAGGTGGGCGGCGGGAAGATCCTCGACCTGATCTTCTCCGGCCTCGTGCACTACGAGGCCGACGGCAAGGCCGTCAACGAGGTCGCCGAGTCCATCGAGACTGAGGACGCGCAGACCTTCACGATCACCCTCAAGGAGGGCTGGACGTTCTCCAACGGCGAGCCCGTCACCTCGAGCAGCTTCGTGGACGCCTGGAATTACGGCGCCAAGCTCAGCAACGAGCAGCTCTCCAGCTACTTCTTCGAGCCCATCGAGGGCTTCTCCTACGACGTGGACTCCGACCTCACGGGCCTCAAGGTCGTCGACGACACCACGTTCACCGTGACGCTGACGCAGCCGGAGTCCGACTTCCCGCTGCGGCTCGGCTACTCGGCGTTCTACCCGCTGCCCGAGTCAGCGTTCGCGGACATGGACGCCTTCGGTGAGAGCCCTGTCGGCAACGGCCTCTACAAGCTCGACGGCGAAGGGGCCTGGGAGCACAACGTCCAGGCGTCGCTGGTCCCCAACCCGGACTACGCGGGCGACCGCACCGTCGCGAACGGCGGCGTCGTCGTCAAGTTCTACGAGACGCTCGACGGCGCCTACAACGACCTGCTCGCGGGCCAGCTCGACGTGCTCGACCAGATCCCGGACAGCGCGTTCGGCACCTACGAGTCCGAGCTGGGCGACCGCGCGGTGAACCAGCCCGCCGCCGTGTTCCAGTCGTTCACGATCCCGCAGAGCCTCGCCCACTTCTCCGGCGAGGAGGGCAAGCTCCGCCGCCAGGCCATCTCGCTCGCGATCAACCGCGCCGAGGTCACCGAGGCGATCTTCCAGGGCACCCGCACCCCCGCGTCCGACTTCACGTCACCCGTCATCGACGGCTGGTCGGACTCCGTCACCGGCTCCGAGGTGCTCGAGTACGACCCGGAGAAGGCCAAGAAGCTGTGGGCCGAGGCCGACGCCATCGCGCCGTTCAGCGGCACGTTCACCATCGGCTACAACACCGACGGCGGCCACCAGGCATGGGTCGACGCCGTGACCAACGGGCTGCGCAACACCCTGGGCATCTCCGCCGAGGGCAACCCGTTCCCCTCGTTCAAGGACCTGCGCACTGAGGTCACCGCCCGCACCATCACGGGCGCCTTCCGGTCGGGATGGCAGGCCGACTACCCGGGCCTCTACAACTTCCTCGGCCCGCTCTACGGCACCGGCGCGGGGTCCAACGACGGTGACTACTCCTCCGCCGAGGTCGACACGCTGCTCGCCGAGGGCGCGGCCGCCGGCTCGATCGAGGAGGCCAACGCGAAGTTCGTCAAGGTCCAGGAGGTGCTCTTCACCGACCTCCCGGCGATCCCGCTGTGGTACGCCAACGCCACCGGCGGCTCGGCGGACACCGTCAGCAACGTCACGTTCGGGTGGAACAGCGTCCCCTTGCTCAACGAGGTGACCAAGAACTGATCGCAGGAGCCGGCGGGGACGGGACAGCTCCCGTCCCCGCCGACGACTGCCCAGGACCCACCTGAGGAGGTCCCGCTGTGGCCTGGTACATCGGCCGACGGCTTGTGCAGACGATCCCCGTGTTCCTGGGGGCGACGCTGCTGATCTACGCGATGGTCTTCGCCCTCCCGGGCGATCCGGTCGCGGCGCTGGGCGGCGACCGCGGGCTCAGCCCTGCGCTCGTCGAGCGCATCCGGGAGAGCTTCAACCTCGACAAGCCCTTCCTGGTGCAGTACCTGCTGTACCTCAAGGGCGTTGTGACGTTCGACTTCGGCACGACGTTCTCCGGCCGCTCAGTCCGCGACGTCATCGGCGAGGCGCTGCCCACCACGTTCAAGCTCGCGTTCATGGCGCTCGTGTTCGAGGCGGTGCTCGGCGTCGCGGCGGGGCTCGTGGCCGGGCTGCGCAAGGGCAAGGCATTCGACGCGACGGTGCTGATCGTGAGCCTGTTCGTCATCGCCGTGCCGACCTTCGTCATCGGCTTCGTGCTCCAGTTCACCGTGGGGGTGAAGTGGGGCGTGCTGCCGCCGACGGTCGGCTCGGATGTGAGCTTCCGGACGCTGCTGCTGCCCGCGATGGTGCTGGGCGCCGTGTCGCTGGCGTATGTGTTGCGCCTGACGCGCACCTCCGTCGCGGAGAACCTCACCGCCGACTACGTGCGCACGGCCACAGCCAAGGGCCTGTCCCGGCCGCGGGTCGTCACGGTGCATGTGCTGCGCAACTCGCTGATCCCGGTGGTGACGTTCCTCGGGGCCGACTTGGGCGCCCTGATGGGCGGGGCGATCATCACCGAGGGCATCTTCAACATCAACGGCGTCGGCGGGACGCTCTACCGGGCGATCCTGCAGGGGCAGTCGTCCACTGTCGTGTCCCTGACCACCGTGCTGGTCGTCATCTACATCGCCGCGAACCTCGTCGTCGACGTGCTCTACGCGGCCCTGGACCCGAGGATCCGTTATGCCTGACGCCCCCGTGCGGCCGGATCAGGCCCACTTCTTCGCGGCCGACACCGAACTGGGCCTCGTCGACCAGATCGACGAGACGTCGGCGCCCACGAGCCTGTGGGCCGACGCCTGGCAGAACCTGCGCCGCCGCCCGCTGTTCTGGGTCTCGGCCGCGCTGATCGCCCTGGTGCTGCTGGTGGCCGCGTTCCCGACGATGTTCACGTCGCTCGACCCGCGGTTCTGCGAGTTGCGGAACTCGTTGGGCGAGCCAACCGCCGGGCACCCGTTCGGCTTCGACCGGCAGGGCTGCGACATCTACGCCCGCACCATCTACGGCGCCCGGGCGTCGGTGGCCACCGGCGTGCTGACCACGCTGCTGGTGCTCATCGTCGGGGGGATCGTGGGCGGTGTGGCCGGGTTCTACGGCGGGTGGTTCGACTCGCTGCTATCCCGCGTGACGGACATCTTCTTCGCGATCCCGCTGGTGCTCGCCGCGATCGTCGTCATGCAGATGTTCAAGGAGAGCCGCAACATCCTCACGGTGGTGCTGGTGCTGGGCATCTTCGGCTGGCCGCAGCTCGCCCGCGTGACCCGCGGCGCCGTCGTGGCGGTGCGGCACTCGGAGTTCGTCACCGCCGCGCGGGCGCTCGGCGCCTCCCGGCTCGCGACGCTCATCCGGCATGTGGCGCCCAACGCCTCCGGCCCGGTCATCGTGACCTCGACGGTGGCGCTCGGCACCTACATCGTGGCCGAGGCGACGCTGTCCTTCCTGGGGATCGGGCTGCCGCCCCAGATCACCTCGTGGGGCGCCGACATCGCGAAGGCGCAGACGTCGCTGCGCAGCGAGCCGATGGTGCTGTTCTACCCGTCGGCGGCGCTCGCGTTGACCGTGCTCAGCTTCATCATGATGGGCGACGCCGTGCGCGACGCCCTGGACCCGAAGGCGCGCACCCGATGATCCCCGTCGAGATCGACACCCAGGCCCCCACGCTCGCCACGACCGTCGAGCCGCTGCTGCGCATCAGCGACCTGGAGGTGTCGTTCGCCACGGCGAACGGCCTGGTGCAGGCGGTGCGCGGCGTCAGCCTGACCGTGTACCCGGGGCAGACGGTCGCGATCGTCGGCGAGTCCGGGTCGGGCAAGTCCACGACCGCGCATGCCGTGATCGGGCTGCTGCCCGGCACCGGGAAGGTCACCGGGGGGACGATCGAGTTCGGCGGCGTCGACATCACGCATGCGGGCGCCAAGGACATGGTGGCGCTGCGCGGCAAGGAGATCGGCCTGGTCCCGCAGGATCCGATGTCCAACCTCAACCCGGTGTGGAAGGTCGGGTTCCAGGTCAAGGAGGCGCTGCGCGCGAACGGCGTCGCCACCGGGGCCGCCGCCACGGCGCGCGCGAACGAGCTGCTGGCCGAGGCGGGGCTGCGCGACGCCGCCCGGCGGGCCAAGCAGTACCCGCACCAGTTCTCCGGCGGGATGCTGCAGCGCGCGCTCATCGCCATCGGGCTGGCCGCGCGCCCCCAGCTGCTCATCGCCGACGAGCCCACCTCGGCGCTCGACGTCACAGTGCAGCGGACCGTCCTGGACCACCTGCAGGGCCTCACCCAGGAGCTCGGCACCGCGGTGCTGTTCATCACCCACGACCTGGGGCTCGCCGCTGAGCGCGCCGACCACCTGGTGGTGATGTACCGGGGGAAGGTCGTCGAGTCCGGGCCCGCCCGCGAGATCCTCGCGGACCCCAGCCACCCGTACACCCGACGGCTCGTCGCCTCGGCGCCGTCGCTCGCCTCGCGCCGCATCCAGAGCGCGAAGGAGCGGGGCGTCCGCTCGTCCGAGCTGCTCGCGCAGGCCGGCGCCGCCGACGGCCCGAGCCGCCGCGACGACATCGTCAGCGTGGAGAACCTCACCCGGGTGTTCCGGCTGCCCGGCGGCCGTCCCGGGGCCACCCGCGAGCTCACCGCCGTCGACGACGTCACCTTCGCCATTCCGCGGGGCACCACCACCGCGCTGGTGGGGGAGTCGGGCTCGGGGAAGTCCACGGTGGCGAAGATCGTGCTCAACCTGCTTGAGCCCACCAGCGGCCGGGTGCTCGTCGACGGCACGGACGTGAGCACCCTCGACCGCCGGCAGCTGTTCGACTTCCGGCGGCGCGTGCAGCCGATCTTCCAGAACCCGTACGGCTCGCTGGACCCCATGTACTCCATCTACCGCACCATCGAGGAGCCGCTGCGCATCCACGGCGTGGGCGACAAGCGCACGCGTGAGGCGCGGGTGCGCGAGCTGCTGGACCTGGTGGCGCTGCCGGCCTCGACGATGCGCCGGTTCCCCAACGAGCTGTCCGGCGGGCAGCGGCAGCGCATCGCCATCGCGCGAGCCCTGGCCCTGGAGCCCGAGATGATCGTGTGCGACGAGGCCGTCTCCGCCCTCGACGTGCTGGTGCAGGCCCAGGTGCTGACGCTGCTCAACGACCTGCAGACCGAGCTGGGGCTGACCTACCTGTTCATCACCCACGACCTGGCAGTGGTGCGGCAGATCGCCGACGAGGTGTGCGTCATGCAGGACGGCCGGATCGTCGAGTCGGCCACCACCGACGAGGTGTTCGACCACCCGCGCGAGGAGTACACCCGCGAGCTGCTGGACGCGATCCCCGGCGCGCGGCTGGCCGTGACACCCGACCGGGGGGACCCGGAGCCGACAGACGCGGCGGTGCTCTGAGGGAGGCTCCGGCTACTCCAGCATGCCCATCACCGCGGCCACGGCGCCGTAGCTGGCGTACAGCGACACCGGGATGGCGAACGTCCACTCGCGGGCCGAGCCCGTGCGCCCGAGGATCGGCAGGCCGAGGTTCCCGCCGCGCTGCCAGACCCGGTTGAGCCCCGGAGTCCGCGTCCACCAACGGGGTGGGCGCGGCTCCCACGGCCACAGCAGCGCGACGCCGCCCTTGGTGAGCATGTCGCCGACGATGTGCACGCTCACGCCCAGCCCCACGCACACCGGCAGCCACTCCCAGCGGCTCGACGAGAACAGCGTGACGGCCACGGAGATCGACACGGCGAGCACCCAGGACCGCAGCCAGGAGCCCTCCTTGGTCAGCCGGAACGCCTTGAGGGCATAGGCGACCAGCAGCACCGACAGCAGGCCCGCGCCGATCGCGATCCGGCCGAACGTCTCGCTGTGCACGCCGATCAGCCCCAGCAGCATCGCGCCCCCGGTGGCGACTGGCACCGCCAGCAGCGAGTGGGTGCCGTTGCGGTGGCCCCCCGAGACCGCCGAGACGCCGCGCGTCACCCACCGGGACAACGGCGGCAGGGACTGGCTGATCGTCCCGGAGTGGTGGTCGGCGTCGGGCAGCAACGCGGCCCCCGCGCACACCACCGAGCCGACGAGGAGCCCGGAGTCGGACACCGGGTACCAGCCCAGCGTGTACGGGATAGTGCCGGCGACGGCCACCCAGGCCGCCGCGCCGGTGGCGGCATGGTGTGCGCCCATCATGGAGCTGTCAGCCTCGCTCGTCACAGAAGCCGTGCGAACGCGCAGGGCTGAACCGGAAAATGCCTCGAACGGGGATCGATCGCCCGATCACCCGGAGGAAGGGTAGCCCGATCGGCGGAATGTGCGGCCCACTCGTTCGAGTGGGCGCCGATCGCCCGCCGGCGCCCCGATACTCGACGGATGCGTCGACGGCAGTGGGTCTGGTTCGCGATCGCGGCGATCGTGGGGGCGGCGGCCCTGCCGGTCTCGGCCCCCCTGCTGGGCTCCAGCGCGAGCCGCCCACTGGGGGTGCTCGTCCTGGTGCTCGGCCTGGCGCCCGTGCTGCTGCTCACAGCCTCCGAGGCCGACCGCCGTCGCCGTGGCGTCGCACTGGCCCTGGCGGGCTCCGCGCTCGCCGTCGCGGGCTTGGTGCTCGCGGCCGAGCTGCGGTTCCTCTCGCTGCGCCTGGCGACCATCCACTGGCGGATCTTCGTGGTGTCCGGCTACGGGCTGGCGCCGTGGGGCTGGGTGCTGGCCGGTGCGGGACTGGCACTGGCGGGGGTGGCGATGGCCCGCGCCCGCAGTGGGCGCCGCCGGGGCCTCGTCGTGGCCTCGGTGGTGCTGCTGGTCGTCACCTGCGCCTTCTTCGCGATGTCGTCGCTGCTCAACGCATGGCGCACCCTGCGGCTCGTGCCGTCGATGTCGCCGCTCGCCAGCACTGACCTGCTGCGCGGGATCGCCCTGCTCGCGGCTGGAGCCCTGCTTGCCGCCGTGGCGTTCCACCGCACGTGGCTGCAGTGGCCCACCGTGTCCGAGCCGGGCGCCGCGCCGGTCCGCCCCCGCCCGCGGTGGGTGGCGCGCACGGCGGCGGCCCTCCTCGGTGTGGCGCTGGCCGCGGGCGGCGCCGGCGGCTGGTACCAGTGGGGCCCGCGGATCGTCCTGGCCGAGGTCTTCCCGGACCCCCGGCTCGCCGCATGCGTGGCGCAGTCCACCGGCGCCGCTGGCGTGACGGCCAAGGTCTCGCGGGCCGCGCTGTCACAGGTGCGCAGCCTCGCCTGCGACGTGGACACGGCTGATTCACAGGAGCCCGGTGCGACGAGCCCCCGCGTGACAAGCCTCATAGGGATCGAGTCGCTGCGGAACCTCGCGACGCTGGACCTGTCCGAGCACGACGTGTCAGACCTCACGCCACTCAGCGACCTGAACTCGCTGAGCGTGCTCAAGCTCACCCACAACCAGGTGACCGACCTCGAGCCGTTGCGCGGGCTTCCCCTGCAAGACGTGGGCCTGTCCGACAACCAGATCCGGGACCTGGGGCCGCTCGCCTCCGCGCCGGGCATCCGGCACCTCGGGCTCGCCCGCAACGAGGTGGTCGACCTCGCGCCTCTGGCGGCGCTGACCAGGCTCGTCACGCTCGACGTGAGCGGGAACGCCATCGTGGACGTGTCGCCGCTCGCGGGGTTGAGCGAGCTCAACCGCCTGACCGTGTCGGCGAACCGCGTGGCCGACCCGGCGCCGCTGGGCGGGCTGCCCGCCCTGGTCATGCTCGACATCGCCGACAACCGCATCGACGACGCGGCGCGCTTCACCGGCTTCAGCGCCCTCGACGAGTTGTGGCTCGGCGGGAACCCGGTGCCCGACCTCACCCCACTCACCGAGCTGCCAGCCCTGTTGGGCGTGGACCTGGAGGGCGCCCACCCCTCGCCGGCTGGCGTCGAGCTGCTGCGGGCGCAGGGCGTCCACGTCGGAGGACTGGCCTGAGGGTTGTGGGCCGTGGGCTCGGCCCGCACGCTGGCCACGCGCCGTGTGAGGGCGCAAGATCAGTGCAGGGACGGGAACCCGACGGTGGGAGCGACGATGCCGAGACTGCGCGTGCACAACTTCTCGATGTCGCTCGACGGCTACGGCGCGGGACCTGGCCAGGACGAGTTGCATCCGCTGGGCGTGGGCGGCGAGCTGCTGCACGAGTGGGTGTTCGCCACCCGCCCTGGCCGCGCGATGCTCGACCGGGAGGGCGGCAGCGTCGGCGTCGACGCCGACTTCATCGTCCAGGGAGTCGAGGGGATCGGCGCGACGATCATCGGGCGCAACATGTTCGGCCCGGTGCGCGGCCCGTGGCCCGACGACAAGTGGACCGGCTGGTGGGGTGAGGACCCGCCGTACCACCACCCCGTCTTCGTGCTCACCCACTATCCGCGCGAGCCAGTCGTCATGGAGGGCGGCACGACCTTCTACTTCGTCGTGGACGGGATCGAGTCCGCGCTCGCGCAGGCGTTCGAGGCTGCTGACGGGCTGGACGTGCGGCTCGGCGGGGGAGCGAACACCATCCAGCAGTACCTGCGGGCCGGGCTCCTGGACGAGATCCACGTCGCGGTGGTGCCGTTGCTGCTGGGCTCCGGCGAGCGGCTGTTCGACGGGATCGACCCGGTGGCCCGTGACTACACCTGCACCGAGCTCGTCGCGTCCTCGGTCGCCCATATGCGGCTGACCCGTGCCGTCTAGGCGCGACTCACGCTGCCGCGCGAGCCTGTGGCACGGTACGTCCCATGGCCCTCGCCGCTGACCGCCCCTTCGCCCAAGTCGACGTCTTCACCGACGTCCCGTTCCACGGCAACCCGGTGGCCGTCGTCCTCGACGCCCGGGGAATCTCCGAGGACGACATGGCGGCCTTCGCCCGCTGGACCAACCTCTCGGAGACGACGTTCGTGCTGCCGCCGACGGATCCCGGCGCCGACTACCGGCTGCGGATCTTCACCCCGGGCGGAGAGCTGCCGTTCGCGGGGCACCCGACCCTCGGCTCCTGCCACGCGTGGCTCGCGGCGGGCGGCTGCTCGCAGCAGGACGGCGTCGTGGTGCAGGAGTGCGGGGCCGGCCTGGTGCGCATCCGCCGGACGGGCGCGCGCCTGGCCTTCGCCGCCCCGCCGCTGCTGCGCACCGGACCGCTCGACGAGGAGACGCTGCGGCGCGCCGTCACGGCCCTCGGTTTGGACGCCGGGCAGGTGCGCGGCCACCAGTGGGTGGACAACGGCCCCGGCTGGGCCGGCCTGCTGCTCGACTCCGCGGAGACGGTGCTCGCACTGGCCCCCGACCTGGCCGCGATGGGGGACACCCCGCTCGGGGTGATCGGGCCCCATCGCGGCGGGGCCGCTGCCGACTTCGAGGTGCGGGCGTTCATCCCCGACATGGGCGTCGTCGAGGACCCGGTCACGGGCAGCCTCAACGCCGCGTTCGGCCAGTGGCTGATCGGCGCGGGCCTCGCCCCGTCGTCCTATGTGGTGCGGCAGGGCACGGCGCTGCAGCGCGACGGACGCGTGCACGTGAGCAGTGACGGGCACGACGTGTGGGTCGGCGGCGAGTGCGTCGGCTGTGTCGAGGGTGTCGTCCGGATCTGACCGGCGCGTCGAGTCAGTACCGCGAGGTGATCTCCGACAACGAGCTGATGACCACGCGCGCCGAGCGCTCGGCGGCGTCGTCGACATGCTGCAGGAAGTCGGAGTCCGCAGCAGGCCCGCACAGGTCGGAGATGCCGCGCACGGACAGGAACGGCACCCCGTACAGGTGGGCGGTCTGCGCGAGGGCGGCCGACTCCATGTCGGTGGAAAGCGCGTCGGGGAAGGACGCCCGGATCGCGTCGACCATCGTCGCGTCGATGAACGTGTCGCCGGAGAGCATCGCCCCGGTCAGCACCCGTAGGTCGGGGACGTCGGCGTTGGCCGCGGTCTTGAGCAGCGCGTCGTCACCCTCGTACACGGCGGGCATGCCGGGCACCTGGCCCAGCGAGTAGCCGAAGGCCCGCGCGTCGGCGCCGGAGTACACGTACTCGGACCCGACCACCACGTCGCCCACCCGCACGGACGCCCCAATGCCGCCGGCGCTGCCCGCGCTGATCAGCACGTGCGCCTTCGTCCCGTTGAGCGCGACGGCGGCAGCGGTCGCGGCGTTCACCAGGCCGATGCCGCACTGCACGAGCAGCACGCCGCGACCGTCGAAAGACAGCGCGCGGTGCACGGCGTGCCCCACCTGCGTCGGCTGCCCCACGAAGTCGGCGCGCTCGACGAACGGCGCCGACTCGTCCGGCATCGCTGTGACGATGAGGGCGTCGATCGCGATCATGCGCTCACCTGCGCCCACTCGTCCCGCTTGGCCAGGAAGCCGCGAGCGACCTCCTGCGCGCCCGTGAGCGTGTGGCTCGCGGCCCAGCCGCACTGCACCTCGTTGGCAGCCGGCACCTCGGTGGCCGCGAGGACGTCCTCGAGCGTGGCCTGCAGCAGGTCCAGCACCGCGTCGTACTCCCACTCGCCCTGCAGGATCACGTAGAAGCCCGTCTGGCAGCCCATCGGGGAGATGTCGATGACCCGGTCGCTGTGGTTGCGCGAGTGCTCCGCCATGAGGTGCTCGAGCGAGTGCAGCGACGGCATCTCCAGGTGGTCGACGTTCGGCTGGCAGAACCGCACGTCGTACTTGGTGATGACGTCCCCGCCGGGGAGGACCTTCGTGTCGGCGAGCCGCACGTAGGGGGCGGCGACGGTGCGGTGGTCGAGGTTGAAGGACTCGACGTTCATGCGGGGCTGGTTCACAGTGGGCCTTCTGCTCGTCGGGCAAGGGACGGTGCTCGTGTCGTGATTCTCCGTCACGCCAATGATCTCGTGCCGGGCTGTCCGCGGGTCAACGCCCCCGGAGCTGCTCCAGCAGGCGGCGCTCGCGCTTGGTCGGGCGCCCGGCGCCGCGATCGCGCACCGGGACCCCCGGGGTCTCCTCAGGGGTCGGCGGCGGCGGGGTGTGGCCCACGTAGCATTCGGCGGCCACCCCGGCCCCGACCCGCTTGACCACGATCTGCGTGACGACGACGATCCGCTCCCGGCCCTCGCCTCGCACACGGATCTCATCGGAGACGCGCACTGTCGACGCGGCCTTGGCATGCGCGCCGTTGATGCGCACATGGCCTGACCGGCAGGCGGCCGCCGCGAGCGCGCGTGTGCGGAACAGGCGCGCGCACCACAGCCAGCGGTCGAGGCGGGTCGACTCCGCGCTCGGGGCGTTGCTCATGCCCCGACTGTAGGCGGCGTGGCCGGGGGTCGCGCCCACGGTGTCCAGCGGGTGTCGACCGGTTGCCGGTCGTCGCGCGGCGGTGTTCGGTGGAGCAGGGGCGGCTGTCCGCCGACGGGCGAGGGACGGGGGCGCGGTGGACCACGATGAGTCGGAGCCGGCGGAGACGATGGTGCCGGGGTGTGTCGCGCGCGTGCAGCTCGCGGGGCAGATCGAGGGGATGTCCTACGTGGTGGGCCCCGTCTGGGTGTGGAACGCCCAGGTGGAGTACCTGGTGATCGTGCTGGAGCCGCCAGGGTCGCTGATCCGCGCGGCGGACGTCCAGATGCTCACGGGGGAGCCCGGGGAGGTCGCGTCGGAGCACAGCGTGATTGTGCTGGCCCGGCAGCCGGGGCTGGCGCTGGCGACTCCGGTGCATGAGCCGCGCTCGGTGCGCGGGGTGTCGAGGACGTCGGCGCGCTCGTCGTGGTTGATGCGGCTCGCGCCGGCCTCGCCGGACCACGACCTGGTGGTCAGCATCCGTGGCGCCGGCGAGATCATCGAGGTGACGATCGACTCCGCGGACCTGCTGGAGGGGCAGCGTCGTCAGATCAAGCTGTGGGAGCAGCCCTCGCAGATGGCGTCGTCGCCCACCGGCTTGACCGGCTGAGGCCGTCAGCAGACGCAAGAACGCCCCGGCCGTTCCCGGCCGGGGCGTTCTTGTGAGTCAGGCGCGCTCGATCAGAGCGGCGTGATGTTCTCGGCCTGCGGGCCCTTGGGGCCCTGCGTGACGTCGAACTGCACCTTCTGGTTCTCGTCGAGCGAGCGGTAGCCGCTGCTCGCGATGGCCGAGTAGTGCGCGAAGACGTCGGCGCCGCCGTCGTCGGGGGCAATGAAGCCGAAGCCCTTTTCGGCGTTGAACCACTTCACGGTGCCAGTAGCCATGTTGTTCTCCTCAGGAGGTAAGACGGGACGACCCCGCAGAATTAACGGGACCAGGTGATTACGGTGTTCGTCGTCCGCCCCTTGTGGGAACGCGTGCCGTGTGACCGGCACGAATAATGACATCCAAGCACTGCAAATCCTTTGTCACAGTACACGACTCCAGCCGGAGGCGCCAGAGCCCTGGTCAGCGGGGCAGGATCTGCCCCGGCGTCAGCTGGTTGTGGGGGTCCGCGGCCTGGTGCATGGCCCGCAGCGCCGTGCGCCTGCCGGTGTCCGGCGGGACGACCAAGAGCACCAGCCTGCGGCCGTCGTACAGGCGCAGCGACACCTGATGCGGGTCCGTCAGGTCGAACCAACCGCACTTGACGTACCTGTCGCCCAGGGGCAGGCGGTGGGGGACCGACCCCCACGTCCGCCGGTCGTAGACCACATGCACCACGCTCGACCCGCAGGCGGCGCCCACAGCCGCCAGCAGCTCCGGCGCCTGGGCGGCGAGGTCGCGGCTCCACGGCCACCACGCTCCGCCCACAGGGCTCTCGGAGGGGCCGGTGGCCAGCTCCAGCCGCACGGAGGCCTCCGGCGCGAGGGGCGCCGAGCCGAACCACGAATCGGGATGCACACGCAGGGGCGACGCAGGAGCTCGGTGGGGCTGACGGACGCGGGCAGGCGAGCTGATGCTCATGAGTCACCAGACTCCGGGCGAACCCGGCTGTCGTTGGAGAGCGGAGCCTCGCGGCGACTGACCGCCGCGTTCCGAAGGGATCCGTGCCTGAAGAGTACGCCCGCGGCAGGCCATGCCCGCGCCCGCCGACGGTGTGACGTAGGCCTCGACGGCGGGCCTGGGGCGCGTCGTACGGTGGGCGGATGACGTCTGCACCGAACCCCTCGCACCCCGTCGTCGCCGTGACCGGCGGATACGTCGTCCCCGTCACCGCCCCGCCCATCGAGGGCGGCGTGGTGCTGATCGAGGGTGGGCGGATCACCGCCGTCGGCAAGGACGTGCCCATCCCGCCCGGCGCCGAGATCGTGGACGCGCGCGGCCGCTGGGTGCTCCCCGGCTTCGTCGAGGGGCACGGCCACGTGGGCATCTCCGAGGAGGGGGTCGGGGTCGAGGGCAACGACATCAACGAGCTCACCGGGCCCAACCAGGCGGCGGTGCGGGCCATCGACGCGATCGACATCGACGACGAGGGGTTCCGCGACGCGCTGACCGGCGGCGTGACGTCCATCGTCGTCAAGCCGGGATCGGGCAACCCCATCGGCGGGCAGAGCGTGGCGATCAAGTCATGGGGCGGGCGCACCATCGACGAGCAGGTGATCAGCGACGCGGTCAGCGTGAAGTCGGCGCTGGGCGAGAACCCCAAGCGGGTCTACGGGGACAAGAAGCAGCTCCCCTCGACGCGGCTCGGCGTCGCCCTGGTCATCCGGGAGGCGTTCACCCGGGCGCAGGACTATCGGGCCGCCCGGGCGGCCGCCGCCGTCAAGGACGAGCCGTTCTCCGTCGACCTCGGTCTCGAGGTGCTCACCCGGGTGCTCGACGGCGAGCTCGTCTGGGACCAGCACACCCACCGCCACGACGACATCGCCACCGCGCTGCGCCTCGCCGACGAGTTCGGCTACCGGCTCGTGGTCAACCACGGCACCGAGGCCCACAAGATCGCCGACGTGCTCGCCGAGCGGGACGTGCCGGTCATCTTCGGGCCGATGCTCACCAGCCGGTCCAAGGTCGAGCTGCGCGACCGCGCCATCTCGAACCTCGCCGCCATCGCCGCCGCGGGCGTGCGGGTGGCGATCACCACGGACCACCCCGTGGTGCCGATCAACTTCCTGGTCCACCAAGCCGCGTTGGCCGTCAGGGACGGGCTGCCCCGCCAGACGGCCCTCGAGGCGCTGACGGTGAACCCCGCGTCGTTCTTCGGCCTCGACGGCCGGATCGGGTCGCTGGCCCCCGGGCTGGACGGCGACGTGGTGGTCTGGTCCGGCGACCCGCTCGACCTGGCCTCCCGCGCCGAGCACGTGCTCATCTCCGGCGCCACCGTCTACCGCTGGGACGAGGCCTCCCGCACCGGTCACGTCGTGGAGCGCGCCGAGCGGTTCCGCGCCTGACACCGGCCCGCGCCGCCCAACCGCGTCACCCGCCCGCGTCACCCGCCCGCGTCACCCCGCCCGCGTCACGCAGCCGTCACACCGGCGCCGCCCCGACCTGCGCCAGCGTGATCCGGCGCCCGCAGCGCAGGCCGCATCCGCCCGCGTGAGTTCTCCTGGAGACAGGGGGAACCGCGTCCGGGGCGCGGGCGCGGGGGGTGTGCGATGGATGACGAGGTTGAGGCAGCCCGCATGCCGCGCGGGCGTCGGCCCGGACGCCGTCTGGCAGCGGGAGGCGTCGGCGCGGCACTGGCGGTCGCGGTCCTCGCCGGCGGCTCGGCGCTCGCGTCAGGGCCCGAGCCGTCCGGCGCCATGGCGCCCGCTCCCGCGCAGACGATCACCGTCGACCCGCGCGCCGCGACCCTCGACGAGCGGGCAGGGCTGGCGATCCTCGACACCGAGCTCGGCTACCAGCGGGCCGAGGCGGCCGGCACCGGCATCGTGCTCACCTCCGACGGCGTGGTGCTCACCAACACCCACGTGATCGCAGGCTCCACCGAGGTGACCGTCACCGTGGGCGTGCCGCCGGTCGCCTACTCCGCGACCGTCGTCGGCTCCGACGCCGAGAACGACGTGGCGGTGCTGCAACTCGACGACGCCGCCAACCTGGCCGTCGCCGCCATCGACCACGACGAGGACCTCGCGATCGGCGACGCCGTCACCGTGGTGGGCAACGCGCAAGGCGCCAGCGAGCTCATCGCGACCCCCGGCCTGGTCACGTCGATGGACCGGACCATCACCACGCGCACCGAGGGGAGCACCACCGGACGCGAGCTCGGCGGGCTCATCGAGGTCGACGCCGACGTCGTCTCCGGAGACTCCGGCGGCGCCGTGCTCGACGAGGACGGGGAAGTCGTCGCCATGACCACCGCCGCGTCCACCGGCAGGGAGGACATCCGCGGCTACGCCATCCCGGTGGGGGCCGTGCTCGACATCGCCGCGCAGATCCTCAGCGGCGAGGAGACCGAGACCGTCTCCATCGGCTACCCGGCGTTCCTCGGGGTGCAGCTCGTCATGTCCGACCAGCCCACCCGGCCCGGCGGCCTAGGAGTCGACGAGCCCACCGACCACCTGCTGCGGCGCCAGCGGGACGACACGGGCGCGCCCGTCGCTGGAGTCCTCTCCGGGACGCCCGCCGACGCAGCGGGGATCATCGCCGGCGACATCGTCACCATGCTCGACGGCGCGCCTGTCACCTCGGCGGCCGACCTGTCGGAGCGGCTCGCGGAGCATGAGCCCGGGGACACCGTGACGCTCGAGTGGACCCGCGGCGGGGCGTCGCACAGCGCAGACGTGACGCTCGTCGAGGGCCCGGCCGGCTGATCCGGCGGGCCCTCGACGAGCGCTCAGGCGGTGGTCAGCCGCGGTGGGTGCGGTAGTACTCGATGAGGCTGCGCGTGGACTGGTCCTGCGCGGCCAGGGCCTCGGCGTCGCCGGAGACGGCCGGGGCGATCTCCAGGGCGAGCTTCTTGCCGAGCTCGACGCCCCACTGGTCGAAGCTGTTGATGCCCCACACCACGCCCTGCACGAAGGTGATGTGCTCGTACAGCGCGATCAGCTGGCCGAGCACCGACGGCGTCAGGGCGGGCGCGAGGATCGACGTGGTGGGCCGGCTGCCGGTGAAGACGCGCGCGGGGACGATCTCCTCGGCGGTGCCCTCGGCGCGGACCTCGTCGGCGGTCTTGCCGAACGCGAGCGCCTTGGTCTGCGCGAAGAAGTTCGCGAGCAGCAGCTCGTGGACGTCGGTGTCGCCGTCCTTGAGCGGGTGCGCCGGGTTCGCCACGGCGATGAAGTCGGCCGGGACGAGGCGCGTGCCCTGGTGGATGAGCTGGTAGAAGGCGTGCTGCCCGTTGGTGCCGGGCTCGCCCCAGAACACCTCGCCGGTCTGCGTGGTGACGGGCGTGCCGTCCCAGCGGACCGACTTGCCGTTCGACTCCATCGTGAGCTGCTGCAGGTACGCCGGGAACCGGTGCAGGTGCTGCGCGTAGGGCAGCACGGCGTGCGTCGCGGCGTCGAGGAAGTTCACGTACCAGACGTTGAGCAGGCCCATCAGCACCGGCACGTTCTGCGCGAACGGGGTGGTGCGGAAGTGCTCGTCGACGGCGTGGAACCCGGACAGGAAGTCACGGAAGCCGTCCGGGCCGATCGCGATGGCCAGCGACGTGCCGATCGCGGAGTCCACCGAGTAGCGGCCGCCGACCCAGTCCCAGAACCCGAACGCGTTGGCCGGGTCGATGCCGAACGCGGCGACCTTGTCCAGCGCCGTCGACACGGCGACGAAGTGGCGGGCCACGGCCTGCGCGCGAGCCTCGTCGGTGTCCTCGATGGCGCCGGCCGCGGCGAGCTGCTCCCACAGCCACTCACGGGCCAGGCGCGCGTTGGTGAGCGTCTCGATGGTGCCGAACGTCTTCGAGGCGACGATGAACAGCGTGGTCGTCGGGTCCAGGCCCTGGACCGTCTCCGCGAGGTCCGTCGGGTCGATGTTGGAGACGAACCGCAGCTCGAGGCCGTCCTGCACGTACGGGGCGAGCGCCTCGTAGGCCATCACGGGGCCCAGGTCCGAGCCGCCGATGCCGATGTTCACCACAGTCGCCACCCGGGCGCCGGTGACGCCGGTCCAGGCGCCCGACCGGACCTTGTCCGCGAAGGCGAAGACCTTCTCGAGCTCGGCCTGGACGTCCGTGTCGACCTGCTGGCCGTCCACGACCAGTGCGGGGCTGGCCGACGCGGGCCGGCGCAGGGCGGTGTGCAGCACCGCGCGGTCCTCGGTGGAGTTGATGTGCTCGCCGGCGAACATCGCCGAGATGCGCTCGCCCAGGCGGACCTCGTCGGCCAGGCGCACCAACGTCTCCAGCGTCTGGTCGGTCACCAGGTTCTTCGACAGGTCGACGTGCAAGTCGCCGACCGTGCGTGTGAGCCGCTCGGTGCGCTCGGGGTCGGCGGCGAACCAGGCGCGCAGGTCGGGGCGGAGCGCGTCACGCTGCGCGGTGAGGTCGGTCCAGGCCGTCGTCGCGGTCGCGTCGATGGGTTCGGTCGTCACGGGGCTCCCTCTCGTCAGGTCAGTGGCACCACGGTATGTCCACCTGGGGGCGTCGCACGCGGGACTCCGCGCTGGTGGACGGCTGGCGGGCGGCTGCCAGACGCGGGCGGGCGCCTAGAGTGGTCCCGTGCCACGCCCTCCTCTCGCCACGCTCCCCACGGCGGTCGTCGCAGCCCTGACGCTCGTGGTCGGCTTCGCCGTCGGGCAGCTCACCGGGGTGCGGCCCCTCGCCGCAGTGGTGCTCATCGCAGGCGGCGCCTGGTGCGCGTGGCGTTCCGTGCCGGCCGCCGGATGGCTGCGGACGGCAGCGGTCGTCCTCGTGGCCGTGCTCGCGTTCGTCGGGTCGCACCTGGCCGCCCCGACGATCGGCGCGTGGCCCGCCGTGATCGCCGCCGCGCTGCTGCTCGGCGCCGCCGCGTGGATGCTGGTCGACCGGGCGGCGGGCCGTGCTGGCGCCGACCGCTCAGCGGACGGGCCGACAATGGGAGCAGAGGGCGCTGCTGTGGCGCCGGCAAGGAGAAGGCCATGACGGGCAAGGCCCCCCGAACCCCGCTGGGCATGCGCGTGACGGAGAAGCTCTTGACGATCTTCGGGCCGCCGCAGCTCGGCGACTCGACAGCCCCGCACCGCCCGGTCAGCGCCGAGGAGCGCGAGCGGGACCAGGACCTGCGCACCCAGCTCGAACGGGTTGTGGGGCCGGACGGCCACTCCTACCTGGTCGAGCGCCAGGTCCCGGCCGAATAGTTCCGATGCGCTGACACCCGGGCTGGTGAACTGGATCGTTCCTGTTCCTTGGTCGGGCCGCGGCCTCGGTACAGTCCGGCGATGACCAGCCGCCCGACTCGCCTGACAGGCGACGAGTTGTTCAGCGTGGGGACGACGGTTCGCGACTTCTGGGCCTACGCGCTCTCGGACTTCCAGCAGAACACGGCTCGCGGCGCCCTCGCCGAGTATCTCGTCGCCCGCGCTGTTGGCGCGGCAGGAGATCGGGTCGAGTGGGATGCCTACGACGTCCTCGCCCCGGATGGGACGACTATCGAGGTCAAGACGTCGGGACACTCCCAGGCGTGGGCTCGCTCAGGCCCGGCCGTCATCGCGTTCTCCGGTCTGCCTGGGCGCGCGGGGAAGACCTCGTGGGATGCGACGACCAACACGTACGGTCCCGCACACGTTGCGGACGTCTACGTCTTTGCCGTGCACACCACCAGCCAGGACGAGCCGTATGACGGCCTCGATATCGGCCGGTGGCTCTTCCATGTCGTTCCTGGCGCCGTGGTCGCCGCCACGGGCCAGGGTTCGATGCGGCTCACGACTGTCATCCGGTTGGGGGGAGTTCCGATCCTCTGGGAGCGACTTGCTGATGCGATCACAGCCGCAGCCGCGAGTTCACGGTAGCGATCACCCATCATCAGCAGGCGGGAAGGGGCCCGATCAGGCGGCTTCCGGACGTCAGGCGGGTTCGGCGAGTGCGGCGCGGACCCAGCCGAGCGCGGTCTCGTCGTCGAGGCCCAGCTCACGGGCGCGTCGGGCGAAGGCGAGCGCGGCCGCCATGGCCTCGCTGGCCCGCACCGCGTCGGCGGCGCGGACGAAGGTGCCGTTGCGGCCGCGCGTCTCGACGACTCCGCCGTGCTCGAGCTCGCGGTAGGCGCGGGCGACGGTGTTGGCGGCGAGTCCCAAGTCCTCGGCGAGGCGGCGCACGGTGGGCAGCCGGGTTCCGGGCGGCACGGCGCCTGAGCGGACCTGCTCGGTGATCTGCGTGCGCAGTTGCTCGTAGGGCGGCGAAGCCGAGTCGGCATCGATGAACAGGCGCATGGCGGGCCCTTCGGGACGTCGGCGTGGCGGGGTGCGCACAAACTATCGGTCGGCGGTTGGCCTGGGGGGCGCTCGGTACAGTCGGCGGGCCGCGTCGGGCGGCGCCGTCCCCGGAGGTGTGTGCGATGGAACCGCGTCGTCCCTGGCTGGTGTGCTGCGGCCTGGTCACCCTCGACGTGCTCCAGGTGGTCGATCACGTGCCCGCCGCGAATGAGAAGGTCGTCGCGCACGGCTTGCAGGTGACGTTCGGGGGCCCGGCGGCGAATGCCGCCGCGACGGCGGTGGCGCTCGGCGTGCCGACCCGGCTGGTGACGGCGATCGGCTCGGGGCCGGTGGCCGACTTGGTGCGGGCGGGCCTCGCGGAGGCCGGCGTCGAGGTGGTGGACCTGGTCGCGGGCGAGGCCGCGGCGCCGGCGGTGTCGACGGTGCTGGTGACACGGTCGACGGGGGAGCGCGCGGTGGCGTCGGTCAACGGCACGGGAGTGGGGGATCTGGGGGAGCGGGCGCGCGGCGTGCTGCCGGGGGTGCTCGACGACGCGCGGGCTGTGCTGCTCGACGGCCATCACCTCGCGGGGGCGTTGGCGCTGGCGTCCGCGGCGCGGGAGCGGGGGATCGTGGTGGCTCTCGACGGGGGGAGCTGGAAGGACGGGCTGGCGGAGTTGCTGGCCGTCGTGGACCACGCGGTGCTCTCGGCGGACTTCCGGCTGCCGGCGGCCGTTGCGGGCGCGGCCGAGCCGGGCAGCCTGGAGGATCTGGCGGCGGTGGCGGCCCTGGGCCCGGGCGTCGTCGCGCGCTCGGCTGGCGGCGGCCCGTTGCGCTGGATCGATGCGGCGGCGTTGTCGGCGGCGTCGGGGGAGGGGGCGGTCGTGCGCGTCGTCCAGCCGCCCGCGGTGCCTCCGGGCGCGGTGGTGGACACGCTGGGCGCCGGCGACGTGCTGCATGGGGCGTTCGCGGCCCGCCTCGCGTTGGGCGACGACGTGGGGGCGGCGCTCGCGGCGGGCGTCGAGGCCGCGACGCGATCGGTGCGGCACGCGGGGGCGCGGGGCTGGATCGCGGCGCGTGACGATGGGCGACAGGGCGCCGACGGGCCGCGCTGACCTGCGAACCCGGGCAGACCGCCACATCACAAAGTGATCACAGTCACAGAAGAGCCTTGACGCCGATTAGTAAGGCAGGTTCACTAACAAATGTGACAGCGATCACCGCGAACGGAGCCAACGGCGGCGCCGGCAGGGCACTGGGGGGCATCCTCCGACCCACTGCCAAGCTGCTCCCCGAGCACGCCCGAGCCCACCACCGTTCGATGGTGCTCCAGCACCTGTTCCACTCCGGCGCCACCTCGCGCGCCGACCTGGCCCGCAGCACAGGCCTCACCCGGGTCACCGTCTCCGACCTCGTCGCGTCGCTGCTGGCCGAAGGGATCGTGGAGGAGCTCGGCGTCCGCCAGGAGGGCAAGGTCGGCAAGCCCGCGATCCTCGTCGGGATGCGCACCGCCGAGTTCCAGGTGGTGGCCATCGACCTCGCCGACGACGAGAGCCTGCACGGCGCCGTCATGACGCTCGTCGGGGACGTGGTCGCCCGGCGCACCGCCCGGCTCGAGGGCCGCACCGGGACGCCCGCCGTCGACGTGTTGCGCGGCCTGTGCCGCGACCTCCTCGCCGCCGCCAGCCGGCCCGTGATCGGGGTGGGCATCAGCTCGCCCGGCGTCATCGCCGCCGACGGCGCCGTGGTCGAGGCCCCGAACCGGGGCTGGTACGACGTGCCGCTCGCCGCCGACCTCGCCCGTGAGCTCGGCGTCCCCGTGCACGTCGCGAACGACGCCAACACCCGCGCGCTGGGCGAGCTGACCTTCGGCGGCGCCACCGGCGACGGGCTCATGGTCGTGACCGTCGGCCAAGGCCTCGGCGCCGGCCTCGTCGTCGATGGCGCCCTCGTGCGCGGCCGACGCGACGCGGCCGGGGAGATCGGGCACGTCACAGTCGTCGACGAGCGCGAAGAGGCATTCGGGGGAGACCGCGCGCTGCCCTGCGCGTGCGGGCGCCGTGGATGCCTCGAGACCGTGCTGTCGGTCCCCGCCCTGCGGCGTCGCGTCGCCGGGCTCTCACCCCAGGACGCCGATGCGGCACTCGCATCGGCAGGGCGGCTGTTGGGCACCGCGCTGGCGCCCGTCATCAGCGCCCTGAACCTCGCCGAGGTCCTGCTCTCCGGTCCGCCGGAGCTGCTCGACGGACCCCTGCGGGAGGCGGCGCTGGACGCCGTCAGGCAGCGCACCATGCCCGTGATCGGGCATGACCTGCGGCTACGCACCACCTCACTAGGAGAGGACGCCGCGCTCTTCGGGGCCGCCGTCCTCGTCCTGTCCGGTCAGCTCGGGGTCTCGTGAGGACCCCGAGCCGACCACTTGCAGGTCGGACGCACCACCCTCGGCGACGCCAGACGGCGATCGCCTCGCACCTGGGAGGAACACCAACGTGAAGATCCTACGGACGGCGGCCGTCGGAGTGGCGGCAGCACTCGCACTCGCGGCCTGCGGAAGCGGCGACGGGCCCACCGGCGAGCCCGCCGGCGAGAGCACGAGCGATAACTCGATCACCCTGTGGCTGGCGGGCGGCGACACGCCCGACGAGCTGCGCGAGTACCTCACGACGACGTTCGAGGCCGAGAACCCCGGATCGAAGCTCGTCATCGAGCAGCAGGACTGGGGCGACCTGATCACCAAGCTCACCACGGCCCTGCCCGACGCGGCGAACACCCCCGACGTCGTCGAGCTCGGCAACTCGCAGTCCTCCACGTTCACCAACGTGGGCGCGTTCCTGGACATCAGCGACATGTACGAGGAGCTCGGCGGCGACAAGCTCCTGCCCGGCTTCGTGGAGGCGGGGGTCGTCGACGGCGCCAACTTCACGCTCCCGTACTACTTCGGCTCGCGGTACGTCTTCTACCGCAAGGACCTCTGGGCCGCGGCGGGCGTCGAGGTTCCCAAGACCCTCGCCGAGTTCAACGAGACGGTCGCCACCATCGCGTCCGCGCAGCCCAACGGCATCCCGAACCTCTCGGGCTTCTGGATCGGCGGCCAGGACTGGCGCAACGGCATCTCCTGGATCTTCGCCAACGGCGGCGAGCTCGCGGTCCAGAAGGACGGCCAGTGGACGTCCACGATGTCCGACCCGAAGTCGATCAAGGGCCTCGAGCAGCTCCAGGAGATCTGGACCAGCGCGTCGAAGGCGCCGCGTGACGCGAAGGACGACAACACCTACAACCACCTCAACGACTCCGACGCCGTCGAGGCCGCGGACGGCACCACGACGTCCTACTCGCTCGACGCGGCGACGGTCATGGCGCCGGGCTGGGCGCACTGGTCCGTCGGCGACCTGGTCACCAAGGACGGCAAGGAGGTCCGGGAGTGGAACGACGAGCGGTTCGGCGTCTTCACGCTCCCCAACGTCGACGGGACCGGCCCGGCGCCGGTGTTCGCCGGCGGCTCCAACATCGGGATCTCCGCGAAGTCGCAGAACCCGGAGCTGGCGAAGAGCCTGATGCGGATCATCTTCTCGGACAAGTACCAGCAGATGCTCGGTGAGAACGGCCTGGGCCCGGGCAACTCGGACCACGTCGGCTCCCTCGGGGACGACCAGTTCGCCACCGCGCTGATCGAGTCCGCGCTCGGCGCGAAGCTCACCCCGGCGGCGCCCGGCTGGGCGGCGCTGGAGAACAGCAAGAAGCTCGAGGAGTTCTTCGGGCAGATCGCCAGCGGGGCTGACGTCACTGCCACCGCGAAGGCGTTCGACGCCGCCGCCACGCCCATCCTCAACGGCGCGGCCGGCTGACCGGCGTCGCTCCGGGCCGGACGGCGCCTGCAAGCGCCGTCCGGCCCGGGGCGGCCTGCGCGGACGAAGGAGATGACCATGTCCCGCACCCTCGACACCCCTCCACGGGCTGACGCCCTCCGCAAGCGCCGCAAGCCGCGCGCGCCCTTCATCCTGCTCGCCCCCGCGGTCCTCCTGCTGCTCGCCGCGCTGGCCTACCCCGTGGGCTGGCAGATCGTCACGTCGATGCAGCGCTTCGGCCTGGCGCAGCAGTTCGGCGCGAGCGCCGAGTTCGTGGGGCTGGGCAACTACGCCCGCCTGGTCACCGACCCCGAGCTGTGGGGCGTCGTGCTCCGCTCGCTGGCCTTCTGCCTGGTCAACGCGTTGCTGACGATGGCCATCGGGGTTCTTCTGGCCCTGCTGATGAAGGCCGTGCCGCGCCCCGTCGCCCTGGTGCTCCAGGTGTCGCTGCTGCTCGCCTGGGCGATGCCCGTGGTGGCGGCCATGACGGTGTGGCGCTGGCTGTTCGACTACCAGCGCGGCGTCATCAACCACCTGCTGACCCAGCTCGGCTTCGACTTCGTGGGGCACTCCTGGCTCGAGCAGCCGCTGTCGTTCTTGTTCGTCGCCACCGTCGTGATCGTGTGGATGTCGGTGCCCTTCGTGGCGTTCTCGGTGTACGCCGGGCTCACCCAGGTGCCGGACGAGGTGCTCGAGGCGGCGCAGATCGACGGGGCGAACTCGCGCCAGCGGTTCACCGGGATCATCCTGCCGATGGTCCGCCCCGTGCTGGCCCTCGTCCTGCTGCTGCAGCTCATCTGGGACCTGCGGGTCTTCGCGCAGATCAAGCTGCTGCAGGACGCCGGGGGAGTGCCCAGCGAGACCAACCTGCTCGGCACGTACATCTACCAGGTGGGCGTCGGCTCCGGGGACTTCGGCGCCGCGTCAGCGGTGTCCATGTTCGTGCTGGCGCTGACGGTCACGCTGAGCTGGCCGTACGTGCGGACCCTGCTGCGAGAGGAGCAGCCATGACCGCCCTCCCCGGAGCCGCCACTCAGACGGCCCCCCAGGCCCCGCCGGCCACAGCGCCGCGCCGCGTGGCCCCCCGGCGCGGCGGACCCGCGCCCCGGACCCTCATGCGGGTGCTGCTGAGCGTCATCGCGCTCGTCATCGCCGCCCTGTGGGCGTTCCCCGTCTACTGGATGCTCATCTCCTCGCTGCTGCCGAACGTGCGCCTGACGTCGGGCGCCCCGATGTTCTGGCCGACCCGGCCGTCGCTCGACAACTTCGCCGCGGTGCTCGACGGCGGCACGTTCCTGCCCGCGCTGCGGATGAGCCTGGCGATCACCACCCTCACCGTGGCCGTCGCGATCGTGCTGGCGTTCCTCGCGGCGCTCGCGGTGAGCCGCTACCGGTTCACCGGCCGTCGCAGTTTCGTCCTGACCGTCCTCGTCGTGCAGATGCTGCCCGCCGAGGGG
This sequence comes from Cellulomonas cellasea, assembly GCF_030372105.1. GTDB lineage: Bacteria > Actinomycetota > Actinomycetes > Actinomycetales > Cellulomonadaceae > Cellulomonas_A > Cellulomonas_A cellasea_A. Next base: position 208,511 of record NZ_JAUDBQ010000002.1, on the reverse strand, counting down.
CTGTTCATCGCGCAATACAAGCTGCTGGGCTCGGCGCAGCTGCTCAACTCGGTGATCGGCATCTCGGTGCTGTACGCCGCTGCGGTGGTCCCGTTCACGATCTGGATGCTGCGCGGCTTCGTCGCCGGGGTACCCGTCGAGCTCGAGGAGGCCGCGATGGTCGACGGCCTGAGCCGCTGGCAGGCGTTCATGCGGATCACGCTGCCGTTGCTCGCCCCCGGCCTGATCGCCTCGGGGGTGTACGCGTTCCTGCAGGCCTGGAACGAGTTCACCCTCGCGCTGGTGGTGCTGCCGGCGGAGTCCGCCAAGACCCTGCCGGTGTGGCTGCGCGGGTTCGTGCAGGCGAGCGTGAGCCGCGAGGTCGACTGGGGCCAGGTGATGGCCGCGTCCACGCTCCTCGCGCTGCCGGTGATCGTGTTCTTCATGCTGGTGCAGCGCCGGATGACCTCCGGGCTGGTGTCGGGGGCGGTGAAGGGCTGACGTGAGCGAGAACCCGCTTGACCTGGCGGTCGGCACGACGACGACGGCGGCCAGCGGTGGGCCGGGCTGGACCGTGGGCCTGGACATCGGCGGCACCAAGGTGATGGGCGTCCTGCTCGACGACGACGGCGCCGTGCGGCGCCGGGTGCGCCTGCCCACCACCGCTGGCGCCCGGGGGGTCGTCGCGGCGGCCCAGGCGGCAGTGCTGGACCTCACGGGGTGGGCGGGCGTCGACCCGCGCGCGCTGCGGGGTGTGGGCGCCGGGGTGCCGGGCCTGGTGGACCCGGTGGCCGGCGCCGTGGAGCACGCCGTCAACCTGGGCATCGCCGAACGCCTCCCACTCGCCGAGCTGCTCGGCGACGCGCTCGGCGGCGTGCCCGTGCTGTTGGAGAACGACCTGAACGCCGCGGTGCTCGGCGCCGCGCATCTGGCGCCCGAGCCGGTGCGGGACCTCGCGTTCCTGGCGCTCGGCACCGGGGTGGCCGCGGGGCTGCTGCTCGACGGGACGCTGCGGCGTGGCGCCGCGCGCTCGGCGGGGGAGATCGGGCATGTGACGCTCGTCCCCGGCGGGCGGCCCTGCGAGTGCGGGCAACGCGGCTGCCTGGAGCGCTACGCCTCGGGCAGCGCGATCGCCGCGGTGTGGCCGAGCAGCGACTGCCCGCCCGCCGCCGCGCTCTTCGAGGCGGCCGCCGAGGGGGACCTCCGGGCCGTCGCGCTGCGCGACGAGTTCGCGTGGGCGGTGGGGTCGGCGGTGCGCCTGCTGGTCCTCACCTGCGACGTCGAGCGCATCGTGATCGGCGGCGGCGTGAGCGAGCTGGGCGCGCCACTGCTCGACGCCGTGGCAGGCTCTCTCGCGCGAGAGGCAGAGGCGTCGCCATTCCTGGCGTCGATGAAGCTCGAGGACAGGGTGCTCTTGGCGCCGATAGGTGTGCCAGTCGGAGCCGTGGGTGCTGCACTGGTGGGACGAGGGGAGGCCTCATGGAGGTGGTGATCGGTGACGGCGCGGAGATCGCGCGACTCGCCGCAGACGTGATCGAGGAGCGGGTGCGCGCGCGGGCCGCGATCGGCTCGCGGGCGGTGCTCGGCCTGGCGACGGGGTCCAGCCCTCTCGCGGTGTACGACGAGCTGGTGCGGCGGCACCACGAGGAGGGGCTGTCCTTCGCGGGCGTCGAGGCGTTCATGCTCGACGAGTACATCGGCCTGGAGGAGGACGACCCCCGCAGCTACCGCAACGTCATCGAGCAGGAACTCGTCTCCCGCGTCGACTTCACCCCCGGCGACGTGCACGGCCTGGACAGCCACGCCGAGGACATCCCGGCGGCGTGCACCGCGTACGAGATGGCGATCGTGGCCGCGGGCGGGGTGGATGTGCAGCTCCTGGGGATCGGGGCCGACGGGCACGTGGCGTTCAACGAGCCGGGCTCGTCGCTGGCCTCGCGGACCCGGCTCAAGACCCTCACGGCGGGGACCCGCGCCGACAACGCGCGGTTCTTCGACGGCGACGTCGACGCGGTGCCGCGGCACTGCCTGACGCAGGGCCTGGGCACGATCATGCAGGCCCGCCACCTGGTGCTGGTCGCGCTCGGCCGGGCCAAGTCGGAGGCCGTGCACCAGCTCGTGGAGGGGCCGGTGAGCGTGCTGTGGCCGGCGACGGTGCTGCAGCACCACCCGCACGTCACGGTGCTGGTGGACGAGGGCGCCGCCAGCAGGCTCCAGCTCGCGCCCTACTACCGGGAGGCCTTCGCCGAGAAGCCGTCATGGCAGGGACTGTGACGGAACTCGGCGACGCCACGTCCGTGGACGCGGGCCACCTCGTGGGTGGGCCGCCGTAGACTCGGTGGCATGAGTGAGCCCCAGCCTTTCCCTGTCGAACCGGACGACCCGTTCAGCTCGGACCCGGGCGCGGGCACCTCCACCAGCGTCCTCGAGCGCACGGAGACGACCGAGCAGGTCGAGCCCGGCGACCACGAGCGTTTCGCGCACTATGTGCGCAAGGAGAAGATCCTCGACTCCGCGATCAGCGGCAGCCCTGTGATCGCGCTGTGCGGCAAGGTGTGGGTGCCGGGTCGCGACCCGAACAAGTTCCCCGTGTGCCCGCAGTGCAAGGAGATCTACGAGGGCCTGCGCGAGCCGCAGGACGGCGGCTCCGGGGACTCCGGCGGTTCCGGCGGGGGTAGGCGCTGGGGCGGGTTCGGGCGCGGCAAGGGGTCGGGCGACTCCTCCGGCGGGAAGTGAGCGCGCTCCGCCAGCCAGCGTCCTCCGCCAGCAGTCACGCGTCGTCGTCGGCAGCCTCGAATCTGCCGCCGGCCTTCCCTGCCCGTGCCCCGTGGGGCACGGCGGGGAAGTTGCGTGCCTGGCAGGCTGAGGCGCTCGAGCTGTACCGCGTCCGCAACCCGCGCGACTTCCTGGCGGTGGCCACCCCGGGCGCCGGCAAGACGACGTTCGCGCTGCGCATCGCCACCGAGCTGCTCGAGGCCGGCGTGGTGCGGCGGGTCACCGTCGTGGCGCCCACCGAGCACCTCAAGCGGCAGTGGGCTGACGCCGCGGCCCGCGTCGGCATCAAGATCGACCCGAACTTCACCAACGCGCAGGGCCGGCACGGCCACGGCTTCGACGGCGTCGCGGTGACGTACGCGCAGGTCGCGTCGAAGCCCGCGCTGCACGCGGCGCGCACGTCAGCGGCGCCGACGCTCGTCATCCTCGACGAGATACACCACGGCGGCGACGCGCTGTCCTGGGGTGACGCGGTGCGCGAGGCGTTCGAGGGCGCCACCCGGCGCCTGGGCCTGACGGGCACGCCGTTCCGCTCTGACACCGCGGCGATCCCGTTCGTCACCTACGAGCGCGGCAGGGACGGCATCCGCCGCAGCGTCTCCGACTACTCCTACGGGTACGGCGACGCGCTGCGCGACCACGTCGTGCGGCCCGTGATCTTCCTCTCCTACAGCGGCTCGATGCGCTGGCGCACCAAGGCGGGCGACGAGGTCAGCGCGCGACTGGGGGAGCCGCTCACCAAGGACCTCACCGCGCAGGCGTGGCGCACGGCCCTGGACCCGAACGGCGAGTGGATCCCGTCGGTGCTCGCCGCGGCCGACCGCCGCCTCAGCGAGGTGCGGCGCTCGGTGCCCGACGCCGGGGCGATGGTCATCGCCACCGACCAGAACGACGCGCGGGCCTATGCGGGCCACCTGGCCCGGATCACCGGCAAGTCGCCCACCGTGGTGCTCTCGGACGACGACGGCGCGAGCGACCGGATCGACGAGTTCTCCGCGTCGGACTCCCGCTGGCTCGTGGCGGTCCGGATGGTGTCCGAGGGGGTGGACGTGCCGCGGCTCGCCGTCGGCGTCTACGCCACCAGCACCTCGACGCCGCTGTTCTTCGCGCAGGCCGTCGGCCGGTTCGTGCGCGCCCGGCGACGGGGGGAGACGGCCTCGGTGTTCCTGCCGAGCGTCCCGCAGCTCCTGGCGCTGGCGAACACGCTCGAGGAGGAGCGGGACCACGCGCTGGACCGCCCGCTCACCGCGGAGGAGCAGGGCGACGTGTTCTCGCCCGAGGACGCGCTGCTCGCCGAGGCGAACTCCGAGCGCAACGGCCCGGACGCGGTGGGCCCGGACGGCAAGCAGGGATCCTTCGAGGCGCTCGAGGCCCAGGCGTCCTTCGACCGCGTGCTCTTCGACGGCGGCGAGTTCGGCACGGGGGCTGATGTCGGCTCGGAGGAGGAGCTGGACTTCCTGGGCCTGCCGGGGCTGCTCGACGCGGACCAGGTGACCACGCTGCTCAAGCAGCGCCAGGCCGAGCAGCAGAGCGGCCGGCGCAGGAGCAGGTCGGCGCAGGAGCAGGCCGATCAGCTCGCGGAGATGGACCACCGCCGCCAGGCCGAGCTGCGCAAGGAGCTGGCCCAGCTCGTGGGGGCGTGGGCCCGTCGCAGCGGGCAGCCGCATGGCACGGTGCACACCGAGCTGCGGCGCCGGTGCGGCGGCCCAGAGGTCGCGCTCGCGGACCCGGACCAGCTCACGGCGCGCATCGAGCTGCTGCGGGCCTGGTTCGTCGGCAAGCGCTGAGGTCGTCCGCCCCGTCGGGAGCCCCGAAGTGTCTCACATCGTGGACAGGGTGTTGACTTGCGTTTCCGCAGGTCAGCGCCCTGGACACGTGCCCACTTAGCAAAAGTCGCCCGATTCGCAACTCTTGTTCTCCGGATGCCGAGGGCCCGTCCCGATGCCAGTCTTCTGGACGTGCCACCGACCCCGGATCCCCCGGGGGTCGGAACCGAGAACAGCGAAAGGGTGTGCATTATGCCGTCCTGGCTCCTCCTCATCATCGTCGGCGCCGTCCTGGTCATCCTGGGCGTCGCCACGAACATCGGGCAGTTCCTCATCTGGATCGGCGTCATCGTCCTCGTCGTCAGCCTGATCCTCGGGCTCGTGGGGCGTGGTCGCGGCGCACGGATCTAGCGGGGCGCTGCCCCTGAGGCGCTGAGCGCAGCCCCCTGCTCGTCTCAGCCGCCCAGGTGCAGCGTCACCGTCGGAACCGCGGCCTCGTCCGCGGACAGGCGCCGGGCCCCCCGAGGCAACTCGTCACGGGAGGCCCGGTGCCTTTCTGTCGCCCGCAGCAGTCCCTCCTTGCCGGTCCACGCGGGGTCGACGACGCCGTCGACCACCAGCGGCGCCTGCAGGGCCCGCAACGAGTCCTCCTGCGACACCCACGCGCAGACCTCGGCATCCGTGCCGGTCACCAGCACCTCCTCCACGGCCCGGCCATCGGGGCCCAGCCGACGGGCAGCGGCCTTGCGGCCCCCCGTGCCGGCCTTGGCCCGCGACGTCTTCGCCACCGGCTCCATCTCCCCGCTGCGCCCCTCGCGGGCCACGAGCTTGTAGACCATCCCGCACGTCGGCGCCCCCGAGCCGGTCACCACTGACGTCCCCACGCCATAGGAGTCGACGGGCGCGGCGGCCAGCGCCGCGATCGCGTACTCGTCCAGGTCGGACGTCACCACGATGCGCGTGCCCCGGGCCCCCAGGTCGTCGAGCTGCGCGCGCACCTCCTGCGCCAGCACCCCCAAGTCGCCCGAGTCGAGCCGCACCGCGCCGAGCCCCGTGCCGGCGGCGGCCACCGCGCGCTCCACCCCGGCGCGGACGTCATAGGTGTCCACCAGCAGCGTCGTCCCAGGGCCCGCGGCGGCGACCTGCGCGGCGAACGCCGCCTCCTCGTCGTCGTGCAGCAGCGTGAACGCGTGCGCGGCGGTGCCGATGGTCGGGATGCCGTACCGGCGCCCAGCCTCCAGGTTCGACGTCCCCGCGAACCCGGCCACCGCGGCAGCCCGCGCCGCCGCCACAGCCGCCTGCTCGTGGGCGCGGCGCGAGCCCATCTCCAGGCAGGGCCGGTTGACGGCCGCGCTGGTCATCCGCGAGGCCGCGGACGCGACGGCGGAGTCGTGGTTGAGGATCGACAGCGCGAGGGTCTCCAGCAGCACCGCCTCCGCGAACGTGCCCTCGACCACCAGCACGGGGGACTGCGGGAAGAAGGCCTCGCCCTCCGCGTAGCCCGTGATGGAGCCCGTGAACCGGTAGCCGGCGAGGAAGTCCAGCGTCGTGTCGTCCACCACGCCCTCGGCGGCCAGCCAGTCGAGCTCCGCGGGGCCGAACCGGAAGTCCTCCAGCGACTCCAGCAGCCTGCCCGTGCCCGCGAGCACTCCGTACCGGCGCCCGGCGGGCAAGCGGCGGGTGAACACCTCGAACACGCAGCGCCGGTTGGCCGTGCCATTGCCGAGGGCGGCCTCGAGCATCGTCAGCTCGTACTTGTCGGTGAGCAGCGCAGTGCTCGGACGGGGGATTCTGGACAGGGCGGGGGCGGACCCAGGCGCCGTGGCCTCCGGAGTGCTCATGCGCTCAACGTAGGACGACTTCCTCCGCGGGCGCACCTACAGTGGGCGGGTGTCAGTCCAGATCGCACCCGAGGAGACCGCTGAGTCCCAGGCGGGCCAGCGGCTCGGGGACGCGTGGGTCACCATCGTGTGGAACGACCCCGTGAACCTCATGAGCTACGTCACCTATGTCTTCCAGAGCTACTTCGGCTACCCCCGGGAGAAGGCCGAGAAGCTCATGCGGCAGGTCCATGAGGAGGGCCGATCGGCGGTCTCCACGGGCAACCGCGAGCAGATGGAGGTCGATGTGCAGGCCATGCACTCCTTCGGGCTCTGGGCCACCCTCCAGCGGGGAGGCGAGTGATGCGCGCGTTCCGCCGCGAGCGGGGCGCACTGGTCGCCGAGCTCGACGCCACCGAGCGGGGCGTCTTCGCCGCCGTCATCGCGGACGTCGCCGACCTGCTGGGCGCCGGGCGCCTCGAGGAGCGCGACCCGGACGAGCCCGCGACGGACCCCGCCGCGGGGATGATCGGCATGTCGCTGCGGACCCAGGAGATCGAGCCGCCCGAGGACGACGCCGTGCGGCGGCTGCTGCCCGACGCGTCGGTGGACGACGAGGAGGTCGCCGCCGAGTTCCGCCGGCTCACCGAGGACGACCTGCGCCGCGTCAAGGTGGAACGCCTGACCTGGCTGTGGGACGCGCTCACCTCCGGCCCCGGCGACGGCTGGCCCGCAGACGCCGTGGTGGTGCCGCTCGAGCGCGGCGGCGCGGTCGCCGCGACGCTCACCGACCTGCGGCTGGTCCTGGCCGACCGGCTCGAACTGCACGAGGACGAGGACGCCGAGTCGCTGTACGTGGAGCTCGACGTCGACCCCGCGGAGGATGAGGACGACCCGCAGGCCGAGGTCCGCAGGTACCTGGGCGCCGTCTACATCTCCCTGAGCTGGTTGCAGGAGACGCTCATGGCGGCGCTGCTCGACGACCTGGGCCGCGCTGGACGGGACGGCCAGAGCAGGCAGCGAGGATGACTAGGCTCGCGCCCGTGAACGACGCACCTATCGGGATCTTCGACTCCGGCGTCGGCGGGCTGACCGTCGCGCGGGCCATCCTCGACCAGCTCCCGCACGAGTCGACCCTGTACATCGGCGACACCCTCAACACCCCCTACGGCACCAAGCCGCTCGCGGCGGTGCGCGCCCATGCGCTCGAGGTCATGGACGACCTCGTCGACGCCGGGGTGAAGATGCTGGTCATCGCCTGCAACACCGCCTCCTCGGCGATGCTGCGCGACGCCCGCGAGCGGTACACCCAGCGCCGCGGCCTGCCCGTCGTCGAGGTGATCCTGCCCGCCGCCCGGCGCGCCGTGGCCGCCACCCGCACCGGGCGCATCGGCGTCATCGCGACCAGCTCGACGGTGCAGTCGCGCGCCTACGACGACGCGTTCGCGGTGGCCCCCGGTGTGGAGCTCATCACCCAGGCGTGCCCCCGGTTCGTGGAGTTCGTCGAGGCGGGGATCACCTCGGGCCCCGAGCTGCTGGCCGTCGCCGACGAGTACCTGGCGCCGGTGAAGGCCGCGGGCGTGGACACCCTGGTGCTGGGCTGCACGCACTACCCGCTGCTGACGGGCGTCATCTCCTACGTGATGGGCGACGAGGTGACGCTCGTGTCCTCCGCCGAGGAGACCGCGAAGGACGTCTACCGCACGCTCGTCGCGCATGACCTCGAGCGCTCGCCCGGCGCCGGGCCGGCCGAGCACCGGTTCCTCGCCACCGGCGACCCCGAGTCCTTCCACACCCTCGCCCGCCGGTTCCTCGGCCCCGAGGTCCTCGCCGTGGAGCCGCGAGGGGCGCTCCGGTGAGGCTCGTCGTCGTCGGTTGCGCGGGATCGTTCCCCAGCGCGGACTCCGCCGCGTCGGCGTACCTGGTGCAGGCGGAGGACGCCGACGGCCGGACCTGGACGGTGCTGCTCGACCTGGGCAGCGGCGCCCTGGGGCCCCTGCAGGCGCACACCGACCCCACCGCGCTGGACTTGGTGGGGATCTCCCACCTGCACGCCGACCACGTGGCCGACCTTGTGGTGTTCAACGTGCTGCGGCGGTACCGGCCCGAGGGGGCATGCGCGCCGGTGCGGCTGCACGGCCCGCCGGGCACGCTCGAGCGGCTCGCGCAGATCGCCGGCAAGGACCCGGCGACGGAGGTCACCGGCCAGTTCGACTTCGAGCCGTGGCAGGAGGGCGTCCCGGTGACGGTCGGCCCGCTGACCATCGAGCCGGTGGCCGTGCTGCACCCGCTGCCGGCGTTCGGGATGCGCGTCAGCGGCCCGTCCGACGTCGACCCGGCGGGCACCGTCACCCTGGCGTACACCGGCGACACCGACGAGTGCGCCGGGCTCACCACCCTCGCCGAGGGCGTCGACCTGCTGCTGGCCGAGGCCGCGTACATCGAGGGGCGCGACGACGCGCTCCGCGGCGTGCACCTCACCGGGCGCCGCGCGGGCGCCGCGGCGGAGGCGGGCAAGGCGGGCCGGCTCGTGCTCACGCACCTGGTCGCGTGGAACGACCCGCAGACGACGCTCGCCGAGGCGCAGGGGGAGTACGACGGGCCGATCGACCTGGCCCGGCCCGGCGCGGTCTACACGCTCTGAGCCTCGTCGGCGTCCCCCGCTCGCGCGGTTAGGCTCGTCGCCATGACTTCTGCCACCTCGAGCCCCCACCCGACGACCCCCGCCGAGCCCGCGGTGCGGGTGGACGGCCGTCGCGCCGACCAGCTCCGGCCGGTCACGCTCACCCGCCGCTACCTCGACAGCGGCGAGGGCAGCGTGCTCGTCGAGTTCGGCGGCACCAAGGTGCTGTGCGTCGCCTCGTTCACCGAGGGCGTGCCGCGCTGGCGCAAGGGCTCGGGCCAGGGCTGGGTGACCGCCGAGTACGCGATGCTGCCGCGCGCCACCAGCACCCGCTCCGACCGCGAGTCGGTGCGCGGCAAGGTGGGCGGCCGCACCCATGAGATCTCCCGGCTGATCGGCCGGTCCCTGCGCGCGATCATCGACGTCTCAGCGCTGGGCGAGAACACGATCGTGCTGGACTGCGACGTGCTGCAGGCCGACGGCGGCACCCGCACGGCGTCCATCACCGGCGCCTACGTGGCGCTGGCCGACGCCGTCGCCTGGGGTGTGGAGCGCGGCGCCATCAGCCGCAAGAAGACGGTGCTGCGCGACTCGGTGTCCGCCGTGAGCGTGGGGATCGTGGACGGCGTGCCCGTGCTCGACCTGCCGTACGTCGAGGACGTCCGCGCCGAGACGGACATGAACGTGGTGGTGACCGGCTCCGGCAAGTTCGTCGAGGTGCAGGGCACCGCGGAGCAGGCGCCGTTCGACCGCGCCGAGCTCGACGCGCTGCTGGACCTGGCGCTCGCGGGGACCAGCGAGCTGAGCGCGCTGCAGGCCGCCGCGCTGGCCGCCGGCGCCCCGTCCGCCGCGCCCATCCTCGGCGCCCGCGCATGAGCGCCGCGCCCCGCCTCGTCCTGGCCACGCACAACGCGCACAAGATCGGCGAGCTGCGGGCCATCCTGGCCCCGGCGCTGCCCGGGCTCGACCCGGCGACAGTGGTGGGAGCCCGTGACGTCGGCGCTCCCGAGCCCGTCGAGGACGGCGTGACCTTCGCGGAGAACGCGCTGATCAAGGCCCGGGCGCTCGCGGCGTTCACCGGCCTGCCGGCCGTCGCCGACGACTCCGGGCTGTCCGTCGACGTGCTCGGCGGCGCCCCCGGCATCTTCTCGGCGCGGTGGGCCGGACGGCACGGCGACGACCGCGCGAACCTCGACCTGCTGCTCGCCCAGCTCTCCGACATCGCCGCCGAGCACCGCGGCGCCCGCTTCACCTGCGCCGCGGCGCTGGTGACGCCCGACGGGTTCGAGCACGTCGAGATGGGCCACCTGGTGGGGACGCTGGCCACGGCGCCGCGCGGCGACGGCGGGTTCGGCTACGACCCGATCCTGGTCCCCGAGGGCGGCACGCGCTCCTGTGCCGAGCTCACCCCGCAGGAGAAGAACGCCATCAGCCACCGCGGGCAGGCGTTCCGTGCCCTCGTCCCGGTGATCGTCAGCGCCCTCGGACGATGACCTCCGCGGCCAGCCCGGTGCACCTGGTCGCCGACGCGGTGAGCGTCGGCTACCCGGGACGCGCCGTGCTGGACAAGGTGGACGTGGTCGCCTCGGCGGGGCAGCGCATCGGCGTGGTGGGGGAGAACGGCGCCGGCAAGACGACGCTGCTGCGCGTGCTCGCAGGCGACCTGCCCCCCTCCAGTGGCGAGGTGCGGCGGGCCGGGTCCCTCTCGGTGGTGGATCAGGAGTTGGAGTTCCCGCCGGGCGCCACCGTGGGGACGCTCGTGGCCGAGGCGCTGGGCCGCTCGCGCGCGGCAGCGGAGCGCCTGCAGGCCGAGATCGAGGGCTTCGACCACGAGCACGGCGACTTGGCGGCCCTCGCGGACGCCATCGCCCGGGTGGAGCACCTGGCCGCCTGGGACGCCGATCGCCGGGTCGACGAGGCGCTCAGCCGCTTCGGCGCGCCCCGCGACGTGGACCGCCCGCTGGACCGGCTCAGCGTCGGTGAGCGGTACCGGGTGCGGCTCGCCTGCCGCATCGCCGAGCGGGCCGACATCCTGCTGCTCGACGAGCCGACCAACCACCTCGACGCCAGCGGCATCGACTACCTCACCGCGCAGCTCCAGCAGTGGCCGGGCGTCGTGGTCATCGTCACGCATGACCGGCGCCTGCTCGACGACGTGATGACCGCGATCCTCGACCTCGACCCGTCGATGGACGGGCGGCCGGTGCTGTACGGGGCGACGTCGTATGCGGCGTACCGGTTCGCCAAGGATCAGGCGCTGCGCCGCTGGCGCGCCCGCTACCGGGCCGAGCGCAAACGGGCCGAACAGCTCGCTGAGCGCCTCGACGCCTCGTATGAGGGGCTCTCGGACGAGTGGCGCCCGTTGAAGGGGTCGCAGAAGAACCGCCGCGCCACGCGGGCGCGGATCCACGTCAAGGCCGCCGACCGACTGGTGCAGCGCCTGGAGGCCCAGGCCGTCGAGGTGCCGACGCCGCCCGTGGAGCTCGCGTTCCCGGACCTGCCCTCGCTGCCGCGCGACTACGGCGGCGGGCCGCTGCTCGAGGTGCGGGCGCCCCGGGTCGCAGGGGACTTCGGGCGGGCGCGGCTCGACCTGCCGGGCGTGCGGGTGGACTTGCCGCCGTGCGGCCGGCTGCTGGTGACCGGGCCCAACGGCTCCGGGAAGTCGACGCTCCTGGCCGCGCTGGCCGGGACGATCACGCTGGACCGCGGCACGCGGTCGCTCGCACCAGGCGCCCGGTTGGGGGTGCTCGGGCAGGAGGGCCAGCCGGGCACGCTCGCGTGGGCCGGCGAAGTTCCCGGCGGGGTCGAGGGGCCGCATGGGCCGCGGGGGAGCGGGTTCGAGGCGTACGCCCGCCGTGCTCTCGACCTGCTCGCGGCCGGCGCGCTCGACCCGGAGCAGCTCGTGCCGGTGGCCGCGCTGGGCCTGCTCAGCGAGGAGGACCTGGAGCGTCCCCTCAGCGAGTTGTCGGTGGGCCAGCGGCGCCGCTTCGACCTGGCGTGCGCGCTGCTCGCGGCGCCCCATGTGCTCATCCTCGACGAGCCGACGAACCACCTGTCGATCGGGTTGGTGGATGAGCTGACCGAGGCCCTGCGCGGCACGTCGGCGGCCGTGGTCGTCGCGACGCATGACCGGCGCATGCGCGCCGACCTGGCGGACTGGCCGGAGCTCGCGCTCGGCTGAGCCCGGCCCGCGACCCCGACCCCGAACCCGGCCCGCGGCCCTGCCCCGCCTGGGCCAACTGCGCATTTCTGGACGAACCCTTGCCTGCGTCGCACATCGATGCCTAAGGTGAGCCTTGCCTAATTGAGGTAAGCCTAAGTCGAGACTGCAGGGGTGCGTCGCTCGATCCGCGCCGGGACGGAGCACTGTGCGCGGGGGTGGATTGTCCACGAATGTGCTGCCCTTGGGCGGATCGGCGGCGCCAGTCGCACTCGGCACGGACGATCCCCGAGCCGTCCTCGGCGCCGTCTCGACGACCATGCGCCGCCGAGTCGCGGGCCTCGTCGCCCTGGTCCTCCTCCTCGGATTCGTCGCCCTGCTCTCACTCGCCCTGGGCGCCCGCGTGATCCCGCCCAGCGCCGTGGCGCGCGCGGTGGCGGACACGTTGGCCGGCGTGGCGCCCGAGGGCTACGACGCGACAGTCATCGCGACCGAGCGCGTCCCGCGCACCGTCCTCGGCCTCCTCGTCGGGCTCTGCCTCGGCGGGTCCGGGGCGATCATGCAGGCCCTCACGCGCAACCCGCTCGTCGACGGCGGCATCCTCGGCGTCGAGCTCGGCGCCGCGTGCGCCGTCGTCGCGGGCATCGTCGCCTTCGGCCTGACCGGCGTGGTGGCGACCTTCTGGCTCGCGTTCGCCGGCGCCGTGGCGACAGCCGTCGTGGTCCACGGGATCTCCCGCCTCACTCGCGCCGCCTCGACGGCCGTGAGCCTCGTGATCGCCGGGGCCGCCAGCGCGGCGATGCTCGGCGCGGTCATCAACCTGCTGATCATCCGTGACGAGTCCGCGTTCTCCCGGTACCGCTTCTGGTCGATCGGCCAGCTCGCGGGGCGCGGCGACACCATCGGCGAGCTGTGGCCCTTCGCGATCGCCGGCCTCGTGCTCGCGCTGCTGTGCGGGCCGACGCTCAACGCGCTCACCCTCGGGGAGTCCGTCGCAGCCGGCCTCGGCGTGCGCGTGCGTCGCGCCCAGCTCGCGACGGCGCTCGTCGCCGTGCTGCTCTGCGCCGCGGCGGTCTCCGCGGCCGGGCCCATCGGCTTCATCGGGCTCGTCGGGGCACACCTGGCGAGGCTCGTCGTCGGCGGGGACCAGCGGCTGCTGCTGCCGTTCAGCATGGTGGCCGGCGCGACGGTGCTGCTTGCCGCCGACGTGATCGGGCGGCTCGCCCCCGGCAACGGGGAGATCGCCGTCGGCATCATGACGGCCGTCGTCGGCACGCCCTTCTTCGTGGCGCTCGCCCGCACCCGCAGGCTGGTGGAGGCATGAGGGCGGCGGTCCAGGCCAGCGCCGCCGGCCGCGACGCCGAGGACGCTGTCGCCCACCTGGTCGCCGGGCTGCGGGCCGAGCGGCGCAGCGTGCGACGGCGGAACGCCGTGCGGCTCGCCGGTGTGGCAGTGGTCGTCCTCCTCGGGTTCTGCGCCGAGGTCCTCGTCGGCGGGACGGCTGACATCAGGCTCGCCGAGGTTCCCGGCGCCCTCGTCGGCCAAGGCTCCGGGCTCGCCGACTTCGTCATCTTCGAGACGCGCCTGCCGCGGGCGCTCACCGCGCTGCTGGTGGGCGCGCTGTTCGGCCTCTCCGGCGTCGTGTACCAACGGCTCGTCTCCAACGTCCTGGCCACGCCGGACATCATCGGCGTCTCCGCGGGCGCGAGCGCCGGGGCCGTCGCCGTGCTGGTCGGCGCGGGGGTGAGCGGCCTCGCCGTGCAGGCCGGGGCCGTGCTCGGCGCGGTGGCGGCGGCAGGCGTCATCTTCGGGCTGAGCAGGCGGGGCGGGGCCTCGACGTACCGGCTGGTGCTGATCGGCATCGGGGTGGGGGCCTGCTGCTCCGCGATCACCAGCTACCTGCTGACCTTCGCCGACTCCACCACGTCCACGCGCGCGATGCGCTGGATGATCGGCTCGCTCGCGGGAGCGCAGTGGAACGAGGTCGTGGTGCTGGCGGTCGTGCTGGGCGCCGCGACGGCAGCCGTGCGGCTGATCGGCCCCGACCTCGAGGCGCTCCGGCTCGGCGACCCGCTCGCCGCGGCCCTCGGCGCCCACGTGCAGGCGGTGCGCGTCGGCGCCCTCCTGCTCGGCGCGACGCTCGCCGCCATCGCGACGAGCGTCGCCGGGCCCATCGCCTTCATCGCCCTCGTCTCCGGGCCCATCGCCGCCCGCCTGCTGACACGCTCCGGCCCCTTCCCGGCGGCGCTCATCGGCGCGGCAGTGCTCGTGCTGGCGGACGTCGCGGCCCAGACGGCGCCGTACGTGAGCCCCGTGCCCACCGGGGTGCTGACCGGGCTGATCGGCGCCCCCCTCCTCATGCTCCTGCTCATCCACCGGAAGGCCGACGCATGACCGCGCTCCTCCGGGCGGCGTCGCCCTCGGCGCCGGCCGCCCGACCGCCCGCCCCAGCCGCCGGGCTCGTCGCGCAGCGGCTCACCGCCGACTATGGCGACCACGTCGTCCTCGACGGCCTCGACCTCGCGGTCGCCGAGGGCAAGATCACCGCGCTGATCGGCCCGAACGGCTGTGGCAAGTCCACGCTGCTCAGCACGCTCGCACGGCTGCTCCCCGCCACCGGCGGATCGGTGCTGCTCGACGGCGCCGACATCCACTCCCTGCCCACCCGGGAGGTGGCCCGGCGGCTCGGGGTGCTCCCGCAGGCCCCCGTCGCGCCGGAGGGCATCACCGTCGCGGAGCTCGTGCGCCGTGGACGGCACCCCCACCGGCGCTTCGGCGCGCGCACCGCGGACGACGACCGCGTCGTGGCGGGCGCCCTGCTGCGCACCGGGGTCGCCGACCTCGCCGCGCGGGCCGTCGACACCCTCTCCGGCGGGCAACGGCAGCGGGCGTGGATCGCCCTGGCGCTCGCGCAGGAGACGCCGCTGCTGCTCCTGGACGAGCCGACCAGCTACCTCGACATCGCCCACCAGGTGGAGGTGCTGGACCTGCTGGTCGACCTGAACACGGCCGGGACCACCATCGTCGTGGTGATGCACGACCTGAACCAGGCCGTGCGCTACGCGGACACGATCGTGGCGATGAAGGACGGCCAGATCGTGGCCGCCGGGCCTCCCGCCGACGTCGTCACCGCCGAGCTCGTCGCCGACGTGTTCGGCGTCCGGGCGCGGGTGATCCACGACCCGGACACCGCCGCCCCGCTAGTGCTGGCCCGCGGCCGGCACGACATGTGAGCCCGGCGAGACGCATCACCCCTATCGCCATCCCTTCCACCTGAGGAGTCACCCATGTCCCGTGCCCGTCGCGTGCTCGTCGCCGCAGCGGTCGTGTCCCTGGCCGCGGCGGCCATCGCCGGCTGCGCGCCCGCCGAGCAGGAGTCCGCGGAGGCGGCCGGCTCCGACGGCGGCTACCCGCTGACGCTCACGAGCCCCTTCGGCGAGACGGTGCTCGAGGAGCGGCCCGAGCGGGTCGCCGTCGTCTCGTCGGTCGACCTGGACATCGCCCTGGCGCTCGGCGTGGTCCCCGTCATCAGCCCGCAGTACGGCGACTCCGAGGTGGAGCCGTGGGCCGCGGACGCGCTCGACGCGCTCGGCGGGGCGGAGCTCGCCACCTACGACTCCACCGACGGAGTCGACTACGAGGCCATCGCGGCGGCCGATCCGGACGTCATCCTCGCGACGAGCGGCTGGACGCTCGACGAGGACTACGCCCACCTGTCGAAGATCGCCCCGGTGGTCTCGTACCAGGGCGAGGACGGGCTCAGCTCGATGACCTGGGCCGACCGCACCGAGGAGGCGGGCGCGGCGCTGGGCGTGCCCGACACCGCGCAGTCGGTCATCGACGGCGTCGCGCAGCAGTTCGACGCGGCGGCGGCCGAGCACCCGGAGTTCGCCGGCACGTCGTTCACCTACGCCGTGATCCACCCCGAGCAGGTCACCTACATCTCCTACGAGGGCAGCGACGTCACCTTCTTCACCCGGCTCGGCCTCACCCTCCCCGAGACGGCGTCGCAGTTCAGCGAGTCGAATGCCGCCGTCAGCCGCGAGAACCTCGACCTGCTCGACGCCGACGTGCTCCTCGTCGGGTACCCGTTCGGCGACGAGGGGCTGCTGAGCCAGTCCGCGCTCGAGGGCGACGCGCTGTTCCAGCAGGTCCCCGCGGTGGCAGGCAGCCACTACGCCGTCATCGACGACCTCGTCGCCTCGCCGCTGGCCTACCCGACGCCGCTCAGCGAGGGCTGGGTCCTGGAGCGGCTCGTGCCGGTGCTCGCCGACGCGATCACCGGGAGCTGACATGGGCCTGCCCCGGATCGCCTCCTACCGGCTGCCCACCCCCGACGAGTACGCGGGCGGGCGCGTGGCCTGGCCGCTCGACCCGCGCCGGGCCGTGGTCCTCGTGCACGACATGCAGCGCCACTTCATCGACGCGTACGCGGAGCCCGACCAGACGATCGCCGAGGTGGTGTCCACCATCGCGCGCGTGCTGGGCCACGCGCGCGAGCAGGGCGTGCCGGTCGTGTACACGGCGCAGCCTCCCGGGCAGGCGCCCGCCGACCGGGGCCTGCTGACCGACTTCTGGGGCGCCGGCCTGCAGGACGAGGCGGGGGCCCGCATCGTCGCCGGGCTGAGCCCGCAGCCCGGCGACGTCATCCTCACCAAGTGGCGCTACAACGCGTTCATCCGCACGCCCCTGCGCGAGCTGCTCGCCGAGAGCGGCCGGGACCAGCTCGTGGTCACGGGGGTGTACGCGCACATCGGGTGCCTGCTGACGGCCGCTGACGCGTTCATGAACGACGTCCAGCCGTTCCTGGTGGCCGACGCCGTGGCCGACTTCTCCCGCGAGGACCACCTGGCGGCGCTGCGCTACGCCGCGAGCCGGTGCGCACGGGTGTTGGCCGCCGACGACGTGATCGCCGAGCTCTCGCACGCCGAGCTCTCGCACGTGGCGCGGGAGGCCGTCCGGTGAGCGGCGGGGTCGCCCTCGTGGTCGGGGCCGCTGGCGGCATCGGCGCGGCGGCGCTCGAGCGGCTCGGACGCGCGGGCTGGACGGCAGTCGGGGCCGACCTGGCCGGGGCCCGGCGGCGGGTGGACGTCACCGACGCCGAGTCCGTGGACGCGCTGGTGGAGGCCGTCGAGTCGACGGACGGACCCATCGGCGTCCTGGTCAACGCGGCGGGGGTGCTGCGCGCCGGAGACGTGCTCGACACGGGCCTCAGCGACCTCGAGGCGCTGTTGGCGGTCAACACCGTCGGCGTCGCGCGCATGTCGCGGGCCGTGGCCGCCCGCATGACGACCCGGGGGAGCGGCGCCATCGTCACCGTCTCCTCGAACGCCGCGGGCGTGCCCCGCGCGGGGATGGCCGCGTACGCCGCCTCGAAGGCCGCCGTCACCGCCTACATGAAGTCGTTCGGGCTCGAGCTGGCGGGCAGGGGCATCCGCTGCAACGTGGTCGCGCCGGGAACCACCCGCACCACGATGCTCACGCGGCTGGGCGACAGCGTGGACGAAGCCGCCGAGCGCGCGATCGCCGGGGACTCCGCCCTGTTCAAACCGGGCATCCCCCTGCTCCGGGTCGCCGAGCCCGAGGACGTCGCCGAGGCCGTGGCCTTCCTCGCCTCAGACGCCGCACGCCACATCACGATGCAGGAGCTCTACGTCGACGGCGGGGCCTCGCTCCGCTGAGGCGGCCGACCGGATCGAGCCGGCCGCATCGACAGGACAGGCGCCACTCCCACGCTCAGAAGGACGCACATGACGACACCCTCGCGCGACGACCACGTCTTCCTCGGCCGACGGCGCCTGCGCGGCTCCGGCCGCCGGGCCGTGCTCGCCCCCGACTTGGCCTGCGGGCCCGCCGCCGCCGCCGCGGCGCTGGCGCTGCTCCGCGAGCTCGAGCAGGCCGACGGCGCCCCGCGCCTGGTGATGGGGTCCATCCCCTTCGACCCCGGCACGCCCGCGCGGCTCGTCGTGCCCGAGCGGGTGTCGCGGGAGCCGTGGCCGGACGGGCCCACCGGGCGCCCGGCGCGGGGGGCTGCCCCCGCCCCCGCGGACGACCCCGCGTACCGGGCGGCCGTCGAGCAGGCGCTCGACGCGATCGAGGCCGGCACGATCCGCAAAGTCGTGCTCGCGCGGGCCTTCGACGTGCGGGCCGCCGCCCCGATCGACACCGAGGCGCTCCTCGCCGCGTTCGCGGCCCGCACTCCCACGGCGTACGGGTTCCACATCCCGCTCGCCGACGGCTCCGTGATCGTCGGCGCGTCACCCGAGCTGGTCGCCGACGTCGAGGGCCTGGCCGTGCGCTCGCACCCGCTCGCCGGGACCGCGGCGCGCCGGGCCGACCCCGCGGAGGACCGCGCGGCCCGCGAGGCACTGCTGACGTCCGGCAAGGACCACGAGGAGCACGCGATCCTCGTCGCGGGGCTCGCCAGCGACGTCGCGCCGCTGGTCACCGACCTCCACATCCCCGCCACGCCGGCCATCGTGGAGGCGGGCCGGCTGTGGCACCTCGGGACCCGGGTCTCCGGGCGGCTGCGGCCCGGCGTCACCGCGCTGGATGTGGCGTATGCGGTGCATCCCACGGCCGCGGTGTGCGGCGTCCCCGCCCACGAGGCGGCGTCGCTGGTGCGCGCCCTCGAACCCGAGGAGCGCGGCGCCTACGCCGGCCTGGTCGGCTGGATGGACTCCTCCGGCGACGGCGAGTGGGCTCTGGCGCTGCGCTGCGCGACAGTCACCGGCGCCAGCGCGCGGGTGCACGCGGGCGCGGGCATCCTCGCCGGCTCCGACCCGGCGGCCGAGCACGCCGAGACGGCGGCCAAGCTCCGCACCGCCCTCGACGCGCTCGCGGACGTCACCGAGCTCAGCCCGGCGTGGCTGGTGGGCGCGTGAGCGGCGACGGCGGCGCGGGGCGCCCGATCCCCACCGGTCTGGCCGACGCGGTCGCGCCGCTGCCGATCGACGGGGTCGTGCCCTATCCACCCGAGGTCGCGGCCCACTACCGGGCCGCGGGGCACTGGACGGGAGCCACCCTCGACGGCCTGCTGCGCGAGGCGGCCGCGCAGGAGCCGCAGCAGGTCGCGGTCATCGACGGCGAGCGCGCGCTCTCCTACCGCGAGCTCGACGAGCTGGCCGGGCGCGCCGCGACGCTGCTCGCAGGCCGCCACGGCGTGGCCCGGGGCGAGCGCGTCCTGGTGCAGCTGCCCAACGTCGCCGAGTTCGTGCTGGTCGTCTTCGCGCTGGCCCGGCTCGGGGCGGTTCCCGTCCTCACCCTCCCCGCGCACCGGCGCAGCGACCTGCGGCACATCGCCCAGACCGCCGACGCGGTGCTGATCGTCACGCGCAGCGTGATCGCGGGCTTCGACCACGGGGCCCTCGCCCGCGAGGTCCAGGGGTGCGTGCCGAGCGTGCACGGCGTCCTGTTGGTGGACGACGTGGACGCCGACCACGCCGCCTCCGCCGGCGGGCGACGTGGCGCCGGGATCGTGGAGGTCGTCCGCCCGCTCCCGGAGGCGCCGACCGTCCCCGTCTCCCCGGCCGACGTCGCGCTCCTGCAGCTCTCCGGCGGCACCACCGGCACTCCGAAGCTCATCGCGCGCACGCATGACGACTACCTGTACTCGGTGCGCGAGAGCGCCCGCATCTGCGGCCTGGGCCGCCACAGCCGCCTGCTCGCGGCGATGCCCATCGCGCACAACTTCACGATGTCCTCGCCGGGCGTCCTGGGCGTGGTGCACGCGCGCGGCACGCTCGTCCTGACGCAGGACCCGAGCCCGGCGGGAGCCCTCGGGCTGGTGGAGCGCCACCGCGTCACCATCGTGCCGACCGTGCCGCCCCTGGTCATCGCCTGGCTGAACTCGGCCCAGGCCGCCACCGCCGACCTCACCAGCCTCGAGGTCGTCCAGGTCGGCGGCGCCAAGCTCAGCCGCAGCGTCGCGGAGCGGATCGAGCCCGCCTTCGGCTGCCGCCTGCAGCAGGTGTTCGGCATGGCGGAGGGGCTGGTCAACTACACGCGGCTCGACGACGACCGGGAGACGGTCCTGTCGACCCAGGGCCTGCGGATCAGCCCGGACGACGACGTCCTCGTCGTGGACGAGCGGGACCGCCCGGTGCCGCGGGGGACCGCCGGCGCCCTGCTGACCCGGGGCCCGTACACGATCCGCGGCTACTTCCGGGCGCCCGAGCACAACGCCCGGGCGTTCACCCCCGACGGGTTCTACCGCACCGGCGACCTCGTCGTGGAGCGCGAGGACGGCTACCTCACCGTGGTGGGCCGCTCGAAGGACCAGATCAACCGCGGCGGCGAGAAGATCGCGCCGGAGGAGGTCGAGAACGCGCTGCTCGCGCACCCCGACGTGCATGACGTGTCCGTGACGGGCGCGCCCGACGAGGTGCTCGGCGAGCGCGTCCGCGCCCACGTCGTGCTCCGCGACGGGGCGGCCCCGCCGCGCGCGGTCGAGCTGCGGCGCTTCCTCGCGGCGCACGGGCTGGCCACCTACAAGACGCCTGACGTGTTCGCGTTCGTCGAGGCGCTCCCGGCGACGGGCGTCGGCAAGGTCGACAGGCGGCGCCTCGCCTCGGCGCCCTCCACATCGCGGGGGCGGGCATGACCGGGCGCCCGCTGCCCGCCCGGGCCGACGTCGTCGGCGTCGGCTTCGGCCCGGCCAACCTGGCCCTGGCGATCGCCCTGCGGGAGCAGACGGATGCGCCCGACGCGGTCTTCTTCGAGGCGCAGCCGGCGCCGAGCTGGCATCCGGGCATGCTGCTCGAGGACGCGAGCATGCAGATCTCGTTCCTCAAAGACCTCGTCACCTTCCGCAACCCGACCTCGCGCTTCTCGTTCACCTCCTTCCTGCATGAGCAGGGCCGGCTCGCGGACTTCACCAACCGGGGCTCGATGGAGCCGCTGCGCATCGAGTTCGCCGCCTACCTGCGCTGGGCCGCCGCGTCCTTCGACGACGTGGCGCGCTACGGCTCGCGCGTCGAGCGGATCAACCCGGTGCGGGGCGCCGACGGCCGGGTCGACGAGTTCGACGTCGTCGTGGCGTCATCCGACGGCGTCGGCTCCGTGCGGGCGGGGGCGGTGGTGGTCGCGGCCGGGCTGCAGCCGCGCCTGCCCGCCGGCGTCGAGCCGGGGCCCCGCTGCTGGCACAGCTCCGACCACTTGCATCGCGTCGGGGAGCTGCGCGCGCCGCGGCGGCTCGTCGTCGTCGGCACCGGCCAGAGCGCCATGGAGGTCGCGCTGGACCTCTCCGACAGGTTCCCGGGCGCCGCCGTGCACCTCGTGTCCTCGCAGTTCGGCGTCGGGCCGTCCTACCAGGGGCCGCTCGTGAACGGCATCTTCGACCCCGAGACGGTCGACCTGCTGTATGCCGCGGAAGAGGATGTGCGGGCGCGCCTGGACCGGCTGCACCGCAACGCGAACAACGGCGTCGCGAGCGCCGAGGTGATCCAGGAGTTCTTCGACCGGGTCTACCGGGACCGGTGGCTGGGCCGTGAGCGGCTCGTGCTGCACCGGGCCAGCCGGGTGGCAGCCCTGGTCGAGGGGCCGCATGGCATCCGCGTCGTGGCGCGCTCCGACCTGGACGGCCGGGAGGCCGTGCTCGACGCCGACGCGGTGGTGCTCGGCACGGGGTACGACGCGCTCGACATGTCCGTGCTGCTCGGGGACGACGCCGACCTCGTGCGGCGGGACGCCTCCGGCAGGCCGGTCATCCGGCGCGACCACCGGGCAGAGTTGACGGCCCCCGGCGCGGCGAGCCTCATCCTCGTCGGCCAGAGCGACCACCTGCACGGGATGACCTCCCCGCTGCTGTCCACAGTCGCCGTCCGCGCCGGCGAGATCGCCGACCTGCTCACCGGCGCAGGCCGAGCCGAGCGCCACCCAGCCCCACGCCCACCCCAGCGCCCAGCCCTGCACTCAGCCCTGCACTCACCCCTGGAGGAAGAACGCCATGCCGCCGTCTGACCCCGCCCTCGCCCGTGCCCGCGGGCTCGTGGCCCAGATCGTGCCCGAGGACGTCGCCGACGCCGGTCCCGAGGAGGACCTGCGCGACTACGGGCTCGACTCGGTGCGCGTGATGGACCTCATCGCCCGCGTCGCCGAGCAGGGCGGGCAGATCGGGTACGCCGACCTCGTCGGCGGTCCCACCCTCGCCCTCATCGCGTCCGCCCTCGACGGGGCGGCGCCGACACCACAGATGGAAGGACACCGATGAGCACCAACCCCTTCGACGACGAGGACGGGGCGTTCCTCGTCCTGGTCAACGACGAGGAGCAGTTCTCCCTGTGGCCGAGCTTCGCGGAGGTCCCCTCCGGCTGGTCGGTCGCCTTGGGGGAGTCGACGCGCGCGGACTCCCTCGACTTCGTCGAGCGGACCTGGACCGACCTGCGCCCCCGGTCGCTGCGCGAGGCGATGGACGGCGTGGCCGCCGCCCAGGAGGCCGTCACGCCCGGGAGCCGCACGCCGGAGCCCGTCGCGTACGTCGACTTCCCGGTGCGCATCCGCGAGGTCGAGGTGGTGCGGCGCACCCGCCTGACGGACACCATGATCCGGTTGACGCTCGGCGGGCCCGGCGCCGAGGGCTTCGAGAGCGGCGTCTTCGACGAGCACGTCAAGCTCCTCTTCCCCGACCCCGACACGGGTGAGCTGCGCCTGCCCCAGCCGGACGGCGACGACCTCGTGTGGCCGCGTCCCCTCCCCACGGGCCGCGAGTACACGGTGCGCGCCCACCGGCCCGACGCGCGGGAGATCGACATCGACTTCGTCGTGCACGCCCGCGGCCTCGCCTCCGACTGGGCGCGGGACGTCCAGCCGGGCGGCACGGTGCACGTGGCGGGGCCCCCCGGCGGCTACCGGGTCAGCGACGACTACGACTTCTACGTGCTCGCCGCCGACGAGACGGCGCTGCCCGCTGTGGCCCGGTGGCTCGAGGAGAGCCCGCGAGACCGCAGGGGGGCCGTGCTGATCGAGGCGCCCGGGCCGGCGTCCGAGCAGCCGCTCGACGCCCCGCCGGGTGTGTCCGTCACGTGGCTGCACAACGGCGGGGCCGCGACGACGCTCCTCGAGGACGCCACGCGCGCCGTGGCGATCCCCGCAGGCGCGAGCGTCTTCGCCTGGCTCGCGGGGGAGTCGGGCTCCATCAAGCCGCTGCGGCGCTGGGTGCGCCACGACCTGGGGCTGACCAAGGACCACTCGTCGATCACGGGCTACTGGAAGCGAGGGGCCGCGGACACGCATGAGCACCTCGACGAGGACGACTGACGCCGTCGCCTGCGCCCGCACCATCCACCGACTCCCGTGAAGGGGCCCGCACCCGTGTCACCCACGCGCACCGCATCCGAGGACCTGGCAGCCGTGGCGGCCGCCACACGCCTGCCGCTCAGCGCCGCCCAGCGCAGCATCATCGACGCGCAGGCGCTCGACCCGGACTCCGACGTCTTCGTCGTCGCCGACCGCGTGGAGCTCACCGGCCACGTGTCGACGGCGCTCCTCGCCCGCGCCATCGAGGAGACGGTCGGGGAGGTCGACGCCCTCGCGTTCCGCGTCGAGCGCGACCCCGCGACGGGGGAGCCGTCCCGGGCCGCGGTCCGCGCCGAGGCAGTGGTGCGGGTGCACGACGTGTCAGGCGAGACGGACCCGGAACGCGCGGCACGGGCGCTCATCGACGCCGAGCTGGCCCGCGGCGCGGGAGGGCTCGACGCCGCAGAGCCCATCGGGCAGCTGGTCGTCCGCACGGGGCCGGAGCGGGTGGTGTGGCTGCAGCGGTACCACCACGTCGCCGTCGACGGCTACGCGATCTCGCTCATCGCGCGGCGCGTGGCGGAGCGGTACCGGGCGCTGGCGGGGGGCGGCGGCGTGGGGGAGGGCTTCGGCTCGCTCGAAGCCCTGGTCGAGGCGGAGGCGGCGGCACGGGAGGCCTGCTCCGGCGCGGGGATCGCGGCGCTGCTCGATGCCGGGCCCTCGCCCCTCGCCGCCGACGGCACCGTCCCGACGGTGTCCGGGCAGCGGGCCCCCGCGGTGCGCCGCGCGATCGGGGTCGACCTCGCGCTCCCCGAGGAGTCCCACGAGGCGGTGCTGCGGCTCACCGCGCGGGACAGGCGGATCACCTGGGCGGATGTGCACACTGCCGCCTACGCGGTGTTCGTGGCCCGGGCGTCCGGCTCGGGCGCCGTCGTGCTCGGCATCCCGTTCGCCGCCCGCACGACGCGCGAGGCGGCGCGCACCCCGTCGATGTCCGTCACCGTGCTGCCGCTGCCCGTGCGGGTCGACCCGGCGCAGTCGCTGGCCGGGCTCGCCCATCGCGTGGCCGAGGGCCTCGCGGTGCTGCGCCGCTCCCAGGCGCTGCGCGGCGAGGAGATCGCCGCCGCGCGGGGGATCCCCTCGCTGCTGCGAGGGCCCGGGGTCAACCTCAAGCCCTACACGCCAGTGCTGGACTTCGGCGGCGCCCGCGGCGAGCTGCGCACCGAGGCGGCGGGGCCGGTGGACGACCTCGACCTGTCCGTCACCGCGGACGAGCGGGGCGTCACGTTGCGCGTCGACGCGAACCCGGACACCTACACCGTGGCCGAGGTGGAGCGGGTGGCCGCGCGGTACGCGGGACTCCTCGAGCGGCTCCTGGCCGACCCCGACCGCCCGGTGGGGCGCGTGCCGGCGCTGCCCCGGGGCGAGGCGGGCGCGGACGGCTCCGAGCCCGCGCCCGAGGGCGGCCTCGACATCGTGGACGTGTCCCAGGCGCTCGCGCGGGCGGCGGCCGCCGAGCCGCAGGCGATCGCCGTGCGCTCGGGCGTCGACGCCGTCACGTTCGGCGGCCTGCACGCGCGGGTCCGCGCCCTCGCGGAGCGGCTCGTTGCCCTCGGCGCCGGGCCGGAGCGGGTCGTGGCCGTGGCCCTGCCCCGGGGCGTCGACCTGGTGGTGGCCCTCCTCGCGGTGCCCGAGGCGGGCGCGGCGCTCACGCCGGTGGACCTGGGCTACCCGGCGGAGCGCATCGCGTTCCTGCTAGAGGACTCCGCGCCGGTGGTGGTGCTGACCGTCGCGGGCTCGGCGGCCGCCAGGCATCCGCGGGCGCTCATCCTCGACGACACGGGCAGCCTCCCTGACGCAGTGGCCGCCCCCGACGCCCCCGAGGTGGCGCACGACCCGGCGAGCCTCGCCTACGTCGTCTACACGTCCGGCTCGACGGGCCGCCCCAAGGGCGTCGGCGTCAGCCGCGGAGCCCTCGCGTACTTCCTCGCACACCACGCGGCGACGTTGTTCGGCCCCACCGCGGCACGGGCCGGGCGGCGGCTGCGGGCCGCGCACACGGCGTCCTTCTCCTTCGACTCGTCGTGGGAGCAGCTCCTGTGGCTGCTGCTCGGCCATGAGCTCGTCGTCTTCGACGAGGACGACCGGCGCGACGCCCGCGCCATCGTCGAGGCGATCGACGCCGTCGGGATCGACACCCTGGACGTGACCCCGTCCTTCGCCTCGGCCCTCGTCGACGCCGGGCTGCTCGAGACGGCGCACACCCCCGAGCTGTTCCTCATCGGCGGCGAGGCCGCGCCCGCGGACCTGTGGCGCAGGCTGTCGGCGTCCGGCATGGCCTGCCACAACTTCTACGGCCCCACCGAGGCCACCGTCGACGCCCTCGGGGCGCCCGTCGTGGGGGAGCACCCCCGGATCGGCCGCGCGCTCGCGGGCGCCGACGCGCTCGTCCTCGACGCCGCCCTCCAGCCCGTGCCCGTCGGCGTCGTCGGGGAGCTGTACCTCGGCGGGCCGCACCTCGCGCGCGGCTACCAGGGGCGGTCCGCCCTCACCGCCACGCGGTTCATCGCCGACCCGCGCGGCGGCGGCCGGCGCCTCTACCGCACGGGCGACCTCGTGCGCGTCGAGGCGGACGGCGCCCTGACCTCGCATGGGCGCGGCGACGACCAGGTGAAGATCCGCGGGCACCGCGTCGAGCTCGGCGAGGTGCATGACGCGGTGGCGCGGCTCGACGGCGTGGGGCACGCGGCCGCCTGCGTCCGCGGCGCGGGCGGCTCCACGCGGCTGCTGGCCTACGTGGTCCCGGCGCCCGGGGCCGACCTCCACCCGGCGCGGCTGCTGGCGCGGCTGCGCGAGACGACGCCCGACCACCTCGTCCCGCATGCCGTGGTGCTGGTGGACAGGCTCCCGCTCACCGCACACGGCAAGCTCGACGTCGCGGCGCTCCCGGAGCCGGGCCCCGTGGGCGCCGGCGGCTCGGCGCCCGAGACGGACGCCGAGCGGCTGGTGTGCGCGGCCGTCGGCGAGGTGCTGGGCCTGGTGGACGTTCCGGTGGACGTCGACATCGTGACGCTCGGCGGTGACAGCATCACGGCGATCGCCATCGTGTCGGCGCTGCGCAGAGCCGGCTGGGTCGCACGCCCGCGCGACCTGTTCGCGGCCCGCACCGCGCGCGGGCTGGCGGCGCTGCTCCGCCCGCTCGCCGAGACGCGGGCCCGGGCCCGTCAGGCCGCCTGGGGCCCCGTGCCCCCCACCCCTGTCGTGCGCGCCCTGGAGCGGCTCGCCCCCGGGCTCGACGCGGTGCGCGCGTACGCGCAGAGCGTCGTGCTCCACGCGCCGGGAGCGGACGCGCCGCGGCTGCGAGCGGCCGTGGAGGCCCTTGCCCAGCGGCATCCGGTGCTGGGCCTCGTCGCCCGGCCCGGCCCGGCCGGGACGGCGCCGGGGTGGGCCCTGGAGATCCCGGCGCCCACCGCGCGCCAGCCGATCCAGGTCGTGGCGGTGGGCGGCGCGGACAACGCTGACGCCTCGTCCGGGGTGGAGGCGCTGCGCAGCCGCCTGGTCGGCTCGCTCGACCCGTCGTCGGGCCGGGTCGTCGCCGTCGGGCTCGTCGCCCACGACGAGGCCGTCGTCGTGGCGGCCCACCATCTCGTGGTGGACGGCGTCTCCTGGCGCGTGATCATCCGCGAGCTCGGCGTGCTGCTCGGCGGCGGGTCGCTCCCCACGGGCGAGGACGCGGCCTGGCGTGAGCGGGCCCTGGCCCTTGACGCGCTGCGGCCCACGCCCGCGGAGGAGGCGCACTGGCGCGCGCTCGCGGAGAGGGGGTGCTCCGTGCTCCCCGACCCCGTGCCCGTCTACGCGGCGAGCTCCGCGTCGCGGGTGGTGCGCGCCGCGGGCCCCGACGTGGCCGAGGCCGTGCTCACCCGGCTGCCGAGCCTGCTGGACGCCCGCCCCGACACCGTCCTGGCGGGGGCGTTGGCCGCTGCGCTCCGCGAGTGGCGGGGTGTCGCGGCCGGGGGCCGACTGCTCGTCGACTGGGAGACGCACGGCCGCGACCCGCTGCACGACGGCGAGGACCCCTCCGAGGGCATCGGGTGGTTCACCACCGAGTTCCCGGTGGCGATCGAGCTCCCCGCCGGGGCGCCCCGCGCTGACGACCCGGATCTCTTGGCGGAGGCCGTCCGCGCTGCCCGGCAGGCCCGGGCGGAGGCGCCGGGGGACGGCTTCGGCGCGGGCGTGGCAGCCGGCCAGGCCCGGCCCGCGGTGCTGCTCAACTACCTCGGCCGCTTCGACGGCGAGGCCCCCGCGGGCGCCGGAGTGGCGCTGCTGGGCGATCGGCCCTTCGACGTGCACCTGCCGGACGGCCTCGGCATCGGGCATGCCCTCGAGGTCGCCGTCTTCGTGCTGCCCGGGGACGCGGGCCTCGAGGTCGAGTGGACGATCGCCCCGGGGCTCGCCGACGAGGCCGAGGCGCTCCTCGCGGCCTGGGACCGGGCGCTGGCCGGCCTGGTGGTGCTCGGGGGGCGCCCGGACGCCGACGCGCCCGCCACCCTCATCCCCGCCGACGCCGCCCTGCCGGGGCTCGCCGCCGCGCAGATCCGCGCGATCGAGCGCGAGCACGGGCCGCTGCGCGACATCGCCCCGCTGTCGCCGATGCAGGAGGGGCTGCTGTTCCATGCCCTGCGCGACGGCGAGGACGACGTGTACACGACCGTCACCACCGTCCACCTGGAGTCCACGCCGCACGGCGACGGCCGCGTCGACCCGATCGACGCGCACGGGCTCGCGGCGGCGGTGGAGGCGGTGGTCCGCGCGCACCCGCAGCTCGGCGCCGCCTTCGTCGTCGACGCCGCCCACCGGCCCGTCCAACTCGTGCCGCGCCGGGCCGCGGCGGAGGTCACCGTGCATGAGCTCGGCGCCGACGCCCAGCGGATCGTGGCGGCGGAGATCGCCCGGCGCACAGACGTCGGGCGCCCACCGCTGCTGCGCGCTCACGTGGCGCCGACGGGGCCCACGTCGGCGACGCTCGTGCTCGCCGCCCACCACCTGCTGCTCGATGGCTGGTCCACCCCGATCCTCGTCGACCGGGTGCTCGACGCCGCGGCGGGCGGGCGCCCCGCAGACGGCTGGCCCGCGCTGCGCCGCGCCGTCCTCGCCCAGGTGGGGCCCCAGGTCGAGTCCCAGGTCGAGCCCCAGGTCGAGCAGGGCGGCGACGCGTCGCGCGAGGCGTGGCGCGCGCACCTCGACGGGTTGGCGCAGGCGTCGATCGTCGCGCCGGGGGCGTCGGGGCCGGTGCGCACCCGGTCCGTCGCCGTGCCGCTCAACCCGGACGCGGCCAGCAGGCTGCTCCGGACGGCCCGCGTGGCCGGGCTCACGGTCAGCACCGTCCTCACAGGGGCGTGGGCGTACGTCGTGGCAGGGGCGCTCGGCAGCGCCGACGTGGTGGTCGGGGTGACGACAGCCGGGCGCGGCGCCGCCGTCGAGGGCGTGGACGGGGTTGTCGGGCTGCTGTCGGCCACGGTCCCGGCGCGGTTCCGGATGCGGCCGGGGCGCCCGTTCGGCGCACAGCTCCGCGCGTTGCAGCGTGAGCGCGCCGACCTGCAGGACCACGAGTCGCTGCCGCTGGCGGACATCGAGGCGGTCGCCGGGGTCGGGACGCTCTTCGACACCCTCGTCGTCGTCGAGAACTACCCGCCCGGGAAGCCGGGGACGCCCGGCGGGCTCCAGGTCGCGGGCATGGCCGCCGCCGGGTCGACGCACTACGCCGTCGGCATCACGGCCCTCCCCGGCGAGGGGCTGCGGGTCGAGCTCGACCACGACGAGGCGCGGGTGCCGGCCGAGCGCGCGCAGCGGCTCGCGACGGGGCTCGCCGACGTGCTCGAGCGGCTCGCTGACGGGCTCGACCTGACACCGCTCGCGCTGCCCGCCCCCGACGGCGCAGTCGTCCTCGTGGGCCCCGAGCCGGAGCGGACCCCGCAGGACGGGTCCGGGACGTGCGCCGTCCTGCGGAGCCTGCTGCGGGCCGCGGCAGCCCAGCCGGACGCCGTCTCGGTGCGGTTCCGCGAGCGCGCCGTCACCACCGCGGAGCTCACCGCGATGGCCGGCGGCATCCAGGCCGCGCTCGAGCAGGCCGGAGCGGGCCCCGAGCACGTCGTCGCGCTCACGCTGCCGCGCGGGGTGGAGATCGTCGCGGCGATCATCGCGTGCCTCAGCGCCGGGGCCGCCTACCTCCCGCTCGACCCGGCACTCCCGCCAGCCCGAATGCGGGCGCTGCTCGACGACGCCGGGGTGGGGCTGGTCGTCGCGGCACGGGGGAGCGAGGCGGCGCGCCTCGCGGCCGAGGCCGGGCTCACCGTCGTCGACCCCGCAGACGCCCGGCCCGCGCGGCTCGCCCCCCGCGCCGTCCCCGGGGCGGCCGCGGCCTACGTCATCCACACCTCGGGCTCCACCGGTCGGCCGAAGGGCGTCGTCCTGACCCGCGACGCCCTCGACACCCACTTCGACGGGCTCCGCACGGGGCGGCACGCCGAGCTGGTGGAGCGCCTGCGCGCCCGTGAGGGCCGCTCGTGCGTGGTCGCCGTGCACAGCGCCTCGTTCTCCTTCGACACCTCGCTGATCCAACTGCACTGGGCGTTCGCCGGGCATGAGCTGGTGGTGCTCGACGAGGACGAGCGCCGCGACCCGGCGCTCTTCACCGCGCGGGCGCGGGCAGCCGACGTCATCGACGTCGCCCCCGTCCTCGCCGAGCAGCTCGTCGCGGCGGGGATCGCCGACGGCGTCCGGCCGCTGCCCGAGATCCTGCTCGGCGGCGAGGCCGTCGCGCCCGAGTTGTGGACAGCCCTGCGGGAGCGCGCGGACCGCACGCGCAGCCTCAACTTGTACGGCCCCACCGAGGCGACGGTGGACGCCCTGGGCGCCGTCGTCGCGGACTCCGAGGCCCCGCTCATCGGCGCCCCGGTGGCGGGCGTCACCGCGACGATCCTCGACCCGTGGCTGCGACCGGCGCCGCGCGGCGTCGCGGGCGAGCTCTACCTCAGCGGGGGGCAGCTCGCGCGGGGCTACCTCGGGCGGCCCGGGCTCACCGCGGCGAGCTTCGTCGCCGGCCCCGACGGGACGCGGCGATACCGGACGGGCGATCTCGTCCGGGCGGGCGCCGATGACCAGGTCGAGCACCTCGGGCGGCTCGACGACCAGGTGAAGATCGCCGGGCACCGCATCGAGCCCGGCGAAGTCGAGGCGGCGCTGCGGGAGATCCCCGGAGTCGCGCAGGCCGCGGCCTACGCCGACGTGCCGGGGCCCGTGGCCTCCCGGCTGCTCGCCGCCGTGACGGGCGCCGGGATCACGGCCGACGAGGTTCGGAGGGCCGTCGCGCAGCTGCTCCCGCAGCATCTGACCCCCTCACAGGTGCTCGTGCTCGACGCGCTCCCCGTGACGACGAGCGGCAAGGTCGACAGGCCCGCCCTCCGCGACCTCGCGGCCCAGCTCGGCGCCGTCGACGCCGGGCGGACGGTCATCGCGCCGGCCACCCCGCAGGAGGAGGCGGTCGTCAGCGCGGTGCGGGCTGCCCTGGGCGGGGGCCCGGTGTCCGTCGACGACGACTTCTTCGCGCTGGGCGGCCATTCGCTGACGGCGCTGCGCGTGATCGGCGCGCTGCGGGCCGCGGGCCTCACCCTCGGGGTGAAGGACGTGTTCGAGGCGCGGGTGATCGGGCGCATCGCCCAGCGGGCTGCCCCGGCGGCCGTGGCGGCTCCGGCGTTGGCCGGTGGCATCGTGGAGCCCGGCCTGGCAGCCGGAGCGCTCGATCAGGCAGCCCGGGCCACACCGCCGCCCGCCGGGCGCGTCCCGGTGTCGTCGGCGCAGCGCAGGCTCCTGTTCCTCGCGGAGCTCGAGGGCGTCAGCGCCACGTACACGGTTCCGGTGACCTTCGACGTGGATGGCGCAGTGAACGCTGAGGCGCTCGCCGCGGCATGGGAGGGCGTCGTCCGGCGCCACCCGGTGCTCCGCACCGTGTACGTCCGCGACGACGGCGGCGGCTTCGGCGCCGAGGCGCTCGCGGAGCCGCCGACGTCGTTCGCCGTCGTCGACCTCGGCCCGAGGGCCGCCGCCGTGGACGTCGACCACGTCGTCGCCGCCGAGGAGGCTCGCGCCTTCGACGTGTTCGGCGCGCCGCCCGTGCGCTGCACCCTGGTGGCCTCGGGCCAGCGGGCGGCGCTCGTGATCGCCGCGCACCACGTGGCCGTGGACGAGGCGTCGTTCGCGGTGATCCTGGAGGACCTGTCCGCGCTGCTGCACGGGCAGGAGCCCGCCCCCGCCGTGCCGTTCGCCGTCTTCGCGGCCGAGGAGGAGCGCGGCGACGCCGCGGCGGCAGCGCGCTGGCGTGAGCGGCTGGCCGGGATCCCGGCCGAGGTGGAGCTCCCCACCGACCGGCCGCGACCCGAGCGCGCCAGCCATCGGGCGCACACCGTGTCCGCCCCCGTGCCGGCGCCGCTCGCCGAGCGCATCGCCGCGGTGGCCGCCGCCGAGGGCGCCACACCCCTCATGGTGGTGCAGACGGCTGTCGCGACGCTGTGGCAGGCGCTCGGGGCGGGTGACGACATCGTGCTCGGCTCGCCCGTCTCCACCCGGCTCGACGAGCGGTTCGCGCGCACGGTCGGCTACCTGGTGAACACGCTGCCCGTGCGGTTGGACGTCTCGGGCGGCGAGCACCTGGCCGGGTTGCTCGGCCGGACCCGCCGCAGCGTGCTCGACGCGTGGGCGGACGCCCAGACGCCCTTCGAGGAGGTCGTCGACGCGGTCGCCCCGCCGCGCTCGCTGTCCCGGCATCCGCTGTTCCAGACGATGGTCACGGTCGAGCAGCCGGTCGGGGAGCGGCTGCGGCTGCCCGGGGCCCGCGCCGTCGAGCGGACGGCGGGCGCCGACTCCGCGCGCTTCGACCTGGCGGTGCGGCTCCGCATGGGCGGTGCGGGGGAGCCGGGCTCGCTCACCCTCGTCGCCGCGGCCGACCTCTACGACCCGGCGAGCGCGCGACGGCTGCTCGAGCGCCTGTTGGGCTGGACGGCCGCGTTGCTCGCCGACCCCCGGCGCCCGGTGCGGGCCATCGACGCCCGGCTGGAGGACGAGCGCCGCCGCCCAGCCGTCGACTCCCAGGTCGTGGCCGGGGACGCGACGCTCCTCGGGTCCCTCGCGGACGCCGTCGCCGCCTGGCCCGACCGCCTCGCGTTGGCGGCGGTCGACGAGCGCCTCGACTACGGGGCGCTCGCCACCCGGGTCCTCGCGCTGCGGGACGCGCTGCGCCGCGCGGGCATCGGCCCGGAGGATCGCGTCGCGGTGGCCACCGGGCGGGGCTCCGAGCTCGTCGTCGCGCTGCTCGGCGTCCTCGCCACGGGCGCGGCGTACGTGCCGCTCGACGTCGACTACCCGCAGGCCCGGCTCCAGATGATGCTGGACGACGCCGACCCGGCGCTCGTCCTCGTCGACGCCGGGACGCGGGGCGCGGGGCGGGGCCGCCCAGAACTGGTGCTCGGCGAGGCCGAGGCTCCGCCGGCCACCCCCGCGAGCCCGGTGAGCCCGTCCCATGCCGCCGACGAGTTGCGCCGCGCGGCCGCAGCGGCGCACGGCGCGGCCACGGCCTACGTGATCTACACCTCGGGCTCGACCGGGCGGCCCAAGGGCGTCGCTGTGCCGCGAGCGGCACTCGACGCGTTCCTCGCCCACGAGCGCGCCGTGCTCGGCCTCGGCGCGGACGACCGCCTCCTCGCCGTGACGACGGTGTCCTTCGACATCGCCGCCCTGGAGGTGTTCGTGCCGCTCATGAGCGGGGCCGCGATCGTCCTCGCGGATCGTGCGCAGGTGCGCGACCCCGACCAGTTGACGGCGCTGGCGGCGCGGGAGCGGTGCACGCTGCTCCAGGCGACCCCCTCGTTGTGGCGGCCGCTCGTGGAGGCCCACCCGGAGGCGTGGTCCCGGGTCGCGGCCCTCGTCGGAGGGGAGGCGCTCCCGGCGGACCTGGCCCAGGCGATGCGCCAACGGTGCCGGTCGGTGCGCAATGTGTACGGGCCCACGGAGGCCACGGTGTGGGCTACGAGCGCACAGGTCGACGCCGCGCCCGCGATGCCATCGGGCACAGCGATGCCGCCTGGCACAGCGATGCCGATCGGCGTGCCCTTCGCCGGCGTCGGCGCGCAGGTGCTGGACCCGGCGCTGCGACCCGTGCCGGACTCCGTGCAGGGCGAGCTCTACCTCTCGGGCACGCAGGTC
This sequence comes from Cellulomonas cellasea, assembly GCF_030372105.1. Classification (GTDB taxonomy): domain Bacteria; phylum Actinomycetota; class Actinomycetes; order Actinomycetales; family Cellulomonadaceae; genus Cellulomonas_A; species Cellulomonas_A cellasea_A. Next base: position 174,899 of record NZ_JAUDBQ010000002.1, on the reverse strand, counting down.
GCGCGCGGCTACCTCGGCCGGGCCGGGCTCACGGCGTCCCGGTTCGTCGCCGACCCGTTCGGCGAGCCCGGCGGGCGGCTCTACCGCACGGGCGACGTGGTCCGCCGGGACGGCAGCGGCGTCCTGCACTTCCTGCGGCGCGCCGACGACCAGGTCAAGGTCGACGGACACCGAATCGAGCTGGGCGAGGTGGAGGCAGCGCTCCGCGAGCTCCCCGGCGTGCGGCAGGCGGCGGCGGTCGTCCGGCCCGGGCCGACGGGACGCGACCGGCTGCTCGGCTACGTCGTGCCGGAGCCCGGGATGCGGATCGACGGCCAGGCGGCGCGCGACGCGCTCGCCGCGGGGCTCCCCGCGGCGTATGTGCCCCGGGTCGTGACGGTGCTCGACGCCATCCCGCTGACGCTGAACGGCAAGGTCGCGCGCGGCTCGTTGCCGGAGCCCGCCACCGCCGAGCGGATGCTCCGGGAGCCGGGCACCGCGGCCGAGCGGGCAGTCGTCGAGGCCGTCGCCGAGACGCTGGGCCTGGCCGCCGTGTCACCGGACGACGGCTTCTTCGAGCTGGGCGGGGACAGCATCTCCTCGATCCGCCTCGTCGCCCTCGTCCGCGCGCGCGGCTTCGCCCTCACCCCCGGCCTCGTGTTCTCCCATGAGCGCCTCGCGTCGCTGGCAGCCGCCGCGACGCCCCTGGCGCCGGCGCCGCAGCGGCCCGCGCGCCGGACCCGGGCGCGGATCAGCGCGCGCGACCTCGGCAGCATCGAACGACTCCTGGAGGACCCCCGATGAGCACCACCACGTCGACGCCGTCGGTCACCGACCTCTGGCCGCTCACCCCGTTGCAGCGGGGCCTGCTGTTCCACTCGTTGTGGGAGCGGGACGCGGGGGAGCAGCCGACCTACCTACTGCAGTTCGCCGTCGAGCTCGAGGGCGAGGTGGCGGGCGAGGCGGTGCGCACGGCCCTGGCGGCGGTGCTGGACGCCCATGAGAACCTCCGTGCCGGGTTCTTCGCCGAGGGCGACTCCGCGCCCGTGCAGTTCGTGGCGGATGGGCTGGAGCCCGAGTGGGAGGCCCTCGACGCGCTGGCGGCCGCCGGGGCCGGCCCGGGCGAGGCGCCCACGCATCCGGCGGTGGCGGCGATCGCGGACGCGGAGTGGGCTCGGGGCTTCGATCCCCGTCGTCCGCCGCTGCTGCGGGGCCGGTGGGTGCGTGTCGGGCCGGGGCGCGCGGTGCTCCTGCTGACGGCGCACCACCTTGTGCTCGACGGGTGGTCAGTGCCGCTCCTGCTCGAGGAGATCCTCCTGCGGGCCACGGGCGGCGAGCCGGAGCCGGGTGAGGCGGGCTTCGTCGACCACCTCGACGCGGTGCTGCCGGACGACGACCCGTCGCGCGGGCAGCGGGCGACGGAGGCCGTGGCGGGCACGCTCGACGGGCTCGGCGCCCCGACGCTCGTGGCCCCGGCCGCGACCCCGGCGGGGGCCGTGACGACGCGACGGGCTGTTGTGGTCCCGCGCGCCGACGATCTCAGGGGCCGGGCGCGTGAGCTCGGCGCCACCCCCGCGGCGGTGCTGTCCGCGGTGTGGGGCCTGGTGCTGGGCCGGGTCGCCGATGACGCGGACGTCGTGTTCGGCCTCACTGTCTCCGGGCGCGGCGCCGAGGTCCCGGGCAGCGACCGGATCATCGGGCTGCTCGGCAACACGCTCCCGTTCCGCGTCCGGGCCCGTCCGGGCGACCGACTGGGCGACGTGGTGCGCGCCGCCCACCGGCTGCACGGCGTCGTCGCCGACGCGCAGGCGGCCGACCTGGGCGCCGTCCAGGGGCGCGTCGGGCTCGGCACGCTCTTCGACGCGCTCCTCGTGGTGGAGAACTACCCGGGCGACGTCGGCGGCTGGCGCAGCGCCGACGGCTCGGTTCGCGTGACGGGGACCTGGGCGCGTGACGCCGTGCACTACCCGCTGGCCCTCCTCGCCGAGATCGGCGACGAGCTGCGCCTTGAGCTCACCGTGCGGTCGGACGTCCCCGGCGGGATCGACGGCGTGGAGGCACTGCTGCGGCGCGCACTGGACGCCGTGCTCGACGACCCGTGGGCCCGGGTCGCGCAGATCGCCTTCGACGGCGGTGCGCCGGCGCCCGCGATCCTCGACGGCGGGCCCGCCCCCGAGGCCGACCTCGACACGCTCCTCGACGAGGTCCTGGCCCGGCACGGCCACGAGGTCGCCCTCGTCGATGGCACGACGAGGATCACCACCGCCGAGCTGCACCGGGCAGCGTCGGCCGTTGCCGCAGGGCTCGGGGCGGGTGGGGGCGCGATCGGCGTCCTCGCGCCCCGCTCCGCGGCCCTCGTGGTGGGGGTGCTCGCGGCGCTGCGCTCGGGGCGGCCCTTCCTGGCGCTCGACCCGGCGTTGCCGGCCGCGCGCTTGCGGGAGATGGCGGCGCAGGCCGACGTCACCGCGCTGATCGTCGCGCCGGGGGCCGGGGAGACGGCCACCGCGCTGGGGTTCGACGAGCCGGCGGGGAATCGCCTGCCCGACGACGTGGACGACGCAGGCGCAGGCGCAGGCGAGCCGACCGTGCGTCGCCGGGCCGGGGCCGCCGTGTCCTGGCCCCCGTCGACCGCCGGCTCGGCCCCCGCCTACGTGGTGTTCACCTCGGGGACCACCGGCCGCCCCAAGGGCTGCGTGAACACTCGGCGCGGCCTGGCGGTGCGCCTGGCCTGGATGCGCGAGCGCTACGGGATCGGCGGCGACGACGTGATCCTGCACAAGACGCCCGTGACCTTCGACGTCTCGGTGTGGGAGCTCGTGCTGCCGCTGATGACGGGCGCGCGCCTTGTGCTGGCGCCGCCGGGCGCGCAGGGCGATCCCGAGGAGCTCGACGGCCTCATCGCCCGCGAGGGCGTGACCACCGTGCACTTCGTGCCGTCGATGCTCGCGGCGTACCTCGACCTGGTGCCGGAGCCCTCGTGGGGGAGCGTCCGCCGCGTCGTGTGCAGCGGGGAGCAGCTCCCGGCGGCGCTCGCCGCAGCCGCCGCCCGCGCGGCGGGCGCGCCGGTGCACAACCTGTATGGGCCCGCCGAGGCGGCGATCGACGTGACCGCCGGGGACTGCGCGCATGAGGCCGCCGGCGCGTCGTCGCCGATCGGCGCGGCGACGCCGGGCACCGTGCTGCGCGTGCTCGACACGGCGCTGCGCCCTGTCGGGCTCGGCGGCGTCGGCGAGCTCTACCTCGCGGGCGACCAGCTCGCGCTGGGCTACACGGGGCGGGCCGCGATGACGGCGGAGCGCTTCGTCGCCGACGCCCACGGCTCAGGGGCGCGGCTGTACCGGACGGGGGACCTCGTCGAGGTCGCTCCCGAGGGGCTCGTGCACCGGGGGCGCCGCGACGACCAGGTGAAGATCCGCGGGATGCGTGTGGAGCCCGACGAGACGCGCTCCGCGCTCGAGGCCCTGCCCGGGGTGTCGCGGGCGGCAGTCCTCGTCGACGACGAGTCCGGGCCCGCGCTCGTCGCCCTCGTGCGCCTCGCGCCGGGAGAGGTCGCCACCCCCGCCACCCTCACGGCCGCCCTCGCCGACGTCCTCCCCGAGCCGCAACGGCCCGCGGCCGTCCTCGTCGTCGAGAGCCTCCCGACCACGACGAACGGCAAACTCGACCGGCGTGCCGCGCTCGACCTGGTGCACGGGGCCCGCGCACAGGGCGCTCGGCCCGCCAGCCCCGCGTCGGACAGCGACTCCCGTGCCGTGCGGCTCGCGGAGATCGCCCGCACGGTGATTGGCTCCGAGGCCGGCGTGGACGGCGACCTGTTCGCCGCCGGGCTGGACAGCATCTCCGCGATCCGCCTGGTCGCGCTGGCCCGGCGATCGGGGATCGACATCGGGCTCGGGACGGTCTTCGAGGCGCGGACCGCCTCGGCGATCGCCCAGGCGGCCTCCCCACAGCCCGGGGGCGCCGACGGCCATGCCGGGCCACAGTCCGAGTCCGGGCAGGACGCGGCCACCCGCGAGGTGCTGGACCGGCTGGCCCCCCACCGGGAGGCCGTGCTCAGCCTCGGCCCCCTGCAAGAGGGCCTGTACGTCCACGCGCAGCTCGGCGGGGACGACCTCGACGTGTACGTGGTGCAGCACAAGCTCACGCTCCGCTCCGAGGTGGACCCCGACGCGTTGCGGCGCGCGGGGGACGCGCTGCTGCGGCGGCATCCGAGCCTGCGCGCCGGGTTCGTCTCCGATGGGTTGGCGGCGCCGCTGTCCTTCGTCGCCCCGGCGGCGGCGATGCCGTTCGAGCGGGTCGACCTCGCCGCGCTCACACCGGCGGAGCAGGAGGCGGCGCTCGCACGGCTCACCGAGCGCCAGGTGGAGGAGGGCTTCGACCTGGCCGCGCCGCCGCTGATCCGGCTGGTGGCCGCCCGGCTCGGCCCGGAGCACTGGCTCGTGAGCATCGTGCACCACCACATCCTCACGGACGGCTGGTCGCAGACGATCCTGCTCGAGGACCTCTTCGAGCTCTACGACGAGGCGCTGCGCGCGCCCGGCCCGGTCCCCGACGCGGGCCTCGCGCCGGCGGCGGACTTCGGGGAGTACCTCGCCTGGGTGGCGCGGCAGGACCACGGCGCGGGCGTCGCGCTGTGGCGGGAGGCGCTCGCTGGCCTGCCGGGCCCCACGCTCGTCGAGCCGCGCTCGGTGGGCGCCCCGCCCGTGCTCTCCGAGTCCGCGACGCATCTGCTCGACGACGCGCTCACGGCGGCGCTCACCGGGCTCGCCCGGCGGGCCTCGGTGACCCTGTCCACGGTGCTCTCCTATGCGTGGGCGCATGTCCTGCGGGGCATCTGCGGGCAGGACGACGTGGTGTTCGGCACCACGGTCTCGGGCCGCCCAGCGGAGCTCGAGGGGGTCGACCGGATGGTCGGGCTGCTCATGAACACCATCCCGGTGCGGGTGCGCGTCCGTCCGGGGCAGACGGTGCTGGAGCAGTTGCGCGCGCATATGGCGGCCCAGGCCCAGACGATGCCCGCCCACCACGTCGGCCTCGGCCACGTGCAGCGCGCGGCGGGCAGGCCAGTGCTGTTCGACACCCTGTACGTGTTCCGCAACCTCCCCTCGGACGAGCAGGCGCAGTCGGCGACGTTCGCCCGCCATCGCATCGTGGAGGCGGAGGCCTACGACGGCACGCACTACAGCCTGGCGATGACGGTGAACCCAGGCGAGCGGCTCGAGTTGGCCCTCGCGCACCGGCCAGACGTGATCGACCCCGAGCGGGCCGAGCGGTACCTCGCCCGCTATGTGGCGACGCTGGCGGGGCTCGTGGCCGGGGCCGACCAGCCGGTGGCCCGGTTGCGCGCCGCCGTCCCCGCCGAGCAGGCGGCCGTCGAGCGCGTCAACGCGGAGGCGACGCGCGTCAGCCCCGCCGACCGGCACGACGCGGGCGGGACGCGCACCGTGGCCCACCTGCTGGCCCTCGCCGCGGAGCGCACACCGCATCGCACCGCGTTGGCAGGCCGCGACCTGGCCGGGGCGGACGCCGCCTGGACCTTCGAGGACGTCCGCCGCCGGGTGGACGACCTCGCCGCGCTCATCGTCGATCGCACGTCGGGGCCGGAGGCCGTCGTGGCGCTCGCGCTGCCGCGCACCGTCGAGCATGTGGTCGCGATCTTCGCGGTGCTGCGCGCGGGCCGGGCGTACCTGCCGCTGGACCTGGCGAACCCCGCCGAGCGGCTCAGCCGCCTGGCGCGCCTCGCGGGCGCCGAGCTCGTGCTGACGGCGCCAGGCGGGTCGGGGGTCGACGGCGTCCCTGTGCTCGACGTGACGGCCCGGCAGGCCGCTGGCGCGCCGTTCATCCCGCCCGCCGTCCTGCCGGACCAGCTCGCGTACACGATCTTCACCTCGGGCTCGACGGGGGAGCCCAAGGGGGTCGCGGTCCCGCACCGCGGGCTCGTCACGATGTACGACAACCATCTGGAGGCGATCTTCCGCCCGGCGATCCGCCGGGCCGGCCGCACCCCGCTGCGCGTCGCCCACACCGTGTCGTTCTCCTTCGACATGTCCTGGGAGGAGCTGTTCTGGCTGCTCGACGGGCATGAGGTCCATGTGATCGACGAGGAGGGCCGCCTCGACGTGCCGACCCTCGTCGATCGGTACGCACGCGTCGGCATCGACGTCGTCAACGTGACGCCCTCCTACGGCAGGGAGCTGATCCGGGCGGGGCTCCTCGACCGGCGCCCGCCCGCGCTGTTCCTGCTCGGCGGGGAGGCCGTCCCCGCCGAGCTGTGGGCTCGGCTGCGCGAGCGCGACGACCTCGTGGCCTACGACCTCTACGGGCCGACGGAGTTCACCATCAACGCCCTCGGCGTCGACCTCGCCTCCAGCGAGTCACCGTGCCTCGGGCGGCCGATCCTCGACGCCCGCGCCCACATCCTCGACTCCGCGCTGCGCGAGGTTCCTCCCGGCGGGACGGGGGAGGTGTACCTCGGCGGGGGCGGCCTGGCGCGCGGCTACCTCGGGCAGGCGGCGCTCACGGCGTCGCGCTTCGTGGCCGACCCGTTCGGGGCGCCCGGCGAGCGGCTCTACCGCACGGGGGACCTGGTGCGCCGGCGGTATGACGGCGGCATCGAGTACCGGGGCCGTGGGGACGACCAGGTGAAGGTGCGCGGCCACCGGATCGAGCTCGCGGAGGTGGAGGCCGCCGCCGAGGCGCATCCGCAGGTGGCGCAGGCCGCGGCCTCGGTGCGCCGCAGCGCCTCCGGCGCCGAGGCGCTGTGCCTCCACATCGTCCCCCGCGAGGTCCTCCGCGAGGCGGCCCCGCAGGCCGTCCCGCGGGCCGGCTCCCGAGACGAGGCCCTACTCGCGGACGTCAGGGCGTCGCTCGCCGCAACCCTGCCCGCGCACACCGTGCCGACCCTGCTCGCGGTGGTGCGCGCCATCCCGCTCACCGCCAACGGCAAGATCGACAGGGCCGCGCTCCCGGAGCCGCGGACCGGCACCGGGGGCGACGCGCCTGTCGGGCGGGTCGAGCGCGTGGTCGCGGCGGTGTTCGCGGAGGTGCTCGGCGTCGAGGTGGGGGGCCGGGACGACGGCTTCTTCGACCTCGGCGGGCACTCGCTGCTGGCCATGCGGGTGGTGGCGCGCCTCGCCGAGGAGCTCGGCGCCCGCGTCCCCGTCGGGACGGTCATGGCTTGCCCGACCGTCCGCACCCTGGCCGTGGCGCTCGCGGAGCCGGCCCGGGACGCCGGGCTCGCCTCCGTGCTGGCCCTGCGCGAGCCCGCGGACGAGGCGCCGGTGTTCTGCGTGCACCCGGCGGGCGGGTTCGCCTGGCAGTTCGCCCCGCTGGTGCGGCTGCTCCCGCCGGGGGTCGGCGTGATCGGGCTGCAGGCGCCGTCCCTCTCCGGCGGGGCGAGCGCCGCCGTCGACATCGACGGCCTCGCGGTGGAGTACCTCGAGCGGATCCGCGCCGTGCGGCCGCACGGGCCGTACCGCCTGCTCGGGTACTCGTTCGGCGGGAACATCGCCCACGCCCTCGCCGCGCTGCTCCGCCGCGAGGGCGAGGCCGTCGAGCTGCTCGTGCTGCTCGACCCGGCGCCTCTCGGCGGGCCCCGGGAGGGGGCGGGCGTCGAGGACCAGGTGGCGCTGCGGGCCGAGCAGCAGGAGTTCCTCGCCGCGCTCGCCGGTGAGGGCGACCTCGACGCCGACCTGCGCGAGGCCATCCGCGCGTCGCGGGGCGTGCTCGGCCTGGACGCCGAGGCGACGCTCGGCGCGATCGTGGAGAGCCACGCCTGGGCGTCCCGGCTGATGGCGGCCTCGCACTCCCCGACGACGGAGGCGCCGACGGTCCTGGTCGTGGCCGAGCGCGAGCAGCCGCAGCCGGCCGCCTGGGACGGGCTCCTCGGCGCCGACGTGGAGCGTGTCGGCCTCGACACCGACCACGCCGGCGTGGTGGCGCCCGCGTCGTGGGAGCGGATCGGGCGGCTCATCGCGGCCCGCCTGGCGGCGCGGGCATGATCCGCCGCACGGCCGGTCGGGGGGCCGGGCGCGCGCTCCCGGCGGAGGCCCGGCAGGTCCGGCGGCTCCTGCGCGGCACGGCCTGGCAGGTGCGCGGGCCGCTGCTCACCGCGGTGCTCGGCGCGGTGGCGCGGCAGGCCGGCTTCCTCGCCGCCCCGTACCTGCTGAGCGTCGCCGTCGACGACGGCGTGGTGGCGGGGGACGCGGGGGCCGTGGCGTTCTGGTGCGCGGCGCTCGCCGTGGCCGCGCTGCTGCAGTTCGCCGGGATGTGCGTGTGGGACCAGGGCGCGAACCTCGCGGACGCCCGCGCCGGGTCGGTGCTGCGCGCCCGGGTGCGGGAGGGGGCGATCCACGGCGCAGACGGGCTCGAGACGGGCGACCTGCTGGTCCGGGCCGGGCGGGACGTCGGGCTGGTGCGGGTGTGGGTGCATGGGCTGCCCACCTGGGCGGTGATCGCGGTCACCGCAGCGGTGCTCGTGCTCGGGCTCGCCGCCCTCGACGTGTGGCTGCTCCTCGTCGCGGGCGCCACCGCGCCGTGCCTCGCGGTGCTCTCTGTGGTCTACCCGCGACGGTTCGAGCGCGCCTCGCGGGCCGCGGCGGACGCGCACGGCTCGCGCGCGAACGTCGTCGACCAGATCGTGCGGGCGGCGCGGGGGCTGCGGGGAGTCGGTGCGGAGGACGCGATCATCCGCCGCCATGACGCCGCGTCAGCGGAGCTCGCCGAGCGCACGGTGCGGGCCAGTGGCGTGCTCGCCCGCTGGACCGCCCTCGGGGAGGGCGTGCCCGCCGTCGCCGCGTCCGTCGGCGTGCTGGTGGGCGCCGTGGCGGTGCTCGACGGGCGCTTGACCGTCGGAGGGCTGGTGGCGTTCACGGGGTGGATGGCGACGGTGGGGGTGGCGGTGCAGGTGGGCCTGATGCGGTGGACGCAGAGCGTCGACGCCCGTGTGGGCGCCGCCCGGCTGGCCCCGGTGATCGCGCGGGCCCCGGCACGCCCAGCCGGCGCCGCGACTCCCGCGCGCCGGGTGGCGCGGGTCGAGGCGCGGGCGCTCGTGCCCGTGCCCGGAGCCTCGGCCGTCGACGTGACGCTGACGCCGGGGCGCCTGGTCGTCGTGACCGGCGGGATCGCGAGTGGGAAGTCGATGCTCCTGCGCGTCCTCGCCGGACTCGTGGCGCCAGCGGGCGGCGCCCTGCTCGCCGACGGGTCGCCCGTGCGCGCGCCGCTCAGCGGGGCCCACCTCGTCCCGCAGCGGCCGGTGGTGCTCACGGGGACGGTGCGGGACAACCTCGCGCTGGGCGCCGCGTCAGGGGACGCCACCGCCGATGACGCGCGCTACCGGCAGGCGCTCGCCGGCGTCGGACTCGACGTGGACCTCGCCGGGCGGGCGCCCGACCTTCTCGACCTGGAGGTGGGCGAGGACGGCGGCGCCCTGTCCGGGGGGCAGCGCCAGCGGCTGGCGCTCGCCCGCGGCCTCGTCGCCGAGCCGGCGTTGCTGCTGCTCGACGACGTCACGTCGGCGGCCGACGGCCACACGGCGGCGCGCCTCGTGGCGGCGATGCGCCGGGCCGCGCGTGAGCGCATCGTCGTGGCCGCGGGGCATGACGACCTGCTCCTCGCGGCGGCCGACGAGGTCGTCGTGCTCCGCGACCGCGCCACGGTGCCCGCATGAGCGGGCTCGACGCGCGGACGCCGGGGCAGGCCGCCGCCGAGGGCCCTGACGACGGGCGCCTCCTCGTCGACTCTCCCGCACGACGCGGCGTCGGCCGCGCCGCGCTGCAGTTCGCGCGGCCGCACCGGCGCGCCCTGGTGGCGGCCGTGGCGCTCGGCGTCGTCGCGAGCCTCGCCACGACACTGGGGCCCGTCGTCGTCGGGCGACTCGTCGACGCGCTCCTGGACGGCGACCGCCAACGGGTGATCCTCCTCGGCGGAGCCGGCATCGCCCTGTCCGTCCTGCGCCTCGCGCTCTCGGCGGCGAGCCGCGCGCGGCTCGCCCGGGCCGGGGAGCACCTCGTGCGGGATGTGCGCGACGCGGTCGCGCGGCAGCTCGCAGCAGCGCCCCTGAGGTTCATCGAGCGCCACCGCGCGGGCGAGCTGCTGCAGCGCTCGACGGCCGAGGTCGCAGAGCTCTCCGCGTTCGTGCGCGAGTCGCTCACGGGCCTGCTCGTCACGGCGTCGACGGTGGTGCTCCTCGTCGCCGTGCTGGCCTCGCAGTCGTGGCTGCTCGCGCTCGTGCTGCTGGCCGTGTTCCTGCCGCCGTCGCTCTTCGTGCTGCACCGGTTCCGCCTGCGCGCCGCCGCGGCGTTCGGCGCGGAGGCACAGGCGGAGGCCGACGTCGCGGCGTCCATCGCCGAGGCCATCCGGGCGCGGGCGCTGTTGTCCACCGCCCCCGCGATCACCACCTCGCGCCTCGCGGACAGGCTCGGCCGCCTGAACGACGGCGCCGTGGCCGCGCAGATGCGCACAGTGGTGCTGAGCCGGTGGATCGGCGCCATGACCCTCATCGAGGGGGCCGCGCTGGCGGTGCTGCTCGCGGTGGGATCCTCGCTCGCGGCCTCCGGGACGATCACCGTCGGAGTCGTCGTCACGTTCCTGCTCGCGAGCGTGACGCTGTTCGCGAGCTTCTCCGACCTGGTCGCCCTGGTGGGCTCCGCCGAGGAGGCGCTCACGGGCGCCGCGCGTGTCCAGGACCTCCTGGGCGCCTCCACGCCGCGCGCGCGCCGCGTCGTTCACGCGGCTCCGGGTGTCGGCGGGGCGCCCCCCGCGATCGAGCTGGAGGACGTCTGGCTCGGCTACGGCGCCCAGCCGGTGCTCGCCGGCGTGTGGCTGCGCATCGAGGACGGCGAGCGCTGCGGCCTGGCCGGGCGCTCGGGCGCGGGGAAGTCGACGATCGCCATGCTCATGGCGGGGCTGGGCCACCCGGACCGGGGCACTGTGCGCTGTGCGGGCCGCGACCTGGCGGGCCTCGGACCCGAGGAGCGCGCCCGCCTGGTGTCATACGTCCCGCAGGAGATGGTGCTCGGCTCCGGGACCCTCGCCGACGAGCTGCGGCTCGTCGCCCCCGACGCGGACGACGCCGCGCTGCGCGGGGCGGTGGAGTCCCTGGGCCTCGGCCGGTGGCTCGACAGCCTGCCTGGCGGCCTCGACGCGCCGCTGGGCGCCGCCTCGGCGCTGACAGTCGGCGAGCGGCAGCTCGTCGCCCTGGCGCGGGTGGCGTTGCGCGGCAGCGCGGTCATCGTGCTGGACGAGGCCACGTCGGATGTGGACCCCGCCTGCGCGGAGCTCGTGGAGTCCGCACTCGACCGGCTCGCCGCGTCGCGGACGGTCGTGGTCGTCGCCCACCGGCCGTCGACGCTCGCCCGGCTCAACCGGGTGTTCGACGTGGCGGGCGGGCAGGTCACCGAGCGGGCGGTCGAGCAGGCCGCCGGGCCGGCGGCGCGGTGAATCGCCGGTGACGCGCCGGTGAGGGTGGAGTCGCGCACGGTGGCGCTTGCGGCCCCCGGCGCATCGCCCAGGGCGGGCGGAACCGGCACAGGCGGAGCCGGGCCGGGCGGAGGCGCCGTCGATGTCCGCGTGGCCGTGGCGCGAGGCCTGGCGCCCGCCGAGCCGCCGCCGTGGCTGCTGTTGGCCGACGACGACCGGGCCAGGCTGCGGGCGTTCCGCCGGGAGGCCGACGCGCGCCGGTTCCTCACCGGCCGCGTGCTCGTCGCCGAGCACGCCCGCGAGGTGCTGGGCGACAGCGCGGGCCGCCTCCGCTTCACCCGCCGACTCGTCCCCGCGGGTGAGGAGAAGCCCCGCTACTCGCCGGCGCCGGGGGGGCGGTGGGCGTCGCCCCTGCCGGATGTGTCGATCTCGCACAGCGGCGACGTGGTGGTCGTCGCGTTCTGCGCGGACGCGGACATCGGCGTGGACGTCGAGCACCACGCCGCGTTCGAAGGGCTGGACGAGACGGCGCTGCGAGTCGTCCTGACAGCCGCCGAGCGCCAGGCCGCGCGCACGCGTGCCGACCTGGCCGCGGCCTTCACCGCGAAGGAGGCGGTGCTCAAGGCGGTCGGCTGGGGGCTGGCCGTCGACCCGCTGCGGGTGGAGGTGCGAGACGGCCGCGTCACGCGGTTCGACGCCCCACAGGCGAGGCTAGTGACGCTGAGCCGGCTCGACGTGCCGGGGGAGGCGTCGGCAGCCCTCGCGGCGGCGGCCCGCGTGTGACGAGGGGCCGCCGCCGGGCGATCGTCAGGGCAAGCGGCCCACATGCGCCATCGCCTGGCGCAGCAGCAGGTCCTGGCCGCCGTTCATCGCCATCTGCACCTGCCCGGACGTGGCCTCCTCGGGGGTGAGCCACGCGAGGTCGAGTGCGTCCTGCTGCGGGCGGCAGTCCCCGGCGACGGGCACCACGTAGGCGAGCGACACGGCGTGCTGGCGGGGGTCGTGGTACGGCGTGACCCCCGGCGTCGGGAAGTACTCGGCCACGGTGAACGGCTGCGGGGAGGCCGGGATCTGCGGCAGCGCCACCGGGCCCAGGTCCTTCTCGATGTGCCGCAGCAGCGCGTCGCGCACCCGCTCGTGGTACATGACCCGCCCGGAGACCAACGCGCGGGACATCACGCCCTCCCGGGTCACCCGGAGCAGCAGTCCCACCGCCACCACGTCGCCCGACTCGTCCACGCGGACGGGGATGGCGTCCACGTACAGGATCGGCAGGAGGGTGCGCACGTGGCGGATCTCGTCGTGGTCCATCCAGCCCGCGGGGCGCTGGGGCTCGGGGTCATGCGGGAAGTCAGCGGTGTCGGTCACGGTCCTGTTCTACCTTCCCGACCGTCCTCGGGCAGGCCGACGCGCATCGGCGAGGGAATACTCGAGAGGGCGGGCGTGCTCTAGGGTGCGCAGACTCACGACGAGGGAGGAGCGGCCATGGCTACCACTGAGCTGACCGCAGACACGATCCAGCAGACCATCACCGACAACGACATCGTGCTCGTCGACTTCTGGGCGGAGTGGTGCGGACCGTGCAAGCGGTTCGGGCCGATCTTCGAGGCGTCCTCGCAGGCGCACCCTGACGTCGTGTTCGCGAAGGTCGACACCGAGGCCGAGCCGCAGCTCTCCATGGAGCTGAGCATCACGTCGATCCCGACGCTGATGGCGTTCCGGCAGGGAATCCTGGTGTTCAACCAGGCGGGCGCGCTGCCCGCGCCGGCGCTCGAGCAGGTCATCAGCGCCGTGAAGGCGCTCGACATGGACGACGTCCGCGCCCAGATCGCCGCGCAGGAGACCGCCTCCCAGAACTGAGCGCCCGCCCCGAGGGGCGGCCTCGCACGACGGCCACCGCCTGGCCTCAGCGTCGGGTGGTGGCCGTTCGCGCGTTCAGGTCCACCCGGTTGACACGTGTTCGTGTCGGTTTGCGACGGGCTGTTCCCGCGCCTACGGTGCGAGGTGACCGATCTCACGGCGGCGTCAGCGGGTGACGGGCCGAGAGAGGCCGGTCGCCGGGGGGCTGCTCATGCTGTCGATGACGACGAATGACGCGGGAAGGTCGCGGACTGCCCGCGTGAGGCCCCGAGGGCCCGCTCGATGGGCAGCCTCGCTGGCGGCGGTGGCGCTCGCGGTGACCGGGATCGGCGTGATCGCCGGGTCGGCGCAGGCGGAGCCGGTCCCTGTCGGCTCGGGCGGCTACACCACGGACCGGGTGGGCCCCTCGCCTGAGGGCTGCCCACCGCTCGCGTCCGATCCGCGCGCCTATCTGACCGACGACGCGCCGACGGGCGCCATCCCCACCAACGACTGGTGGTCGTCGCTCGTCTTCAAGCGGTGGAACTGCGTGGGCAGCGAGCCGCTGCACGCCCACCCCGTCTCGTACCAGCCCACGGCGGCGGGCCTGGGCCTGTCGAGCACCCGCGACCCGGTGCTCTCCGGCACGCCCGGCGGGGTGGGGGAGTTCCACTACCCGTACACGCAGGACGTGCTGGTCGGCGTCGCGGGCCTCGCGGCGCCGACGGTCGAGGTGGCCGACTGGTCGGACTGGACTGTGACGCCCTCGTGGGAGGACGGCGCCCGCACGATGCGCGCCACCATCGGACACGGGCTGCCGTTCAGCTGGTACCACCTGACCGGCGGCCAGGCCCAGCTCACCGTCACGGGGACGCCGCGGGTGTGGCAGCAGGACGGCGGGACGATCGGCTTCACGGCCGGCGGCCACGACTACGCGGCCTTCGCGCCCAGCGGCTCGTCCTGGACGGTGTCCGGGTCGAGCCTGGTGAGCGACCTGGCCGGGCTCGGATACCTGAGCGTCGCGGCGCTGCCCACCAGCCCCGCTTCCGACGACGCGGCCCGGCAGGCGGCCCTGGCGCAGTACCAGCCGTACGCGTTCGCCGAGGTCACCGGCACACAGGCCGACTACGCGTACGACGAGGCGGCGGGCAGCGTCTCGACGACGTACGCGGTGCAGACGACTCCGCTGGAGGGCTCCGCGCAGGGCACGGTCCTGGCGCTGTACCCGCACCAGCAGCAGAACCTGGCGTCGGTGGCCGGCCCCGCCGAGCCGGCCCCCGCTGACTACCCGTCGCCGCGCGGCGATATGACCGCGTACGTGGGAGCCACGTCATTCACCACGCAGACCCCGTTCACGGGAATCCTCCCCGAGTTGCCGGCGGTCGCGACCGGCTCCGGCGACGCCGCGGCCCGCCTGGACGCGCTCCTCACCGAGGCCGCAGCCGACCCGATGCAGCAGGTCTCCCCGGACACCTACTGGACGGGCAAGGGGCTCGGCCGCGCGGCCCGCATCGCGGAGATCGCCGACCTGGTGGGGCGCACGGACGTCCGGGACGCCGCCCTCGGGCAGATCCGCTCCACCCTGACGAACTGGTTCACGGCGACGCCCGGCAAGACGGAGCAGGTCTTCGCGTACGACGACAGGTGGGGCACGCTCATCGGCTACCCGGCGTCCTACGGCTCCGACAAGGAGCTCAACGACCACCACTTCCACTACGGCTACTTCATCGCGGCGGCGGCCACGCTGGCCAAGTTCGACCCCGCCTGGGCGGCGGACGACGCCTACGGCGGGATGGTGGACCTGCTAGTGCGTGACGCCAACGGCCCCGACCGCTCCGACCCGCTGTTCCCGTACCTGCGGGACTTCGACGTGTACGCGGGCCACGACTGGGCGTCCGGGCACGGGGCGTTCGCCGCGGGCAACAACCAGGAGTCGAGCTCGGAGGGGATGAACTTCGCCGGGGCGCTCGTCCAGTGGGGCGAGGCCACCGGGGACACCGCCATGCGCGACCTGGGCGCGTACCTGTACGCGACCCAGGCCGCCGCCATCCAGGCGTACTGGTTCGACGGCGCCGAGGCGATCCCGGACGGCTTCGGCCACAGCACCGTCGGCATGATCTGGGGCGACGGCGGGGCGTACGCGACGTGGTTCAGCGCCGAGCCCGAGATGATCCAGGGCATCAACACCCTGCCCATCACCGGCAGCCACCTGTACCTGGGCCAGCGGCCCGACGACGTGCGCCAGAACTACGCCGAGATGACCGCCGTCAACGGCGGCCCGCCCACGGTGTGGCAGGACATCTGGTGGGAGTACCTGGCCCTCGGGGACGGGCCCGCCGCGCTCGCGGCGCTGAACGCCCAGCCGGGCTACCTGCCCGAGGAGGGTGAGAGCCGCGCGCACACGTTCCACTGGGTCTCGAGCCTGGCGGCCCTCGGTCCGCCTGACGCGACAGTGCGGGCCGACCATCCGCTGGCGGCGGTCTTCGCCAAGAACGGCGCGCGCACCTACGTCGCCGCGAACGTCACGTCAGCGCCGATCACCGTGGCGTTCTCCGACGGCACGAGGTTGGACGTGCCCGCGGGGCGCACCGTGGCGAGCGGGGCGCTGACCTGGTCCGGCGGCTCCGGCTCGGGCGGTGGCCCGGAACCGACGGCGAGCCCGACGGCCAGCCCGACGGCCACCCCGACGGCCACCCCGACGGCCACCCCAACCCCGACATCGACGCCGACACCGACGGTGAGCCCCACGCCGACGCCCACCCCGACCACCGGCCCCGCCGGCCCGCTCACGCTCTACCCGCAGCAGGGCGGCGGCCTGGCTAGCGCGGCAGGCCCCGCCACCCAGGTGACACTGCCCGCAGCCCAGGGCGTCGACGGGGTGACGGCGCCACCCGGCGCGGTGACGTTCAACGCCACCGGGCTCACGGGCACGGCCTCCGGTGGCGCGACGGCCTTCGAGTTGGCGGTGGACGCGGGCTTGTCGGTGGGCAACGGCACGCGCGCGTCGGTGTCTTATGACCTCACGGGCGACGGCACGTGGGACCGCGTCGAGACGTACCGGTACTTCGCCACCGACCCCGTGCCGGGCGCGGAGTCGTACACGCAGGCTGTGGGCCTCGAGTCGGCCACCGGGGCGCTAGGCGACCTCGACGGCGGCTCGGTGCGGCTCGCGGTGTGGAACTCGATCGGCTCGACGTCGAGCACGCTCGTTCTGGGCCCCGGCTCGGTGCTGCGGCTGCCGTTCGAGGCGGCGGACAACGCCGGTCCCACCCCGCCCTCCACGGGTTCCGGGCCCGGCCCGTCGGTGACCCCGCCGCGCGCTGGCAGCCCGCAGGCGGTGGCTCGCCCGCAGGCCAGCACGCCGCGGCGCCCCAGTGCGGGCGTGTCCCGGCCGAGCGGCCCCTGGAGGAGCGCCGCCGGGTCCAGCGGCGCCCGCGGCGCCCAGCTCCCCGACAGCGCCGATGCCGGCGCGGACGAGGCGGCCGGGCCCGCGCAGGCAGGCGCTCCCTCGACGCGCGCCGGATCCGCGCAACGCACAGCGCCGTCGCCGTCCGCCGCAGAGCCCGCGGCGCCCGCTGCCCACCCGCTCCTGGCGCTGTCGCCCGTGTCCTCGGCCGTCGACCGGGCGGGCGAGCGGCGCCTGCTTGCGGACGGCTCCGAGCCCGCTGACGCGCTGGTCTTCGTCGCGCGGGACCTCACCGGGACGTACCTGAGCACCAGCACCGAGTTCGAGCTGTCGGCGGGCCCGCGCGTCTTGGTGGGCAACGGCACCCGGGTCTCGGTGTCCTACGACCTGACGGGCGACGGCTCATGGGACCGGGTCGAGACGTTCCGGTACTCGGCGACGGAGGCGGGCGCCGTCGAACGGCATGCCGTGGGCCTGGAGGAGGCGGACGGCGCCACGGGCCCGCTGGACGGCGGGGTGGTGCGGATCGCGGTGTGGAACGGCCTGGGCCTGGAGCCCGGCTCGCTCGCGGGCGGTGGGGCGCATGTCCGGATGCCGCTGCGCTGAACGCCGGCCCACCGGGCCCGGAGGCACATGGTGCGGGAGACGGGACTCGAACCCGCACGCCCTCTCAGGCACCAGGACCTAAACCTGGCGTGGCTACCGTTTCACCACTCCCGCGCGGGCGACTATGCCACACCGCGCGCGTGGTGGGCGCGCGGTGCGGCGACGGCCGGCGTCAGGCGATCCCGAGGTCCCGGCGCAGCTTGGCCACGTGCCCGGTGGCCTTGACGTTGTACTGCGCGAGCTCGACGCGGCCCTCGGGGTCCACGACCACGGTGGAGCGGATCACGCCGGTGACGGTCTTGCCGTAGAGCGACTTCTCGCCATAGGCGCCCCACGCCTCGAGCACCGTGCGCTCGGGGTCGGAGGCCAGCGGGAAAGTCAGCGCGTCCTGCTCGGCGAACTTCGCGAGCTTGTCGACGGAGTCGGGGGAGACGCCCACCACCGCGTACCCGGCGCCCTGCAGGGACGCGAGCGAGTCGCGGAAGTCGCAGGCCTGCTTGGTGCAGCCCGGGGTCATCGCGGCCGGGTAGAAGTACACGACCACATGCTGCCCGCGCAGGTCGGAGAGGGTCACGGTTCCGCCGTCGGCGGTGGGCAGGGTGAAGTCGGGCGCGAGGTCTCCGACGGCGAGGCGGGGCATGGCTCTCCAGGGGGTGGGGCGCGCGGCCTCGTGGGGGCGCGCGGGCGCGGCGGGAACTGCTCGAGGACTGGTCGCCAGCCTACGTCGGGGTAGCGTCTGGACTGTGAGTGATCCTCGTCCCACGGCCCCCGAGTCGCGGCCGTCCACACTGCCCATCCGGATGCTCAACGACCGGCTGCTCGTCCAGCTCGACGAGGACGCCGCCGAGCGCCGCTCGAATGGCGGGATTGTGATCCCAGCCACCGCCGTGGTCGGCAAGCGGCTCACGTGGGGCCGGGTCGTCGCCGCGGGCCAGCAGGTGCGGCAGGTGGAGGTGGGGGACCGGGTCCTGTTCGACCCGGACGAGCGCGCGGAGGTCGAGCTCGAGGCCACGACGTACCTGCTACTCCGGGAGAAGGATGTGCACGCCGTCGCCCAGCCCCGCCCCGGGGCGCCGGGAACCGGTCTCTACCTCTAGTCCCCGCAGGAACCGCGTCTTCGCGCGGCCGGTCGCGCGGGCAGTCAGGCTTCGTCCAGGGGTTGCACAGCGGCATCCCCGATGGTCCGATGTGCCTTCGACACCCATGTGACCAGGAGGCCTGATGACGGAGCACAGCGAGCGCCCCATGAGCAAGGCGCCCGGCGAGGATCTCCTCGACCTCCTCGGGTCCCCGGGGGCGGCAGCGACAACGCTGCCCGACGGTGGCGCGCCCGCCGCCGTGATGGGCTTGCTGGCCGAGCACGTGCCCCTCGCGCTGCTCGCGGACCTGGCGGCCGTGGACGGCCCGGTCTCGCAGGCGATCCTCGAGTCGGAGGGCCTGCCCGCCGACGAGTGGTGGGTCGATCCCGGCTCCGCCACCGCCTGAGGGGCCCCTTCGGCAGCCGGTTCGCACCTCGAGCCGAGCCGGTGGTAACGTTTCGCCCCGCGCGCCATTAGCTCAATTGGCAGAGCAGCTGACTCTTAATCAGCGGGTTCGGGGTTCGAGTCCCTGATGGCGCACCAGAGGTTGGCCCCGGACGGCGGAGACGCGGTCAGGGGCCTTCATCGTGGGAGGTTCCCCGCATGCGCCACCGCGCGCGGGAGGCCCGCCCTGTCATGTGCGTCACGTTCGGCTGGTTCGCAGGGCCCGGTCAGCCGATGGTAATGTTTGGCCTCGCGCGCCATTAGCTCAATTGGCAGAGCAGCTGACTCTTAATCAGCGGGTTCGGGGTTCGAGTCCCTGATGGCGCACCACCCACAAAGCCCCCTCATCTGCGGACACGCAGGCGAGGGGGCTTTGTCGTCGGCACACCCCGCGCCCCCTCGGCGGGACCCCTCCGGCTGCCAGATCCGCGACGTGGCACCACGATGGGTGGGGACCATGCCGATGGGGACAGGAGCTCAGATGAACGCGGGGCAGCAGGTGCTCGAGTACGACGTCGTCGTCGTGGGGGCTGGCGCGGTGGGGGAGAACGCCGCAGACCGGGCCGGGCGCGCGGGGCTGAGCGTCGCGATCGTCGAGGATGAGCTCGTGGGCGGGGAGTGCTCCTACTGGGCCTGCATGCCGTCGAAGGCGCTGCTGCGCCCCGGGGCGGTGCTGGCGGCCGCGCGGGCCGTGCCGGGAGCCTCGGAGGCCGTCACCGGCGGCCTCGACGTCGCGGCGGTGCTCGCGCGCCGTGACAAGTTCACGACCGACTGGGATGACGCGGGCCAGGTGAGGTGGCTGGAGAAGTCCGGCATCGCGTTGGTGCGCGGGCGGGTCCGCTTCACCGGCCCGCGCGAGCTGGTGCTCGTGCCCGATCCGGCGTCGCCCGAGGCCGAGCCAGTGGGGACCGTGCTGCGCGCGCGGCGGGCCGTCGTGGTCGCCACCGGCAGCGAGCCGGTGATCCCGCCGGTGCCGGGCCTCATCGAGTCCGAGCCGTGGACCAGCCGCGAGGCCACCTCGGCGGAGAGCGTGCCCGGCTCGCTGGCCATCATCGGCGGCGGGGTCGTCGCCTGTGAGCTGGCCGTCGCCTACACCGACCTCGGATCCGCGGTCACCGTGCTCGTGCGGGGCGACCGGTTGCTGGACCGCATGGAGCCGTTCGCGGCGCAGGAGGTCGAGGAGTCGCTCGTCGAGCTCGGCGTCGACGTCCGGTTCGGGGTGGAGGCGACCAGGGCCGCGCGCGAGGACGGCCGCACCACCGTGGAGCTGTCCACCGGCGGGACGCTCGTGGCCGACCAGGTCCTGGTCGCCACCGGCCGGCGCCCCCGCACCTCGGAGCTCGGCCTGGAGGCGCTCGGGCTCGAGCCGGGGGCCGCTCTCACTGTCGACGACGCGATGGAGGTCGTGGGCGTGGACGGCGGATGGCTGTTCGCCGCGGGCGACGTCACCGGGCGCACCGCCACCACGCATCAGGGGAAGTACGACGCGCGCGTGGCGGGCGATGTCGTGGCCGCCCGCTTCTCGCAGGCCGCGGGGGCTCCCGACGCGGGCTCAGGGGCCGCGGAGGCGGAGCGCGCCGCCGGCCCCTGGAGCCGCTACCGGGCCACTGCCGATCACGCCGCCGTGCCGCAGGTGGCGTTCACCCGGCCCGAGGTGTCCACGGTGGGGCTGACCGAGCAGGCCGCCCGGGACGCCGGCCTGCGGGTGCGAACCGTCCGCCACGCCATCGGCTCCGTCTCGGGCGCCGCCGTGGCGGCGGACGGCTACCGGGGGACGGCGCAACTCGTCCTGGACGACGCGCGCGGCGTCGTTGTCGGCGCCACGTTCACGGGCCCGGACGCCGCGGAGCTGCTGCACGCGGCCACCATCGCCGTGGTGGCCGAGGCGCCGCTGGACCGGCTGTGGCATGCGGTGCCGTCCTACCCGACGGTCAGCGAGGTGTGGCTGCGACTGCTGGAGGCCGCCGGGCTGTGAGCCCGCCGGCCTCCGGCCAGCCAGTCGGTCAGCTCGCCAGCGAGCCGTCGCTCGACAGCACCAGCCCGATCGACGCCTTGCCCTGGCGGACGGCGTCGCCGATCAGCCCGAAGTCGTAGGACTGGAACTCGGCGATGTCGAGCCCGTACGTCTCCTCCAGGCCCGGCTGGCAGAAGGGGCGCTCCGGGCACTCGGGCGGGCCGGCCAGGATCAGCCCGCCGCAGGTGTCGGCGAGCTCGCTGAGCGTGGACACGTCGTGCTCGTCGGCGAACTCCTGCGTGACGGCGAACGCGTTCTGGTCCTGCGCGTCGGAGACCGCCCCGAACGTGATCCCCGAGTCGTCGCCCAGGGTGGTCAGCGCCTCCACGGTGGCCGTCGGGTCGGCGCTCGCGACCGGCGCGGCGTCCGGCCCGTTGACCTTCGTGTTGAGGAACTCGGCGAGGGTGGCGGCGTACTCGGGCGTGAGGGTGATCTCGCCGGACTGCAGCGCGGGGAGGTACGTCTCGCGGTTGCCGATGGTCTGCACCTGCACGGTGTACCCGGCGGAGCGGAGCACCTCGGCGTACAGCTCGGCGAGCGTCGAGCTCTCGGAGAAGTTCGCGGCGCCGATGGTCACCTGCTTGCCGGCGCCGATGCTGGAGTCGTCGGCGGCGAGCCCCTCGTCTGCGACGTAGGCCTTCGCGGCCTCGCTGGCGGTCTCGCGGTCGATGTCCACCGCCTTGTTGAGCGCGATGAGCTTGTCGGTGTCGAGCGACTCGGACACCGAGTCCAGCAGCGGGATGAGGGCGGGGTCGGCGGCCGCGGCCTGCGCGTTCACCGCGGGGATGACGTTGTCGGCGTTCTGCAGCCCCTTGTCGTCCTCCAGCACCACGAGCTGCTCGCCGGCGACGGGGTCGCAGGTCGCCAGGTCGGAGGAGCCCGTGGGCGCGTCGCTCTCGCCCCCGCCGGATCCGGGCGACCCGCAGGCTGCGAGCAGGAGGACCCCCGCTGCTGCGAGGGCCACGGAGGTCCGGGTTGTGCGCATGAGAGCTCCCTGGTCGGCGGGTGACGTCGTGAGCCATTCGACAGTCCCACCACGCCGATGGCAACCGGAACAGGCGAGAACCCGCAGCCCAGGCGGCTGCTAGGGGAGGTCGGACGCGGGGACGGCGCGGGCCCGTCGCCGGGGCGGGCGCATCGGGGTCGGCGTGAGCGCGTGCTGCGCCCAGGCCAGCCCCGCCTCGACGAGCAGGCACAGCGCGGCGACGAGCACCGCGCCCGCCACCACCTGCCCGTACCGCTGCACGGCCAAGCCCGAGACGATGATCGTGCCCAGGCTCTGCCCGCCGACCAGCGCCGCCAACGGCACGGTGGCCACCACCTGCACCGCCGCGGTCCGCAGGCCGGCGCCGATGAGCGGGAGCGCCAGTGGCAGCTCCACGGAGAACAGCGAGCGCGGGCCCGACATGCCGACGCCCCGCGCGGCGTCCCGCACGTCGGCGTCGACGTCCCGCATCCCCACATACGCGTTGGTGAGGATGGGCGGCACCGCGAAGATCGCCACCGCGAGGGTCGTCGCGGTGGCGCCGAACAGCCCGGTGGAGGCGAAGATCGTCAGCAGCGCGAACGTCGGCAGCGCGCGCGAGGTGTTCGCGAGCACCACCGTCAGGGCTCCGCCGCGGCGACGGTGGCCCAGCCACACGCCCACCGGCAGCGCCACGACCATCGCCAGCAGCACGGCCAGCGCCGAGATCGTCACGTGCTCGCGGGTGAGCGCGAGCACGCCCTGCGGCCCGGTCCAGTTGAGCGGGTCGTTGAGCCACCTGAAGGCTTCCTCGATCACGTCCATGGCGCGCCCCTCACGCGTTCCTTGTGGCGCGTGCCCACGGGGTCAGCGCCTTGCCGATCAGGAACAGCGCGAGGTCGAAGGCCAGCGCGAGCAGCAGGCACAGGATCGTCGCGGTCATGATCTCGGCGTGGTACCGGCTGCGGAAGCCCCGGAACATGAGCTGCCCGAGGCCTCCGTACCCGACCACGACACCGACGGTGACGAGCGCCACAGTGGTCACCGTCGCGAGCCGCACCCCCGCGACGATCGACGGCAGGGCGTTCGGCAGCTCCACGGTGAGCAGCATGCGCGCGCGCCCGTACCCGAGCCCGCGCGCCGCGTCCCGCACGTCCTCGTCGACCCCTTGCAGGCCCACCAGGATGTTGCGCACCAGCACCAGCAGCGCGTACGTCACCAGGCCAATGAGCACGGTGGTGCGCCCGATGCCGGTGTACGGCGCGAGCAGGCCGAACAGCGCCAGCGACGGGATCGTGTACAGCACGCCCGTCGTGCCCACCAGCGGCCCGGCCAGGCGCGGGCGCAGATGCGCCGCGGCGGCCAGCGGCAGCGCGATCACCAGGGCGATCGCCACCGCCTGCAGCGTCAGGCTCGAGTGCTGCTCGAGCGCCGTCGTCAGGTCGCCCCAGTTCCGCTGGACGTAGTCCCAGGAGAACCAGGGGTTCGCCGGGGGGTCCGTCGTCGCGTGGGGCTGCACGTCAGCGAACGTACCCGGCGGCGCCCACGCCCGCGACGTCGCGCGGATGAACGGGTAGCGTCCGGCAGATGGCTGCCGCGATCGTCTTCGACCACGTGCTCAAGGAGTATCCCGACGGCACAGTCGCCGTCGACGACCTCTCCTTCGAGGTGCGCGAGCACGAGCTGCTCGCCCTGGTGGGCCCGTCGGGCTGCGGGAAGTCCACGACCCTGCGGATGGCCAACCGGCTCGTCGAGCTGACGTCGGGGCGCATCCTCATCAACGGCGAGGACATCACCCAGGTCGACACCGTCGCGCTGCGCCGGCGCATCGGCTACGTCATCCAGCACGTCGGGCTGTTCCCGCACCGCACCGTCACCCAGAACGTGGCCACCGTGCCCCAGCTCCTCGGCTGGGACCGGGCGCGCACCCGGGCGCGCGTCGGGGAACTGCTGGAGCTCGTGGGCCTGGACCCGGACCACTACGGGCGCAGGTACCCGCATGAGCTCTCGGGCGGC
Organism: Cellulomonas cellasea; assembly: GCF_030372105.1. Classification (GTDB taxonomy): domain Bacteria; phylum Actinomycetota; class Actinomycetes; order Actinomycetales; family Cellulomonadaceae; genus Cellulomonas_A; species Cellulomonas_A cellasea_A. Next base: position 151,134 of record NZ_JAUDBQ010000002.1, on the reverse strand, counting down.
GAGCGGCAACGGGTGGGCGTCGCGCGGGCGCTCGCGGTGGACCCGCCGGTGCTGCTCATGGACGAGCCCTTCGGCGCCGTCGACCCCGTCGGCCGCCGCCGGCTGCAGGCCGAGTTCCGGCGCATCCACCGCGAGCTGGGCACCACTGTGGTGCTCGTCACGCATGACGTGGACGAGGCGGTGCGGCTCGCGGACCGGGTGGCGGTGCTCAGCCGCGGCGGCCGGCTCGAACAGCTCGCCCCGCCGGTGAGCGTGCTCTCCGCGCCGGCCAGCCCCGCGGTGGCGGACCTGGTGGGATCCGGCGCCGCGGTGCGGCTGCTCTCCCTCGGCCGGCTGGAGCGCGCGGACCTGGCGGCGGACGCGGGGACCGCGGACCTGGCGATCGGCCCGCACCTGGAGCTGGGGGCCGCGCTCGACGACGTGTTCGCGGCCATCGCCCAGGCGCCCGACGGCCGCGTGCCGGTGCGCGAGGGCGGCGCTGTGGTGGGCGTGGCGGACGCGGACACCGTGGTCACCGCCTTGCACCGGGTCACGGCCGCGGCGTCCTGACCCGCTGGTCGGTACTCTGCCCGAGTGACTTCAGCCCGCATCGCCCTGGCCACCTGCTCGTCGCTGCCCGACCTCGAGCCGGATGACGCGCCGCTCATCCCCGCGCTCGCCGCCCGTGGCGTCACCGCCGACGTCGTGGTGTGGGACGCGCCCGACGTCGACTGGTCGGTGTACGACGCCGTCGTCATCCGCTCGACGTGGGACTACACCGACCGCCCCGCGGAGTTCCTCGACTGGACGCGCCGCGTCGAGGCCGTGTCCCGGCTGTTCAACCCGGCGTCCGTCGTCGCCTGGAACGTCGACAAGGCCTACCAGCGCCAGATGCAGGACGCGGGCCTGCCGATCGTCCCGACCATCTGGCTCGACCCCGAGAGCAACTTCAACTCCCGGCGCATCCACTCCCGGTTCCCCGCCTTCGGCGACTTCGTCATCAAGCCGACCATCAGCGCGGGCTCACGCGACACCGGCCGCTACGCCGCGGGGGAGACTCCCTCGCGGATGCTGGCCATCGCGCACGCCAGGGACCTGTTGGGCGCGGGCCGCCACGTCATGATCCAGCGGTACCTGCGCCAGGTGGACAGCGCGGGGGAGTCGGCGCTGGTGTTCTTCGACGGGAAGTTCAGCCACTCGCTGCGCAAGGCGGCGCTGCTCGACGGCCCCTTCCGGAGCACGGACAACGCCGTCCTCTACCACGAGGAGGTCATGACGGCCCGTGAGGCGAGCCCCGCCGAGCTCGAGGTCGCGCAGCGCGTCGTCGCGGCCCTCCCCGAGCTGGCGCCCGGCATCGACGGCCCACTGCTGTACACGCGGGTGGACCTCATCCCCGACGACGAGGGCAACCCCGTCGTGCTCGAGGTCGAGCTGATCGAGCCGTCGTTCTTCTTCGCGCTCGCGCCCGAGGCCGTCGACAGGTTCGCGGACGCGTTGGTCGCCCGGCTCTGAGCCAGGCCGCCTCGCGAGGCCGCGCGGCTCACATGAGTCGCGCGGTGGTGACGCAGGTCGGGTCGTCGTCGCCCGTCGAGACGGGGGTGGCGACGGCGCGACCGTCGTGCTCGATGGTGAGCGTGGCGTCGACGCCCCGCGGGAGCCACAGGCCGACGAAGCCGTTGTCGGCGGTGCGGACCTCCTCGTCGACCAGCACGGCTCCGCTGGCGTCCACGACCTGGACGGAGACGTCCTGGTCGCGCAGCTCGCCGAGGCACGTCGTGAGGCTGTGGAAGAAGCACTCGTGGGTCTGCGTGATGTAGGGCGCGACCGAGACGTAGAACTCGTCCTCGGGCAGGTCGAGCGTCGTGGTGTTGCCGTCGACGTCGGAGAGCTCGACGGAGTCGGGCTTGATCGAGGCGATGAGGTTCGTGGGCCGCTCCGCGACGGGCATGGCCTCGAGGTGGTCGACGACCTCGCGGCCGCTCATCCCGTCGAGGCCGTGATCGCTGAGCCACGCCGCGGAGGCGCCGCCCGTGGCCGGGGGCGCGTCGGCCGGCGAGCATGCGGCGACCAGCAGGAGCGCCCCGAGCGCCGCCGCGAGGATGGAGGGCTGCCTGGCGGTGGTGCGCATGATCGTCGCTCCTTCGAGTGGCGCCCGGATGCGGGCCGAAGACGCGCCCACGGTGCTGTGGGCGACCACAAACAGAATGAGGCCCGAGCCAGCGGCTCGGACCTCATTCCACATGGGGTGAGTAACGGGACTTGAACCCGCGACCCCCTGGACCACAACCAGGTGCTCTACCAGCTGAGCTATACCCACCATGCCGTGCACCCCGCGGACGGGGCGAGTAGAAGCATACCGGGTCCGAGAGGGTGCTCGTACGCACACCCCTCATGCGGGGTCTGGAGGCGCTACTTCTGCTCCAGCGCGCGCGCCGCGCCCGAGGCGACGACCTCCGCGGCGATCGCCTTCGCGGTCGCGGAGTCGGGGCCCGGCTGGGGGACGAGCAGCGCGGCGCGGTAGTAGCGGAGCTCGTCGATGCTCTCCAGGATGTCGGCGAGCGCGCGGTGGCCGCCGTTCTTCTCGGGGGAGGCGAAGTACACCCGGGGGTACCAGCGCCGGGCCAGCTCCTTGATGGAGGAGACGTCGATCACCCGGTAGTGCAGGTGCGCCATGAGCGCGGGCATGTCCCGGTCGAGGAACGCCTTGTCCGTGCCGACGGAGTTGCCCGCCAGCGGGGCCTTGCCCGGCTCGGGGATCCACTCGCGCAGGTACTCCAGCACCCGCTCCTCGGCGTCGCCGAGGCCGACCCCGCTGGGCAGGTCCTCGAGCAGCCCCGAGGTCGTGTGCATGTTGCGCACGAAGTCGTTCATCTGCGCCAGCGCCTCGGCGGGCGGCGCGATGACCACGTCGATGCCCTCGCCCAAGACGTTGAGCTCGGAGTCGGTCACTACCACGGCGATCTCGACGAGGGCGTCGGCCGCGAGGTCGAGTCCCGTCATCTCGCAGTCGATCCACACGATCCGGTCCGCGCTGGTGTTGCCGTTCGTCGTCAAAGTCACGACGTCAGCCTACGGTCCCGCGCCGTCAGGACTGGCGCTGTTCGCCCGGCCGGGTGTGCTCCGGGCCATGCGGCGGGCTCGACGGGCCGGGGAGGCGGCTCGATGGCGGCCCCGGCTCGGGGACCGTTGACGACACCCAGGACGCGACCATCACCACGACGGCCGCCGCGGCCCCGGCCAGCCGGGCGGTGGGCCAGGCCAGCCCGCCCCACAGCAGCACGAGCGCGGTGGCGACACCCGCCACGGCGGCCAGCGCGAGGCGCTCGGCGAGCGTGCGCAGCGCGTGCTGGAGCCGTGGGCCGCGTCGTGAGCCCCGGATGTCCATGGCCGCATGGTTCCACGTCCCACGACGCGCGCGATGCTGCCCGGCGTCAGACACGACGATGCGGGCCGCCACAGGGGCGGCCCGCATCGTGTGGCCCGGTCAGCGCAGCCCGGCGCAGATCATCAACGGCGCCGTGGTCGGCAGCGCCAGGCGCAGGGGCGCCGGGCGGCCGCGTTCAGGTGGATGGGACTCGTCCTCGTCGCCGGATGGGCGGCTGCGGCGCATCCGCTCGAGGCGGGCGTCGGCGAGCCGCTGGCGGTGCTCGAGCAGGACGAGGTCGGTGGTCAAAGACGGGTGCATGGGTGCGCTCCAGAGGTCGGGCTGGGATCGGGCCTGGCCGGGCCCGTGGAGGTCACCGCGGTGAGTCGAGCCAACCATCCGGCCTCACCCGGGTCACCTTCTTTTTCCGGCATCCGGGACACGGCCCGTGCCGCCGACCCGCACGGCGCACGCCTGCGCAGGCCAGGGCGGCGGCTCGCCGGTAGCGTCGGCGCAATGTCGTCCGGCTCCGCACTCCCAGACCGGGTGAGCGCATGGCTGCGCGCCCACCCCGTGGCGCGTGTGGCAGGCCCCGGCCTCGTCCTGATCGGTTTCGGGCTCGCTGTCTTCTTCGGCCTGCTGGACGCGGTCCGAGAACGCGACGACCTGTCAGCCGCCGACCTGCCCGTCCTCGAGTGGCTCGTCGAGCGGCGCGGCCCGGTGGCCACCCGGGTGCTGGAGACGATCACGTTCATCTCCGGGCCGATCGTGCTGCCGATCCTCGTGGCCGTCGCCTGCGGAGCCTGGGCGATCATCCGGCGCGAGTGGTGGCGTCCACTGCTGCTGGTCGGCGCGATGATCGGCTCGACGCTGATCTCCCTCGCGGTCAAGGGCCTCGTGAACCGGCCCCGCCCGCCCGAGGAGACGATGCACATCCCCGGATCCGAGTCGACGGCATCGTTCCCATCGGGCCACACCATCGGCGCCGCGACACTGCTCCTCGTCGCCGCCTACCTCACGACGAGCCGGCGCCACAGCAAGGGCAGGGTGGTCGGCTGGGCGGTGGGGACCTTCGTCGGCGTCGTCCTGGTGGCCCTCAGCCGCCTGTACCTCGGGTACCACTTCCTCACCGACGTGCTGGCGGCGATGGCGCTCGCGGTGGCGATCCTCGGCGCCGTGACGATCGTGGACCGCACGCACCTGTGGCGTCACCCGGAGTCCGGCGCGCCACCGGGTCAGCCCGCCACCTCAGAGCGGGGCGTGCCGGGGCCGGGGTGACGTGTGGGGCGGCTCAGCGGGGCAGCTCGAGCTCCTGCAGCGGGTCGCCGCCGTCGATGAGGAGCCGCCCGGCAGGCGTGAGCGCGGCGGCGATGCGTCGTCGTGCGGCGATGCCCGCCTCGGGATGCCGACCGTCGAGCGCCCCGACCCGGACCGCGAACGCCAGGTCGAACGGCTCCTCCGACGGCAGCAGCTCGAAGTCCTCCGCGGCGACGTGCCGCACGCTCAGCCGGCCGGTGGCGATGTCCTCGGCGGCGTTGCGCTCGATCTGCGCGACGCCCTTCGCGGACCGGTCGATGACGAGGATGTGCCCGCCTTCGATGCGTGCCGCGACAGCGGCTGCGGCGGCTCCTGGAGCCCCGCCGATCTCCAGCACCCGCATCCCCGGGCGCAGCGGCAGGGCGTCGACGATCGCGGCCAGCCGCGGGGACAGCGCGCTCATGTGAGCCTCCTCGCACCGCGGGGGTCGCCGAGACGGCGAACGCCGGGCGCCCCCAGCAGGACTCGAACCTGCAACCTACGGATTAGAAGGCCGTTGCTCTATCCATTGAGCTATGGGGGCAGGCCCACCAGCCTAGTGGGGCGCTGGCGGGACCTGTCGGGTGTGAGCCATCCGGCCACGCGCGGGCGGCGCGTGCGTTTGGACTGCACAGGTCCGCGGGTGAGGATATGGCCTGTGACAGCACCAGCGGGAACTGAGATCGCCGAGGCGGTGCTGCCTCGTCCACTCGCTGCGCCGTCGCTGCTGGACGCTGTCCGAGACTTGCGCCGGGATGTCGAGCGCACGGGCTTCCCGTTGGAGATCCCCGGCGTCGACGCCGCGCGGGCCTCGCGCCGGCGGCTCGTGGACCAGCTCGGCGAGCACCTGGTGCCCCGCCTGGAGGAGCTGTCCGCCCCCGCGATCGTGGTGGTGGCCGGCTCGACCGGCGCCGGCAAGTCGACGCTGGTGAACTCGCTGCTCGGCGACGAGGTGACTGCCGCGGGGGTGCTGCGTCCCACGACGCGTCGCCCGGTGCTGGCCCATCACCCCGCCGACGCCGACCTGCTCTCGCGCCACCCGGTGCTCGACACGGTGGAGGTCGTCCCCAACGAGCAGGTGCCGCGCGGCATCGCCTTGCTCGACGCTCCGGACCTGGACTCGGTGCTGGAGTCCAACCGCGACTCCGCGCACCAGCTCCTCGAGGCCGCCGACCTGTGGCTGTTCGTCACGACTGCGGCCCGGTACGGCGACGCCCTGCCGTGGCAGGTGCTCGAGGGCGCCGTCAACCGCGGGGCCTCGATCGCGATGGTGCTCAACCGGGTGTCCCCGGCGTCGTTGCCCACGGTGCGCGGCGACCTGCTGGACCGGTTGCGCCGTCATGGCCTGGAGGGCGCCCCGTTGTTCGTGGTGCCGGACGTGGGACCGCATGAGGGGCCGCTGGCGGCTCCCGTCGTCGCCCCGATCATGCGGTGGCTGACGATGCTCGCCGGGCCGGACCGCGCGCGCACGGTGATCGCCCGGACGCTGCGCGGCTCGCTGACGGCGTTGCGCCCGTGGGTCGACGAGCTGGCGGACGCGGTGCAGGCGCAGGCCGACGCCGCGGCTGCCCTGGCGGCGGAGCTGGACTTGGCGGTGCGGGCGCCTGAGCAGCAGGCGCGCGCGGCGGTGCACGGCGGCGCGGTGGCGGACGGCGCGGCGCGGGCGCGGTGGACCGAGGTCACCGTGGCCGGGGCCCCGCTCGAGAAGCTGGTGCGGCCCTCGGGCCGGGTCAGCGGCTCGCGGCGCACTGGCCGGGCGCGCAGCGAGGCGCTGGTCCCGTTGACCCGTGACGTGACGCGCTCGGCGGCGGCGAACCTCGCCGCCGCGGGAGCGCAGGCCGAGCGGATCCTCCGCACCCACCTCACACATGCCGGCGCGCCTGCGGGCGGCCCCACGATCGAGGCGGCCTGGCCAGCGGAGGGGCGCGTCGAAGCGCGCGCGGCCTCCGCCGAGTTGTCGGCGGCGCAGTGGGCGGCAGGCAGCGCCGACGTTATCCGCGTGGCGCTCGCCGAGGCGGTCACGCCCGCCAGCGCGGCCCGTGCCGACGCCCGCGCCGCACGCCGCGCCCAGCGGGCAGCCCGTGCGCTCGGGGAGGACGGCCTGGCCGCTGTCGCCCTCGCGGGGGCGGCGGGCGTCGAGGCGGCGCGCGCGCTGCTGATCGACCTGCTGGGCGAGCCTGGGTCGCGGGCCTGCGACGCGCTGCGTGACGACCTCGCCGATCGCGCGGCAGCGCAGGTGGAGCAGGAGGGCTGGTCCGCCGCGCAAGGGCTGGCCGACCCCGACTTGGCCGCCGACGCGTCGTCGTTGCTGCGGCTGCGGCTCGCCGTGCTCAAGGGCCTGACATGAGCGGGACGGAGGCGGAGATGGGCTCGATGCCGTCGCACAGCGACATGCGCGACGACCTGCACGGGGAGCAGACCCGCGCGCTGACCCACCGCGTCACCAGCCTTGACGAGGCCCGGGAGATCGGTGGCGACCGGCTGGACCCGGCGGTGGCCGAACGTGTCGAGCTCGTGGTCGACCGGGTGCGCGAGCGGCTCGCGCTGGGTGTCGACCACACGATTGTCGCGCTGCTCGGCGGCACGGGATCGGGCAAGTCGTCGCTGTTCAACGCCGTGTGCGGGCTCGACTTCGCGGATGTGGGCGTCAAGCGGCCCACCACGTCGAAGGTCACCGCCTGCGTGTGGGGCTCGGGCGGCGAGGGGCTGCTCGACTGGCTCGGCGTGGCCTCCGACCGCCGGATCGAGCGGGAGAGCCTGCTCGATGGGGACACCGAGGCGCCCTTGCGCGGCCTGGTGCTGCTGGACCTGCCCGACCATGACTCCATCGAGCCCGCGCACCGCGAGGTGGTGGACCGCCTGCTCCCGATGGCGGACCTCTTGGTGTGGGTGGTCGACCCGCAGAAGTACGCCGACGACGCGCTGCACTCCGGCTACCTGCGCCACCTCGTGGGCCATGAGGGAGCGATGGCCGTGGTGCTCAACCAGATCGACACAGTTCCCGAGGAGATGCGCGACGAGCTCCTCGCCGACGTCTCCCGTCTGCTCGTCGAGGACGGGCTGCAGGGCGTCCCGGTGCGCGCGGCGTCGGCCCGCACCGGTGAGGGTGTGCCGGAGGTGCGCGACCGGCTGGCCGCTGTGGTGAGCCGCAGGAGCGTGGCCGCCGAGCGCGCCGGCGCCGAGGTCAGCGATGCCGCGACGCTCCTCGCCGGCCAGGTCGCCGAGCGGGAGCCCGGCGCCGAGCAGCTCGACGTCTCGGGTGTGGTGGACGTCCTCGCGGAGGCCGCGGGGCTGCCAGCGATCGCCGACGCCGTGGGCGCGGTGGTCCGTGGCGGCGCGGCGCAGGTCCCGACCTTCGGCGCGGTGCAGGCCGACACTGTCGAGCTCGCGCGCTCGGCCTGGTGGGCGCAGGTCGCCCGCGCGGTGCCGGGCCGCTGGCAGGTCGCCCTCCGGGATGCTGTGGCCTCGACCGAGGAGTTGCGGGAGGACGCCGACGACGCGCTGGCCTCGGTGACGGTTGTCGCGCGCCGGTCGCGCCTGGCCTCGTGGGCGCTGGTGGCCTCCGTGGTGCTCGGTGTCGCGGCTGTGCTTGCGGGGTCGATCGCGGCGGGCGTGAACCTGGTCGGCTTGGGCGGGGACGCGAACGGCTGGGCGCTGCCCACCGCTGTCGTGACGGGCGTGCTCGCCGTGTTGCTCGCGGTCGGGACGGTGACGACCCGGCGAGTGCTGGCGACCCGCCGTTCCGAGCGGGTGCTGCAGGACGGCAGGGCCGCGTTGGAGCGGGTCGCGTCGGCGGGGCTGGCCGAGCCGGCCGCCGTGGTGCTCGCCGAGCATCGTCGAGTCCGCGAACTGGTCCGCGAGGCGGCCGGCGCCTGACGTCGGCCCACCCCCAAGCCCGCGCGGGGGAGCCCCGTCCCCGGCGCGGGCCGGTGCACGGGCTCTGCTAGCGACGCCTTGGCGACGCTCTCCTCACGCGCCGGCCTCCTGCCGGCCACGACGAGGAGGACCCATGAGCACCAACGAGCTCACCCTGACGCTGGTCGGCTGGCTGGGCGCCGAGCCCAAGCACTACCCCGGAGTCGGCGGCGCCACCCCGTTCACGTCGTTCCGGATGGCCAGCACCCGACGCGTCTTCGACCGCGAGCGGGGAGTGTGGACCGACGGGCGCACCGAGTGGTTCACCGTCAAGTGCTGGCGCGCCGCCGCCCGCAACGTCGCGGAGTCCCTGCGCAAGGGCGACCCGGTGGTGGTGCACGGGCGCCTCTCCACTGACGAGTGGGTCGCGCCCGAGGGCACCCGCACCACGCTCGTGCTGGACGCGATCGCCATCGGGCCCGATCTCTCCTACGGCACCGCGCGCTTCGCCCGCACCGTGCACCCGGACGGCGCCGCAGGCGTCGAGCCGGGGGAGGGAGCTGACGGCGAGCCGGGCGACGGTGGGCTCGGGTCCGACGTGCCCGGCTCCGATGTGCTGGGCGACGATCTGCTCGGTGAGGTGGACGAGCGGGGCAGCCGGGCGGCGCTGGCGCTGCTCGCCGAGCCAGATCCGCGGAGCGCGGACGCTGGGGCGCTCGCGTCCGTCGGGTGATCGCCTAGGCTGGGGCGCGGACATCACCGGCCTGGTCCGCCGCCGATCCGCGGAGCACGCGGCCCGGCGGGCCAGGCGCACACCCCCGAGCACCGAGGCGGACGAAGAGCCAGTGGCTGAGTTCATCTACTCCATGTACAAGGCGCGCAAGGCGCATGGTGACAAGGTCATCCTCGACGACGTCACCCTGAACTTCCTGCCGGGCGCGAAGATCGGCGTCGTCGGCCCGAACGGCGCGGGCAAGTCGACGATCCTCAAGATCATGGCGGGGCTCGAGCAGCCGTCGAACGGCGAGGCGCGGCTGAGCCCGGGGTACACCGTCGGGATCCTCATGCAGGAGCCGTCGCTCAACGAGGAGAAGACGGTCCTCGGCAACGTCGAGGAGGGCGTCGCCGAGATCAAGGGCAAGCTCGACCGCTTCAACGAGATCTCCGCGCTGATGGCCGAGCCCGACGCGGACTTCGACAAGCTGCTCGCCGAGATGGGCCAGCTCCAGGAGGAGATCGACGCGGCCGACGCGTGGGACCTCGACGCCCAGCTCGAGCAGGCCATGGACGCGCTGCGTTGCCCGCCGGCCGACGCCGACGTGTCGGTGCTCTCCGGCGGCGAGCGCCGCCGCGTGGCGCTGTGCAAGCTGCTCCTGGAGAAGCCCGACCTGCTGCTGCTCGACGAGCCCACCAACCACCTCGACGCTGAGAGCGTGGTCTGGCTCGAGCAGCACCTGTCGCAGTACCCCGGCGCCATCCTCGCCGTCACCCACGACCGGTACTTCCTCGACCACGTCGCCGAGTGGATCTGCGAGGTCGACCGCGGCCGCCTGTACCCCTACGAGGGCAACTACTCGACGTACCTCGAGAAGAAGCAGGCGCGCCTGGAGATCCAGGGCAAGAAGGACCAGAAGCTCGCGAAGCGCCTGCAGGAAGAGCTCGCGTGGGTGCGCTCGAACGCCAAGGGCCGCCAGACCAAGTCCAAGTCGCGCCTCGCGCGCTACGAGGAGATGGCTGCTGAGGCGGACCGCACCCGCAAGCTCGACTTCGAGGAGATCCAGATTCCGCCGGGCCCGCGCCTGGGGAACATCGTCCTCGAGGCCAAGGACCTCAACAAGGGCTTCGACGGCCGCACGCTCATCGACGGGCTCAGTTTCTCGCTGCCGCGCAACGGCATCGTGGGCGTCATCGGCCCGAACGGCGTCGGCAAGACGACCCTGTTCAAGACGATCGTCGGGCTGGAGCCGCTCGACGGCGGCGAGCTGAAGATCGGCGAGACGGTCAAGGTCTCCTACGTGGACCAGTCCCGCGGGGGCATCGACCCCAAGAAGACGCTTTTCGAGGTCGTCTCCGGCGGGCTGGACTACATCAAGGTCGGCAACGTGGAGATGCCGTCGCGGGCCTACGTCGCGGCGTTCGGGTTCAAGGGCCCGGACCAGCAGAAGCCCGCTGGCGTGCTCTCGGGCGGTGAGCGCAACCGCCTGAACCTGGCGCTCACGCTCAAGGAGGGCGGCAACCTGCTGCTCCTCGACGAGCCAACCAACGACCTCGACGTGGAGACCCTCGGCTCGCTCGAGAACGCCCTGCTCGAGTTCCCCGGCTGCGCCGTCGTGGTCTCCCACGACCGGTGGTTCCTCGACCGAGTGGTCACGCACATCCTGGCCTACGAGGGCACCGAGGAGAACCCGGCGAACTGGTACTGGTTCGAGGGGAACTTCGCCTCCTATGAGGAGAACAAGGTCGAGCGCCTGGGCGCCGACGCGGCGCGCCCGCACCGCGTCACGTACCGCAAGCTCACGCGCGACTGACCCGTCGATGACCCGCCTCGACGTCCCGGTCTCGCTGCGCTGGTCGGATCTGGACGCGTACGGGCATGTGAACAACGTCGCGATGCTGACCCTCCTCGAGGAGGCGCGCATCGAGGTGTTCTGGCGGCACCCCGCCACAGCCGACGACTCGGCTGTGGCGGGGTGGCCGACAGCAGTGATCGACGCGGGCCCCGGCGCGCAGACGTCCACGCTCGTCGCCGGCCAGCAGGTCGAGTATCTGCGGCCGTTGGCCTACCGGCGGCACCCGGTGGCCGTCGTCATGTGGATCGGGCACCTGGGCGGCGCGAGCCTGGACATCTGCTACGAGGTGCGCGACGCGCCGGCGGGCGTCGAGGGGGAGACGTACGCGCGGGCGATCACCACGCTCGTGCTCGTCGACTCCGCCACGGGGGCGCCGCGGCGGATCGGCCAGGCCGAGCGCGCCGCGTGGGAGCCCTACGTCGAGGCGCCGCTGGAGTTGCGCCGCCGGCGCTGACCCCAGGAGCCCGCCGATGGCCTCAGGCGCCCGCCGCGGGCCGAGGGCGGTCTGTGCGGGCGCGCTCGGCTGTCTCGGCGGCGCGGGCGATGTTGTGCTGCATCCCCCCGAAGACGATGCCGTGGAACGGGTACACCGCCCACCAGTAGACCTGCCCTGCGAGGCCGTGCGGGTGGAACAGCGCCCGCTGGGCGAACACCGTCGGCGGCTCGTCGGGGCCAGCGCCCGCAGGCTCCACCCGCAGCTCGAGCCAGGCCAGGCCGGGCAGCCGCATCTCGGCGCGCAGCCGCAGCAGCTCGCCCGGGACCACCTCCTCCACCCGCCAGAAGTCGACGGCGTCGTCGACTCGCAGGCGGCGCGGGTCCCGTCGGCCGCGGCGCAGCCCTGGCCCGCCGATCAGGCGGTCGGCGAGCCCCCGCACACGCCAGGCCAGCGGCCACGAGTACCAGCCGCGCTCACCGCCCACCGCCTCGATGACGCGCCACAGCGCCGCGGGGGAGGCGTCCACCTCGACCCGGCGCTCGTCCACGTACAGGGAGCCGCCCGCCCAGTCTGGGTCGCTGGGCAGCGGGTCGCTCGGCGCCCCCGGAACGGAGGCTGAGGTCCACCGGGTGACGACGTCGGCCGCCTGGACGCGTTGCAGGGCCAGGCGCACGGCCCGGTCGAAGCCGATCAGCCCACCCGGCGGGTCGGGGACCCAGCGGGCGATGTCGTGCTCGTCGCAGACCACCTCGTGCACCAGCGACTCGACGAGCGGGCGGGCCAGCCCGCTTGGCACTGGGGTGACGAGGGAGACCCAGAGGCTGGAGAGCCGGGGGGTGAGCACCCCGACGCCCACGATCACCCGGCGCGGCAGCCCGGCGACGGCGGCGTAACGCTGCATCATCTCGCGGTACGTCAGCACGTCGGGGCCGCCGATGTCGAAGCCGCGGCTCACCTCGGGCGGCATGGCCGCGGATCCCACCAGGTAGCGCAGCACGTCCCGGATGGCGATGGGCTGGATGCGGTTGTCGACCCAGCGCGGCACGGTCATGGCCGGCAGCCGCTCGGTGAGGTAGCGCATCATCTCGAAGGACGCCGAGCCGGACCCGAGGATCACGGCCGCGCGCAGCACAGTGGTGGGGACTCCCGAGGCGAGCAGGATCTCCCCGACCTCGGTGCGGGAGGCCAGGTGCGGCGACAGCTCCTGGCCCTCCGGGTAGAGGCCGCCCAGGTAGACGATGCGCCGCACGGCGGCCTCGCGGGCGGACTGCGCGAACACGAGCGCGGTGTGCCGGTCCCGCTGCTCGAACCTGCGGCCTGTGCCGAGCGAGTGGATCAGGTAGTAGGCGACGTCCACGCCCCGCAGCGCCACGCGGAGCTGGTCCGGGTCAGAGGCGTCGGCGGTGACGACCTCCACGTCGTCGAACCAGGGGCGCCCGCGCAGCCGCTCGGGGTGTCTGGCCACGGCCCGCACCCGGTACCCGGCCGCCAGCAACTCGGGCACGAGCCGGCCGCCCACGTACCCGGTGACGCCGGTGACGGCGGCCAGCGGGGCGTCCGGCCGCGGGCGCCCGTCGGGGCCGACACCCGGGACCAGGCCGGGCAGCGTGTCCGCGACTGGGGTCGGCGGGCGGTCAGCGGGCGCGGTCTCGGGCATACGGCAGTCTCAGCCGCCCGAGCCGGCAGCGCACCTCGGCCATGCGGTCAGCGGCGGCTCAGTGGTCGCCGGGGACGCGCACCATGCCCTCCTGGGCGATCGACGCGACGAGCGTGCCGTCCTGGGCGTAGATCCGGGCCGCGCCCAGCCCTCGGCCGCCCTGGCCGCTCGGGCTCGACTGGGCGTAGAGCAGCCACTCGTCGACGTGGACATCGCGGTGCCACCACATGGCGTGGTCCAGGCTCGCGATGGACAGGCCGCGCGACGCCCAGCTCTCGCCGGCGCGGCGCAGCACGGGCTCGAGCATCACCTGGTCGCAGCCGTAGGCGAGCAGGGCCCGGTGCAGGAGCTGGTCGTCGGGCACGGGCCCCCGGGCGCGCATCCACACGAGCTGGTCGCCGCGGCCGGACTGGTCGGGGCGCAGGTAGATGGACTGCTCGACGTGCCGCACGTCGAACGGCGTCTCGCTGGCCCAGAACTCGGCGAGCGGGTGGTTGACCTCGCGGAGAGCCTCGCCCGCGGAGGCGAGGCTCTCCGGGTCGGGCGCGTCGGGCATCGGGTCGGCGTAGGAGAAGCCCGGCTGGGACTCCTGGAAGGAGGCGATCATCGACAGGATGGGCGCCCCGCCCTGCAGCGCGTGGGTGCGCCGGGCCGTGAAGGACCGGCCGTCGCGCAGCCGCTCGACGGTGAAGTCGATGTCCTGGTCCACGGCGCCGGCGCGCAGGAAGTACCCGTGCATCGAGTGCGGGAGCCGGCCGTCGGGCACGGTGCGGCCCGCCGCGAGGAGCGACTGCGCGAGGACCTGCCCACCGAAGACGCGCCCGTTGGGGTGCGGCACGCTCTGGCCGTGGAAGAGGTCCTGGTCGTCGGCGGAGGCCGTGACGTCGAGGATCTCCAGGACGTGGCGGACGGCGTCCTGGCCGTTGGCGCCGTCGGCGTGGGCGGTGGGGGAGGTCATCGGTGGCGCACCTGCTGGGGTCTCGGGGGTGGGTGTGGGGGCGGCGTCGCCGCGGCCGTGCGGCTCAGTCATCGAACGTGTTCAGCATGGAGTGCGCCGCCCGCTCGAGGTAGTCCCAGAGCTGGGCGTGGTGCAGCGGAGCCAGGCCGAGGGAGTCGACGGCGACGCGCATGTGCCGCAGCCACCGGTCCCGTGCGTCGGGGTTCACCTTGTACGGGGCGTGCCGCATGCGCAGGCGGGGATGGCCGCGAGTCTCGGAGTACGTCGTGGGGCCGCCCCAGTACTGCTCGAGGAAGAGCCGGAGCCGATCGGCGGCCGGGCCCAGGTCCTCCTCCGGGTACATCTCCGTCAGGACGGGGTCCTGCGCGACACCGCGGTAGAACTCCCGGACGAGCCGTTCGAAGGTGTCGTGGCCACCGATGACGTCGTAGAACGAGTCGGCGCGGTGGGCAGCGGAGTCGGGCACGCTGGAGGTCACCCGCACAGTCTCGCACCGCCCCGCGCCAGGAGTCCCAGCGCGGGTGGTGGTGTGGGCCACAGCGGCCCGCGTCGTCAGAGCGCCAGCTCCTCGAGCACCGGCAGCTCGGCGCGCACCCGCTCGCGGGCCGCCGCCGCCGTCGGCGCGCTGAGGGCGAGCTGGGCGAGCCGCCGGCACTCGTCGTGCGTCACCGTCGCCAGCACCGCCGCCACGTCGGCGATCGCGCGAGGCGTCATCGACAGCGAGCTCACGCCCAGCCCGACGAGCACCACGGCCAGGGCGGGCGACGCGGCGGCCTCCCCGCAGACGCCCACGGGCCGATCCTGCTGGGCGCCGCCCGCGCAGGTCGAGGCCACGAGCTGCAGCACGGCGGGCTGCCAGGGGTCGGAGAGCTCGGCGACCGCCCCGAGCAGCCGGTCGGCGGCCATCGTGTACTGGGTGAGGTCGTTGGTGCCGATGCTGGCGAACTTCGCGCTGGCGAGGATCGGCCCGGAGAGCAGCGCCGCGGACGGCACCTCGACCATGACCCCGGCGACGTCGAGGCCGTGGCGCTGGCAGCGCGCCACGAACGACTCGGCCTCGTCGACGGTCGCCACCATGGGCGCCATCACCCACACGCGCGCCGACTCCGCGGCGGCGGCCTCGGCGATGGCCGTGAGCTGGTCCTCGAGCACCTCGGGGTGCTCCTGGGCGGTGCGCAGGCCGCGGACGCCGAGCGCCGGGTTGGCCTCGGCGTCGCTCGTCAGGAAGGGCATGGGCTTGTCGGCCCCGGCGTCGAGGGTGCGGATGACGACCTTGCGGCCGGGGAACGCGGCCAGCACCTGGCGGTAGGCGGCGACCTGCTCGGCCACCGAGGGCGCCTCGGCGCGGTCGAGGAAGCCGAACTCGGTGCGCAGCAGCCCGACGCCCTCGGCTCCGGCCTCTGCGGCCGCGGCGGCGTCGCGGGGGTCGCCCACATTGGCGAGCAGCTCGACGCGGCGCCCGTCGGCGGTGCGCCCCTCGCCGTCGAACGCGCGGGTCTGCGCGGCGGCGGCGAGCGCGGCGGCGACCTGCGCCTCGTCGGGGTGGACGGTGGCCGTGCCGTGGCCCCCGTCGACCAGCACGAGATCGCCGTCGGCCACGTGGTCGGTGATGCCGCGGGCGGCCACGACGGCGGGAATGCCGAGGGCCCGGGCGAGGATCGCGGTGTGCGACGTGGGGCCGCCCGCTCCGGTGACGATGCCGACGACCCGGGTGGGGTCGAGCGTGGCGGTCAGGGCCGGCGCGAGGTCGGAGGCCACGAGCACGAACGGCGCGTCATGCTCGGGGACCCCTGGGGCGGGGCGCCCGGTGAGCTCGGCGACGAGCCGGTCGCGCACGTCCGCGATGTCGCGGGTGCGCTCGGCGAAGTAGCCGCCCAGCTCCTCGAACTGCGCGGACACGGCGCCGGCCGCCTCCCACACGGCGCGCTCGGGCACCAGGTGGTCGCTGAGCACCCGGTGCTCGGCGTCGGCCACGAGCGTGGGGTCGGCGGCGATCGTGGCGGTGGCGCGCAGCACCTCCTGGCTCTCGCCCTGCGCGCGGTCGGCGGCGGCCTCGAGTGCGGCCTGCACCTGCCGCGCCGCCACGGAGATCCGGGCCGCGGCGGCCGCGGGGTCCTCGCCCGGCGCGAGGCGGCGCCCCGAGGGGGGCTCGCCCACCGGCTCGGGGAGCAGGACGCACGGCCCCACCGTGCGCCCGGGGCTCACTGCGATGCCGTGCACCACGACGGGACTGGCTGTGCTCACTGCGACTACCTCCTCGTTCACTGCCGAGTTTTCACCTGGAGAGAGCGTCTGCGCCACTCGGCGCCACTCGGTCTACCCTGGTCGATGGTGCGCCTGCGCCCTCGCGGCGACCGAGAAGGAGTTCGATGAGCAAGGCAGAGCAGATCCTCGCGGCCCTCGGCGGCGGGGCCAATGTGGTGGACCTTGAGCCCTGCATCACGCGGCTGCGTGTCGAGGTGACCGACCCGCAGCACGTGGACGAGGCGGCGCTCAAGGCGTCCGGCGCGTTCGGCGTGGTCCGATCGGGCCGCGTCATCCAGGTGATCGTCGGCCCCGAGGCCGACAACCTCGCCGCGGAGCTCGACGGCCTGCGCTAGGGCCGCCGGAGCCCCATGGCCCCAGCCAGTCCGCATCGGGCGGCGGATCAGTGTCCTATGCGGCAGGGCTATCAGGAGGAGTCGGCGACGCGCTCGCCGACTCCTCCTGGTGTCGGGCGAGGAGGTCGCGCTGGCCGCCCAGCGGGATCCCCGCGTCCTCGAGCCTGCGGCGCACCTCCTGGCGCAGGTGGCGTGCCACCTCCCACTGCATGGCCGGGCTCGTCTTGACGGAGACCTGCAGCGTCACAGCCTCCGCGCTGAGGTCCTCCAGCCCGGTCACCTCCGCCTGGTCGCGCAGGTAGGTCCCGACCACCGGGTCGGCGGCGACCTGGGCCGCTGCCGCCTGGAGCAGGCCGCGCACCTGGTCGACGTCGGCGAAGTAGTCCACCTTCACCTCGACGACCGCGCGTGACCATTCCTGCGTGTGGTTGCCCACTCGCGTGAGCGTGCCGTTGGGCACGTACCAGAGCGTGCCGTCCGCGTCCCGCAGCTTGGTGACCCGCAGCGCCACCGCTTCGATAGTGCCGGTGGCGGGCCCCAGGTCGACGACGTCCCCGACGCCGTACTGGTCCTCGAGCAGGATGAAGATCCCGGCGAGGAAGTCCTTCACGACGCTCTGCGCGCCGATGCCGAGCGCGACGCCGACGACGCCGATCGACGCGAGGAACGGGCCGAGGTCGACGCCCATCTGGCCGAGGACCAGCAGCAGCATGAGCGATCCGACGACGATGGTGGCCGCCGAGTGCAGCACGGACCCGATGGTGCGGGCGCGCTGGGCGCGGCGGGCCTTCGCGAGCGGGTTCGCCCGGGCGAGCACGGCGCCCATCTCGCTCTCGCCGAGGGGGCGCAGCACACCGCGCTGGTAGAACGGCGTGCCCTCGGCGAGGTGCTCGGTCACCGACCGGATGAACCGCCGGAGCAGCATCAGCGTGATGGCGCCGACGACCAGGATGATGGCGATGCGCAGCGGGGCGCCGAGGAGCCACTTGGCGAAGTCGCTCAGGCCCTCGCCGATCTGCTCTCCCGCCTCGGACAGCGGGGACGCGCTCGGATCGGCAGAGGGCGTCGCGAGCAGGTGGGAGCGCTGCAGGGCAGCCAGGGTGGCCGACGTCATGCGGCCCCCCGGTCCCCGGCGCCCCCGCGCGCCGTCAGCCCGGTGCGGTCGGCGACGAACTGGAGCTGCTCGACGGTGAGCGCCACGGTGCGCGACAGCGCGCGGCCGCCGTGGCCCACGCCGGTCTCGCGCCGCACCAGCACCGGGCGGGACTCCGGGTCCCCGCTGGTGGCGGCCTGCAGCGCCGCCGCGAGCTTGCGGGCGTGCAGCGGGTCGACGCGGGTGTCGCCGTCGAAGACGGTGAACAGCGTCGCGGGGTACTCCGTGCCCTCCACGACACGGTGGTACGGCGAGTACCCGAGCAGCCAGTCCAGCTCATGCGGCACGTCGGCGTCGCCGTACTCGTCGGTCCAGGAGACGCCGAGCCCGTGGAGCTGGTAGCGCACCATGTCCAGCAGCGGCGCGGAGCACACCACGGCGGCGAACAGGTCCGGGCGCTGGGTGAGCGCGGCGCCCACCAGCAGGCCGCCGTTGGACCCGCCCCAGCACGCGAGCTGCTGAGGGGTGGTCCAGCCGTCCGCGACGAGCTGCTCGGCGATCGCGTGGAAGTCGTCGAACACGTTCTGCTTCGCGCCCCGGCGGCCACCGCGGTGCCACTCCTCGCCCTCCTCGCCGCCGCCACGGAGCTGGGCCACGACGTAGACGCCGCCGGCCTCCACCCAGGCGAGCGTCGAGGTGGAGTACGCGGGGTCCAGGGAGATCTGGAACCCGCCGTAGCCGTAGAGGATTGTCGGGCTCTCGGCCAGGGGCCGGCCGTCGGCGTCGAGGGCGTCGGCGCGGGCCACCACTATCGCGCGGACTGTCGTGCCGTCCTTGCTGGTGGCCTCGAGCTGCTGGACCCGCACCTCGGGGACGTCCGCCAGGGCGCCCGGGGGCGCGGCCCACACGGTCAGGTCGCCGGTGGCCGCGTCGAGGCGGTGGACGGTGGAGACGGTGGTGTGGTCGGTGTAGGAGAACCACACGTCCCGGCCGCCCTCGGGGCGGGTGACCAGGCCGCTCACCGATCCCATGCCGGGCAGCGCGACGTGGCCCGCCGGGCCCTCGAGCTGCTCGCCGGTGTGCGGGTCGTGCACGGTGATCTCGCTGACCGTGTGCCGGCGGCGGCTGACCAGCAGCTGCTCGGGGCGGGTCCCCTCGGGGCCGGCGGCGTCGCCCGCGTCGACGAACGCGACGCCCTCGAGCACCGCGACCGCGTCCTCGGGGACGAGGGTGCGCCAATGCGGCACGCCCGGGTCGCTGGGGTCGGCCACCGCGAGGCGCCCGCGCGGCGCGTCGAGGTCGGTGTGCAGGTACAGCCGGCCGTCGCGGCCCACCCAGGCGTGGGTGTCCGCGTCCAGGCCCACGGCCACGTCGACCAGGCGCGGCGACGCGAGGGCCTCCGGGCTGCGCGGGTCGAGGCCGCCTGCCGTGAGGTCCGCGATCCACACGTCGGTGCGCGGCGCGGTGCCCGCCGACGCCGAGATGATCAGCCAGCGCCCGTCGCGGGTGAGCGAGACGCCGTAGTAGTTGGTCATGTCCAGCCCGGCGCCGAAGACCTCCACGTCCTCGCTGGCGTCGGTCCCCACCCGGTGCAGCCACACCCGGCGGTGGTACTGGCGCTCATCCTCCGGGAGCTGCTCCGGCGGCAGGCGCCGCACGTAGAAGAAGTGCTCGCCGCCCGGGACCCAGGCCACGGGGGAGTAGCGCGCGCGGTCGATAGGCCCGTCGACGAGCTCGCCCGTCGCGACGTCGAGGATGTGCAGCACGCTCTCCTCGGTGCCGCCCGACGAGACCTGGTAGGCGACGAGGTCGCCCTCCTTGCTGGGCTGCCACGCGTCGAGGGTGGTGGTCCCGGCCGGGTCGAGGGCCACGGGGTCGATGAGCACGCGCTCGCGCTCCTGGCCGGGCGACTGCGGGTCGGGCTCGGCGACCATCACGACGGCGTGCTCCTGGGCGCCCTCGCGGCGCATGAAGAAGCGCCGCTCCCCGCGCCATGCGGGGGCACCGACGAAGCCGGCGCCCAGCAGCTCCTGCAGGCGGGCGGTGAGCGCCTCGGAGGACCACCCGTCAGCCCCGGCCGCCAGTCGCTCGCGGTAGGCGGCGTACAGGTCGTCCTGCGCGGCGGACCACGCGGTGGTCTCGTCGGAGTCGGCGTCCTCGAGCCAGCGGTACGGGTCCGCGACCCGGCGTCCGTGCAGGTCGTCGACGCGGTCCTCGCGGCGGGCTGGCGGGTAGGTCAGGCTCGGGGCTGCGGGGGGCGCGTGCTCGGGCTTCATGGACCGGAGCCTACGACTCGGCGCTGAGGGATCCGGGGCCCTGGCGGACGCGTCGCGGCGGCCGCGCGGCCCGGTGGGGCGCTTTCGCCCATGATCACGCGGCGGTGTCTCCGCCCTGCTCACGCGCGAAATCGCCATGCTCTGGCAGGATCGACGCGTGAGCGATGAGACCGAGGCGCCAGACGAGTCGCTGCTGCGCCTCGGCGCGGCCCACGGCATCCTCCCCGACTACTGGGGGCACGACGGGACGCTGCACCAGGTCTCCGCCGCGACGCTCGTCGACGTGCTGGCCGCCATGGGCGTCGACGCGTCCTCCCCGGAGCGCATCGAGCTCGCGATCGCCCACGTCGAGGACATGCCGTGGCGCAGGACGCTCCCTCCCGTGATCGTGCTCCGACAGGGCCGCCACGCGCACGTCCCGGTGCACGTCAAACACGGGGACCCGGTGCAGGCCTGGCTCGAGCTGGACCCCGAGTCCGGCGGCGGGCGGCGCGAGGTCACCCAGGCCGACGTCGTCATCGACCCCCGCACCGTCGACGGGCGGCTGATCGGGCGCGCCACCTTCACGCTGCCCACCGACCTCCCGCTCGGCTGGCATGAGCTGCACGCGAGCGGCCCCAGCGCCGACGCGCGGTGCGCCGTGGTCGTCACCCCGGAACGGCTCGAGCTGCCTGAGCCGCTGCGCGAGGGCCGGGCCTGGGGGTTCATGACGCAGCTCTACTCGGTGCGCTCACGCGCCTCCTGGGGCATCGGCGACCTGGCCGACCTCGCCGAGATCGCGTGGCTGTCGGCGCGCACCTGCGGCGCGGACTTCCTGCTGGTCAACCCGCTGCACGCCGCCGAGCCCGTCGACCCGATGACGCCCTCGCCGTACCTGCCCACCAGCCGCAGGTTCGTGAACCCCCTGTACATCCGCGTCGAGGACGTGCGCGAGACGGCCTACCTCTCCGCCGCCGACCGCGCGCTCGTCGAGTGGTCGGCGGAGCCCGCGATCGCCCTGGACACCGACACGGGGCCCATCGACCGGGACACCGCGTGGAACGCCAAGCGGGCCGCGCTCGAGGTGGTCCACGCGGCGCCGCGATCCGCAGCCCGGCAGGCCGAGCTCGACGAGTACCGCGAGCTGGAGGGGCAGGGGCTCGAGGACTTCGGGTTGTGGTGCGCCCTCGCCGAGCGGTACGCGGGCCGCGACTGGCCGGCCGCCGCGCGCGACGCCTCCTCCGAGCTCGTGGCCCGGGCCCGCGTCGAGCTGCGCGACCGCATCGACTTCTACACCTGGCTGCAGTGGGTCGCCGACCAGCAGCTCGGCGCCGCGCACCGGTCCGCGCTCGAGGGCGGCATGACGATCGGGATCATGCACGACCTGGCCGTCGGCGTGCACCCCGAGGGCGCCGACGTGTGGGCGCTCGCGGACGTGCTCGCGCGGGGGGCGACTGTCGGGGCGCCTCCGGACATGTACAACCAGCGCGGGCAGAACTGGTCGCAGCCGCCGTGGCTGCCCGACGAGCTGGCCCGCGCCGCCTACAAGCCCTACCGGGACATGCTCCGCTCCGTGCTGCGGCATGCGGGGGCCCTGCGCGTGGACCACATCATCGGCCTGTTCCGGCTGTGGTGGATCCCCGCCGGCGCCGAGCCGTCCCAGGGCGCCTACGTCCGCTATGACCATGAGGCGCTGATCGGCATTCTCGCGCTCGAGGCGCACCGCGCCGGGGCGGTGGTGATCGGCGAGGACCTGGGCGTGTTCGAGCCGTGGGTGCGCGACTACCTGACCGAGCGCGGCATCCTCGGCACGTCGATCCTGTGGTTCGAGAAGGACCATGACGGGAAGCCGCTGGCCCCGGAGCTCTACCGGCGCCTGGCGCTCGCCACCGTGACCACGCACGACCTGCCGCCGACGGCCGGGTACCTCGCCGACGAGCACGTCCTGCTGCGGGACCGGCTCGGGCTGCTCGACGAGCCCGTCGAAGTGGTGCGCCAGGCCGCGCGCGCCGAGCGGGAGGCGATGCTCGTGGTGCTGCGCGAGCGCGGGCTCGTGGGCGCCGACCCCTCGGAGCGCGAGGTCGTCGAGGCGCTGCACCGGCTCATCGTGCAGACGCCCGCGGTGCTCCTCGGGGTGTCCCTGGCCGACGCGGTGGGGGAGCGGCGCACCCAGAACCAGCCGGGCACGGACCGCGAGTACCCGAACTGGAAGGTCCCGCTGGCCGACGGCGCCGGGCAGCTCGTGCTCGTCGAGGACCTCTTCCACCACGCCCGGCTGCGCTCGCTCGTCGCGGCGCTCGACGTGAGCCTGCGGCCGCAACAGCCCGACCAGGCCTGATCCCAGGGTGAGCCTGATCCCCGTGTGAGCAGCACTGAGCCCGGCGCCGTTCTCCACGGCGCCGGGCTCGGTCACTGCTGGCCGGTCACGCCCGGCTGCGGTCCGCCTCCTGCGCGACGACCGCCCGGCGCACGCCGTCCCGCGCCTCGACCACGAGCCGGCGCAGGGCCGCGGGGGCGTCCAGGTGCTCCTCCAGCCACACGTCCGTGGTGGCCAGCACGTCGACGCGCGGGTCCCCGGCCAGGTCGGTGGGGTAGAGCCCGACGACGACGTTCTGCGCCATCTCGCTGGTGCGCGACTCCCAGACGCCCTCGATCGCCGCGAAGTACGGCTTGACGTAGGGGAGCAGCAGCCCGAGGTTGTGCACGCGCCCGAATCCGCTGATGGTGGCGGTCTGCACGGCGTTCGGCAGCTCGTCGCCCTCGACCACGGCAGCCCACGCGGCGGCCTTGGCCTCGGGGGTGGGGATCGCGGCACGGGCGGCCGCGGCGGCCCGCTGCCCGGTGGCCGTGGGGTCGGCGGCGAGCTGCGCGTCGATCTGCGCGCCGCCCGCGCGGCCGCCGGCGACCAGCGAGGTCAACAGTTCCCAGCGCAGGTCGGTGTCGATGCTCAGGCCCGCCAGGCTCCGCGACCCGTCCAGCAGCGCGGCGACAGCGTCGAGCTGCGCGGCGGTGCTGGCACGGCCGGCGAAGGCCTTGACGAGCTGGAGCTGGGTGTCGGAGCCCGCCGGCGCCGCCTCGGCGAGCTCGAGCAGGCGGTCCCCAACGGCCACATCGGTGGCCTCGCGGTGCTCCGGCGCCACGTACAGGTCGACGGCGGTGCTGAGCTGGCGCAGCAGCACCTGCACCACCGAGGAGTCCGACTCGTGCGCGATGTTGCTCAGCACCAGGTCCACGAAGTCGCGGGCCGGGGTCTCGCCGTCGCGGGTCGCGTCCCATGCCGCCGTCCACACCAGCGTGCGGGGCAGCGAGTCCGTGAAGCCGCTCAGGTGGGCGACAGCCGTGGCGAAGGACTGGTCGTCGAGCCGGACCTTGGCGTACGCGAGGTCGTCGTCGTTGACCAGCACCAGGTCGGGGCGCCGGACGCCGACGAGCGCGGGCACCTCGGTGCGCGGGCCGTCGACGTCGAGCACGACATGCTGGGTCCGCACGAGACGCGAGGACCCGTCGGCGTCGGTCACGACGTCATAGCCGCCGATGCCCAGGCGGTGCGGGCGCTGCACCGGGTGCTCGGCGGGGACCTCCTGGAGCACGGCGAACGAGGTGATCGTCTCCGTGCCGTCAGGCGCGGTCTCGGTGGCGATCTCGGGGCGCAGCAGCGTCACGCCGGACTGCTCGAGCCACAGCGTGGACCAGGCGCTCAGGTCGCGGCCGCTGGTGGCCTCCAACTCGGTGAGTAGGTCGCTGAGCTCGGTGTTGCCCCACGAGTGCTTCGCGAAGTAGGCGCGCACGCCGGCGAAGAACTCCTCGCGGCCCACCCAGGCGACGAGCTGCTTGAGCACGCTCGCGCCCTTGGCGTAGGTGATGCCGTCGAAGTTCACCTCGACGTCGGCCAGGTCCCGCATGTCGGCGACGATCGGGTGCGTCGAGGGGAGCTGGTCCTGGCGGTACGCCCAGTTCTTCTCCAGCGAGGAGAACGTCGTCCACGAGCTGGTCCACTGGGTCGCCTCGGCGGCGGCCAGCGTGGACGCGAACTCGGCGAACGACTCGTTGAGCCAGAGGTCGTCCCACCAGCGCATCGTCACGAGGTCGCCGAACCACATGTGCGCGAGCTCGTGCAGGATCGTCACCGCGCGGCGCTCGACGGTCGCCTCAGGCACCTTGGAGCGGAAGACGTAGTTCTCCAGGAACGTGACGGCCCCGGCGTTCTCCATGGCGCCCGCGTTGAACTCGGGCACGAAGAGCTGGTCGTACTTCGCGAACGGGTACGGCACGTCGAACGCCTGCTCGTAGAACGCGAAGCCCGCGCGCGTGATGTCGAGGATGTTCTCGGTGTCCAGGTGCGGCGCGAGCGAGGAGCGGCAGTACACGCCGAGCGGGATGACGCGGCCGTCGCTGCTGGTCAGCTCGCCGTGCTCGGAGTAGTACGGGCCGGCGACGACAGCCGTGATGTAGCTGGAGATCCGCGGCGTCGTCTCGAAGGTCCACGTCGCCGTGCCCTGGTCGCGGCCGCCGTTGAGGTTCCGCCCGCCCTCGACGGGCACGGGCTCGCCCACGGCGGGGGAGTTCGACACCACGACCCAGTGCGCCGGGGCCGTCACCCGGAAGGTGAACGCGGCCTTCAGGTCGGGCTGCTCGAACACGGCGAACACCCGCCGGGAGTCCGCGACCTCGAACTGGGAGTACAGGTAGACCTCGTCGTCCACCGGGTCGACGAAGCGGTGCAGCCCCTCGCCGGTGTTCATGTACGCGGCGTCCGCGACGACCACCAGCTCGTTCTGGTCGGCGAGGCCGTCGAGCTGGATCCGGGAGTCGGCGAAGACCTCCGCCGGGTCCAGGCTCTGCCCGTTCAACACGACCTCGCGCACGCGGGGCGCGATCAGGTCGACGAACGTGCTGGCGCCCGGGGTCGCGATGAACCGGATCGCGGTGCGTGAGGCGAAGGTGTCGGGTCCGGTCGTGAGGTCGAGGTCGACGTCATACGACTCGACGGACACGACGGCCGCGCGGGCGCGTGCCTCGTCGCGGGTCAGGTTCTCAGCGGGCACGCGGGGTCTCCTTCGACGGGGGTGGGTCGGGCTCGTGGCCGAGCCGATCATTTCACGACGCTCGAACCGATGACCCCTCCCGTGGGCGCCACGCTGCCGCACAGTCACTCGTATCGGGCCCGGGCCTTCGGTGAGCCGCAGTGACGCCGCCCTGATCGCAACGGACCGCGATGATCGGGTTCTGCCGCATGCGGGACGCCAGAGTCGTCAGCGGAAGGGAGCACCGTGATCGCCTGGCTCAACCGGCTCGTGGACCTCGTGGAGGAGAGCCTCACCGAGGACCTCGACGTCGTCCGTCTCGCCGCCAAGCTCGGCACCACCGAGCACCATCTGCGTCGCATGTTCTCCGCACTGGCCGGGATGCCGCTGTCGGAGTACGTGCGTCGCAGGCGGATGACTGTCGCCGCGGCCGAGGTCGTCACCGGGTCCGGAGACCTGCTGCGCATCGCCGTGCGTTACGGCTACGGCTCGGCAGAGGCCTTCGGCCGGGCGTTCGAGTCCGTGCACGGCCTCAGCCCAGGCCGGGCCCGGCGTGACGGTGGCCCCTTCCGCGCCCAGCCACGCCTCAGGTTCCGCCTCACCGTCGAAGGAGCATGTCCGATGGGCGTCCGCATCGTCTCCCGCCCCGCCTTCCGCCTCGCAGGGCACGCCACACGCGTCCCGCTCGTGCACCACGGCGCCAACCCCGCCATCCAGCAGCACGTCACGTCTTTGGCCCCGCAGGAGCATGTGCGCCTGAAGGGCCTGGGGGACGCCGAGTCGCGTGGGCTGCTCGCCGTGAGCGCCGACATCGACCCGGACCGCCGGGAGGGCACGGAGTTGACGTACCTGCACGGCGTGGCCGTCACGGACGGGGCACAGGTTCCCGACGACCTTGATGTCCTCCCCGTGGCGGCTGGCTCGTGGGCAGTCTTCCGCGCGGCAGGCCCCTACCCGGACGCGCTGCAGGACGTGTGGGCTGCCACCGCGACCGAGTGGTTCCCGTCGAACCCGTGGCGGTTGCGCCCCGGTCCCGAGCTGGTCGCGGTGATCGACCGCGCCGACGACTTCAGCACCGCCACCGTCGAGCTCTGGCTGCCGGTGGAGGGCAGTTGAGGCCGATCTAGGCCCCCAGTGGAATGCGCACAGGCCGGCCAGGGTTGGGGCCAGTGACCCACGACGACGAGGAGACACCTGTGCCTGAGCTGCCGCAGACGCCACCATCGGCCATCCCCACCGGCTCTTCCCCCACCGCCCCGGGACAGAGCCGCGGGCGTATCGACATGTGGTTCGACCCGGCGTGCCCGTGGGCGTGGATGACCTCCCGCTGGGTCGAGGAGGTGGAGAAGGTCCGGGACGTGGACGTCCGCTGGCATGTGATGAGCCTGGCCGTGCTCAACGAGGGCCGCGACCTGCCCGAGGAGTACCGGCGGATGCTGGACGAGGCGTGGGGCCCGGCGCGGGTCATCACGGCCGCCGCCCATCTGCACGGCGAGAAGCACATCAAGGCGCTGTACGACGCGATGGGCGCACGTCGGCACCCCGGCGGGCGCAGCGACACCGCCGCGATCATCGCGGAGTCGCTGGCCGAGGTCGGGCTCCCGCCGGAGCTCGCCGACGTGGCCGGCTCGGACGAGTGGGACGCCCAGCTGCGCGCGTCCCACGAGCAGGCCATCGCGCTGGTCGGCGACGAGGTGGGCACCCCGGTGGTGGCGTTCAACGGCACGGCGTTCTTCGGCCCCGTCCTGACGCCCATCCCGCGCGGCGAGGACGCCGGGCGGCTGTTCGACGGGCTCGCGCTGATCACGAGCGTGCCCGGGTTCTACGAGCTCAAGCGCAGCCGCACCGAGGGCCCACGCTTCGACTGACGCCCGGCGGCTCAGAGGCGCGCGGAACGGCTGGTCGCGCCCCCGCCGCTGTGTGATGCTGTCTGCCGCGCAGGCGCCGGACGGCGCCGCGGGACGTGAGGGGTGTGCATCACATGGCCGACACCGGCATGAGGCTGAGCACGGGGATGAAGGTCTTCCTCGGCATCGACGTGATCCTCGTGGCGACGTTCCTCGTCTTGCTGGTGGTCGGGCTCGGGGGCTCCGATGACGAGAAGCCGCAGGCCAACGAGTCGGCGAGCTCTGTGGGACAGGTGGCGCCGGAGCCGAGCGCGGACGCCGTCGAGGCGGACCCGGTGTCGTTCACGCTGCCGAGCGGCAACATCGCCTGCGACATGACTGTCGACGGCGTGACCTGCTCGATCGCCAGCGCCGGCTTCGCGCCGACGGCGGAGTGCTCCGACGCGCAGGAGCAGGTCTTCGTGGTGGACGCGACCGGGGTCAGCGAGCCGTGCGCCGAGTCGCCCGACAGGTCCGCGGCGAACGCCGGCGCCGAGTTGGAGTACGGCAGCGTGGAGATGGTCGGCGCGTACACGTGCACCAGCGCCACCGACGGTGTGACGTGCGTCGGCGAGTCCGGCGAGGGTTTCCGCCTGGCCCGGTCGGCCTTCGTCAAGGTCCCCTGACCGCAGGCGGCACCAGATGAGTAGAGGGCCCCAGCCAAGCGGCGGGGCCCTCTACTCATCTCGTGCGCGCGGTCACCAGATCCGCACGCGCTCCTCGGGCGCCAGGTACAGCGCGTCCTCGGGCTGGACGTCGAACGCCTCGTAGAACTCGTCCACGTTGCGCACCACGCCGTTGGTGCGGAACTCGTCGGGGGAGTGCGGGTCCGTCGCGAGGCGGCGGATGAGCTCCTCGTCGCGGTACTTGCCCTGCCAGGTCTGCGCGAAGCTGAGCATGACCCGCTGCACGCCCGTGAGCCCGTCGATCACGGGCGCCTCGTCGAGCGGGCGGCCCAGCGCGATGCGGTAGGCCTTCAGCGCGATCGACAGGCCGCCCAGGTCGCCGATGTTCTCGCCGATGGTCAGCTCGCCGTTCACGTGGTGCGACCCGTCGAGCTGCCGGGGGGAGTACGCCGAGTACTGGTCGACCAACGCCTTGGTGCGCTTGTCGAACTCCGCGCGGTCCTCCTCGGTCCACCAGTCCTCGAGCCGGCCGTCGCCGTCGTACTTCGAGCCCTGGTCGTCGAAGCCGTGGCCGATCTCGTGGCCGATCACGGCGCCGATGCCGCCGTAGTTCACGGCGTCGTCGGCCTCCGCGTCGAAGAACGGGGGCTGCAGGATCGCCGCGGGGAAGACGATCTCGTTCATCCCGGGGTTGTAGTAGGCGTTGACCGTCTGCGGGGTCATGAACCACTCGTCGCGGTCGATCGGCTTGCCGATCTTGTTCAGCTCGCGGTCCTGCTCGAAGGCCGACGCGCGGCGCACGTTGCCGACCAGGTCGTCGGGCCGCACCTCCAGCGCCGAGTAGTCGCGCCACTTCACCGGGTAGCCGATCTTCGGGGTGAAGGAGTCGAGCTTGGCCAGCGCCTTGGCCCGCGTCTCCTCGCTCATCCAGTCGAGGGCGCTGATGGACTCGCGGTACGCCTCGACGAGGTGCGCGACGAGCTCGTTCATCCGCTCCTTGTGGGACGGCGGGAAGTGCCGCTCGACGTACACCTCGCCGACGGCCTCGCCGAGCACGCCCTGCACCAGGCTGACTCCGCGCTTCCACCGGTCCCGCAGCTCCTGGGCGCCGGTGAGGGTGCGGCCGTAGAAGTCGAAGTTCGCCTGCACGATCTCGCGGGTGAGGTACGGCGCCCGCGAGCTGACCGCGTGGTACGCCATCCACGCCTTCCAGTCCTCGATCGGCAGCTCGGACCACAGCGTCGCGAAGGCCTGCGCGTACGACGGCTCCTGCATGACCAGGTCGTCCAGCGAGGCCTCGGGGGCGCCGAGCGCCCGGGCCCACGCGGCCCAGTCGAAGCCGGGCGCCTGCTCGGCGAGCTGGGCGAGCGTCATCGGGTTGTACGTGAGCTCGGCGTCGCGGTCGCGTACCACATCCCAGTGCCCCTGCGCGAGGCGCGTCTCGAGGGACACCACGCGCCCGGCGAGCTCGTCCGCCTGCTCCTGGTCGGCCGCGACGCCGCCGAGCAGCAGCATGCGCGCGACATGCGGGCGGTAAGCGGTGAGCACCGTCGCGTACTGCGCGTCGCGGTAGTACGACTCGTCGGGCAGCCCCAAGCCGGACTGGGCGAGGTACACGATGTAGCGCGTCGGGTCCTTGGCGTCGTTGTCGACCCAGAAGCCCACGGCGCCCGCGGCGCCCGTGCGCTGCAGCACGCCGAGCGCCTCGGTGAGCGCGGCCTGGTCGCCGGCCTGCTCGATGAGCTCGAGGTCGGGGCGCAGCGGCTGCGTGCCGGCGGCCTCCACCGCGTCCTCGTCCATGAAGCTGGCGTACAGCGCGCCGATCTTGGACTGGATGTCCTCGGGCGCCTGCGCCCCGTCGGCGGCCTGCTGCGCGGCGTCGGTGATGATGTCCCGCACCTGCTCCTCGGCGCGGTCGTGCAGCGCGCGGAACGCGCCGTCCGAGGCCCGGTCGGCGGGGATCTGGTGTGAGGCGAGCCACCGCCCGTTGACGTGTCCGAAGAGGTCGTCCTGCGGCCGGGCCGCAGGGTCGAGGGCGGTGAGGTCGATTCCGCTGTGGGTCATAGGTGCAGGCTAGAACACCTCGAACTGAGGCAGGATGTTCATATGCGCATTCACGTTGCCACAGACCACGCCGGCTACGAGCTCAAGGCCGCGCTCGTCGACCACCTCCAGGCCGCAGGACACGACGTCGTGGACCACGGCGCCTTCGAGTACGACGCGCTGGACGCCTACCCGCCGTTCTGCTTCGCCGCGGGCGAGGCCGTCGCCGCCGAGCCGGGGAGCCTGGGCATCGTGCTGGGCGGCTCGGGCAACGGCGAGCAGATCGCCGCGAACAAGGTGCCGGGCATCCGCGCGGCGCTCGCGTGGAAGCCGGAGATCGCCCAGCTCGCCCGCGCGCACAACGACGCGAACGTCGTGGCGCTCGGCGCGCGGCAGCACACCATCGACGAGGCGCTGGCCATCGTCGACGCCTTCATCGCCGAGCCGTTCAGCGGCGACGTCCGCCACTCGCGGCGCATCGAGATGATCTCCGCCTACGTGGAGGCGCACAGCCGCGGCTGACGCGTCCCAGGTCCGGACACGCCACGGGGCGCCCCAGGGGTCGGTCGACCACCCGGGGCGCCCCGTGGCGCGTCGCGGCTGAAACGCTGCGGCGAGAACGCGGCGGCTAGAACATCCAGGAGCACACCGGCGCCAGCGGCCACGCGAACGCGGTGCTGGTCGCGTGCAGGCTCCCCGCGCGGCGCTCCTCGACAAGCCCGGCATGGCCGGCAGCCGCCAGCGAGCGCCCGCCCAGGTAGGCCGCGCCGAGCTCCCGGACGTCCAGCGCCACATCGGCGTCGTCCTCGGTGCGCGTCACCCGCACGTCATAGGCGGCGTCCGCGCCGACCGGGCCGGTGGCCAGCCGCCAACGCCCGGCGTTCGCGGGCAGCCGCGCGTCGGTGACCTCCAGCACCACGTCGAGCGGCCCGGAGTAGCGGCGCGCGGTGAGCGCGGCGGGGAGGTCGACCAGCCGCACCCACACGTTGTCGGTGATCTTCGCGGTGGCGAGGCGCGGGTCGACGAGGATCTCCCGGATGCGGTCGTCGACCGGCAGCGGGCCGCTCTGCACCGACGCGGTGAGGTCCATGTCGAGGAGGAACGACCACAGCCGATGCGCCGCGGCGGCGTCGACGGCCGCCGACTCCCGCACCAGCACCTTCGTCTTGGCGACGTTGTCGGCCCATTCCTCCTTGCGGCGCAGCAGCGCATACGCGCGGGGCTCGCCGTCGGGGCCGTGCACGGTCGCGATCCTCAGCGGCTCACCGCCCTGCCGCCACGCCGGCGGGTCGGCCAGCGCGCTGGCCCGCAGCGCGTCGGTGCTCCGGCCGATCCATCCCGGGCGACCCACGCCGGCCGCGGCATGGACCTGCTCGACGAGCCCGCCATGCGCCGCGGCGTCGAGCTTCGCGAAGCGCAGCGTCAGGTCGGATGAGCCGGGCACGTCACGCAGCGCGACACCGCGCGGGATCGTCACTCGAAGGTCGTCGGCCGCCGAGCCGTAGCCGAAGCGCCCGTAGATGGCGGACTCCGCCGCGTACAGCGCCGAGACGGGCTCGCCGCGCTCCTCGCAGTGCGCGAAGTGGTCCGCGATCATCGCCGAGAGCAGGCCCTGGCGCCGCTGGTCCGGGCGGGTGCCGACCCAGGTCAGCCCCGCGCATTCGACGGGCTGGGCGCCGGGCACCGGCAGCGTGAAGGCGTAGGACGCGTGGACGGCCGCCAGGCTGCCGTCGGGGGCCTCGACGGCGGAGGTGCGATCCCACTCCAGGTAGTCGGGGACTTGCGCGACGGTCTCGGGGTCGGGCTCGTAGCCGAATGCGAGGTGGTCGACCTCACGGAATTCGACGCTGCGGCTGTGAGGGACACGGATCAGGCGGTAACCGTCGGGAAGCGCGGGGGTCATCCCGCCATAGTGTCGCGTCTCACGTTGCCGAGCCAACAGTTTTCGCTGGTCAGCGCGGCGTCGTCTCAGGCGGGGCAGTTACTCTCGGCGCGTGGGCACAGGCAGGTTCGAGGAGTTGCGCGCGCGCGTGCCGTCGCCCGCCGGGTGGCTCCGCCGCGGCCTGCCGATGTCGCAGAAGGCGCTGACGTGGGGGCTCGTGCTCCTGACGGTGGTGGCCTCCGCCGCGATCGTCGCGCCCTGGGACTGGGCGCCGGTGTCGGTGCTCATCTTGGTGCAGCTCCTCGGGGCGTTCCTGCTGCGGCTGCGCGGCATGGTGGTGCTCTGCGCCGTCATCGTCGTCGAGACCCTGGCCATGGCGATCGGCCGGAACGGGTCGTTCAGCCCCGGCGAGATGCTCGTGCAGGGCATCTCCGTGGTCGCGCTGCTGGCCTTCGCCTTCCAGCGTGAGCGCCTGGGCCTGCAGGGCGCGCCGGGCGGGCTGATGCTCGTCGACCTGCGCGACAGGCTCGCCGCGCATGGGCGCATCCCACGGCTGCCGCACTCCTGGCGGGTGGACAGCGCGCTGCGGGCCGCCAACGCCGAGGCGTTCTCCGGCGACTTCATCGTGGCCAGCACCGCCAAAGACGAGACGCTGCTCGAGATCGCCGTGGTGGACGTGTCCGGCAAGGGCCAGGCCGCCGGCGTGCGGTCGCTGCTGCTCTCCGGGGCCTTCGGCGGCCTGCTGGGCGCCATGCCACCCGAGGAGTTCCTGCCCGCCGCGAACGACTACCTGCTCGCGCAGGACTGGGACGAGGGGTTCGCCACGGCGATCCACCTCACCGTCGACCTGCGCACCGGCGAGTTCTGGGTCGCCTCCGCCGGGCACCCGCCAGCCGTCCAGCTCCATGCGGGCTCCGGTCGGCTCGAGATCGTCAACAGCATCGGGGCGCCGGCGCTCGGCATCGTGCGCGACCTCCGCTGTGCGCCCGTGACGGGCAGGCTCGCGCCCGGCGACGCGCTCATGCTGTACACCGACGGCCTGATCGAGGCGCCAGGGCATGACGTGTCGATGGGGATCGACCGTCTGATGGGCGCCGCCGAGCGGCTCGTCGCCACGAGGCGCGGCGGCGCCGAGGCGGTGCTCGACGGGGTGCGCACCGGCGAGGGGGACGACCGGGCCCTCGTGCTGGTGCACCGCGACCCACTCTGATGTGCTCAACCCACCTGACCTGACCCGCCCAGCGAGGGAGGCCCGCATGGACGAGGAGTACACCGAGGCGGTGCTCGACCTGGTCGAGCTCATCCCCCCGGGCAGGGTCATGACGTACGGCACGGTGGCTGAGGCCGTGTCCGAGCTCTTCGTCTCCGAGGGCGGCACACCGCGCGGCGGACCCCGCCAGGTCGGCACAGTGCTGGCCCGCGCCGGTGGGGACGTGCCCTGGTGGCGGGTGGTCAACGCGAGCGGACGCCCGCACTCGCCGGGGCGCGCCCTGCCCCGGTACGCGCAAGAGGAGACGCCGCTCACCGCCGATGGCGAGCGCGTCGCGCTGCGGCGGGCCGTCTGGTTCCCCGACGACCCGCCGAGCGCGTAGATCGCGCCAGGCTCAGCCGAGCGAGCGCCGCGAGCTGATCACACCGGTGTCGAAGCCGGCGAGGTGCAGCCCGCCGTGGAACCGCGCGTGCTCGATCTTGAGGCAGCGGTCCATGACGACCCGCAGTCCGGCCTCCTCGCCGTCGCGGGCGACCTCCTCGTGCCAGGACCCGAGCTGCAGCCACAGCGCCTTCGCGCCCACGGCGACAGTCTCCTCGAGGACCGTGGGCAGGTCGTCGTGGCGGCGGAAGACGTCCACCAGGTCCGGGACGACGGGCAGTGCCGCGAGCGACGGGTACACCGGCCGGCCGAGGATCTCGGTGGCGCGCGGGTTGACGAAGTACACCTCGAACGGCGAGCTCGAGAGCAGGTACGTCGCCACGAAGTAGCTCGCGCGGGACGGGTTGTTCGAGGCCCCGACAATGGCCACCGATCGCGTCCCGCGCAGCAGCGAGAGGCGCTCGGGGGCGCTGGGGCCGGTCCAGGTGCGGTCGGCGGTCATCGGGCCACCTCCACGACATCCCCGGAGGCGGACTCGGCTGCTGGCACGGGCGCGGGCTCGGCGACGGGCTCGATCGCGGCCGCCAGGGCCTGGTCCAGGTCCCAGAGGATGTCCTCGACGTCCTCCAGTCCGACGCTGATCCGCACCAGGTCCTCGGGGACGCCCGCGGTGAGCAGCTGCTCGGGGCTGAGCTGCTGGTGCGTCGTGGACGCCGGGTGGATCACCAGGGTGCGCGAGTCGCCGACGTTCGCGAGGTGGCTCGCGAGCTGGAGCGACTCGATGAACCTGCGTCCCACGTCGCGTCCGGTGCGGTCGGCCGTGGCCGCCAGGCGGAACGCGAACACCGCGCCCGGGCCGGCGGGCAGGTAGCGCAGGGCCCGCTCATAGTGCGGGTGGCTGGGCAGCCCGGCCCATGCGACGGAGGCGACACGGTCGTCCGCCTCGAGCCACTCGGCCACAGCGCGCGCGTTCGCCAGGTGGGCGTCGAGGCGCTGGGGGAGCGTCTCCACGCCCTGCAGCAGCTGGAATGCCGACTGCGGGGACAGCGCCGGGCCGATGTCCCGGAGCTGCTCGCTGCGCAGCTTGGTGAGGAACCCGTACTCGCCGAAGTTCTCCCACCAGCTCACGCCGCCGTAGGACGGCACAGGCTCGGTCATCTGCGGGAACTTGCCGTTGCCCCAGTTGAACCGGCCCGACTCGACGACCACGCCGCCCAGGGTGGTGCCGTGGCCGCCCAGGAACTTGGTGGCGGAGTGGATGACGATGTCCGCGCCGTGCTCGATGGGCCGGATCAGGTACGGCGTCGACAGCGTGGCGTCCACCACCAGCGGGACGCCGGCGGCATGCGCCACCTCGGCGAGCCCTTCCAGGTCGGCGACCTCCCCGGACGGGTTGGCGACGACCTCGGTGTAGACGACCTTCGTCTCGGGGCGGATCGCCGCGGCGTAGTCCGCCGGGTCGGTGCCCGCGACGAACGTCGTCTCCACGCCGAACCGGCGCAGCGTCACGTCGAGCTGGGTGACGGTGCCGCCGTAGAGCTGCGCGGACGCGACCACATGGTCGCCGGCGCCCACGAGCGCGGCGAACGTGATGAACTCCGCCGCCATGCCCGAGGCGGTGGCCACCGCGCCGATGCCGCCCTCGAGCGACGCGATCCGCTCCTCGAGGGCCGCGACGGTGGGGTTGCCGATGCGGGAGTAGATGTTCCCGTACTTCTGCAGCGCGAACAGGTTCGCGGCGTCGTCCGTGTCCTGGAAGACGAACGAGGTCGTCTGATAGATGGGGACGGCGCGCGCGCCAGTGGCGGCGTCGGGGATCCCCCCTGCGTGCAGGGCCCGCGTGCGGAATCCCCAGCGTCGGTCGGTCATGCGACTCGTGCCTCCTCGGCTTCGATCTCTCGGACGAGCGGCAGCACGGCACGGCCGAACTGCTCGATCTCCTCCTGGAAGTGCAGGTAGCCCAGCAGGAACAGGTCCACGCCGCGCCTCTTGTACTCGACCATGCGCTCCGCGACCTGCTCCGGCGTGCCGATGAGCTGAGTGCGGAAACCGTCGTTGTACTGGATCAGGTCCTCGAACGTCGAGTCGGCCCACATGCCCTTGCCGTCGCGCGTGGCCTTCCCGGCCTGCGTCACGGCGTCGCGGAAGCCCTCGACGGCCGGCTTGTTGGCCTTCGCGACGATCTCCCGGAGGACCTCGCGGGCCTCCTTCTCGGAGTCGCGCACGATCATGAAGCCGTTCAGCCCGAACCGCACGTCGCGCCCGGCGGCCTCGGCATGCGCCGAGACCTCGTGGTGCTGCTCGGCGAAGCCGTCGAAGTCCTTGCCATTCGAGAAGTACCAGTCGGCGTGCCGCCCGGCGGTGGCGCGCGCGGCGGTGGAGTTGCCGCCGAAGAAGATCTCCGGGTGCGGGCGGCCCGGGACGTCGACGGGCGCGGGCTGCAGCGTGAAGTCGTGGATGCGGTAGAAGTCGCCGAG
Source organism: Cellulomonas cellasea (assembly GCF_030372105.1). Classification (GTDB taxonomy): domain Bacteria; phylum Actinomycetota; class Actinomycetes; order Actinomycetales; family Cellulomonadaceae; genus Cellulomonas_A; species Cellulomonas_A cellasea_A. Next base: position 115,542 of record NZ_JAUDBQ010000002.1, on the reverse strand, counting down.
CAGCTCGAAGTCCTGCTCGGTCCACAGCCCGCGGAGCACCTGGATGAACTCGGCGGTGCGGCGGTACCGCTCGTCGTGGTCGAGCCACGGCTCGCCGAAGTTCGTGAACTCCTGCTTGAGCCACCCGGACACCACATTGACGGCGGCCCGCCCGCCCGAGAGGTGGTCGGCGGTGATGATGAACTTCGCCAGCACGCCCGGGTGCCACAGGCCGGGGTGCACGGCGGCGATGACCTTGAGCCGCTCGGTGGCCAGCAGCAGCGCGAGGGAGAAGCTCGTCGACTCATGCTGCTGCGCCGCGCCGTAGCTGGCCGCGTAGCGCACCTGCGAGAGCGCGTACTCGAAGCCGTTCGCCTCGGCCGTGCGCGCCAGGTCGCGGTTGTACTGGTAGCCCCAGTCGGTGCGCTGCTCGATGTCGCTGACCACCAGGCCGCCCGAGACGTTCGGGACCCAGTACGCGAACTTCAGGTCGTCGGGAGCGCTGTCGGCCGTGGTCGCGTGGGCGGTGCGTGCGTCGGTGCTCATCGGGTCCCCCTGCTGTTGATGGCGCGGTGTGGCGGGCGGTGGTGGTGGTGCGTTGGCGTGGTGGGCTCAGGCGCGTGATCCTGGGCGGGTCGCGAGCAGCTCGGCGATGTCGTCGACGGCCCAGGGGTTCTGCAGCGACGTCACGTCGCCGAGCGGGTCCCCGTCGAGGAGCTGGGCCAGCAGGCGGCGCATGATCTTGCCCGAACGGGTCTTGGGCAGGTCGGGGACGAGTAGCACGTCGCGGGGCTTGGTCACCGGCCCGATGGCCCGCCCGACATGGGCGCGCAGGTCCTCGCGCAGCGCGGCCGTGGCGGCGTGCCAAGCGGCCGTGTCCACCGTGCCGTCCGCATGGCGCGCGGGCGCCTGCGTCGGGATGACGAAGGCCGCGACGGCCTGGCCGGTCACCGCGTCGCGGACACCGGCGACGCCCGCCTCGCCCACCGCTGGGTGCGCGACGAGGGCCGACTCGATCTCGATGGTGGACAGCCGGTGGCCGGAGACGTTGACCACGTCGTCGATGCGGCCGAGCAGCCAGATGTCGCCGTCCGCGTCCCACGACGCGCCGTCACCCGCCAGGAAGTACCCCTGGCCGTCGACGCCCCGCCCGGCGAAGCGGCGCCAGTACGCGTCGAGGTAACGCTGCTCGTCACCCCAGACCGTGCGCGCCATGCCGGGCCACGGGCGGTCGACGACCAAGTAGCCGCCCGAGCCGAACGGCACCGGCTCGCCCTGGTCGTCCACCACCTTCGCGGAGATGCCCGGCAGCGGGCGGGTCGCCGAGCCCGGCTTGAGGGTTGTCGAGCCGGGCAGCGGCGCGATCATCGCCGCGCCCGTCTCGGACTGCCACCAGGTGTCGACGATCGGCGCGCGGCCACCGCCGACCTGCTCGTGGAACCACACCCACGCCTCGGGGTTGATGGCCTCGCCGACGGTGCCGAGCAGGCGGATGCTCGACAGGTCGTACGTGCCCGGCAGGCCGTCCGGGAACCACGTCATGAGCGTGCGCAGCAGCGTGGGGGCCGTGTAGTACGTCGTGACGCCGTAGCGCTCGATGACCTCGAGGTGGCGCTCGCGGTGCGGGGTGTCGGGCGTGCCCTCGTAGATGACCTGCGTGAGCCCGTTGGCCAGTGGGCCGTAGATCTCGTAGGTGTGCGCGGTGACCCAGGCCAGGTCGGCGGTGCACCAGTGCACGTCGTCGGGCTTGGCGTCGAAGTGCGCCCAGTGCGCCCAGGCGGCGTGCGTGAGGTAGCCGCCGGTGGTGTGCACCAGGCCCTTCGGCTTCCCGGTGGTGCCCGAGGTGTAGATGATGAACAGCGGGGTCTCGGAGTCGAAGGACTCGGCCTCGTGCACGTCCGGCACGGCGGCGATGGCGTCGTGCCACCACACGTCCCGGCCCGGCGTCCACGCGACGTCCTGGCCGGTGCGGCGCACCACGAGCACGTGCTCCACGTGGTCGATGCCCTCGACCGCGGCGTCGGCGGCGGACTTCACCTCGATGGCCTGGCCGCGGCGGAACTGCCCGTCGCTGGTGACCAGCACCTTGGCGCCGGTGTCCTGCACACGGAACCGGACGGCCTCCGCGGAGAACCCGCCGAAGACCAGCGAGTGCACCGCGCCGATCCGGGCGATGGCCAGGGTCACGACCACCGTCTCGGCGATGACGGGCAGGTAGACGACCACCCGGTCGCCCTTGCCGACGCCGAGCGCGGTCAGCGCGTGCGCGGCCTGCGCGACCTCGCGCTGGAGCTGGGCGTAGGTGATGGAGCGGCGGTCGCCCCGCTCGCCCTCGACGTGCAATGCGACCTTGTCGCCGCGCCCAGCGTCGACGTGCCGGTCCACGCAGTTCACGGCCGCGTTGAGCCGCCCGCCCACGAACCACTGCGCCTGCGGCACTGTCAGCTCGTCGGGCTCGCCGTTGGGGACGGGAACCGCGGGGGACCAGGTGTGCGCGGTGTGCCAGGGGGTGTCCCACTGCAGCCGGCGCGCGGCGTCCTCCCAGAAGGCGATCGGGTCGGCGGCGGCCGCGGCCAGGAGCCGGGCGTGCTCGGCCGGGCCGATGTTGGCCTGCGCGGCGAACTCGGCGGGCGCCGGGAAGGCGCGGTCCTCGATCTGCAGCGCGGAGATCGTCGGGTTGCCCACGTCGGTGCTCACGCCCACCTCCGCAGCAGCGACTTCTCGGCCACGCCGATCAGCGAGTCGGTGAGCTTCCCGAGCACGGCGAGCAGCACGATCGCGAGGATCATCCGGTCGATGCGGCCGTTCTGGCCGGAGTCGAGCAGCAGGAAGCCCAGGCCCATCGAGGAGTTCAGCAACTCCGCGGCCACCAGGAACAGCCACGACTGCGCGAGGGCGAGCCGCAGCCCGGAGATGACTGTGGGCACCACGGCGGGGAGCTGGACGCGGGCGAGCAATCGCGCGCCGGTCAGCCCGTACGCGCGGCCGGCCTCGACCAGGTGCGGGTCCACATGCCGCAGCGCGCCAGCGACGGTCGTGTAGACCGGGAAGAACGAGCCGATCGCGATGAGGATGAGCTTGGAGTCCTCGTTGATGCCGACCCACAGCAGCAGCAGCGGCACCCAGGCGAGGGACGGGACGGCGCGCACCGCGCCGAGCGTCGGGGCCAGCAGCACGTCGCTGACCCGGGACAGCCCGACCAGCGCGCCCACGGCGAGCCCGAGCAGCGCGCCCACCGCGAAGCCGATGAGCACGCGCTGCGTCGAGATGGCCACGTACTGGCCGAGCAGCCCGCGCTCGGCCAGGTCGATCGCCGCCAGCCAGACCGACTCGGGCGTCGGGAGCTGGTACGTGGGCACCCGCCCGGTGGTGGTGACCCACTGCCACAGCGCCAGTAGGAGCGCGGGCAGCGCCAGGCCCGCCAGGGCTCGCACTGCCCGACGCTCGGTGAGGGCACGCGGTCGCCGGCCCGGGGGCGTGTCATCCGACCGGTGCGGGCCGGAGGGCTCACGGCCCGCGGTGTCGAACGGGTTGAACGCGCGCACGGCGGGCAGCGTCCGGCCGGCGTCGTCCGTGACCGGGCCGTAACCGGGGATCCCGACGGGGACGGACATGAGTGCTCCTGAGGTGTGCGTGGTGCGGTTCCGCCGCGGGGGAGGCGACGGTGGCGCCCCTGGCCCGGCCGCGCGGGCCGGGCCAGGGGCTGTGGTGCGTCAGCCCGTGACGTTCGCGGGGTCGGCCTTCTTCACGTACGTGTCGTCGAGCAGCTTCGCGAGGGCGTCGTCGATGAGCTGCTGGCTGGCGACATCGCCGGACTCGACGAAGATCGGGCCGACGATCTCGAGCACCTTGCGCTGCGCCTCGCCCGGGGCCGGGTCGACCGCGAGGTTGGTGCGCTCGGTGATCACCGTCTTCGCGACGGCCGGGTCGATGCCCGCGACCTCGGCGAGGATCGCGACGACCTCGTCGGGGTTCTCCTGGGCCCAGGCGCGCGCCTTCTCATAGGCGTCCACCACGAGCTGCGCCAGGTCGGGGCTCTTCTCCAGGAACGTCTCCGTGGCGTTGAGGAACCCGTAGGTGTTGAAGTCGATGTTCCGGTAGACGAGCTTCGAGCCCGCGGTGGCCTCGCTGGCCGCCATCAGCGGGTCCAGCCCGGACCACGCGGCGACGGCGCCCGACTCGAGCGCTGCCTTGCCGTCGGCGTGCTGCAGGTTCTGCACCTCGACCTCGTCGAGGCCGACGCCGGCCTCCTCGAGCGCCTGCAGCAGGAAGAAGTACGGGTCGGTGCCCTTGGTGGCGGCCACCGACTTGCCCTTGAGGTCGGCCACCGACGTGATGTCCGAGCCCTGCGGGACGACGATCGCGGCCCACTCCGGCTGCGAGTAGATGTCGATGGCGACGATCGGCGAGCCGTTCGAGCGGGCGAGCAGCGCGGCCGATCCGGCTGTGGAGCCCACGTCGATGGCGCCCGCGCGGAGCGCCTCGTTGGCCTTGTTCGAGCCTGCCGACTGCACCCAGTTGACCGTCACGTCGTCGCCGAGCGTGGCCTCGAGCCAGCCCTGGTCCTTGATGACCAGGCTCAGCGGGTTGTACGTCGCGAAGTCGAGCGTGAGCGTGTCGGCGCTCCAGCCCTCGGCGGCGACCTCGGTGGCGTCGGGCTCGGGGGCCTTGTCGGTGACGCCACCCTCTCCGCTCACGCACCCGCTGAGCAGCAGGGCGGCGGCGAGCGTCGTCGCTGTCAGCGACAGGGCGGTACGGATCTGCATGGTCTCTCCAGGGGAGGGGGTGGGGGCAGGTCAGATGGAGTGGTGCTGATCAGGGTCCGGCTGGGGCCGGTGGTGGGTGTCGACGCCGAGTCCCTCGAGCAGGCTCGCGCGCAGCGCGGCGAGGGCCGCGTCGGCGCGGTCGCGGGGGCGTGCGCCCGGCACGTCGATGACGGACTGGATCGAGCTGTCCGCGGCGTGCTCGGCGGCGAGGGTGGTCAGCAGGATCACGCGGTCGGCGAGGTAGAGCGCCTCCTCCACGTCATGCGTCACGAGCAGCACGGTGGTGGGCTCGGCGGCGTGCACGTCGAGCAGCAGGTCCTGCATCTTCAGGCGCGTGAGGGCGTCGAGGGCGCCGAAGGGCTCGTCGAGCAGCAGCACGCCGGGGTTGCGGGCCAGGGCCCGTGCCAGTGACGCGCGCTGCGCCATGCCGCCGGACACCTGGCGCGGTCGCAGCCCGGCCGACGCGGTCAGGCCGACCAGCTCGAGCAGCTCGGCCACGCGCTGGCGGCCCTCTGGCTTCGGCGTCCCGCGGGGGAGCCCGAGCGCGACGTTCTGGCTGAGGGTCTGCCAGGGGAGCAGCCGGGGCTCCTGGAACGCGACGGCGGTGCGCCGGTCGATGCCGGTGACCGGGCCGCCGTCGATGAGGATCTGGCCGGCGTCGGGCGTGTCCAGGCCGGACACCTGGCGCAGCAGCGTCGACTTGCCGCAGCCCGAGGGCCCGAGGATCGCGACGATCTCCCCGGCGCGCAGCCGCAGGTCGACGCCGGAGAGGACGGTGCGGGGACCGGTGGGCGTGGTGAAGGTGCGGCGCACCCCGCTCAGGGCGACGTCGAGCGCCGAGCGCGTGCTGGTGGTCGTGATGGCCATGGCCGTCCTGGGGGGGTCAGGCGGGCACTGTCGGCTCAGGCGGGTTCACCGGGGCCGGGTGCCGCGCACACTGCGGGCGAGGTCGTGCACCGGCCCATGCGAGCCCGGCGGGGGACCGGGGTCGTGGTGCGCGTCGAGGCGTCAGACGCGGGGGCGGTGCGGCTGCGGACAACAACAGCAGCGGCGGGGCCGACAGCGGCTCTGGCGGTGGCGGGAGACGGGCATCGGGTGCGACATCGGCCGGCCTGCCTCTCCGCTCGTGAGGTGCGTCCATACTCTGAGACGCGGTGTTCACCTGGTGGGAACGGGATGAGAGTAGCGGTCAGAGGGTGGTGAGGCAACGAGTCGTCTCGACAGTCGGGCGCCCGGGCATGGCTCCGCCGCGGGCCCACTGCACAGCAGGCGCCCGCGGCGGCCGAGGGACTCAGGCGAGCAGGTCGGCGATCGCCGGCAGCATCCTCGGGTCCGTCTGCACGAGCATCGTCGTGATCGCGGTGTCCTTCCATGCGGGAAGCTGCGCGCGGATCGCCTCCGGCGGCCCCACCAGCGCGATGTCCTGCACGAGCTCGAGCGGCACCGCCGCCGCGGCCTCCGCCCGCCGGCCCTCCAGGTAGTGCGCCTGGATCTCGTCGCAGGCCTCGCCGTACCCGAGGCGGTCCAGCACGTCGCGGTGGAAGTTGGCGCCCTTCGCCCCCATGCCGCCCGCGTACAGCGCGATGAACGGCCGCACGGTGTCGGCCGCCTTCTCCACGTCGTCGCCGAGCACCACGGGGACGGTGGCCGTCACCTCGAAGTCCTCGACGGCGCTGGCCCCGGCGGGCCGCTTGGCGAAGCCGTCCGCGAGCAGCTCGCGGTACGTGGCGTCCATCCGCGGGGAGTAGAACATCGGCAGCCAGCCGTCACAGATCTCCGCGGCGAGGGCGATGTTCTTGGGGCCCTCCGCGGCAAGCAGGATCGGCAGGTCGGCGCGCAGCGGGTGCACCGTGGAGCGCAGCGCCTTGCCCAGCCCGGCGCCGCCCACATAGGGGAGCTGGTAGAAGTCGCCGTCATGCGTGACGGGCGCCTCGCGGGCCAGGACGTCGCGCACGATGGCGATGTACTCGCGCGTGCGGGCCAGCGGGCGCGGGTACGGCTGGCCGTACCAGCCCTCCACCACCTGCGGGCCGGACGCTCCGAGGCCGAGGGCGAACCGCCCGCCGGAGAGGTGGTCGAGCGTAAGGGCGGCCATCGCGGCGGCGGTCGGGGTGCGGGCGGAGAGCTGCGCGATCGCCGTGCCCAGACGGATCTGCGACGTGCGCGAACCCCACCAGGCAAGCGGCGTGAACGCGTCCGAGCCGTAGGCCTCAGCCGTCCACACCGAGTCCAGCCCGAGCCGGTCGGCGGCGATCACCGCCTCCTGCGCGCCGGGCGGGGGGCCCGCGGACCAGTAGCCGGTGTGATAGCCGAGTCGCATCGCCAAGCCTCATCTCGTCGTCGAGAGACCCCATCCTGCACGGTGGGCGGCCGTCTGTCCGCTGAGACGGCCGGCCGATGTCAGCGGGTGCGCGCGGTGAGGGTGTTCAGCAGGGCGGCGCCGGTGGCGGCGTCGTCCACGGTGACCACGTAGACCCGCCCGCCGGTGCGCGTCACCTGCAGCGCCGCGCCCTGGCGCACCACGATGCCGACCCGGCCGCTCGCGCCGACCCTGTAGCCCCAACCGCCGAACTCCCGCAGCGGTGACACCGACACCTCCTCGGCGTGCAGCACCTCGTCCGCCGGGACGGTCAGCCGGGGGAAGCCCAGCAGTGAGCGCACCCGCAGCCCGCGGCTGTCCACCGTCACGGTGAACTGCACATGCGCCAGCAGGACGACCAGCACCACGGCGAGCGGCGCCAACGCCACGGGACTGTCCGCGACCCGCGCGGTGATGACCGCCACGACCACCAGCGTCCCCGCGACGGCGATCATCGAGCGGCCGGTGACCCGCTGGACCCACGTCGCGCGCTCCTGGGGCGCCAGTGGCACCCGTGTCGCCGTCGGGGGCACCGGGTCGGTGGTGGGCTGCGGCCGGTCGCCGGGGGTGAGCAGCGCCGCGAGGGCCCCGCCGATGCCGCCGATGACGAGGCAGAGCAGGACGACCCCGCTGATGTCGCCAGCCTCCGCGGCGTCAGTGAGCCCGCGCTGCGCGTCGAGGGTTCCCAGCACCGTGGTGGCGAGGAGCAGCGAGCCGCCGACGGCGGCGCCGACGCCTGTCCGGCGTGCCGTGCTCGCGCGCCCGACCACGGCGGCAATGCCCCACCCGAGGACGGCGAGCAGCGCGCCGATCCCGACGCTGGTCCACACGAACGCGCGCAGCGAGCTGAACCCGTCGGGGCCGTCGGCGCCGAAGTGGGAGGCGACCGGATCGGGCAGGTCCGGAGCCCAGGACAACGCGACCACGGCGGTGGCGGCCAACACGAGTGCGGGGACCAGCAGGGTCAGCACCGACGTGAGCGTCCGGTGCGGCACGCGCGGGCGCGCCGAGGCGCCGTCGGTGGCGGGCGCGAGGGTGGGGGAGGACGTCATCGCAAGGCCTCTCGGAGCAGTGCTGTGGTGGTCTCGGGGGAGAGGCTGAGCTCGCGGGAGATCCTCACGACGGTCTCGATGGCCTCGTGCAGGGGGCGGTAGTCCTGCGCCGGGTGGGCGCTGACGACGGCGCCGCGGCCGCGCCGCAGCTCGATCGCGCCCTCGTCGCGCAGGTCCTGGTAGGCGCGGAGCACCGTGTGCAGGTTGATGTCGAGCGAGGCGGCGAGGTCGCGTGCGGAGGGCAGGCGCATGCCGGGGGTGAGCTCGCCGCGCACGATGCCAGCCCGGACCTGGTCGCCGATCTGGGCGAAGAGAGGTTCCGGGGACGACGGGTCGACGCGGAAGAGCATGAGTGCACTCTAGTTGTTAGCGCACAACTAGAACAAGTGGGCGACCCTCAGATGTAGATCGCGGGATCGTCGACCTCATGCGCGGAGGGCGAGGCCACCGGCCGCGTGCGCACCTGCGCCGGGACGCCGACGGCGACCGCGCCCGGGGGCACGTCGTCGAGCACCACCGCGTTCGCGCCGATCTGCGCGCCGTCGCCGATCCACACCGGCCCCAAGATCTTGGCCCCCGCGCCGACCACCACGCCGTCGCCGAGGGTCGGATGCCGTTTGCCCTTGCGCATGGCCTTGCCGCCCAGCGTCGCGCCGTGGAACAGCACCACGTCGTCGCCCACCACGGAGGTCTCGCCGATGACCACGCCCATGCCGTGGTCGATGAACAGCCGGTGGCCGATCTGCGCCCCGGGGTGGATCTCGATGCCGGTGGCGGCCCGCGTCGCCTGCGACAGCAGACGCGCGGGCAGCCGCAGGCCAGGCTCGCGCCACATCCGGTGGAACACCCGGTATGCCCATACGGCATGGACGCCGGGGTAGCCGAGTGCGACCTCGAGGTTCGAGCGCGCCGCCGGGTCACGGCGGCGCGCTGCCTCGAGGTCGTCGCGCAGCACGCGCACGAACCGGCTCAGCATGGAGAAGGGCACGTCAGTCCAGCAGGTCCGCGTAGAGGATCGACGTCAGGTAGCGCTCGCCGAAGGACGGGATGATCACGACGATGAGCTTGCCCGCGTTCTCCGGGCGGCCCGCGAGCTGGATCGCGGCGTCGAGCGCGGCGCCGGACGAGATGCCGACGAGCAGCCCCTCCTCCTTCGCGGCGCGGCGCGCGACCTCGACGGCAGTCTCGGCGTTCACGTCGATGATCTCGTCGTAGACCTTCTGGTCCAGCACCTCGGGGATGAAGTTCGCCCCGATGCCCTGGATCTTGTGCGGGCCGGGGGCGCCGCCGTTGAGGATGGCCGACTCGGCCGGCTCCACGCCGACGATCTGCACGCTCGGCTTGCGCTCCTTGAGCACCTGGCCGACACCCGTGATGGTGCCGCCCGTGCCGATGCCGGCGACGACGATGTCGACCTCGCCGTCCGTGTCCGCCCAGATCTCCTCGGCCGTGGTGCGGCGGTGGATCTCCGGGTTGGCCTCGTTCGCGAACTGGCGCGCGAGCACCGAGCCCGGACGCTCCTTCGCGATCTCCTCGGCCTTGTTGACGGCGCCCTTCATGCCCTCCGAGCCGGGCGTCAGCACCAGCTCGGCGCCGAACGCGCGCAGCAGGGCGCGCCGCTCCTTCGACATCGTCTCGGGCATGGTCAGCACCACGTCGTAGCCGCGCGCCGCGCCGACCATCGCCAGCGCGATGCCCGTGTTGCCGCTCGTGGCCTCCACGATGGTGCCGCCCGGGGGCAGCTCGCCCGACGCCTCGGCGGCGTCGACGATCGCGACGCCCAGGCGGTCCTTCACGGAGTTGGCCGGGTTGTAGAACTCGAGCTTCGCGACGACCGTCGCGCCGAGCCCCTCGGTCAGCCGGTTGATGCGCACGAGCGGGGTGTTGCCGATGAGCTTCGTCGCGTCGTCGTAGATGCGGGCCATGTCGTCCTCGTCTGAACGGGACCGCCGGGGGCGGCCAGGGGAGCGCCGGACGCGATCGCGCGCGGCGATGGTGCGAGGTGGGGCGAGCGCTGGCGCGGGGACAGATGCCCGGCGTCGGGCCTCCACCGTCAGAGGTGGAGCGGCCAGCGCTCTATCGACAGCAGTGCGTGCGACAGCACCGCGTGTGTGAACACTGCGTCGCGTCGCCGACGGCCGAACAGGAGGAGGCGGCGTGCGTGCGCGTGCGCATCGTGCTCACCCTCTTCCAGGTTGGCGGTCGCAGATGCCTATGACGCTATCCCGTCGCGCTGACGTGCGCAAAGGTCGTCCACCCAGAGCGGAACGGCGCCGTGGTCAGCGCACGCCCACCGCGTCGAGCCACGCCTGCGCGAGCAGCCCGTGCCCGGCCGCCGTCGGGTGCACGCCGTCGAAGCACCACTGCTCGGGGGAGGTGCGCACCGCGGCCGCGGCGAACAGCCCGTCCGCCGGCACGAGCGTCGCCCGGTGCTCGGCCGCCAGGCGTCGCACCACAGCGATGCGCGGGTCCAGGTCGGAGCGCCAGGCGTGCTGCTCGGGCTTGACCGGCGCGAGGAACGGCTCGATGAGCACGATCCGCGCGCCCAGGGCGTCCCGCGTCGCGTCGAGGATCGACCGGAGCGCGTCCTCGTACTCGTCGGTCGACGTGGGCGCCCCTCCGCCCTCGAAGCGCCGCCAGGTGTCGTTGACGCCGATGAGGATCGACACGACGGTGGGCTGCAGGTCGAGCGCGTCGCGCTGCCACCTGTCGCGCAGCATCGTGGAGGTGTCGCCGCCGACGCCCCGGTTGAGGAACGTCAACCCGAGGTCCGGGCGTCGGGCCCCGGCGAGCGACGCCACGACCATCGCGTACCCCGTGCCCAGGCTCGTCGGGTCGGAGCGGTCACGGCCCCAGTCGGTGATCGAGTCGCCCGTCAGCAGCACGCGGTCCTGGGGTAGGAGGAGGCTCATGCCGGTACTCCAGCAGCGCCCACGCGGAGAATCAAGTGGTGGTGCGCGGAGGGGCGGTCGGCATCAACCACCCCTCCGCACCGCGTCGCTCAGGCCGCGGCGAGGTACCCGTTCGGGTTGAGCACGTATTTGCGTGCAGCCCCGGCGTCGAACTCCGCGTACCCCGTCGGCGCCTCGTCGAGCGAGATCGGGACGGCGTTGACGTTGTCCGCGATGTGCACGCGGTCGCCGAGGATCGCCATCATCAGGCCCCGGTTGTACTTCATGACGGGGCACTGGCCGGTGGTGAAGGACAGCGACTTGGCCCACCCGGTGCCGAGGCTCAGTGACAGCGAGCCCTTCTGCGCGGCCTCGTCAATGCCGCCCGGGTCGCCGGTGACGTAGAGCCCGGGGATGCCGAGCGCGCCGCCGGCGGCGGTGATGTCCATCAGCGAGTTGAGGACTGTCGCCGGGGCCTCGTGGCCGGAGTCGGACCCGTGCCCCTTCGCCTCGAAGCCGACGGCGTCGACGGCGCAGTCGACCTCGGGGACGCCGAGGATCTGCTCGATCTGGTCGGCGGGGTCCCCTTGGGTGAGGTCGACCGTCTCGCAGCCGAAGCTGCGGGCCTGGGCGAGCCGGTCGGCGTTCATGTCGCCGACGATCACCACCGACGCCCCCAGCAGCAAGGCGCTCGTCGCCGCGGCGAGCCCGACGGGCCCGGCGCCTGCGACGTAGACGGTGGACCCGACTCCGACGCCTGCCGTCACCGCCCCGTGGAAGCCGGTGGGGAAGATGTCCGACAGCATCGCCAGGTCGAGGATCTTCTCCATCGCCTGGTCCTTGTCCGGGAACCTCAGCAGGTTCCAGTCGGCGTAGGGCACCAGCACGTACTCGGCCTGCCCGCCGACCCAGCCGCCCATGTCCACGTACCCGTACGCGCTGCCCGGGCGGTCCGGGTTCACATTCAGGCAGACGCCGGTCTTGCGCTCCTTGCAGTTGCGACATCGCCCGCACGAGATGTTGAACGGCACCGACACCAGGTCGCCGACCTTGATGAACTCGACGTCCGAGCCCACCTCGACCACCTCGCCGGTGATCTCATGGCCCAGCACCAAGTCCGGCGGCGCCGTGGTGCGCCCGCGCACCATGTGCTGGTCGGATCCGCAGATGTTGGTCGCGACAGTCTTGAGGATCGCGCCGTGCTCGACCTTCCTCCCGATGTTGGCCGGGTTCACCCCTGGCCCGTCGTGCAGCTCGAAATCGGGGTAGTCGGTGTCGATGACCTCGACGACACCCGGCCCCTTGTAGGCAACGGCTCTGTTGCTCGGCACGGTGCTCCTCCTCGCTCGGCGAGTCGCCCCCCACGGGCGGCTCCGTGTCCGATTCAGACTAGATCTCAGAATGCGGACGGGCTCGCCGGGGGAGCGGCGGCGCTCACGCGGGCGGCAGCCAGGTCCGTGCGGCGATGACGAGCGCGCTCACGCCGATCGTCAGCGTCGGCTCGATGACGGGCGCGTAGTGCGGGGAGTGGTTGGAGGGCACGGTCCGCAGCGCCGGGTCGGTCATGTCCCCGGTGGTGAACAGCGAGGGGTCGGTGCCGCCCAGCAGCCAGTAGGACAGGGGCGCGCCGGCGGCGGTCGCGAAGATGCCGACGTCCTCGCTGCCGGCCCCGGCGCCGGGGTCCATGACCTTGTCCGCTCCGAGCCACGCCGCGAACGCGTCGAGGGTCTTCTGCAGCGCCACGGGGTCGTTCACCACCACGGGGAACCGCTCGATCTCGGTGATCGTCGGCTCCTGCGGCGCACCCGCCGTCGCGGCCTCGCCCCGCACGATGCGGTCGACGCCGTCGAGGATGTGCTGCCGGACATCGGTGTCGTAGCTCCGGATGTTCAGTTGCAGCTCGGCGTCGCCCGGGATGACGTTCGCCGCGTCGCCGGCGTGCACCGAGCCGACGGTGAGCACCGCTGTGGCCGTGCTCGGGATCTCCCGGGAGATGACCGTCTGCAGGCGCAGCACGGTCGCGGCGGCCATGACGATGGGGTCGATGGACGCCTGCGGCATCGAGCCGTGCGCCCCCTTGCCGACCAGGCGCACCCGCAGCGAGTCCGAGCCCGCGTACGCCGGGCCGGGGTGCGCGGCGATCTTGCCTGCGGGGAACGGCGCCACATGCTGGCCGAGCACCACGTCGGGCTTCGGGAACCGCGTGTACAGCCCGTCGTCGACCATGGCCTGGGCTCCGGCGCCCAGCTCCTCGGCGGGCTGGAACACGAGTAGCAGCGTGCCGGACCAGCTCGCGGTGTCGTGGGCCAGCACCTCGGCGGCGCCCAGCAGGCACGTGGTGTGCAGGTCGTGGCCGCACGCGTGGTCGACGGGAACGGTCTTGCCGTCCTGGTCGGTCGTCGTGACGGTGCTCGCGTAGTCGAGCCCGGTGTCCTCCTTGACCGGCAGGGCGTCCATGTCGGCCCGTAGCAGCGCGACCGGGCCCGGGCCGTTCCTCAGCAGTCCGACCACGCCCGTCTGGCCGACCCCGGTGGTGACGTCGAAGCCCAGGCTGCCGAGCCGGTCCGCGACGATCCCCGCGGTCCGGTGCACCTGGAATCCGAGCTCGGGATGCCGGTGCAGGTCTCGGTACAAGTCCGCGAGCGCCGGATCGATCGTGATGTCGTCGTGGGCAAGCATGGACGCCCCCCTGTCGCTGGTCCTGCCAGGCTAGGCAGGAGGTCATCGCGGGGCGAGTCGTGGGCGGGGCAGCCTGCGCTGTCAGCTGGTGGTCGCGGGAGTGGCGTGCCCGGGCTTGGCCGGCCACGTCTCGGGGTCGCCGAGCGCGGAGGGTTGGGGGGAGAGGACTGCGGCGACGATCGCCTCGATGGCGAACGCGCTGGCCTCGCCGAGCTGGACCTGCGTCGGGTCGAGCAGCCACTGGACCTGGAGGCCGTCCATGACCGCGAGGATCGCCGCCGAGGCGTGGGCGACGGTCTCGGGAACGTCCATCCCGCGCTCGCGGCAGAGCAGCTCGAAGGCCTCCGCCGTCTCGCCGCGCAGCGTCTGGTACCGGCCTTCGAAGTAGGTGCGCGCGGGGTGGTCGTCCGTGACGGACTCCGCGGACAGCACCGCGTACGCCTGCACGATCCCGATGCGCTGGGCGTTGAGGAACGCGGTGCGCACGAGGTGCCGGAACAGGTCCACCCCGCCGGGGATGTGCTGGTCGTCGAACTCGGCGACGTCGGTGCGGTCGCGGTGGCTGAGCACTTCGAGGAGGAGCTGATCCTTGGAGCCGAAGTGGTGCAGGATCCCGGCGTGGGTCATGTTGACCTGCTCCGCGATCTCGGTGAGCGGCCCGTTGTTGAAGCCCTTGCTGCCGAAGGTCGTCATCGCGGCGTCAAGGATCTCCTGACGTCGCCGCAGGGTCTCGGGCCGTGCCCGTGGCGGCCGCTTCGTGGTGCTCATCGGCGTGGGTCACATCCTGTCGTGCGCCGTCGCGTGGTCGGGGTCTGCGCCTTGATGCGAGGCAGCCCCTCTTGGGCGGCGAGTGTACGCGCGGGACACGCGTTTCCACACTGATCTGCTGGCACCCAGATCTCAATATGCCCTCTGACCTGCGAGAATGCGGGGGTTGGCAACTTACTGACTGGGCTGTAAGGTAACGCCCACGCACTCTCGACGACGAGGAGCCCGTGGTGACGACGCAGTCCCTCCAGGCAGGCCAGAGCTCTCCAGAGCTCGCGGCGCTGCGCGTGACGGCCCACGGCCTCCCGCTCGAGCAGAAGGTCCGCCTCCTCACCGGGGAGTCGGCCTGGCGGCTCCACGGCGACCCCGGCCTCGGCCTGCGGCCCGTCGCGGTCTCGGACGGGCCCGTCGGCGTCCGGGGACTGGGCGAGGTCGAAGGCGAGACCTCCGCGCTGTTCCCCGCCCCCTCCGCGATCAGCGCCACATGGGACCGCGACGTCGCCTACGAGACCGGCCAGGCGTTCGCCCGCGAGGCGCGCGACCACGGCGTGGACGTCGTGCTCGCCCCGCAGGTCAACATCCAGCGCACCCCCGTCGGCGGCAGGCACTTCGAGTGCTACTCCGAGGACCCGCTGCTCACCGCCGAGATCGGCGCCCAGGTCGTGCGCGGGCTGCAGGACCAGGGCGTGGCCGCATGCGTCAAGCACTACGTGGCCAACGACTCCGAGACAGACCGCACCACGTACATCTCCCACCTCGACCCGCAGACCCTGCGCGAGGTCTACCTCGCGCCGTTCGAGCGCGCGGTCGCGGCGGGGGCATGGTCGGTGATGGCCGCCTACAACCAGGTGGACGACACCGTCGAGGCGCGCCCGATGACCGACCACCGCCACCTCCTGACCGAGCTGCTCAAGGGCGAGCTCGGCTTCGACGGCGTCGTCGTGTCCGACTGGGTGGCCACCCGCACCACCGTTGCCCCGGCGCTCGGCGGCCTCGACCTGGTGATGCCCGGGCCGGGCGGCCCCTGGGAGGGCGCCCTCCTCGACGCGGTCCGCGACGGCCGGGTGCCGGAGGCGGTCATCGACGACAAGGTCGCCCGCCTCCTGCTCCTGGCCCGCCGCGTCGGCGCGCTCGACCAGGCGGCCAGGCCGGTGACCGCCACCGGCGACCTCGCCGCCCTGATCCGTCGCACCGCGGCGCAGTCCACAGTCGTCCTGCGGGCCGACGCCGAGAACCCGGTGTGGGACCGCCCTGAGCCCGCGTCCATCGCCCTCGTCGGGCCCAACGCGGTACGCCCCCATGTGCTCGGCGGAGGCAGCTCGACGGTGCGCCCCCGCCATGTCGTGACCCCCGCCGAGGGGCTCGCCGCCCGGTACCCCGGAGCCCAGGTCACTGTCGCCCGCGGCGGCGACCCGCGCGTCCTCGCTCCGCGCCTCGACGTCGAGGCCCGCGGCCTGGCTGGCGTCGCTGTGGAGGTCACCTACCTGGCAGCCGACGGCTCACCACTGCGCGCCTTCGCGCTCGCGGCCTGGGACGGCTGGCTGCGCGACCTGCCCGACGAGGTCGGTTCCGTCGCGTTGCGGTTCGACGTGCTGCTGGATGAGCCGGGGGAGCACCGGATCGAGGTGGGGACCGTTGGCGCCCACACCGCGACCGTCGACGGGCTGCTCGTCTCGCAGTCCGCCGACGAGGTCGGCGTCGAGGTGATCCTCGACTCGACCATCAACAACCCCGAGGGCGTCCCCGCCGAGGTGCACGTGGTCGAGCCCCGCCGGGTGGAGATCGCCACCACGCACCGGGTGATCCGCGCGCAGGGCTACGGCAACCTGGTCCGCGCCGAGCTGCGGCACCGCGCGCCCGGCCCCACCGCCGACGAGGAGATCGCCGCAGCCGTCGAGGCCGCCCGGGCCGCCGATCTGACGATCGTCGTCGTGGGCACCAACGAGGAGGTCGAGTCCGAGGGCTGGGACCGCACGGGCCTGCGGCTGCCCGGCCGCCAGGACGAGCTCGTCGAGCGGGTGCTCGACGTCGCCCCCGCCGCGGTCGTGGTCGTCAACGCGGGGGCGCCTGTCGTCCTGCCCTGGCTCGACCGGGCCCGGACCGTCCTGTGGGCATGGTTCCCCGGCCAAGAGGCGGGGCACTCTCTCGCGGACGTGATCTCGGGCGCCGTCGAGCCGGCGGGCCGGCTGCCGTGGACCCTGCCCGCGGACGAGGCCGACGTGCCCGTCCCGCATGCGCGGCCAGTCGACGGCGTCATCGAGTACACCGACGGCGTGCACGTCGGTTATCGCGGCTGGGAACGCGCCGGCCGCACCCCGGCCGCGCCCTTCGGGCACGGCCTCGGCTGGACGACCTGGTCCTACGACAGCATCGGCGAGGTCGCCACGACCGCGGAGGGGGACCTGGTCCTCACCGTGGTGATCACCAACACCGGGGCCCGTCCCGGGCGGGAGACCGTGCAGGTCTACGTCGAGGGCCCCACCCTGCCGACGGGCGCGCCCGTCGGCGGTCATGACCGTCCGGTGCGCTGGCTCGGCGGCTTCGCCTGCGTCGATGTCGCCGCAGGCGACGTTGCCCACGTCACCGTGACCGTCCTGCGCCGCCAGCTGGAGGTGTGGGACACCGCCACTGAGAGCTGGGTCCTGCCGCCGGGCGAGTACCGGCTCCGGGCAGGGCGTTCTGTCCGTGACCTTCGCCTGGACACCGCGGTCCAGGCGCGGGCCGACGAGACCGCAGAGGAGTAGCCGAAGACCGCGGTTCGCGGAACGTCGACGTCGACGTCCGCATTCGCGTTGCGTGCTCCTGTCGTCAGGCAGGGCGCCGCGACGGCAGCACCCCCGTCAACCACCACCCTGTAAGGAGACCCTGATGAGGTTGAAGACCTCGGCCGTCGCGCTCGGACTCGCGACCGCGCTGCTCGTCACCGCGTGCTCGGGCGGCGCCACGGAGGGCGCTGGCCCCTCCGGGAGCGGCGCCTCGGGCGGGGGAGCCGCCCTCACGATCGCCAAGCCCGACGGCGCCATCGCCACCGAGACGAACAACCCGTGGGTCGGGGACTCGTCCGGCCTCAAGCTCGGCTACATCAACGCGATCCTCGAGCCGCTCGGCTTCGTCAACACCGTCGACCCCACCGACCCGATCCGCCCGTGGCTCGCGTCGGAGATCACCTGGTCCGACGACTACACGTCCGTCAAGGTCGTGGCCCGCGAGGGCGTCAAGTGGAACGACGGCGAGGACTTCACCGCCGAGGACATCGCCTTCACGTTCAACTTGCTCAAGGACGTCGCCGCCCTCGACACCGCCGCGCTCGGCATGACCGGGGTGACGCTCGACGGCGACGCCGTCACGATCTCGTTCGCGAGCTCGATGTACGTCAAGCAGGACAAGGTCCTGCACAAGCACATCGTCCCGCAGCACGTCTGGGAGGCCGTCGACGACCCGGCGACGTTCGCGAACCCGGAGCCGGTCGGCACCGGGCCGTACGTGCTGAGCAGCTTCAACTCGCAGAGCGTCGAGCTCACCGCGCGCGACGACTACTGGGGCGGCGAGCTCGCCGTGCCGACGCTGTACTACGTCTCGTACAACGACAACACCGCGCTCACGACGGCCCTCGCGAACGGCGACGCGGACTGGGCCCAGGCGTTCATCCCGAACGTCAAGTCGGCCTACCTCGACAAGGATCCCGAGCACAACGTGTACTGGGCCCCGGCCGGGCTGGGGATCGACACGATGTTCGTGAACACCCAGGCCAAGCCGTTCGACGACGTGGCCTTCCGCCAGGCCATGAACCTGGTGATCGACCGGGACAAGCACCGCGAGATCGCCCGCGAGGGCGGTGTGCCGGCTCTCACCTCGGTCACCGGCCTGCCCACCCCGGTGGGCGACGCCTACATCTCGGACGCGTTCGCGAAGAAGTCCTTCAAGGTCGACGTCGCCGCCGCCAAGGCGGTCCTCACCTCCGCCGGGTACACCTGGGCGGGGGACAAGCTCGTGGACCCCGACGGCGAGGCCGTCGCCTTCGAGCTGAGCGTGCCGCAGGGCTGGAACGACTACGTGACGGGCATCAGCCTGATCGCGGACTCCGCCAAGTCGCTGGGCGTGGACGCGACGGTCAACACGCCTGACTCCGACACCTGGTGGGCGGCCAAGGGCTCCGGCGACTTCCAGGCGATCCTGCACTGGACCGACACGGGGGCCACCCCGTACGACCTGTACAGCGACATCATGGACGGCCGCTGGCTCGAGCCGCTGGGCGAGACCGCCGACTTCAACTTCGGCCGGTTCGACAACGCCGACGCCACCGCCGCCCTCGCCGAGTACGCGAGCGCGACCGAGGACGCGGCCCGTGCCGCCGCGCTCGCGGCAGTGCAGAAGATCTTCGTCGACGAGGTCCCGGCGATGCCGATCGGGACGCGGCCGTTCATCGGGCAGTACAACACCCGCGGCTACACGGGCTGGCCGAGCGACGACGACCCGTACGCCAACCCGGACCCGACGCAGCCGATCTCGGTGCTCATCCTGACCAGGCTCACCGCGGCGGGTTGATCCTCGGCCCGCTGGGAGCGGCACACCCACGCAGGCGGCGGGCGGGAGCGGTCCCCCGACTCGCGCCCGCCGCCCGCGTGCGCCGCCGCGCCACGTCACCTCGACAGAACTGGGAGCACGAGTGAGCACCGACAACCTCCTGACGGTCTCGGACTTCAGCGTCGTCTACGACGTCGACCCGCCGGTCGAGGCCGTCCGCGACGTCACGTTCACGTTGCGCCGCGGCGAGATCCTCGGGCTCGCCGGCGAGTCCGGCTGCGGCAAGACCACCCTCGCGTACGGGCTCCAGCGCCTGCTGAGGCCCCCCGCCGTGATCACTGCCGGCTCGGCGGTCTTCCACGACGAGGGCGGAGCCGACATCGACCTCAACGCCCTGACCGAGCGCGAGATGCGCCAGTTCCGGTGGGACAAGGCGTCGATGGTGTTCCAGGGCGCGATGAACGCGCTCAACCCGGTCATGGCCGTCGGCAGGCAGATCGACGACATCCTCTCGACGCACCGCCCGGGGATGGGCCGCGGGGAGCGCCGGGCGCAGGCCGCCGAGCTGCTCGACCTGGTCGGCGTGGGCCGCGACCGGCTGCGCTCCTACCCGCATGAGCTCTCGGGCGGGATGCGCCAGCGCGTGATGATCGCGATGGCGCTCGCGCTCACACCCCAGCTGATGATCATGGACGAGCCCACCACGGCACTCGACGTCCTGGTGCAGCGCGAGATCCTGCGTCAGATCTCGGACCTGCGCGAGCAGTTCGGGTTCTCGGTCATCTTCATCACGCACGACCTGCCACTGCTCCTGGAGATCTCCGACCGGATCGCGGTGATGCGCGAGGGCCGGATCGTCGAGCTGGACACGGCCGAGAACATCTACCACCACGCGCGCCACGAGTACACGCGCCGCCTGCTCGGCTCGTTCCCGAGCCTCACGGGCGAGCGGGGCGGCTTCGTGCGGGGCGCGCACGACGACGACGGCGCAGTCGCCGTGGCAGGAGGCACGATCTGATGGCCACCCTCGAGCTCGCGCATGTCGGCAAGCGGTACAGGGTCCGGGGCGCTGGCGACCTGCTCGCTCTCGACGACGTCAGCTTCACCCTGACGTCGGGGCAGACGATCGCGCTCGTCGGGCAGAGCGGCAGCGGCAAGTCGACGATCGCCAAGATCCTCACGCAGCTCGAGCGCGCGAGCTCCGGGCAGATCCTGCTCGACGGCGCCCCGGTCCCGCGCCGCGGCCGCGCGCTGCGCCGCTACCGCCAGCAGGTCCGCATGGTGTTCCAGGACCCGTTCGCGTCACTGAACCCGTACCACACCATCCGCCACCACATCGAGCGGCCGCTGCGGCTCGACCACGTGGCGCCCCAGGACGAGGTCGAGCAGGAGGTGCGCCGCCTGCTCGAACGCGTCCACCTCGTCCCCGACGCCACGATCGACCGGCGCCCGCATGAGCTCTCGGGCGGGCAGCGCCAGCGCGTCGCGATCGCTCGGGCCCTCGCGTCGCGGCCCTCGTTGCTGATCGCCGACGAGCCGGTCTCGATGCTCGACGTGTCCATCCGGCTCGGCGTGCTGAACCTGCTCGCCGAGCTGCAGCGCGAGGCCGACCTGGGCGTCCTGTACATCACCCACGACCTGGCGACGGCGCGCCACTTCAGCGACGAGATCATCGTGCTGCACCACGGGAAGGTCGTCGAGCACGGCCCCTCCGACGAGGTGATCCTGCGGCCCCGCCACGAGTACACCCGGGCGCTGCGCGACGCCTCGCCCGACCCGGACAAGCACTTCGCCGGGTCTGCGACGACGACGCCGTCTGCGAGGAGCTGACCGATGCGATTCTTCCTGCGCCGCGCCGCCTTCTACCTGTTCACGGCCTGGGCGGCGATCACCATCAACTTCTTCCTGCCGCGCATGATGAAGGGCGACCCGGTCTCCGCGTACCTGCAGAAGAACCAGGGGAAGGTCAGCCCCGAGGCGATCGACTCGCTCCGCACCCTGTTCGGCCTCGACTCGGGCAAGTCGCTCGCGCAGCAGTACGCCGATTACTGGGGGCTGATCTTCAGCGGCGACCTGGGGCGCTCCTTCTCCAAGGGCCTGGCGCCCGTGACCGACGTCATCGCGACGGCCGTCCCGTGGACCGTCGGGCTCGTCGGCATCGCGACGGTCCTCAGCTTCTTCCTCGGCACGACGGCTGGGGCGGTCATCGGGTGGCGTCGCGGCAGCCGGGCCGACCTCGCCGTCCCCGTCGCGACGTTCTTCTCGACCGTCCCGTACTTCTGGATGGGCCTGATCGCCATCGCGGTGTTCTCGACCACGCTCGGGTGGTTCCCCGCCTCGCACGCCTATGACAAGAGCTCGCGACCCGGC
Source organism: Cellulomonas cellasea (assembly GCF_030372105.1). Lineage (GTDB taxonomy): Bacteria > Actinomycetota > Actinomycetes > Actinomycetales > Cellulomonadaceae > Cellulomonas_A > Cellulomonas_A cellasea_A. The sequence continues at coordinate 94,154 of NZ_JAUDBQ010000002.1, read as the reverse complement.
TGGACGCTGGACTTCGTGGGCGACGTGATCACGCACGGCACGCTGCCCGCGCTGACGATCGTGGTCGCCTCGCTCGGCGGCTGGATCCTCGGGATGCGCAACATGATGGTCACCGTCCTCGACGAGGACTACGTGACAGTCGCCGAGGCCAAGGGGCTGAGCCCCCGGCGGGTGCTCGTGCACTACGCGGCGCGCAACGCCGTGCTCCCGCAGCTGTCGAGCTTCGCGCTGTCCCTCGGGTTCATCGTGGGCGGCACGCTCGTCATGGAGCTCGTCTTCTCCTACCCGGGCGTCGGCAAGCTCTTGCTCGACGCCACCACCGCGAAGGACTACCCGCTGATGCAGGGCGTGTTCCTGGTCATCACCCTCGCCGTCCTGATCGCGAACATCCTGGCGGACGTCGCGTACGCCGCCCTCGACCCGCGCACCCGACAGATGGAGGCCTGAGCCATGACGTTCACCGACGCCGCCCTGGCGGGGGAGGACCTGGCGCCCGCCGACGCGGCGCCCGCCCCCGGGAGCCCCTCCGGCCGCTCGCTCGGAGCCCGGCTCGGCCGCTCCTTCGCGATGTTCCGCAACGGCAAGTCCATCACCGGCCTGTGCATCCTGGGGTTCTTCTGCCTGCTGGCCGTCTTCGGCGACCTGATCGCCCCCTACGGCCCGCTCGACAAGGACTTCGCCGCGCTCAAGCAGCCCCCGTCATGGGACCACCTGCTCGGCACCACCCACATGGGCGAGGACGTGTTCAGCCAGATCGTCTACGGCGCGCGCGGCGTGCTGGTGGTGGGCTTCGCCTCCGGCGTCATCGCGACGGTGATCGCCGTCGCGATCGGGGTCACCGCGGGCTACGTGATCGGCTGGCGCAGCGAGTCGCTCTCGGCGCTGACCAACGTGTTCCTCGTGCTGCCCGGCCTGCCGCTGATGATCATCGTCGCCTCGCAGTACGACAACCCCAGCCTGTTGCTCATCTCCGGGGTGCTGGCCATCACCGGCTGGGCGTGGGGCGGGCGGGTGCTGCGCGCCCAGACCATGTCGCTGCGCAACCGCGACTTCGTGCAGGCCGCCCGCGCCAACGGCGAGCCGCTGCACCGCATCATCGCCGTCGAGATGCTGCCCAACCTCACGGCGATCATCGCCTCGAGCTTCGTGGGCACCGTCACCGCCGCCGTCCTGGGCCTGACCACGCTCGCGTTCATCGGCGTCATCCCCATCACCAACCTCAACTGGGGGACGATCCTGTTCTGGGCGCAGCAGAACGGCGCCTTCCCGGACTTCTGGTGGTGGTACGTCCCCGCCGGCCTGTGCATCGCGCTGCTCGGCATGGCGCTGTCCCTCATCAACTTCGGCATCGACGAGTACGTCAACCCGCGCCTGCGCTCCGCGGGCGAGCGGGCGCGCGCACTGCGCAAGAAGGGCATGAGGATGAGCAGTGGCGTGACGGCGGTGCGGACGGGCGCCAGCGCGGCGCCTGGCCAGCAAGAGCGCCACGTGGGGCGCGAGGACGGCTGGAGCGGGTGACGAGAATCGAACTCGCGTAGCCAGTTTGGAAGACTGGGGCTCTACCATTGAGCTACACCCGCGCGGCCGGCACGGAGCCGGACTGCGGGTCTAGGTTAGCGGCTCCGACAGGGTGGTCGTGCAGGCGCGCTGCCCTGGACGCGTGGCGCAGCGCTGAGCAGGCACTGCGCACTAGACTCTGCGGCGCACGGGATGTGGCGCAGGTTGGTAGCGCGTCCGCTTTGGGAGCGGAAGGTCGTGGGTTCGAATCCCGCCATCCCGACCAGTGTGATGTCGCAGGACATCAGCAACAAGCCGGACCCTCAGGGTCCGGCTTGTTGCGTTGTTGGGGTTGGTAGTCCTTGGTGGGGTCGATGGTGAGCTCGCGGAGGAGCTCTCCGGTGATGGCGTGCACGATGCGGACGTTGAGGTCGGCGATGAGCATGATCACGGGGGTTCGGGCGTGGGTCCGGCCGATGCCGATGTGGTGCAGGCGTCCCGCGATGCGCAGGGTGAGTTTGCCGTTGGTGTCGATGCGGTCGTGGCGGACGCGTTCGTGGGCGCCGGCGCGGCCGGTGGGGTAGGCCTTGGCTTTCGCGGCGTAGGCCGCCGCGGGGGTGCGCCGGGCGAGGGAGCTGTGGGGTCGGGCGGTGTTGTAGTGCTCGCGCCACTGGTCGAGGAGCTCTTGCAGCTCGGGGATCGTCGTGGCGGTGGGCCTGCCGGTCAGCCACTTCTTGAGGGTCTGCTGGACGCGTTCGACTTTTCCGCAGGTGGTGGGGTGGTTCGGGCGGGAGTTGCGTTGCTCGACGCCCAGGCGGGCTAGTTCGGACTCGAACCCGTTGCGTCCCCCGCGTCCGCCGGCCAGGCGGGTGGTGAAGACCATGCCGTTGTCGGACAAGACCGCGGCGGGGACGCCGTGGTCGCTGATCGCGGCCCGGAAGGTGGCCACGACGTCGGGTCCGCGGACCCGGTCGTGGGCGGTGCAGGCCAGCACGAGCCGGGAGTGGTCGTCGATGAACGTCAGGACCTCGGTGTCGGTGGCATCGGCGAGTCGGACGTGGGTGAAGTCGGTCTGCCAGAGCTGGTTGGGCAGGTCGGCCTCGAAGCGGATGTAGGCCGTGCGGGGGCGCTTCTTGGGTGCTGGCTCGATGAGCCCGGCGGCTTTGAGATGGCGCCAGATCGTGGCGGGTGCGATCTGGTGGCCGTGGTGGTGGGCCAGGTGCCAGGCGATGGTGTGCGCGCCGGCGTCCAGGCCTTCGCTGGCCAGTTGATGGCGTAGGGCGACGATCAGGTCGACGACCTCGGCCGGCGTCGTCGTCGGCGATGACAGCGGTCGCCGTGAGCGGGGCTCGAACGCCGCCTCGCCGACCTCGCGGTATCGGGCGACCAGACGACTCACCCATGCCCGAGACAGCCCGTAGTCACGAGCCACCTCGGCCTGTGAACGGCCCTCGAGCACGACAGCGGTGATGACCAGGCGAGCACGCGTCATCCCCAGACATCGACACCACCAGCGGTGTTGCCTATGTCCTGAGACATGCGTTGCCTATGTCATGAAACAGCACACCGCCATCCCGACCAGTCATGGTCGAATCTCGCCTCGATGGGCGCCTGCGTGGCCTGCGTCGACGCAGCGCGTGGCACCGTGGCGGCGCGGTGCCGTACGATCGATGGGCCGGTGCGCGCGTCCAGATTCCTTGCCCGCACGCGCCGCCGCGTGCCCTGCGAGTCGCGTTGACCGCCTTGAGGCCCGCGCCCGCGACCAGGCCGGAGACTCCGGCGCACCACCCCGAGCAGTTGGAGACCACTGAAGTGAAGAGCGCCGTCGAGAGCCTGGACGCCACCAAGGTCAAGCTGACCGTCGAGGTGTCGTACGACGAGCTCAAGCCGAGCATCGACCACGCCTACAAGCACATCGCCGAGCAGGTGAACGTGCCGGGCTTCCGCAAGGGCAAGATCCCCCCGCGGATCATCGACCAGCGCGTGGGTCGTGGCGCCGTGCTTGAGCACGCCATCAACGAGGGGCTCTCGGGCTTCTACGCCGAGGCGGTCCGCGACAACAAGCTGCGCCCGATGGGCCAGCCCGAGGTCGAGGTGACGAAGGTCCCCGAGCTCACCGACGCCGAGGGCGAGCTGCACTTCACCGCCGAGGTCGAGGTCCGCCCCGAGATCACGGTCCCCGAGCTGGACGGCATCACGCTGTCGGTCGACGACGTCGAGGTCACCGACGAGGACGTCACGGGCCGCCTGGACGCGCTGCGCGAGCGCTTCGGCACGCTGGTGGGCGTCGACACCCCCGCCGCCGAGGGCGACTTCGTGGTGCTGGACCTCGAGGCGAAGATCGATGGCGAGCAGGTCGACTCGGTCAGCGGCATCAGCTACCAGATCGGCTCGGGCAACATGCTCGAGGGCCTCGACGAGGCGCTGACGGGCCTGTCCGCCGGCGAGACCACGACGTTCGAGACGGCGCTGGCCGGTGGCGAGCGCGCGGGCGAGACCGCCCAGGTCACCGTGACGGCCACGACCGTCAAGCAGCGTGAGCTGCCCGACGCGGACGACGACTTCGCGCAGCTCGCGAGCGAGTTCGACACGCTGGACGAGCTCAAGGACGACCTGCGCGAGCAGGCCGCCCGCATCAAGGCCTCGAACCAGGCCGTGCAGGCCCGCGACCTGCTGCTCGAGCAGCTGCTCGCGGCCGTCGAGGTCCCGGTCCCGGCTGGCGTCATCGAGGCCGAGGTGACCCGTCACCTGGAGTCCGAGGGCCGCATGGAGGACGACGAGCACCGCGCCGAGGTCGCCGAGCAGGCCGCCACCGCGCTGCGCAACCAGATCCTCCTGGACACCCTCGCCGAGAAGCTCGAGATCAAGGTCAGCCAGAGCGAGCTGCTCGACTACCTGGTGAGCGCCTCGCGCCAGTACGGCATGGACCCGAACACGTTCATCCAGACGGTCGACCAGCAGGGCCAGATCCCCGCGATGGTCGGCGAGGTCGCGCGCTCCAAGGCCCTCGCGGTCGCGCTGCGCCAGGTCACGGTCAAGGACGCCTCGGGCGCCGAGGTCGACCTGTCGGAGTTCATCGGCTCGGACGAGGAGGACGCCGCGGCTGACGCCGCCGACGCCGCTGCCGAGGCCGCCGCCGCGACGGTGTCGGACGACGACGAGGGCGTCGTCTTCGACGACGAGGCCGAGGCGACGGACGAGCCCAAGGCCTGATCCACAGCTGAATCGGCGAAGGCCCCGCACCCCCATGGTGCGGGGCCTTCGCCGCGCCCGGGCGGCGGTGTGCGCCGTCAGCGAAAAGACGCCTCGGCGGGACGTTCGGGGCAGGTGCGCCGCGTTAGGGTCGCAGCACGTGCAGGGGCCAGGACTCGGGTGATCCGGGGTCCGGCCGACACAGTCTGACGAGGGAGCCTTCGTGAACGACCACACGCCGGGGATCGCCCGGGCCGACTCTGCGGGGCTCGGCCTCAACGACAGCATCTACAACCGGCTGCTGCGTGAACGCATCATCTGGCTCGGCACGGAGGTCCGCGACGAGAACGCGAACGCCATCTGCGCCCAGATGATGCTGCTGGCAGCCGAGGACCCTGAGAAGGACATCTGGCTGTACATCAACTCGCCCGGCGGCTCCATCACCGCGGGCATGGCGATCTACGACACCATGCAGTACATCGGCCCGGACGTCGCGACGATCGCGATGGGCATGGCCGCCTCGATGGGGCAGTTCCTGCTCTCGTCGGGCGCCAAGGGCAAGCGTTACGCCACGCCGCACGCCCGCGTGATGATGCACCAGCCGTCGGGCGGCATCAGCGGCACGGCCACGGATGTGCGGATCAACGCGCAGCTGATCATGCACATGAAGAAGACGCTCGCGGAGCTCACCGCCGAGCAGACGGGCAAGACGCCCGAGCAGATCAACTCCGACTCCGATCGTGACCGGTGGTTCACCGCGACCGAGGCGCTCGAGTACGGCTTCATCGACCACGTCGTCACCACATCCGGCGCCGTCACGGGCGGTGGTGGCACGGAGAGCTCCTGACCGGGCTGCCGACCGACCACCGCGAGACACGAGGAGAACCCCAGTGAGCATCGAGTCCCAGTTCATCGCCCGCGCCGGGCGTTTGAGCGGCTTCGGAGGCGCGGCGCCCGCGTCCCCGAGCAGCCGCTACGTGCTGCCCCAGTTCGAGGAGCGCACGGCCTACGGCTTCAAGCGCCAGGACCCCTACACCAAGCTCTTCGAGGACCGCATCGTGTTCCTCGGCGTGCAGGTGGACGACGCGTCCGCCGACGACGTGATGGCCCAGCTCCTGGTGCTGGAGAGCAGCGACCCGGACCGCGACATCACGCTGTACATCAACTCGCCCGGCGGCTCGTTCACCGCGCTCACGGCGATCTACGACACGATGCAGTACGTCAAGCCGCACATCATGACGGTCTGCCTGGGGCAGGCCGCCTCGGCCGCCGCCGTGCTGCTCGCGGCGGGGACGCCCGGCAAGCGCCTCGCGCTGCCGAACGCCCGCGTGCTCATCCACCAGCCGGCGATGGAGAACGGTGGCTACGCGCAGGCGTCCGACATCGAGATCCACGCCAACGAGCTGATCCGGATGCGGGAGTGGCTCGAGGAGACCCTCGCGCACCACACGAGCCGTCCGGTGGAGCAGATCCGCCAGGACATCGAGCGCGACAAGATCCTCACGGCGGCGCAGGCCCTCGAGTACGGCCTGATCGACCAGGTGCTGGCGTCCCGCAAGGGCGCCGTCGCCACCACCGTCGAGCCGTCCTGACCTGATCCCGGCCGGGCCCCCGCGCGGGGCCCGGCCGGGACATGTCGGGGGCGCTGCGGCCCGGCGGGCTGACATGGCGGCGTCCGTGGTGTGCAATGGTGGGAGCACGGTCAAGCGTCCAACTCGGGCGCGGGGCCGCGGATGACCGCACCGCCCGCCGGGCGGAGGCGACACGAGAGAAGGGGACGGACGTGGCTCGCATCGGGGACGGGGCCGATCTCCTCAAGTGCTCGTTCTGCGGCAAGTCCCAGAAGCAGGTCAAGAAGCTGATCGCGGGCCCTGGGGTCTACATCTGCGACGAGTGCATCGACCTGTGCAACGAGATCATCGAGGAGGAGCTCGCCGAGTCCACCGAGGTGGGCATGGTGGACCTGCCGAAGCCGAAGGAGATCTTCGCCTTCCTCGAGGAGTACATCGTCGGGCAGGAGCCCGCCAAGCGGTCCCTCGCCGTCGCGGTGTACAACCACTACAAGCGGATCCAGGCGGGCGAGCAGAACCGCGCCCCGGGCTCCGCCGGCGAGGACGCGATCGAGCTCGCGAAGTCGAACATCCTGCTGATCGGCCCCACGGGCTGCGGCAAGACGTACCTCGCGCAGACTCTCGCGAAGATGCTGAACGTCCCGTTCGCCATCGCGGACGCCACGGCGCTGACCGAGGCGGGCTACGTCGGCGAGGACGTCGAGAACATCCTGCTCAAGCTCATCCAGGCCGCCGACTACGACGTCAAGCGGGCCGAGACGGGCATCATCTACATCGACGAGGTCGACAAGATCGCCCGCAAGAGCGAGAACCCGTCGATCACGCGTGACGTCTCCGGCGAGGGCGTGCAGCAGGCGCTGCTGAAGATCCTCGAGGGGACCACGGCGTCGGTGCCGCCGCAGGGCGGGCGCAAGCACCCGCACCAGGAGTTCATCCAGATCGACACGACGAACGTGCTGTTCATCGTGGCCGGGGCCTTCGCGGGCCTGGAGGAGATCATCACCTCCCGCGCGGGCCGTCGGGGGATCGGCTTCGGGGCGCCGCTGCACTCCGCCGACGACATCGACGTGTACGACGAGGTCATGCCCGAGGACCTGCTGAAGTTCGGGCTGATCCCCGAGTTCATCGGACGCGTGCCCGTCATCACCACCGTCTCCCCGCTGGACCGGGGCGCGCTGGTGCGGATCCTCACCGAGCCGCGCAACGCGCTGGTCAAGCAGTACCAGCGCATGTTCGAGATCGACGGCGTCGAGCTGGAGTTCACCGACGACGCGGTCACGGCCATCGCGGACCAGGCGCTGCTGCGCGGCACGGGGGCTCGTGGGCTGCGGGCCATCATGGAAGAGGTCCTGCAGCAGGTGATGTTCGAGGTGCCGAGCCGCGACGACGTGGAACGTGTCGTCATCACGCGCGAGGTGGTGCTCGAGAACGTCAACCCGACGCTCGTCCCGCGCGAGGCGCCGAGCACCAAGCGGACGCCGCGCGAGAAGTCGGCCTGACGGCAGGGTCCCAGGCGGGCCCATCGCCCACGCCTAGGATCGACATGTGAACGACTCGACCCCCCACGAGCTGCCCCCCGAGCTGCTCCGGCTCCGCGGCAGCATCGACAACATCGACGCCGCGCTGGTCTACCTGCTTGCCGAGCGCTTCAAAGCGACGCAGCAGGTCGGAGTCCTGAAGGCCGCCCGCGGGCTGCCGCCGTCGGACCCGGGCCGGGAGGCCCGTCAGGTGGCCCGGCTGCGGGACCTGGCACATGAGGCCGACCTCGACCCCGTGTTCGCGGAGAAGTTCCTCGCGTTCATCGTCGAGGAGGTCATCCGGCACCACGAGGAGATCGCGAACGGGCCGGCAGGAGAGGACTGAACCGCCCCGGCGGGTGGCGGGCGCGCCACTTCTGGCAGAAGGTGGAGAGGTCAGCACCCGGCCGTGGAGGCCGCGGCCGGGTACATCCTCGACCCCCGGAGGCGCTGCTTCTATGGATCTGCAATGGCTCAAGCCCCTGCTCGGACGCCCGGCGCCGTTCACCACGGTGTACCTCGACTCGACAGCCGCGAACACCGCCGGTGGCACGGACTCCCTGGACAGGTGGCGGGCCTTGCGTCGCGACCTGGAGCAGCAGGGGGCGCCGATCTCGGTGATGGAGGACATCGGCGAGCTCGTCGCCCAGCCGACGGGTGTGCTGGGCTCCCATGGACGGGTCATCATCGCCGACGCCGAAGGGGTGGTGGTCGACAGGGTCCTGGCCGCGTCACCCGCCCAGTCGCAGGCGACGCTGGGACCCGTCCCGGTGCTGCTGCCCGCGGCGCAGGCGGGGGACGAGGGGACGCGGTTCCTGCTCGTCGAGGTCGACCGGCAGGGCGCGGAGTTGAGCTGGTCTGACTGGTCCGGCTTGAAGGTGGCCGAGTCCGAGGTCGTCGAGGGCGACCACGACGTGCTGCACAAGGTCCGGGAGGGCGGCGCGTCCCAACGGCGCATGGAGACCCGCGCGGAGGACTCCTGGGAGCGCAACGCGCAGTCGATCGCCGCCGAGCTGGACCGCCAGGTCAGTGAGCGCTCGCCGGAGCTGGTGCTGCTCACCGGCGACATCCGGGCGGTGGGGCTGGTGCGGGATGCCGTCGGCCACCATGTGCGCGAGCGGCTCGTGGTGGTGCCCGGCGGCTCGCGCGCGGACGGCGTGAACCAGGAGGCGTTCCGGGCGAACGTCGAGGAGACGCTGCGCGAGCACCGGGCCCGGCGCAAGGAGCGCATCCTCGAGCAGTACCGCATCGGGCACGGACGGGGCGAGGGGGCGGTGACCGCGCTGGCCGATGTCGTCGACGTCCTGCGGCGCGGGCAGGTTCAGGAGCTGCTCTTCGCGGCAGACTCGCTGCAGCCGGGATCGGTCCTGCGCGAGGCGCGGCTGTGGATCGACAAGGACCCGTTGGAGATCGCCGTGTCACGCGAGGAGCTCGAGTCGATGGGGGCGGGCGGCGACGCCGGGCTGGTCCCCGCCGATGTCGCGCTGGTGCGCGCTGCGGTGGCCCAGGACGCCGGCCTGACCTTCGCCGACAACGGCTCGGTGGAGCTCATGGACGGCGTGGGCGCGGTGCTGCGGTGGTCGGACGACTCCACGCCCAGCACGTCGGTGCCGAGCCAGTCCGCCGACACCAACCGGCTGCGCAGCGTCAGCTGACCGTCAACGCCAGACGCCGCCGTGCCCCGCAGGTCAGCGGGGCACGGCGGCGTCGGGTGGGAGGCTCGGCGGGGGTTAGCGGGAGCCGGGCTTGAGGCCCAGCGGACGCTTGCCCTCCTGCTCGGCGGGGGTGCGGTCATCGACGTACAGGCCCTCGATGTCCGCCGCGAACTCGCGGAGCACCACGCCGCGCTTCACCTTGAGCGAGGGGGTGAGGTACCCGTTGGCCTCGGTGAAGTCGAGCGTGAGGATGCGGACCTTGCGGATCGACTCGGCGCGGGACACCGCCGCGTTGGCCCGCTCGGCCGCGCGGTTGATCGCGGCGACGACCTGCGGGTGCGCCGCGGCCGCTGCGACGTCCATGGCGGGCAGCCCGTGGGACGCGAGCCAGCCGGAGAGCATGTCGGCGTCGAGGGTCACGAGGGCGCCGATGAACGGCTTCCCGTCGCCGACGACGACGACCTGGCTGACGAGGGGGTGGCCCCGCAGGCGGTCCTCGAGCACGGCGGGCGCGACGTTCTTGCCGCCGGCGGTCACGATGATCTCCTTGGACCGGCCCGTGATGCGCAGGTAGCCGTCCGCGTCGAGCGTGCCGATGTCGCCGGTGCGGAACCAGCCGTCGACGAGCGCCTCGGCGGTCGCCTCGGGGTTGTTGTGGTAGCCGCGGAAGACGTGCGGGCCCTTGACGAGGATCTGCCCGTCGTCATCGGTGCGCACCCACGTGCCGGCGAACGGCGGGCCCACGGTGCCGACCTTGAGCAGCTCCGGCGGATTCACGGTGGTGGGGGCTGTGGTCTCGGTGAGGCCGTAGCCCTCGAGCACCAGGACGCCGATGCCACGGTAGAAGTGGCCGAGGCGCTCGCCGAGCGGGGCCCCGCCGGAGATGGCGTACTGCAGGTTGCCGCCGAGCACCGTGCGGAGCTTGCGGTGCACCAGGGCCCCCGCCAGTGCCTGCTGGGCGCGCAGGACGACGCTGGGGCCGGCCGGGTCGTCCGCGGCGCGCGAGGAGGTGATCGCGACCTTGGCCGCCCACCGGAAGAGCTTGAGCCGGGCGCCCGAGCCGGCCTTCTGCTCGGCGGAGTTGTACACCTTCTCGAAGACGCGCGGCACGGCCAGCACGAAGGACGGCCGGAAGGCCGCCAGGTCGGCGATGAGGTTGCGGGTGTCGGGGGTGTGCCCGATCACCGCGCCGCTGGCGACGCACAGCACGGAGATGAAGCGCGCGAAGACGTGCGCGAGCGGCATGAACAGCAGCGTGCGGGCGCCGGGGACCGAGCAGATCTGCCCGAGGGAGCCGATGGCGGCGAGCACCAGCGACACGAAGTTCCCGTGGGTCAGCTCGACGCCCTTGGGGCGGCCGGTGGTCCCGGAGGTGTAGATGATCGTGGCGAGGTCGTCGCCAGTGGCCAGGGCCGTGCGGCGCGCGACCTCCTCGTCGGGCACGTCCGCGCCCTCGCGGATCAGCGCGCCGATACCGCCCTCGTCGATGACCAGCACGCCGTCCAGGCCGCCGACGCCCTGCTGCGCGACCGCGGCGTGCGCGGACGTCTCGACGACAGCGAGGCGGACCGACGCGTCGGAGAAGATCCAGCCCACCTGCTCCGCCGAGGACGTCTCGTACACCGGGACGACGACCCCGCCGGCCGCCCACACCGCGAAGTCGACCAGGCTCCACTCGTACCGGGTGCGCGACATGATCGCGACCTTGTCGCCGACCTCGATGCCCCGGGCGACGAGGCCCTTGGCGACGGCGGTGACCTCGGCGGCGAACGCCGCGGCCGTGACCGGCGTCCACGTGCCGCCGAGCCCGGTGGAGCGCTCGATCAGGGTGCCGTGGGGATCTTGCGCGGCGCGTCGGGCGAGCAGCGAGCTGATGCTCCACGCGGGGTCGATGTCGACCGGTGACGGGGTGTGGAACTCGGGCATGGCTGCTCCAGTGCTGTGAAATCTGACCCGACGACCTTAGTGCCGTCGGCGGTCAGTCGGCGCCAGTGGCCGTGCGCTGGTGCGTGGGATCGAGCACACGCTGCAGGAACGCGCGCGTGCGCTCCTCCTGCGGCGCGCTGATGACCTGGTCCGCGGGCCCCGACTCGACGATCACGCCGTCGTCCATGAAGACGACCCGGTCGCCGACCTCGCGGGCGAACGCCATCTCATGCGTGACCACGAGCATGGTCATGCCGCCCTCGGCGAGGTCGCGCATGACGCCCAGCACATCGCCGACCAGCTCGGGGTCCAGTGCGGAGGTCGGCTCGTCGAACAGCATGAGCTGGGGGTCCATGGACAGCGCGCGGGCGATCGCCACGCGCTGCTGCTGGCCGCCGGAGAGCTGTGCGGGCATGGCGTGGGCGCGGTCGGCCAGGCCCACCCGCTCGAGGTTCGCCAGGGCGATGCGCTCGGCCTCGGCGCGGGAGCGCTTGAGCACCCCGCGCTGGGCGATGGTGCAGTTGTCCAGGACGGTGCGGTGGGTGAACAGGTTGAACTGCTGGAACACCATGCCGACATGCGTGCGGACCAGGTCCAGGTCGACGTCGGGGTCGGTGACCTCGGCGCCCAGCACCTCGATGCGGCCGTCGGTGGGCTGCTCCAGCAGGTTCACGCAGCGCAGCAGCGTCGACTTCCCGGAGCCGGACGGCCCCACGATGCAGACGACCTCGCCGGCGCGGACCTCCAGGTCGATGCCGCGCAGCACCTCGCGCTCGCCGAAGGACTTGCGCAGCCCGGAGACGGTCACGATGGGCGCAGGCGCGGGCGAGGAGCCCGCCGGGGGAGCGGTGGGGGTGGCAGAGGCGGAGGTCATGCGCGGCGGCCCTTTCCGGAGCGGTTCTCGAGCCAGCGGGCCAGCAGCCCGAGCGGGATGGTCAGGCACAGGTAGCACGCGCCGACCACGAACAGCCCGGTGAGCCCGCCGGTGGCGCTGGTGAGCGCCTCGCGGCCGATCTTCGTCAGGTCGTACTGCGCGGCCGTCATGCCGAGCAGGAAGACCAGTGAGGTGTCCTTGGTGAGCAGGATGACCTCGTTGGTCATCGGGGGGAGCACGATGCGGAAGGCCTGCGGGATGACGACGACCGCCATCGTGCGGGCCTGCGACATGCCGAGCGACCGCGCGGCCTCGATCTGGCCCTTCGGGACCGCCTGGATCCCGGCGCGCAGGGTCTCGGCGATGTATGCGGCCGAGACCATGCCGAGCCCGATCGCGACCTTCGCGGTCAGCGAGCTGATCCGCACGTCGAACGCGATCGGGACGGCGAAGCCCACCGTGAGCACCACGAGCAGCGCGGGGATGCCGCGGAAGAACTCGATGTACAGCGTGGCGATCCACCGGTACACCCGCACGCTCGACAGCTTCATGAGCGCGAGCACGGTGCCCAGGCTGAGGCCGACGGCGAACGCGGCGATCGTGTAGACGATCGTGTTGCCCATCGCCTGCCCGAGGCTGGGGAGCATCTCCCGGGCGACCGTCGGGTTGAACATCGTCTCGCCGACGCGGTCCCAGTCGGCGGCGACCACCACGGCCGCGAGGACGACGAGCAGCACGGTGTACTGGATCGCCCGCGAGAGGCGCGCTCGGCGGCGCGGGCTCATCGTGCGCTGGCGGGAGCCCGGTCGCGCGAGCTGCTGCGTCGTCGTCATGTCAGCCCTCCGAGGAGGCGGTGCTGGGGGCGGTGCCGATGCGCGCGGTGTACAGCGCGTCGTACGTGCCGTCCTCGCGGATCCGGTCGAGGGTGGCGTTGACGGCGTCGAGGAGCGCGGTGCTGCCCGTCTTGACGCCGATGCCGTACTGCTCGCCCGTGGGGAACGTGGCCGCGACCTCGAGGTCGCCGGAGGCGTACGGGCCGAGCACGGCGATGTCGTTGACGACGGCGTCGACCTGGCCGGTCTCGAGGGCCTTGATCTGCAGGCCGAGCTCCTCGAACTGCACGACGGTCAGGCCGTTCTCCTCGGCCCAGGTCTCGCCGGTGGTCGCCTGCTGGACGGCGACGGTCTTGCCCGCGAGGCCGTCGACGCCGGTGATGCCGGAGTCCGCGGCCACGAGGAGGCCCTGGTCGGCGTCGAAGTACGGCTCGGAGAAGTCGAGCTTGGCCTCGCGCTCGGGCGTGATCGTCATGCCGGAGGTCACCAGGTCGCAGCTGCCGGTGTCGAGGTCCGTGCCGGACTGCATCGTCTCGAACGCGGAGACCTTCGTGACGAGCTCGACGCCCAGGTCCTTCGCGACCTCGTTGACGATGTCCATGTCGAGGCCGACGACCTCGCCGGAGTCGTCGGTGTACGCGAAGGGCTCGAACGGGGGGTTCACGCAGACGGTGAGCTGGCCCTCGGAGACGAGGGGCACCCCGCTGTCGGAGGTCGCCTGCTCACCCGACCCGCAGGCGGTCAGCGCGAGCAGGGCGGCGAGGCCCAGGGGGGCCAGGCGGGCGGCGGTGTTCATGGGGGTCCTCTCACGGCGGTGCAGTTCCTGCATGAGTATGCAGCAGGAACCGTATATATCCAAAGTCGGCGACGCGCAGGACCTCGGTCCCGCGCGCCTGCGATCTCCAGCCAGCACGAACGCTCCGCGCGCCGGCTGTGGTGGCCGGCTCGCGGAGCGTTCAGGGAGCGTGCGTCAGCGGTTCTTCGGCGGGGCCGGCAGGAGCTCGGCGTCACGCGCGACGACGGTCTCGCCGTCCTCGGCCACGAGGTCGAGCTCGCCGACGACCCGCCCGGCAGCCCGGACGTCGTCCAGGGCGGCCTGCACCCCGGCGGTCAGGGCGGGCGGCACCACGAGCGTGACCTGGGCGATCTCCGTGCGCATCGAGGCCTTCGCCTCCGACTTGACCTTGCGCAGCGCGGCCAGCGCGGCGCCCGCGGCGCCCACGACTGCCGGGTCGGCGTCGCCCGCCACCGCGCGCAGCGGCTCCGCGGACGGCCAAGGCGCGCGGTGCACCGAGCCCTCGCGCCACCACGACCAGACCTCCTCGGTCGCGAACGGCAGCACCGGCGCGAACAGCCGCAGCAGCGTGTCCAGCGCGATGCCGAGCGCCGCCCGGGCCGAGGCCGTCTCCGCGGAGACCTCGTCGTCGGAGGCCCCGCCCGCGTAGGCGCGGTCCTTGACGAGCTCCAGGTAGTCGTCGCAGAACGTCCAGAAGTACGTCTCGGCGAGCTCCAGGGCGCGCGTGTGGTCATAGGCGTCGAGGGCCGCCGTGGCGCGGTCCACGACCTCGGCCAGGCCGGCGAGCGCCGCCCGGTCCAGCGGCACTGTCACCAGCGCCGGGTCCAGCAGGCGGTCGCGCTGCTCCGGGGAGCCGAAGGACAGCACGAACTTGCTCGCGTTCAGCACCTTGATGGCCAGGCGGCGGCCGATCTTCATCTGGCCGACCTCGAAGGCCGCGTCGGTGCCCAGGCGCGCCGAGGCCGCCCAGTACCGCACGGCGTCCGAGCCGTGCTCCTCGAGCAGCCCCATCGGCGTGACGACGTTGCCCTTGGACTTGCTCATCTTCTTGCGGTCCGGGTCGAGGATCCAGCCGCTGATCGCAGCGTCCGACCACGGCAGCGAGCCATGCTCCAGGTGCGAGCGGACCACCGTGGAGAACAGCCACGTGCGGATGATGTCCTGGCCCTGCGGGCGCAGGTTCATCGGGAACACCCGGGCGAACAGGTCGGGGTCGGTGCGCCAGCCGCCCGCGATCTGCGGGGTCAGCGAGCTCGTGGCCCAGGTGTCCATGACATCCGGGTCGCCGATGAAGCCGCCGGGCACGCCGCGCTGCTCCTCGGTGTACCCCGCGGGCACGTCGCTCGCCGGGTCGACGGGCAGGGCGTCCTCGCTCGGCAGGAGCGGGCGGTCGTAGACGGGGTGGCCGTCCGCGTCCAGCGGGTACCAGACCGGGAACGGCACCCCGAAGAAGCGCTGGCGCGAGATCAGCCAGTCGCCGTTCAGGCCGCCGACCCAGTTCTCGTACCGCACGCCCATGAACTCGGGGTGGAAGTCCAGCTCCTCGCCCCGCTTGAGCAGTTCCTCGCGCAGCGCGACGTCGCGGCCGCCGTTGCGCAGGTACCACTGGCGCGACGTGACGATCTCGAGGGGCTTGTCGCCCTTCTCGAAGAAGTTCGCCTTGCGCTGCGTGGCCACCGGCTCGCCGTCCAGGTCGCCGCTCTCGCGCAGCGCGTCCACGATCACGGCGCGCGCCGAGAACGTCGTCTTGCCCGCGAGCTCCGACCACAGCGCCGGGGCGGCCGCCGAGGCGCCGTCCACCAGCCAGGCCGGGACCTCGCGCAGCAGGCGGCCGTCGCGGCCGATCACCGAGCGGGTCGGCAAGCGCAGCTCACGCCACCAGGTCACGTCGGTCAGATCGCCGAACGTGCAGCACATCGCGATGCCCGCGCCCTTGTCGGGCTCGGCGCCGGGGTGGGCCAGCACCGGGATCTCCACGCCGAACAGCGGGGAGCGGACCGTCGTGCCGAACAGGTGCTGGAAGCGCTCGTCATCGGGGTGCGCGATGAGCGCGACGACGGCGGGCAGCAGCTCGGGGCGGGTGGTCTCGATGTAGACCGGCTCGCCGGTGGAGCCGTCCTCGTTCACGCGGTGGAACGCCACCTTGTGGAAGGCGCCCGGGTAGTCGCGGGCCTCGAGCTCGGCCTGGGCCACTGCCGTCTGGAACGTCACGTCCCACAGGCCCGGCGCCTCGGCCTGGTACGCCTCGCCTCGCGACAGGTTGCGCAGGAATGCCTGCTGGGCCACCGCGCGGGCCTCGGCCGAGATCGTCTGGTAGTGGTGCGACCAGTCGACCGACAGGCCCAGGTGGCGCCACAGCGCCTCGAACTGGCGCTCGTCCTCGACGGTGAGCCGCTCGCACAGCTCGACGAAGTTCCTGCGGGAGATGGGCAGCTGCTCGGCGGCGCGGCCGCTCGTGCCCTCGCCGCCCACCTGCGGCGGCGTGAAGTCGGGGTCGTAGGGCAGCGACGGGTCGCAGCGCACCCCGAAGTAGTTCTGCACGCGACGCTCAGTGGGCAGGCCGTTGTCGTCCCAGCCCATCGGGTAGAACACCTCGCGCCCGCGCATGCGCTGGAAGCGCGCCACCACGTCGGTGTGCGTGTACGAGAAGACGTGGCCCACGTGCAGCGAGCCGGAGACCGTGGGCGGGGGCGTGTCGATCGAGTACACGGCCTCGCGCGGCTTCGTGCGGTCGAAGGAGTACGTGCCCTGCTCGTTCCAGGCGGCGTCCCAGCGCTGCTCGAGCCCGTCGAGCGAGACCTTGTCCGGTACCTGGTGGGCCGTGGTTCGCGGGGCGGTGGTCGCGTCGGGGGACTGGTCGGCACTCAGGTCGCTCATGGTGGACTATCTTCCCAGATCCCGGCGCCCGTCGGTGCACAGGTCCAGCGCCGGGCCGGCCGTCACCCGGGCAGCGGGCCGCCACGCGCGTCGAGCAGGTCCTGCAGCACTGTCAGCTCTTTGGTCTGCGCCGCGACGATGCCGGCGGCCAGGCGTCGGACCTCCGCCTGGCCCGCGCGATCGACGGCCGCCTGGGCCATCTCCACGCCGCCGACGTGGTGCGGGATCATCAACTGGAGGAACAGCCGCTCCGCGTCCACCCCGTCCGCGGCCTCCAGCCGGGCCAGGTCTGCCGCGGTGACCCAGCCGGGCATCGCCGCGTGGCCGGTGGGCGCGTCGTCGCCGGGCGCCGCCGCGGAGCCGCCGTGCGCGTGGTCGGCCGCCATCCACGCCATCGGCGCGTCCGCGCCGGCCTGCGGCAGGCCCCACATCTGCAGCCAGGCGTACATCTGGCCGATCTGCTGCTGCTGGCTGGTGAGCATGTCGAGTGCCACGGCCCGCAGCTCGTCGTCGGTGCTCCGGTCGCGCACCAGCACCGAGAGCTGCACGGCCTGGGCGTGGTGCACGGACATGTCGCGTGCGAACCCGGCGTCCACTGACGAGTCGCCCGCGGCCGTCAGCGCGGGCTGGCGCACCAGCGCGGACCCGATCAGCGCGCCCGCCACGAGCGCGAGCGTGACCAGGACGGCGATGACGGCGAGCGTGGCCGGGCCGAGCGGGCGCAGCGCAGAGGCCAGCGCCGAGCGGTGCTGGGCGGCGGGCTCCTCCTGGAGCGGGTCCGGGGCCTGCTGGGCGGTGCTCATGCCGGCGTGCCGACTCCGCTCGAGCACAGCGCGCCGACCTCGGGCAGCTCGGGGTTGAGCAGGTACTTGCGCACGAAGACGGGCAGGCGCTCGTCGTCGGCGCCGTCGAGCTCGAGCTGGTAGCCCCAGGACGAGGCGACCACGGGCGCGGAGAGGCCCTCATACGGGCTGACGATGACGTACGCGTTCTCGGACGAGTACTTCTCCAGGAGGGCCACCTGGTCCGCGGGCAGCGACGGGTCGTAGGTGAGCCACACGGCGCCGTGCTCGAGGGAGTGCACCGCGTTCTCATTGGGCACCGGTTCGGTGTAGACGCCGCAGTTCAGCCAGGCCGCCGCGTGGTCGCCGCCGGCCGGCGGGTCCTGTGCGTAGTCCACCACCGTGGTGACGTGGTTCGACGTGAGGCCCTCGCGGACGTCCGCGACGCCGTCGACCGGCTCGGCGGCCTTGGCCTCGACTGCCGCGTTCTTGCGGTTCTCGTTCACCAGGACCACGGAGGTGACACCGACGAGGCCGACCACGAGCGCGCCGGCGATCGACGAGATCAGCACGGTGCGCCGCCGCTCCTGCTTCTTCTGGCTCGCCTTGACGGCGGCCAGTGCCGCCTGCCGCTCGGCTGCCGCGGCCTTGTTCGTGCTCTTGCCAGCGCTCATCGTGTCGTCCCTCGTCGGGCTCACGGGGCGCCGCGAGCGGTGTCGTCTGGGCGGCCGTGCGGGCGTCCAGGAGCCGCGGCGGTGCGCGGACAGTGGGTCAACGGACGAGAGTACGTGAAAGTTCTACTATCTTGCGAGCCTTTGCGGAGAACTGGTCCGAAGGGCTCCGCCGACCACACCTTCCCCGCGCGCGGCGGGGTTAGTCTGCCGAGGAGCCCGGCGGTCGCCGCGCGATGGGCACGGCGAGGCCCGGACAGGACGACGAGAGGTGCGGCACGTGAGCGGGTTGACGGTCGGGTATGCGGCGGCGCTGGAGCAGTTCCACCCGACCGAGGTGGTGGAGCTCTCGGCCTACGCGGAGTCGCGTGGGTTCTCCGGGGTGATGGCCGCCGACCACTACCAGCCGTGGCTGCCCGCACAGGGCGAGGCCGCCTTCGTGTGGAACGTGCTCACGGCGCTGGGCGAGCGCACAGTCGGCGACATCGGCCCCGGGGTCACGGCCCCGACATTCCGGTGGCACCCCACGATGGTCGCGCAGGCCTCGGCGACGCTCGCCGCGATGTACCCCGGGCGGCACTGGCTCGGGCTCGGCTCCGGCGAGGCGCTCAACGAGCACGTCACAGCCCAGTACTGGCCCGAGGCCCCCGAGCGCATCAACCGGATGTTCGAGGCCATCGACATCATCAAGAAGCTGTTCGCGGCGTCGCTCGCGGGCAAGGACACCAAGCACTCGGGCACGTTCTACAAGCACGAGTCCACGCGCCTGTGGACCATGCCCGACGTCGCGCCGGAGATCCTCGTCGCCACCGCGGGGCCCGTCACGGCCAAGCGCGCCGGGCGGCACGCCGACGGCCTCATCACCGTCGGGGCGCCGCTGGAGAAGATCTCCGGGCTCTTCGCCAAGTTCGCCGAGGGCGCGCGCGAGTCGGGGCGCGACCCCGAGTCGATGCCCAAGGTGCTGCAGGTCCACCTGTCGTGGGCCGAGACCGACGAGCAGGCGATGGCCAACGCGATGACCGAGTGGCCCAACGGCGGCATGAAGTTCCCCAAGGCCGACATCCGCTCGCCCTTCGACTTCGAGCAGATGGCCAAGCTGGTGCGCCCCGAGGACTTCGAGGGCCGGATGGTCATCTCCGCCGACCCGGACGTGCACCGTGCCGCGATCCAGAAGTACGTGGACCTCGGCTTCGACCGCGTCTACCTGCACAACGTCGGCCGCAACCAGCGCGAGTGGATCGACGTGTTCGGTCGCGACGTGCTGCCGGCCCTGGTCCGATGAGCGAGGGGATGCGCGTCTGGGCGCTGGCGGGCATTCCCGAGGTGTCGCCCGGGGACGACGTGGTGGCGCTGATCGGCGCTTCGCTCGACGCCGGGTCGCCCGAGCAGCGCTTGCAGGAGGGCGATGTGCTGGTGGTGACCAGCAAGATCGTCTCGAAGGCCGAGGGGCGCATCGTGGCCGCTGCCGACCGCGAGCAGGCGATCACCGACGAGACGGTCCGCGTGGTCGCCACCCGCGAGCACGCCGGCGGGGTGACTCGGATCGTCGAGAACCGGCTCGGCCTGGTGATGGCCGCCGCCGGCGTCGACTCCAGCAACACCGCCGAGGGCACCGTCTTGCTGCTTCCGCTCGACCCGGACGCCTCGGCCAGGGCCCTGCGCCACGGATTGCAGCGGCGCTACGGCGTGCGGATCGGCGTGATCCTCAGCGACACCGCCGGGCGGCCGTGGCGGCTCGGACAGACCGACCTGGCGATCGGGGCCGCCGGGGTGGCGGTGCTCGAGGACCTGCGCGGCACGCTCGACTCCCACGGGCGCGCGCTGCAGGTCAGCCAGGCCGCCGTGGCCGACGAGATCGCGGCGGCCGCCGAGCTGGTCAAGGGCAAGGCGGATGGGCGGCCGGTGGCGCTCGTGCGCGGGCTCGGCCGCCACGTCACCCAGGACGACGGCCCGGGGGCGCGCAGCCTGGTGCGCACCGGGCCCGACGACATGTTCGCGCGCGGCAGCGCCGAGGCGTACGCGGACGGCTGGAAGGACGCCACGGCCGGCGACGCGCCGTAGGCGGCGGCTACGCCGCTGCCCCACGCATCGGCTATGCCGCGGTGATCGACTCGCTAGCCGCGATGATCGCCGAGGCGAGCCCCGTGCCGAACGCGACGAGCAGGAACGTCGCGCCGACGATCGCCACGACGGCGCCCGCCGTCACGCGTCCTGTCTGCCGGGGAGTGACATCCGTGGGGTCGTTCCGGTTCGCCCAGACCGTGCCATCGAACTCGTAGGAGGCCCCGGGGGCGTAGACGAAGAACATCTTCATCCGCGCGACCAGGGGAGAGCCGTCAGGCGCCGGGTACTCCACGACGACGACGCTGGAGCCCCACCACGGGCGGTGCAGCAGCCGGGCGGGCAGACGCACCCGGTCGACGCGGCGGGCCGCGCCCACCTGGCGCAGCCCGACGGTGAGGAGCACCACAGCCACCGCGAGGCTGGCGACGGCGGCGAGGAGAAAGGACGTGGGGGCGGACATGCGGGGGCCTTCCGTCGCCGGCGCGGAGCCCCGACCCTAGAGGCAGGGCCGAGTCCCATGTGCGCAGTTCGCGCCTATTCGCCCGATCGGCGCGGGCGGGCTCAGGCGGGGTCGAAGGCCAGGATGGGCCGGCCGGTGCCCGGGTGCCGCAGCACCGTGGTGCTCACCCCGTACACCGGGTCCACCACCTCGGGCACGAGCACCTGCTCCGGCGGCCCGGCGGCGACCACCCGGCCCGCGGACAGCAGCACCACCTCGTCGCAGTACGCGGCGGCGAGGTTGAGGTCGTGCAGCGCGGCGAGCACCCCCGTGCCGGCGTCCGCGAGGGTGCGCACCAGGCCCAGGGTGACGAGCTGCGCGTTCACATCGAGATGGTTCGTGGGCTCGTCGAGCAGCAGTAGCCGCGGCTGCTGGGCGAGCGCCCGGGCCAGGTGCACGCGCTGGCGCTCCCCACCGGACAGCGTGTCCAGCCGGCGCCCGGCCAGGTCCGCGGCGCCCACGGACGCGAGCGCCTCCGCCGCCACCGCGAGGTCCTGCTCGGAGTCGCCCGCCCACCGGGAGCGGTGCGGGGTCCGGCCCAGCAGCACGGCGTCGTGCACGGTGAGCGGCAGGTCGGTGCTCGACTCCTGCTCCACCAGGGCGACACGCTGCGCGCGCTCGCGGCGGCCGATGCCGCGCAGGTCCGTGCCGTCGAGCAGCACGCGCCCGGCGTCGGGGGACGTGATGCCCGCCACGAGCCGCAGCAGTGTGGACTTGCCGGAGCCGTTGGGGCCCAGCAGCCCGGTGAGCGTGCCCGGCCCCACCCGCACCTCGATGTCGTCGATGATCAGGCGGCCGGCGACCGACCACCCCAGGCCCTGCGCGTCCAGGCTCATGCGACGGCCTCCGTGCGGCTGCGGTACAGCAGCCAGGCGAACACCGGGGCCCCGAGGAACGCCGTGAGGATCCCGACGGGCAGCTCGCGCGGCTCGAAGACCGTGCGCGCCGCCGTGTCCGCCCACACCAGGAAGCTGGCGCCCACCAGCGCGGCGACCGGCAACAGCAGCCGGTGCCGGGCGCCCACCACGAAGCGCACCGCATGCGGCAGCACGAGCCCGAGGAAGCCGATCGAGCCGCTCACGGACACCAGCGCGCCGGTGAGCAGCGCCACCAGGGTGAGCAGCACCCAGCGGGTGCGCGGCACGTGGACCCCCAGCGCGGCGGCGGCGGTGTCGCCGAACGCGAACGCGTCGAGGGTGCGCCCGGCGCCCACCAGCGCGGAGCCGAGCACAAGCACCGCAGTGCCGGCGATCGCCACCGACGCCCACGTGGACCCGGCCAGCGAGCCAAGCAGCCAGCCCAGGATCTCCCGATACGAGTCGCCCGTCGCCGACCAGAAGATGACGAAGCTGGTCGCCGCCGCGCACAGCTGGGACACGGCCAGCCCGGCCAGGACCGTTCGCGTGGGCGTCAGCGCGCCCAGCGAGCCGGCCAGCGCCATCGTCGCGGCGAGGGCCGCCAGGGCGCCCACGAAGGCCGCAGCGGGCAGCGCCACCGCGACGCCCAGCAGCAGCACCGCGACGGCGCCCAGGGACGCCCCCGACGAGAGGCCCAGCAGGTACGGGTCCGCCAGCGGGTTGCGGGTCAGGCTCTGCATCACAGCCCCCGCGACGGCCAGCCCGGCGCCCACCGCGGCGGCGGTCAGCACGCGCGGCAGCCGCAGCTCCCAGACGATCGCGTCCGTCAGCCGGGCGGGCGCCTCGGCGGCCAGCCCGAGGTGGTGGCCGATGCTGCGCAACACGTCCGCGACGGCGATGTCCGCCGGTCCGATCGTCACGCTGACCAGGATGGTGACGACGAGCACGGCCGCCAGCGCCAGGACGAGGCCTGCTAGCCGCAGGCCGCCGGTCCGAGCGCCGCCCGCCGCGCCCACCGTGCCGCTCGGCGTCGGCTCCGGCTCCACCGCCGTGCCGCCGAGCCGCGCGCTCGACCGTGCCGCCGCGCTGAGCGGTGGCTGCGCGGTCGGCGGCGGCACGTCGGTCGGGCGGGTCATGGGCGTCAGCCCACCGCCGGGAGCGCGGCGAGCTGGGCCACGAGGTCGGCCACGGCGTCGGCGTTGCGGACTCCGGCCTCGGAGGCGGGGAACGGCACCACCAGGTAGCGCTTCTCGCGCACCGCGGTGAGCTGGCTCGTGGCGGGGTTGGCCTCGAGCACGCCGATCTTCTTCTCCGTGGAGCCCCAGGCGGAGTCGACCAGCACGATGACGTCGGGGTCGGCGGCCACGACCTGCTCCCAGCCCACCGACGTCCAGGACTCGTGCACGTCGGCGAAGATGTTCGTCAGCCCGGCGGCCTCCATGATCATCTGCGGCGCGCCGATGCCCGCCCCGACGTAGGGGGTGTCCGAGCCGGAGCTGAACCACAGGGCGGTGGTCGGCGCCGCCGGCGCGTCGACCCCGTCGAGCGTGGCCTGCTGCTCGGCGACGAGCTCCTCCGCGCGCTCGGGCACGCCGAAGATCGCGGCGACCTCCCGGATGCCGTCGAAGACCCCGTCAAAGGTCAGCGGGTCGGGCTGGTAGCCGTCGCCCTGGCAGGCGGCGGGCGACACGTAGCTGGCGATGTCGAGCGTGGCGAGCGCCTCGCGCTCCCCGGCGCCCTCGGCGGAGAAGTTGGACTCCCAGCCGGCGTAGACCAGGTCGGGCTCGCTGGTGAGCAGCGCCTCCTGGCCGGGAACCTTCTCGGAGAGCACGGGGACGGACGCGTAGGCGGCCGCGAGGTCATAGGGCACGGGGCCGTCGCTGAACGCCGTGCCGACCAGGCGGTCCTCGAGCCCGAGGGCGAGCATCGTCTCGGTCGCCGTCGACTTGATCGTCACCACACGCTCGGGCGGCGCGTCGAAGGCGACCTCGACACCGCAGTTGTCGACGGTCAGCGGGGTGAAGCCCGCGGTGGTGGGCGCGGTGGGCGCCGGCGCGGCTGCCTCGGGCGCCTCGGCGACGGGTGCGGCGCAGGCGGCGAGGCCCAGGGCCAGCGCGGCGGCGACGGGCAGCGCGGCGACGTGGCGCAGGCGGTGGACGGTCGGAAGGCTCATCGACGGCTCCAGGTGCGACGTGGCTCCCGGCACGGTCGGCCGGGCGGGGGAGGGCGCACGTCGCGCCGCTGGACTCGCCGCCCACATCAGGGCGGCCACACCGGACGAATGCCCGTCCGGGGTCCGCGGATCAGTGTAGGTCGCCGCGGCGCTGTCCCTGGTCGCGCACCCTGTCTCACGCACCCCGGTCGCACGCCCCGATCTCACGCCCGGATCGATCCCCTGATCGCCCTCCGCGAGGCCCCCGGGTGCGGCACTCTTGCCCTGAGCGCCGAGGAGGCCCCATGAGCATCGACCAGCGGCCCGCCCATGCCGAGGACGACGACGCGACTGCGCTGAGCCTGGACCGCGCGCACGTCTTCCACTCCTGGTCCGCGCAGGCCCGCCTGAGCCCGTTCGTGGTGGCGGGCGGATCGGGCTCGCATGTGTGGGACCACGCGGGCCGCCGCTACCTGGACTTCTCCTCCCAGCTCGTCAACACGAACGTCGGGCACCAGCACCCCCGGGTCGTGGCCGCGATTCAGGAGCAGGCGGCCACGCTCGCCACCGTCGCGCCGTCCACGGCGAGCCTCGTGCGGGGCCGCGCCGCGCAGAAGGTGCTGGAGCACGCCCCGGCCGGGTTCTCCAGCGTCTTCTTCACCAACGGCGGCGCCGACGCGGTCGAGAACGCCATCCGCATGGCCCGCCTGCACACGGGCCGCGACAAGGTCGTCTCGACGTACCGCTCGTACCACGGCAACACCGGCGCGGCGGTGGCCGCCACGGGGGACTGGCGCCGGGTGCCCAACGAGTACGCGCGCGGCCACGTGCACGTGTTCGGGCCGTACCTGTACCGCACGGAGTTCTGGGCGACGAGCCCCGAGCAGGAGGGCGAGCGCGCGCTGCGCCACCTGGAGCGCGTGATCCAGGCTGAGGGGCCCGAGACCGTCGCAGCGATCCTGCTCGAGACGATCCCGGGCACCGCCGGGGTGCTGGTGCCGCCGCCCGGCTACCTCGCCGGGGCACGCGAGATCGCCGACCGCTATGGCGTGCTGCTGATCCTCGACGAGGTGATGGCCGGGTTCGGGCGCAGCGGCGCCTGGCTGGCCCTCGACCACTTCGACGTGCGCCCGGACCTGGTGGCCTTCGCGAAGGGCGTCAACTCCGGGTACGTGCCCGCTGGCGGGGTGATGATCTCCGCCCCGATCGCCGCGACCTTCGACGATCGCGTGTTCCCCGGCGGCCTCACCTACTCGGGCCACCCGCTGGCGATGGCCGCGATCGTGGCGACCATCGAGGCGATGGAGGACGAGCGGATCGTGGAGCACGCCGCCGCGATCGGCAGCGACGTGCTGGGCCCCGGGCTGGCCGAGCTCGCCGAGCGCAGCCCGTTGGTGGGCGAGGTTCGCGGGCTCGGCGTGTTCTGGGCCGTCGAGCTCGTGGCCGACCGCGCGACCCGCGAGCCCGTCGGCGCGGACGTGATGGCCCGGGTCAAGGCGGGCTGCCTGGCCCGCGGCCTGCTGCCGTTCCTCGCCGAGAACCGGGTGCACGTCGTCCCGCCGTGTGTCGTGACCGCCGACGAGGCCGCCGAGGGGCTGGCCCTGCTCGCGGAGGCGCTCGCCGAGGCCGGGCCTGGCGCCCACGTCGCGCGCGGCTGACATGTCTGGCTCCGTAGGCTCGAACCGACGGCCGCCCGCCGCCGTCCCGCACGACCCATCCGCTGAGGAGATCGCATGAGCACCGCCCTGTCCCGTCCGCGCCGCGTCGTCGTCACGGGGGCGTCCTCCGGCATCGGCGCCGCCACCGTGCGCCGCCTGCGCGCCGACGGCTGGGACGTGCTGGCCACCGCCCGCCGCGCCGAGCTGCTCGACGAGCTCGCCCAGGAGACCGGCGCCCAGGCGTTCGTCGCGGATGTCACCGTCGACGAGGACGTCGCCCGCCTGGCCGCGCACGTCGAGGCCACCGGGGGGCTCGACGCGCTGGTGAACAACGCGGGGGGCGCCTTCGGCCTGGACCCCGTGGAGCGCGCCGACATCGACCAGTGGCGCCGCATGTACGAGCTCAACGTGCTCGGCACGCTGCGCGTCACACAGGCGCTGCTGCCCGCGCTGCGCGCGAGCGGCGAGGGCGACGTGCTGGTGCTGACGTCCACCGCCGCGCACGGTCCCTATGAGGGTGGCGCGGGCTACACCGGCGCCAAGCACGCCGAGCGGATGCTCGCCACGACGCTGCGCTGGGAGCTCGCCGGGGAGCCGCTGCGGGTCATCGAGATCGCCCCCGGCGCTGTGGCCACCGACTTCTCGCTTGTCCGGTTCGACGGAGACGCGGAGCGGGCCGCCGCCGTGTACGAGGGCTACCAGCCGCTGGTCGCCGACGACGTCGCGGACACGATCGCGTGGGCGCTCAGCCGCCCGCCGCATGTGAACATCGACCTCCTGGTGGTGCGCCCGCGCGCGCAGGCGAGCAACACGAAGACCGCCCGGACCGGGGTGTGAGGGCGGCCCGGCGTCCGTAGGCTGCCCAGGGTGCCCATCGAACGGCTCTCCACGACGCGGGCGATGGCCCGCCTGCTCCGGTGGGCGCGGCCGGCGTTGCCACGGATCGCCGCGGGCGGCGTCGCGTCGCTCGGCGCGAGCCTGCTGGCGTTGGCCGTGCCGCAGGTGCTGCGCGAGGTCGTGAACGGCCCGCTGCTGACGGAGGGCTCCCCAGGCGCCGTCGTGCAGGCCGCGGGGCTGGTGCTCGCGCTCGGGGTGCTGGAGGCCCTGCTGGTGTGGTGCCGCCGCGCGTTCATCCTCACGCCGGGCACCACCGTCGAGCGGGAGATGCGCACCGACTTGTTCGGGCGGCTGCTCGAGCTTCCGGTGGCCTTCCACGACCGCTGGCCCGGCGGGCAGCTCCTCTCCCGCGCCATGTCCGACCTGGGCATGGTGCGGCGGTGGCTCGCGTTCGGGCTGGTCATGCTCGTGGTCAGCGCGACGACGGCGGTGGTGGGCGTCGGGCTGATGCTCGCGACCGCCTGGCAGCTCGGGCTGGTGTACCTGGTCGGCGCGGCGCCGGTCGCGTGGCTCGGGTTCCGCTTCCGCGAGGACTACAAGGCCGTCGCCCGGCAGGCCCGCGACCAGGCCGGGGACCTGGCCACCACCGTCGAGGAGTCGGTGCACGGCATCCGCGTGCTCAAGGCCTTCGGCCGGGGCGGCGACGCCCTGGAGGACTTCGCGCGGCAGGCCGAGGATCTGCGGTCCACCGAGATCCACAAGGCGCGCACCCTGTCCCGGGTGAGCTTCGCGCTGGGCGCGCTGCCGGAGGCCGTGCTGGCGGTGTCGCTCGGGCTCGGCGTGTGGCTGGCCGCCGAGGACGCGGTCAGCGTCGGCGCGCTCGTCGCGTTCTTCGCGACGGCGGCAGTGGTCAACGGACCCGTCGAGCGACTCGGCCAGCTCCTGGCGATGACGCTCGACGCGCGCGCCGCCCTGGACCGGTACATCGAGGTCGTCGACACCCCGAACGCCGTGGGCGACCCCGCCGCCCCGCGCGCCCTGCCGGAGCCCGCCGCCCGGGGCAGCCGCGTGGTGCTCGCCGACGTGCGGTTCCGGCACCCGGGGGCGCCACCGCAGTCCCGGGACGTGCTGGACGGCGTGGACCTCGAGGTCGAGCCGGGGGAGACGCTGGCGCTGGTGGGCCTCACCGGCAGCGGCAAGTCCACCCTCGCCCAGCTCGTGCCCCGGTTGTACGACGTCACCGGCGGCGCGGTGCTCGTCGACGGCGTGGACGTGCGCGACGTGGAGCGCGCCGAACTGCGCCGCGCGGTGGCCGTCGCCTTCGAGGACCCGATCCTCTTCTCCGCGTCAGTGCGCGAGAACGTGCTGCTCGGCGTGGACGCCGACGCGATCAGCCCGGAGGCCGCCGAGGCCCTCGTCCGCGAGTCGCTCGACGTGGCCTCCGCGGGCTTCGTGGACGCGCTGCCGCACGGGCTGGACACCGTGATCGGCGAGGAGGGGTTGAGCCTGTCCGGCGGGCAGCGGCAGCGGATCGCCCTGGCCCGCGCCATCGCCGCGCGCCCCCGGGTGCTGGTGCTCGACGACCCGCTCTCCGCGCTCGACGTGGCCACCGAGGCCGCCGTCACGGCCCGCCTGCGCGCGACCCTCACCGGCACCACCACGCTGGTCGTCGCCCACCGGCCGTCCACCGTGGCGCTCGCGGACCGGGTCGCGGTGCTCGAGGACGGCCGCGTCACCGGTGTCGGCAAGCACTCCGACCTGTTGGCGCGGCATGCGCACTACCGGTACGTGCTCACGGCGTTGGGGCCGGATCCCCGCGAGGTCCCGCCGCAGGACTCGCTGAGCGGGCTGCTCGACCTGGACGAGCCCGTCGGGGGCGCGGGGCGCTCGCGGCCGGGGGCCGAGCGATGAGCGCCGCGCTGCTGGAGGGCGCCGACGTCGACCACGCCCACGTCCGGCGCCTGTCGCTGCGGCTGCTCCGCTCGCTGCTGCGGCCCGTGGCGGGCCCGGCCTGGGGCACAGTCGCGCTGGTCGTCGCCGCGCAGGTCGCCCAGGTGGCGGGCCCCGCGCTCGTGGCCGTGGCCATCGACCGGGGGCTGCCCGCGATGCGCGACGGCGACCCCGTGCCGTTGCTGCTCGCCGCTGGCGGCTACCTCGCGGCGGCCGTGCTCGGCGGCGCCCTCACCGCCGCGGTGGTGCGCGCCGCGGCGCGCGTCAGCCAGGCGATCCTGCTGGACCTGCGCCGCCGCGTGTTCCGGCACACCCAGCTGCTGAGCCTGGAGTTCCACGAGCGCTACACGTCCGGGCGGATCATCTCCCGCCAGACCTCCGACCTGGACGCGGTGCGCGAGCTACTCGACGGCGGCATCACCACCCTCGCCTCCAGCGCGCTCGCGATGGTGCTGACCGCCGCCTCGCTGCTCCTGCTCGACTGGCCCAGCGGCGTGGTGCTGCTCATCGCCGTGGTGCCCGGCGTGCTGCTCACCCGCTGGTTCCAGGCCCGCTCGCAGGCGCAGTACCGCAAGCAGCGCACCGCCGCCGCCCGGCTCATCGTGCGCTTCGTGGAGACGATGACCGGGATCCGCGCGGTGCAGGCGTTCCGGCGCGAGCGCCCGGTGGCCGCCGAGTACGGGCGGCTGTCCGAGGAGTACCGCGTCGCCAGCGCCGAGGGCATCCGGCTCAACGGGCTCTTCGACTCGGGCCTCACGCTCATCGGCAACGTCACAGTCGCCGCAGTGCTGCTGGTCGGCGGCCTGCGGGTGCTCGACGGCGGCCTCGAGGTCGGGGTGCTCGCCGCCGCGGTGCTGTACGCCAAGCGGTTCTTCTCGCCGCTGACCCAGATCGGGATGTTCTACAACTCGTTCCAGTCGGCCACCGCCGCGCTGGAGAAGCTCGCCGAACTGCTCGCCGAGGAGCCGAGCGTCCCGGAGCCCGCCCGCCCGATCCGGCTGCCGAGCCCGCGCGGCGACGTGCGGCTCGCCGGCGTGGAGTTCGGCTACGGGGACGGGCCCAGCGTGCTGCCGCGCCTGGACCTGCACGTGCCAGCGGGCCAGAGCGTGGCACTCGTGGGGGAGACGGGCGCCGGCAAGTCGACAGTGGCCAAGCTGCTCGCGCGGTTCTACGACGTGCGCTCGGGCGCGGTGCTGATCGACGACGTGGACGTGCGCGACATCGCCCCCCAGGACCTGCGCCGCGCGCTGGTCATGGTGACCCAGGAGGCGTACCTGTTCTCCGGGTCGATCGCCGCGAACATCGCCCTGGGGCGGCCGGACGCGACCCGCGCCGAGATCGAGGCGGCGGCCCAGTCCGTGGGGCTGCACCCGCTCGTCGAGCAGATGCCGCAGGGCTACGACACCGAGGTCGACAAGCGGGGCGTGCGACTGTCGGCAGGGCAGCGCCAGCTCGTGTCCTTCGCCCGCGCGTTCCTCGCCGACCCGGCGCTGCTCGTGCTGGACGAGGCGACGAGCTCGCTGGACGTGCCCGGCGAGCAGCTCGTGCAGCGTGGGCTCGGCACCCTGCTGGCCGGGCGCACATCGGTGGTCATCGCGCACCGGCTGTCCACGGTGATGGGCGCGGACCGGGTGCTTCTCGTGGACGGCGGCCGCGTCGTGGAGGACGGCAGCCCGGCCGCCCTGATCGCCGCGGGCGGCCGGTTCGCGGAGCTGCATGCCGAGTGGCGGCGCTCGCTGCGCTGAGGTCAGACCGGGCGTGACTCCGGCGCGTGCACCCGCGCGAGCACCGCTTGCGCCAGCGAGGCGACGTCGTCCACCAGGTCCACGGCCCCCGCGCCCAGGAGCTCCCCGGGCTGCGCGTAGCCCCACGTCACGCCCAGGCAGTCGATGCCGTGCTCTGCGGCGCCCAGCACGTCATGCTCGCGGTCGCCCACCATCACCGTGCGCGCCGGGCCGGGCACGCGATCGGGCCCCAGCTCGGCGAGCGCATGGGCGATGACCGTCGCCTTGGTGGAGGGCACGTGGTCCAGCGGCGCCCCGTAGACGCCGTCGACGAGCGCGGTGATGCCGAACCGCTCGCAGATGGGCCGGGCATACACCTCGGGCTTCGAGGTGGCCACGGCAAGCGTGCAGCCGGCGGCCCGGAGCCGCGCGATGGCCTCGAGGATCCCGGGGTAGAGCGCGTTGTCGAACATGCCCTCGGCGGTGAACGCGGCGCGGTACGCGGCCACGGCCTCGGTGAGCCGCTCCGGCGCCACGCCGTGCGCGAGGAACGACACGGTGATGGGCGGGCCGACGAACGACCGCAGCGTCGCGGGGTCCGGGACCGGCAGCCCGAGGGCGCGGTAGGCGTGCGCGACGGAGGAGAGAATGCCGGGGGCGGAGTCGGTCAGCGTGCCGTCGAGGTCCAGCAGTACCAGGGGGGCGGGAACGTCAGTCACCTGGCGATTGTCTCCCGGGCGGCTCCCACCCCGGGCCACGGTCGAGCCCGCGCGTCGGGACCTTCGGCATGGCGGCGCGCCAAGGCAGCCCGTCTACCCTGCGGGAATGGCGATCACCGAAACGGCACCTGGTCAGGCTCTCCCCGAGGATCGTGAGGTGCTGACCTGGGACCTCTTCGGCGAGGCGAGCCGCGAGCTCGCGCAGCAGGTCGTCGACTCGGGTTTCGACGTCGACGTGGTGGTGGCGGTGGCCCGTGGCGGGCTGCTCCCGGCGGGGGCGATCTCGTACGCGCTGGGCACCAAGGTGTGCGGCGCGCTCAACGTCGAGTTCTACACCGGCGTCGACGAGCGCCTGCTCGAGCCGACGGTGCTTCCGCCGCTCCTGGACACCGCGGCGATGCACGGGCTGCGCGCCCTGGTGGTCGACGACGTGGCCGACACGGGGGAGACCCTCGCGCTGGTGCAGCGGCTCGTCGCGCAGCACTGCGACGAGGTCCGCACTGCGGTGCTGTACGCGAAGCCGCACTCGGTGGTCGACCCCGACTTCGTGTGGCGGCGCACGGACCGCTGGATCACCTTCCCGTGGTCGGCGCAGGAGCCCGTCACCCGGCGGGCCGGTTGATGGCCGCCCCGTCCCCGGGCGACACGGCGGGCGCGGCGTTGGCGGGCGCGGCGTTGGCGGGGGCGGACGGACGAGGACCCCGGATACGGGTCAACCAGCTCGGCTGCCTCCCGGGCGTCCCGGCGCACGCCACCCTCGTCACCGGCGACCAGGAGCCGCTGCCGTGGACCCTTGAGCGTGATGGCGCGGTGCTCACGCGGGGCA
The DNA here is from genome assembly GCF_030372105.1 of Cellulomonas cellasea. Lineage (GTDB taxonomy): Bacteria > Actinomycetota > Actinomycetes > Actinomycetales > Cellulomonadaceae > Cellulomonas_A > Cellulomonas_A cellasea_A. Next base: position 62,677 of record NZ_JAUDBQ010000002.1, on the reverse strand, counting down.
TGACGTCCCCGCGCGGCCATGACGCGTCGGCGGGGCTGGACGTCCACACGATCGACGTCGGCCCGGTGGGCGTCGAGGGGGACGGCTTCATGATCCGCGCGGACGGCGCGACGAGCGACCCGTTCGCCATCCGCGGCGACCTGTACGAGGTCCTGGCCCGCGACGCCGTGCGGTTCTTCCACCTGCAGCGCAGCGGGGTGGAGATCGGGCCCGAGGTCGCCGGCGAGGAGTACGCGCGCCCGGCAGGGCACGTCGCCGGCTCGGCGCATGGTGGTGACACGCGCGTGCCGTGCCTCCCGGCGGGGCGCGCGGTGACGGCCGACGGCGTCGACCTGTACGACGGGTGGACCGACGACCACGTGCTCGATGTGAGCGGCGGGTGGTACGACGCGGGGGACCAGGGCAAGTACGTCGTGAACGGCGGCATCGCCGTAGCGCAGCTCCTGGGTGTTTGCGAGTGGGTGGGGGCGGCGGTCGAGCTGCCGGCCGGCCTGGAGCGCGCACTGCGGGACGAGGCGCGCTGGGAGCTCGAGTGGCTGCTGCGCATGCAGGTCCCCGCCGGGCAGCGGTACGCGGGCCTGGCCCATCACAAGGTCGCGGACGAGCGGTGGACGCCGATCCCCACCCTCCCGCATGAGGACCCGCAGCCCCGCCATCTGCACCGCCCCTCGACGGCCGCTGCCCTCAACCTCGCGGCCGCGGCCGCCCAGGGCGCGCGCGTCTTCGCCGCCGAGGACCCGGAGTTCGCCACGCGGCTGCTCGCGGTGGCCCGCTCAGCGCACGCCGCGGCGCTACGCCACCCGGACCTGCTGGCGCCGAACACGAACGTGCTGGCCAACGGCGGCAGCGGCCCGTATGACGACACCGACCTCGAGGACGAGTGGTACTGGGCGGCTGTCGAGCTGTACGTGGCGACCGGCGAGCAGCAGCACCTCGACGCGCTGCGCGCCAACGGCTGCCACGTCGGCGGGCCCGTCGACGTGTTCGCCGACATCGACTGGCAGCGAGTCGGCGGCCTCGCCCGGCTGCACCTGGCCCTCGTGCCGAGCGGGCTGCCGCAGGCCGATGCGGACGCCGCGCGGGCGTCAGTGGTGGACGCCGCCGACGCGATCCTCGCCGTGCAGGCCGCGCAGCCCTTCGGGCACCCCTACGCGCCGCCGGACGGCCGGTACGACTGGGGCTCGAACGGGCTGCTGCTCAACCAGCTCACGGTGCTCGGCGCCGCCTGGGCGCTGACCGGCGAGGCCCGGCTCCGGGACGGGCTGGCCCAGGGCATGGACTACGTGCTGGGCCGCAACGCCCTCGGCATCTCCTACGTGACGGGCCACGGGGCGCGCTCGGCCCACAACCAGCACAGCCGCTGGTACGCGCATCAGGCCGACCCGTCGCTGCCGTGCCCGCCGCCCGGCTCGCTGAGCGGCGGCCCGAACTCCGCGACCCCCGACCCGGTGTCCGCGGCCCTGGTGGCTGGGCTCCCGGCCCAGCAGTGCTTCGTGGACGACATCGGCGCCTACGGCGTCAACGAGCTGACCATCAACTGGAACGCGCCGCTGGCCCAGGTCTCCGCGCTGTTGGCGGGGGTGCTCACACCTCGGCGGCAGCCGGCTCCAGCAGCCGCTGCCACCCGCCGTCCGACCCCCGCGTGAACCCCGCGCGCCCCAGGTACGGCTGCAGCCCCGCGAGCTCGGGCCCGGCCATCACCCGGCGGGCGCCCGCGGCCGCGAACGGCCCCTCGGCGGAGTAGAGGAACTCGCCGGCGGTGTAGTCGCGGTACTCCGGGGTCACGTAGTCGACGCTCAGATGCCACCCGTCCGGCCCAGCGGGCACAGCCACGACCAGCCCCGCGGTGACGTCGTCGTGCAGCACGAGGGCGTGCAGAGCGCTCGCGGGCCCGGGCAGCGCGGCCGGGCAGAACCGGGCGATGTCGGCCCCGTGCCGCGCCAGGAAGTGCGCGAGCACCGGGTCGTCCGGACGCACAGACGCCCACGCGAACGCGCGGCCCGTGCGCCGAGATCGCAGCAGCGTCACGATGAACCAGGCGTTGATCAGGCACAACGCGACGTTCATGGCCACCATCGGCCACACCCCGATCAGGGCGTTGAACACCACCAGGGCCAACGACGCGGCGAGGTTCAGCACCCGCAGGCGCAACATGCGGGACTGGAGGACCGAGTACACGAGGAGTGCGGACCCGGCCCAGCCGAGGAGGTCGACGATGGCCACCAGGTGAGATTAGCGATGCCGGAGGCCCCGCAGGCGGGATCCCCCGAAGGGGTGGCGCCCGGGCGGGGAGCCACAGTGTCTAGACTGGGCGCCAACGGCTACGACCCGGCGATCACCGGTGAGCCTCCGGAAGAACGGCTGGCGCCCTCGCAGGCGCCGCTCAGTAGACCCGGACGGGTGGGCCCGTCATCGCCTGGACATCGAGTGGTCGGCCACGTGCGCGCACGTCGGCTGGCAAGCGGGGTGGTACCGCGGTGGGCCGCAGCTCTCAGGGGCGGCCTGTCGTCCTCGCGGCGAACCACGACGACGACCAGGAGCCCGCACCGACATGGCGTACCCCCTGCACCGACCGACTGACGGCAATGGCCCGGGGATCCCCGCGTCCCCTGATCTGCCCGCGCTCGAGAAGGATGTGCTGGCCTACTGGGCCGCCGACGGCACCTTCCGCGCCTCGATCGAGCAGCGCCCGGCCGGTGAGCACGGGTCGAACGAGTTCGTCTTCTACGACGGCCCCCCGTTCGCCAACGGCCTGCCGCACTACGGCCACCTGCTGACGGGCTACGCCAAGGACGTCGTCGGGCGGTACCAGACGCAGCGTGGGCGCCGTGTCGAGCGCCGCTTCGGCTGGGACACCCATGGCCTGCCGGCCGAGCTCGAGGCCGAGCGCATCCTCGGCATCACCGACAAGTCCCAGATCGAGGAGATGGGCATCGCGCAGTTCAACGACGCGTGCCGCACCTCGGTGCTGAAGTACACCCGCGAGTGGCAGGAGTACGTCACCCGCCAGGCGCGCTGGGTGGACTTCGACAACGACTACAAGACCCTCGACCTGCCCTACATGGAGTCGGTCATCTGGGCGTTCAAGCAGCTCTACGACAAGGGCCTGGCGTACGAGGGCTACCGCGTCCTGCCGTACTGCTGGCGTGACGAGACGCCGCTGTCCAACCACGAGCTGCGCATGGACGACGACGTGTACCAGTCGCGCCAGGACCCGGCGCTCACCGTCGGCGTGCGCCTGGAGACGGGCGAGCTCGCGCTGATCTGGACGACGACCCCGTGGACGCTGCCCAGCAACCTGGCCATCGCCGTCGGGCCCGAGATCGAGTACGTCGTGGTCGAGCCCGCCGAGGGCCCGCTGGCGGGGGAGCGCGTGGTGCTGGCCGCCTCGCGCCTCGCCGCTTACGCCCGTGAGCTCGGCGAGGAGCCGAATGTCGTGGCGCGCATGCTTGGCGCCGAGCTGGCCGGACGCACCTACGCGCCGCCGTTCCCGTACTTCGCCGGGGAGCTGAACGCGCACCGCGTGCTGCTCGCCGACTTCGTCACCACCGAGGACGGCACCGGCCTGGTGCACCTGGCGCCCGCGTTCGGCGAGGACGACATGGCGGTGTGCGACGCCGCGGGCATCGTCCCCGTCGTGCCGGTGGACGCCAAGGGCCGCTTCACGTCGGCGGTGCCCGACTACGCCGGGCAGCAGGTCTTCGACGCGAACCCGCACGTCATCGCCGACCTCAAGTCCGGCGAGGGCGCCCTGGCCGCCGTCCCGGCCGAGCTGCGGCCGGTGGTGGTGCGCCACGAGACGTACCAGCACTCGTACCCGCACTGCTGGCGCTGCCGTAACCCGTTGATCTACAAGGCCGTCTCGAGCTGGTTCGTGCGGGTCACGGAGTTCCGGGACCGCATGGTCGAGCTCAACGAGAAGATCACCTGGGTGCCGGACCACATCAAGGACGGGCAGTTCGGCAAGTGGCTCGCGGGCGCCCGCGACTGGTCGATCTCCCGCAACCGCTATTGGGGCACGCCCATCCCCGTGTGGATGAGCGACGACCCGGCCCACCCCCGCATCGACGTCTACGGCTCCCTCGCCGAGCTCGAGGCGGACTTCGGCGTCGAGGTCACCGACCTGCACCGCCCGTTCATCGACGAGCTGACCCGCCCCAACCCGGACGACCCCACGGGCCAGTCGACGATGCGCCGCATCCCCGACGTGCTCGACGTGTGGTTCGACTCGGGCTCGATGCCGTTCGCGCAGGTGCACTACCCGTTCGAGAACGCGGACTGGTTCGAGCACCACTACCCGGGCGACTTCATCACCGAGTACATCGGCCAGACCCGCGGCTGGTTCTACACGCTGCACGTGCTCGCGACGGCGCTGTTCGACAGGCCCGCGTTCCACACGTCCGTCTCGCACGGCATCGTGCTGGGCTCGGACGGCCGCAAGATGAGCAAGTCGCTGCGCAACTACCCGGACGTCGCCGAGGTCTTCGACCGCGACGGCTCGGACGCGATGCGCTGGTTCCTCATGGCCAGCCCCATCCTGCGCGGGGGCAACCTCGTCGTCACCGAGGAGGGCATCCGGGAGAACGTCCGCCAGGTGATGCTGCCGCTGTGGAGCACCTGGTACTTCTTCACGCTCTACGCCGGCGCCGCGAACGAGGGCGCCGGGCTCACCGCGCGCCGCGTCACCGAGGCGGACTACGCCGACGGCTCGTTGGCGACGATGGACCGGTACCTGCTGGCCCGCACGCGCACGCTCGTGGAGCGGGTGGGCGCCCAGCTCGACGCGTTCGACGTCCCGGGCGCCTGCGAGACCGTGCGCGAGCACCTCGACGTGCTGACCAACTGGTACGTGCGGACCTCGCGTGACAGGTTCTGGCAGGAGGACCCCGCGGCGTTCGACACGCTGTGGACCGCCCTGGAGACGCTGACCCGCGTCATGGCGCCCCTCGCGCCGCTGCTCAGCGAGGAGGTGTGGCGCGGGCTCACCGGTGGGCGCAGCGTGCACCTCACCGACTGGCCGCGCCTGGGCACAGGATCCGCGGACGACCTCGCCCTCGCCGCCGATGACGCGCTCGTGGCGGCCGTCGACCGGGTCCGCGAGATCGTCTCCGCGACGCTGGGGCTGCGCAAGGCGCACAACCTGCGCGTCCGCCAGCCGCTGCGCGCGCTGCGCGTCGTGCTGCCCGAGCCGGCCCAGGTGGAGGGCTTCGCCGACCTGATCGCGGCGGAGCTCAACGTGAAGGGCGTCGAGCTGCAGTCCCTCGAGGACGCCGCCGCCGGCGCCGTGGGCGTCCGCACGCAGGTGGTCGTGAACGCCCGGGCCGCCGGCCCGCGCCTCGGCCGCGGGGTGCAGGACGCCATCCGCGCGGCGAAGGCCGGTGACTGGTCCACCGACGCCTCGGGCGCCGTGGTGGTGCACACGCCGGGTGGCGACGTGCCGCTGCAGGAGGGCGAGTACGAGACGACCACAGTCGTCGAGGCGGGCGATGGCGACCTGGCGGCCGCTGTGCTGCCCGGTGGCGGGTTCGTGGTGCTCGACCTGGCCCTCGACGAGGAGCTGAGGGCCGAGGGGTACGCGCGTGACGTGGTGCGCGCCGTGCAGGACGCCCGCAAGGCCGCCGGCCTGCAGGTGACGGACCGGATCCGGCTCACGCTGGTGGTCCCGGAGGACGAGGTGGACGGCGTGCGCACGCACCAGGAGTTCGTCGCGGCGGAGACGCTCGCGTCGGAGCTGGCGATCGAGCAGGCCCCCGACGGGCAGCTCGCCGTCCGCGTGGAACGGGCATGAGCGCCCCTGGCGGCGCCGAGCACCTGCGCCGTGAGGCCCAGGACGCGGCGCGCACGGCGGCGGACGAGGTGTACGCCGCGATCCTGGAGCGGGCGCCGGAGCATGACATCGACCCGACGCTCGACCGGGTGCGCGCGGTGTGCGACCTGCTGGGCGACCCGCAGCGCTCGTTCCGCACGGTGCACATCACGGGCACCAACGGCAAGACGTCCACGGCGCGCATGGTCGAGTCGCTGCTGCGCGAGCTCGGCCTGCGCACGGGCCGGTTCACCAGCCCGCACCTGACCCGGGTCACCGAGCGCATCGCGATCGACGGCGAGCCGATCTCCGACGAGCGCTTCGTCGAGGTGTGGCAGGACGTCGCGCCCTACGTGCAGATGGTCGACGCGCAGTCCCTCGCCCAGGGGCAGCCCCGCCTCAGCTTCTTCGAGGTGTTCACCGTGATGGCGTTCGCGGCGTTCGCGGACACCCCGGTGGACGTCGCGGTGATTGAGGTCGGGCTCGGCGGGCGGTGGGACGCCACCAACGTCGTCGACGGCGACGTCGCGATCCTCACACCGGTGGCCATCGACCATGAGCGCTACCTCGGCAGCACCCTGGTGGAGATCGCGGGGGAGAAGGCCGGGATCATCAAGGACGGCGCCACAGTCGTCCTGGCACCCCAGCACGAGGACGTCGAGGGCGTGGTGCTCGCGGCGGCCGCCGAGCGGGGCGCACGCGTGGTCCGCGACGGCGTCGACATCGACGTCGTGGACCGGCAGGTCGCCGTGGGCGGGCAGGTGCTCTCGCTGCGCGGGCTGGGCGGCGTCTACACCGAGGTCTTCTTGCCGATGTACGGCGCCTACCAGGCGCACAACGCGTTGCTGGCGCTCGTCGCGGTCGAGGCCCTGGTCACGGGCGGGGCCGCGCTGGACGCGAGCGTGGTCGAGGCCGGGTTCGGGTCGGTCACCTCGCCCGGGCGCCTCGAGGTGGTGCGCACCAGCCCGACGATCCTGGTCGACGGTGCGCACAACCCCGCTGGCGCGGAGGCCCTCGCGGGCGCCGTCGAGGAGGCGTTCGACTTCACCAGCCTCGTGGGCGTGGTGGGCGTCATGGCCGACAAGGACCCCGAGAACATCCTCGCCGCGCTCGAGCCGCTGCTCGCCGAGGTGGTGGTGACCCGGGCGTCCACCGATCGGGCCCTCGACGTGGTGGACCTCGCCGAGGTTGCCATCGACGTGTTCGGCGAGGACCGCGTGCACGTCGCCGAGCGGCTCGACGAGGCCATCGACCTGGCGGCCACGCGTGCCGAGTCGCTCGAGGACTACGGCTCGGGGGTGCTCGTCACCGGCTCGATCCTGCTCGTCGCCGAGGCACGGGTCCTGCTCGGCAGGCCCTGACGGGCGTCCGCCGGGCCGTCGCGGGTGCTCCCCGCTTGACGGCCCGGCACACCGGCACGAGTGTGAGGGTGAGGCTCGGGGCCAAGGGCCCTGCGCCTCGGTGCGCCTCAATGGTGCGGCCACGCGGCATGAAGGGAAGATCGCGATGAAGAAGCTGATCAACGACCCGCAGACCGTGGTCGCCGAGTCGGTGGCCGGGTTCGGGCTGGCGCATGCCGACGTGGTCGCCGTCCACGCCGACCCGCTGTTCGTCAGCCGGGCGGGCGGTGCGGTGCCGGGCAAGGTGGGCCTGGTGAGCGGCGGCGGCAGCGGGCACGAGCCGCTGCACGCCGGGTTCGTGGGCAAGGGGATGCTCGACGCGGCCGTGCCCGGGCCTGTGTTCACGTCGCCGACCCCCGACCAGATCGGCCCGGCGATCGCCGCCGCCGACTCGGGCGCGGGCGTGCTGGCGATCGTGAAGAACTACACCGGCGACGTGCTCAACTTCGAGACCGCCGCCGAGTTGGCGGACGCCGACGGGCATCGGGTGCGGACCGTCGTGGTGGCCGACGACGTGGCGGTCGAGGACTCGCTGTACACCGCGGGCCGGCGGGGCGTGGCGGGCACTGTCGCCGTGGAGAAGATCGCCGGGGCGGCCGCCGAGCGCGGCGACGGCCTGGAGCAGGTCACGGAGGTCGCGGAGCGGGTCATCGCGAACGTCCGCTCGATGGGCGTGGCGCTCACCGCCTGCACCGTGCCGCATGCCGGGGTGCCCAGCTTCGACCTGCCCGACGACGAGATCGAGGTGGGCATCGGCATCCACGGCGAGCCGGGCCGGCGCCGGGTCCCGATGGCGCGCGCGGACGAGATCACCGAGATGCTCCTCGACCCCGTGGCCGACGACCTCGGGCTCGCCCCCGGCGACAAGGTGCTGCTGCTGGTCAACGGGATGGGCGGCACTCCGGCGTCGGAGCTCTACGTCGTCTATGGTCGGGCTCGCAGGCTGCTGGAGGAGCGCGGTGTCGAGGTGGCCCGTTCGCTCGTAGGCAACTATGTGACGTCGCTCGAGATGCAGGGAGCGTCGGTGACGGTGCTCCGGCTGGACGAGGAGCTGACCGAGTTATGGGATGCGCCGGTGCACACCACCGCGCTGCGATGGTGACGTCGCCTGCGTTGGACCCCGAGCAAGGAGCTGGAGCATGACGCTGGACGTGGCGTGGGCCATCGCATGGGTACGCGACACGGCTGAGACCGTGGCCGAGCACCGGGACGCGCTGGTCGAGCTCGACCGGCAGATCGGCGACGGGGACCACGGGGAGAACCTCACCCGCGGGTTCACCGCGGTGATCCAACGCCTCGACGCGCTCGAGGAGCCGCCGGCGGAGGTCGGCGACGTGCTGAAGCTCGTCGCGACGACGCTGATGTCGACGGTGGGCGGGGCGGCGGGGCCGCTGTACGGCACCGCGTACCTGCGGGCCGCGAAGGCCACGGGAGTGCCCGAGCTCGACAGCGCGGGCGTCGTGGCCCTGCTCGAGGGCGCCCTGGAGGGCATCGTCGTGCGCGGCAAGTCGACCACCGGCGAGATGACGATGGTCGACGCGTGGTCGCCGGCCGTCGAGGCGGCGGTGGCGGCCGCCGACGCGGGGCAGGACCCGGCCGGGGTGCTCGCCGCGGCCGCCGACGCCGCCGAGCGCGGCGCGGAGGCCACCATCCCCATGGTGGCGACCAAGGGGCGCGCGAGTTATCTGGGCGAGCGCTCGGCGGGGCACCGCGATCCGGGGGCCGAGTCGAGTGCGCTGGTGCTGCGCGCCGCCGCGCGCGCTGCCGGGGCGACGGCATGAGCGAGGCGGGCGCCGTCGCGCGGGTCGCGCTGGTGCTGGTGTCCCACTCCGAGCAGCTCGCACGAGGCGTCGTCGAGCTCGCCGCGCAGATGGCACCGCAGGTGCTGCTGCTGCCCGCGGGCGGCGACGGCTCGGGCGGCCTCGGGACGAGTTACGAGCGGGTGGAGGACGCCTTGGCCCGCGCGACGCAGGACGGCCGCTCGGCGGTGGTGCTGACCGACCTGGGATCGGCGGTGCTCACCACCGAGTCGGTGCTGGACCTGGCCGAGCCGGAGGTGGCCGCGCGGGTGCGCATCGCCGACGCGCCGCTGGTCGAGGGCGCGGTCGCCGCAGCGGTGACGGCGCACGGCGGGGGAGACCTCGACGCCGTCCTCGCGTCCGCCGAGCATGCGGGATCGACGTTCGCGCCGTCGGCAGCCCAGGCGACTGCCGGCACGTCGGCAGCGCAGGCCGGGGGGGCGCAGGCGGACGAGGCGTTGGAGGGCATGGCCGTCGTGACGCTGCGCAATCCGCTCGGCCTGCACGCCCGTCCCGCCGCGATGCTCGCCCGCATGGTCGCGGGGTTCGACGCCGCTGTCACGGTCGACGGGGTCAACGCCGCGAGCGTGCTGGAGCTGATGAAGCTGGGCGCGACCGGCGGGCAGGAGCTCACGGTGCGGGCGTCGGGGCCGGAGGGCCGGGCCGCGTTGGACGCGGTGGTGGAGGCCATCGAGGGCGGCTTCGGCGAGGTCTGAGCGGGTGGAGACCGGGCTAGCGGCCATCCGCGCTGCGGAGCCATCCGACGCCAGTGGGGTGTGGTCCCTGGCGCGGGCTTTCGCGACGTCCTTCCCCCTAGAGCGCGCCGCCTTCGACCGCTCCTATCCAGCGCTGCTCGCAGAGGCGAACTCGCTAGTGCTCGTCGCGACGACGCCGGAACGTGGCGTGGCGGGCTATCTCCTGGCCCACACGCACACCACCTTCCTCGCCAACGGGCAGGTCGCCTGGATCGAGGAGGTCATGGTCGATCCACGGATGAGGCTGCGCGGCGTCGGGCGGGCCCTCATCGCAGGGGCCGAGGGCTGGGCCCGCGCGACCGGCGCCAGGCATGTGGCGTTGGCCAGCCGACGCGCCGGGCCCTTCTACCTGGCGCTCGGATTCGAGGACTCGGCCACCTACTTCAAGAAGCCCCTGAGCGAGCGGGCGTAGCGCAAGTTTGCAGTCGTGTAATATTTCACCTGTGCAAGAAGATGAGGTCGGCGGCGGGCTGCGCGAGCGCAAGAAGCGCGCACGCCGGGCAGCCCTCATCGACGTCGCCCAGCGACTCGTCGCCGAGCGTGGGCTGGACGGTGTCACGGTCGAGGACATCTGCGCCGAGGTCGGCGTCTCGCCCCGCACGTTCTTCAACTACTTCGAGACGAAGGACGACGCGGTGCTCGGCGTCGGCGAATGGGGCGTGGACCCGGAGGCCCGCGACGAGTTCGTGAGCGGGGGGCCCACCGGCGACCTGCTCACCGACCTCCAGGCGCTGGCCCGGCGGGTCATCGACCGGCAGTTCGCCCCCGGTGACCAGATGCGCTGCGCCCACGAGATCGTCCAGCGCGAGCCGCGGCTCGCCCAGCGGCGGCTGAGCTGGATGGACGCCCAGCGCAGCAGCGTCGAGGACCTCATCGGCCAGCGGTTCGCCCACACCGGCCCCACGGGCATCGGCGTGGACGTCGCCGGCATGGCCCTCCTGCTGTTCACGCATGTCGCGGTGCAGCGCTGGGAGGCGGACGACGACTCCCTCCACGCGTCGGACTGGCTTCCCCAGGTCGCCGCAGAGCTCCGCACGCTCACCGGCGCCTGACACCCACCCCGCACGGCCCGCATCACCCCCGCACGTCCTGAGCTGCGCCCACCCCCCGACCGACCCGCCCCCGAGGCGCCGAGAACGAGGACCACCCATGACAGCCCCCACACCACCCACGGCCGGCCAGCCGCTGGTCGTGCTGACCAAGCGCACCGTCTGGCTCATCTTCGGCGCGCTGATGGCCAGCATGTTCCTGTCCTCGCTCGACCAGTCCATCGTCGGCACCGCGATGCCCACGATCGTCGGCGAGCTCAACGGCGTCGAGCACCAGGGCTGGGTCGTGACGGCCTACATCCTGGCGATCGCCATCGTCATGCCGCTCTACGGCAAGTTCGGCGACCTGTGGGGCCGCCGCTGGCCGTTCCTCATCGCCATCGGGCTGTTCACCATCGCCTCCGCCGGAGCGGGCTTCGCCGGGTCCTTCGCCGAGCTCGTCATCTGGCGCGGTGTGCAGGGCCTGGGCGGCGGCGGCCTGATGATCCTGTCCCAGGCGATCATCGCCGACATCGTCCCCGCCAACGAGCGTGGCAAGTACATGGGCCCGATGGGCGCGCTGTTCGGCATCGCCGCGGTGCTCGGCCCGCTGCTGGGCGGCCTGTTCACCGACCACCTCGACTGGCGCTGGTGCTTCTGGATCAACATCCCCGTGGGCATTGCCGCGTTCATCACCGCCTGGTTCACGCTCAAGCTGCCCAGCCACCGCTCGGACAAGAAGATCGACGTGGCCGGCATCTTCTTCATGGTGGTCGCCACGTCGGCGCTGGTGCTGGTGACGAGCTGGACGAGCTGGAGCGGGCGCGACGGCTACGACTGGGGCGACGGCCTGCTGGTGGCCCTGGTCGGCACGACGGTGGTGGCCGCTGTGGCGTTCGTGCTCGTCGAGCGCAAGGCCCAGGAGCCGCTGATCCCGCTGCACCTGTTCAAGAACCGCACCTTCGCGATCTCCACGACCGTGGGCCTCATCATCGGCATGGGCATGTTCGCCGCCCTCGGCTTCCTGCCCACGTTCCTGCAGATGGCCACAGGCTCCGGTGTCACCGAGTCCGGCTACCTGATGCTGCCGATGATGGCGGGCGTCATGCTCACCGCGATCGGCTCGGGCTTCGCGATCACCAAGACCGGGCGCTACCGCATCTACCCGATCGTCGGCATGGCGGTCGCGACGGCAGGCCTCGTCTGGCTCACGCAGATCCAGGGCGACATGTCCATGGTGCTGTTCGGCGCGATGATCTTCGTGCTCGGCGCGGGCCTCGGCCTGGTGATGCAGACGATCGTGCTCGCCGTGCAGAACGCCGTCGACCCGCATGAGCTGGGCACCGCGACGAGCTCGAACAACTTCTTCCGGGAGATCGGCGCGGCCGTCGGCGTGGCGCTGTTCAGCACGATCTTCACGGGCCGGCTCACGGACCGGCTCGGCACGGTGTTCGGCGGCGTCCCTGCGGAGAGCCTGCCCGCGGGCGCCTCGACGTCCGGCCTGACGCCCGCGGTGGTCGCCGAGCTGCCCGAGCCGCTGCACTCGGGGGTCGTCAACGCGTTCACCGACGCCCTGGCGCCCGCGTTCTGGTACCTGGTGCCGCTCGTGGTCGTGGCCTTCGTGCTCACGCTGTTCCTGCGCGAGGTCAAGCTCTCGAACGAGGCCGGCATGGTCGCGCGCGGCGAGGCCGTCGCCGCCCCGCCCGCCGGCCAGGCCGCCGAGGAGCCCACGCCGGTGCTGGTCTCCAGCACGGAGCGCGCGGCGGGCACCGAGGGCCAGGACGGCCCCCGCGACGCCGGTAACCTGGGCGGATGAGCTCTCCCGCGCAGGCCGTGCGCCGCAAGCGTCCCGCGCGCCTGCAGTTCACCTCGACGATCCTCCTGCTCGAGGCGTTCCTGGTGCTGTTCGTGACTCTCGTGGCGTACGGCCTCGCGGCCATCGAGCCCGGCGGCCCGTCCGGTGGCGCGATCTGGGCCGTCGGCGGCGCGCTGATGCTCATCCTCGTCGTGCTCTCGCGCCTCATGACGTGGCCGGGCGGCTACATCGCCGGGTCGGTGGCCCAGGTGCTGGTGCTCGCGACGGGCCTCGCGGTGCCGATGATGTTCATCGTCGGAGGGGTGTTCGTGGCGATGTGGGTCGTCGCGCTGCGGCTCGGCGGGCGCATCGACCGTGAGCGCGCCGAGTGGGCGGCGGCGCATCCGGAGGACTATCCCGAGGATCAGCCGCAGGACTGAGCCGCTGGCCAGGCCCCGATAGGGTGCGGGCCATGACTGACGCACCCCACACCGAGCGCACCCTCATCCTCGTCAAGCCCGACGGGGTTCGACGCGGCCTGGTCGGCGAGGTCCTGCGCCGGGTCGAGGCCAAGGGCTACACGTTGCTGGCCGTCGAGCTGCGCACCGCCGACGAGGCCCTGCTGTCCGAGCACTACGCCGAGCACGCGGGCAAGCCGTTCTTCGGCCCGCTGGTCGAGTTCATGGCCTCGGGGCCGGTGCTCGCGGTGGTGGCCGAGGGCGAGCGCGTCATCGAGGGCTTCCGGGTCATCGCGGGCACGACGGACCCCACCACTGCCGCCCCGGGCTCGATCCGCGGGGACCTGGGCCGCGACTGGGGCTTGGCCGTGACGCAGAACCTGGTGCACGGCTCGGACTCCCCGGAGTCCGCCGCCCGCGAGATCGCGCTCTGGTTCCCCGGCCTCTGAGCAGTCCGCCGCGAGATCGCCCGCGACCCGCCGTCCCCGCACGGGGCGGCGGGTCGCGTCGTCTCCGGGGCCGCGTGGGGCGTCCACCGCCTAGTCTCGTGCCGTGCATCTCAAGACCCTCACCCTGCGGGGGTTCAAGTCGTTCGCCTCGGCGACGACGCTGAACTTCGAGCCGGGCGTCACCTGCGTCGTCGGGCCGAACGGCTCCGGCAAGTCCAACGTGGTCGACGCCCTCGCCTGGGTCATGGGGGAGCAGGGAGCGAAGTCGCTGCGCGGCGGCAAGATGGAGGACGTCATCTTCGCCGGCACCGCCGGCCGCCCGCCGCTGGGCCGCGCCGAGGTGTCGCTGACGATCGACAACACCGACGGCGCCCTGCCCATCGAGTACACCGAGGTGACGATCTCGCGGACGCTGTTCCGCAACGGCGGCTCGGAGTACGCGATCAATGGCCGCGGCTGCCGCCTGTTGGACATCCAGGACCTGCTGTCCGACTCGGGGCTGGGCCGCGAGATGCATGTGATCGTGGGCCAGGGGCAGCTCGACGCGGTGCTGCGCGCGACCCCGGAGGAGCGCCGCGGCTTCATCGAGGAGGCCGCGGGCGTCCTCAAACACCGCAAGCGCAAGGAGAAGGCGCTCCGCAAGCTCGACGCGATGCAGGCGAACCTCGTGCGGCTCGGGGACCTCACGAGCGAGATCCGCCGCCAGCTCGGCCCGTTGGGGCGTCAGGCGGAGGTGGCCCGCAAGGCGCAGGTGGTGCAGGTGGACCTGCGCGACTCGCGGGCCCGGCTGCTCGCCGACGACCTGGCGCAGCTCACGGCCACCCTCGAGCAGGAGATCGCCGACGAGTCCGCGCTGCGGGTCCGGCGCGCCGAGGTCGAGGCCGCCGTCACCGAGGCACGTGGCCGGCTCGCCGCGCTGGAGCGCGCCGCCGCAGAGGCCGCGCCCGCGCTGAGCGAGGCCAGCGACGTCTGGTACCGGCTCTCGGCGCTGCGCGAGCGGCTGCGCGGCACGGCGACGCTGGCGGGGGAGCGGGTGCGCCTGCTCGGCGCGGGGACCCCTGAGCGTGGCGGCGGCGCGGACCCCGACGAGTTGGCCGCGCAGGCCGAGCGTGTGCGGGCGGCCGAGGCCGAGCTCGCCGCCGAGGTGGAGCTGGCCCGGGCCGCGCTCGAGGGCGCCGTGGCCCACCGGCAGGAGGCCGAGGCGAGCGCGTCAGCGGCGGACAAGGCGCTGGCCACCGCGCTGCGCGGCGCCGCGGACCGGCGCGAGGGCCTCGCCCGGCTCGCCGGCCAGGTGGGCGCGCGCCGCAGCCGGCTCGAGGCCACCGAGGCGGAGATCGGCCGCCTGCGCGCGAGCCTCGCGGAGGCCGAGCGCCGTGGCCAGCAGGCCACGACGGAGTTCTCCGTCCTCGAGTCCCAGGTCGCCGGGGTCGAGGAGGGCGAGGAGGGGCTCGACGCCGAGCATGAGCAGGCGGCGGACGCGGTGGAGCAGGCCGACGCCCGCGTCGCCGAGCTGGCCGAGCTCGTCGCCACTGCCGAGCGGCAGCGCAGCGCGCTCGAGTCGCGGATCGAGACGCTCGAGCTGAGCCTGACGCGCAAGGACGGCGCGGGCGCGCTGCTCGCCTCCGACTCGCTGCCCGGCGCCATCGGGTCGCTGGCGGCGCTGCTGAGCGTCGCCCCACAGGACGAGGACGCGATCGTCGCGGCGCTCGGCCGGCTCGCGGACGCCGTCGCCGTCGAGTCGGTGGACTCCGCCGTCGACGCGATCCGGCTGCTGCGCACCGAGGACGCCGGGCGCGCCGCCCTGGTGATCGCCGGCGCCACGCCATCCCATGAGCTGGCGCCCGGCGACGTGCCCGCGGGCGCCGAGCGCGCGATCGACCTGGTGCAGTCGCCGGTCGCCGTGCGCAGCACCGTCGAGGCGCTGCTGGCCGGCGTGGTGGTCGTCGACGACCTGGCCGTGGCGCGCGCGCTGCTCGCCGAGCATCCCGACCTGATCGTGGCCACCCGTGGGGGAGACCTGCTGTCGCGTGGCCATGCGGCCGGCGGCTCTGCCACGGCTCCGAGCGCGCTGCATCTGCAGGCCGCGCTCGACCAGGCGCGCGCCGACGCCGCACGGGCCACCGCCACCGCCGAGCACGCGCGCGCCGAGCTTGTCGGCGCCCGGGCCGCCCAGGAGCAGGCGGCCGCCCGGTACGAGGAGACCCTCGAGCGGCTCAACCAGTCGGACGCGGCCCTGGCGGCCGTCGCCGAGCAGCTCGGGCACCTGGGCGCCACGGCCCGCGCGGCCGGCGCCGAGGCCGAGCGCGTGCGGGCCACGTTGGAGACCGCCACAGCGACCCTCGCCGCCGACGCGGCCGAGCTCGCCGAGCTGACCGAGCGCCTGGCCGTCGCCGAGCAGGCGCCCGCCGAGGGCGAGGCGTCGATCGAGGCCGGGACCGCGGAGCGCGATCGCGCCGCGGAGGAGGCGGGGGCGGCGCGGTCGCGGGAGACCGAGGCCCGCTTGACCCTGCGGACCAGTGAGGAGCGCGCCCGGGCGTTGTCCGGCCGGGCCGAGTCGCTGGAGCGGGCCGCGCGCACCGAGCGCGCCGCGCGAGAGCGGGCCGCCGAGCGTGCCAGGTCCCGCGCGCGGCAGTCCCGGATCGCCGACGCCGTCCGCGACGGGGCACAGCGCGCCTTGGCCGCGCTCGAGCTGTCGTTGCAGCGCGCGACGGCCGAGCGGGAGGCCGCCGAGGCAGCGCGCGCCGAGCGCGAGACGGCGCTCGCGCAGGTCCGCGCCGAGGTCGAGCGCCGCTCCGTCGAGCTCGCCGAGCTGACGGACGTGGCGCACCGCGACGAGGTGGCCCGCGCCCAGCAGCTGCTGCGCGTCGAACAGCTCCAGGCCCGCGCGGTGGAGGACCTGGGCCTGGACCCCGAGGTGCTGCTCGACGAGTTCGGGCCGCATCGCCCGGTTCCCGTGGTGCTCCCGCCCGGCGTCGAGCCGTCCGACGACGCGCCCACGGAGGTCCCCTACGTACGCGCCGAGCAGGAGAAGCGCCTGCGCGCGGCGGAGCGGGCGCTCGCGCAGCTCGGCCGGGTCAACCCGTTGGCCCTCGAGGAGTTCGCCGCGCTCGAGGAGCGGCACCAGTTCCTGGTGGAGCAGCTCGCCGACCTGAAGAAGTCCCGCGCGGACCTGCTGGAGATCGTCCGGGAGATCGACGAGCGCGTGGAGCAGGTCTTCGCGGACGCGTACCGCGACACCGCCGAGCAGTTCGACCGCGTCTTCCCCCGGCTGTTCCCCGGCGGCGAGGGCCGGTTGGTGCTCACCGACCCGGGGAACATGCTCACCACGGGCATCGAGGTCGAGGCGCGCCCGGCCGGCAAGAAGGTCAAGCGCCTGTCGCTGCTCTCGGGCGGGGAGCGCTCGCTCACGGCTGTGGCGCTGCTCGTCGCGATCTTCAAGGCCCGGCCCAGCCCGTTCTACGTCATGGACGAGGTGGAGGCGGCGCTCGACGACGCGAACCTCGGGCGGCTGCTCGGGCTGTTCCGCGAGCTGCAGGAGGACTCGCAGCTCATCGTCGTCACCCACCAGAAGCGCACCATGGAGATCGCCGACGCGCTGTACGGGGTGACGATGCGCGGCGACGGCGTGACCACGGTCATCAGCCAGCGGATGCGCGAGGATGCCCCGGCGGCGCTGGGCTGAGCGCCTGGCGCCCTAGATGGCGCGAGGATGTGAATGTTCTGTGGCAGTTGCCGGTCCTGCCCGTCCTCGCGGGGAGCCCACACCTGGCCCACGGATACTGGGGTGATGACTGCCGTCGTCGTGTGGACCATCATCGCGCTCGTCGCTGGGGCGGGCGTGCTCCTCGTCGCGAGCGTCGCGTCCCGTGAGCCCGGCGACCGTGGGCTGAGGTCGGGGCTGGAGGATCTGCGCAATGGGGTCGTGGGCCTGGTGACCCGGCGCGACCGGAAGGACCCCGAGCGGGCCGCGGTCCGGGAGTCCGCGGAGCCTGTGGACGTCCGCCTGGACGAGTTCCTCAGCGCGACAGCCGTCGACGAGGAGGCCTACCTGCGCGCGGACGACATCACCGACACGCTGGCCAAGGCCCGGGAGAAGGCGGCCCGCACGGTCCCGTGGCTCGGGCGCCGCTCCGCCTGACGCGCCGCGCCCCGCCTCGCCCGGGCGTCTCGCGCCCTGGGTGAATGCTGAGAGACTGACCGCGTGGACAACGACCTCCTGACAGCGCTCCTCGTCGGCGTGCCCTCGCTCTTCGCGATCGCGACGGCTGCCGTCCTCATCGTCCGGCGGCGCCCGCCTGGGCCCACCAGCACGGACGCCGACCGCCCGGCGTCGGGCACAACTGTCACGGAGCCGCGTCCGGCCGCGCCGGAGACTGCCGCTCCGACGACCGCCGAGCCGGCCGCGGCCGAGGTGGAGGGGGTCCCCGACCTCGAGGCCGCGCCACCGCTCGAGGTCCCGGCGCCGGCGACGGGCCGGCTGGCCCGGCTGCGCGACCGGCTGTCCCGCTCGGGCTCGCCGCTCGGCGCGCGGCTGCTCCAGGTGCTGTCCCGTGACCACCTCACCGAGGACGACTGGGACGAGCTGGAGGAGACCCTGCTCCTCGCCGACGTGGGCGCGGGGCCGTCGGGGGAGCTGATCGACGCGCTGCGCACGCAGGTCCGCGTCCAGGGGGTCAAGGACCCCGCGCAGGTCCGCGCGATGCTGCGCGAGCAGCTCCTCGCCCTGGTCGACCCGACGCTCGACCGCTCGCTCGCGACCGAGCCGACCCGCCACGACGAGGCGGGAGCAACGACCACAGTCCCCGCCGTCGTCCTGGTCGTCGGTGTGAACGGCACCGGCAAGACGACCACCGTCGGCAAGCTCGCGCGCGTGCTCGTGGCGGAGGGCCGCACCGTGGTGCTGGGCGCCGCTGACACCTTCCGCGCGGCGGCCGCCGACCAGCTCGAGACGTGGGGCTCGCGCGTCGGGGTGCCCACCGTGCGCTCGGACCGGGACAGCGCCGATCCGGCGGCCGTCGCGTTCGACGCGGTGCGCACGGGTGTGCGCGACGGCGTCGACGTGGTGCTCGTCGACACGGCGGGGCGCCTGCAGAACAAGGCGGGCCTGATGGACGAGCTGGGCAAGATCACGCGCGTCATCACCCGCGAGGCCCCACTCTCCGAGGTCCTGCTCGTGCTGGACGCCACCACCGGGCAGAACGGCCTCAACCAGGCGCGGGTCTTCGCCGAGGTGGCCGGGGTCACCGGGATCGTGCTCACCAAGCTCGACGGGACAGCCAAGGGCGGCATCGTCGTCGCGGTGCAGCGCGAGCTGGGCGTCCCGGTGAAGCTCGTCGGCCTGGGCGAGGGCCCGGACGACCTGGCGCCGTTCGACCCCGAGGAGTTCGTCGACGGGCTGCTCGGCGACTGAGCCGCTCCTGGGCGCCCGTCCAGGCCGAAACCGAACGTTTACGCCCACCGCCTCCCTGTCACATCCCTGTAACCGTCTCCGCTCCTCCTGGAAACGCCGCTCGCCGACAGTGGAACCCGACCGGCCGTTCGGCTGGCGAGGGGAGAGGCGATCCACATGGAATTCCAGCTGGACACCGGCAACACCGCATGGTTGCTGACGTCCGCCGCCTTGGTGCTGTTGATGACGCCGGGTCTGGCGTTCTTCTACGGCGGCATGGTGCGCGTCAAGTCCGTGCTCAACATGATGATGATGAGCTTCGGCGCCATCGCCGTCGTCGCCGTCATCTGGGTGCTCTGGGGCTACTCGATGACGTTCGGCGCGGACGTGGGCGGCATCATCGGCAACCCGACTGACTTCTTCGGGCTCAGCGGCCTCACGGACGACCTCAGCCTGCTCGCGGGCTCGGGGGTCCCGGCCTACGTGGCCGTCGGATTCCAGGCGACGTTCGCGATCATCACCGTCGCGCTCATCTCGGGCGCCATCGCCGACCGGACGAAGTTCGGCGCCTGGCTGCTGTTCGCGGGCGTCTGGGTCACGCTCGTCTACTTCCCCCTGGCGCACATGGTCTGGGGCGGCGGCATCCTCGGCGGCGGTGAGGACAGCATCGCGGCATGGCTCTTCGGCAGCACTGACGGGTTCGCGAACCTGGCGCCCATCGACTTCGCCGGCGGCACTGTCGTGCACATCAACGCCGGTGTGGCGGGCCTCGCGCTCGCGCTGATCCTCGGCAAGCGCAAGGGCTTCGGCAAGGAGCCGATGCGCCCGCACAACCTGCCGTTCGTCATGCTCGGCGCCGCGCTCCTGTGGTTCGGCTGGTTCGGCTTCAACGCCGGCTCGGCGGGCGCCGCGAACGACGTCGCGGGCCTGGCCTGGGTCAACACCACGGTTGCCACGGCGGGCGCGATCATCGGCTGGCTCGTGACGGAGAAGATCCGCGACGGGCACGCCACGTCCCTGGGCGCCGCGTCCGGCGTCGTCGCCGGCCTGGTGGCCATCACCCCGGCGGCCGCGGCGCTGAGCCCGGTCGGCGCGATCATCCTGGGCCTCGTCGCCGGCGTGCTGTGCGCCCTCGCGGTGGGCCTGAAGTACAAGCTCGGCTACGACGACTCGCTCGACGTCGTGGGCGTCCACCTGGTGGGTGGCCTGGTCGGCACCATCGGCATCGGGTTCCTCGGCACCGAGACCGGCCTGTTCTACGGCGGCGGCCTCGACCAGCTGATCCTGCAGGTCATCATCGCCCTGTTCGCGGTCGTGTTCTCCTTCGTCCTCACCTTCATCATCGGCACGGTGATCAAGCGCACGTCCGGATTCCGGGTGAGCGAGGAGCAGGAGGTCGGCGGGATCGACCTCGCCGTCCACGGCGAGACCGCGTACGAGACCATTGGCGCCCGAGTCGTGACGGAGGTGAAGTGATGACCAAGCTCATCACCGCAGTGATCCAGCCCCACCGGCTGGACGACGTGAAGTCAGCCCTCGAGGCCGCGGGGGTCCGCGGGCTCACGGTCAGCGAGTCGAGCGGCTACGGCCGCCAGCGCGGGCACACCGAGGTCTACCGGGGGGCGGAGTACACCGTCGACCTGGTGCCCAAGGTGAAGATCGACGTGCTGGTCGCCGACGAGGACGCCCCGGGCATCACCGAGGTGATCATCCAGGCGGCGCAGACCGGGAAGATCGGCGACGGCAAGGTCTGGACCACGCCGGTCGAGGACGTGGCCCGGGTCCGCACCGGCGAGCACGGCGACGACGCTCTCTGAGCAGGACGGTTCAACGGATCACATGAGACACGGACGGCCGCCCGCAGGGGGCGCGGCCGAGGACGGGTCCGCCGAGGTCCCGTGCCCCGCAGCCATCGGGGTACGGGACCTCAAGGCTGAACGGCTCGACCTCGCGGCCCGCCTCACCGGCCCAGGGCAGGACGGGGCCGCGCGGCGCCGCGCCGGCGTGGACCTCGTCCACCGCCGCCTCGCGGAGCTGTGGCAGGAGGCGACGGGCGGGGAGCTCACCGGCATCGCGCTCGGCGCGGTCGGCAGCATCGGCCGCGGGGACGCGAGCCCGATGAGCGACCTCGACCTGTTGCTGGTGCACGAGGGGCGGGGGCACAGCGCCGAGGACGTGTCGGCGCTCGCCCAGCGGCTCTGGTACCCGGTGTGGGACGCCGGCCTCGACCTGGACCATGCGGTGCGCTCGCTCGCGCAGTGCCGCCAGGTCGCCTCCCGGGACCTGCCGGCGGCGGTCGGCCTGCTCGACCTGCAGCCGGTGGCGGGGGATCCGCTGGTCATCCACCACGCGCAGTCGGCGCTGCTGGCCGACTGGCGCTCCGCGGCCCGGCGCCGCCTGCCCGAGCTGCTGGCCACCGCCCGGCAGCGCGCTGAGCGGCACGGCGAGCTCGCGTACCTCATCGAGCCGGACCTCAAGGAGGCCCGGGGCGGCATCCGCGACGCCGTGGTGCTGTCCGCCCTCGCCGCCACCTGGCTCACCGACCGACCCCACGGCGCCGTCGACACGGCGTACGCGCACCTGCTCGACGTGCGCGACGCGTTGCAGGTGGTCACCCGCAGGCACACGAACCGCCTGCTGCTGGCCGATCAGGACGAGGTCGCGGAGCTGGCGGGCTTCGACGACCGGGACGACTTGCTCGCGAGCCTCGCGGAGTCGGGCCGGATCATCTCGTACGCCCTCGACACGACTGTCCGCAATGCCCGCCAGGCGCTGCAGCGGCCCGCGCGCAAGCCGGTGCTGGTGCGCGGCCGCCGCACGGCGCCCCGGCTGCGGCCGGTGGGCGAGGGGCTTGTGGAGCACGACGGCGAGATCGTGCTCGCCGTCGACGCGCGGCCGCGGGAGGACCCGCTGCTCTCGCTGCGCGCCGCGGCGACGGCCGCCCGCACCGGCCTGACCCTGTCGCCGGTGACGGTGGCCAGCCTCATGCAGACCCCGGCGCTCGAGGCCCCGTGGCCCCGCGCGGCGCGCACGTCGCTGCTGCAGCTCCTGGGATCGGGCCACGCGCAGGTCCCCGTCTGGGAAGCGCTCGACCTGTCGGGCGTCGTCACCACCTGGATCCCCGAGTGGGCCGCGGTGCGCAACCGGCCCCAGCGCTCGCCGATCCACCGTCACACCGTGGACCGGCACCTGGTGGAGACCGCCGCGCAGGCGGCGAAGGCGCGGCGGCAGGTGGGGCGGGGCGACCTGCTGCTGCTGGCCGCCCTGTTGCACGACATCGGCAAGCGGCCCGGCGCGGGGGACCACTCGACCGAGGGCGCCCGGCTGGCCGGGCCGATCGTCACGCGGATGGGGTTCGACGACCAAGACGCCGCCGACGTGACCCGGCTGGTGCGGCACCACCTGACATTGGCCGAGCTCGCCACCACAGCGGATCCAGACGACCCGGCGACGGTGGCGGCGCTGCTCGAGGCCGTCGACGGCAGGCTCGACCTGCTCGAGCTGCTCCGGGCCCTGACGGAGGCCGACGCGACCGCCGCGGGGCCCGCGACGTGGACCGCGTGGCGGGCCCGGCTCGTCGACGACCTGACCGCACGGGCGGCAGGTACGCTGGGACGTCCGTGATCCCGAGAAGAGCGTGAGGATCCAGCGGTGTTCGCCACCCTGTCCGACCGACTGACGTCGACCTTCAAGAACCTCCGCACCAAGGGGCGCCTGTCCGAGGCGGACATCGACGCCACTGTGCGCGAGATCCGCCGTGCGCTGCTCGACGCCGACGTCGCCGTCCCCGTCGTGCGCGCCTTCACCGGCGCCGTCCGCGAGCGGGCGCTGTCCGTCGAGGTCTCCGGGGCGCTGAACCCCGCCCAGCAGGTCGTCAAGATCGTCAACGACGAGCTCGTCGCGATCCTCGGCGGCGAGAACCGCCCGCTGCGCCTGGCCAAGAACCCGCCGAGCGTCATCATGCTCGCGGGCCTCCAGGGCGCCGGCAAGACCACGCTCGCCGGCAAGCTCGCGCTGCACCTGCGCGAGCAGGGCCACACGCCGCTGCTGGTCGCCGCCGACCTGCAGCGCCCGAACGCCGTCACCCAGCTGCAGATCGTGGGGGAGCGGGCCGGCGTGCCCGTCTTCGCCCCGCACCCCGGCAACCAGGGCCACGGCGAGGTCGACCCCGGCTTCGGCGACCCGGTGGGCGTGGCCCGCGAGGGCCTCGCGGCGGCGAAGGCCCGCCAGCACGACGTGCTGATCGTCGACACCGCCGGCCGCCTGGGCGTGGACGCCGAGCTCATGGCGCAGGCCGCGGACATCCGCGACGCCGTGCAGCCGGACGAGATCCTGTTCGTCATCGACGCGATGATCGGCCAGGACGCCGTCGCCACCGCGCAGGCCTTCGCCGAGGGCGTCGACTTCACCGGCGTGGTGCTGTCCAAGCTCGACGGCGACGCGCGTGGTGGCGCGGCCCTGTCGGTGGCGTCGGTCACCGGCCGGCCCATCCTGTACGCGTCCACCGGTGAGAAGCTCACCGACTTCGAGGTCTTCCACCCCGACCGCATGGCCTCGCGCATCCTCGACATGGGTGACGTGCTCACCCTCATCGAGCAGGCCGAGAAGGCGTTCGACGCCGACCAGGCCGAGGCGATGGCCGGCAAGATCGCGAGCGGCGAGGACTTCACGCTCGAGGACTTCCTGCAGCAGATGCAGGCCATGAAGAACATGGGCTCGATGAAGAAGATGCTCGGCATGCTGCCGGGCATGGGCCAGATGCGCGAGGCGCTGGACAACTTCGACGAGCGCGAGGTCGACCGCATCGAGGCGATCATCCGCTCGATGACGCCCGCGGAGCGCCGCACGCCCAAGATCATCAACGGCTCGCGCCGTGCCCGCATCGCCCGCGGCTCGGGCACCACGCCGAGTGACGTCAACGGGCTGCTCGACCGGTTCGCCGGGGCGCAGAAGATGATGCGGCAGATGGCCCGCACGGGCGGCATGCCGATGCCGGGCATGGGCAACCTGCCAGGCATGGGCGGCAAGAAGTCGCGTGGGCGCGTGGCCCCGCCGCCGAAGCGCAAGGGCAAGGTCGCCAAGTCCGGCAACCCGGCCAAGCGCGCGGAGCAGGAGCGGCTCGCCGCCGACCGCGCCGCGGGCATCGCGCCGGCGGCGCCCAAGGGCTCGGCGTTCGGGCTGGGCGGGGCGAAGGAGCCGGAGCAGGTCGACCCGGCGACGATCGACCTGGGCGCGCTGGGCAAGTTCCTCGGGCGCTGAATCGTGAAGGGCTGACGCGTGACAGAGCCGGCCGCCGCCGCGCAGGTGCTGCACCTGCGCGGCCCGGTGCTCCTCGACGACGAGCGGGAGGCCGCCGAGGCGTGGGTGGTCGGCGGCCGCGTGACGTTCGAGCGGCCGCACGCCTCGGCCGGTGATGTGGCGGAGGTCGAGGGCTGGGCCGTCCCCGGGCTGGTGGATGTGCACTGCCACATCGGGCTCGGCGCGGACGGGCCCGTGGACCAGCAGACCGCCCGGGCGCAGGCCCTGGCGGACCGCGACTCGGGCGTGCTGCTGGTGCGGGACGCGGGCTCCCCGGCGGACACCGCGTGGGTGCATGAGCATGACGACCTGCCGCGGCTGATCCGGGCGGGCCGGCACCTGGCCCGCCCCAAGCGGTATCTGCGGCACTACGGCCGCGAGCTGGCCGCTCCCGCCGACCTGCCCGGCGCGGTCGCCGAGGAGGCGGCGCGCGGCGACGGCTGGGTCAAGGTCGTCGCCGACTGGATCGACCGCGACCTCGGCGCGGACGGGGACCTGACGCCGCTGTGGCCCGCCGACGTCCTCGCCGAGGCGATCGGCGCCGCGCACGCCGCCGGCGCCCGCGTGACGGCTCACACGTTCTCCAGCGAGGCCCTCGACGCGCTGCTCGACGCGGGAGTGGACTGCCTCGAGCACGCCACCGGCGCCGACGCGGGCCAGATCGAGCGCATCGCCGCCGCGGGGATCCCGGTGACGCCGACGCTGCTGCAGGTCGCCCAGTTCGAGGCCATCGCCGCGCAGGCCGACGGCCGCTATCCCCGATTCGCGGCGCGGATGCGCAGGCTGCACGCCCGGCGCCACCAGCACGTCCGCGACCTGCACGACGCCGGGGTCCAGCTCCTCGTCGGCACGGACGCGGGCGGCACCATCGGGCACGGGCGGATCGCGGACGAGGCCGTCGAGTTGGTCGCTGCCGGCGTCCCGGCCCGCGAGGTGCTCGCCGCCGCGAGCTGGCGCACCCGCGCGTGGCTCGGCGTCCCGAGCCTGGCCGAGGGGGAGCCCGCCGACCTGGTCGTCCTGGCGGCCGACCCGCGCGAGGACATCCGAGCGCTCGCCGCGCCCCGAGCCGTGGTGCTCCGAGGCTCCCGCGTCCGCTGAGCGGGCGGATCGGCCGGCGCCGTCCGCCCAGGACATGCCCGGGAAGCGGTTGGGCGGACGCGCCGCGTCTGGCAGAATGTCCCGCGTACTCGGTGCGTCTGGCCCCTCTACCCGGCCGTACCGCGTCCTTCCGGCCTGACCCGTCCGCTCACCCCACGAGCAATGGACCCGTCGGGCCACCACAGCAGAAACCAGGAGAGACCACACTGTGGCCACCAAGATCCGTCTGAAGCGTTTTGGCAAGATCCGGGCGCCGTACTACCGCGTCGTCGTCGCGGACTCGCGCACCAAGCGCGATGGCCGCGTCATCGAGGAGATCGGCAAGTACCACCCCACCGAGGAGCCCTCGCTCATCGACATCACGTCGGAGCGGGCGCAGTACTGGCTGAGTGTCGGCGCGCAGCCGACCGAGCAGGTCCTCGCGCTCCTGAAGATCACGGGTGACTGGCAGAAGTTCAAGGGCCTCCCGGGCGCCGAGGGCACGCTGCGCACCAAGGCCACGCCGGCCGAGGGCGACGTGGCGGCGGCCGTCGAGGCTGTCGCGCTCGACGCCGAGAAGGCCAAGGCCAAGGCATCGGAGAAGAAGGCTGCCGCGAAGGCCGCCGAGGCTGCCGAGCCGGCCGCGTCCGAGGACGAGCAGGCCTGATGCTCGACGACGCGCTCGAGCACTTGGTGCGGGGCATCGTCGACCACCCGGACGACGTGCAGGTCAGCACGAAGTCCCTGCGTCGCGGTGAGCTCCTCGAGGTCCGGGTCCACCCGGACGACCTCGGGCGCGTCATCGGCCGCGGCGGTCGCACGGCGCGCGCGCTGCGCACCGTCGTCGGGGCTCTCTCGGCTGACGGCCCGGTCCGCGTCGACGTCGTCGACGTCGACCGTCGCTGACCTCTCGGCCAGCACCACGGCCGCTGCCCGAGCGGCACTCAAGGCCCGGTCCCCTACCCTGGGGACCGGGCCTTCGCTCTGCGCCCCCTGCGGGGCGAAACCTTCCTGAACTCTCGCGAGAGGACCTCATGCAGCTCACCGTCGCCCGCATCGGCCGAGCCCTCGGGCTGCGGGGTGAAGTGGTGCTCGACGTGCGCACCGACACCCCCGAGGAGCGCCTGGCCGTCGGCGCCGTGCTCCAGACCGTCCCCGCGTCCGCCGGGCCGCTCACGGTGGAGCGCGCCCGCTCCCAGGCCGGCCGCTGGACCGTGGCATTCGCCCAGGTCCACGATCGTGAGGCCGCCGAGGCGCTGCGCGGCGTCGAGCTCGTCGTCGAGGAGGACGAGAGCGACGAGGAGGACGCCTGGTACCCGCATGAGCTCGCGGGGCTGCGCGCGGAGCACGTCGACGGGCGCGTCCTCGGCGAGATCGTCGGCCTCGAGCACCTGCCCGCCCATGACGCCCTGCTGCTGCGTGAGCCCTCCGGGGCGCGCACGCTGATCCCGTTCGTCCGCGCGATCGTCCCCGTCGTCGACGTCGCCGGGGGCCGGGTCGTCCTGGACCCGCCCGGCGGGCTGCTGGCCTCCGACGCCGCGAACCTGGTCGTCAGCGAGGAGACGGGCCCCGCTGCGGGCGCGTCGGCCGAGCACGCGGAGGACGAGGGCTGACGTGCGCATCGACGTCGTCTCGATCTTCCCCGACTACCTGGCGCCCCTGGACCTGTCGCTCGTCGGCAAGGCCCGCGCGTCCGGGATCCTCGACCTGCGCGTGCACGACCTGCGGGACTGGACCACCGACCGGCACCGCACCGTCGACGACACGCCCTTCGGCGGTGGCGCCGGCATGGTCATGCGACCCGACGTGTGGGGCACGGCGCTCGACGACGTGCTGGGGGAGGGTGCGCACCTCATGGTGCCGACCCCGTCCGGCACGCCGCTGACCCAGCGCCGCGCCGAGGAGCTCGCCGGCGAGCAGCAGATCGTCATCGCCTGCGGGCGCTACGAGGGCATCGACTCGCGGGTCGCCGAGCACTACAGCCAGCGCCCCGGCGTGCGGGTCAGCGAGTTCTCCATCGGCGACTACGTGCTCAACGGGGGAGAGGTCGCGGCCCTCGTGCTCGTCGAGGCAGTCGCGCGGCTGCTGCCCGGCGTGGTCGGCAACCCGCACTCGCTGGTCGAGGAGTCGCACGGCGCCGCGGGGCTGCTCGAATACCCGGTCTACACCAAGCCGCCGCAGTGGCAGGGGCACGAGGTCCCCGAAGTGCTGCTGTCCGGGCACCATGCGCGCATCGAGCGCTGGCGCCGGGACCAGGCGCTGCAGCGCACCGCCGCCCGTCGCCCCGACCTCGTGGCGGCTCTCGACCCGGCAGGGCTCGACCGGCACGACCTCGCGCTCCTCGCCGAGCTCGGCTGGTCCGTCGAGCAGGGCCGGCTCGTGCGCGGGCCCGAGCAGGCGACCACGCCCTGACGGCCCGTTTCACCGACCTGCCAGCACTGTGGCAGACTAATCCTTCGGTGCGCTCGGTCGCGTCTCTGCCACAGGGGAGACGGCCACGGCCACTCCGGGTCCCGCAAGGGAGCCCCGGACGCACCAGACCATGAGCCATCAGGCCCCCGCTCGCGCGGCACGGCCTCGACGACGCTGCTGACCTGTGGCAGGGCGAGGAAGCGACATCACATGCACACTCTCGACCAGGTCGACGCGGCATCGCTGCGCACCGACATCCCGGCCTTCCGCGCCGGGGACACGCTGAAGGTCAACGTCAAGGTCGTCGAGGGCACCCGCTCCCGCGTCCAGGTCTTCCAGGGCATCGTCATCCGCCGCCACGGCGGCGGCGTGGGGGAGACCTTCACGATCCGCAAGATCAGCTTCGGCGTCGGCGTCGAGCGCACCTTCCCGGTGAACTCCCCGACGATCGACTCGATCGAGGTCGTCACCCGCGGTGACGTCCGTCGCGCCAAGCTGTACTACCTGCGCGCGCTGCGCGGCAAGAAGGCCAAGATCAAGGAGAAGCGGGACACGCCTGCTCCGAAGTGAGCAGCAGTCCAGCAGAGTTGATCGCGTCCTGACGGGCGGTCCCGGGTATCCCGGTGGCCGCCCGTCGGCGTTTGCCGATCCGATGTGGGACCGGTCTCATCCGGTTCGCACCAGATAGGTGACGCCCTGCTCGACATGGCACAGTGTGCAGGTGACCGATCAGCGAGCACCCGAACGTGGGACGTCCGAGCCGGAGGCTCCCGTGACGCAGCACAGGCGCCGCAGCGCGGGCGCCGTGTGGCTCCGGGAGACCGCGATCATCTTGGTGAGCGCGTTCATCCTGTCGTTCTTGGTCAAGACCTTCCTGGTGCAGGCCTTCTTCATCCCCAGCGCCTCGATGGAGGACACGCTGGTCGAGGGCGACCGCGTCCTCGTCTCGAAGCTCACCCCCGGGCCGTTCGACCTGAGCCGCGGCGACATCGTCGTCTTCAAGGACCCGGGCGGCTGGCTGCCGTCGAGCTCCACCGCCGACCAGGGGGCCGTCGCCGAGAAGGTCAGCCAGGCGCTCACCTGGATCGGCCTGCTCCCGCAGGACTCGGGCGAGCACCTGATCAAGCGCGTGGTCGGGCTGCCGGGCGACCGTGTGGCCTCGGAGGGGTCGGGCCAGCCCGTCACCGTGAACGGCGTCGCGATCGACGAGCCGTACGTCGCGCAGGGCGTCTCGCCGAGCGACATCTCCTTCGACATCACCGTCCCCGAGGGGTATGTGTGGGTGATGGGCGACAACCGCTCCGACTCCGCGGACTCGCGGTACCACCTGGGCGACCCGGGCGGCGGCGCGATCCCCATCGACAACGTCGTCGGCGCGACGTTCATCAAGGTGTGGCCGCTCGACCGGATGGGGCTGCTGCGCAACCCCTCCGAGACGTTCACGGAGGTTCCCGACCCGTCATGACGCTGCTGGAGCACCCCATCTCCGAGCCGCCGGCGCGAGCGCCACGGCCCCCGGCCCCGGTGCGCCGCAGCCCCGCTCTGCGGCATGAGCGCGTGATCCTGCGCGAGGGCGCCCGGCTCGTGGCGGGCATGGACGAAGTGGGGCGCGGCTCCCTGGCCGGGCCCGTGTCGGTCGGCGTCGTGGTGGTCGACGCCCGCACCCGCGCCTGCCCGCCCGGGGTCGCCGACTCCAAACTGCTCACGGCGGCCGCCCGCACGGCCCTCCTGCCGGCGCTGAGCCGCTGGGGGGTGGCCCGCGCCGTCGGGCATGCCAGCGCGGCGGAGATCGACGAGGTCGGCATCATCGCGGCGCTGCGGATGGCGGGGATGCGCGCGCTCGAGTCGGTGGCCCGCAGCGTCGGCCCGGTGGACGCGGTGCTGCTGGACGGCTCACACGACTGGCTGAGCCGGCCCGCCCAGGGCGAGCTATTCGGCGAGGTGGACCTGCCCGGCGCCGACCTCGTGGGCTCCCCGCGTGTCCATATGCGGGTGAAAGCGGATCTGACCTGCGCCTCCGTCGCCGCGGCGAGCGTGCTCGCGAAGTGCGAGCGCGACGGCCTGATGACGCGGATGGCAGCGGAGCACCCGCAGTACGCGTGGGACTCCAACAAGGGCTACAGCTCCGCCGACCACATCCGCGCCCTGCGCGAGCACGGGCCCAGCCCGCTGCACCGACGCAGCTGGCGCCTGCCCCTGGGACTCGACGCGGGGGAGTGAGCCCGCCGATCAGACGCCTCGCCGTGGCTCGCGCCTGTGCGCGACGCCCGCCGCGATGAGGGATGATGGCGGGGTGAGCGCCGAAGACCTGGAGAACTACGAGACCGACATGGAGCTCGCGCTCTACCGCGAGTACCGGGACGTGGTCGGGCTCTTCTCCTATGTCGTGGAGACCGAGCGCCGCTTCTACCTCGCGAACCAGGTGGACCTGCAGGTGCGCTCCGCCGCGGGCGAGGTGTACTTCGAGCTGTCGCTCGCCGACGCGTGGGTCTGGGACGTCTACCGGTCCGCGCGGTTCGTGAAGTCGGTGCGCGTCGTGACGTTCAAGGACGTCAACGTCGAGGAGCTCGCCAAGGCGGACCTCGACCTGTCCACCGGGGCGGGCTTCGGGCGCTGACCCCGGGCCGCTGCACACCCCGGGGCGCCGGGCACATGAACGGCGGCGCCGGGGCTGGTTGCCCCGGCGCCGCCGTCTAGCCCGCCCTCAGAGGCGGTCGAGGCGTCGTCGACGCATGTCGAGCATGAGCGCGCCGAGCGTCAGCGCGGCGAGCCCCCACACCCCGATGGGCAGCGCCTGCCCGCCGGTGGCGGCCAGGCGTCTGTTCACGGGGTCCGCGACCACAGCGGTCGGGTGCGTGGTGCGGCACGGGTCGCAGGTGCCGCCCGTCGACGGGGTGATGGAGTTGACGACGTTCACCACGCCGGCGGCCGTCACTCGTGCGGTGAACGTGAGCGTCTCGGTGCTGGTGAGCACCGGTAGCGTCCATCGGAACGTCGAGCCCTCACGGACGACAGTGCCGGCGGTTGCCGTCGGCCCCGACGTGATCTCGGCGTGGGGGAGCAGGCCCGCCAGGTCGTCGACCACCACCACATCACGAGCCTCCACGCCGCTGACGTAGCTCGCGGTGACGGTGTACGTGATGAGGTCGCCCCTCGCGACAGCCGTCCCTGTGGGCGGGTTGCTCGTCTTGGCGGACTTCCAGACGGCAGGCCCGTCGTCATTGAGGAACGTGCAGGAGACGACGGTGTTGACGGCGAGCGTCACGATGTACCTGCCGTCACCCGCGGCGCGCACCGGCACGGACGTCGTGCCGTCCGTGCAGGTCGGGCCGACCAGGGTGTAGCCGAGCGTGGGCGGCGCCGTCTCCCAGATGTAGTACTCGGTGTCGGGGCGCACTGTGACGGCGAACCCCGTGGTCGAGCCGGGCTGGGAGACGATCGCGATGCCGTCGACGTCGTCGACTGGCTCGGTGTGCAGCGTCCAGTGGTCCGGCTGCTGGATGCCGCCGCCGCTGTTGTCCACGTTCTTGATCAGCCGCAGCGTGGCGGCCTGGTTCAAGGCGGTGCACTCGACGCGGTATCCGAGCGGCACGGCGACGTCGCCGTCGATGCCGTCGGTGAAGCCCGGGATGCTGTTGCCCTGGGCGTCGACCTGCTCGCAGACCCAGCTGGCGGTGGTGCCCGCGACAGCGCCGGAGTTGATGAACGACACGTACCGGGGGTCGCCCGGGCTCTGCGTCAGCTCGTAGAGCGCGGCCGGCGAGACCTGGCCCTCGACGCCTGAGAGGCCGTCGGCGAACCCGATCGTCGAGCCGCCGCCCTGGGCGCCCAGCGTCCAGCTGGCGACTGAG
This sequence comes from Cellulomonas cellasea, assembly GCF_030372105.1. Taxonomy (GTDB): domain Bacteria; phylum Actinomycetota; class Actinomycetes; order Actinomycetales; family Cellulomonadaceae; genus Cellulomonas_A; species Cellulomonas_A cellasea_A. The sequence goes on along the minus strand of NZ_JAUDBQ010000002.1, from coordinate 31,160 downwards.
GAGCCGTCGTTCGTGGTCATGAACAGCCGCAGGCGCGAGGTGCACTCGACCTCGTTGGTCACCGTGAGCTCGTTCGACCCCTTGGCGAGAGTGAGGTCGAACGACTCGCCCAGATCGACAGTGCCCTCGATCGTCGTGCCACGGATCGTGGCGCCGACGATCTCGCACAGGTCGACGTTGCCGACGTCTGTCGTCTCGGAGACGTTCACGGTGTCGCCTTGCGAGTAGCCGTCTTGCGCCTCACCCCACGGGGTGCTGTCGCCGTCGAGGAGGAGCGTGGCCTCGAGCCCTTCGGGCTGCTCGCCGTCCGGCACGGCTGCGGCCCCGTTCACCACCCATTCCTTGGCCACCTCGAGCGTGGCCGGTCGTGGCGGGGGAGGAGTGGGGGTGTGCGTGGGCTTGGGGGTGTGCGTCGGCTTGGGCGTGTGTGTGGGCTTGGGCGTGTGTGTGGGCTTGGGCGTGTGTGTGGGCTTGGCGGTGTGCGTGGGCTTGGGGCTGTGCGTCGGCTTGGCGGTGTGCGTGGGCTCGGGCGTCTCCGTGAGTGTGGGAGTCGGCTTCGGAGGGCGGGCCTCCTGTGGCTCCAGGGGCTCGGACGCCGATCCCTCTCCGATCGACGTCGACCCGTCGTCGATCGACGGAGCTTCGTCGTCGGCGAGGGCGATCGCCTTCTCGCCGCTCGTGGACGCGTCGGCGGCCGGTTCCGGGGAGTCGGCCGTGCCGGCGCCGGTGTCCGCTTCCGCGGAGCTCTCGGGGGCCACAGGCGCCTCGGCGGCCTGGGCGATCGGGCCGGCTCCGAGCGAGACCAGCGCGGTGAGGGCTGCGGTGGTGAGGCCGACCACAAGCCTGCGTGGGCCGTCGGGAGATCGACGACGTCTTGCCATGCTGGTCATAACTCCCCCTTGAGTGTTTTGTCCGGTTTTGTGAAGTTATCAGGGTGGTGGGGATCCGGCATGGCGGGCCGGATCGCGTTTTCCGCCGAGTCCCTCGTCGGCCTGCTCGCCCACCCCCAAGCCACGCCGGACCGGCCGCGTCCACTGGCTCCGCGCACACGCCCAGGGCGCCTGGAGCCCGTCCAGGAGAGTGGGCAGCGGAGGTGGTCACATGCGCGCGACGGATGCCGTCGGCAGGCATGGCGAGGACATGGCGGCGAGGTTCCTGCTCGAGGCGGGCTGGACGATCCTCGATCGCAACTGGCGCGGCGCCCGAGGCGAGCTCGACCTCGTCGCGCTCGACGGCGCCGAGCTGGTGGCCGTGGAGGTCAAGACGCGGCGCAGCACGGCGTTCGGCCACCCGGCGGAGGCGGTCACGGCGCGCAAGCTCGCGCGGGTGCGCCGACTCACCGCCGAATGGCTGCGGACCCACGACCTGAGGCCGGCCTCGGTGCGCGTCGACGTGATCGCCATCCGGCTCACCGGGCGTGGGCCGGCCCAGCTCGACCACCTGGTGGGGGTGGTCTGAGTGGCGCTGGGGCGCACCCTCGCCGTCGCGCTGGTGGGGCTCAGCGGCCACGTGGTCGAGGTGGAGGCGCACCTGGCGCCATCGCTGCCGGCGTTCAGCCTGGTCGGGCTGCCCGACGCCGCGCTCGGCGAGGCGCGCGATCGCGTGCGCGCCGCAGTCGCCTCAAGCGGCCTGGCGTGGCCGAACAGGCGCATCACCGTCAATCTGACTCCCGCGACGCTGCCCAAGTCGGGCTCGGGATTCGACCTGGCCATCGCCGTCGCCACGCTCGCGGGCGCCGGGCTGCTCGACGCGTCCGCCGTGCGCGGCGTGGTCCACCTGGGCGAGCTCGGCCTCGACGGGCGCCTGCGTCCGGTGCGGGGCGTGCTGCCCGCCGTCGCCGCGGCCGTGGCGGCCGGGCACCCGCACGTCGTGGTGCCGGCGGCGAACGCCCGGGAGGCCGAGCTGGTCCCCGGCGCGCGGGTGACTGCCGCGCACAGCCTGGCCGAGGTGGCCCGCAGATGCGGCGCCGACATCGAGGCTCCCGACGTGGCGCCCGTCGGCGCGGTGCACCTCGACGGCAGCATGGCCAGTGGCGTCATCGCCGACCTCGCCGACGTGGTGGGGCAGGAGGACGCGCGCGCCGCGCTCGAGGTCGCGGCGGCCGGGGCGCACCACCTGCTGATGGTGGGGCCCGCAGGCTGCGGCAAGACGATGCTGGCCGCGCGGCTGGCGGGCCTGCTCCCCGACCTGACCGAGCCCGAGGCAGTCGAGGTCACCGCCGTGCACTCCGTGGCAGGGACGTTCGACGCCGACGCCGGGCTGATGCGCCGCCCGCCGTTCGAGGACCCGCACCACACGGCGACCCCCGCTAGCATCGTGGGCGGTGGCAGCGGGGTGGCCCGCCCCGGCGCCGCCTCTCGAGCGCACCGCGGGGTCCTCTTCCTCGACGAGGCCCCCGAGTTCCAGAACGCGGTGCTCCAGACCCTGCGCCAGCCGCTCGAGCACGGCGAGGTCGTGATCCACCGGGCCGCTGGCGCCGCACGCTATCCCGCCCGGTTCGTGCTCGTCCTCGCCGCGAACCCCTGCCCCTGCGGCAGACACGTCGGCAAAGGGCTCGACTGCACGTGCACCCCCGACCGGCGGCGGCGCTACCTCACCAAGTTGTCCGGACCGCTGCTCGACCGGGTCGACCTCCAGGTCGAGCTCCACGCCGTCTCGCGCGGGGCGCTGGCCCGCTCGGCGCACGCGGCCGGGCCCGGGGAGTCGACCGCCACCGTGGCCGCCCGGGTGCGTGACGCGCGGCATGCCCAGGCCGACCGTTTGGCGGGCACGCCGTGGCGGACGAACGCCGAGGTGCCCGGACGCTGGCTCCGCGACAGGCTCGGCCCCGACCGGGCCCTCAGCGCCGACCTCGATCGCGCCCTCGACCGTGGCACGTTGAGCCTGCGAGGCGTCGACCGGGTGCTCCGCGTCGCGTGGACGCTCGCCGACCTGGCGGGGCGGGCTGCGCCCGGGCGGCCCGACGTCGGTCAGGCACTGGCCCTGCGCACCCGCGGGCAGGGGGCGCCATGACGGCGGACACGGGGGACACGGGGGACACGGCGGCCGGGGACTGGGACGCGGAGACGCTGGCCCGGGCGGCATGGAGCTCGCTGGTCGAGCCGGGCGACCACGTCGCCGGCGTGCTCGTGGGCCGCTACGGCGCCGGGCCGGCGCTGCGGTGGGCGCGGCTGGCAGCCGCCAGGGGAGTCGCGGTCGCACTCGCCGAGTTCGAGGCCCCCGGGGATGGTGGCGACGTTGAGCCTGATGGCGTCCCCGGAGTGGACAGCGACCTCGAGGGCGAGGCCTCCGGAGGGCCAGGGCCGCTCGACCCCGGCGGCGCGCTCCAGCAGGTGCGGCGGCGACTGGCCACCGCCGTGTCCCGGTGGGAGCCGAGGCTCGCCGAGCTCGACCCCCGGCGCGACCTCGACAAGCTCGCGCGGTCCGGCGGGACGCTGCTGCATCCGGCGAGCACCGGCTGGCCCTCAGTCGTCGACGACCTCGGCCCGGGGGCGCCGCTGTGCCTGTGGGTGCGGGGCGAGGACGATCTGGCCGCCTTGGCGCGGGGCTCGGCGGCGCTCGTCGGGTCGCGCGCGTCGACCGCCTATGGGGTGCGGGTGGCCACTGACCTGGCGGAAGGGCTGGCCGCGCGTGGGGTCGGCATCGTGTCCGGCGGCGCCTACGGCATCGACGCCGCGGCGCATCGCGGCGCGTTGGCGGTCGACGGTCGCACCGTGGTGCTCCTCGCCGGGGGTGTGGACCGCCTGTACCCACAAGGAAACGCCCGCCTCATCGAGGCCGCGATGGCCTCCGGGGGCGCCGCGGTCAGCGAGGCGCCGCCTGGCGCGATCCCCCTCCGCAGCCGGTTCCTGCAGCGCAACCGCCTCATCGCCGCGCTGGGCTCGGCCACCGTGGTGGTGGAGGCTGCCTGGAGGTCGGGCGCCCTGAGCACCGCCCACCATGCGGCGGCGCTCCTGCGGCCGCTGGGCGCGGTGCCCGGGCCGGTGACGTCCGTGGCGTCAGCGGGGTGCCACCGCCTGCTCCGCTCGGGGGCGGCGGTGTGCGTCACCGACACCGCCGAGGTGCTCGAGCTCCTCACACCCGCAGGCGGGCTGGCCACGGCGGGCGGGGGCCCGGAGCCAGGCCCCGCCACAGACGCTCGGCCGGGCGACGACCTGGACCCCGGCGCCCGGCGTGTGCTCGACGTCCTCCCGCGCCGCGGGGCCGCGAGCCATGAGGACCTCGCACGCCGGGCCGGCTTGTCGGTGGCGGAGGCGCGGTCGGCTGTCGGCGTCCTCGCGCTGGCCGGGCAGGCCGAGCGGACGCCGTCGGGCTGGAGGCTCTCGTCACCACGGGCGGGCGCCTGAGGAGGACGCCGGGTGGTCGGCCGGTCGCGCTCGGCCAGCACGGGCGGCCGCTCAGTCACTTCCGTACATCACAATTCGGTCTCGACAAGACTTGTGAGAAGCGGCGTTTAGGACATCCGGCGAGGTATCTCCGAGGCAGCGGGTGAACTGTGGGCGAGGCCGCTTGTGGGCCGACTGTGTGACAGGCCACGGTAGGGGCATGACAGCAGTCAGCGAGGTCAGGGCGACGGCGGACCAGGTCCGTGCGCTCGCCGACTTCGCCACGCATCTGCGCCTGCAGCGCGGGCTGTCCGACCACACCGTGCGCGCCTACCTCAGCGACCTCGAGCACCTGCTCGCGTACGCCGGGCGGCAGGGCTATGACGACCTCGCCGACATCGATCTCGGCGTCCTGCGTGGCTGGCTCGCCAGCATGGCCGCCGCCCAGCGCAGCCGGTCGACCCTCGCGCGTCGAGGTGCCGCGGCGCGGACCTTCTTCGAATGGGCCAGCCGCACGGGCCGGGTGCCCGCCGACCCCGCGCTGCGACTCGCCAGCGCGCGGGCGGCCCAGCACCTGCCCACCGTCCTGGCGGTGGACTCGGCCGCTCGGCTCCTCGACGTCGCCCGGACCCGCGCGGACGACGCCGACCCGGTGCACCTGCGGGACTGGGCGGCACTCGAGCTGCTGTACGCGACCGGCGCCCGCGTGGGCGAGATCTGCGGGCTCGACATCGACGACGTCGACCTCGACGAGCGGACCGTCAGGGTCTTGGGCAAGGGCGACAAGGAGCGGGTGGTGCCGTTCGGCATCCCCGCCGCCGACGCGCTGGGCCACTGGGCCTCCCGCGGGCGCCCCGTGCTCGCGACCTCGGACTCGGGCGCCGCGTTGTTCCTGGGCCGCCGCGGCGGACGGGTGGACCAGCGCCAACTGCGCGCGGCCTCCCATGAGGTCGCCGGGCTCGCCGGCGTCGACGACATCGCCCCGCACGCCCTCCGGCACAGCGCGGCGACCCACCTGCTCCAGGGCGGATCAGACCTGCGCAGTGTGCAGGAGGTGCTGGGCCACGCGAGCCTGGCGACCACCCAGAGGTACACGCACGTGACCGCTGAGCGGCTGCGGGCGTCGTTCGAGCAGGCGCACCCCCGGGCATGACCCCTGACGAGAGGAGGAGCGAGATGACCGCACAGGCCGAGTCTGTCGTGCTGCTCGCATCCCGGACGCACTCCACGGTGACGGCGCCGGAGGGAGTCATCCCCCAGCCGCACACCGCGGAGGCCATCGGCACGCTTCCGCAGCAGCGCCGCCTCAATCTCGTCCGGCCAGCCGACGACACCGACGCGCCCTCCGCCGAGGAGGCCATCGAGCTGGCCTGGGTCGAGTTCAAGGCCCACGGCGACCGGCGGGTGCGCGAGCAGCTGATCCTGCATTACGGCGCGCTGGTCACAGCCGTCGCCTCGCGTGTGGGCATGCGGCTGCCGAACACCGTCGAGCAGGCCGACCTGGTCTCGTACGGGATGTTCGGCCTGATCGACGCGATCGAGAAGTACGAGCTGGACCGCGCCGTGAAGTTCGAGACGTACGCCAGTGCGCGCATCCGGGGCGCGATCCTCGACGAGCTGCGGGCGATGGACTGGATCCCGCGCTCGGTCCGCACCAAGGCGCGTGCCGTCGACCGCGCCTATGCGGAGCTTGAGAGCGAGTTGCACCGCACGCCGAGCGAGGCCGAGGTCGCCGAGCGGCTCGACGTGGGCATCGGCGAGCTGCGCTCGGTCTTCACGCAGCTCTCCACCGTGAACGTCGCCGCACTCGACGAGCTGATGGGGGCGGGGTCGGAGCGCTCCGACAAGCTGAGCCTGATCGACACGCTCGGCGACGACCGGGCGCGCGACCCCGCGGGGAGCTTCGAGGCCCAGGAGACCAAGTTCCTGCTGGCCCGGGCGATCGAGCAGCTCGGCGAGCGCGAGAAGATCGTCCTGATCCTCTACTACTACGAGGGCATGACCTTGGCGGAGATCGGCCGGGTGCTGGGCGTGACGGAGTCGCGGATCTCGCAGATGCACACGGCGGCGATGCTGCGCCTGCGCGCGAAGCTCACGGAGTCGGAGCGCGCCTGACGTCCTCCCCTCCGGGGAGGAGGACCACGGGCCCGCCGCCGCTGAGCAGCGTGAGCGGGTCGAGGTACGCCTCGCCCTCCCGCACGCCCCAGTGCACACAGGACACGGGCGGGCAGTGCGCCGAGCCGGACTCGACGTGGCCGACGGTGTCGCCTTGCCGCACGGCGGACCCGGGGGAGAGGTCGCTCGCGACGGGCTCGAGGCTCGAGCGCCGCCCGTCCGTGTGCACGATGGAGAGCACGGGCCGGTCGACGACCAACCCTGCGAAGGACACCGTCCCGTCTGCTGGCGCGCGCACGGCCTCACCGGCGCCGGCGGCGAGGTCGACGCCGCGATGCCCGGCCGCCCAGGTCGCCGGCGGCCGCTCGAATGGGCGCAGCACCGTGAGGGTGGCGGTCGGCGCGACGTAGCCGGCTCCCGCCGCCGCCCGGCTCGTGTCGCCTTGCCCACCCGCGTGGCCCTCGTCGACGGCACTGCCATCCGGCGGGAGCCCGCCAGCCGCCGCTGACGATGCGCCGCCCTCGTCCACGGGTCCCGGCCCGACGGACACCGCCCCGTAGGCGAGGGCGCCCGCGAGGGCGAGGACGGCGATCGCCGAGGTGATCCCGCTGGTGAGGCTCGTCATGGCGGGATCCTCGCGGTCCTCGACGCGGCGGGCTCCGCGCGGCCGGCGGCCTGTGGGCGCGCGCTCGTCCGGGTGCGCTGTGGGAGGCGTCGGGCAGTCGGGTACGATGACACACGCGACCGGTCCGCACCGGTCGACATCGCGCGCCACCTTCTCCTCCGAGCGCCCTCCCGTGGGGCGGTCTAGGTCGAGGGTCGGCGCTGGCAGCGGTCCGGGCTCCTGAGCCCGGCGCCAGCGACGACGTGGCGCCAGGGGCGCCGGTCATGTGACCGGAGCCGACAACCGAGATGCGGGTCCCGCACAGGGGCCCGCCCAGACGTGCGCGCTGGCAGGCGCGCACCGAAAGGACGTGCCATGGCCGTCGTGACCATGCGCCAGCTGCTCGAGAGCGGTGTCCACTTCGGACACCAGACCCGCCGCTGGAACCCCAAGATGAAGCGCTTCATCTTCACCGAGCGCAACGGCATCTACATCGTCGACCTGCAGCAGTCGCTGACGTACATCGACGCCGCGTTCGACTTCGTCAAGGAGACCGTCGCCCACGGCGGCACCATCCTCTTCGTCGGCACCAAGAAGCAGGCGCAGGAGCCCGTGGCCGAGCAGGCCGCACGCGTGGGGATGCCCTACGTCAACCAGCGCTGGCTCGGTGGCATGCTCACCAACTTCCAGACGGTGAACAAGCGCCTGCAGCGCCTCAAGGAGCTTGAGCTCATCGACTTCGACGACGTCGCGGGCAGCGTCTTCACGAAGAAGGAGCTCCTCATCATGCGTCGCGAGCGGGACAAGCTCGCCAAGACGCTCGGTGGCATCCGCGACATGTCGAAGGTTCCCTCCGCTGTGTGGATCGTCGACACGAACAAGGAGCACCTCGCCGTCGACGAGGCGCGCAAGCTCGGCATCCCGATCGTCGCGATCCTCGACACGAACTGCGACCCCGACGTCGTGGACTACCCGATCCCGGGCAACGACGACGCGATCCGCGCCGTCGCGCTGCTCACGCGGGTGATCGCCGACGCCGCCGCCGAGGGCCTGACGCAGCGCCACTCCGGCCGCGCCAGCGCCGAGGGCGCTCCTGCCGCCGAGGCTGAGCCGCTCGCCGAGTGGGAGCGCGAGCTCCTCGCCGGCGCCGAGGCCGCTGCTGTGGCCGAGGAGGTCGCCACGGCCGAGGTCGTCGCCGAGACCGTCGTCGAGGCCGCTGAGGTCGTCGAGGCAGTCGAGGCCGCTGAGGTCGCCGAGGCCGTCGTCGAGGCAGTCGAGGACGAGGCCGCCAAGTCCGAGGGTGACGCCGCGTCCGAGTGACGCCGGCACCCATCGCTCCCACTGACGAGAAGAACGGACACATCTGATGGCGAACTACAGCCTCGCGGACATCAAGGCGCTCCGGGAGAAGACCGGCGCGGGCATGATGGACGTCAAGAAGGCGCTCGAGGAGGCCGCGGGCGACCCCGACAAGGCGCTCGAGATCATCCGCGTCAAGGGCCTCAAGGGCGTCGGCAAGCGTGAGGGCCGCTCGGCCTCCGACGGCCTGGTCGCCGCGCACGTCGGCCCCACGCCGGACGGCGAGGGCGCCGCGGGCGTCATGGTCGAGATCAACTCGGAGACGGACTTCGTCGCGAAGAACGTCACCTTCATCACGCTGGCCGACAAGGTCCTCGACGTCGCCGTGTCCTCCGGGGCCCGCGACGCCGACGCCCTGCTGGCTGTCGACGTGGATGGCACGCCGCTGCAGAACGTGGTCGACGAGACCGCTGCGACGCTCGGCGAGAAGGTCGTCGTCCGCCGCCTCGCCCGGGTCGCGGGGGAGCACGTCGAGGTCTACCTGCACAAGGTGAACAAGGACCTCCCCCCGCAGGTCGGCGTGCTCGTCGCGACCGACGCCGCGGGGGCCTCGGTGGCGCGTGACATCGCGACGCACATCGCGGCGTTCTCGCCCACGTTCCTCACCCGTGAGGACGTCCCGGCCGAGACGGTCGCCTCGGAGCGCCACATCGCCGAGGAGACCGCGCGCAACGAGGGCAAGCCCGAGGCCGCGCTGCCGAAGATCATCGAGGGCCGTGTCAACGGGTACTTCAAGGAGAACGTCCTGCTCGAGCAGGCTTTCGCCAAGGACCCGAAGAAGACCGTCGGCCAGGTGCTGGCCGAGGTCGGCGGCTCTGTGACGGAGTTCGTGCGCTTCCGCGTGGGCGCCTGACCCTCGCACGCATGAGGCAGGTGGCCCCGGCCCGCTGGGGTCGGGGCCACCCGCACATCTGGACCATCACCACCGGCAAGTTGGAGGAACCGTGGCGCAGGACGCGACCGCAGCGCACGACGGAGCGGCCGAGCCGGCCCGCCGGGTGCTGCTCAAGCTCTCGGGGGAGACGTTCGGTGGCGGTGGCATCGGCTTGGCCCCGGACGTCGTGCAGCGCGTCGCCGCGGAGATCGCCGTGGCCGTGCGCGGCGGGGTGCAGGTCGCGATCGTCGTCGGCGGCGGGAACTTCTTCCGGGGCGCCGAGCTGTCGCAGCGCGGCATCGACCGGGCCCGCGCCGACTACATGGGCATGCTCGGCACGGTGATGAACTGCCTGGCATTGCAGGACTTCCTGGAGCAGGCGGGCGTCAGCACCCGCGTGCAGACCGCGATCACCATGGGGCAGGTCGCCGAGCCGTACATCCCGCTGCGTGCGATCCGGCACCTGGAGAAGGGCCGCGTCGTCATCTTCGGCGCCGGCGCCGGCATGCCGTACTTCTCCACAGACACCGTCTCCGTGCAGCGCGCCCTCGAGACGCACTGCCAGGAGGTGCTGATGGGCAAGAACGGCGTCGACGGGGTGTACTCCGCGGACCCGCGGACGGACCCGACGGCCGTCAAGCTCGACCACCTGACCTACACCGACGCGCTCGTCAACGACCTCGCGGTGATGGACGCGACAGCGATCAGCCTGTGCCGGGACAACGATGTGAAGATGCGCGTCTTCGGCATGAGCGAGAGCGGCAACGTCACCCGCGCACTCCAGGGTGAGAAGATCGGCACGCTGGTCACCGCGAACTGACCGCAGCCCGCCCCGCAAGCCCACGACGTAGACGAAGGAGCACCGGTGATCGACGAGACCCTCCTCGAGGCCGAAGAGAAGATGGACAAGGCGATCGAGGTCGCCAAGGAGGACTTCGCGACGATCCGCACGGGACGCGCCAACGCGGCGATGTTCTCGAAGATCTTCGTGGACTACTACGGGACGCCGACGCCGCTCCAGCAGCTCGCGTCGTTCAACGTGACCGAGGCGCGCACGATCCTCATCTCCCCGTTCGACAAGTCGTCGATGACGGCTGTCGAGAAGGCGCTGCGCGACTCGGACCTCGGGGTCAACCCCTCGAACGACGGCAACTCGATCCGCGTCGTCCTGCCCGCGCTCACTGAGGAGCGCCGCAAGGACTTCGTGAAGCTGGCCAGGACGAAGGCGGAGGAGGCCCGCGTCGCGGTGCGCAACATCCGTCGTCGCGCCAAGGAGGTGCTGGACCGCATCGTCAAGGACGGCGAGGCCGGCGAGGACGAGGTCGCCCGCGCGGAGAAGGAGCTGGAGTCGCTGACGAAGCGGCACGTCGAGGTCATCGACACCGTGCTCGCCGCCAAGGAGTCCGAGCTGCTCGAGGTCTGATGTCCCCGAACGCCGTCCGCACCGCCACCGTGCCGCCCACCATGCCGCCCGCAGCGCGCACCCCCCGCGCCGGCCGCGACCTCCCTGTCGCGACGGTGGTGGGCTTGCTGCTGCTCGCGCTGGTCGGCGCGTCGCTGTTCGTCCGCAAGGAGGGCTTCCTCCTCCTGGCGGTGCTCGCGATCGGGGGCGGCCTGTGGGAGCTCGCGCAGGCGTTCGCCCGTCGGGGCATCCACCTGCCGTTGCTGCCGCTGATCGTGGGAGATGTCGGCATCATGGTCTCGGCGTACACCGCCGGGCCGGAGGCCTTGTTCGTCGCGTTCATGCTGACGGCGGGCGGTGTGGTGATCTGGCGGGTGCTCGACGGCAACGGGGCGCCGGCGTTGCGCGACGCGACGGCCGGGATCTTCGCCGCCGCGTACCTGCCGTTCCTCGCCGGTTTCGTCATGCTGCTGCTGGCGATGCCCGATGGCGCCCAGCGCGTGCTGCTGTTCATCCTGCTCTGCGTCGCGAGCGACACCGGCGGGTATGCCGTCGGCGTGCTGATCGGGCGGCATCCGCTGGCGCCGTCGGTCAGTCCGAAGAAGACCTGGGAGGGCCTGCTCGGCTCCGTGGTCCTGGCCTGCGTCGTGGGCGTGGTCGGGCTCCGCGTGATGTTCGACGGGGATCCCGTCGTCGGGGTGTTCCTCGGCGTGGCCACAGTGGTCACAGCGACGCTCGGCGACCTCTCGGAGTCGCTGATCAAGCGCGACCTCGAGCTCAAGGACATGGGGTCCCTGCTGCCGGGCCACGGGGGGCTGCTGGACCGCATCGACTCGATGCTGTTCGCGGCGCCGGTCGTCTACCTCATCCTGAACGTGCTCCAACCCGTCGTGTGAGCGCGCTCGCGCATCCGACGCACATCGATCGCTAGGAAGGGGGTGCCCATGAGCGGGACACCCGTCGAACTGCAGAAGTCACCTGTCGCACTGAACCTGACCCCTCCGACCACCAGGGGCCCCCGCGGCAAGCCGCCGCGCCACTTCGTGGACCTCACCCCGGAGCAGCGGGTCGCCGCCGTCACGGAGCTGGGGGAGAAGCCGTTCCGGGCCAAGCAGCTCGCGACGCACTATTTCACGCACCTGACCTCCGACCCGGAGGCGATGACCGACCTGCCGAAGGCGACGCGCGACCGGCTCGTCGAGAAGCTGTTCCCGGAGCTGCTCACGGCGGCACGGACCATGAAGGCGGATGGCGGCACCACCGTCAAGACGCTGTGGCACCTGTTCGACGGGGCCAAGGTCGAGTCGGTGCTGATGCGCTACCCGAACCGCTCGACGCTGTGCGTCTCGAGCCAGGCGGGCTGCGGCATGGCGTGCCCGTTCTGCGCCACCGGCCAAATGGGCCTGACCCGCAACCTGTCCACCGCGGAGATCGTCGAGCAGGTGCGGCGTGCCAGCCGGTCGCTGGCCGACGGCGAGATCCCCGGTGGGCCGACCCGCCTCTCGAACCTGGTGTTCATGGGCATGGGCGAGCCGCTGGCCAACTACAAGGCCGTCATGGAGACGGTGCGCACCCTCGTGGCGCCCGCACCCGACGGCCTGGGGATGTCGGCCCGCAACATCACCGTCTCGACCGTGGGCCTGGTGCCGGCGATCACGAGGCTGACGAACGAGGGCATCCCGGTGACGCTCGCGGTGTCGCTGCACGCCCCGGACGACGAGCTGCGCGACTCGCTGATCCCGATCAACACCCGCTACAGCGTGGACCAGACGCTGGACGCCGCGTACCACTACTTCGAGGTCACCGGGCGGCGCGTGTCCATCGAGTACGCGCTGATCAAGGACATGAACGACCACGCGTGGCGCGCGGACATGCTGGGGACCAAGCTCAACGCCCGTGGGCGCGGCTGGGTGCACTGCAACCCCATCCCGCTGAACCCGACGCCCGGCTCGATCTGGACAGCGAGTGATCCCGCCGTCGAGCGCGAGTTCGTGGCACGCTTGCGCGCGCACGGCATTCCCACGACGGTCCGTGACACGCGGGGGAGTGACATCGACGGCGCCTGCGGCCAGCTCGCAGCGGAGGAACAGGGATGAGTGAGGGCATGTTCCGCACGGTCTCGCGGCTACGCAGCGGTTACGACCCGGATGAGGTCGACGAGTTCTTCGACCACGCCCGCTCGGTCTACGAGGCGGGCCAGCCCGGCGCGCTGACGGGCAAGGACGTGCGCTCCGTCGCGTTCGACATGGTCCGTGGCGGGTATGTCACGTCGGCTGTGGACGCGGCGCTGGACCGGCTGGAGGCCGCGTTCGTGGCCCGTTCCCGTGCGGAGGTCCTCGCCGAGCGGGGGCAGCAGGCCTGGATGGAGATGCTCGCCGATCAGGCGCGCACCTTGTACGGGCGGCTCACCCGCCCGGACGGCGAGCGATTCGCCCCGCCCGCGGGACGGCAGCAGGGGTATGACGCCGACGACGTGGACGACCTGTGCGAGCGGCTCGTCGCGTACTTCGACAAGGGCGTGCCGTTGACGGCGCAGGACATCCGCTCGGCGACGTTCGGGCGGCGCAGGGGCAAGCACGCTTACGCGGAGGCCCCGGTGGACGCCTTCTTCGCGCGGGCCGTGGAGGTCCTGCTCGGCGCGGAGTGACCCTCGCATGCGGGGAAGGCCGCCGCGGCACGGGATGATGGCGCCATGAGTGAGCGCACAGTCCTCCTGCTCGGCTCGACCGGCTCCATCGGGACGCAGGCCGTCGACGTCATCACCCGGAACCCCGAGCGGTTCCGCGTCACCGGCCTCAGCGCCGGCGGCGCCGATCCCGCGGCCCTCGCCCGGCAGGCGATCGAGTTGGGCGTGCAGGCTGTGGCGGTGGCCGACCCCGACGCGGCCGGCCCGCTGCTCGCGGAGCTCACCCGGGCCAGCGCCGACGCCGGGCTGCGCCAGCTCGGCGTGGAGGTGCTCGCCGGCCCGGACGCCGCGACCCGGCTGGCGGCGCGCGGCGCCGACGTGGTCCTCAACGGCATCACCGGCTCGGTGGGCCTGGGCCCCACGCTCGCGGCGCTGGAGTCGGGCAGCACGCTCGCGCTGGCGAACAAGGAGTCGCTGGTAGTGGGCGGGGCGCTGGTCGCCGCGGCCCAGCAGCGGACCGGCCAGGTCATCCCCGTCGACTCCGAGCACTCCGCGATCGCGCAGGCGCTGCGCTCGGGCGCGCGGTCCGAGGTGCGCCGGCTGATCCTGACCGCCTCGGGCGGGCCGTTCCGGGGCCGTGGCCGCGACGACCTGAAGAGGGTCACCCCCGAGCAGGCCCTGGCCCACCCGACGTGGTCGATGGGGCCCGTGGTGACGGTGAACTCCGCGACCCTGATGAACAAGGGCCTGGAGCTCATCGAGGCGCATCTGCTGTTCGGCGTGCCGGTGGCGGACATCACCGTCGTGGTGCACCCGCAGTCGGTCGTGCACTCGATGGTGGAGTTCGTGGACGGCTCGACCATCGCGCAGGCCTCGCCGCCCGACATGCGGCTGCCGATCGCGCTGGGCCTGTCCTGGCCGCATCGCGTCCCCGACGTGGCTCCGCCCTGCGACTGGTCGCAGGCGACGGCGTGGACCTTCGAGCCGCTCGACGAGGAGGCGTTCGGCGCCGTGCGGCTGGCCCGGGAGGCCGTCGCCGCCTCGCCGACCCACCCGGCGGTGCTCAACGCCGCCAACGAGGAGTGCGTCGCCGAGTTCCTCGCGGGGCGGCTCGGCTTCGTGGAGATCGTGGACACCGTGGCCCGGGTGCTCGACGAGCATGAGGGCGTGCGCGGCGCGCTGACGCTCGACGACGTCTTGGGCGCCGAGGAGTGGGCGCGCGCCCGCACCCACGAGCTGCTCGCGCAGCGCTGACCGGCCCGCGGCGGTCAGCCGTCTGCGTCGGCCGATCGTCCAGCGCGCTCTCAGCCATGCGGGGGATGATCGGAGCACGGCCTGGGGGTAGCGTCTGCCCCCGGTCCCCGAGAACGGAGTGTCATGGCGTATCTGCTGGGCGTGATCGTGCTGGTCGTGGGGGTGCTGGTCTCCATCGGCCTGCACGAGATCGGGCACATGGTCCCCGCGAAGCGCTTCGGCGTGCGCGTCAGCCAGTACATGGTCGGCTTCGGGCCCACGCTCTGGTCGCGGACCAAGGGCGAGACGGAGTACGGGCTCAAGGCGATCCCGCTGGGCGGCTACGTGCGCCTGGTCGGGATGTACCCCACAGCGCAGGCCGTGGGGGACCCGCCGCAGCGGACGGTGTTCGGCAAGATCGCCGCGCAGGCCCGCGAGGCCAGCGCCGAGGAGATCCTGCCCGGCGAGGACCACCGGGCGTTCTACCGGCTGTCGACGCCCAAGAAGGTCATCGTCATGCTCGGCGGGCCGTTCATGAACCTGCTCATCGCGATCGTGCTGCTCACCGTGGTGATCAGCGGGATCGGCGTGGCGGGCAGCAGCACCACGCTCACCGCCGTCAACCAGTGCGTCGTCCCGGCGGGCGCTGAGGCGACGCGGGAGTGCACAGACGCTGACGAGCTGGCGCCGGGGGCCGCGGCGGGCCTGCAGCCCGGCGACCGGGTGGTGTCCTACGACGGCGTGGAGATCACGAGCTGGGAGCAGCTCTCCTCGCTGATCCAGGAGACGGGGGCCACCCCGGTGCCGATCGTGGTCGAGCGGGATGGCGACGAGGTCGCCACCACCGTCACCCCGGTCGTCGCGGAGCGCCCGGTCTACGAGAACGGCGTGCCGAAGACCACCGCCGACGGCGAGCCGGTGACCCATGAGGTGGGCTTCCTGGGGATCCGGCCCGGAACCGAGCTGCAGACCCAACCGATCAGCACCGTGCCCGGCGTGGTCGGGAACGCGGTGGCGCAGACGGCCGGGGTGGTGGTGACCCTCCCGGCCCGCCTCGCCGACGTCGCCCAGTCCGCGTTCGGCTCCGCGGAGCGCGACGAGTCGACCATCATCTCGGTGGTCGGGGTGGGCCGCTTCGCCGGTGAGATCGCCTCGACCGAGGCCGAGGGGTACGGGCCGGCGGAACGAGTCGCCAGCATGCTGGGCCTGCTCGCGTCGCTCAACATCGCGCTGTTCGTGTTCAACCTGATCCCGTTGCTGCCGTTGGACGGCGGCCATGTGGTCGGCGCGCTGTGGGAGGGCGCCCGGCGCCAGATCGCGCGGCTGCGGGGGCGCGCCCGGCCCGGCCCGTTCGACACGGCGCGCCTGGTGCCGCTCGCCTACGGGGTGTTCGTGGTGCTCGCCGGGATGGGCGCGCTGCTGATCTACGCCGACCTGGTCAAGCCGGTCTCGCTCGGCTGATCCGGCCGCGGCCCGGCGGGCTTGTCCCCGGGCCGGGCAGGACCTGTGAACGTCTGGCGTCCGCGCAGCCCCGCTGTGCGGCGGGCGCCACGAAGAGAGGAATAATGGCCGCGTGAGCATCCCGATCAGTCTTGGCATGCCGGAGGCTCCAGCCCCGGTGCTGGCCCCCCGCCGTCCGACCCGCAAGATCAAGGTCGGCAAGATCGAGGTCGGCGGCGACGCGCCGGTCAGCGTCCAGTCGATGTGCACCACGCCGACCACCGACATCAACGCCACGCTGCAGCAGATCGCCGCGCTGACGGCCGCGGGCTGCGACATCGTGCGCGTCGCGGTGCCGAGCCAGGACGACGCGGAGGCTCTGCCCGCGATCGCCCGCAAGTCGCAGATCCCGGTGATCGCTGACATCCACTTCCAGCCCAAGTACGTCTTCGCGGCGATCGACGCCGGCTGCGCTGCCGTCCGGGTGAACCCGGGCAACATCCGCAAGTTCGACGACCAGGTCAAGGAGATCGCGCGCGCGGCCACCGACGCGGGCGTCTCCATCCGGATCGGCGTCAACGCCGGCTCACTCGACCCGCGCCTGCTCGCGAAGTACGGCAAGGCCACCCCCGAGGCGCTCGTCGAGTCGGCCGTGTGGGAGGCGTCGCTGTTCGAGGAGCACGGCTTCCGGGACTTCAAGATCTCGGTCAAGCACAACGACCCCGTGGTGATGGTGCGGGCCTACGAGCTGCTCTCCGAGCGCGGCGACTGGCCCCTGCACCTGGGCGTCACCGAGGCGGGCCCGGCGTTCCAGGGCACTATTAAGTCCGCGACGGCGTTCGGCGCGCTGCTGAGCAAGGGCATCGGCGACACCATCCGCGTGTCGCTGTCCGCGCCTCCCGTCGAGGAGGTCAAGGTCGGCATCCAGATCCTGCAGTCGCTGAACCTGCGCCCGCGCAAGCTGGAGATCGTCTCGTGCCCGTCGTGCGGGCGCGCGCAGGTGGACGTCTACACCCTCGCCGAGCGGGTCACCGCCGGGTTGGAGGGCCTCGAGGTGCCGCTGCGCGTGGCCGTCATGGGCTGCGTCGTCAACGGCCCGGGGGAGGCGCGCGAGGCCGACCTCGGCGTCGCGTCCGGCAACGGCAAGGGGCAGATCTTCGTGCGGGGCGAGGTCATCAAGACCGTGCCCGAGTCGATGATCGTGGAGACGCTGATCGAGGAGGCCATGCGCCTCGCCGAGTCGATGGACCCGGTGGACGGGTCCGGGGCCCCGGTCGTCACCGTCGGCTGAGGCCGTCCCGCTCCCAGCCGTCCCTGCGGCGTCCGAACCGCCGCCTCCGACCTGTTGTGGCCTAGCCGCCGGTGAGTCGCTCGAGGAGCGCCGCCGTGCGGCTGGGCCGCCCGGTGCGCTGCTCGGCGCGGTCGGCGAGCTCGGCGGCGCGCCGGCCGGCGGTGATGCCCGCCCAGCGCAGCGGCTCGGGCTCCCACGCCGGTGAGCGGTGTCCCACCCAGGGGAGCCGCACGAGCTCGGAGTCCGTGCCGGTGACCAGGTCCGCGAAGGTGCGCCCGGCGAGGTTGGACGTCGCCACGCCGTCGCCGACGTAGCCGCCCGCCCAGCCGATGCCCGTGTCGGCGTCGAGACCCACGGAGGGGCTCCAGTCCCGGGGGACGGCCAGCGGCCCACCCCAGGAGTGCGTGAACCGGGCGCCGTCGATGACCGGGAACAGCTCGACGAGGCTCCGCTGCAGGTGGGCCAGCACCGCGGGCGCCCGGTCGTACTCGGGTCGCACCGCCGAGCCGAGGTGGTAGGGGGCGCCGCGCCCGCCGAACGCGAGGCGGTCATCGGCGGTGCGCTGGCCGTAGACGATGAGGCGCCGGGCGTCGGTGAAGGTCTCGAAGCGCGCCAGGCCGATCTCGTCCCACACGTGGGCGGGCAGTGGGGCGGTGGCCACCATGAGCGAGTAGACGGGCGCGACGGCCCGGTGGTCACCGGGCAGCTCGGGCGTCCACGCCTCGGTGGCGCGCAGCACCCAGCGGGCGCGCACGGTGCCGTGGTCGGTGACGACGGCGCGGGGGGAGATCCGCAGCGCTCGCGTGCCCTCATACAGGCGCGCGCCGCGCTGCTCCACGACGGCGGCCAGGCCGCGCACCAGCCGTGCGGGCTGCACGCGCGCGCAGTCGGGCGTCCACGAGCCGCCCAGCACACCTGCGGCGCGGACATGCTCTCGCACGCCCTCGGGGTCCAGCAGGTGCTCCTCGTCGCCCCACTGCGCCGCGTGGGCCGCCTCCTGGCGCACGCGTGCGAGCTGCGGCTCGTTGCGGGCGAGGGTGACGGTCCCGCCGTAGGCGAAGTCGCAGTCGATGCCCTCGGCGGCCGCCACGCCCCCGACTTCGACCACGGTGTCCCGCATGGCCGCGCGCATCGCGAGGGCGGCCTCGCGCCCGTGCCGGCGGGCCAGGGCCGGCGCGGAGACGGGGAACAGCGCCGAGCACCAGCCGCCGTTGCGGCCGCTGGCGCCGAACCCGGCGACCTCGCGCTCGACGAGCACGACCTCGAGCGCTGGGTCCGCCTCCAGCAGGTAGTAGGCGGCCCACAGGCCGGTCAGGCCCGCGCCGACGATCACCACATCGGCCTGCGTGTCCCCGTCCAGCGGCGCCCGGGCCGGATGCGGCCCCTGCGCGGCGGGATCGTCGTCGACGAGCTGGTCCCACCACAGCGACAGGGGCCGCACGTCGGTCACAGCCGGGACCACGCCTCGGAGAGCACTCCGCGCAGGATCTGCTCGATCTCGTCGAACTGCGCGGGCCCACAGGTCAGCGGCGGGGCGAGCTGGATCACCGGGTCCCCGCGGTCGTCGGCGCGGCAGTACAGCCCCGCGTCGTAGAGCGCGCCGGAGAGGAACCCGCGCAGCAGCCGCTCGCTCTCGTCGTCGTCGAAGGTCTCACGGGTGGCCTTGTCCTTGACGAGCTCGATCCCGTAGAAGTACCCCTCGCCGCGCACGTCGCCGACGATCGGCAGGTCGAGCAGCCGCTCGAGCGTGGCGCGGAACACCGGGGCGTTGGCGCGCACGTGCTCGGGGATCCGCTCCCTTTCGAAGATGTCGAGGTTCGCCATCGCCACGGCCGCCGAGACGGGGTGCCCGCCGAACGTGTACCCGTGCGCGAACGACGCGGCGCCTGTGGCGAACGGCTCGAACAGCCGGTCCGAGGCGATGAGGGCGCCGATGGGGGAGTAGCCGGAGGTCATGCCCTTCGCGCACGTGATCATGTCGGGCACGTAGCCCAGCTCGTTGCACGCGAAGATGTCGCCGATGCGGCCGAACGCGCAGATGACCTCGTCAGAGACGAGCAGCACGTCGTACTGGTCGCAGATCTCGCGCACGCGCTCGAAGTACCCGGGCGGCGGCGGGAAGCAGCCGCCGGCGTTCTGCACGGGCTCGAGGAACACGGCGGCGACGGTGTCCGGGCCCTCGAACTCGATGGCCTCGGCGATCCGGTCCGCGGCCCACCGGCCGAAGGCCTTCGGGTCGTCGCGCAGGCCCTCGGGCGCCCGGTACTGGTTGGTGTTCGGCACCTTGTGGGCGCCGGGGACCAGCGGCTCGAACGGCTCCTTGAGGGTCGGCAGGCCGGTGATGGACAGGGCTCCATGCGTGGTGCCGTGGTAGGCCACCGCCCGGGAGATGACCTTGTGCTTGCCCGGGCGGCCCTGCAGCTTCCAGTACTGCTTGGCGAGCTTCCACGCGGTCTCGACGGCCTCGGAGCCGCTCGTGGTGAAGAACACCCGGTTGAGGTCGCCGGGGGCGTGCGAGGCGAGCCGCTCGGCGAGGTCGATGGCCTGCGGGTGGGCGTAGGACCACAGCGGGAAGAACGCCAGCTCGGAGGCCTGCTGCCGGGCACGCTCGGCGAGCTCGACACGCCCGTGCCCCGCCTGGACCACGAACAGGCCGGACAGCCCGTCGATGTACCGGCGGCCGGCGTCGTCCCAGATGTGGTGGCCCTCGCCGCGCACGATGGTCGGCACGCCGCCGTCCCACGCGCTCTGGCGGGTGAAGTGCCCCCACAGGTGGGAGCGGGCGGCGTCGGCGCGCAGGGTGCCGCGCGGGGTCGTGGAGTCGGTCATCGGGTTCCCCAGTTGTAGAGCTGCTTGCGCAGGCGCAGGTACACGAACGTCTCGGTGGCACGCACGCCCGCGATGGTGCGGATCTTGCTGTTGAGCACCTCGAGCAGGTGCTCGTCGTCCTCGCAGACCACCTCGGCGAGCACGTCGAAGCCGCCAGCGGTGATGACGACGTAGTCGACCTCGGGCAGCGCCGCCAGGGCGTCGGCGAGGTGCTCCAGGTCGCCGTCGGTCTTGATGCCGATCATGGCCTGCCGCGAGAAGCCCACCTGGAGCGGGTCGGTGACGGCCACGATCTGCATGACGCCGGAGTCCGTCAGCCGCTGCACGCGCTGCCGCACGGCCGCCTCGGACAGCCCGACGGCCTTGCCGATGGTCGCGTACGGCCTGCGACCGTCCTCTTGGAGCTGTTCGATGATCGCCTTCGACAGGTCGTCGAGGACGGGTGGGGCGACGTGGTTGGTCCGAGTGCTCACACGGGTGATGGTCGCGCGCTGCGGCGACAAGCGCAAGTGAATCCGTTGCGAAGGGGCTGTTTCGCATCGGATATCGGCGCCGTAACACGATGTTGACATTGGGTTCCGCCGTATCCCTCCCCTCCGGGGCATCCCTCGGGATAGCGTGCCGCGCACGGCGGAAGGGGTGTGCGGCGCCGGACCGCCGGCCCGCGCCCCAAGCCGCCCGAGCGAAGGAGAGACCCGTGGCCACCTTGTCGACGCCTGGCTCCACCCCCGCGTCCTCGGCGGACGCCCCGATCGAGCTGCTCAACCTCGTGGGCGGGCAGCGCCGCCCCGCCGCCGACGGGCGCACCTTGCCCCTCGTCGACCCGTCCACCGGTCAGGTCTACGCGTATGCCCCGGTCAGCGGGGCGCAGGACGTCGACGAGGCCTGCGCCGCTGCGAGCGAGGCGTTCGGCTCGTGGGGCCGCACCACGCCCGCGGAGCGCCAGCTCGCGCTGCTCCGGCTCGCCGACGCCGTCGAGGAGCACGCCGACGAGCTCGTCGCCGTGGAGTCCCGCAACACCGGCAAGCCGCTGCGCCTGACCGCCACCGACGAGGTGCCGCCGTGCGCCGACCAGCTCCGGTTCTTCGCCGGGGCCGCCCGGATGCTCGACGGCGTCAGCGCGGGGGAGTACCTCGCCGGGCACACCTCCTGGGTGCGGCGCGAGCCCATCGGCGTGGTCGGCCAGGTCACGCCGTGGAACTACCCGCTGATGATGGCCGTGTGGAAGATCGCGCCGGCCCTCGCCGCCGGGAACACGGTGGTGCTCAAGCCGTCCGACACCACGCCCGCCTCCACGCTGCTCCTCGCCGAGCTGGCCGCCCAGGTGCTGCCCCCCGGAGTGCTCAACGTCGTGTGCGGGGACCGGGACACCGGCCGCGCGCTCGTCGCCCACCCCCGACCCGACCTGGTCGCCATCACCGGCTCGGTGCGCGCCGGCTCGCAGGTCGCGCGTGAGGCCGCCACCGACCTCAAGCGGGTGCACCTCGAACTGGGCGGCAAGGCCCCGGCAGTGGTCTTCGCCGACGCGGACCTGGAGGCCGCCGCCGCGGGGATCGCCGGGGGCGGCTTCTACAACGCGGGCCAGGACTGCACCGCCGCCGCCCGGGTGCTCGTGCACGCGTCCGTGCGCGATGAGTTCGCCCAGGCGCTCGCGGAGCAGGCGCGCGCGCAGCGCTCCGGCCCGCCGGACGACCCCGACGCCGACTACGGGCCGCTGAACAACGAGCAGCAGTTCGAGCGGGTGCTCGGCTTCCTCGACCGGCTGCCCCCGCACGCCCGGGTGCTCGCGGGCGGCCACCGGGTCGGCGACATCGGCTACTTCCTCGAGGCCACAGTCGTCGACGGGCTCCGGCAGGACGACGAGGCGGTGCAGGACGAGGTCTTCGGCCCCGTCATCACCGTGCAGGCCTTCGAGGACGAGGCCGAGGCCGTGGCGCTCGCGAACGGGGTCCGCTACGGGCTCGCCAGCTCGGTGTGGACCCGGGATCACAGCACCGCCATGCGGATGACGCGCGCGCTGGACTTCGGGGTGGTGTGGGTCAACACGCACATCCCGTTCGTCGCCGAGATGCCGCACGGCGGCTTCAAGCACTCGGGGTACGGCAAGGACCTCTCGGTGTACGGCTTCGAGGACTACACCCGCGTGAAGCACGTCATGTCGGCGTTCGAGGGGTGATGCGGCGCCCTCGGCCGCACGTGGCCGGCATGTCCAGATCATGGGGACTTGCGCCTTGGAGGGCGATCACATGCGACATTTCCCTTCTGCATCTGGACGATCGTCACGAATCGCTTGATCCGCCAGAGCCGCATTGCGACGATCTGCCTGCGTTCCTGCCAGCATCCCCACGGTCGGTCCTCGGACCCTCCGGCCCGAGAGGACTCCGATGACAGCCGCCCGCCGTCCCCCGATCACCGACCCCCGCGTCCGCGCGCTCGTCGCCGCCGCGCGCGCCCCCCGGGCGGCAGGGCTGTCACGCCGGTCGCTGCTGGTGGGCGCGTTCGGCGCCGCTGGCGCCGCGGCCCTCGCCGCATGCGGCACGGGCCCGACCCCGGGCGCCTCCGGCGGCGCGACGGACGTGGCGGACGCCGAGCTGGTGCGGTGGGCGAACTGGACGCTGTACCTCGACCAGGACGACAGCGGGACCGCTTACCCGACGCTCGACGCGTTCGAGGAGGCCAGCGGGATCACCGTCCAGTACGCCGAGGACATCGAGGACAACGACTCGTTCTACGGCAAGGTGCAGGGCCAGCTCGCGAACGGCCAGGACATCGGCTACGACCTGGTCACGCTGACGGACTGGATGGCCGCCCGGCTGATCCGCCTCGACTACGCCCAGGAGTTGGACCGCTCGCGGATCCCGAACGCGAAGAACATCCTGCCGAACCTCGCGGACGTCGACTTCGACCCGGGCCGTGCGCGCTCGCTCACCTGGCAGTCGGGCTTCGGCGGCCTCGCGTGGGACACCGCCAAGCTCCCGAAGGGCCTGGGCTCGGTGTCCGACCTCTGGGCGCCCGAGCTCGCCGGCCGTGTCGAGGTGCTCTCCGAGATGCGCGACACCATCGGGCTCATCCTGCTCGACCAGGGCGTCGACCCGAGCGGGGACTGGGGCGACGACGAGTTCGGCGCGGCGCTCGCGCTGCTCGGGGAGAAGATCTCCTCCGGGCACATCCGCCAGGTGCGCGGGAACTCGTACACGCAGGACCTGGTCTCCGGCGACGCGGTGGCAGTGATCGGCTGGTCCGGCGACATCACGGCGCTGAACTACGAGAACGACGACCGGTTCGAGTTCGCCATCCCCGAGGCCGGCGGCATGCTCTGGAGCGACAACCTCCTGGTGCCCACCGGGTCGCCCAACAAGGCCAGCGCCGAGACGCTGATCGACTACTACTACGACCCCGAGGTCGCGGCGCAGGTGGCGGCGTGGGTCAACTACATCACCCCGGTGCAGGGCGCCCAGGAGGCGATGGCCGCCATCGACCCCGAGCTCGCAGAGAACCAGCTCATCTTCCCCAACGCGGACACCCTCAGCCAGGTCAAGGTGTTCCGCAGCCTCACCCCGGACGAGGAGGAGCGCTACAACGGCGAGTTCCTCGACGTCATCGGCGCCTGAGGCCGTCGATGACCACGACAGCCCCCGCCCACCTGGGCGCCGCATCGGCTCCGGCCGGCGCGGCGCTCGAGGTCACGGCGGTGACGAAGCGCTTCGGCAACTTCGTCGCCGTCGACGACCTGACGTTGACAGTGCCGTCCGGGTCGTTCTTCGCACTGCTCGGCCCGTCCGGTTGCGGCAAGACGACGACGCTGCGGATGGTCGCCGGCCTCGAGCAGCCCACCGCGGGGACGATCTCCATCGGCGGGC
Organism: Cellulomonas cellasea; assembly: GCF_030372105.1. Classification (GTDB taxonomy): domain Bacteria; phylum Actinomycetota; class Actinomycetes; order Actinomycetales; family Cellulomonadaceae; genus Cellulomonas_A; species Cellulomonas_A cellasea_A. The sequence continues at coordinate 7,202 of NZ_JAUDBQ010000002.1, read as the reverse complement.
GTGACGTGACGGGAACGCGCGCGCATCGGCGCCCGGTGAACACGGTGTTCCAGAGCTACGCGCTGTTCCCGCACCTCACCGTCGCCGAGAACGTCGCCTTCGGCCTGCGCCGGCGGCGTGAGGCGGACGTGCAGGCGCGGGTCGCCGAGGGGCTGGCCCTCGTGGAACTCGGGCACCTGGCAGACCGTCGCCCCGCGCTCCTGTCCGGCGGCCAGCAGCAGCGGGTCGCGCTGGCCCGGGCGCTGGTCAACCGGCCCGCGCTGCTGCTGCTCGACGAGCCACTCGGGGCCCTCGACCTCAAGCTGCGCCGGCAGATGCAGCTCGAGCTCAAGCGCATCCAGACGGAGGTCGGCCTCACCTTCGTGCACGTCACCCACGACCAGGAGGAGGCCATGACCATGGCCGACACGGTCGCGGTGATGAACAAGGGCCAGATCGAGCAGATGGGCGCCCCGGCGGACCTGTACGAGCATCCGCGCACCGCGTTCGTCGCGAACTTCCTCGGGCGCTCCAATCTGGCCCGGGGCCGAGTCCTCGAACGGCTCGACGGCGACCTGCTCGGGGTCGACGTCGGCGGGGTGCGGGTGCGGGTTCCCGCGGCTCGCGCCGTGCGGGACTCCGGGGACGTCCTCGTGGGCGCCCGCCCGGAGAAGATGCGGCTGCTCGCGGCGGGCGACGAGCCGGCGCCGGACGAGAACGTGGTCGGCCCGGGCACGGTCGTCGACGTGTCGTTCACCGGGGTGAGCACGCAGTACGAGGTGCGCGTCCCGGGGCTCGCCACGTTCGGGGTGTTCGCGCAGAACCTCTCCGGGCGGGCGGGGGCCGCGTTGGGCGACCAGGTGCGCCTCGCCTGGTCGGTGGACTTCACCTTCGGCCTCGACGGGCGTGACGACGCCGCCGAGGGAGTCGCCGACTTGGACGTCGAGCCGTGAGCATCGCGACGGCGCTGGGGGAGCGCGGCCCGCAGGCGGGCGCCCCTCCGCGTGCCCGCATCCGCTCCCGCGGGCACCTGCCGCTGCTGCTGCCCGGGCTGGCCTACCTCGCGCTGTTCTTCGTGGTGCCGGTGGGCGCGCTGCTGGCGACCTCGCTGTACGTGCCCGTCCCCGGCGGCGATGTGGGGCAGTACGAGCCCGCGCTGCACTGGCAGAACTACACGGAGGCGCTCGGCAAGTTCTGGCCGCAGCTCGTGCGGTCCTTCGGCTTCGCGCTCATCGCGACCGTGGCGGCGCTGCTCATCGGGTACCCCATCGCCTACGCCATCGGCGTGCGGGCCCGCGGCAGGCGGCTCCTGCAGGGCCTGATGCTCGTGCTCGTCGTGGCGCCGTTCTTCACGAGCTTCATCCTGCGCACCATCGCGTGGAAGCAGATCCTGGCGGACGACTCGTTCGTGGTCTCGGCGCTGCACTGGCTGCACCTGCTGCCGCCGGGCGGGCGGCTCACCGCGACGCCGTTCGCGGTGGTGTGCGGCCTGACGTACAACTTCCTGCCGTTCATGGTGCTGCCGATCTACGCCAGCCTGGAACGCCTCGACCCCCGCATGCTGGAGGCCGGGGCGGACCTGTACGCCTCGCCGTTCACGACGTTCCGCACCGTCACCCTGCCGCTGTCGATGCCTGGCGTCGTCGGCGGCACCCTGCTGACGTTCATCCCTGCCTCGGGCGACTACGTGAACTCCTCGCTGCTGGGCAACAACACCAACACCTCGATGATCGGGCAGGTCATCGACGCCCGGTTCTTCAAGGTGCTCGACTACCCGACCGCGGCCGCGCTGTCGGTGGTGCTCATGGCGGCGATCCTCCTGCTGGTGGGCGCCTACGTGCGGCGCTCCGGGACGGAGGAGCTCCTGTGAGCACGACCGTCGAGCCGGCCCGCCCGGCCACCGCTCGGGGCGCCGCGGCCCCCCGCCCCCGTGGCGGCCGACAGCGCCGGTGGCGGCTGGGCGAGGCGCTGGTGCCCGCGTTCGCCGGGCTCGCCTTCCTCTACCTGCTGGTGCCGGTGGCGTACACCATCGCGTTCTCGTTCAACGACGCCGGCAAGTCGAACCTGGTGTGGCGCGGGTTCACGCTCGACGCGTGGCGCAACCCCTGCGGCGCCCCGCAGGTGTGCGAGGCGTTCGCTAACTCGCTGCGGGTGGGGGTGGCCTCCACCCTCGTCGCCACCGCCCTCGGCACGCTGCTGGCGGTCGCGCTGGTGCGCTTCCGGTTCCGCGGGCGCCCGCTGGTCAACCTGCTGATCTTCCTGCCGATGTCGACCCCCGAGGTGGTGCTCGGCGCCGCGCTGCTGGCCCAATTCCTGTCCCTGCGGGTGCAGCTCGGCTTCACCACCGTGGTGATCGCCCATGTGATGTTCTGCATCAGCTTCGTGGTCGTGACGGTCAAGGCCCGGGTCGCGAGCCTCGACCCCGCGCTCGAGGAGGCCGCCGCCGACCTGTACGCGACGCCGTGGCACGCGTTCTGGCGGGTCACCTTCCCGCTGCTGCTGCCGGGCATCGCGGCAGCGGCCCTGCTCGCCTTCAGCCTGAGCTTCGACGACTTCATCATCACCAACTTCAACTCGGGCTCGTTCACCACGTTCCCCAAGTTCGTCTACGTCTCGGCGGCGCGCGGCATCCCGCCGCAGGCCAACGTCATCAGCTCGTTCATGTTCGTCCTCGCGCTCGTCCTGGTGGTCGTGTTCCAGGTGGTGAGCTCGGTCCGCGCCGGCAGACGCCAGCGCGGTTGACCACCGAGGGGGCCGGGCGGCCCCCTCGGCCCACGGAGGTGTGTCACGTGCGGATCCTCGTGATCGGCAGCGGCGGGGTGGGCGACGCCGTCGCCCGCATCGCCGCGCGCCGGGAGTTCTTCGAGCAGATGGTGGTCGCCGACGTCGACCTGGGGCGGGCCGAGCGCACCGTCGCCGCGGCGCGCAAGCACGACGTGGGCGTGGACCGGTTCCGGACCGCGGTCGTGGACGCCTCCGACCCCGCGTCGGTGGAGGCGCTGGTGCGCGAGCACCGGTCCACCCATGTCCTCAACGCCGTGGACCCCCGGCTGGTCATGCCGATCTTCACCGGGGTGCTCGCCGCGGGCGCCGACTACCTCGACATGGCCATGTCGCTGTCGCGGCCGCACCCCGAGCGCCCGCATGAGTTGCCGGGCGTCAAACTCGGCGACGCGCAGTTCGCGATCGCGGAATCGTGGGAGGCGGCCGGGCGGCTCGCGCTCGTCGGGATCGGCGTGGAGCCTGGCCTGTCGGACGTCTTCGCGCGGCACGCGGCCGATCGGCTCTTCGCGAGCATCGACGAGCTGGGCGTGCGCGACGGGGCGAACCTGGTGGTGCGCGGCCCCGATGGCGAGCCGGTGTTCGCCCCGTCGTTCTCCATCTGGACGACGATCGAGGAGTGCCTGAACCCGCCGGTCATCTGGTCGGCCGAGCGCGCCGAGGCGGGCTCGGGGCTCGAGGACGGGTGGCACACCGTCCCGCCGTTCCACGAGCCCGAGGTCTTCGACTTCCCGGAGCCCATCGGGCCGGTGGAGTGCGTGCACGTGGAGCATGAGGAGGTCCTCCTCATGCCGCGCTGGCTGGACGCGCGCAAGGTGACGTTCAAGTACGGGCTCGGCGAGGAGTTCATCGGCGTGCTGCGCACGCTGCACCGGCTGGGCCTCGACTCGACGGAGCCCGTCCTGGTGCGCGGGGCGCAGGTCAGCCCCCGCGACGTGGTCGCGGCGGTGCTGCCCGACCCGGCGACCATCGGCCCGCAGATGACCGGCTCGACGTGCGCGGGCGTGCTCGTGACGGGGACCGGCGTCGACGGGGCGCCCCGCGAGGTGTACCTGCACCACGTGGTGGACAACGCGTGGTCGATGGCGGAGTACGGGGCGCAGTGCGTCGTGTGGCAGACCGCTGTGAACCCTGTGGTCGCGCTCGAGCTGCTCGCCGCCGGGGTCTGGGCCGGCGCCGGTGTGCTCGGCCCCGAGGCATTCCCGCCGGAGCCGTTCCTCGAGCTGCTCGCGGCGCCGGAGCCGGCGGGCTTCGGCTCGCCGTGGGGCCTGCAGGAGCGCACGCCGCGCGGAGGCGCTTCCTGAGCCCGTGCCGCGAGCACGTCCGGTCACGTCCCATCTGGTGTGTGGTGATTGTCGACTGTGACATGTTTTGCCACTATCCACGGGGGAATCGGCCGCGCGTCGCGCTGGCCAGCCCCGTCCAGCTCCGGCGGCCCGACTGGGCCCGCCGGCCGAGAGGAGTCTGATGACCCCCCGCCGTCGTCCGCCGATCACCGACCCCAGGGTGCGCGAGCTCGTGCGCGCCGCCCGCACCCCCCGGGGCGGTCACGCCCTCTCGCGGCGGTCCTTCCTGCTCGGAGCCGTGGGCGCTGCCGGTATGGGAGCGCTCCTCGCCGCTTGCGGCAGCGACGGCGAGGAGGCCGTGGGCGTGGTCGACCGCTCTGCGCAGGATCGGCTGGTGCGGTGGGCCAACTGGCCCATCTACGTCGACCAGGACGAGAGTGGCGCCTCGCCGACGATCAGCGCCTTTGAGGACCTCTCCGGCATCCGGGTGGACTACGCGGAGGCGATCGAGGACAACGAGTCGTTCTACGCGACGGTGCAAGATCGCCTGCTGGCGGGCTCCGACATCGGCTACGACGTCGTGACGGTGACGGACTACCTCGCTGCCCGGCTCATCCGGCTCGGCTACGCGCAGAGCCTGGACCGGACCCGCATCCCGAATGCGGAGAACCTGCGGCCCAGCCTCAGGGGCGTCGACTTCGACTTCGGCCGGACTCGTTCGCTGACCTGGCAGTCGGGCTTCGCGGGGATCGCGTGGGACAAGGAAGCCGTACGGAAGGGCTTGCGCACCGTCTCCGACCTGTGGGCCCCCGAGCTCGCCGGCAGGGTGCAGCTCCTCTCGGAGATGCGCGACACGATGGGCCTGCTCATGCTCGAGGAGGGCATCGACCCCTCGGGGGACTGGAGCAACGACGAGTTCTACCAGGCGCTCGAGGTCATGCGGGAAAAGGTCAGCAGCGGCCACGTCCGCGAGGTGTCGGGCAACTCCTACACCGACGCGCTGGTGTCAGGCGAGGCCGTCGCCGTGTTCGCCTGGTCCGGTGACATCACAGCGCTCAACTTCGAGCATGGCGACCGCTTCGAGTTCGCGATCCCGGAGGCCGGGGGAACGCTATGGAGCGACAACCTCCTGGTGCCGGTCGGCTCGACGCACCGGTCGAACGCCGAGGACCTCTTCGACTACTACTACCAGCCCGAGGTGGCGGCGCAGGTGGCCGCATGGGTCAACTACATCACTCCCGTCGAGGGCGCCCAGGAGGCCATGGTCGCCATCGACCCGGAGCTCGCGGAGAACCCGATGATCTTCCCCGACGACGAGACGCTCAAGCGGGTGAGCGTGTTCCGCACGCTCGAGCCCGACGAGGACGAGCGGTTCAGCAACGAGTTCTTCGCGGCGGCGGGCCTCTGACGAGCTGCCGTGCCCCTGACGCGCCGTCCGGCCGCTGGCCCGTCTCCAGTGGGACGCACCGTGTCCCACCGGCGACGAGGGCCGCGGCGTCCTCCCGCAGCGCCCGCTCAGGCCGGCAGCGCGCGTAACGCGGCCGCGAGCACGTCCAGCGCGTCGTCGAGCAGCCGGGGCTCGATCACCAGCGGCGGCAGGAGCCGCACGACATTGCCCCAGGTCCCGCAGGTGAGCACGAGCACCCCGGCGGCGGCGCAGTCCCGCGCCACCTGCGCCGCGGCCGCGCGGTCGGGCTCGAGAGTCCCGGGGCGCACGAGCTCGACGGCGAGCATCGCGCCCCGGCCGCGCAGCTCGGCGACGGCGGGGTGCTCGTCGGCCACCTCGCGCAGCCGGCCACGCACCTGCGCCTCGATCGCCCGGGCCGCCGCGGCGAGGTCCTGCCCCTCGTAGAGCGCGATCGACGCGAGGGCCGCCGCGCAGGCCACGGGGTTCCCGCCGAAGGTGCCGCCGAGCCCGCCCGGGTGCACGGCGTCCATCAGGTCGGCGCGCCCGGTGACGGCGCCCAGCGGCAGCCCGCCCCCGATGCCCTTGGCCAGCGCGACCAGGTCGGGGACGACTCCCTCCTGCTCGCAGGCGAACATCGAGCCGGTGCGCGCGAAGCCGGTCTGCACCTCGTCGGCGACGAAGACGATCCCCTGCGCGCGCGCCCACTCGGCCAGCGCGGCGAGGAACCCGGGCGCGGGGGTGACGAACCCGCCCTCGCCGAGGATCGGCTCGACGACGATCGCGGCGACCTGGTCGGCGCCGACGTGGCGCTCGGCCACGTCGATGGCCCGTGCCGCGGCCTGGGCGCCCGTCATCCCGGCGGGGTCGCGCAGCGGGTACGACGCCGGGACGCGGTACACCTCGCCCGCGAACGGCCCGAAGCCGGTCTTGTAGGGCATGGCGCGCGCCGTCATCGCCATCGTGAGGTTCGTGCGGCCGTGGTACGCGTGGTCCAGCACGAGGACGGCGTCCCGGCCGGTGGCGCGGCGGGCGACCTTGACGGCGTTCTCCACCGCCTCCGCGCCGGAGTTCACCAGCATCGAGCGCTTCTCGTGGCTCCCGGGCACGAGCCGCGCCAGGGCCTCGCACACCGCCACATACTCCTCGTAGGGGCTGACCATGAAGCAGGTGTGCGTGAAGTCGGCCGCCTGGGCCGCGACCGCCGCGACGACCTCGGGGCTGCTGGCGCCCACCGAGGTCACCGCGATGCCCGATCCCAGGTCGACGAGGCGGTTGCCGTCGACGTCCTCGATGATCGCCCCGCCCGCGCGGGCCACGTACACCGGCAGAGTGGAGGACACGCCAGCGGCGACGGACGCGGAGCGCCGTGCAGCCAGCGCCTGAGACCGCGGCCCCGGGATCGCCGTGACGAGGGATCGGGATTGCTCCAGCGGCGCCGGGCCTGCGGATGTCGTGGTCATGGTCGGACGTTAGTGGTGGTCTGCTCTGCTTGGAAGGGCTGGAGAACGATATTCGTGGTGGATCCGCAGATTCGGCACGGAGGTCGTGGAGCGCGCGGCAGGGGGCCCTCAAGCCTTCGGTGAGGCAGAATCCCCCTCATGGGACGGTGGCGCGGGACAGCCGTGGACGGCCGCGCCGGAGGGCGCCTGCTCGGGGACGTCGACGTCGCCCGCGCGCTCGCTGTCTGCGGAGTCGACCCGGTCGCCTCGATCCTCGCCACGACCCGCATCGAGCCGCCTCTCATACAC
>NZ_JAUDBQ010000019.1 GCF_030372105.1 Cellulomonas cellasea | reverse complement strand
ATGCGTGATGGTGCTCATCGCCGCTCCTCGTCGAGGGTCAGGTAGGCCTGCTCGAGCTCGCCGCCCACGGGCGCCAGCGACGTGACGGGCACCCCGGCGCCGACGGCGTCGCGCACCAGTTGGGCTGCGCCCGCGTCACCGCCGACGGCGAGCAGCACGCCGCCGGGCGCGTCATCGGGCGAGCCCGGTGGTGGCGCGTCGTCGTCGGGCTGCCATGCCGAGCCCGTGGACGCGAGCCAGCGGGTGAGCGCGCCGTAGGACAGCGACCGCAGCCGCCAGGTGCGCTGTGCGGGCGCGCGGCCCGCGAGGGCCTGTGGGGTGACGGTGCGCCCACGGGAGAGGAACACCGCGTCGTCGACGAGCTCGTCGAGCTCGGACAGCACGTGGCTTGAGACGAGCACGGTGCAGCCCTGCTCGGCGAGCGACCGCAGGAGCACGCGCAGGTCCACGCGCGATCGGGGGTCGAGGCCGCTGGCCGGCTCGTCGAGCAGCAGCACCTTCGGGGAGTGCACGAGCGCCCGGGCGAGGCCCAGCCGCTGCTTCTGACCGCGCGACAGGACGCTCGCCGGGCGGTCGGCGTACTCGGCCAGGTGCACGGTCTCGAGGAGCTCCGCGACCCGGGCCTGCGCGCTGTCGCGGGGCAACCGGTAGGCCGCGGCGTAGGTGGTCAGCACCTCGCGGGCGGTGAGCGAGTCCCAGGTGCCGAACGCGTCGGGCATCCAGCCGGTGAGGGCCCGGGCGGCGCCGCCGTCGGTCACGGGGTCATGGCCGCCGACGCGCACGTGGCCCGCATCGGGCACCAGCAGCCCGGCGAGCACCAGCAGCAGCGTCGTCTTGCCGGAGCCGTTGGGCCCGATGAGCGCCGTGACGCGCCCCGGGCGGGCGTCGAGGTCGACGCCATCGAGGGCGCGGACGGCGCCGAACGAGCGGGCGACTCCCCGCACGACGATCCCCGCGTGGTCGGCCGGGGAGGCGCCCGGGACCGGCCCGGGGGTGGCGGTGCTCTCGACGGTGGGAGGCATCTGCCCAGGCTAGGGGCCCGCGGTCGTCGCGTCCGGTGAATCCTGCGGGGAGGATGTGACAGATACGGTGGCGAACCATGACGATCTCGGGCCTCGAGCTGACCGCCGCCACGTTGGCGCTGTTGGTGCTGGCCGCGTTCGCCGCCGGGTGGGTTGACGCGGTCGTCGGCGGAGGCGGGCTGCTGCAGCTCCCCGCGCTGCTGCTCGTGCCCGGCATCTCGCCGGTGCAGGCCCTGGCGACGAACAAGGTCGCGGGCATCCTCGGCACGTCAGTCAGCGCGGCGACGTTCTACCGGCGGGTGCAGCCGGGGCTGGCCACGGCCGGCCCGATGGCGCTCACGGCCCTGGTGGGGGCTGGCGGTGGCGCGGCGCTCGCCGGGGCGCTCCCGGAGGGCGTGTTCCAGCCGGTGATCCTGGTGGCCCTGGTGACGGTGGCCGTCTACACCGTGGCGCGGCCGCAGGTGGGCAGGGCCACCGAGTTGCGGTGGCGGGGTCGCCGGCACCTGCTGGTGGCGCTCGGTCTGGGCGCGGTGATCGGCGTCTACGACGGGCTGCTGGGGCCGGGCACCGGGTCGTTCCTGGTGATCAGCCTGGTGAGCGTGCTCGGGTACGGGTTCCTCGAGGCGTCGGCGCAGGCCAAGATCGTCAACGCCGCCACCAACCTCGGCGCGCTGATCGTGTTCACGCTGCAGGGGGCGCCGCTGTGGGCGCTGGGCCTGGTGATGGGCGTCGCGAACATCGCGGGCGCGTACACGGGCGCCCGGATGGCCGTCGCCCGGGGCAGCGCTTTCGTGCGCGTGGTGTTCGTGGCGGTGGTGGGCGCGCTGATCGTGAAGTTGACCGCCGATCTGCTGGGCTGACCGGTCAGTCCGCCATGCGAACCTGGGGGAGTCCGACGTCTGGGCCGTCCTAGACTCGACGGGTCCGTGAGCACGACCCGTTCGACCCCCTGTCCGGAGACACCAACGTGGCCCTGATCGTGCAGAAGTACGGTGGTTCGTCCGTCGCAGACGCCACCGGCGTCAAGCGCGTGGCGAAGCGCATCGCCGAGTCCAAGCGTGCCGGGAACGACGTGGTCGTGGTCGTCTCGGCCATGGGCGACACCACCGACGAGCTGATCGACCTGGCCAACGAGATCACGCCGCTGCCGCCGTCGCGCGAGATGGACATCCTGCTGACCGCAGGCGAGCGCATCTCCATGTCGCTGCTCGCCATGGCCATCGCGAACCTGGGCGTCGAGGCGCGCTCGTTCACGGGCCAGCAGGCCGGGGTCATCACCGACGACGTGCACGGCAAGGCCCGCATCATCGACGTGACGCCCAGCCGCATCCAGGCCGCTGTCGACGACGGCGCCGTGGCGATCGTCGCGGGCTTCCAGGGCGTCACCCAGCACACCAACGACGTGACGACCCTCGGCCGTGGCGGCTCCGACACCACGGCCGTGGCGCTCGCGGCAGCGCTCAACGCCGACGTGTGCGAGATCTACAGCGACGTCGACGGGGTCTTCACCGCCGACCCGCGCATCGTGCCGACAGCGCGCAAGCTCGACCGGATCAACTACGACGAGATGCTCGAGATGGCGGCGAGCGGCGCCAAGGTGCTCGTGCTGCGCTGTGTCGAGTACGCCCGCCGGTACAACGTCCCGATCCACGTGCGCTCCTCGTTCTCCGCGCACCCCGGGACGATGGTCATGAACTACGAGCCCGCCGAGGGCGCCGACGAGGGAGCAGACGTGATGGAGCAGCCGATCATCGCGGGGGTCGCGCACGACAGCAGCGAGGCCAAGATCACCGTCGTGGGGGTGCCGGACGTGCCGGGCACCGCCGCGCACATCTTCGAGGTCGTCGCCGGGTCCGGCGCGAACATCGACATGATCGTGCAGAACGTCTCGGCCGCCGCGACGGGCCTGACGGACATCTCGTTCACGCTGCCGGCGACGGACGGGACCGTGGCGATGACCGCGCTCAGCGAGAACCAGGGCGACATCGGGTTCGAGTCGCTGCAGTACGACGACACGATCGGCAAGCTCTCGCTGATCGGCGCGGGCATGAAGTCGCACCCGGGGGTCTCCGCGCGGCTGTTCGCCGCGCTCTCCGCAGCGGGCATCAACATCGAGATGATCTCCACCTCGGAGATCCGCATCTCCGTGGTCACGCGGTCCGACCAACTGGCAGATGCCGTGCGTGCGGTGCACACGGCGTTCGATCTGGACAGCACCGAAGACGAGGCCGTGGTCTACGGCGGGACGGGGCGTTAGTCATGGCAGCAGGTTTGCGGGTCGGAGTCGTCGGCGCGACAGGGCAGGTGGGCGCCGTGATGCGCCGGCTGCTCGAGGAGCGCGACTTCCCGGTCGCTGAGATCCGGTTCTTCGCGTCGGCCCGCTCGGCGGGCACCACCCTGCCGTGGAAGGGCACGGAGGTCGTCGTCGAGGACGCCGCCACCGCCGACCCCTCGGGGCTGGACATCGCGCTGTTCTCCGCCGGTGGAGCCACGTCAAAGGCCCAGGGGCCGCGGTTCGCCGCCGCCGGCGTGACGGTCATCGACAACTCGTCGGCGTGGCGCATGGACCCCGACGTTCCGCTGGTCGTCTCGGAGGTCAACCCCGAGGCGGTGCGCGAGGCGTCCAAGGGCATCATCGCGAACCCGAACTGCACCACGATGGCCGCGATGCCGGTGCTCAAGGTGCTGCATGACGAGGCCGGGCTGCGCCGCATGATCGTCTCGACGTACCAGGCGGTCTCCGGCTCCGGGCTCGCCGGCGCCGCCGAGCTCGACGGCCAGGTCCGTGCCGCCGTGGAGCAGGACACCCTGGCGCTGGTGCACGACGGCTCCGCGCTGGAGCTGCCCGCGCCCGAGAAGTACGTCGCGCCGATCGCGTTCAACGTGGTCGCGCTCGCGGGCAACCTGGTCGACGACGGGTCCCTCGAGACCGACGAGGAGCAGAAGCTCCGCAACGAGTCCCGCAAGATCCTGGGCCTGCCCGAGCTGCTCGTCTCGGGCACGTGCGTGCGGGTGCCGGTGTTCACGGGCCACTCGCTGTCGGTCAACGTCGAGTTCGACGCGCCGCTGACCGTCGCCCGCGCCCAGGAGCTGCTGCTCCACGCGCCGGGCGTCGAGCTGGCCGGGGTGCCGACGCCGTTGGCCGCCGCCGGTGGCGACACGTCGCTGGTGGGCCGGATCCGCCAGGACCCGGGCGTCCCGGACGACCGCGGCCTCGCGTTGTTCATCAGCAACGACAACCTGCGCAAGGGCGCGGCGCTCAACGCCGTGCAGATCGCCGAGCTCATCGCCGCCGACCGCCTGGCGGAGGGCGTCTCCGCCTGAGGAACGTCAGTCGAACGGCCCCGACACCCGACTCAGGGCGCCGGGGCCGTTCTGCGTTCAGGCCTGTTCAGGCGAGTAGTGCGGCCGTGATCGCCGGCCCGTGCTCGACGAGCCACGCCTCGCGGCGGCGGATCACGTCGCCGACCCCGTCGGCCCACATGCGCGCCCATCCGCCGCCGTCTGCCTCGGCCCGGTGGCGCATGACGTGCCACGAACGCCGGGACCGCAGCACTGTGACGTCAACCAGTCGGGCGCGGGCGTCGAGGCCCAGCCCGTAGGCGTCGGCGAACACCCGGCAGCGGCGCGGCACGTCGGCGTCGGCCAGCTGCGGGTCGCGGTCGTGGGGGTCCGCGAGCGGCGCCCAGTGCGTGAGGGCGTTGACGACCTCGTCGAGCCGGGTGGCGGGTCTCGCGAGGTCGAAGTCGATCAGGGCGACTGCCCTGCCGTCGCGGAACACGACGTTCTCAGGCGTGACGTCCATGTGCCCCACCAGCTCAGGCGGGTCGAGCGTGGCGGCTCGCACGTCCGGGTGCTCGATGGCGGGCCCATCGAGCACGGATCCGGGTGGGGGGATGAACCCGGCTATCGCGTCGTCGTAGTGGCGCAGCAGGCGTGCGACGGACCGGAGCCGGTCCTCGTCGGCCGCCCAGCGGGGCCGGGGCCGCCCGGCGACCTCGCCCTCGATGAAGGTGAGGACCTCCCGGCCCTGCTCGTCGACGCCGAGGAGTCGTGGGGCGCCGTCGAAGCCGACCTGTTCGAGGTGGCGCAGCAGCGCGTGCACCAGCGGGGAGTGTGGCCCGAGCGGCCTGCGCACGGTGTCGCCAGCGCGGACGACGCCGACCGTCACGTCGCCGCCCAGCAGCGGGATCTCCTCGACGGGGTCCGTGTGCTGCCAGGCGCGCATCGTCGAAGCCTGGTGGACGCGCGGGCGCGAGGGCAACCCTCTTGCGCCTCCGCACGTGCTGTGGTTCATTAGTGGAGTAACGAACCAACGAACGAACGAGAGGGGTGAACGCCATCTTCGACGGCCGGGACCCCATCTACCTGCAGATCGCCGACCAGATCCGCGACGACATCCTCGATGGCGCGCTGAAGGAGGAGGACCAGGTCATGTCGACGACCCAGTACGCCACGACCTACCGCATCAACCCCGCCACCGCCGCCAAGGCCTTCGCCGAGCTCGTCGATGAGGGAGTCCTCTACAAGCGGCGCGGCGTCGGGATGTTCGTCGCCACCGGCGCCCGGGCAGCCCTCGCCGCGCGAGGCCGGGAGCGGTTCTTCGCCGATGTGCTCGACCCCGCCGTCCAGGAGGCCCGCCGGCTCGGCATCGACCTCGAGGACGTCATCGCCCGGATCCGGCTCGACGCCGCCGCGCAGCCCGCGCCCGACGAGAGCGCCACCACAGACGAGAGCACCCCCGGAGGAGAGTCATGAGCGGCTTCGGCGTCCAGGTCCGCGACCTGACCGTCCGCTACGGCAGCGAGACGGCCCTCGACCGCGTGAGCCTCGACATCAACCCCGGGACGATCACGGGCCTGCTGGGCCGCAACGGCTCCGGCAAGACGACGCTGCTGTCGGTGCTGGCGGCCTTCCGGCGCCCGACGTCCGGGAGTGTGCTCGTCGACGGCGAGGACCCCTGGGAGAACCCCCGCGTGATGGCGGGCATCGGACTCGTCCGCGAGGGCGGCGACTGGCTCGACGACCGCATCAGCGCGTCGATCGACTACCTGGCGGGCAGCAGGCCGCACTTCGACCGCGACCTCGCGGAGCGGCTCCTCGACACCTTCAAGCTCAACCCGCGCGCCAAGCGGACGGCGCTCTCGCGCGGGCAGAAGTCGGCGATGAGCGCATCCCTGGGCATCGCCGCCCGCACCGAGCTGACCATGCTCGACGAGGTCTACCTGGGGATGGACGCCCCGTCCCGGTACGCCTTCTACGACGCGCTGCTCGCCGACTACCTGGAGCACCCGCGCACCATCGTGCTCTCGAGCCACCTCATCGACGAGATCGACAGGCTGTTCGAGGACGTCGTCATCCTGCAGGACGGCACGGTGCTGCTGGCCGAGGGCGCCGACGAGCTGCGGTCGCGGGGGACCACAGTCACCGGGCCCGCCGAGAAGGCCGCGGCGTTCGCCGTCGGGCGCGACGTGGTCGGCCGCCAGGAGCTGGGCCCGACGCTGCGGCTCACCCTGTTCGGCGACCCTCGGCCCGGCGATGTCGCCCAGGCGCGCGAGCTCGGCGTCGACCTCGGCCCCGTCGACCTCCAGGACTTGTTCGTCCACCTGACTGCCGAGCCCACCGACCGCGCCCAGCGCGGCACGGGCTCCGACCGGAAATCCGAGGTGCCCCGATGAGCGCCGTCGTCGCCCGCCCCGCCGCGCGTCCCGTGCGCCGCAGCCCGCTGGCCCGCACGATCCGGCACCAGCTCGCCGCGCAGTTCTACGTCGGCGCCTGGTTCTGGGCGATCATCCTGGCCGGCGTGGTCGTCGCGACCGTGATCGCCTCCAGGTTCGGCCCTGTCGAGGTCAGCATCATGCAGTACGCCCGGCAGGGCACGCTGTGGTTCCCGTTCTCGATGATGATCTTCATCGTGGCCGCGGGCCTCACCCCGCATGTCGCGGCGGGCATGACCCGGCGGTCGTTCGCCGCCGCCGCTGCGGTGGTGAGCCTGATCGTGGCCGCGGCCAACGCACTGGTGCTCGTGGGGCTGCTGCAGGTCGAGCGCGCCGTCTACGCCGCCGCGGGGTGGACGCAGTCGCTCACGGACGGCGGGCTGGACCTCGTCTCGTCCACCACCGACGTGGGGCCTCTGTTGGTCGCGCTCGTGGTCACCGGCGCGGCGGCCACCGCCAGCGGCCTGCTGGTGGGCGTCGTCTACTACCGGGTCGGCGGCTGGTGGGGGACGTTGACCCTGCCGCTCACGGTCGGGCCCATCCTCGTCGCCGGCCAGCTCCTGTCCGGGACGATCGGCCCGTTCGGCGTCCCGGTGCTGGGCGAGGACACCTGGGCCATCGACACCGCATCCGGCCTGGCGCTGCGCACAGCGGTCTCCGTCGCCCTCATCGCGATCCTGCTAGCCGTCTTCAACCGGCTCACCCGAGGCGCACCCCTGGGCAAGCCAGTCGTCTGAGCCCGCCCCCGTCACCTTCGAGCAATCCCGAGCACTGCCGAGCCCTTGGGCTCCCGTCGAGAGGATCCGCCATGTCAGCGACACCCGTGATCCAGGTGGAGCACCTGCGCAAGGCCTACGGCAGCAAGGTGGCCGTGGAGGACGTCAGCCTGACCGTCGCCCGCGGGGAGATCGTGGGCATCCTCGGCCCGAACGGCGCCGGCAAGACCACCACCGTGGAGTGCCTGGCCGGCCTGCGCGTGCCCGACTCCGGGCGGGTGCGGGTGCTGGGCCTGGACCCGCAGGCCGACAAGGCGCGCGTCAAGGAGGTGCTCGGCATGCAGCTCCAGGAGAGCGAGCTGCCCGCCAAGCTCAAGGTCCGCGAGGCCCTCGACCTGTACGCGTCGTTCTACGCCGACCCTGCCGACCCGGCCGCCCTGCTCGCCGACCTGGGCCTGACCGAGCGCGCCGACGCCCGGTTCGAGCAGCTCTCCGGCGGGCAGAAGCAGCGGCTGTCGGTGGCGCTGGCCCTCGTCGGCAACCCGCAGGTCGCAGTGCTCGACGAGCTGACCACGGGCCTCGACCCGCAAGCCCGACGCGACACCTGGGGGCTCGTCGAGCGCATCCGCGACCGCGGCGTCACGGTGCTGCTGGTCACCCACTTCATGGAGGAGGCCGAGCGGCTCTGCGACCGGGTGGTGCTCATCGACGCGGGCCGCGTGATCGCCACCGGCACACCCGCCGAGGTCGCCGAGCGGGCGAGCGGCGGCCAGCACCTGCGGTTCCGCGCGTCGGCCCCGGTGCCGGCGAGCGTCATCGAGGCGCTGCCCACCGTCACCTCGGCGCAGGGCCCCGACCCGGTCGGGGAGTACGACGTGCGCGGCACGGGATCCGTGGTCCAGGACGTCCTGGTCGAGCTCGCCGGCCGGGGCGTCACCGCCGACACGGTGCGGGTCGAGGGCGGCACGCTGGACGACGCCTTCGTGGCCCTCACGGGCCGCGCCCACGCGACGGAGAACGGCGCCGCTCAGAACGGCGCCACCAAGAACGCCACCACACCGCCCGCCACCACACCGTCGGAGGTCTGACATGTCTGCCACAGCCACCAGCCCTCAGGTCCTGGGCCGCCTCACCATGACGGAGGCGCGGCTGTTCGCCCGCCAGCCCTCCGCGTGGTTCTTCAGCCTGCTGTTCCCGGTGGTGCTGCTCCTGGCCCTCGGGCTCCTGATGCCGTGGGCCGATCAGCCCTTCGACGACCGCGACCCGGTGCTGTCCCAGATCAACGGCATCACCGGCTACACACCGACGGTGCTGGCCCTCGCGATCGGCACCGTCGCGTACTCCACGCTGCCGGCGGTGGTGGTCGCCTACCGGGAGAAGGGAGTGCTGCGCCGGCTGGCCACCACCCCGCTGCCGGCGTCGCGGCTGCTCACCGCGCAGCTCCTGGTGCTGGGCGCCACGCTGATCGCCGCCGCCGGGCTGGCCGTCGGCGCAGGTTTCGCGGTGCTCGACGTGTCGCTGCCGGCCGACCCGCTGGTGGTGCTGCTGGCCTTCGTCCTCGCGGCGGCGGCGTCGCTCGCGGTGGGCTGCCTCATCGCGGCGCGGGTCGGCTCGGTGGGCGGCGCCACGGGCATCGGCATGACTGTGTACTTCGTGTCGCTGTTCTTCGCCGGCGTGTGGATGCCATTGCCGCTGATGCCGGAGGTGGTGCAGACCATCAGCGAGTGGACGCCGCTGGGCGCCGCGTCGCAGGCGCTGGCCGCCGGCTGGTACGGCCAGGCGTTCCCGGCCCTCGAACTGGCGGTGATGGCGGGGTGGACGGTGCTGCTGGTGCCGCTCGCGGCGAAGCTGTTCCGCTGGACGTGACCGCCCGGCAGCACGTTCCCACCTGAGTCCCACCTGAGTCCCATCTGAGTTCCCGAAACGCTTCACGCACTAGTGCGACAGGGCCCGCCTGCTGAGGGTGGGTCCTGTCGCCCGCTGGGCGCGCCGGAGCGGGCCTGGCGATGCTGCCCTCCCCGCCCGGCGCGCAGGACGACACAGCAGATCGCGCTCGTCCGTCCGGCGCGCGCCCGTGCGCGTCGGCAGCGTGTCTCGCAGTCCGCACCCTCCGGCCTTCCTCCGGAGGGCGGCTGCGCGTCCTCCGGAGAAAGGGAACTCTCGTGTCTCGACACACCCGTCGACGCTCGCCCTGGCTGGCCTTGGCCGCCGTGGGCGCGGCGTCGTGCGTCGCCTTGGCGGGGATCGGGCCCGCGTTCGCGGCGCCACCCGCACCAGCCGCGGTCGTCGCCGCGGCGCCTGTGAAAACCGCGGTGACCACCGCGTCCACCGAGTACGCACAGCGCTTCCTGGACCTCTACAACGAGATCCACGACCCCGCGAACGGCTACTTCAGCCCGCAGGGCATCCCGTACCACTCGATCGAGACGCTCATCGTGGAGGCGCCCGACTACGGGCACGAGACCACCTCGGAGGCGTACAGCTTCTGGATGTGGCTCGAGGCGAGCTATGGCCAGGTCACCGGTGACTGGGAGCCGTTCAACGCCGCGTGGACCACGATGGAGAAGTACATGATCCCGCAGGCCGCGGATCAGCCCACGAACTCGTTCTACGACCCGTCGAAGCCGGCGACGTACGCCGCCGAGTACGACCACCCGAGCAAGTACCCGTCCCAGATCAACTCGGGCGTGGCCTCCGGCGTCGACCCGATCGGCGCGGAGCTCAAGTCCACGTACGGCACGTCGGACGTGTACGGCATGCACTGGATCGCGGACGTCGACAACAAGTACGGCTTCGGCGGCAGCCCGGGCGGCGGCTGCAACACGGGCCCCGCGTCCACGGGCACCTCGTACATCAACACGTTCCAGCGCGGCACGCAGGAGTCCGTCTGGGAGACCATCACCCAGCCGTCCTGCGACAACTTCAAGTACGGCGGGACGAACGGCTACCTCGACCTGTTCACCAAGGACGCGAGCTACGCCAAGCAGTGGAAGTACACCAACGCCCCCGACGCCGACGCGCGCGCCATCGAGGCCGCGTACTGGGCGCACACCTGGGCCAAGGCGCAGGGCAACGAGTCGAAGATCGCCGCGACGGTGGCCAAGGCCGCCAAGATGGGCGACTACCTGCGGTACTCGCTGTTCGACAAGTACTTCAAGAAGATCGGCTGCACGGCGCCGAG
Source organism: Cellulomonas cellasea (assembly GCF_030372105.1). Classification (GTDB taxonomy): domain Bacteria; phylum Actinomycetota; class Actinomycetes; order Actinomycetales; family Cellulomonadaceae; genus Cellulomonas_A; species Cellulomonas_A cellasea_A. The sequence goes on along the minus strand of NZ_JAUDBQ010000019.1, from coordinate 55,815 downwards.
CTGCGCCGCGGGCACTGGCCGGGACAGCGCGCACTACCTGCAGTCCTGGTACTACGCCTGGGGCGGCGCGACGGACACCTCCGCCGGGTGGGCGTGGCGCATCGGCTCGAGCACCAGCCACTTCGGCTACCAGAACCCGATGTCGGCGTGGGCTCTGTCGAACGTCTCGGTGCTGACGCCGAAGTCGCCCACCGCCAAGGACGACTGGTCCAAGTCGCTGGACCGCCAGCTCGAGTTCTACCAGTGGCTGCAGTCCGCCGAGGGCGGCATCGCCGGTGGCGCGACGAACAGCTGGGGCGGCGGGTACGGCGCCCCGCCGGCCGGCACCTCGACGTTCTACGGCATGGGCTACCAGGTGGCGCCCGTGTACAGCGACCCGCCCAGCAACCAGTGGTTCGGCATGCAGGTGTGGTCGATGGAGCGCGTCGCGGAGCTCTACTACGCGACGGGTGACGCCCGGGCCAAGAAGCTGCTGGACAAGTGGGTCCCGTGGGCCATCGCGAACACGGAGGTCAACGCGAACGGCACGTGGGCCATCCCGGCCACGCTCGGCTGGTCCGGCCAGCCGGACACCTGGAACGCCACGAGCCCCGGGACCAACGCCGGCCTGCACGTGACGGTCGTCGACAAGGGCCAGGACGTCGGCATCGCCGGCGACTACGCCAAGCTGCTCACCTACTACGGCGCGAAGTCGGGCGACGCGGCCGCGAAGTCCACGGCCAAGGCCCTGCTCGACGTCATGTGGGAGAACAACCGCGACGACAAGGGCATCTCCACCACGGAGACCCGCGAGGACTACAAGCGGTTCGACGACGTCATGACCGGCACCACCGGCGACGGCGTCTACGTGCCGTCCGGCTGGTCGGGGAAGATGCCCAACGGCGACGCCATCAAGCCGGGCGTCAGCTTCCTGGACATCCGCTCCTGGTACAAGAACGACCCGGACTGGCCCAAGGTCCAGGCCTACCTGGACGGCGGCCCGGCGCCGGAGTTCAACTACCACCGGTTCTGGGCGCAGGCGGCGATCGCCACGGCGATGGCCGACTACGACCGGCTGCTGGGCACGCCCACCACGCCTGACACCACGGCGCCGACGGTCCCCACGGGCCTGACCTCGCCGTCGAAGACCGCGACGAGCGTGTCGCTGTCCTGGACCGCGTCCACCGACGCGGTGGGCGTCACCGGGTACGACGTGTACCGGGGGACCACCCTGGTGGGCACGGCCACGGGCACGACGTACACCGACACGGGCCTGACGGCCTCGACGGCGTACTCGTACACGGTGCGGGCCAAGGACGCGGCGGGGAACATCTCGGCGCCGTCCACGGCCCTGGCGGTCACGACCTCGGCGACGGGCGGCGACACCACGGCCCCGACCGTCCCGACCGGCCTGACCTCCCCGTCGAAGACCGCGACGAGCGTGTCGTTGTCCTGGACGGCCTCGTCCGACGCCGTCGGCGTCACCGGGTACGACGTGTACCGGGGGACCACCCTGGTGGGCACGGCCACGGGCACGACGTACACCGACACGGGCCTGACGGCCTCGACGGCGTACTCGTACACGGTGCGGGCCAAGGACGCGGCCGGGAACATCTCGGCGCCGTCCACGGCCCTGTCGGTCACCACCAACGCCGGGCCCACCCCGACGCCCACGGTGACCACCGCCCCGACCTCTAGCTGCAAGGTGACGTACACCGCCAACAGCTGGAACACCGGGTTCACCGCGTCGGTGAAGGTCACCAACACGGGCACGACGGCGCTGTCGGGCTGGACGCTCGGCTTCGCGTTCCCGTCCGGCCAGAAGGTCACCCAGGGCTGGAGTGCGAACTGGTCGCAGTCCGGCACGCAGGTGACCGCGGCCAACGCCGCCTGGAACGGCAACCTGGCGGCGGGCGCGAGCGTCGACATCGGGTTCAACGGCTCGCACACCGGCGTGAACACCGCGCCGTCGGCGTTCACCGTGAACGGCGCCGCGTGCAGCTGACCCCCGGCTGAGCGCAGCGTCATCAGCACCACCCGCAGGGGCCGGTCCGCGAGGGCCGGCCCCTGCGGCGTGTGACGACCCACCGGCATGCCCACCGGCACAGGTAGGGGAAACCCCACCCCCGACTCGGGGGTGGGCAGGCTGGGACTGCGCAGGTCAGCGGCCCTACCGTCGTCCACATGGAGAACACGACCACCGCGGCGCAGGCCGCACCCACCGGCGGGCCCGGGCCAGGGACCGCCGCGCCCGCGCCCCCTGTGGCGCCACCCCGCCCTCCCGCCAGCCAGGCAGTGGGCATCGACGAGGACCTCGCCCACGTGGCCCCTGCCCTGCGCGGCGGGCACGCGCTCATCCTCGCCCCGTGGGCGGGGGCGACCTGGCGCGCGGTGTCGCAGCTCACCGTCGGCTTCTTCGTGCTCACCGTGGCGGGCGTCCTCGCTGCGTCGGTGGTGCCGACCTTCGCGGCCCTGTCGATCATTGGCGTGGGCCTCCCGCTGCTCGCCGCGTCACTGGTCCTCACCGACCCGTTCGCGGCGGTCGAGCGGGCCCGGCTCGAGGCCCAGCTCGGCGTCCGTGTGGCCGCGCCCGTGCGGCGCCCCGCGACCAGCAAGCCCGGCCGTGGGCGGCTGCTGACGGTGCTGACCGACGGGCGCCGATGGTCGGCCGTGGCCTACGCCGTCGTGGGCATGGTGCTGATGTGCGTCCAGGTGATCGTCGCCTGGGGCGGGCTCGGCTACTCGCTCGCCGCGATCGCGCTGCCCGTGTACCGCTCCGCCACCGAGCTCTCGTCGAGCCAGGCGATGCTGTGGATCGCCGTGGGCATCGTCGGCGTCTGGGCGACGTCATGGGCCACGCAGGGGCTCGCCCTGGTGCACGTGCGCCTCGCCCGGACGCTGCTCGGCCCAGGCCGGCGCGGCGAGGTCGAGGAGGCCCGCGCCCAGGCCGCCGTCGCCCAGGAGGAGGCCGCCGCGGCCCAGGAGCGCGTCGAGATGGCGCGGGTCCGGGCCGAGCACCTCACCGAGACGCGCACCCGTGCCGTGGGCGCCGCCGACACCGAGCGGCGCCGCATTGAGCGCGACCTGCACGACGGCGCGCAGCAGCGGCTCGTGGCCCTCGGCGTCGAGCTGGGCGCCGCCAAGCGCGCGGCCGCAGCCGACCCCGACGCGGCGCGTGACGCCATCGACCACGCGCACCGCGAGGTCAAGGAGGTGCTCGCCGAGCTGCGCGACCTGGTGCGTGGCATCCACCCCGCAGTCCTCACCGACCGCGGCCTCGACGCGGCCCTCTCGGCGCTCGCGGCCCGCAGCCCCGTGCCGGTGGAGGTGGACGTGCCCGACACCGACGCGCTCGCGGCGTGCACGCCTGCCGCGCAGGCCGCCGCCTACTTCGTCACCGCCGAGGCGCTGACCAACGCCGCCCGGCACGCCGGCGCGAGCCTGGTCCGCCTGGACGTGCGCGTGAGTGGCGACATGCTGCGCCTGGAGATCGCCGACGACGGCCACGGCGGCGCCGTCGAGCTGCCCGGCAGCGGGCTGGAAGGCCTGCGCGGGCGGGTCGAGGCCCTCGACGGCACCTTCCATCTGGAGAGCCCCGCGGGGCACGGCACACGTTTGGTGGTGGAGGTCCCATGCGCATCGTGATCGCCGAGGACTCGGTCCTGCTGCTCGACGGCCTGACGCGGCTGCTCACCTCCGAGGGGCATGAGGTCACTGGCCATCGCACCGCCGACGACGCGGTGGCGGCCCTGGGCCGGCCCGTCGGGCCCGGGCACACACTGCCCGACCTGCTGGTGACCGACGTCCGGATGCCCCCCACGCACACCGACGAGGGCCTGCGCGCCGCGGTGCACCTGCGCAGCGTGCACCCGACCCTGCCGGTGCTCGTCCTGTCCCAGTACGTCGAGCAGCGCTACGCGTCCGAGCTGTTCGCCGGTGATGTGCGGGCCCTCGGCTACCTGCTCAAGGACCGCATCGCGGACGTCGACGAGCTGCTCGACGCCGTCGGGCGGGTGGCCGGGGGAGGCACGGTGATCGACCCCGAGGTCGTCGCCCAGCTCCTCGCCCGCGCCCGGCGCCCCGTCCTGGAACGCCTCACCGCCCGTGAGCGGGAGGTCCTGGCCCTGATGGCGGAAGGGCGGTCCAACGCCGCCATCGCCGAACGACTCGTGGTCGGCACCGCCGCCGTCGAGAAGCACGTCACCTCCATCCTGACCAAGCTCGAGCTCACGCCCGGCGCCGACGACCACCGCAGGGTGCTCGCCGTGCTGCGCTACCTGGAGCACGCACCCCACCGAGGAGAACTCTCATGAGCACGCCCACCCTGACGCCCGTCGAGCATGGGCGCCCTGACGAGCGGCCCGGCCAGCGGCCGGCACAGCGCGCTCTGCTGTGGACCGGTGGCGTGCTCGGCGCCGCGCTCATCGCCTGGTGCGGCCTCCAGGCCGCCGACCTGTTCGCGACGAGCCCCGAGACCAAGGACCACGACTACGGCGCAGCCGGCACTGTCGAGCTGATGGCAGACGGGCCGGTCACCGTCAGCGTCGGCGCGGACGACGCGGTGCTGGTGACGGAGCGCAACCGCACCGGCTTCGGCGACAGCACCTACACAGGCGACTTCACATCGACCAACGGCAAGGGCCGGCTCGTCGTGGAGAACCGGTGCGACCGCTGGTGGGGGAGCACCAGCTGCCAGGCGGGCCTCGACGTGACAGTCCCGGCAGGCACCGCGGTGATCGTCCGCTCGACGTTCGGCGCGGTGGCGGTCTCCGACGTGTCCGGGCCGGTCGAGGTCCGCACCGGGGACGGGCGCGTCGAGGTGAGCGACGTGGACGGCGACGTGCTGGCCGCCACCGGCTCCGGCGCGGTGCTCATCGACGGGGTGCGCGGGAGCCTGTCCGCGACCACCTCGGACGGCGCCGTCGAGGTCGCGAACGTCACGGGCGACGTGCTCGCACGCTCCGGCTCGGGCAAGGTGCTCGTCGACGGCGGACGCCAGGTCGAGGCCCGGACCCTCGACGGCGCCGTCACCGTCACCGCCTCCCGTGGGGCGGTCAGCGCGACCTCGGGCTCGGGAGCCGTCAGCGTCGAGGACGTGGCGGGCGACGTGGAGGCGAAGACGTCCGACGGGGCCGTGCACGTGCAGTCCGTGGACGGCAACGTGAACGCCGACTCGGGCAGCGGCAGCGTGCAGGTCGAGGGAGCGCGCGGTGACGTGACCGCGACGACGTCCGACGGCCCGGTGACGGTGCGCGGCGCCGGCGACCCGGTGGTGCTGACCATCTTCACCAGCGACGGCCGGACCACCGTCGAGGGCGCCACCGACCCCACCGCGCGGCGGGCCGTGGTCATCCGATCGGGCAGCGGCGACGTGGCCTACCTCGGCCCCCGCTGACCCCTCCGTCCCGGCGCCGCCGCCCGGGAACGGCGAAGGCCCCTGATCTCGCGTCTCCGCAGATCAGGGGCCTTGCTGTCTCACCGGTCGGGGTGGCGGGATTCGAACCCACGACCTCTTCGTCCCGAACGAAGCGCGCTACCAAGCTGCGCCACACCCCGGTTGAGCCTGGCCAGAATAGCCGACGATGTGCCCAGCGACGAAACCGGCTGTTCAGCGCCCTGCCAGGGCTTGCTGCTCAGCCCTCCGCGGCGACGAGCGTCAGCACCGTCGCCTCGGGCCGGCAGGCGAACCGCACCGGCGCGTAGGGCGACGTGCCGAGCCCGGCGGACACGTGCAGCCAGGTGGACCCGGCGCCGCCGGGGGAGTCGGGCCGGGCGCCCGGCCAGCCGTGCAGGCCCTTGGCGCGGCGCCTGTCCAGGTCGCAGTTCGTCACCAGCGCGCCGTACACCGGCACGGCGAGCTGTCCGCCGTGGGTGTGCCCCGCGATGATCAGGTCCGCGCCGTCGTCCTGCATCTCGTCGAGCACGCGGCGGTAGGGGGCGTGCGCGACACCGAGGTGCAGGTCGGCGGCGGGCTCGTCGCGCAGCCCGGCGATGTCCGGGGTGGTGTCACGGCCGGGGAACCGGTCGAGGTCGAGGTGCGGGTCGTCGACCCCCACCAGTGAGAGCCGCCGGCCGGCCACGTCCAAGGTGTCCCGCCGGTTGGTCAGGTCCTTCCAGCCGGCCGCGCGGAACCGTGCGGCGAGCTCGCGCCACGGCAGCTCGATGGACGCCTTGGTCTGCGGCAGGCGCGCGTCGGGCAGCAGGTACCGGGCCGGGTTCTTCGCCGACGGCGCGAAGTAGTCGTTCGAGCCCATCACGAAGGCGCCCGGCTTGGCCAGGTGCGGCTCGAGGGCCTCCAGGAGCGCCGGCATCGCCTCGAGGTGCGCCCAGTTGTCCCCGGTGTCGATCACCAGGTCCACGTCGAGCGAGGCGAGGTCCCGCACCCAATCGATCTTGCGCTGCTGGCCGGGGGTGAGGTGCAGGTCGGACAGGTGCAGGATGCGCAGCGGGTCCTGGCCGGCGGGGAGCACCGGCACGGTGACCTCGCGCAGCGCGTACCAGCGCACCTCCACCAGGGAGGCCCAGGCGAGGGCCCCGGCGCCGGCGAGCGCGAGGCCGCCGATGGCCTGCCGGGCGGCGGGCGCCATCAGCGGTCGCCCCCGCCGTTGTTCCCGTTGTCGTTCCCGTTGTTGCCGTTGCCGCCGCCGGGCCCCTGGTTCTGGCCGTCGCCTGAGCCCTCGGGCGCCTGCCCGTTCGACAGGGTCAGCGTGATGTACGAGCCCTTGGTGGCGGCCCCCGTCAGCGACTGCGACGCCACGGCCCCGGCTGCGACGGTCGACGGGATCTGCTCGGTGGCGACCTTGACGCTGAACCCGGCCGCGCGCAGCGCCGACGTGGCGGCCTCCTGCGACTGGCCGACGACGTTCGGCACGGGGATCTGCACGCCGTGCAGGAGGGTGCTGTCCACGCTGTTGAACGCCGGCACGTCCTTGCCCGCCATCGCCTGCGTCATGAACCGCTTCCAGGTGGGCGCGGCCACCGTCGAGCCGTACATGTACCGCACGTACGAGCCGTTCACCGTCAGCCGCTGCACCGGGATCATGCCCTCGCTGTAGCCGACCCAGACGGCCGCGGAGCGCAGCGGCGTGTACCCGACGAACCAGGTGTTCTCGTTGCGAGTGGTGGTGCCCGTCTTGCCTGCCGAGGCGAACGGCGGGGCGCCGACGGCCTTGGCGGTGCCGGACCACACGTTGCTCATCGCGTAGTTCATCGCGTCGGCGATCTGCGGCTCGATGGCCTGCGTGCAGTTCGCGCTGGGGATCGGGATCTCGGCGCCGGACGCGTCGGTGACGCGGGTGATCGCGACGGGCTCGCAGTAGACGCCGCCCGAGGCGAAGGTCGCGAACGCGGCGGCCATGGTGAGCGGGGCCACCGAGTCGGAGCCGAGCACGTTGGCGGGAACCACGTTGAAGTCCTTGCCGCTGGCCTGGTGGATGCCCAGGCTCTTGGCGCCGTCCATGATCGCGCACAGGTCGAGCTGGGTGGCCATCGCGATGAACGCGGAGTTCACCGAGTTGCGGGTCGCGTCGAGCACCGACATGACGCCGCTCTTGCCGCCCTCGGCGTTCCCGAACTTGTAGGTGTCGGTGCCGAGCTGCGTGCACGACGCGGTGAACTCGCGCTGCGGGTACGACATCCGGGTGCCGTCCACGTACTCGCTGAGGCTGTGCCCCTGCTTGAGCCACTCGAGCAGCGTGAACGCCTTGAACGTCGAGCCGGGCGCGAAGCCAGTCGACCCGCCATAGGCCTGGTCGGTGTTGTAGTTGACCGAGGTCTCGCCGGCGACGCCGGAGTTCACGGCGCTGTACGTGCGGTTCTGCGCCATCGCGGTGATCTTGCCGGTGCCCGGCTCCACCACGGACATCGCGTGCGCGACCCCGGAGCGGTCGTTGACCGGGATGCCGGCCTTGACCTCGGTGTCGGCGATGGCCTGCTCGGCGGGGTCCAGCGTGGTGGTGATGGTCAGCCCGCCGCGGTACAGCAGGTCGAGGCGCTCCTCCTCGGTCTCACCGAAGGCCTCGTTGTTCTTGATGACCTTGACCACGTAGTCGCAGAAGAAGCCGGAGCCCGGGACTGCCTGATCGGCGGACATGCAGCCGAGCCGCGGCTCCTGCGGCTGCAGGGTGTCGCCGATGGGGGTGGCGATCCCGGCCTCGTACTCCTCGGGGGTGATGACCCCCTGGGCCTTCATGAGCTGCAGGACGATGTTGCGCCGCTTCTGCGAGTTCTCCGGGTTCTTGATCGGGTCCCACTTGGTGGGGCTCTGCGTGACGCCCGCGAGCGTGGCGGCCTGCAGGTACGTCAGATCGGCGGCCGACGTGGAGAAGTACTTCTGCGCGGCGGCCTCGACCCCGTAGACGGAGATGCCGAACTGCGCGATGTTCAGGTAGTTCTCGAGGATCTGGTCCTTCGTGGCGACCTTCTCCAGCGAGATCGCCAACTTGGCCTCACGCAGCTTGCGGGAGTACCCCTCGATGCCCTCCGACTCGGTGGCCGCCGCGATCCCCTCGGCGTCGCCGTTGCGGACCGCCGTCTCCAGCAGCACGTTCTTCACGTACTGCTGCGTGAGCGTGGAGGCGCCCTGGGTGACGTTGCTGGCCGCGTTCTTCACTGCGGCGCGCAGCATGCCGGTGGGGTCGATGCCGCCGTGCTCGTAGAACCGCTTGTCCTCGGTGGCGATCACCGCCTGCCGCATCACGGGGGCGATCTCGTCGAGCGGCACGACGATGCGGTCCTCGGCGTAGAACTCCGCGAGCACGTTGCCGTTCGCGTCGAGCATCGTCGACTTCTCCGACAGCGGCTTGACGACCAACTCGGACGGGAGGTTGTCGAAGGCGCTCACGGTGATGTCGGTGGTGCCCTTCGCCACGGCTATGGCGGGGAGCAGCGTTCCCGCCGTCAGCAGGCCGCCGACTCCGGCGGTCAGCACGAACGCGAGGAGCAGGGCTGTCGCCTGGGCGAGGTTGACCTGGCGGCCGCGGGGGGAGGGAGCCATGGTTCGTAGGGTACGTGAGGAGCCCGGACGCGCCTGATCGGCGCGGCCGTCGCCGCCGGACCTGCACGGCACTGCCACATGGTCTCGACGCGGTGCTCACCCGGGCTCAGTCCCGATTGCCACCCCCGGGGAGGCCCGGCAGGCTCGGGAATCCGGGGTTGCCGGGGTTGCCCGGGCCTCCCGGGTTGCCGGGCCCCGATCCGCCCTGACCGTTCGACAGGCGCAGGGTGATGACCGATCCCTTCACGGCGCTGCCGTTCGGCGACTGCTCGGCCACATGCCCCGCCTGCAGGCTCGATCCCACCTGGTCGGGCGAGACGGAGACGCTGAAGCCGGCGGCCTTGAGGGTGGCGGTCGCGGCCTCTTGGCTCTGCCCGATCACGGACGGCACGAAGACCTTCTCGCCGTACACCTCCTTGTCACGCGCCGGCGTGAACTCGGGGACCTCCTGGCCCTCCATCGCCGGGTCCATGAAGGAGCGCCAGATGGGGCCCGCGATGGTGGCGCCGTAGACGTACCTCTCCCTCTTGCCCTTGACGTAGATCTCATGCGCCGAGCGCGTCGCGTCGTGGTACCCCACCCACACGGCGGCCGCGCGCAACGGCGTGTACCCCGCGAACCAGGTGTGCTCGTTGAACGAGCTCGTGCCGGTCTTGCCCGCAGACGTGTACGACGGGCTGCCGAGCTTGCTGGCCGTGCCGGTCCACACGTTGCTCAGCGCATGGGTCATCGCGGCGGTGATGTGCGTCTCCACCGCCTGGTGGCAGTCGGCGCTGGGCACGGGCAGCTGCTCGCCCGAGGGCTTCACGACCGAGAGGATCGCGATGGGCTTGCAGTAGGTCCCGTCGGCGGCGAGGGCGGCGTACGCGGCGGACATCGTCAGCGGCGCGACCTCCGCGGTGCCGAGGATGCTGCTCTGCTGCACGGGGAGGTTGGTGCTGCCGTCCGCCCGGGGCACGGCCATGTGGATGCCCACCGACTCCGCGCCCTCGACCATCGCGCACAGGTCCACCTTGCTGCCCATCGCGATGTACGCGGAGTTCACCGAGTTCTTGGTGGCGTCGAGCACGCTCATGGTGGTCCACGAGCCTCCCTCCGCGTTGCCCGGCGTCCAGGCCTTCCCGCCGCTGTCGACGAGCTTGGTGCACGGCGCGTTGAACTCCTTGGCCGGCCAGGACTTGCGCGACCCGTCGATGTACTCGCCCAGGCTGTGGCCCTCCTTGAGCCACTGCATCAGCGTGAACGGCTTGAACGTGGAGGCGGGCTGCATGCCGCGCGAGCCGCCGTACTGGTGGTCGGTGTTGAGGTTGAGGGCGGTCTGCCGGTTCTCGCCGCCGGTGGGCACGTACTCCCAGTTCTGCGCCATCGCGGTGATGTGCCCGGTGCCGGGCTGGACCACGGAGAACGCCGTGGACAGGTCGTCGGGGCTGTCAGCGGGCAGCCACTCGTCGACCGCCGCCTTGGCGAGCGTCTGCTCACGTGGGTCCAGCGTCGTGGTGATCGTCAACCCGGTGCGGTAGAGCAGGTCCTTGCGGGCCTGCTTGTCCGGGCCGAAGACGGGGTCGTTCATGATGATCTTGGTGACGTAGTCGCAGAAGTACCCAGAGCCCGCGACCACGGTGTCGGCCATCTTGCAGGCCTCCTTCGGGCGCTGGATGTTCAGGGTGTTCGCCAGCGGGGTGGCCACGCCCGCGTCGTGCTCCTCCTGCGTGATGAGGCCCTGCTGCCGCATCAGGCTCAGCACCGTGTCGCGACGCTGCTGGGAGTCGGTGAGGTCCTCGATGTTCTTGGCCGGGTCGTAACGGCCCGGGGCCTTGGTGATCCCGGCGATGGTGGCGGCCTCGAGGTAGTTGACGTCCGAGGCCGGCTTGCCGAAGTAGTACTCGGAGGCGGCCTCGACGCCGTACACCGAGGCGCCGAACGCGGCGATGTTGAGGTAGCCCTCGAGGATCTTCTCCTTCGTGGTCTCCTTCTCCAGCGAGATCGCGAGCTTGGCCTCCCGCAGCTTGCGGCTGTACCCCTCGGTGCCCTCGGCCTCGCGCGCGTCAGCCACCGCCGCGCGGTCGTCCTGGCTCTTCGCGGTCTCGATCAGCACGTTCTTCACGTACTGCTGGGTCAGCGTCGACGCGCCCTGCGTGGACTCCGTCGCCGAGTTCTTCACCACGGCGCGGAGCATGCCCATGGGGTCCACGCCGCCGTGCTCGTAGAAGCGCTTGTCCTCGACCGCGACGACTGTCTTCTGCAGGATCGGCGCGATGGCCTCCAGCGGCACGACGATCCGGTTCTCGATGTACAGCTCGGCGAGCAAGGTGCCGTCGGCGGCCAGGATGGTGGACTTCTCCGGCAAGGGCTGGATCTCGAGTTCCGACGGCAGCCCGTCGAAGGCCGTCACCGTGATGTCGGTGGTGCCCTTCGCCACCGCGACCACGGGGATCACGAGGCCCGCCGTGACCAGCCCCCCGGCGCCCGCGGCGAGGGCGAACGCGAGGAGCAGGGCTGTCGCCTGGCCGAGGTTGACCTGGCGGCCACGGGGGGAGGTAGCCATGCAGGGGAGAGTAGCGGGCGCCTCCCATATCCGGACAGGGTGGGCCTTTCGCGTCACCCGTCCTCGGCATCGGGCAGGGATGCCGAGCGGTCGGGCGGGGACGAGCCGTTCGACGGGTGGAGCGTCACAGTCGAGCCCATCTCCGCGACGCCCGTGACGTCCTGGGCGCCCACCGTCCCCTCGCCCGTGTGGGCGGGCACGGGATCGCCCACGACGACCTCGAACCCGACGGACTGCAGCAGGGCCGTGGCCTCGTCGAGCCCGTGGCCCACCAGCTCGGGCACCGCCACGGGGTTGTCAGGCGTCACGACCCGGCCCGATGTTCCGAATCCCGGGACCGTCCGACCCTCCATCGCCTGGTCCATGTACCGCACCCACGTGGGCCCGGCGATCGTGGCGCCGTACGTGTACTTGATCTGCTTGCCGTTGATCATCATGTTCTGCACGGGGATGAAGCCCTCGCTGAACCCCACCCACACGGCGGCGGAGCGCAGCGAGTTGTATCCCACGAACCAGGTGTCCTCGTTGTGGCTCGTCGTCCCCGTCTTCCCCGACGCCGGATAGGGGCGGGCGCCCAAGGACTTCCCCGTGCCGCTCCACACATTGCCCAGCGCGAAGTTGAGCTGTGCGGCGATGGGCGGCTCGACCACCTGCGAGCAGGCGGCGTCCGGCACCGGGAGCTGGGAGCCGTCGGGCAGGGTGACGTTCGTGATCGCGACGGGCTTGCAGTAGACCCCGCCCGCCGAGAACGCCGCGAACGCCGCGGCCATGCGCAGCGGCGCCACGGACTGGCTGCCGATCACGTTGGCGGGCAGCGGGTCGAACGGCTTGCCGTTGCCGCCCTGCACGATCCCCAGGCTCGCGGCGCCCTCCATGATCGAGCACAGGTTGAGCTTGGTGGCCATCGCGATGTAGGCCGAGTTCACCGAGTTCTGGGTGGCGTCGAGCACCGTCATCGGGCCGCTCGCGCTGCCCTCCGCGTTGCCGAAACTGTAGATCTCGGTCCCCACCCGCCTGCACGGAGCCGCGAACGCCCGGATCGGGTAGGACATCGGGCTGGCGTCGACCACCTCGTCGAGGGTGTGCCCCTCGCGGAGCCACTGCAGCAGCGTGAACGGCTTGAACGTCGAGCCGGGGGCGAACCCGCTGGAGCCGCCGTAGCCGGTGTCGGTGTTGAAGTTCGTCGCGGTCTGCCGTGCCGGCGCCTCACTCGTGTTGTTGTACACGCGGTTCTGCGCCATCGCGGTGACCCGCCCCGTGCCGGGCTCCACCACGGAGATCGCCGACGAGACGCCGGACGGGTCGTCCACCGGGATGCCGTTCTTCACCTCGGCGTCCGCGAGCGCCTGCTCACGCGGGTCGAGGGTGGTGGTGATCGTCAGGCCACCCCGGTACAGCAGCTCCAGGCGGTCGTCCACGGTCTCGCCGAAGGTCGGGTCGTTCTTGATGATCTTGGTGACGTAGTCGCAGAAGAAGCCGCTGCCGGGCACCTGGTCGCCCGCGGCCATGCAGCTCAGCTTGGACGCCTGCGGGCGCAGGTAGTCGCCCAGCGGGGTCGCCACACCGCGGGCGTGCTCGTCGGCGGTGATGTACCCCTGCGCGAGCATCAGGCCCAGCACCACGTCCCGGCGGGACTGCGACGCCTCGGGGTTCTTCACCGGGTCCCACTTGGTGGGGCTCTGCGTGACGCCCGCGAGGGTCGCCGACTCCAGGTAGTCGAGGTCGGACGCGGGCTTGCTGAAGAAGCGCTGCGCCGCCGACTCCGCCCCGTACACCGCGATGCCGAACTGGGCGATGTTGAGGTAGCCCTCGAGGATCTCCGCCTTGGTGTTGGCGTTCTCCAGCGCCACCGCCAGTTTCGCCTCGCGGAGCTTGCGGCCGTACCCCTCGGTGCCCTCCGCCTCGCGCGCGTCCGCGGCGGCGGCGCGGTCGCCCTCACGCAGCGCGGACTCGATGAGCACGTTCTTCACGTACTGCTGCGTGAGAGTGGACGCGCCCTGCGTGTCGCTGCCCGAGGCGTTGCGCGCCACCGCGCGCAGCATGCCTGTCGGGTCGACGCCGCCGTGGTGGTAGAACCGCTTGTCCTCGGTGGCGATCACGGCCTGCTGCATGATCGGCGCGATGGACTCGAGCGGGACGGCCTTGCGGTCCTCGGCGTAGAACTCCGCGAGGATCGTCCCGTCGGCCGCGAGCATCGTCGACTTCTCCGAGACCGCCTTGACGTCGAGATCCGCCGGCAGCGAGTCGAAGGCCGTCGAGGTGACCCCGGCCGACCCCTTGAGCGCCGCGACGGCCGGCAGCACCAGCCCGGCCGCGAGCAGCCCGCCAACCCCGGCGAGCAGGGTGAAAGCGATCAGCAGAGAGATCGCCTGAGCAAGATTGACCTGACGGTCCCACGCTGGTCTAGCCCCCATTGAAAGAGCGTACGTGCGCATCCGGGAGCCCACCCGGCGAGTGTGCGGGGCCCTGCGGAGCGGCACGTCGGCGGCGTGGGAAGGCTCCCATTAGTAGCCCGGATTGACCCGATCGGAGGATGTCCAGGAGGCAGGAAAGGCGTTACGGTCCCGGTGGACGCCGTGGTGGCGTCCGCTGGGCCGCCGCTCGCCGACGGTGGCCGAAACAAGGGAGCTCGCGTGGGAACGACGCTGCAGGACGCACATTGGGCGGCATTCGCGGCCTGCGGACTGGGCAAGGTCTCACCCGATGCGCTCTTCGTCGAGGGCGCCGCGCAGCGCGAGGCGCGTGCGGTGTGCACGGGATGCCCGGTGCGCCTCGAGTGCCTGGCCGACGCGCTCGACAACCGCATGGACTTCGGCGTCTGGGGCGGCATGACCGAGCGTGAGCGCCGCGCGCTGCTCCGCCGCCGGCCCGATGTGCGCTCGTGGAAGTCCGAACTGGTGATCAGCGGAGACGTCGCGCTGGCGGCGCACTAGGGTGGCGGCCATGGCCACCCAGTGGGAGTACGCAACCGTTCCGCTCATCATCCACGCCACCAAGGCGATCCTCGACCAGTGGGGCTCCGACGGGTGGGAGCTCGTCCAGGTGATCCAGGGGCCCGACGCCGGGCTCGTCGCCTACCTCAAGCGCCAGAAGGCCACCGCGTGACGGCCGCGCCCTCGCAGCGCCTGGCCGACCTCGGCCTGGTGCTGCCGGCGGTCGCCGCGCCCGTCGCGGCCTACGTGCCGGCGGTGCGCTCCGGCGACCACGTCCACACCTCCGGGCAGCTCCCGTTCATCGAGGGCGCCCTGCCCGCCACCGGCAAGGTCGGCCAGGGCCCCGGGCTCGTGTCGCCGGAGGAGGCGCACGGGCTCGCGCGCACCGCCGCGCTGAACGCGATCGCCGCGGCGGCCGCCGTCGCCGGGGGAGTCGACCACATCGTCCGCGTGGTCAAGGTCGTCGGCTTCGTGGCCAGCGACCCCGCGTTCACCGGTCAGCCCGGCGTGGTCAACGGCGCTAGCGAGCTGCTGCACGAAGTCTTCGGCGCGGCAGGCGTGCACGCCCGCTCAGCCGTGGGCGTCGCGGTGCTGCCGCTCGACTCGCCGGTCGAGGTGGAGATCGTCGTCGAGGTCGGCTGACCTCAACGCGCACTCGGCCTCAACGCCTCGACCTCAGCGCGCTCGACCTCAGCGGGCGCTCGATCAGCGGGCGCGGCGCTCGAGGCGGTCGACGTCGAAGAGCACGATGGCGCGTCCCTCGCGGCGGACCCAGCCACGCGCGGCGAAATCTGCCAGCGCCTTGTTGACCGTCTCGCGGGACGCGCCGACGAGCTGTGCGAGCTCTTCCTGCGTCAGGTCGTGGGCGACGCGGATCCCCTCGTCGACGGTCTCGCCGAAGCGGGTCGACAGGTCCAGCAGGGCCTTCGCGACGCGGCCGGGGACGTCGGAGAACACCAGGTCCGCGAGCGCCTCGTTGGTGCGGCGCAGTCGACGCGCCAACGCGCCGAGCAGGTGCTTGGCGACGGTCGGGTTCGCCTCGAGCCACGCGATGAGCTCGAGGTGCCCGAGCTCGAGGATGGCGCCGTCGGCGACGACCGTGGCGGTGGCGGTGCGCGGGCCCGGGTCGAACAGCGACAGCTCGCCGAACATCTCGCCTGGGCCGAGCACGGCCAGCAGGTTCTCGCGGCCGTCATTGGACCGGCGGCCGAGCTTGATCTTGCCCGACCGGATCACGTACAGCCGGTCGCCCGGCTCGCCCTCGTGAAAGAGCACCTCGCCGCGCGACACCTCGACCTGGGTCATCGACGCGATCAGGGCGCTCGACGCCTCGGGATCCATGTTCGCGAACAATGGCGCCGACAGCACGACGTCGTCCTCCACGCTGGCACCTCACCTTCTCCGCTGGGAACGGTTCTGAGGACCAGTCTGCCGCATCAGATGGGACGCGGCGCCTCAGGCCGTTCCCGCAGGCCCGCGGCCGGGTCGATGGCGAGGGCCTGGATGAGGTCCTCGGTGACCTGGTCCAGGGCGTCGCAGACGCTGTGCTCGTAGCGGGCCAGGCGTTCGTCAAGGTCGCGGAGCGCGGGGAGCTGGGAGGGCGCCGCGGGGGACATGCCGCCGCGCGTGGCGCCGTGCAGCTCGAGAGGCCGAGGCGGCTCGGGGCAGGGCGCCCCGCCGGGGAGGAGCGCGACGGCCTCGCCGAGCGGGCCGGGCATCGCGATCCCCGCCACCGCCAGGTCGAGGCGCGCCTGGACCAGTCGCCGCCACCAGCGCACGGTCGCCTGCTCGGCACGCAGCGCGTGACGGCTGCTGCGCAGTTCTGCGCACCTGCCCATCGTCATCGGCGCTGTGGACATCGACCCGCTCCTGCTCGCGGCTGGCGTGCGCCCGGTGGCGCGCGATCTTCTGGTTTTTCGGCCCTCACCTGCGCAGACTTGAGGAGGGCGCCGTGAGTTGGGCACATGATCACTCGCTGGGAGCAACGCGACACCCGCACGGTCACACGAGGCCCCGGCAACCGGGTGGATGCGTAGGCTGCTGATGTGACCACGACGCGCAAGTGGCTGGCGGAGACGCCTCTGGCGCGCGTGCGCCGGGCCAGGAGGATCAACCGACTGCTCGCTGTGCGCTATCCCGACGCGCGCTGCGAGCTTGATTTCACCACCCCGCTCGAGCTGCTCGTGGCGACGGTGCTCTCCGCCCAGACCACTGACGTGCGGGTCAACCAGGTGACGCCCGAGCTGTTCGCGGAGTACCCCGACGCGAAGGCCTACGCCGAGGCGGACCGGGTGGAGCTCGAGGAGCTGCTGCGCCCCACCGGGTTCTTCCGGGCGAAGACGGAGGCGCTGCGGGGGATCGGGCGTGAGCTCGTGGAGCGCTTCGACGGCCAGGTGCCGGATCGGCTCGCCGACCTCGTGACGCTCCCCGGGGTGGGCCGCAAGACGGCCAACGTGGTGCTCGGCGACGCGTTCGGCATCCCCGGCATCACCGTGGACACCCACGTCGGGCGGCTCGCGCGGCGCCTGGGCTGGACGACCGAGGAGGACCCGGTCAAGGTCGAGCACGACATCGGCGCGCTGATCGAGCGGTCCGAGTGGACGATGGCGTCGCACCGGCTGATCTTCCACGGGCGGCGCACCTGCTTCGCGCGCAAGCCCGCGTGCGGGGCGTGCCCGATCGCGGGCGAGTGCCCGTCGTACGGGATCGGCGAGACGGACCCCGAGCTCGCGACGGCGATGCTCAAGGGCTGAGCCGACACCGCCGGGAGGCCGCCGTCAGACGGGCGCGACCTCGGCCAGCCAGGCGAGCAGCAGCTCGTTGACCTGCTCGGGCGCCTCCTCCGGCACGTAGTGCCCGACTCCCGCGGCCCGCTCGAACTGGTACCCGCCGCCCAGCGACGCGGCGACGTGCCCCACCGCCTGCGCCGTGCGCACGGGCCGGCAGCCGTCGAGCTCGCCGTGGACCTGCAGCACGGGGACCGCGGGGGCCGCGCGCAGGGCCGCCAGGTAGCGCCGACCGTCCAACCGCGGGCCCGAGCGCACCACCCAGCGGGCCTGCTCCATGGAGCAGTGCGCCGCGAATGGCACCCGGGCGGCGCGGCGATACGTCTCGGCGGTGTGGTCGTCGAGCCAGCCGTCGGCGCCCCACTCGCGCATCACCCGGGGGACGAGGTCCGTGCGGGTCAGCGAGCGCTCCGGCAGGTAGGGGAGCTGGAAGTACGCGAGCCGCCGCGCTGCCGCCCTGGTGAGGGTGGCGCGTGGCTCGGCGCGCGTGTGCAGCGGGTGCGGGGCCCCGAACGTCGCGACCGCGTCGGTGAGCGACGGGTGGTAGGCGGGCATCGACCACGCGACGTCCCCGCCGAGCCCGTGCCCGACGACGACTGCGCTCTCGGCGCCCAGCGAGCGCACCACGCCGGCCACGTCACGGGTGAGGGTCGGCACGTCGTAGCCCTGCGGCGGCTTGTCCGAGGAGCCGGCGCCGCGCAGGTCCATCGCGACGACCCGGTAGCCGGCGGCGCCCAGCACCGGGAGCTGGTGGCGCCATGCCCACCAGAACTGCAACAGGCCATGCAGGAGCACCACCACGGGCGCGTCGCGGTCGTCGGGTCCGGAGACTGCGACGTGGAACCGGGCGCCGTTGGCGGGCACGAGTTGGTGACGCCACGGTCCGTCGAGGACCAGGGCCGAGGAGTCTGTGGTCATCAGAGCGAACCTACCCGGTCGGCGCCCCAGGATCGGCGGCTTCTGGCCTAGGGGCCGAGGTCCTGGCGTGGTATCGGTCACGCAGGGCCAGCGCGGCGCCGCCGACGACGGCCGCGGTGGCCGATCCGGCCAGGATCGCGACCTTGAGGTGCTCGGTGTGCGGGGAGCCCGCGCCGAACGCCAGCTCGCCGATCAGCAGCGACACGGTGAACCCGATGCCGCCCACCAGCCCGACGGCCACGATGTCCCACCACGCCAGACCGGGGGCCAGCGTCGCGCGGGTGAAGCGGGCGACCAGCCACGTGGCGGTGACGATGCCCAGCGGCTTGCCGATCACCAGGCCCAGTGCCACACCCTGGGCGACGGGGTCCCCGACGGCGCCGGAGATCGACTCCGCGGACAGGCTCACCCCGGCGGCGCACAGCGCGAACAGCGGCACGGCGACCCCGGCGGAGAGCGGCCGCCAGCGGTGCTCGAGCCGCTCGGCGACGCTGTGCCCGCCGGCCCCGGGGGTCAGCGCGGGGACGGTGAGCGCGAGCAGCACCCCCGCGATGGTGGCGTGCACCCCGGAGGAGTGCATGAAGGCCCAGGTGAGCAGCCCGAGCGGCAGCAGCACGAACGGCGAGCGGGTCCAACCCGTGCGGCGCACCGCCACACCGAAGGCGGCCACCCCCACCAGGGCGGCGCCCAGCCAGCCGAGCGAGAGGCTGTCGGTGTAGAACACCGCGATGACGACGATGGCGAGCAGGTCGTCGACGACGGCGAGCGTCAGCAGGAAGACGCGCAGCGTGATCGGCAGCCGGCGGCCCGCCACGGCGAGCACCGCCACGGCGAAGGCGATGTCGGTGGCGGTGGGCACTGCCCACCCGCTCAGCGAGCCGCCGTCCTGGAGGAGGTTGACCGCCACGTACACCAGCGCCGGCACGAGCATCCCGCCGACGGCCGCGACCGCGGGCACCACGGCTGTGGAGAACCGCCGCAGCTCGCCCTCGACGATCTCGCGCTTGAGCTCGAGGCCGACGACGAAGAAGAAGATCGCGAGCAGCCCGTCGGTGGCCCATTGGGCGACCGTCAGGTCGAGGTGCAGGCTCGCGGGCCCGATGACGATGCCGAGCAGGTGGCTGTAGGCGGCCGACCACGGGGAGTTCGCCCACAGCAGGGCGACGACAGTGGCGACCAGCAGCAGCACCCCGCCGACCTTCTCGTCGCGGAACGTGTCGAGCAGATTGCGCTCGGAACCGGCCCTCAGGGACGAGAACAGGCGGCGGGCAGGACGGGACTTCGGGCGGGCAGGCATGTGGGCCACCTCACGGGCGCGCGGACGGGACTGCCGACCAGACTTCCCGGCGCACCACCGCCAGGTTAGCCGCTGACGTCGTCCCCGACCTGAGGGCGTGCAGGGCCCGCGCCCACGTCAGGCGTCGGCGGGGTGCGCTGCCTCGTCCGCCAAGGCCGCGTCGGGGGTGGCAGAGCGCGTCGCGCGGTCCTTCGGGGGGTCGAAGCGGTAGCCGACGTTGCGCACCGTGCCGATGAGCTGCTCGTGCTCGAGCCCGAGCTTGGCCCGCAGCCGGCGCACGTGCACGTCGACGGTGCGGGTGCCCCCGTAGTAGTCGTAGCCCCAGACCTCCTGCAGGAGCTGGGCCCGGGTGAACACCCGCCCCGGGTGCTGCACCAGGTACTTCAGGAGCTCGAACTCCTTGTAGGTCAGGTCCAGTGGCCGCCCGCGCAGGCGGGCCGTGTAGCCGCCCGGGTCGATCATCAGCTCGCCCGCGGAGATCTCCTGCGGCTGGTCCGCGAACGCCGACGACTGGGCCGAGCGCTCGATGACCAGCCGGAAGCGCGTCTCGACCTCGGCGGGGGTGGCGTTCTCCAAGATGATGTCGTCCGCGCCCCATTCCGCGGTGACGACCGTCAGGCCGCCCTCGGTGAGCACCAGCACGAGCGGGACGGCCAGCCCGGTGGCGCGCAGCAGCCGGCACGTGGTGCGGGCGGTGACCAGGTCCCGGCGCGCGTCCAGCACGATGATGTCGGCGTCGGGCGCGTCGACGAGCGCCGACGGCTCGACCGGGAGGACGCGGACTCGGTGCGAGAGCAACCCGAGCGCCGGGAGCACCTGGGCGGAACCGCCGGGCGCAGGAGTGAGTAGCAGCAGGTCTGCCACCGACGGGACCTCCAAGCGTGCGGGTGTGGACACGCTACCGCCTGCTTTACCGCATCCCCGCGCGGCCTGCCTGCGCTGAGACCCCTCCACCCATCTGCCAGCGGCCGCGCGGGTCTGCGACAATCGTCGCCGTGCCCGGCTCCCTCCCCCTCGTAGCGCCCCCGGCTGCCGTGTGCGGCCGCCGCCACGCGTGCGCCTCCCGCACCGTTCCCAGCAGTCAGGCCCGGTAGCGGCCGTGCAACTCTCGACCCGGGCCGTCTCCACGGCCGTCCTGGCCGCCGTCGTGGCCGTCGCCGGCTACTTCTCCGACCTGACCGTCGCGGGCGTCGAGCTCGGCGACCTGCCCCTCACGGTGGTCGTGGGCCTGCTCGCCATCGGGTTCGCCTTCGGCTGGCCCGTGCTCGTGAACCTGCCCAGCCGGCCCGGCTCCGCCGCCGTGGTCGCGCTCGGCGGCGCGGGCGCGGTGGTCATCGTGCACCTCACCGCCGGGGAGCCGCCGCTGCGGGACCTGCCCGTGGTGTTCGCCTTCTCGATCTTGCTGGCCTTCGTCAACGAGCTGCTGCGCGGCGGTGGCCGCGAGCGGCTGGTCGAGTCCGTGTCGGGCACCGTGGCCGGCACGCTCGTCGCCGCCGCCGCGGCCGGCTGGGTGGCCACCCAGCGCACCCCCGGCGGCGAGGAGCTGGTCATCGCCGGGGCGCTCGCCCTGGCTGTGGGCTCCGCTGTGGCGGCGCTGCCGCTGAAGCCGTGGCTCGGCGCCGGGGCGACTGTCGGCTCGGCGCTCGCGGCCGGCGCGCTCGCCGGGCTGGTGCTGCCCGGCTTCGACCCGCTCGCGGGCGCGCTGCTCGGCGTCGCCGTCGGGCTGCTGGTCGCCGCGCTGCACCAGCTCTTCGACCGGCTGCCGGTGCTCGAGCGGTTCCGCGCCTCGCTGGCCGCGATCATCCTGCCGGTCACCGTGACCGGGATCCTCGTCTACGTCGCAGGTCGCGTCTTGGTAGGTTGAACGATGCTCACGCGCATCGTGATCGTCGCCGCGGTGCTCCTCGCCGCGTCAGCCCTCGGGCTGTGGTGGCGATCCCGCAACGGCAGCTACACGCCGGTGCGTGGCGCTGTGCGGGCGACAGCGGGCGAGGGCCCGACGGCCCCCGGGCAGGGCGCCGCCGACGATCTCAGCCTCACCGCCGCCCAGATCGGCCGCCCACTCGGCAGCCGGGCGACATTCGTGCAGCTCTCCAGCGAGGTCTGCGCGCCCTGCCGGCGCACCCACGCCGTGCTGGCGGACCTCGCCGCCGAGAGTCCCGGCCTCGCGCATGTGGACCTCGACGTCGAGCAGCACCTCGACCTGGTCCGCCGCTTCCGCGTGCTGCGCACCCCCACCGTCCTGCTGGCTGACGCCGACGGCGCTGTCGTGGGGCGCATCTCCGGCGCGATGACCCGCGCGCAGGCGCTCGCCGCGCTCGAGTCGTGTCCCGACGGGGTGCGGGGCCGCTGAGCCCTGGCTCGTCCCGCACCCCGGCGCCGCGGCGCCCCGCGCCCGCCGCGCCAACCCCGCTGCGCCATCCCCGCTGCGTCCTGAGAACGCTGCGCCCCGAAAACGCTGTGTCCTGAACCCGCCGCCCCGCACCCGTGAGCGTTGTCCGAGGAGGACCCATGTCCGGACCCACCCCCACCTCAAGTCCCACCCCAAGCCCTGCCGCGAGCCGGCCGGCGGCCGTGCCCGGCATCGACCCGCGCGGGCCGCGCGTCGGCGCCGCGATCACCGCCGTCCTGCTCGTCGTCGTGCTGCTGCTGCCGCCCGGCGGAGCGCTCGCGCTGCTCGCCGTGGTCGCGGCGCTGTTCGCGGTGGGCGCGGCGCGCGGCGCGCAGGGCTCGGTGCAGGGCCTGCTGTTCCGCGCGCTGGTGCGGCCTCGGCTGGCCCCGCCCGCCGAGCTCGAGGACCCCCGCCCGCCGCGGTTCGCCCAACTGGTCGGGCTGGTGATCACCGGGGCGGGAGTGCTGCTCGGCCTGGCCGGCCTCGGCGCGGCCGTGCCGGTTGCCGCGGGGCTCGCGCTCGTCGCGGCGTTCCTCAACGCGGCGTTCGGCCTGTGCCTCGGTTGCGAGATGTACCTGCTGGGCGTGCGGCTGCGGTCACGCGCCTCCTGAGGGCCGCCCGTCGGGGGGCCTGGGCGCGCCGGTCAGTAGACGAGCGCCTGGGCCCCGGGCGCGAGCACCTCGTCGACGAAGGTCGGCGCCCCGGCGATGCGGACCCCCGCGATCACGTCGTCGGGCCCGATGTCGCGGCGGACCGCGCACTGCGTGCAGACCGTCACCTGGCCCGCCTCGAGGACCACGTCGAGCAGGTCCGCGAGGGGCGCCGCGTGCTCGAGGGTGAGCGTCGCGGCGCGGCCCGGCAGCGCGAACCAGGAGGCCTCGCCGGTGAGCCACAGGCTCACGTCGGCGCCAGCGGCGACGGCGGCCGCGGCCACGGTCAACGCCTGGTTCGCGACCTCGGGACGGTCCGCGCCGGAGGTCGCCTTGATCACCAGCGTGCGTGTCTCGGTCATCGCGCCAGCGTACGGGCGGGACATCGATAGGATCGGTGCATGGAAGCGCTTGAAGCAGTTTTCATCGGCCTGCTCGTCGCGGCGACCGTCACCATCGGGTGGTTCGCCTGCTTCGTCGTCTACCGCCTCTACAAGGGTCAACGCTGACCGTCACCGGACGCGACCGATCCACCCACCGGAGGTAGTCATGCCATTCATCCTGCCCGAGGGCCTCGCGCCCGAGGTGTACCCGCTCGCGTGGCTCGTGGGGGACTGGCACGGCGAGGGCGTCGTGGGGTACCCCGGGATCGAGGAGTCCGCGTTCACGCAGGACATCACGTTCAGCCACGACGGCGGCCCGTACCTCGCGTACACGTCGACCATCCGGCTCGTCGTCGCGCCCGACGACGCCGCGGCGCTGGCCGCGCAGGACGGCGAGCCCTCGGCGGACGCCGAGCCTGACGACGCGCCCGCGTCGACCCCGGTGCCGCAGCAGGCGCCGGGGCCCGTCTGGTCCACGGAGTCGGGGTTCTGGCGGATCGCGCCGGAGCGGCCCGAGGGGCTCACCGAGGAGCAGCACCCAGTGGAGGTGCTCCTCAGCGACCCGTCCGGGTTCCTGTCGGTGTACCTCGGGGCTGTCGGCAACGGCCGCATCGACCTGGCGAGCGACCTGGTGGCGCGCACGGCGACGGGCGCGGACGTCACCGCGAGCACCCGGCTGTACGGGCTCGTCAACAGCGAGCTCATGTGGGCGCAGGACCTGGCCGCCTTCGGGCAGGCCATGCAGACGTACGCGTCGGCCCGGCTGACGCGCGTGGAGAACGAGGAGTGAGCCCAGTGGTGGACCCGGCGACCGACGTCGCAGCAGTTCCAGCGCCGCCCCGGCACCGCAGCCCGCTGCTGTCCCGCAAGGGAGCGGTCGAGGGCGCCGGCCCGGACGCGGGGGTCGCCTGGCACTACGGGGACCCCACCGCCGAGCAGCGCGCGCTGTCCCGCGGCGGCGGGGTGGTGGACCAGTCCCACCTCGGCGTGGTGACGGTGACCGGGCCCGACCGGCTCACCTGGCTGCACTCGATCACGTCGCAGCACGTCAGCGACCTGAAGCCGCGCACCTCCACGGAGTTGCTGGTGCTCAGCCCGCAGGGGCACATCGAGCATGCGGCCGGCGTCGTCGACGACGGCACGACCACCTGGCTCATCACCGAGGGCGACTCGGCCGCGACGCTCGCGGCCTGGCTGGACCGGATGCGCTTCACGCTGCGCGTCGAGGTGGCCGACGTCACCGACGAGTGGGCGGCGATCGGCGAGCCGGTGGACGCCGAGGGCGCCGAGGACGAGCCGGTCACGTGGCGCGACCCGTGGCCGCACACCGCGCCCGGCGGCACCCGCTACGGGCCCGACGACGACCAGCACCCCGGAGCCGACCGCGCCTGGCGGCTCGTGCTCGTCCCGCGCGCCGAGTTGGCGCAGGCCGTGGCGGCGCGCGAGCAGGCCGGGTGGCCGCTGGTCGGCACCTGGGCCAGCGAGGCGCTGCGCGTGGAGGCCTGGCGCCCCCGGCACGGGCGCGAGGTGGACCACCGGGCCATCCCGCATGAGCTCGACTGGCTGCGCACGGCCGTGCACCTGGAGAAGGGCTGCTACCGCGGCCAGGAGACCGTCGCGCGCGTGCACAACCTGGGCCGCCCGCCACGCCGGCTGGTCATGCTGCACCTCGACGGGTCCGGGCACCTGCTGCCCGAGCCCGGCGCGCAGGTGCATGAGACGGGTGCGTTGACCAGCGGCGGGGAGATCGGCCGCGCCATCGGGCACATCACCAGCGTCGCGCGCCACCACGAGCTCGGGCCTGTGGCGCTGGCGGTGGTCAAGCGCTCCGCTCCCACTGACGTCGACCTGATGGTCGAGTGCGAGGGTGGCCCCGTGGCCGCCGGCCAGGAGCCGATCGTCGCCGGCGAGGGCGTGTCGGCCGACCGCCCGGCGCCTCGTGGTCCCGTCGCCCGTGGCCTGGGGCATCGCCCGAGCCTGTGAGCAGCACCGGCTCCGATGTCGCCGGGTCGATCGTCGACCGGCTGCGCAGGGCCCGCGAGGAGTTCGTCGTCTGGGCGGCTGACGGTTGGCGGCGTGCCCGGTCCGCGTGGTTCGCGATCCTGCAGGCCGCCATCGCGGCCGGTGTCGCGTTCGGCATCTCCCATCAGGTGCTCGACCATCCGTACCCGATCTTCGCGCCGATCTCGGCGTGGATCGCGCTGGGCTTCAGCGAGGACCGCCAGCTCCGGCGCATCTTGGAGATCTCCGCGGGGGTGGCCGTCGGCATCGGGCTCGCGGAGCTGCTGGTCAGCGTCATCGGGTCGGGCACCTGGCAGATCGGCTTGGTGCTGGTCCTGGCGGCGCTGGTCGGCCGTTTCGTGGACCGCGGGCAGCTCGTCGCGCGGCTCGCCGGGTCGCAGGCGATCGTCGTGGTGGGGCTGCCGGCCACCGCCGCGGGCGGCGGCGGGGTGGGGCGGTTGACGGACGCGATCATCGGCGGGCTGGCGGCCTTCGTGATCGTCGCGATCAGCCCCTCGGACCCACGGCGCCTGCCACGGCGGTATGCGCACAAGGCGATGGTCGACCTCGCCGTGATGCTGCGGCTGGTCGCCCGCGGGCTGCGGGACCAGGTCGCCCGGGACCTGGAGGAGGCGCTGCTGGCGGGGCGCTCCTCGCAGGCCGCGTTGGACGACTGGAAGAGCTCCGCCACCGACGCCCGCAAGAACGCCCGCGTGATCCCCCTCGGCCGGCGCCATCGGGACGACTTGGTGACCCTCGAGAGCGCGGCCGTCATGGCCGACCGGGCGATGCGCAACGCCCGCGTGCTGGCTCGCCGGTCGCTGACGGCGATCCCCACGGAGGAGACGTCCGTCGTCGAGCTCGCCGGGGCCATCGAGCAGATCGCCGACGCCGTGGACGAGCTCGGGCAGGAGCTGGTCTCCGGCGCCTCCCCGGAGCGCACCCGCTCGCTGTTGACCGCCGCGGCGCACCGCCTCGACCCGTACCGGATCGCGAAGGACGACATCCGGCTGCAGAGCATCGTGCTGCTGGCGAGGTCGCTCGTGGTGGACCTGTTCGAGGCTGTCGGCTCCACCGCCGCGGAGGCCCGCACGCACCTGCCGGCCATCTGACGCCGCGGGGCGGGCGCGCCGCCGGGATCGTGCTGCCCGCATACGCTGTCGCGGGCGGGTTGGCGTCGTAGGCTCGGCGCGTGATCCCCGCGCTCCAGACCGCCATCTTCATCATCTTCTACGTCGCCATCTTCGGGGCCAGCGTGTGGGCGCTCCTCGACCTGCTGCGCCGGCCCACGGCCGCGTTCACGGCGGCCGGCAAGCTGACCAAGGCCAAGTGGGGCGGGATCCTCGGGCTGTCCGTGGCCGCGTCGTTCATGGCGCTGCCGTACCCGATCGGGCTCGGGTTCCTGCCGTTCCTCGCGCTCGGCGCCGCCGTCGCGGCCATCGTGTACCTGGTGGACGTGAAGCCCGCCGTCACCCCGTACACCAAGCGGCGCGGCCCCCGCGGCCCGCAGCGGGGTGGCTGGTGAGCCGCAGCATGCCCGCGGCACTGCTCGCCCAGGTGGTGCGGGGCGACCTCGTCGAGTCCGAGCATGTGGGGAGCCTGGTCGTCCTCGGGCCCGACGGCGCGGCGCGACTCACGGTGGGCGACCCCGACCAGCCCATCTACGGGCGGTCGTCGCTGAAGCCGTTGCAGGCCGTCGCGATGCTGCGCAACGGCCTGGACCTGCACGGCGCCCACCTCGCGCTCGCCGCCGCAAGCCACAACGGGGAGCCCGCGCACGTCGCGGGCGTCCGGGAGATCCTCGCCGGCGCCGGGCTGGACGAGTCCGCGCTGCAGAACACCCCGACGCTGCCCCTGGACGCCGCAGCCGCGTTGGAGTGGCAGCGCTCAGGGCGCGGCCCGGAGTCGGTGGCGCAGAACTGCTCGGGCAAGCACGCGGCGATGCTCGCGACCTGCGTGGCCGCCGGGTGGGACACCGCGAGCTACCTCGACCCCCAGCACCCGTTGCAGCAGGCGGTGCGCCAGACGCTCGCCGAGCTGACCGGCGAGCCCGCGAGCCATCCCACGGTGGACGGCTGTGGGGCGCCGCTGTTCGCCACGACGCTGCGCGGCCTGGCACGGGCCTTCGCCGTGATCGCCCGCGCCCCGCATGCGGCGCCGGGCAGCGCCGAGGCCCGCGTGGCCCAGGCGATGAGCGCGCACCCGTGGCATGTCGCCGGGACCGGGCGCGACGCCACCGAGGTCATGCTCGCCGTGCCCGGGCTGATCGCGAAGGACGGCGCCGAGGGCGTGTACGCGGCCGCGCTGCCCGATGGCGGGGCGCTCGCGTTCAAGGTCGCCGACGGCAGTGCCCGGCCCCGGCCCGTCATCCTGCGGGAGGCGCTGCGGGTCGCCGGGGCCGACCAGGCTCCGGGCGCGGATGTGGGGGCGCTGGACCGCGCCGGACGGGTGGATGTGCTGGGCCACGGGCGGCCCGTCGGCGCCGTGATCGCGGCCTTCGGCGCGACGGCAGGCGCGGCGGCCGACGACACGGGGCGTGCATGAGGGCCGTGCTGCAGCGGGTCACGCGGGCCAGCGTGACCGTCGACGGCGAGGTCGTGGGCGCCATCGACCGTCCCGGGCTCGTGGCGCTGGTCGGTGTGACGCCCGGTGACGGGCCCGCGCAGGTGGAGCTCGTCGCGCGCAAGATCGCGGACCTGCGCATCCTGCGCGGCGAGCTCAGCGTGACCGACGCCGGCGCCCCCGTGCTGGTGGTCAGCCAGTTCACGCTCTACGGCGACACCCGCAAGGGCCGGCGGCCGACGTGGAACGCCGCGGCGCCCGGCCCGGTCGCCGAGCCGCTCGTGGACGCCGTGGTCGACGCCCTGCGCGGGCGGGGGATCGAGGTCGCCACGGGACGGTTCGGCGCGGACATGCAGGTGGACATCGTCAACGACGGGCCAGTGACGCTGCTCATCGAGTCAGACCCCGGAGCCCGCTGAGGCGGTCCCGCAGCTCGCAGCCCGCACCCCCGCAGACGTGGGGCGCCGGGCGGCGCGGCGACCGCACCACCCGGCGCCCGGCGCCTGACAGGCCAGGTCAGAGCTCGAAGCCCGCGAACAGCACTGACGCCAACGCGAGGCCCACGACGAGGTTGAACACGGTGGCCAGCCCGAAGACCGCCACCGGCCGCCACCCGGCGGCGCGCAGCGCCTTGACGCGCAGCTCGAGGCCGATGCTGACGAATGCCAGGATGAAGAACAGCGTCCGCAGGTCGTTCGCCACGGTGATCACCGGCTTGCCGACGTCCGAGCCGACCTGGGCGAGGTAGACGGTGCCGATCACCGACGCCGCGAGGAAGCCCAGCACGAACTTCGGGAACCGCCGCCACAGCTCGCCGACACCAGGCGCCGCGGCGTCGGGGCGGCGCTCGACCTTGAACGCGAAGTACGCGGTGAGGGCGATCGCCACCACGCCGATCAGCGCGTTCTGCGTGGCCTTCACGATGGTCGCGAGGGCCAGCGCGTCCTCGCCGGCGAGTGTCCCGGCTGCCGCGACGGCCGCCGTGGTGTCGATGTTGCCGCCGATCCACGCGCCGGCGACGGCGGGGCTCAGGCCCAGCAAGTCGACCAGCCACGGCAGCACGAAGATCGACGGCAGCGCGAACACGATCACCAGGCTGGCCGCGTAGGCGAGCTGCTCACGCTTGGCCTGCACGGCGCCCGCCGCCGAGATGGCCGCGCTGACCCCGCAGATGGACACTGCGGAGCTGAGCAGCGCGCGCAGCTTGTCGTCGAGCCCGAACTTCCCGCCCACCCACCAGGTGAACAGGAACACGCTGGAGATCAGCACCAACGCCTGCACGATCGCGGGCACGGCTGCCGTGACGATCAGGCTGAGGTTCACCGACGCCCCGAGCAGCACCACGCCCGTCTTGATGAACAGCTCGGTGCGGAACGCGGCGGCCAGCTTGTCCTTGAGGTTCGTCGCCACCAGCACCGCGTTGCCGAGCAGGCCCAGCGCGATGGCGTAGACCGGGAACTCGACGGGCTTGGCGATGCGGGCCAGCGGGGTGCCCTCGGTCCACACGGGGACGTTGAGCTCGAGGAACCGGGTGAGCGCGGCGAGCAGCACCACGAGCAGCAGGCCCGCGACGGTCCAGGCCACGCCGGGCGGTGGCGTGGTGTCGGCGTCGGGCGCGGGATCGGGGTCGTGCGAGAGGTGGGTCATGTCGGTCCTTGGAGGTGAGCCGGCCCGGCGGGGGAGGGCGCGCGCGGGCCACGGGCGGACGGGTGCGGGGCGCCGAGAGGAGGTGTCAGAGGCCTGCCCGCGGCGGTGTCGCCCGGGGTGTGGCTCGGCGTCGCATGAGCGCCCGTCGGGGCGGTCGCGGCGGTCCTCTCGGCTACCGACAGCGACAGGCGGACGCGGGGGGCGCAGCGGGCACGAGTCCCCGCGCGCAGGCCGCCAGCGTCGTCATGTGCGCCATCCTGGACGCGGTCCACACCCGGCGCCCACTGCCATCCGAATCGTGGACATTCGTCCCCTCTGCGGCGTCTGCGAGGCTTGTTCCTCCAGTGTTGCCAGCACAGAGGGCGGGTGAGGATGTCGTGATGCGCATAGAAGCCATGCTGGGAGACCTCACCACCCAGGACGTCGACGTCGTCGTCAACGCCGCCAACTCGTCGCTGCTCGGCGGGGGCGGGGTGGACGGCGCCCTCCACGCCGCCGCAGGGCCCGCTCTGCTGGCGGCTTGCCGACAGGTCCGCCGCGAGGCCTGGCCCGACGGGCTGCCCACCGGCGAGGCCGTCGCGACTCCGGCGGGCCGGCTGCCCGCGCGGTGGGTGGTGCACACCGTGGGGCCCAACGCGCACGCCGGTCAGCGCGACCCCGCCCTGCTGGCGTCCTGCTTCACCCGGTCCCTCGACGTCGCGGCCGGGCTCGGCGCGGCCAGCGTCGCCTTCCCGGCGGTGAGCGCGGGCGTCTACGGGTGGCCGATGGCCCAGGTCGCCGATGTGGCGGTCGCCGCCGTGCGCGGCTGGCGGTCGCCGGAGCCCGGGCGTCGGCCCGCGCTCGTGCGGTTCGTGCTGGTCAGCCCGGATGCGCTCGCCGAGTTCGAGCGGGCGCTCGGCGCCTAGGCGGGCGCCAGCCAGCGGGCCACCGCCGCGATGATGGGCGCGTCGTCCTTCGGCGCGTGGTTGCCGGGAACGAACACCGTGGTCACCGGGCCGCCGATCGCGGCCAGGTGTGCGGTGAGCTCGGCGGGCGTGCCGAACGGGTCGCGCTCCCCGGAGACGGCCAGCACCGGGACGCGCACATCGGGCAGATGCTCGACGCGCAGGCGGTCCGGCTTGCCTGGCGGGTGCAGCGGGTAGGACAGCAGCACCAGCCCGGCGGCGGGCTGTCCCTCGGCGACGGCCATCGACGCCATCCGCCCACCGAAGGAGCGGCCGCCCAGCAGGATGCGGTCGGGCGCCACGCCCAGGTCGGCGGCGAACCGGTCCGACTCGGCGCGGACGTGCGCGATGGCCACGGGCGCCCGGTCGGGCGCCTTGCGGCCCGCGGCCCTGCCCGGGAAGTCGACTCGGCGCACCGGCAGCGGGGCCAGCGCCTGCTCCAGGGCGACCAGCGTGTGGTGGTCGCGGTCGGCGCCGGCTCCGGGGAAGAGCAGCAGGCCCGCGACGGGGCCTGGGGGAGCGGCGGGGGCGGCCGCCGATGGGGAGGGTCGTTCGCTGGGCACCCCTCACGGTAGGCGCGCGTGGGGTCAGGGGGTGACGGCGCGCGCCCAGCCGGCGGGGTCGAGGGTCAGGGCGATGAGCTGGTCGGCGAGCCGCTCATTCTCGGCGGCGTCGATCCCGCCGCCCCACAGCGGCGCCGCGTTGGCCCCGTCGGCGGCGGCGACGACGAGGCTCGTGACGGCGGGGGGAAGGCCGTCGTCCGCGAGGTCGCGGCGCCACCGGCTGGCGTCCTCGCGCGCCACCTCGGCCACGGCGGGGCTCGTGATGAGCTGGGTGATCAGGGAGTACGTCTCATGCGCCGTGCGGAGCTCTGCCTCGGCCAGGCTCGCGCGCACGTAGGCGCGGGTGAGGCGGCCCGGGCGATCGTCTGAGGGGTCGATGCTGCTGTGCACGGCCTCCCGGAAGTCCTCGAGCAGCGACTGGGCGAGTGCCGTCATGAGGTGGTCCTTGGTCGCGAAGTGGTAGATCACCCCGCCCTTGGACAGCCCGGCCTCCTGCGCGACGTCGTCGAGCGTCGCGGCCATGCCGTGGGTGCGGAACACCGTGCTCGCGGCGTCGAAGACCACCCTGCGCGTGTCCTGTGCGGTGCGGCCGGCGGTGCGCGCCATGTGCGCCCTCCTTCTTGAGCCCGTGGCGGAGATCACTGCCCCACATCCTCGCCCACGGTGGAACTGTACCGGCCGGTCAGTATAGTTTGGTGGATCATGGTCAACACGCAGATGCCGATGCCCACAACCGAAACCGTGGCCCACCCCCGCCGCTGGGCGGCGCTCTCGGTGCTCGTCATCGCCGTCCTGCTGCTCGCGATCGACGGGACGGTGCTCTACCTCGCCGTCCCCGCGCTCACGCTCGACCTCGCGCCCACCGCGACGCAGATCCTGTGGATCGGCGACGTCTACTCGCTCGCACTCGCGGGCCTGCTGGTCACGATGGGCACCCTGGCGGACCGGATCGGGCGCAAGAAGCTCCTGCTCAGCGGCGCGCTCGCGTTCGGAGCAGCCTCCGTGGTGGCCGCCTACGCGCCGAACGCCGAGACCCTCATCGCCGCGCGACTGCTCCTCGGCGTCGCAGGCGCGACGCTGATGCCGTCGACGCTCTCGATCATCCGGAACCTGTTCCCCGACGCCCGCGAGCGCACCCGCGCCATCGCGATCTGGTCGGCGGCGTTCGGCGGCGGCGCTGCCATCGGCCCGCTCGTCGGCGGATTCCTGCTCGAGCACTACTGGTGGGGCTCGGTGTTCCTGGTGAACGTGCCGGTCATGGCCGCGCTGCTGGTCTTCGGCGCGATCGTGCTGCCCGAGTCGCGGGACCCCTCACCCGGGCCGTTCGACCTCGCGTCCGCCGCGCTGTCGCTCGTCACCATCGCCTCGTTCGTGTACGCGATCAAGCACCTGGCCAGCTCGGGCCTCGACACGGTGACCCTGTCCTCCGCGGCGATCGCGGTGGTGGCGGCAGTGGTGTTCATCCGCCGCCAGCGCCGCCTGGCGACCCCGCTGCTCGACCTCACGCTGTTCCAGCGGCCCGCGTTCAGCGGCGCCGTCGCGGCCAACTTCGTGTCGGTCTTCGCCCTCACCGGCCTGCTGTTCTTCTTCTCCCAGTACCTCCAGCTGGCCCGCGGGTTCGGCCCGATGCAGGCAGGCCTGGCCGAGCTGCCCACGACCCTCGCCTCCATCGGCGCCATCGCCCTGGTCGGCTGGTCGCTGGCCCGCCTCGGCCGCGGGCGCGCCGTCGGGGCCGCGCTCGCGCTGACCGCGCTCGGGCTGGCGCTCGTGGCCGTCGCCGAGGGCTCCGAGAACTACGTGTGGCTCGCGCTCGCCCTGGTCCCCGTGGGCCTGGGCGTGGGGATCGCCGGGACGCTGACCGCCGACGCGGTCGTCTCCTCCGTCGAGCCCCACAAGGCCGGCGCGGCCTCGGCGATCTCCGAGACCGCCTACGAGCTCGGCGTCGTGTTCGGCATCACCGTGCTCGGCTCGCTCATGTCGGTGCTCTACCGCTCCGGCCTCGACCTGCCCGCGACGCTCGACGCCGCCCAGCGCAGCAGCGTGCAGGACTCCCTGGCCTCGGCGCTCTCCGTGCTCGAGCCCGGATCCGACCTCGTCCACCATGCGCAGGAGTCCTTCGTCTCCGCGATGCAGGCCACGTCGCTGGTCGCGGCGGGCATCACCCTCGTCGCCGCCGTGGTGGCCTGGCGGGTGATCCCCTCGCACAGCGAGTGACGGCCACTTCGCCCACTTGTGCCCGACTTCGCGGGCCGGTTGAGTGGGCGGATGGGAAGAGTCATCTACTCCGTCGCCTCGTCTCTGGACGGCTACAACACCGACGCGCAGGGCGGCTTCGCCTGGGCGATGCCCGATGAGGCAGTCATCGCCGCCCTCACGGCGGACACCGTGGGCGTCAGCACCTACCTCATGGGCCGGCGCATGTACGAGACGATGGCCGGATGGGAGACCGAGCCCTCCTGGGCTGAGGGATCACCCGAGTCGGCGCGCTTCGCGGACGTGTGGAAGCGCGCCGACAAGGTGGTCTTCTCCACCACCCTCGACAAGGTGTGGACCGAGCGCACCCGCCTCGAACGGGCCCTCACAGTCGAGGCGGTCGAGCGCGCCAAAGCCGAGGCGTCGGGCGACCTGACGGTCGAGGGCCCCACCCTCGCCGCCACGGCGCTCTCGTTGGGCCTCGTCGACGTGGTGGAGCTCCTGCTGTGCCCCGTCATCGTCGGAGGCGGCGGGAAGGTCTTCCCCGACGGGCTCTCGCTCGACCTGCGGCTCACCCGCGAACGGCGCTTCGACAACGGCATGGTCCAGGTCACCTACGACGTCGGACGCCCCTGAGGCGGGCCCGCGCCGCTGGCATGGGGGACGATGGCTCCCATGAGCACACTCGAGAGGCTGACGTCCGACCTGACCACCTCCATGAAGGCCCGAGACACGTTCCGCACCGGGACGCTGCGCCAAGCGATCGGCGCCGTCCGCGCCGCCGAGAAGGCGGGGCCCATGGTCGTCGAGCTCACCGAGGAGCAGGTGCAGGAAGTCCTCGTCCGCGAGGTCAAGAAGCGCCGTGAGAGCGCGGAGATCTACACCGGCGCCGGCGCCGCCGACCGCGCCG
The DNA here is from genome assembly GCF_030372105.1 of Cellulomonas cellasea. Classification (GTDB taxonomy): domain Bacteria; phylum Actinomycetota; class Actinomycetes; order Actinomycetales; family Cellulomonadaceae; genus Cellulomonas_A; species Cellulomonas_A cellasea_A. The sequence continues at coordinate 22,117 of NZ_JAUDBQ010000019.1, read as the reverse complement.
CGAACGAGACAGCCGAAGCCGACCTCATCGAGGCCTACCTGCCGGCAGCCGTCAGCGAGGAGCAGCTCGACACGATCGTCGCCGACGCCATCACGGCCACCGGCGCCAGCAGCATGAAGGACATGGGCGCCGTGATGAAGGCGGCCACCGCCGCAGCGGCGCCGCTCGGGCGGGTGGACGGCAAGGCGCTGTCGCAGCGGGTGCGGGCGGCGCTGGCGGGCTGAGCCGCCGATCTGCCGGTCGTAGGGTTGGCGGCATGGATGAGACGGCTCCGCAGACGACCAGCACGAGCCGGGGCCGGGTCGTCATGCCGGTGCGGTGGTCGGACGTGGACCTGTTCGGGCACGTCAACAACGCCGCCTACCTGCGCTATCTCGACGACGCCCGGTTCACGCTGTTCCCGTCGATGGGCGTCGACGAGATGGGCGCCCTCAGCGCCTCGCTGCTCGTGGTCGTCAAGCATGAGATCGACTACGTGGCGCCCCTGACCTTCCGGCCTGCGCCGTTCGCCGTCGAGGTGTGGGTGTCGCGGATCGGCCGCTCGTCGGTCGACTTCGCCTACGAGATCGTCGACGCCGCCGACGCCGGCACGGTGTACCTGCGGGCCCGCTCGCGGATGGTGCAGCTCGACAAGGCGACGCACACCGCGCGGGCGTTCACCCCTGAGGAGCGGGCGCTGTACGAGGCGTACCTCGACGAGGCTCCGGAGCTGCGGGGTTGGTAATCGTGGCATCCACATGACGCGCTCCGCCGCTGGACGCCGGGGCGAGGGGCCGTTAGCCTCGCAGCATCATGATCAGCCCGTCGCCTTAGGCGGCGGGCTGATTTTCGTTCCGCTGGAGGGTCATGGGCGAGTACACCAAGGAGTGGCTCTCTCTCGACCAACAGGTTGCGAGGCTTGAAGACCGCGGGGTCGACGTGGATCCCAGGGAACACACGAAGGCTCTCCTGAGCGCGATCGGCTACTACCGACTCACGGGGTACCTCTACCCGCTCCGCAGTTCGGAGCAGCAGGTGGGCGAGGACGGCAGGTTGCGAACGCGAGTCGTGAGCGGCTACCGGCCCGGAGCGTCCATCGACCACATTGCACAGGTGATCGACTTTGATCGGGACTTGCGGATGCTGGTGATGGAAGGCGTCGAGCGAATCGAGGTCGCCCTGCGCATGCGGGTCGGTTACGTGCTCGGACGGCGTTCTGCCTTCGCGCACCTCGACGCCGAGGTCTTCCTCCCCAAGTTCGTCGAACACCAGGTAGACCCGGCGACCGGTTGGCGGACACTGCCGAGCAAGCACGCCGCGTGGCTGCAGCGCGTCGGTGAGCGTCGGGAGGGTTCTGACGAGACCTTCGTCAGGCATTTCCGGGAGACGTACGGCGGACAGATGCCCATCTGGGCGCTCACCGAGATCCTCGAGCTCGGTCACCTCTCCCGCCTCTACAGGGGCCTCAACGACGATGACGCGGGGGAGATCGCTCAAGCGTTCGGGGTCCCGACGAAGAGGCTGATGGCGAGTTGGCTCGCGAGCGTGAACTACGTGCGCAACGTTGCCGCGCACCGCGCTCGCCTGTACAACCGGAAGCTGCAGCACGCGCCGGGTCGACCGAAGGTGGGAGTCGTGCCACTACTCGATCACCTGCGCGAGAGCGACTCGCCCAAGAGCGTCTTCGGCGTGTACAACGCGCTGGCGGTGATCGCTTACCTGCTGAGATCGATCGACGCTGACATCGAATGGCGCCGCCGTCTTGCCTCACTGCTCGAGGCATTCCCGTCGTCATCCGACCTCGACATCGGGTCACTGGGTGCACCGCGGCAATGGGCTGGGCTCGACCTATGGCGGGCGCAACGGCGTGATGGCGTAAACGCGTTGCTCCTGTCAGATGCGCGACAGAGCGCCAACTGAGACCCCGGGGTGGCGGGCTCCGACTGGTTGCTGACGCTGCGCCCGGCGTGTGCCGATCTCATCGGACGCCGCGACAGGGCCTGGCGTCACGCCTGCGGCGAACACGGGCAGGTTGGGCGGGGCGCCGCCGTTAGCATCGAACAACGCCGCCTTGTCGGGCCCGTGGGCCTGCCCCGGGTAACCGACCAAGCACGTCGCTCGTGAGGAGTGCACATGTTCGAGAGATTCACGGACCGAGCCCGTCGCGTGGTCGTCCTCGCCCAAGAAGAGGCGCGGATGCTCAACCACAACTACATCGGCACCGAGCACATCCTCCTGGGTTTGATCCACGAGGGTGAGGGTGTCGCGGCCAAGGCCCTGGAGTCCCTCGGCATCTCCCTGGACGCCGTGCGCGCCCAGGTCCAGGAGATCATCGGCGAGGGCCAGCAGGCGCCGAGCGGCCACATCCCGTTCACGCCGCGGGCCAAGAAGGTGCTGGAGCTGAGCCTGCGCGAGGCGCTGCAGCTCGGCCACAACTACATCGGCACCGAGCACATCCTGCTCGGCCTCATCCGTGAGGGTGAGGGTGTCGCCGCCCAGGTGCTGAACAAGCTGGGCGCCGACCTGAACCGCGTGCGCCAGCAGGTCATCCAGCTGCTGTCGGGCTACCAGGGCAAGGAACCGGTCGCCTCGGGCGGCCCCGCCGAGGGCCAGCCCTCGGGCTCTGCCGTGCTCGACCAGTTCGGCCGGAACCTCACGCAGGCTGCGCGCGACGGCAAGCTCGACCCGGTGATCGGGCGCGAGAAGGAGATCGAGCGGGTCATGCAGGTGCTGTCCCGCCGCACCAAGAACAACCCGGTGCTGATCGGCGAGCCGGGCGTCGGCAAGACGGCCGTCGTCGAGGGCCTCGCGCAGGACATCGTGCGCGGTGACGTCCCGGAGACGCTGAAGGACAAGCAGCTGTACACGCTGGACCTCGGCGCGCTCGTCGCGGGCAGCCGGTACCGCGGTGACTTCGAGGAGCGCCTGAAGAAGGTCCTCAAGGAGATCCGCACGCGCGGCGACATCATCCTGTTCATCGACGAGATCCACACCCTCGTCGGGGCGGGCGCCGCGGAGGGCGCGATCGACGCGGCCAGCATCCTGAAGCCGATGCTGGCGCGTGGCGAGCTGCAGACCATCGGCGCGACCACGCTCGACGAGTACCGCAAGTACGTCGAGAAGGACCCGGCCCTGGAGCGCCGCTTCCAGCCGATCCAGGTCGCCGAGCCGAACCTGCAGCACGCGATCGAGATCCTCAAGGGCCTGCGCGACCGCTACGAGGCGCACCACCGCGTGTCCATCACCGATGGCGCCCTGGTGGCCGCCGCGACCCTCGCGGACCGCTACGTCAACGACCGGTTCCTGCCGGACAAGGCCATCGACCTGGTCGACGAGGCGGGCGCGCGCCTGCGCATCCGCCGTATGACGGCTCCGCCGGAGCTGCGCGACCTCGACGAGCAGATCGCCGAGACGCGCCGCGACAAGGAGTCCGCGATCGACGAGCAGGACTTCGAGAAGGCCGCTCGCCTGCGTGACGCCGAGAAGCAGCTCGGGCTCAAGCGCATCGAGAAGGAGAAGGCCTGGAAGTCGGGCGACCTCGATGCGGTGGCCGAGGTGGACGAGGAGCTGATCGCCGAGGTGCTGGCGATCGCGACCGGCATTCCGGTGTTCAAGCTGACCGAGGCCGAGTCCAGCCGCCTGCTCAAGATGGAGGACGAGCTGCACAAGCGGGTCGTCGGCCAGGAGGCGGCCATCAAGGCGCTGTCCCAGGCGATCCGTCGCACGCGCGCCGGGCTCAAGGACCCGAAGCGCCCCGGTGGCTCGTTCATCTTCGCGGGGCCCACGGGCGTCGGGAAGACGGAGCTCGCCAAGGCGCTCGCCGAGTTCCTGTTCGGGGACGAGGACGCGCTGATCCAGCTCGACATGTCGGAGTTCTCGGAGAAGCACACCGTCTCGCGGCTGTTCGGCTCGCCCCCCGGCTACGTCGGGTACGACGAGGGCGGCCAGCTGACCGAGAAGGTGCGGCGCAAGCCGTTCTCCGTGGTGCTGTTCGACGAGGTCGAGAAGGCCCACGCGGACATCTTCAACTCGCTGCTGCAGATCCTCGAGGACGGTCGCCTGACCGACTCGCAGGGCCGCGTCGTCGACTTCAAGAACACCGTGATCATCATGACCACGAACCTCGGCACGCGGGACATCGCCAAGGGCCTGCAGACCGGCTTCCAGGCCGGTGGCGACCTGTCGACGTCCTACGACCGGATGAAGGCGAAGGTCAACGACGAGCTGAAGCAGCACTTCCGCCCGGAGTTCCTGAACCGTGTGGACGACGTCGTGGTGTTCCCGCAGCTGTCCCAGCCGGAGATCTTCGCGATCGTCGACCTGATGATCGCCAAGCTCGACGCGCGCATGAAGGACAAGGACATGTCGATCGAGATCACCCCGGCGGCCAAGAAGCTGCTGTCGGAGAAGGGTTACGACCCGGTGCTCGGCGCCCGTCCGCTGCGTCGCGCCATCCAGCGCGACATCGAGGACCAGCTCTCCGAGAAGATCCTCTTCGGGGAGATCACGTCCGGCCAGAAGGTCATCGTGGACGCCGAGGGCGAGGGCATCCTCGGGGAGTTCACCTTCAAGGGCGTGCCGAACGACTCGGCCTCGAAGGAGCCCGCTCACGTGGGCGCCGTCGGGACGCCGGGCTCCGGCACGGACCTCCCGCCGGCCCCGCCGGTGACCGGCTCGGCTGACGCCGGGACGGGCCCGCTGCCCAAGCAGGCCTGAGCCTCACAGCACGACCACTCGACCCGGGACCGCATGTCGGTCCCGGGTCGAGTCGCGTCTGGGGACGTGGCGCCCGCTGAATCGCGGAGAATCGCGCGCCGTTCGGCAGGACGCCCGGCCCGCCACCTGCGAAGATCGGACTTTTCGGCGGGAAAGCTGCTCGCTGTCGACAGCTCGACGGGGAACGGCGCCGGTGGCCGCCGGCGCCGCGCGGTGAGGCGGGCCGTCTGCGCGGTCCGAGCGAGGGGGACCAAGTGCGCTTGCACGACGACCGACCTGCCGACCTGTGGACTGACGCGTTGCCGCTGGGCAACGGGCGCCTGGGCGCGATGTGCTTCGGCGGGGTCCGCCGCGACCGGTTCCAGGTCAACGACGACACCTGCTGGTCGGGCTCGCCGGCCACGGCCTCCGGGCGGCCGCTGCTGGCGCCCGGGGAGGGCCCGGAGGTGGTGCGGGCCGCCCGGGAGGCGCTCGCGGAGGGCGATGTGCGCCGCGCCGAGCAGTTGGCGCAGCGGCTGCAGCATGGGCACACGCAGGCGTACCAGCCGCTGGTGGACCTGGTGGTGGAGCAGCCGGGCCGCGCGGAGGACGAGGTCCCGCCCGGGTACCGGCGCTGGCTGGACCTGGGCGAGGCGGTGGCCGGCCACCGGTTCGGCGAGGTGGGGGAGCGGACTGAGCAGCAGGCGTTCGTCAGCGCGCCCGCCGGGGTGCTGGTGGTGCACCGCACGTCCGAGGTGCCCGTCGACCTGCTGGTCCGCGTCACGTCCCCGCACCCCGTGGTCCTCGCCCCCGGCGACGTGGACCTGTGGGCGGGCACCGTGCGGATGCCCTCCCACGTGTACCCGCCGCATGAGGACGCCGCGGAGCCGGTCGCCTACGACGACGACCCGGGCGCCTCGATCACGGCTGCCGTGGTGATGCGCGTGGTCACCGACGGCGCCCTGCGGGTGCGCGACGACGGGCTGACGGTGCACGGAGCCCGCGAGGTGACGGTGCTGCTCACGTCGGTGAGCGACTACGCGGGGGCGATGCGGCCGCCGCACGGCGACATCGGCAAGCTGCTGCGGCGCGCGCGGGGCACTGTGGCGGCGGCTGCGGAGCAGTCGGTGGAGCGGCTGCGCGCCGACCACGTCGCCGACCATGCTGCGCTCTTCGACCGGGTCGCCTTGGACCTCGGCGGCAACCCCGGCCATGACGCCCTGACCACTGACTCGCGGGTGGCGCGCCATGCGGTGATGGGCGGCGACCCGGCGCTGGCGGCGATGTTGTTCCAGTACGGGCGCTACCTGATGATCGCGGGCTCCCGCCCGGGCACGATGCCGATGACGCTGCAGGGCATCTGGAACGAGGACGTCCGCCCGGCGTGGAGCTCGGCGTACACCACCAACATCAACCTGGAGATGGCGTACTGGCCCGCGGGGCCCGCCAACCTGGCCGAGTGCGCCGAGCCGCTGCTGGGCTGGCTGCCCGGCGTGGCGGCGTCGGGGGCCGCCACCGCTCGCGAGCTGTACGGGGCCCGCGGGTGGACCGCGCACCACAACTCCGACGCCTGGGCGTTCACGCTGCCCGCCGGCGAGGGGGACGGCGACCCGTCGTGGACCGCGTGGCCGCTGGGCGGCGCCTGGCTCGCGCAGCACGTGTGGGAGCACTTCGAGTTCACCGGCGACACGGCGGCCCTCGGGCGCGCGTGGCCGCTGCTGCACGGCGCCGCGCGGTTCTGCCTGGACTGGCTCGTCGAGCAGCCCGACGGCTCCCTGGGCACCTCGCCCGCGACCAGCCCGGAGAACCACTTCGTGGCGGACGACGGGGCGCCGGCGGCGGTGTCGACGTCCACGACCTCCGACTTGGCGCTGGTGCGCGGCGTGCTCGAGTGCACGCTGGCCTCACTCGACGCACTGGAGGATTGCGTCGAGCACATCGACCCGGACACCGACCAACCCGTCGACGTCGACGCGTGGCGGGCGGAGGTCGGCGCGGCGTTGCGCCGGCTGCCGGGGGAGCGGGCCATGCCCGACGGCCGCCTGGCCGAGTGGTCGCAGGACCTGGTCGACGCGGAGCCCGAGCATCGCCACACCTCGCACCTGATCGGGGTGTTCCCCGGCGGCTGGGTGCACCCGGACACCACGCCGGACCTCGCCAAGGCCGCGGCGGCGACCCTTGACGCCCGCGGGCCCCGCTCCACCGGCTGGGCCCTGGCCTGGCGGCTCGCGCTGCGCGCCCGGCTGCATGACGGCGCCGGCGCGGAGGAGCTGGTGCACGCGCTGCTGGCGCCCGCCGGGGACGGCGCGGGGGTCTACCGGAACCTGTTCAGCGCCCATCCGCCGTTCCAGGTCGACGGCAACCTCGGCTTCACCGCGGGGGTCGTCGAGATGCTGGTGCAGGGCCACCGGGTGGTCGACGGCGTGCGGGAGGTGCATCTGCTGCCGGCGCTGCCGCCCGGCTGGCGGGACGGCTCGGTGCGCGGCCTGCGGGTGCGCGGCGGGATCACTGTGGACATGACATGGGCCGAGGGGGAGCTGGTGCAGGCGACCCTGACGGCGGACGCCGAGCCGGATGCGCGGGAGGAGGACGAGGCTTTCGACGCTGACGTCCCGGCCGACGACCTCGACGACGCGATGCCCGTCGTGGTGCGGTGCGGGTCGCTGCGGACGGCGCTGGGCCTGCGACCCGGCGAGCCCGCGGTGGTCACCCTGGCCACGGTCGGCGACATCCTGGCCGCGAGGTAGCGCGCCGGGCCCGGTCAGTCGGGCTCGGAGCCGTGCACGAAGTCCTCGACGCCGAGCAGGTGCACGGCCATCCGCAGCCGGGCCCGGTCCGGGTCGCCTGCGGCCAGCGCGGCGAGCACGGCCTCATGCTCGTCATGGGTCCGCCGGGCCACGTCCTCATCGGTCCGGCTGCGCCACAGCCGCGCCCGCACGGTGCGGCTCGCGAGCGACTCCACCAGCGCGGCCAGCACGGGGTTGCCCGCGGCGGTGGCGATGGCCCGGTGGAACGCGATGTCCATCTCCAGGAGCCGCTCATGGTCGAGCGGATCCTCCCGCAGCGCGGCGGCGGCCGAGTCGAGGATCGCCCGGGCCTCCGCGAGCCCCGCGGCGTCGATGTGCTGGGCCGCCAGACCTGCGGCCTCGGTCTCCAGCAGCCGCCGCACGGCGTGGAAGGACTCCGCGCCGCTCTGCCCGTGCAGGTCGACGACGAAGCCCATCGGGGCGAGCAGCCGCTCGGGGTCCAGGCTCGTCACGTACGTGCCGTCGCCCTGCCGGGTGTCGAGCACCCCCAGGATCGACAGCGCGCGCACCCCCTCCCGCAGTGACCCGCGGGAGACGCCCAGCTCCGTGGCGAGGTCCTTCTCCACGGGGAGCCGGTCACCGGGGTGCAGCCGGCCGTCGAGGATCATCTTCTTGATGCCGTCGACGACCTCGTCGGTGCGGGACATGGGACGGGACATAGGCACGAGTGTGCCTCAGCCGGGGCCCCGAGCGGCGGGACGGTCAGCTCCTCCGGGCGGTCCCGTGGAACGCCGTCCACGACTCCGGCGCGAGGGTGAGCGTCGTGCTGCCACCCTCGCCGCCCGCGGGGGCGGGCACGGTGGACAGGCAGCGCTCCGCGACGCGGGCCGCGTGCTCGGGGCCCGCGACGGCCGGCTCGTGGTCGGCCACGAGCTGGACGCCACCGGTGAGGTCGACGGTGAGCCCGACGTGCGCGAGGTCCACCTCGACCGGCTCGGCGGAGCGGTTGACCAGGAACAGCGCCAGGGCGCCGTCACCGTCCGCGCCCTCGTCCCAGGTGGCGGCGGCGGTCACGAGGGGCGCCTCGCCGTGCTGGCGGGTCGTGGTGGTGGGGGAGGTGACGCGCAGGTCCAGCGCGGCGCCGCGCGCGATCCGGGCGGTCTCGGCGAAGGGGTGGAAGGTGGGCTGGCGCCAGGACTCGCCGCCGGGCTCCGTCATGATCGGGGCGATGACGTTGACGAGCTGGGCGAGGCACGCGACGGGCACCCGGTCGGCGTGGTTGAGCAGGGTGACCAGCAGGTCCCCGACCACCACGGCGTCGAGTCCGGAGTAGACGTCCTCGATGATGCGCGGGGCGTCGCGCTGCAGTGGCAGGTTCTTCTCCCCGGGGAACCGCGTGGCCAGGTACCAGACGTTCCACTCGTCGAAGGAGAGGGTGATCTCCTTGTCGGAGCGGCGCTCGGCGCCGACGGCGTCGGCGGAGGCCACGACCCGGCGGATGAAGCGGTCCATCGCGGTGCCGGAGGCGAGGAAGCTGGCGCGGTCGCCGTCGAGCTCCTCGTAGTACGCGTGCATGGAGAGGTGGTCGACGATGTCGTACGTGTGCTCCAGGACTGTCCGCTCCCAGGAGCCGAACGTGTCCATCTGCATCGAGGAGGACCCGCACACCACGAGCTCGATGCTCGGGTCGACGAGCTTCATGGCCTTCCCGGCCTCGGCGGCGAGCCGGCCGTACGTCTCGGCGTCCTTGTGGCCGATCTGCCACGGGCCGTCCATCTCGTTGCCCAGGCACCACAGCCGCACGCCGTAGGGCTTCTCGCGGCCGTTGGCGATGCGCAGGTCGGCCCAGCGGCTGCCCGCCTCGCCGTTGCAGTACTCGACGAGGGCCGCTGCGGCGGCGACGCCGCGGGTGCCGAGGTTGACGGCCATCATCGGCTCGATGCCCTCGCGCTCGGCCCACTGCAGGAACTCGTCGGTGCCGATGTCGTTGGGCTCGATGGTGCGCCAGGCGAGGTCGATGAACGGCTTGCGCTCGGCGCGGGGGCCGACGCCGTCCTCCCAGTTGTAGTTGGAGACGAAGTTGCCGCCGGGGTAGCGCACCACGCTGACGCCGAGCTCGCGGGTGAGGTCGGCGACGTCGCGGCGGAAGCCGTGCTCGTCGGCGGTGGCGTGGCCGGGCTCGTAGATCCCGGTGTAGACGGCCCGGCCGAGGTGCTCGACGAAGGATCCGAACAGGCGGCGGTCGATCTCGCCGACCTGGAAGTCGGGGTGGAGCACGACCTGGGCGCGCGGGTGGGGCATCAGCTTCTCCTGAGGTGCGTGTCGGCGTCCTCGCCGACTGTTCATCGTTGTAGATCCTAGAGCGCGACGCTGGGGCGGACTAGTCTGGCGCTACGGAACGCGCTTTCCCACGAGTCGGCGCCGTCGCGCCGAGAGAACGCTGAGGACATCATGACGTCGACGTCGCCCGCGCCAGCCCCTCTTGCCACAGTCACCGACACCGGACCCGACACGGTGTCCGACACCGACTCTGCGGCTGCGCCCGGCGGCCGCCGCCGCCACGCCGTCGTCGGCGCGGGCCACCGCTCCCAGATGTACATCGACGCGATCGTCGGCGAGCACGCCGAGGTCGCCGAGCTCGTGGCCTGGTGCGAGCCCAACCCCGCCCGCGCCGCCTACTACGACGCGCACGTGGGAGCCCAGCTGCCCCGCTACCAGCCCGACGCGCTCGAGCAGATGATCGCGGAGCAGCAGGTGGAGCGGGTCGTCGTCGCCACCCCCGACCACACCCACGCCGACGTGGTCTCCCGCGCGCTCGACGCCGGCGCCGACGTCGTGCTCGAGAAGCCGCTCACCATCGACGCCGCGGGCTGCCGGCGCATCTCCGACGCCGTCGCGCGCACCGGCCGCGACGTCGTGATGACCTTCAACTACCGCTACTCGCCGCGGAACTCCGCGCTGCGCGAGGTCATCGCCACCGGCGTCATCGGCGACGTCACGAGCGTGCACTTCGAATGGGCCCTCGACACCGTGCACGGCGCCGACTACTTCCGCCGCTGGCACCGCGACAAGTCGAAGTCGGGCGGCCTGCTGGTGCACAAGTCCAGCCACCACTTCGACCTGGTGAACTGGTGGCTCGACGACGTCCCCACCCGGGTGTTCGCCTCCGGGGGGCTGCGCTTCTACGGCGACGAGAACGCCCGCGCCCGGTCGCTCGGCCCCCGGCCCACGCGCGGAACCGGCGCCGTGGGCGACCCGTTCGCGCTGGACCTGCGCGCCGACTCCCGGTTGGCGGCGCTCTACCTCGACGCCGAGGAGCACGACGGCTACCTGCGCGACCAGGACGTCTTCGGCCCCGGCATCACCATCGAGGACAACATGTCGGTGCTCGTCGACTACCAGCGCGGCGCCACCCTCACGTACTCGCTCAACGCGCACAGCCCGTGGGAGGGGTACCGCGTGACGGTCAACGGCACGGCCGGGCGCGCCGAGCTCGAGGTCGTCGAGCGCGGCGCCGTGCAGCCCGACGCTGACGGCAACGCCGTGCTCGACCCGAGCGCCACGCCGGACCGGGTGGACGAGGGCCCCCGCCCGCATGGCGAGCGGCTGCTGGTGCAGCGCCACTGGGCGCAGGCCTATGAGCACCCGATCCCGCGCGGGCGCGGCAGCCACGGCGGCGGGGACGCGATCCTGCTCGCGGACGTGTTCCGCGGCGCGCAGGACGACCCGCTGGGCCGTGCGGCGGGCTACCTCGACGGGGTGCGCGCCGCCGCCGTGGGCATCGCCGGCAACCAGTCGATGGCCAGCGGGCTGCCCGTGCTGCTCGCCGACCTCGACCTGGGCGTCGACCTCGGCGGCGCCTAGCCGCTGACGGACTCCAGCACCGCGGCGAGCTCCACCGGTCGGCTGATCATCGGCCAGTGCCAGGTCGGAAGCTCGACGTACGTCCAGTCGCCGTCGACCATGTGCGCGAACACCGGCGTCTGTGGCGCCATCTGCCGCAGTTGCTCCAGGCTGAAGCTGCACAGCACGCCCGTCCGGGGCAGCCGCTCCCAGGCGCCGGTGAGCGCGACCGGCTGGGTGGCGGTCAGCCAGGGCTGCGGCTGCGAGCCCTCGACGAGCGCGGCGACGGCGGCGTCGTCGACCTCGGGCGCCTGGGCGGCGAGCGCTGCCCAGGGCGGCGGCGGGAGCTTCCAGCCCTGGCCCTGCGTCATGACCAGGTCCTCGTTGGCCGCGCGCGCGTCGGGCCCCTCGAAGTCGGCCTGTGCCATGCCGTCCGGCAGGGGCCCTGAGTCGATGTAGACCAGGCGCGCCACGCGATCGGGCATGCGGTCCGCCACACCTGTCGTCACCAGGGCGCCGTAGCTGTGGCCGACGAGCACGACGTCGTGCAGGTCCTGCTGCTCGAGCAGGTGCGCCACGTCGTCGATGTGGGTGGTCAGGTCGGTCTCGGGGGAGCCGAGGTGGGCGCGCTCGCCCATGCCTGGGAGGTCGACGGCGTGCACGACGTGGCCGCGCTCACGCAGGGAGTCTGCGACGGCACGCCAAGCCCAGCCTCCGAGCCAGAAGCCGGGGACGAGGACGTAGGTGGTGGTGTTCATGGAGGCAACGCTAGGGTGGTTTGCGGACAGGTTCCGCCCGGTATGCGGGGCCTGCCTGACACGAGTTTCCGAGCAGTTCTCCTAGCAGTGTTCCTAGCAGTTCCGAGGAGGGCCGTGACCCGCCCGACCGCTCGCGTGCTCGCCATGTTGGAGCTGCTCCAGACGGGCGGCCAGCGCACCGTCGGCGATCTCGCCGCTCGGGTGGGAGTCGACGAGCGCACGGTCCGGCGCTATGCCGAGCACCTCGCCGACCTCGGCATCCCCGTCCAGGCGCAGCGGGGCAGATACGGCGGGTACCGGCTCGCACCGGGCTACAAGCTGCCGCCGCTGATGCTCACCGACGACGAGGCCGTCGCAGTCGTCCTGGGCCTCAGGGCCGCGGAACGCGCGGGGCTGGCCACCACCGACCATGCGGCGGCGGCGAGCGCGCTGGCCAAGGTGTCGCGGGTGCTGCCGCGGGCCCTGGGCCAACGGCTCGAGAACCTGCTGTCGACCGCACAGTTCACGACCCCGCCGCTCCCCGCCGCTCCCGCCGGCGCCGACACGCTGCTTGGCCTCGCCTCGGCAGCCCAAGCGCGGCGCACCGTCCTGATCGAGTACACCGCATGGGATGGGCGGGACTCGCAGCGTGAGGTCGACGTCTACGGCTTGGTCTTCCACTCCGGCCGGTGGTACGCCACCGGACACGACCACGCCCGACACGACGTGCGGACCTTCCGCCTGGACCGCATCGCCTCAGTCACACAGGGCGAGGGCTCCTACGACGTGCCCGCCGACTTCGACGCCCGGACGCAGGTCGTCTCGGGCATCGGGGCGGTCAGGTGGTCGCATGAGGTCTCCGTCGTGTTGCGGACCACCCTCGCCGACGCGGGCGCGCGCCTGCCCCGGAGCGTGGGACGGCTGAGCGAGCACGTCGACGGTGTGCTCCTCGAGGCGCGCGCGGAGAACCTCGACGGCATGGCCCGCATGCTGGCCGGGCTCGGCTGGGACTTCGAGGTGATCGCCCCGGACGCCCTGCGTGACGAGGTCCTCGCCCTGTCCGACCGCCTCCGAGTGAGCGCGGCGCGTGGCGCCGGGGCCCGCTGACTCCGGGCGCGGGCGTCAGGCCGAGCGGGGTTTGCGCTGCCGGGTCTTGCCCTGCATGTCCTCGAGCTCGACGCCCTTGGTCTCCGGCACCTTCCACAGCACGAAGAAGAACGACAGCGCCGCGAACACCGCGTACATCAGGTACGGGCCGGTGGCGCCGAACGCGGCGAGCATCGGAGGGAAGGACACGGTGATGAGGAAGTTGGCGATCCACTGGCACGCCGCCGCGACCCCCAGCGCCACCGCGCGGATGCGGTTCGGGAACATCTCCCCGAGCAGCACCCACACCAGCGGCCCCCAGGACGCCCCGAAGAAGACGACGAACAGGTTGGCCGCGACGAGGGCGATCGGCCCCCAGGCGCCGGGCAGCGTCACATCGTCCGAGGGCCCGACGGATTGCGTGAAGGCCAGCGCCATCACGCCGAGCATCGCCGTCATGCCCAAGGACCCGGTGAGCAGGATGGGGCGGCGGCCCACCTTGTCGATCAGCGCGATGGCGATGAACGTGACCACCACGTTGGTGACGGACGTGAAGACGGAGACGATGAACGAGTCCGACTCGTCGAAGCCGACGGCCTGCCACAGCGTCGTGGAGTAGTAGAAGATCACGTTGATGCCGACGAACTGCTGGAACACCGACAGCAGGATGCCGACCCACACGATGGGCAGCAGGCCCAGCGTGGGCCCGCGCAACGACGCCTGGTCGGCGAGGGCCTTGTCGGTCTCGATCGTCTTCTCGATGTCGCGCACGCGCGCACGCGGGTCCTCATCCGGGCCGAGCACCCGGGACAGCACCTTCACGGCCTCGTCGGGCCGCCCCTCGGCCACCAGGTAGCGCGGCGACTCGGGGATCCGCATCGCCAGCACCCCGTACACCGTGGCGGGGATGACGGCCACGATGAACATCCACCGCCACGCGGCCAGGCCGAACAGGCTCGGCTCGTTGGCGCCGCCCGACAGGTTCGCGAACAGCGCGTCCGAGAGCAGGGCGGCGAAGATGCCGAGCGTGATCGCGAGCTGCTGCAGCGACCCGAGCCGGCCGCGCATGGCCGCCGGCGCGATCTCGGCGATATACGCCGGGGCGATCACCGACGCGATGCCGATGCCGATGCCGCCCACGATCCGCCAGAAGATCAGGTCCCACACCGCGAAGGCGAAGCCCGAGCCCAGTGAGGACACGAAGAACAAGATCGCGCCCAGCAGCATGACCCGCGGGCGGCCCCAGCGGTCGGCGAGCCGGCCTCCCGCCCATGCGCCGAATGCGCATCCCAGGAGTGCGACCGCCACCGCGAAGCCCGTCAGCGTGGCGTTGAGCTCGAAGGTGTCCTCGATCGCGTCGACCGCGCCGTTGATGACCGAGCTGTCGAACCCGAACAGGAACCCACCGACTGCGGCGGCGACCGCCAGCGCGACGGCCTTGTTGTGATCCGGATGACGTTCCTGTGCTGAGCCTGCTGCGGACTGCGCCATGGTTCGCCTCCAGTGCCTGTGACCAACCGGAAGGGCGCCCACCACGGTGTGCGCACCGACTTCGGCCTCGTTGACAATGTAACGATGAGCACCTCAGACGGCGCGGCGAGACGTCCACGACGACCGGCCCGGCTCGACCAGCAGCAGGCGGAGAGCCTGCCCGGCGGCATCGACCCGGCGGTCCGATCCGAGGTCGCGCACACCACCGCTGGCGCGATCGTGCGGCATGGGCGCACCGGCGCCGACGACCCCGAGCTGGTCGAGCGGCTGGTGCGGCTCGTCGAGGCGGAGGGCCTGGACGTGGTGGCCGCGATGTGGGCGGACAGCCCGTCCGGCACGCTGCCCGGCGCCCTGTGGCGGCTGTACGTGCTGCGCGAATGGGTGCGCCGCGACCCGGGCACGGTCGCGGAGCGGTACCGGCTGGGCCTCGCGGCGGCGCCCGTGCATGACGCGGTGGCGGGGGTGGCCAGCCCGCCGGGGCCCGACGAGGTGCGCGACGTGGCCGACGCCGTCCTCTCCGGGGTCTACACAGGCGACTTGGCCGTGGCGCTGGAGCGCGGCGCGGCGTTCTGCCGAGTGCTCGCCACCGGGGCCGCCTTCGACGCGGACTACCTGGAGACGAGTGACGACCGGGCCGCGCATCAACTCACCCGCGGGGCGTCCTCGCTGGTCAGAACGGCTGAGGAACTCGAAGAGGCCGCAGCGCTGTGGCGGGTGGAGAAGCTCGACTGAGCGTTGCGGAGCCCTCAGGCGCCGGGCGTATGATTTTTCCGACGTCGGATCGCGGTAGCCCCGGGCTCCACACAATGCCGCTTCGAGCGGCCTTCGCGCCGACAGGCGCTCTGCGGTCCGGCGTCGCCTCGAATTCCCCGTCCAGTCCCCCCGAACACATGCGTGCCAGACACACCAGGGTTGCGCGCCCCCCGCGCTTCTGCCCTAGCCTGTGCCCGACCTGCATCCCCCCCATCGGAGCCTGCCGTGCGCCTGCGCCTGACCCCGCGCGATACCTCGTTCTTCGACCTCTTGGCCGCCTCAGCAGCTCATCTCGTGACGGGCGCCAACCTGCTCGCCGAGTTGCTCGGCGCTGAACGTCCCGCCCGGAAGGCGATCGCCAAGCAGTTGGTCGAGGTGGAGCACCTCGCCGACGACGCGACGCACACGATCATGCGTCGCCTCAACCAGACCTTCGTCACCCCGTTCGACCGGGATGACATCTACGGCCTCGCCTCGGCGCTGGACGACTGCATGGACTTCATGGAGGAGGCCGCCGACCTCATCGTGCTCTACAAGCTCGAGGAGCTCCCGGCGCGCGTCTCGGACCAGGTCCAGGTGCTGCAGCGGGCCGCCGAGCTGACTGCCGACGCGATGCCGCGGCTGCGCTCGATGGAGGACCTCGCCGACTACTGGGTCGAGGTCAACCGCCTGGAGAACCAGGCCGACAAGACCCACCGCAAGCTCCTCGCGCAGCTCTTCGACGAGATCACCGACCCCATCCTGCTGATGAAGCTCAAGGAGGTCGTGGAGAAGCTCGAGGACGCCGCTGACGCGTTCGAGAAGGTGGCGAACACCGTCGAGACCATCGCCCTCAAGGAGTCCTGAGCTCCGGTGGAACTCGCACTTGTCATCCTTGTCGTCGCGCTCGCACTCGGCTTCGACTACACGAACGGCTTCCACGACGCGGCCAACGCCATCGCGACCTCGGTCTCGACGCGTGCGCTGACCCCGCGGGCCGCGCTCATCATGGCCGCGGTGATGAACTTCGCCGGCGCGCTGCTCGGCACGGAGGTCGCCGAGACGATCGCCACGTCGATCGTCGACCTGCAGCACGCCTCCTCGCACACCGCCCTCGTGGTGGTGCTGTGCGCCCTCGTCGGCGCGATCACGTGGAACCTCATCACATGGTGGTTCGGCCTGCCCTCGTCCTCCACGCACGCCCTGATCGGCGGCCTCGTCGGCGCCGGCCTCGCCGGTGGCCTGGGCATCTACGGCAGCGCGATCGTCGACAAGGTCGTCCTGCCGATGATCATCTCGCCGCTCGTCGGCTTCGGCCTCGCGTTCTTCGTGATGGTCGGGCTGCTGTGGCTCATCCGCAACGCGGCGCCGTCGCGCACCACTCGCAGGTTCCGCCTCGCGCAGACCGCCTCGGCGGCCGCCATGGCGCTGGGCCACGGCCTGCAGGACGCGCAGAAGACGATGGGCGTGATCTTCCTCGCGCTGCTCACCGTCGGCTGGGCGAGCCCCGGCGAGATCCCCCTGTGGGTCAAGCTGGCGGCCGCCGCGGCGATCTCCGCGGGGACCTACGCCGGCGGGTGGCGCATCATGCGCACGCTGGGACGCAAGATCATCGAGCTGGACCCCGCGCGCGGCTTCGTCGCCGAGTCGGTCTCCGCTGTGGTGCTCTACGTCAACGCGTTCGTCCTGCGCGCGCCGGTGTCGACCACGCACACGATCACCTCGGCGATCATGGGCGTCGGCGCCACCAAGCGGCTGTCGGCGGTGCGCTGGGGCGTCGCGAAGAACATCGGCCTCGCCTGGCTGCTGACCATCCCGGCGGCGGCGCTCGTCGCAGCCATCTTCTTCTGGATGCTGAACCCGCTGCTCTCCTGAGCGCCCGCACGTCGAACGCCCACCTGCCCGCGAGCCGTCAGTCGGCCGCGGGCAGGTGTCGTTCTGCCGCGACCACGCGCGGCCCCTTCTCGGTGAGCGCGACATGCGCGACGAGCGCCTCGCCGGGGGCGAGGAACGGGTCGGCCGCGGGGAGCTTGTCGGCGACCTTGCGGCGGGCGTGGGCGCCCAGCACGTCGAGGATCGTCGGCAGCACTGGCCGGTGGGTGCACAGCACGGCGTCCGTGCGGCCCGTCAGCAGGTCCTCCACCTCGGCGGCGACCTGGCCGGGGGAGCTCTGATGCGACGCCTCGGTGAGGCGCTCGGAGACGATGGCGCCGCCAGCCGTCGCCGCCAGATACGGCGCCACGGTGTGCTCGCATCGGGCCCAACGGCTCGTGACGACCTGCGTGACGCCGAAGGCGGAGAGCACCGGGACCAGGGCCTGGGCCTGCCGCCGGCCGAGCGGGGTGAGGGGCCGGTCTGCCTCGTCGCCCGCCCACGCGGCCCGGCTGACGGCCTTGCCATGCCGGGCGACGATGACCGCCCGAGTGTCGAGGCATCCCCGGTTGAACGCGTCGACGAGCTCGGCCAGCGGCTTCTGGTCGTCGGAGCGCGTGAGCTTGCGTTGCGCCGTCTCCACGTCCATCCAGCGCACCGCGTCGATCTCGGTGGTCGACGCGCGCGGCACCGGCGGCCGGGCGAGCAGCGCGGGGGCGTCCGGACGCCCGGCGACCTGCGCGGCCCAGTAGTGCGCGTGCTTGCGGCGCCCGTCGGCCAGCGCGTACCGCACCGTGGGCAGTCGCATGCCCAGCACCACGTCGTGGCCGGTCTCCTCGGCGACCTCCCGGATCGCCGCGGCGGCCAGCCCCTCGCCGGGCTCGAGCTTGCCCTTGGGCCACGACCAGTCCTTGTACCGGGGCCGGTGCACCAGCGCCACCTGCAGGGATCCCTGTCGCACGCGCCACACGAGCGCGCCGGCCGCCTGGACCGTCGGCTGTCGCGCAGGGCTCACCGGGCGGCCCCGTGCCGCCGCTGACGGCGGATGAGCGAGGCCTGCAGGTCGCGCAGCGGGGTCCCGTCGGGCGCTGTGGCGTGCCGCGTCCACGAGCCGTCGGCGGCCAGGTGCCAACTCGAGGTTCCCGGGTCCACTGACTCGTCGATCAGCCCCACCAGCTCGGCGGTCTCCTCCGGGTCCGTGATGCGCACCAGCGCCTCGACGCGGCGGTCCAGGTTGCGGTGCATCAAGTCGGCGGAGCCGATGAACACCTCAGGCCCCGGGTCCGCCGGCTGGCCGGCGCCGGTGGGCACCCCGTCGCTGGCGGCGAACGCGAAGATGCGCGAGTGCTCGAGGAACCGGCCCAGGATCGAGCGCACCTGGATGGTGTCGCTCAGGCCCGGCACCCCGGGCCGCAGCGCGCAGATGCCGCGCACCACCAGGTCGATGGGCGTCCCGGCCTGCGAGGCCCGGTACAGCGCGTCGATCACCGCCTCGTCGACCATCGAGTTGACCTTGATCTTGATCCACGCCGGGCGGCCCTCCCGGGCGGCCTGCGCCTCGCGCTCGATGCGCTCGACAAGCCCGGTGCGCACCGAGCGCGGCGCCACGAGCAGGCGGTGGAACCGGGACTTCGGCGCGTAGCCCGAGAGCTGGTTGAACAGGCGCGTCAGGTCCTGGCCGACATCCGGGTCGCAGGTCAGCAGGCCCAGGTCGGTGTAGATGCGGGCCGTCTTCGGGTTGTAGTTGCCGGTGCCGATGTGGCAGTAGCGGCGCAGCCCGTCAGCCTCCTGCCGGACGACGAGGGACAGCTTGCAGTGCGTCTTGAGGCCCACGATCCCGTAGACGACGTGCACGCCCGCCTGCTCGAGCTTGCGCGCCCACGAGATGTTGGCCTGCTCGTCGAAGCGGGCCTTGATCTCCACCAGGGCCAGCACCTGCTTGCCGGCCTCGGCCGCGTCGATCAGGGCGTCGACGATCGGGGAGTCGCCGGACGTGCGGTACAGGGTCTGCTTGATGGCCAGCACCTGCGGGTCCGCGGCCGCCTGCTGCAGGAACGTCTGCACCGACGTGGAGAACGAGTCGTACGGGTGGTGCAGCAGGATGTCCCGCTCGCGGATGGCCGCGAACACGTCGGTGGGTGTCGCGCTCTCCACCTCGGCGAGGTGGCGGTGCGTCGACGGCACGAAGTGCGGGTACTGCAGGTCCGGCCGGTCCAGGTCCGCGATGAGGTTGAGGCCCGTGTGGTCCAGCGGCGCGGGGACCTGGTACACCTCCTCCTCGACGACGCCGAGCTCGCGGACCAGCAGCTGGCGGATGCGCGGGCTGATGCCATCGGCGAGCTCCAAGCGCACCGGCGGGCCGAACCGTCGCCGCAGCAGCTCCTTCTCCATCGCCTGGAGCAGGTTCTCCGCGTCGTCCTCCTCAACCTCCACGTCCTCGTTGCGGGTCACCCGGAACGTGTGGTGCTCCACGATGTCCATGCCCGGGAAGAGCTGGTCGAGGTGCTGGGAGATGACGTCCTCCACCGGCACGAAGGACGTCGGGCCCGTCTCCAAGGTCCCGGCCTGCGTGCTGGGGGCGCTCGGGCGGCCGCGCGCGTCCACGGCGATGTACCGCGGCAGCAGCGGCGGCACCTTCACCCGTGCGAAGTGCTCCTTGCCCGTCGTCGGGTTCGTCACCACGACCGCCAAGTTCAGCGACAGCCCGGAGATGTACGGGAACGGGTGGGCCGGGTCCACGGCCAGCGGGGTCAGCACCGGGAAGATCTGGCGCCGGAAGAACTTGCGCAGCCGATCCTGCTCCCCGTCGCCCAAGTCGTCCCACCGCACGATGGTGATGCCCTCCGCGGCGAGCGCCGGCTGCACCTCGTCGGCGAAGACCCGGGCGTGCCGGGCGACCAGCTCATGGGCGCGCACGCTGATGGCCTCGAGCACCTGGCGCGGGCTCAGCCCCGACGCGGCCGTCACCGCCAGCCCCGTCGCGATGCGCCGCTTCAACCCGGCCACCCGCACCATGAAGAACTCGTCCAGGTTCGAGGAGAAGATCGCCAGATAGCGCACCCGCTCCAACAGCGGCTGGCTCGGGTCCTCGGCGAGCTCGAGCACCCGTTGGTTGAACGCCAGCCAGCTCAGCTCCCGGTCGAGGAACCGGCCCTCGGGCAGTGGGGCGTCGGCGCCGGCGGGGCGCTTCTCGGAGTCGTCCTCGGCGATGTGCTCGGCGATGTGCGCGGCCAGCTCGGGCGGCAGCGCCCGCACCGGGCGGGCGGGCGCGTCCGCATCGTCGGGCAGGCCCTCCTCCGGGTCTGGGGCGGCGTGCACGGCCGACGGCCCCTCGGGGGCCACCAGGGCGATCGCGTCGGCGCCGGGCGTGCGCGCGTCGCGGTCGGCGCTCCGGTCGGGCGTCGGTGCTGTGTCGTCGCTCATACGTTCATCGTGTCACTGGTCGCGCGCTGAGGGCAGGCGTCCCGTACATCACGTCCACGGCCGAACGTGTGAAACCGGCCCGTGCGTACGTGCGGATCGCGGGCTCGTTGTCACCCTCGGTGTAGAGCTCCACGGCGCCCAGGCCCCGCTCGCGCAACGCCGCCACGGCCAGCCGGGTCAGCGCCCCGCCGAGGCCCAGCCCCTGGGCGTCGGGGTCGATGCCCAGCGCGTAGACCTCGCCGACGCCCGGCTCCGCGACCTTCGTCCACATCGAGCCCAGCAGGCGGCCGTCACGCTCGGCGAGCCAGAAGCCCTCCGGGTCGAACCACGGCTCCGCCTCGCGGGCCAGCAGGTCGGCGCGGGTCAGGCGCCCCTGCTCGGGGTGGTCGGCGAACGCGCGCGCGTTGAGCGCCACCCAGGCGTCCTCGTCCTTGCCGGGGACGAACGTGCGGACGGTGACGCCGTCGGGCATCTGCGGCGGCTGCGGCGAGGACGCCGCGCCTGGCTCCGGGTCCGCGGTGCGCAGGTCGAGCCGCATCTGCCACAGCTCGCGCACCGGGGCCATCCCCGCAGCCCGCGCGAGGGCCTGGGCCGGCGGCAGGTCGCCATGCGCCCAGACGCGCAGGCCTCCGGCCGACTCGGCCAGGGCGTGCGCCTGGCCGAGCAGCCCCCGCCCGATGCCCCGCCGGCGGACGGCGGGATCCACCACCAGCTCCGCGGACGCCGCCCCCGGCGCGCCCAGGTCGAGCTGTGCGTACCCGACGAGCGCGCCGCCCGGAGCCTCGGGCCCGCCGGGCCGCTCGACGAGCAGATGCGCGACCGGGGCGGCGGGGTCGGCGAGCCACAGCAGCGGCTGCTCGGACAGCGGGGCCACCCCGTCGGCGTCGTGGGCCCGGGCCGCCAGCGCCCGCACGGCCTCGGCCACTGAGTTGTCGAGTGCGCCCCGGACGGCGCGGATGTCCACCATCGAGCCATCCCATCACAGGCCAGTCGCAGCCCGCCCCGGACGCGACAGGGCCCGCGGCGCGGTGGAGCACCCGGGGGGTGGGGCTCCATCGTGCGCGCGGGCCCTGTCACGGTGAACGCCACGCTGCTGCGGGGCGCTCGGTCAGGCCGGCGTGTGGATCAGGCGGCCGGCTCAGGCGGCGGTCAGCTCGCGGTGCAGCCGACTGCCACGGCGCCGGTGGGGGCGTTGCCCGATCCGATGAACCCGTACGTGACCGTCGCGCTCGGGTTGAGCAGGCCGTTCCACGCGGCGTTCTTCACGGTGGTGACGCCGCCCGAGGTGCTGGCCTCGCCGTTCCACGCCTGCGCCACGCTCGTGCCCGAGGGCAGTGTGAAGGAGGTGGACCAGCTGCTCAGCAGAGTGGACCCGGCCTTCACCGTGACGGAGCCCTGGAACCCGCCGGGCCAGGAGTTCTGCACGGCGAAGGTCGCGGTGCAGGTCTTGCCCGTCGGCGGCGGGGTCGTGGGGGGCGCTGTGGTGGGAGGCGGTGTGGCTGGCTCCTATAC
>NZ_JAUDBQ010000018.1 GCF_030372105.1 Cellulomonas cellasea | reverse complement strand
CGCCTTCGCGGCAGCGGCGTCCAAGCCGCCGACCTCGACGCCCGCGACCGCATCGCGCCCGTCTCCGACACCACTGCCAGCGACGACACCACGTCCAAGGACGACACCACGTCCGCCGACGAGACCGCGTCCACGCAGACCACCGCCGAGGCGCGGCCCGAGGCGACGACTCCGGCCGCCGCAGTCACAGCGGCCGCGGCCGCAGCCGCAGCCGTCACAGCGAGCCAGGCGCCATCGGCCGCTGCCTCCGACCTGCCCGAGCGCGGGTCCGTCGTGCCGCCGCGTTCGACATCGGCCGATCAGGCGACGTCGGTGGGTGGCTGGCAGGGCTGGCCCGCCGCCGCCGCGCCGTCGCCCGACGCCGAGGCTGCCCGGACTCCTGTGAGCGCGGCAGCCCCGGGCGAGGGCCCCGCCACGCCGACTCCGCCCGCGCCGAGCGCTGCGCCGCCCGCACCGCCTACTGCGCCGGCCGCACAGCCTGCCGCACCGGCTCCGGTCACCGCGCCGCCTGCTGCGCCTCGGCCAGCCGCCGCCGCGCCGACGCAGGCCGCCACGCCCGCGCAGCCCGCCACGCCTGTCGTCGCCCCTCGACAGCCCGCTGCGACCCCCACGCAGGCTCCCGTGACGCAGGCGCCGGTTGCCGCGCCCGCATCCGCTCCCGCCCAGGCGTCCGCCACCGCCCAGCTCACCGCGCCGATGGCGGC
Source organism: Cellulomonas cellasea (assembly GCF_030372105.1). GTDB lineage: Bacteria > Actinomycetota > Actinomycetes > Actinomycetales > Cellulomonadaceae > Cellulomonas_A > Cellulomonas_A cellasea_A. The sequence continues at coordinate 68,169 of NZ_JAUDBQ010000018.1, read as the reverse complement.
CGGGCCTGCGGCTTCGGCGCCTGCCCAGGCGCCCACGCGGACGCCCGCGCTCCCGCCGAACCAGGCACCGGCCACGTCCTCGGGCTGGGCGCCGACCTCGGTCGCCGCGCCCGCCGCCCCGGCCCCGGCCCCGGCTCCTGCGCCCGCCCCCGCGGCGTCGACGAAGGCCGCCGACACCGGTGGGGGCTCCGGCTCGCCGCTGGACGGCTTCGCATCGGATGAGCGGTCCCGTCGTTGGCCGAAGGCGCTGCTCATCACGGGCCTGGTCGCTGTGGTCCTGGGTGGCGCGTACGTGGGCTCCGCGTACGCGTTGGGCAGCCGGGTGCCTCGTGGCGCGACGGTCGCGGGCGTCGAGGTCGGCGGCTTGGACGCCGCTGCCGCGAAGGCGGCGCTGACGTCTGGCCTGGCCGATCTGGCGACGTCGGCGGTGCCGGTGTCCGCGGGTGAGAAGAGCGCGAGGCTCGACCCGGTGGAGGCAGGCCTGAGCTTCGACGTCGAGGCGACGGTCGACTCGCTGACCGGTGTGGACTTGTCGCCGGCGCGGATGTGGCAGCACATCGCGGGCGTGGGCGAGCAGCAGCCGGTCACGGCGGTCGACGAGTCGGCGTTCGACACGGCGGTCGAGGGCCTGGCGGACGCTCTGGCCCTGGACCCGGTGGATGGCGCGATCGTGTTCGTGGACGGCGACGCCCACGCCACGGACGCGGTGGACGGGTTGGCGCTGGACACGGCGGCCGCCGCGGAGATGCTCCGGGACGAGTGGCTGACGGCGCCGCGCCCGCTGGCGCTGCCCACGACGGTCGTCGAGCCGGAGATCACGCAGGACGAGACCGATGCCGCGCTGCAGACCATCGCGCGGCGCGTCGTGGCGGCGCCGGTGTCGTTGCAGGTCGAGGACCAGGTGGTGAACTTCACCCCGGAGACCCTCGCAGCGGCCTCGACGATGGCGCCGAGCGGTTCGGGGCTGGTGCTGCAGATGGACGGCGCGTTGCTGGTGGAGGAGGTCCTCAACCAGACGACCGACCTGCTCACCGAGTCGGCGGACGCCCACTTCGAGTTCGTGAACGGGGCGCCGACGGTGGTGCCCGGCGAGCCGGGGACGACCTTGGACCCGCAGGCGGTGGCGACGGCCGTCGCGGCCGCCGCGGTCGCCGATGTCCGCACGGCCACTGTCGAGCTCGTCAAGTCCGACCCGGCGCAGTCCACCGCGAAGCTGGAGGCGCTGGGCGTCAAGGAGGTCGTCGCCGAGTTCTCGACGCCGCTGAACTCCGAGCCCAAGCGCACCAAGAACATCACCCTGGGCGCGCAGCGGGTCAATGGGACTGTCGTGCTCCCGGGGGAGACGTTCAGCCTGGCGGAGACCGTCGGGCCGGTCACCGCCGCCAACGGGTATGTGGCGGCTGGCGTGATCAAGAACGGCGAGCACGTGGACGGCATGGGCGGCGGCCTGTCGCAGCTCGCGACGACGACGTTCAACATCGGCCACCTCGCCGGGTTCGGGGATGTGGAGCACCACCCGCACTCGGAGTGGATCGCGCGCTACCCGGAGGGCCGTGAGGCGACGCTGTTCACCCCGACCCTGGACATGAAGTGGGAGAACAACACCCCGTACGGCGTGGTGCTGCAGGCGTGGGTGGGCGAGGGACGCGTGCACGTGCGGGCCTGGAGCACGAAGTACTGGACGGTGGAGACCACGACCAGCGGCCGCAGCAACGTCAAGGCCGTGGGGACGAGTTACAGCACGTCCCCGACGTGCGAGCCGCAGTCGGCGGGCAACCCGGGCTTCACTGTCACCGTCACCCGCAAGCTCTACCTGGACGGCGTGCTCAAGGAGACTGACGCCGACACCACGACCTACAAGGCCCAGAACAAGGTGGTCTGCGGCGCGGCCCCCGTGGAGTGACGCACCGCCCCGCCCCAGCCCGGCGCCGGGCTGGGGCGGTCAGCGCGCGCGTGGGCGTCGCGGGGGAGCCGGAGGCACGATCTTGGTGAGCGCGATCTCGTCGGCGGGCACCCGCACCGTGCCGTGGCGGGTGGCGACGCTCACCCCGTCGTCGTCGACGGCCACGAGGTCGCCGAGCACGTCGGTCCAGCGCTGTGTGTCGTCGGCGGGCAGAGTCCGCCGGACCACGACGCGGATGCCGGGCGTCCACGCGCGCCATGCGGGCACCGGCGCCGGCTCGGTCGGGCTCATGGCCGTGCCTCACACAGCGGACGGCGCTTCGTCTGGTTGCTCACCTGGGGGATACTAGGTCGGGCGGTGCGCAGGGCGCCGCTCGCAGCCTGACTGCCAGACCCGTCGACCCTGCTCGGTCCGTGGAGGACAGCCGTGACGTATGTGATCGCCCAGCCTTGCGTTGACGTCAAGGACAAGGCGTGCATCGAGGAATGTCCCGTGGACTGCATCTACGAGGGCAAGCGGTCGCTGTACATCCACCCTGACGAGTGTGTGGACTGCGGCGCCTGCGAGCCGGTGTGCCCGGTGGAGGCCATTTACTACGAGGACGACGTCCCCGAGCAGTGGTCTGAGTACTACAAGGCGAACGTCGAGTTCTTCGACGACCTGGGCTCGCCGGGTGGCGCGGCGAAGATGGGCGAGATCGACAAGGACCACCCCATCATCGCGACGCTGCCGCTCCAGATCCACACGGACTGATCCGGTGGGCTTGGTCGTCGGCGCCCTGCCCGACTTCCCCTGGGACTCACTGGGGCCGTATGCCGCGTCCGCGCGGGCGCATCCGCGCGGGATCGTCGACCTGTCGGTGGGCACCCCCGTGGACCCGACCCCGAAGGTCGTCAGGGACGCCCTGGCGGCGGCGTCGGACTCCCCGGGCTACCCGACCACCCACGGCACGGCCGACCTGCGCGCCGCCGTCGTCGAGTGGTTCGCGCGTCGCCGCGGTGTTCCGGGCCTGGACCCGGCCGCGGTGCTGCCGACGGTCGGCTCCAAGGAGCTCGTCGCGTGGCTGCCCTCCCAACTGGGGCTGGGCCCTGACGACGTGGTGCTGCACCCTGCCACCGCGTACCCGACGTATGACCTGGGCGCGCGCCTCGCGGGCGCGCGGCCCGTCGCTGTGGACGACGTCGTCGCCCGGCTCGCTCCTGGCGCCCCGGGCGCGGACGACGTGCGGCTGGTGTGGTTGAACTCGCCCGGCAACCCGGATGGCACGGTGCTCGGCGTCGAGGAGCTGGCGGCGGTGGTGGCGGCTGCCCGCGCGGCGCAGGCCCGGACCGGCAAGCCCGTCGTGGTGGCCTCGGACGAGTGCTACGCCGAGCTGGCGTGGGATGAGCCGTGGGCGTCGGGCGGCGTGCCGAGCATCCTGGACCCGCGTGTCACCGGGGGAGACCTGTCCGGCTTGCTGGCCGTGTACTCGTTGTCCAAGCAGTCGAACCTGGCCGGTTACCGGGCGGCGTTCGTGGCGGGCGACGGCGCGCTCATCGCCCCGTTGCTGGAGCTGCGCAAGCACGCCGGGATGATCGTCCCCGGCCCGGTGCAGGCCGCGATAGCCGTCGCCCTGCGCGACGACGAGCATGTCGCGGAGCAGCGCGAGCGGTACCGGGCCAGGCGCGAGGTGTTGCGCGAGGCGCTGGAGGGCTCGGGCCACGTGGTGGACGGCTCCCAGGCGGGCCTCTACCTGTGGACGCGGCCGCAGGGCGGTCCACAGGACTGCTGGGCCACGGTCTCCGCATTCGCGGACCGCGGCATCCTCGTCGCGCCGGGCGCGTTCTACGGGCCGGCCGCCGCGGGGCACGTCCGCATCGCGCTGACGGCGTCGGATGAGCACGTCGCCGAGGCTGCCCGACGGCTCGGCGGGCGGTGACGTCCGGGCCCCGCGCCAGGTGTGACCCACGACTGTGATCGTGCTCACACCTGGGACCAAATGCCCGCCTAGATTGGTCAGCACGAGCGCGGCGCAGGTACCGTCGTGGCTGGCCAATGACGGTCGAACAGCCGGCCCGAGCGGTCGCGATCAACGATGACTCGGTACGCCCGCCCGGCGTCACCTGTCGTCGCAGGAAGGAACTCCATGCCTGACGCCGGTGCCTCGCCCGTCCACCTGACTGTGGACGGCTCGAGCTACGAGCTCCCCGTGGTCCCTGCGAGCGAGGGCAACGACGGCATCGTGGTCTCGTCGCTGCTGCGCGACACCGGCCTGGTGACTGTCGACCCGGGCTTCATGAACACCGCCTCATGCGAGTCCCAGGTGACTTACATCGACGGCGACGCCGGGATCCTGAGGTATCGGGGCTATCCGATCGAGCAGCTCGCGGAGAAGTCCACGTTCCTCGAGGTGGCGTACCTGCTGGTGCACGGCGAGCTGCCGACGCCCACCGAGCTCGACGCCTTCGTCGAGCGGGTCAACCGCCACACCCTGGTGCATGAGGACTTCCGCACGTTCATGGGGACGTTCCCCCGCAACGCGCACCCGATGGCCGTCATGTCGTCGGCCATCAACGCGCTGGCGACGTTCTACCCGGAGAGCCTCGACCCGTTCGACCCCGAGACGGTCGAGCTGGCCACGGTGCTCATCCTGGCCAAGACGCGCACCATCACGTCGTACCTGCACCGCACGTCGCATGGCGAGCCGCTGCTGTACCCGGACTACTCGCGCGGCTACGTCGAGGACTTCCTGCGCATGACGTTCGCGGTGCCGTACCAGCAGTACGAGGCGGACCCGGTGGTGGTCAACGCGCTCGACAAGCTGCTCATCCTGCACGCCGACCACGAGCAGAACTGCTCCACGTCGACGGTGCGGATCGTCGGGTCCAGCCACGCGAACCTGTACGCCTCCGTGGCGGCTGGCATCAACGCGCTCTCCGGGCCGCTGCACGGTGGCGCCAACGAGGCTGTGCTGAAGATGCTCGGCGAGATCAAGGCCAACGGCGGCGACGCCACCGACTTCATGACCCGGGTGAAGAACAAGGAGGACGGCGTCCGCCTGATGGGCTTCGGCCACCGGGTCTACAAGAACTACGACCCGCGCGCGGCGATCGTCAAGGAGAGCGCCGACGCGGTGCTCGCGGCGCTGGGCAAGAACGACGAGCTGCTGGACATCGCCCGCAGCCTCGAGGAGATCGCGCTGAGCGACGAGTACTTCATCTCGCGCAAGCTCTACCCGAACGTGGACTTCTACACGGGCCTGATCTACAAGGCGATGGGCTTCTCGGAGTCGATGTTCACGCCGCTGTTCGCGTTGGGGCGGATGCCCGGCTGGATCGCCCAGTGGCGCGAGATGATGAACGACCCGCAGACCAAGATCGGCCGTCCGCGCCAGATCTACACGGGCGCCGTCGAGCGCGACTACGTGGGGCCCGACGCCCGCTGAGGTCAGCCCTCACCGGCGAGGGTCACGCGGACCTCGCCGGTGGGCAGCGCCCGGCCCGATGGCGCCCAGGCGCCGGTGTCCCGCGACCAGGTCTCGGCGTTCACGGACACCCGGGTGATCTGCTGCTCGGCGGCTACTGCCACGGACCACTGGGCGAAGGCCCAGGCGAACCGCTCCTGCTCGGCCTCGGCGCCTTGGGCGAGCGGGGTGGTGTCGACCGCCACAGTGGTGGACCCGTCCTCGCCCACGGACGACGAGGACGGGAGCGTGCCGTAGTCGCGCTCCACGCGCGCGGTGAACGCCTCTGCCGAGCCCGCGCCGGTGGGCTCGCGCAGCACGCAGGTGAGCGTGCCGGGGGAGAACCCGGTGAGCGCCGAGGCCCAGGCCCGCGAGCGGCCCTCATGCTGGGCGTACGCGTCGGGGAAGCCGGAGCGCTGCACGGCCTGCGCCGCCTCGGTGATGGGCAGCTGCTCGTAGCCCTGCACCTTGACGAGGCCGTCGTAGAAGGCGTTCGTCGAGTACACCGGGTCCATGATCTGCTCGACGGTGCCCCAGCCCTGTGACGGGCGCTGCTGGAAGAGGCCCACCGAGTCGCGGTCGCCGTAGTCGATGTTGATCAGGCGCGACTCCTGCAGGGCCGTCGCGATGGCGATCGTCACGGCGCGGGCGGGCAGCCCGCGGCGGATGGCTGTGGCCGAGAGCAGCGCCGCGTTGCCCGCCTGCTCGGGGCTGAGGACCCACGTCGCGCCGTCGATCTCGACGGCGCACCGCTCAGCGGTCACCTCGGGCGGCTCCGACCGCACCAGCACCAGCACCACGACGACGATCCCGGCGGCGAGCACCGCGAGCACGGCGAGCCCGGCCCCCACGCCTCGGGCGAGGCGTTGCCCGAGGCGCTGCCGGTGTCGACGCGTCATGGGTCAGTTGGCGTGCAGCGCGGAGTTGAGCCGGACCCCGGCGCCGGTGCGCGCGACGGCCTCGACGGCGCCCGTCAGCGAGTTGCGCCGGAACAGGATGTTGTCGGCGCCAGCCAGCTCGCGCGCCTTGATCACGGGGGGCACGTCGTCGCCGCCGCCCACCACCACGAGCTTGGTCCCGGCCGTGAGGTACAGGCCCGCCTCGACCACGCAGTCGTCGCCCAGCGGGATGCCGAGCCCGGCGTTGGCGCCCAGCAGCGTGCGCCGGCCGATGGAGACGGTCTCGCGGCCGCCGCCGGACAGCGTGCCCATGATGGACGCGCCGCCGCCGATGTCGCTGCCGTCGCCGACGGTGACGCCCGCCGAGATCCGGCCCTCGACCATCGAGGTGCCGAGGGTGCCGGCGTTGAAGTTCACGAAGCCCTCGTGCATGACAGTCGTGCCGGGCGCCAGGTGGGCGCCGAGGCGCACCCGGTCGGCGTCGGCGATCCGCACGCCGGTGGGCAGCACGTAGTCGACCATGCGCGGGAACTTGTCCACGCCGTACACCGTGACGGGCACGCCGTGCGCCACGCGCAGGCGCGCGCGGGTGGCCTCGAAGCCCTCGGGCGCGCACGGCCCGCGGTCCGTCCAGACGACGTTGGGCAGGACGGCGAAGATGCCGTCGAGGTTTTGGCCGTGCGGCGGCACGAGGCGGTGGGAGAGCAGGTGCAGGCGCAGGTAGGCGTCGGCGGTGGTCGCAGGCGGCTCGTCGAGGTCGACGATGGTGCGCACCACCTGGGTGCTGACCTTGCGGGCCGGGTCGGCGCCCTCGGCGGCGAGGAGGTCCTCGGGCGCCTCGGCGTCCTCGTCCACCGGGCCGAGCTGTGGTGATGGGTACCAGACGTCCAAGGTCAGGCCATCGTCGGTCACAGTGGAAAGGCCGAACCCCCAGGCCGTGCGCGTGCTCATCACCCCAGCGTAGACGGAGCCTCGCTAGGGTTCGTGCTGTGACCGAGCCAGCGCGTGACCTGTCCGACCCGAGCCCCGACCAGCCGCAGACGGCCTCTGTGCCGGTCCCCGCGCCACCGCTGGACCTGAGCGCCGACCTGGTCACGCTGACCCGCGCGCTGTGCGACATGCCCTCTCCGAGCAGCCACGAGAAGCCGCTGGCGGACGCCATCGAAGCGGTGCTGACGCCCCTCCCGCACCTGGAGGTGCTGCGTGACGGCGACGCGATCGTCGCGCGGACGCGGCTCGGCCGGCCCGCGCGGGTGGTCGTGGCCGGGCACATCGACACCGTGCCGGTGGCGGACAACCTGCCGACCCGGCTCGTGGGCGAGGGGCTGCACGCGGAGATCTGGGGCCGTGGGACCGTCGACATGAAGGGCGGCGTCGCCGTCCAGCTCGCCCTCGCGGCGCGGCTCACGGAGCCGGCGCGCGACGTCACCTGGGTGTTCTACGACCACGAGGAGGTCGCCGCCGAGCTCAACGGGCTCGGCCGCGTCGCCCGGGAGCACCCGGAGTGGCTCGAGGGCGACTTCGCGGTGCTGTGCGAGCCCACCTCGGCGGGTATTGAGGGCGGCTGCAACGGGACGCTGCGGGTCGAGGTGCGCGTGCCGGGCGTCGCGGCGCACTCCGCCCGGTCCTGGACGGGGACCAACGCGATCCACGGCGCCGGCGAGGTGCTGCGGCGCCTGGAGGCGTATGAGCCCGCCGCCGTCGAGGTGGACGGGCTGGTCTACCGCGAGGGCCTGAACGCCGTCGGCATCCGCGGCGGCATCGCCACGAACGTCATCCCGGACGAGTGCGTCGTCACCGTCAACTACCGCTTCGCGCCGTCCCGGAGCCTGGCCGAGGCCGAGGAGCACGTCCGCGAGGTCTTCGCGGGCTACGAGGTGGTGGTCACCGACGCCGCCGCCGGCGCCCGCCCGGGCCTCGACGACCCGACGGCCGCCGACTTCGTGGAGGCCGTGCTCGCCCAGACCGGCGGCGCCCCCGCCCCGAAGTACGGCTGGACCGACGTCGCGCGCTTCGCCTCGCTGGGCATGCCGGCCGTCAACTTCGGCCCCGGGGACCCGGTGCTCGCGCACAAGGACGACGAGCGCTGCCCCGCCTGGCAGCTCCAGGCGTGCCACGACGCGCTCGGAGCCTGGCTCAGCTGAGCAGGTGGTCTCCCAGGGGCCTCCGCAACCCCGGGAAGACCTCCTAGAGTCGAGACCATGAGAAGTCACGACCGCGGGGCCAATGGCTCCGTCTACCGCAAGGGCCCGCTCCAGTTGCGCCGCGACCAGATCCCCGCCACCACCTCCGACGAGCGCCTGCTCTCGGGGGCTGACGGCGCCGGCTGGCTGCACGGCGACCCGTGGCGGGTGATGCGGATCCAGAGCGAGTTCGTCGAGGGCTTCGGCGCGTTGGCCGAGGTCGGGCCGGCGGTGAGCGTCTTCGGCTCGGCGCGCGTGCCCGCCGGGTCGCCGGACTATGTGATCGGCGAGGCCGTGGGACGTGGGCTCGCCGAGGCCGGCTACGGCGTCATCACGGGCGGCGGGCCGGGGATCATGGAGGCTGCGAACAAGGGCGCCAGCGAGGCGGGCGGCCTGTCGGTGGGCCTCGGCATCGAGCTCCCGTTCGAGCAGGGCATGAACCAGTGGGTCGACCTGGGCGTCAACTTCCGCTACTTCTTCGCCCGCAAGACGATGTTCGTGAAGTACGCCGAGGGCTTCGTGGTGCTGCCGGGCGGCTTCGGCACGTTCGACGAGCTGTTCGAGGCGCTCACGCTGGTGCAGACCCACAAGGTCACCGAGTTCCCGATCGTCCTGATCGGCACGGACTACTGGTCCGGCCTGCTCGAGTGGCTGCGGGGCCCGGTGCGCGAGCGCGGGATGATCGCGGCCGCCGACCTCGACCTGATCAACGTCGTGGACGACGCCGACGAGGCCGTCCGCATCGTCTGCGAGCGGGGCGCCGAGCTGCGCGCCGCCGAGCTCGCGGCCGTCGAGCAGACGAACCGCGCCGAGCGGGAGGCCTCCGAGAGCTCGGTGTCATGACGCGTGCGGGCGTGCCCGGCGCCGGGGCGGATCTGCGGCTGCGCGGACGGACGTTCGGCCCGGGCCACCCGCTGGTGATGGCGGTGGTCAACCGCACGCCCGACTCGTTCTACGCCGCCGCGCGCTTCGACGACGCCGGCGCCGACGCGGCCGTGGACCGCGCCGTCGAGGAGGGCGCCGACCTGGTGGACCTCGGCGGGGTGCGCGCCGGACGCGGGCCACGGGTGGGCGCCGACGAGGAGATCGCCCGCGTCATACCCCTGGTCGAGCGGGTGCGCGCCCGGCACCCGGACCTGCTGGTGAGCGTGGACACCTGGCGCGCGGACGTCGCACGCGCGGCGGCGCTGGCCGGCGCCGACCTCATCAACGACACCTGGGCAGGCCACGACCCGGCCCTCGTCGAGGTGGCGGCCGAGCACGGCCTGGGCGTGGTGTGCTCGCACACCGGGGGAGCGGCGCCGCGCACCGACCCGTTGCGGGTCGCCTACGCGCCCCGGGCAGGCGCGGGCCAGCCCGACGGCGGCCCGTCCGCAGACCCGCTGGACGGCGTCGTGGAGGACGTCGTCGCGACGCTGCGGGCGTCGGCGGCCCGGGCCGTGGCGCTCGGCGTGGACCCGGCGTCTGTGCTCGTCGACCCCACGCACGACTTCGGCAAGAACACCTGGCACTCGTTGCACCTGGTGCGGCGCACCGAGGCGGTGGTGGCCCTCGGCTATCCGACACTGATGGCGTTCTCCCGCAAGGACTTCGTGGGGGAGGCCCTCGGGCTGCCGGTGGAGGACCGGCTCGAGGGCACGCTCGCGGCGACGTCGGTGGCCGCGTGGCTGGGCGCCCGGGTCTTCCGGGCTCATGACGTGCTGGCCACCCGGCGCGTGCTCGACATGGTCGCGGCCATCCGGGGCGACCTCATGCCCGCGCACGCGGTGCGGGGCCTGGCATGACGGGAGAGGGGCGGATGAGCGCAGACCTGACGGCACAGCGTCCCGGCCAGGCGGCCGACGGGGTCGACGGCGCCAACAAGGCCGACGAGGCCGGCGCCGCGATATCGCGCCGCCGGGCGCTGGCCGATCCGCGCCGCTGGCCGGGCTGGGCGCAGGCGCTCGGCGTCTACCTCGGCGCGCGCGCGTTCTCCGCCGTCGTGCTCATCGTCGTCGCGCGCGACCAGGTCGCCAACTTCTGGACCCCCGCGAACCCGTCGTACCTGCAGTTCACCGGCCTGTTGTGGGACGCCGGCTGGTACCGCCAGATCGCCGAGACCGGGTATCCCGCCGAGCTGCCGCGCGGCGACGATGGCCTCGTCCAGCAGAACCCGTGGGCGTTCTTCCCGCTGTTCCCGTACCTGGTGCGGGGGGTCATGCGGCTCACCGGCGCGGAGTGGCACATCGTCGCCCCGCTGGTCGCGCTCGCGCTCGGGGCACTCGCCGCGATCGTCATCCGCAGGCTCGTGGAGCGCGGCGCCCCGCGGGCTGTGGCCGCGCGCCCGGGGCTGCCGCTGGCGGCGGTCACCCTCTTCGCGGTGTTCCCCACGGCCGTGGTCATGCAGGTCGCGTACACCGAGTCGCTCGCGGTGCTGCTGGTCGCGACGACGCTGCTGCTGGTGGTGGAGCGCCGCTACGCGTGGGCGGCCGTCGCCGTCCTCGCGCTGGGCTTCACGCGCGCTGTCGCGCTGCCGATGGCCGCGGTCGTGGTGGTGCACGCGCTGGTGCGCTGGCGGGCCGCGCGGCGCGGTGAGGACTCCTTGGGGGTGCGGGACCTGGTGGGCCTGGGGGTGCTCGGCGCGACGGCGGCGATCTCGGGCGTCGCGTGGCCGCTCATCTGCGGCTGGGTGACCGGCGAGCCCGACGGCTACCTGTTGACGCAGGGCTCGTGGCGCGGGGTCCGGGAGATCGTGCCGTTCGAGCCGTGGGGCTACGTCTCGCGGTTCTGGTTCGGCGACGCCGCCCCCTGGGTGCTGATCGGCGGGTTCGGGCTGTTGGCGGCCTGCTTGCTGGTCCCGGCGGCGTGGCGGCTCGGCAACGAGCTGCACGTGTGGTCGGCGGCGTATCCGCTGTACCTGGCGGCCGCCATCGAGCCGGGGTCGAGCCTCGCCCGGTTCCTGCTGCTGGCCTTCCCGCTGGGCGCCGTCACGGCGGGGGTGGTGCGCGGGCCGACGCTCGCGCGGCGGCTCTGGCTCGCCGCGGTGGTGCTCCTGATGCTGGTGCTGCAGGTGGTCTGGATCGACTCGATGTGGCGGTTCACACCGCCGTCCGGATGGCCGCCGTGACCGGTTCCGCACACTCGGCGCGCTGACCTGCCCGTGCGTCGAGCCAGGTGACCTAGAATGATCCCGGACATCCGGCCCCGCAGCTCGCAGCGGCGCGTGCTTCGGCACTCGCGCGACGATGCTCGGTCGGTCAGGAACGACGCGAAGGAGAGCCCGCATGGCCGCGATGAAGCCGAGGACAGGTGACGGCCCGCTCGAGGTGACCAAGGAGGGCCGTGGCATCGTCATGCGAGTTCCCCTCGAGGGCGGTGGCCGGCTGGTCGTCGAGTTGAACGCGACCGAGGCCCAGGAGCTGGGTGAGGCGCTGACCTCGGTCGTCAGCTGACATTGGCCCGCCGAGAAGTCCCGGACGCCGCCACGGCGCCCGGGCGTGAACTTCCAGCTGTCGTGCTCGCCACCGGTGCGGTGGCGAGCACGGAGCTGCTGAACGACCCCCGGGTCGACGCGATCGCGCTGCCGGTGGCCCCGGCGGCTCCCGACGAGAGCGACCTGCAGCCACGCGCCGGCACCGCCGACGCGGCGGCCCGGTATGGGCTCGACCTCGCCGAGGTCGCGGAGCGCGCCCGCCTGACGGGCGCCGCCGGGGAGGCCTACACCCTCCAGCTCCCGCGCCCCATCGGACGCGGCGCGGACCTGCCCTGGGCGGGGCTTCCCCGCCGCGTCGTGCTTGTGGGCGTCGGCTCGGGCACTCCCGACGAGTTGCGCCGCGCGGGCGCCGCCCTGGCCCGCGCCACTCGTGGGCTCGACCGCGTGGTGACATCGGTGGCCTCCGAGGGCGGCCCCGGCGCGCCGCATGCCGTCCGCTCGCTGGTCGAGGGGTACCTGCTCGCCGCCTACACCGTGCCGACGTCCGCGTCGTCCACCCCCGAGGCCGCGGCGAGGCGTCGACCCGCCCACGAGCTCGTGCTGCTCGGGCGCCACGGCGTGCGGGTCGCGAACGCTGTCGAGGACGCCACGCGAGAGGCCGCCGCCACGTGGCTGGTGCGCGACCTCGCGAACACGCCGTCCAGCGTCAAGAACCCCGCGTGGCTCGCCGAGCAGGCCGTCCGGCTCGGCGCCGAGGCGGGGCTGTCCGTGCAGGTGCGCGGTCCGAAGGAGCTCGCCGCCGAGGGCTTCGGCGGCATCCTGGCCGTCGGCGCCGGCTCCGCGTCCACGCCGCGGCTGGTCACCGTCGACTACACCCCGGCTGGCGACGCCCCCGCGCGCGGCCGCCGCCATGTGGTCGTGGTCGGCAAGGGCATCACGTATGACACGGGCGGGCTGTCGATCAAGCCGCGCGAGGCGATGGTCCCGATGAAGACGGACATGGCGGGAGCCGCCGTGGCCTTGGCCACCGTGCTGGGCGCCGCCGCCGCTGGCAGCCAGCACCGCGTCACGGCTGTGCTGCCGCTCGCCGAGAACCACTTCGGCGGGGCGTCGTACCGGCCGGGCGATGTGCTGCGGCTGTACGGCGGGCGCACCGTCGAGATCGCCAACACCGACGCCGAGGGCCGCCTCGTGCTGGGCGACGCGTTGGCCTGGGCCGACGCCGAGCTGGATCCCGACGTGCTCATCGACGTCGCCACGCTCACCGGCGCGGCGAGCTTGGGCCTGGGCCGCCAGCACGCCGCGCTGTACTCGGCCGACGACCGGCTGATCGCCGCGCTCGAGGCCGCCGCGGCGGAGTCCGGCGAGGCCGTGTGGCGCATGCCCTTGGTCGAGGAGTACCTGCCCGCGGTGCGCTCACACGTCGCGGACCTGCGGCATGTGCCGATCGACGGCTCGGAGTTCGGCGGCGGGTCCATCACGGCGGCGCTGTTCCTGCGCGAGTTCGTGGGATCGCGCACGTGGGCGCACCTCGACATCGCCGGCCCCGCGCGCTCCGCCTCCGACAAGCACGAGGTCACCGAGGGCGCCACCGGCTACGGCGCCCGTCTGCTGCTGCGGTACCTGGCCGCTCTGCGCTGACGTCGTCGGCGGGCCTCACCAGTCGCGCGACCAGGGTGGCCAATGCGACGACGGCGGCGCCTGCCGCCATGCCCGCCCCGCCTCGGGCGGCGTCGCCCGTGGCCCCCATCGTGAGGGCGATGCCGAGGAGTGTGATCCCAGATGTCGCCAGGTCGCGCAGGGGCGGCGAGAGCGGCGTCCTTCGTTGGACGGCCCACCCCGCGACAAGGCCCAGCGCCATGCCGAGAATGCCAAGCAGCACCTCATCACCCCCAGTCGAGGGGCCCAGTCTTCCGTGGGAAGGGGTGAATCGGGCGCCACTTGGGGCAGGGGTTTGTGCGAGGGCTGGCCGGTCAGCGCTTGACGGCGGTGAGCAGCCCGTCGCCGCTGGGGATCATCGCGGGCAGCAGCCGCGCGTCGTCGCGCACCATGCGGCCGACCTCGCGGATCACCGTGGTCACCTCGTCGCGGCGGGCCGGGTCGGCGACGCGGTCGTGCCACAGCGCGTTGTCGATCGCCAGCACCCCGCCCGGGCGCAGCAGGCGCAGGGCCTGCTCGACGTAGGCCGGGTAGGACTCCTTGTCCGCGTCGACGAAGACCAGGTCGTAGCCGCCGTCGGTGAGGCGGGGGAGCACGTCGAGCGCGCGGCCGGAGATGGTGCGCGTGCGGGTGCTGCGCAGTCCCTCCTCGCTGAAGGCGTCCTTCGCGGCGCGCTGGTGCTCGATCTCGACGTCGATCGTGGTGAGCACGCCCTCCTCGGGCATGCCACGCAGGAGGTACAGCGAGCCGACGCCCGCGCCGGTGCCGATCTCCACGACCGCCTTGGCCTGCGCCGCCGCCGCGAGCAGCCGCAGCACGGCGCCCGAGCCCGGCAGCACCGGCGTGCAGCCGAGCTGGCCCGCCCGCTCGCGTGCGCGCAGCAGGGTGTCGTCCTCGGTGAGGAAGCCCTCGGCGTACACCCAGCTCTGGGCCTTGTCGGTCGAGATGGCAGCCTCCCGGGGCTCGATGGCGATGCTCGGAGATGATCGCAGTCGAGCGCCAGCCTAGTGCCGCGCCCGCGGGGGAGCGGGAGGCGCCCCCGGTCGCGCAGCCCCGGTATTCGAAGTTTTGGCGTGGGCCTGGGACACTAGGGGTCCTCGCACGCCGACCAGGCGTGGCGACCAGGGAGGACCTTGATGACAGGCTCCGCGACCGAGCAGCCGTGGCAGGCGCCGTCATGGGAGCAGATCGTCCGGGACCACTCCGCGCGGGTGTACCGGCTCGCGTACCGCCTGACCGGCAACCAGCACGACGCGGAGGACCTCACGCAGGAGGTGTTCGTGCGCGTCTTCCGCTCGTTGTCGACGTACACCCCGGGCACCTTCGAGGGGTGGCTGCACCGCATCACCACCAACCTCTTCCTCGACCAGATGCGGCGCAAGCAGCGCATCCGCATGGACGCGATGGGCGAGGACAGCGACCGCTATCCCGCCGCTGAGGGCCGGCACTCGCCGGAGCGGGCGTATGAGCACGACAACCTCGACCACGACGTGCAGCGCGCGCTCGACGCGCTGCCCCCCGAGTACCGCGCCGCCGTGGTGCTCTGCGACATCGAGGGCCTGTCCTACGAGGAGATCGCCGTCACCCTCGGCATCAAGCTCGGGACGGTGCGCTCGCGTATCCACCGGGCGCGGGCGCGGCTGCGGGTGGCGCTCGAGCACCGCGCGCCGGGCCGGCTGGAGGGCGACGACCTCGACCAGCCGGTGCTCGCCCCGGATGCCCTCGACGCGCCGGCGGTGTCCCGATGACCACGCACTTGGGCACCTGGATCTCTGCGCTCGTCGACGGCCAGTTGCCGCCCGCCGCGACGGAGCGTGCCTTGGCCCACGTCGCGATGTGCCCGGAGTGCGCGGCGGAGCTCGCCGCGGCCCGCACGGCCCGCAGCGCGCTCGCGCAGGCCCGTGACGTGCGCCCGGCCCCCGACCTCACCGACCGGCTGCTGTCGTTGGCCGGCGGGCAGCCAACGGAGCCGCAGCCGCGCCGGGACCCGTTCGCCTCGCCGGTCTCCTCCGGGGCCCACGCCCGGGCGGCGGCGTTCACGGCGCCGCATGCGATCACCGGCGACCTGACGCGGCGTGGGCCGGTGCGGGCGGTCGTCGCCGCGGTCGCGGGCGTCGGGGTCGCTTGCGGCGGGCTGTTCCTGTTGGGCGACCAGCCGTCGGTGCTGCCGTCGAGCCACCCCGCGCAGGCGTTGACGCTGCTCGGCCACGAGTCGGGCGAGCGTGCGGCCAGCCTCGCGGCGCTCGCCGCGGGCGCGGCCGGCGGCGCATCGCAGGCGGTGGGGGACGACGTCGCGGCGGGGGACGCGCTGGCCGCGCTGCGCGCCGAGGGCTGGCAGTGCCCGGTCACCCTGCCCGACGGGTGGACTGTCACCGACGTGCAGATCAGCGAGGGCGGCTCCCGCCTGGAGGTGGACCTGTCCGGTCCCGGGGTCGACGCGGTCCTCACCGAGCAGCCGGGGCGCCTCGACACCCAGGCGCTGGAGGGCGTGACGCAGGTCGTTCTCGGTGACCGGACGCTGTACGTGCTCTCCGAGCAGCCCTGGCACGCTGCGTGGCAGGCTGGCGACCTCGTGGTGGAGGTGGTGGCCGCCTCCGGCTCGGAGACGGTGCAGTCTGTGGTGGCCGGGTTCCCCGGTGGACAATTCGACGACGGCCTGCCGGCCAGGATCAGCCGAGGATGGGACACCGTGACCCAGGCGTTGCAGCAGCGATGACCCACCCCGAGCAGCCCTTCAGCGGGCACACGCCGCCGCCGGCGCCAGCGCAGTTCGCCGCGCCCTCGCCGGTCCCGGCTCCGGCCCCGAACCCGGCCCCCAACCCGTTCGCGGCGCCCTCGCACGTCGCGGCGCCGTACGGCCCACCCGCGCCGTTCGCCCCCGCGGCGCCCGCGCCCGCGCACGTTCCTGTGCCCACGTTCGACGACGGCCCGCGCTGGCCCGGCGACGATGGGGGCGTCGACGTCCCGGCGCCGGCGCCCGCGCCCGTCCGCCAGCGCCGCGCCGGGCTGCCGCTGGGCTGGGTCGTGCTGCTCGTGGTGGTCGCCCTCGTGGCCGGCGCCACGGGGGGCGTGGTCAGCAGCCGGGTGTTCGACGACGGCCGCCTCGCCGAGGCGGGGCTGCCGGTGACGGTGTCCACCGGCGCGGGGGACCGCGCCCCCGAGAGCGTCGCGGGCATCGCGGCTGTGGTGCTGCCGAGCGTGGTGTCCATCGAGGTGGTCGGCCCCAACGGCACGTCGACCGGCTCCGGGTTCGTGTTGCGCCAGGACGGCTACGTCCTGACCAACCACCACGTCGTCGCCGACGCGACGGCAGCCGGCGCCACGACTGTGGTGCTGTTCGGGGACGGCACCGAGGAGCCCGCCACCATCGTCGGCCAGACGGCCGACTACGACATCGCGGTGCTCAAGGTGGAGCGCACCGGCCTGGTGCCCCTGGCCCTCGGCGACTCCGACCTCGCCGTGGTGGGCGACCCGGTGATCGCCGTCGGCGCGCCCCTCGGCCTCGAGGGCACCGTGACCACCGGCATCGTCAGCGCGCTGAACCGCCCGGTCTCCGCAGGCGGCGCCGACACGGACACGGCGTTCATCAACGCGATCCAGACGGACGCCGCGATCAACCCGGGGAACTCCGGCGGCCCGCTCGTCAACGCGTCCGGCGAGGTGATCGGCGTGAACTCGGCGATCGCCCAGCCACCGGGCTCGTTCAGCGGCTCCAGCGGCAGCATCGGGCTCGGATTCGCGATCCCCTCGAACCAAGCCCGGCGCACCGCCGAGCAGCTCATCGAGACGGGCGCGGCCACGTACCCGATCATCGGCGTGCTGCTGGACCAGCGATATGCGGGCGAGGGCGTCCAGGTCGCCGCCGACGCGCAGGGCGGCACCGCGCCCGTGACGCCGCGCGGCCCCGCGGACAACGCCGGAATCCGCAGCGGCGACGTGATCCTGGCCATCGACGGGCGGCCGGTCACGGACCCCGACGAGCTGATCGTGGCGATCCGCGCGAAGACCCCCGGGGACACCGTGGTGCTGAGAGTTCGCACCGGCGACGACGAGCGTGACGTCCGCGTCGTGCTCGACGAGTCCTCGGGCTCCTGAAGGGGCGGGTAGCCTAGCCTCGTGCTAGACATCAACGGCGGTGAGTTCATCCTCCTGCTCGTCGTGGCTGTCCTGGTGATCGGCCCCGAGCGCCTGCCGAAGTACGCGGAGCAGCTCGGCCAGTGGGCGCGCCAGGCACGCGGGTTCGTGCAGGACACGAAGTCGCGCGTCGACACCGAGCTCGGTGACGATCTCAAGGACGTCGACTGGGCGGCCCTCGACCCGCGTCGCTACGACCCGCGCCGCATCGTGCGCGAGGCGCTGCTCGACGACCCGCCGCCGGCCAAGCCCGCCAGCACCCGGGTGCGAGCGTCCGCCGCGCCGGTCGCGGCCGCCGGCTCCTCCTGGCAGGCGTCGACGCGCGACCCGGCCGTCCCCGCCGCAGGAGCATCCACTCCGTTCGACGACGAGGCGACCTGACCGGGTCAGACCCCCAGATCACCCACCCCCCTGGCATGTCTGTGAAAGAGAGAACCGGTCGAATGGCACCCGCGACGCAGCGCCCCCGCATCTTCTCCGGAATGCAGCCCACCTCGGACTCGCTCCACCTCGGCAACTACCTGGGCGCCCTGACCCAGTGGGTCGCCCTGCAGGACTCCTACGACGCCGTGTACTGCGTCGTGGACCTGCACGCCCTGACCGTGGCGCCCGACCCGGCGGTGCTGCGCGAGCGCACCCGCCGCACGGCGGCCCAGTACCTGGCCGCGGGCGTCGACCCGGCCCGATCGATCCTGTTCGTGCAGTCGCATGTGGCCGAGCACGCCGAGCTGGCCTGGTTGCTGTCCTGCCAGACGGGGTTCGGCGAGGCCAGCCGGATGACGCAGTTCAAGGACAAGTCGACCCGGTTCGGCCAGGAGGGCACGACTGTCGGGCTGTTCACCTACCCCGTCCTCATGGCGGCGGACATCCTGCTCTACGACACGGCGCTCGTCCCGGTGGGCGAGGACCAGCGCCAGCACCTCGAGCTGACCCGCGACCTGGCCCAGCGGCTCAACACGCGCTTCGGCAAGGGCACCGCCGTCGTGCCGGACCCGCACATCGTCAAGGCGACGGCCAAGATCTACGACCTGCAGGACCCGACGGCGAAGATGAGCAAGTCCGCGGCCAGCCCGAACGGGATCATCGAGCTGCTCGACGACCCGAAGGTCGTCGCCAAGCGCATCCGGTCCGCGGTGACCGACGCCGAGCGGGAGATCCGGTACGACCCGGAGGCCAAGCCCGGCATCGCGAACCTGCTGACCATCTTCGCGGCGCTCACCGGGCGTGACGTCCTCGCGATCGAGGCCGACTACCAGGGCAAGGGGTACGGGGACCTGAAGAAGGACCTCGCCGACGTGGTCGTGGAGTTCCTCACCCCGTTCCAGGAGCGGGTGCACACGTACCTGGCGGACCCGGCGGCGCTGGACGACGTGCTGGCGGATGGGGCCGAGCGGGCGCGGGGGATCGCGCGCGGCATGCTCGACCGGGTCCACGACCGGATGGGACTGCTGCCTCAGCGGGGCCGGGCATGAGGTTGCCGGCCCGCAGCGGCGACCAGGTGCGGATAGGCGTCGCCATCACGATCCCCGAGCCGTACGGGTCGATGCTGCAGGCCGCCCGCGGGCGGTTCGGGGACCCGGCGGCGCCGTTCATCCCGCCGCACATCACGCTGTTGGGGCCGACGGTGGTCGAGCCGGGCGACGTGCCCCAGGTCGAGCGCCACCTCACCGAGGCCGCCGCCCGGCACCGGCCGTTCGTGGTGCACCTGCGGGGGACGGGGACCTTCCGGCCGGTTTCGCCCGTGGTGTTCATCCAGGTGGTGGACGGCATCGCGAGCTGTGAGGCCCTCGAGCGGGACATCCGCACCGGTCCGCTCGCGCAGGACTTGAACTTCTACTACCACCCGCATGTCACGGTGGCCCACGACGTCGCCGAGCCGGACCTCGACCGGGCCTTCGCCGAGCTCGTGGACTTCGAGGCGTCGTTCGTGGTGAGCGCGTTCCACTCGTATGAGCATGGCGACGACGAGGTCTGGCGGCCGGTGCGCGGGTTCCCGTTGACGGGCGCGCTGCCCCCGGTCACCGCGGCGCCGGCGCCCGTGACCGCGGCGGCTCCCGCCGACGGCGCCCAGCTCGCCCACTCTCGGGATGCCGCGCGGTCAATCGGCTCCTAGGGTCGGGGGATGATCGCCCAGTCGGACCCCCACACGCCCATCGGTGCAGGTCAGGCGCACGTCAAGGCGTCCGCCACCGAGAGTGCGGCTGCGGGGCCCCAGGGCTCCCCCGGAGGGCTGCGGGGCCGGGTGACGGCCCTCACCGCCTGGATCCGCCGAGTGGTGGCCTGGTGGAACCAGACGCGCGCGGCGCGCGCGAACGCCCGGTTCGGGGCCGCCGGGGGTGGTGTGCTGACGGGTGGGATCGCCTACGCCACGCTGTTCTCCGTCTTCGCCGGGCTGACGATCGGGTACACCGTGTTCATGGCGGTGCTGGGCAGCAACGACGCGCTGCGCGAGGACATGCTGGACGCGGTGGCGGCGAATCTGCCGGGCCTCGTCGACACCGGCTCGGGTTCTGGGCTGCTGGAGCCGGACTCCCTGCAGCTCAGCACCGGCCTGAACCTGACCGGTCTCATCGCCGCCGTGGTGCTGCTGGTCAGCGCGACGTCGGCGCTGTCGTCGCTGCGCACTGCCGTGCGGGCCATGTTCGACGCCGGGAAGATGCCGGAGAACGCGCTGCTCGGCAAGGCGCGCGACCTGGCCGGCTTCGTGGGGCTGGCCCTGGCGGTGCTGCTCTCGGCGGTGCTCAGCGTGGCCGCGTCGTCCCTGGCCGACAGCGTGCTGCGGTTCTTCGGGGTGACGGAGGGCGCCGGCGCCGTCGTGCAGGTGCTCGTCGTCGCGGCGGGCTTCGTGGTGGACGTCGGCACGTTCATGTTGATCGTCTGGGTGCTCGCGGGGCAGCGCCCGCCGTTCCGGGACCTGCTGGGCGGGGCGTTGATCGCCGCCGTCGGACTGGGGGCGATGCGCATCGCCGGCACGTCGCTGGTGGCCCGGGGCGCGGACCGGAACGCCCTGCTGGCCTCGTTCGCCGCCGTGGTGACGCTGCTGGTGTGGGTCAACCTGATGTCGCGCATCGTGCTGCTGGCCGCCGCGTGGACGGCTGACCCGCCCGCGGTGGCCGCCGAGGACGACACCGAGGCCGCCGCCGCGTCGGCGTGAGCCCTGGCCGTCGCGGCGGCCCGCGACGCGACGAGAGCGCCGGCCCGGGTGGGACGGCGCTCTCGTCGCGTTGACAGCCCAGGTCAGAAGGCGCGGGTGATCATCGCCCGCTTGACCTCCTGGATCGCCTTGGTGACCTCGATGCCGCGCGGGCACGCCTCAGTGCAGTTGAAGGTGGTGCGGCAGCGCCACACGCCCTCCTTGTCGTTGAGGATCTCCAGGCGCTGCGCGCCGCCCTCGTCGCGGCTGTCGAAGATGAACCGGTGCGCGTTGACGATCGCGGCGGGGCCGAAGTATTGCCCGTCGGTCCAGAACACCGGGCAGGAGGACGTGCACGCCGCGCACAGGATGCACTTGGTGGTGTCGTCGAACCGCTCGCGCTGGGCGGCGGACTGCAGGCGCTCCTTGGTCGGCGCGTTCCCCTCGGTGATGAGGAACGGCATGATCTCGCGGTAGGAGGCGAAGAACGGCTCCATGTCCACCACGAGGTCCTTGATCACGGGCAGGCCCTTGATCGGCTCGACGATGATCGGCTTGCCGGGGTTGAGGTCCTTGAGCAGGGCCTTGCACGCGAGCCGGTTGCGCCCGTTGATGCGCATGGCGTCCGAGCCGCACACGCCGTGCGCGCAGGACCGGCGGAACGTGAGCGACCCGTCGTGCTCCCACTTGACCTTGTGCAGGGCGTCCAGGAGCCGGTCTGTGCCGTGGGCCGTGACCGTGAACTCCTCCCAGTAGGCGTCGTCCCCGTGGGTGTCGGGCAGGAACCGGCGGATGCGCAGCGTCACGTCGAAGCTGGGGACCGCGCCGATCTCGGTGGTCTCGGAGACCGCGGCGTCGAGGGTGGCAGTCATCAGTACTTACGCTCCATCGGCTGGTACCGGGTCATGACCACGGGCTTGTACCCGAGGCTGACGTCGAAGGCGCCGGGCGCGGCCGATCCCGGCCCGCTGAGGACGTCGACGAGCTCGCCGCCCTGGTCCGCGGTCAGCACCGCGCCCTCGGCGCCGGGCGTGGCAGCGGCGGCGATGGCCACGGCCACCGGCTCGGACGGGGCCAGCACGCCGGGGCGTCGGCGGTAGGCCATCGTGTGCTTCATGTAGCCGGCGTCGTCGCGGTCCGGGTAGTCCTCGCGGAAGTGCCCGCCGCGGGACTCGTTGCGGTTGAGGGCGCCGACGACGACGACCTCCGCGATGTCGAGCAGGAAGCCCAGCTCGAGGGCCTCGAGCAGGTCGGTGTTGAACGTGCTGCTCTTGTCCTGCACGGAGACGTTCGTGTACCGCTCCTGCAGCTCGCGGACGTCCGCCAGCGCCTGGAGCAGCGACTCCTCGGTGCGGAACACCTGCGCGTTGGTGTCCATGGTCTGCTGCAGGTCGCGGCGCACGTCGGCCACGCGCTCGCCGGACGGGCGCTCGCGCATCTCCAGGAGCTCGGCGACCACGCCGCTCTCCGGGTCCTCGGGGACCTCGACCCACTCGGCGGTGGCGGCGTAGGCGGCGGCGGCGATTCCCGCGCGCTTGCCGAACACGTTGATGTCGAGCAGCGAGTTGGTGCCCAGCCGGTTGGAGCCGTGCACGGACACGCAGGCGACCTCGCCGGCGGCGTACAGGCCCTTGACCACGTCCGTGTTGTTGCGCAGCACCTCGGCGGTGACGTTGGTCGGCACGCCGCCCATCGCGTAGTGCGCCGTCGGGTAGACGGGGATGGGCTCGGTGTACGGCTCGATGCCCAGGTAGGTGCGCGCGAACTCGGTGATGTCCGGGAGCTTCGCGTCGATGTGCGCGGGCTCCAGGTGCGTCAGGTCGAGCAGCACGTAGTCCTTGTTCGGGCCCGCGCCGCGTCCCTCACGGACCTCCAGGGCCATCGACCGGGCGACGATGTCGCGGGGCGCGAGGTCCTTGATGGTGGGGGCGTAGCGCTCCATGAAGCGCTCGCCATCCGAGTTGCGCAGGATGCCGCCCTCGCCGCGCGCGGCCTCGGAGAGCAGGATGCCCAGCCCCGCCAGGCCTGTCGGGTGGAACTGGAAGAACTCCATGTCCTCGAGCGGCAGGCCGCGGCGGTAGGCCAGCGCCATGCCGTCACCGGTGAGGGTGTGGGCGTTGGAGGTCGTCTTGAAGATCTTGCCGGCGCCGCCGGTGGCCAGGACCACGGACTTGGCGCGGAACAGGTGGATCTCCCCGGTGGCCAGCTCGTAGGCGATGACGCCGCTGACGGCCACGTCCTCGCCCTCCGGCACGTCGCCGTCGACGAGGTCGTGGGAGAGCAGCAGGTCGAGCACGTAGAACTCGTTGAAGAACTCCACGTCCTGCTTGACGCACTGCTGGTACAGCGTCTGCAGGATCATGTGGCCGGTGCGGTCCGCGGCGTAGCACGAGCGGCGCACGGCGCTCTCGCCGTGGTTGCGGGTGTGGCCGCCGAACCGGCGCTGGTCGATCTTGCCCTCGGGCGTGCGGTTGAACGGCAGGCCCATCTTCTCCAGGTCGAGCACCGCGTCGATGGCCTCCTTGGCCATGATCTCGGCGGCGTCCTGGTCGACGAGGTAGTCACCGCCCTTGACCGTGTCGAAGGTGTGCCATTCCCAGTTGTCCTCCTCGACGTTCGCGAGGGCGGCGCACATGCCGCCCTGCGCGGCTCCCGTGTGGGAGCGCGTCGGGTAGAGCTTGGAGATGACGGCCGTGCGGGTGCGGCCGGAGGACTCGAGGGCGGCGCGCATCCCCGCGCCGCCTGCGCCCACGATCACGACGTCGTACTGATGGGTCTGCATCGGTGTCGATGCCTCCTGTGGCGGTTCGGTGCGAGACGCGCCGGCGCCGCCCGCCGCGAGGGGCGGGCGGCGCCGGCGGTCAGGCGGAGCAGAACGAGGGGAGCAGGTTCGCCGGGCTCTCGGGCGGGCACGGGTCGAACGTGAAGATGACGAGGGTGCCGAGCACCACCACGACGACGAGCGACGCGACCAGGGCGGCCTTGAGCGCGAGGCGCACACCGTCCCGTTCGGCGTAGTCGTTGATGATGGTGCGCACCCCGTTGGCGCCGTGGATCATCGCGAGCCACAGCATGAGCAGGTCCCAGATCTGCCACAGCGGCGACGCCCATTTACCGGCGACGAAGCCGAAGTCGACGGCGTTGATGCCCTCGCCCTGCACCAGGTTGACGAACAGGTGCCCGAAGATGAGGACGATCAGGACGACGCCTGACACCCGCATGAAGATCCAGCCGTACAACTCGAAGTTGCCGCGCGTGGTGGCGCGGCCGCTGCGGGGCGCGCGAGGCGACCGCGGCTCGGCGATGGTGGTCATCAGGCGCCCCCGAAGACGTGGCCCAGGTGGCGCGGCAGGAAGCCGGCCATGGTCACGACGAACAGCCCTAGCACGACGTACAGCATGACCCGCTGGTACTTCGGTCCCTTGACCCAGAAGTCGACGAGCATGATCCGCACTCCGTTGAAGGCGTGGAAGACGATGGCGGCGACGAGGCCGGCCTCGCCGAGGCCCATGATGGGGTTCTTGTACGTGCCGATGACGGCGTTGTACGCCTCCGGGGAGACGCGGACCAACGCCGTGTCGAGCACGTGGACGAGCAGGAAGAAGAAGATGAGGACGCCGGTCACGCGGTGCGCGACCCACGACCACATGCCTTCACGCCCTCGGTAGAGCGTGCCGGCCGGTGCGGTGGGCACGTGGAGAGCCTCCTGGCAGTCGGATGAGGGACAACACTGTCCTTTTCGCTGGCCACTCTAGTGACACGACGCGTCCGCCCGCGGCGAGTGCGGACCGTGGCGCACGGGGTGATGACGCAATGTGACCAAGTCCACAGCAGTCCCCGGGCAGTCGCCGCTGGGCCGGCGCGCCGCTGGTGATGGCTACCCTGGCCCGATGACTGACGTGATCCCCGGCTTCCACGCCGTCGTCCCGGCGGGCGGGGCTGGAACCCGCCTGTGGCCCCTGTCGCGCGCGGGCGCGCCGAAGTTCCTGCACGACCTGACGGGCACCGGGCGCACCTTGCTCCAGGGCACCGTCGACCGGCTGCTGCCGCTCACCGGCGAGGGCGGGGTCATGGTCGTCACCGGCGCCCGGCACCAGGCCGCAGTGCAGGCGCAGCTCCCGGAGGTGCGCCCGCAGGACGTGCTCGCCGAGCCGTCGCCCCGCGACTCCATGGCCGCGATCGGCCTGGCGGCGGCGGTGCTCGAGCAGCGGCACGGCGACGTCGTGCTCGGGTCGTTCGCGGCCGACCAGGTGATCGACGGGGCCGAGGAGTTCGGCAGGGCCGTGCGGGAGGGTGTCGAGGCCGCCCGCGCGGGCTACGTCGTGACGGTGGGCATCGCGGCGACGGGGCCGTCGACCGCGTTCGGCTACGTCCGGTCCGGCGCCCCGCTGGGCGTCGAGGGCGCGCCGAGCGTCCGCCACGCCCAGGGGTTCACGGAGAAGCCCGACGCCGAGACCGCCGCGGAGTACCTCGCCACGGGGGAGTACCGCTGGAACGCCGGCATGTTCATCGTCCGGGCGCGCGCCCTGCTCGACCACCTCCACGCGCAGCTGCCGACGCTGCACGACGGGCTCCGCGAGATCGCCGCCGCATGGGACACCCCGCAGCGGGACGAGGTGCTGGGCCGGGTGTGGCCCACGCTGACCCGGATCGCCATCGACCACGCGATCGCCGAGCCGGTCGCCGCCGCGGGCGGGGTGGCAGTGGTGCCGGGCGACTTCACCTGGGACGACGTGGGCGACTTCGCGTCGCTCGCCGAGCTGCTGCCCGCGCAGTCCGACGCGTCGGCCCGCACGTTGGGCGACGAGTCGCTGGTGCTGCGCATCGACGCCGCGGGCACGCTGGTGGCGCCGGCCTCCGGGCGCGCGGTCACGGTGATCGGCGTGCCCGACGCGGTGGTCGTGGACACCCCGGACGCGCTGCTGGTGACGACCTTGGAGCGGGCCCAGCAGGTCAAGGCCGGTGTCGACGGGTGGCGCGAGCGGGGGCGCGAGGACCTGCTCTGAGCAGCCCGGTCGTCTGCTCGCAGGGCGCTGTCCCAGCCAAGCGGACTACCCTCGCGACGTGCCCGAAGACGCTTTCCACCTCGCTGACCGTGTCGCCGCCCTGCGCTCCGAGCTCGTCGACTTCCGGCGAGACCTGCATGCGCATCCCGAGCTGTCCCGCCTCGAGCAGCGCACCACGGCGAAGGTCGCGGAGCGCCTGCGGCTGGCGGGGCTCACGCCGAAGCTCCTGCCGGGCACGGGGCTGATCTGCGACATCGGACCGGGCGTCGCCGAGGGTGATCGGCGGCGCGTGGTGCTGCGCGCCGACCTGGACGCGCTGCCGGTGATGGACACCTCGGGCGTCGAGTGGGCGTCAACCGTGCCGCATGTGGCCCACGCCTGCGGCCACGACGTGCACACCACAGTGGTGTTGGGCGCCGGGCTGGTGCTCGCCGAGCTGGCGGCGGCCGGCCGGCTCTCCCGCGGGGTCCGGCTGCTGTTCCAGCCCGCCGAGGAGGTGCAGCCCGGCGGCGCCCTCGACGCGATCGCCGAGGGCGTGCTGGACGGCGCCAGCCGCGTGTACGCCGTGCACTGCGACCCTCGCGTGGACGCGGGGCGGATCGGCACCCGCATCGGCCCCATCACGTCGGCCTCCGACGAGGTCACCGTCACGTTGCGGGGCGCGGGGGGCCACACCTCCCGCCCGCACCGCACCGCTGACGTGGTGTACGCGCTGGGCCAGGTCATCACGCAGGTCCCCGGGGTGCTCGGGCGCCGCTTGGACCCGCGGTCCGGTGTGAACCTCACGTGGGGGGCGGTGCAGGCCGGCTCCGCGCCGAACGCGATCCCCGCGGTGGGGACGGCGCGGGGGACCCTCCGCTGCCTCGACGTGCGGGCGTGGGAGCAGGCGTCGGCGGTGTTCCAGGAGGCCGTGCAGCAGGTGGTGGCCCCGTATGGAGTCGAGGCCGAGGTGCGCCACCTGCGGGGCGTGCCGCCGGTCGAGAACGACGAGCACAGCGTGGCGGTCCTCGAGGCGGCAGCGCGCGACGTGCTGGGCGAGGACGCCGTGCAGCTCACGGAGCAGTCGCTGGGCGGGGAGGACTTCGCCTGGTACCTCACCAAGGTGCCCGGGGCGATGGCGCGGCTCGGGACCCGGACTCCTGGTGGCCGGTCGTACGACCTGCACCAGGGCGACTTCCAGGTGGACGAGCGGGCGATCGACTCCGGCGTGCTGCTGCTGGCGCGCACTGCGCTCGCTGTGACGTCCGACTGAGCGAGTTGCCGGGCGGCTGCCCGCCGGCTGGGACGGCGCGTCCCGCATCTCGGCGCTTGGTCCCAAATTTGTAACGGAAACCGGTCGCCTACCCCTTGGTAACGTGCCGGAAAGCGAACCTCCATAGAATGCGCTTGCGGGTGTCAATGGCGTGCCCGTCCCCCTCGCCGACCGTCATGTCGCGAGGGCGGTGACGTCACGACCAACAGCATCTGGACCCAGACCAACAGGAGTGTCGCGTGAAGAAGATCATCCGTGTGGCAGCGCTCGGTGGGGCGCTCGCCCTCACTCTCGCGGCATGTGGGAGCGCGCCGGAGGACGACGCGACCGCGTCCGCCGGCGCGGAGAACGCCGACTTCAAGGCCTGCATGGTCTCCGACGAGGGCGGGTTCGACGACAAGTCCTTCAACCAGTCCGGCGCGGAGGGCCTCGAGCGGGCCAAGTCCGAGCTCGGCATCACCACCGCGCTCGTCGAGTCGCAGGACGTCACCGACTTCGGCCCCAACGTCACGAACCTCGTGACGCAGGGCTGCAACCTCGTGATCGGCGTCGGGTTCATGCTCGAGGACGCGATCGAGGAGGCGGCGATCGCCAACCCCGACATCGAGTTCGCGCTCGTCGACTCCGGCTTCAGCGACGCCGACTTCAACCCGGTGACGTACGACAACGCCAAGCCGCTCCTCTTCGACACGCAGGAGGCGGCCTACCTCGCGGGCTACGCCGCGGCCGGCATGTCCACCACGGGCAAGGTCGCGACGTTCGGCGGCATCGCGCTCCCCTCGGTCACGATCTTCATGGACGGCTACGTCGACGGCGTCGCCAAGTACAACGAGGACAACGGCACGGCCGTGGAGGTCTTCGGCTGGGACAAGGCCACGCAGACCGGCTCGTTCACCGGTGACTTCTCGAACCAGGCCAACGGCCAGAACCTCGCCAAGGGCTTCATCGACCAGGGCGTCGACGTGATCATGCCCGTCGCCGGCCCGGTCGGCCTCGGCGCGGCCGCGGCGGCCAAGGAGGCCGGTGACGTCATGATCATCGGCGTCGACGCCGACTGGTTCGAGACGGCGCCCGACTACTCCTCGCTCATCCTGACCTCGGTCATCAAGGAGATCGGCCAGGCGGTCTTCGACACCGTCGACCAGGCCGTGGCCGGCGAGTACAGCTCCGAGGCCTACGTCGGCACGCTCGCCAACGGCGGCATCGGCCTGGCCCCGTTCCACGACTTCGAGGGCAAGGTGCCCACCGAGCTCGCGGACGCGATCGAGGCGCTCAAGGCGGAGATCATCGCGGGCGACCTGTCGGTCGACTCGCCGTCGGCCAACAGCTGACGAACGCAGCACCCACCGATGGCCCGGGCGGCGCGAACGCCCGGGCCATCGGCCTGACCACCCGGCACGCACCCGCACTGGTCGCTAGTGTCGACCACCACGAACTTTGAAGGAGCCGGGGCACGTGAAGCTGGAACTGCGAGGGATCACCAAGCGCTTCGGCAGCCTGGTGGCCAATGACCACATCGACCTGGTGGTCGAGCCCGGCGAGATCCATGCCCTGCTGGGCGAGAACGGCGCCGGCAAGAGCACCCTGATGAACGTCCTCTACGGGTTCTACGAGCCCGACGGCGGCGAGATCCTCGTCGACGACAAGCCGGTGACGTTCACCGGCCCGGGCGACGCGATGGCCGCCGGCATCGGCATGGTGCACCAGCACTTCATGCTCGTGCCCGTGTTCACCGTCGCGGAGAACGTGGCCCTCGGGCATGAGCCCGTGCGCGGCGCCGGGATCATCGACCTCGCCGAGGCGCGGCGGCGGGTCCGGGAGATCTCCGACCGGTTCGGCTTCGACCTGGACCCCGACGCGCTGGTCGAAGACCTGCCCGTCGGCGCGCAGCAGCGCGTCGAGATCATCAAGGCGCTGTCCCGCGACGCGCATGTGCTCATCCTCGACGAGCCCACCGCGGTGCTCACGCCGCAGGAGACCGACGAGCTCATCGAGATCATGCGGCAGCTCAAGGCCGCCGGGACCTCCATCGTCTTCATCACGCACAAGTTGCGCGAGGTGCGCGCCGTCGCGGACCGCATCACCGTCATCCGGCGGGGCGCCGTCGTCGGCAGCGCCCTGCCCACATCCTCCGAGACCGAGCTCGCCGCGCTCATGGTCGGCCGCTCGGTGGACCTCGGGGTGGACAAGGACCCGGCCGCGCCGGGCGAGGTCGCGTTGCAGGTGCAGGGCGTCACAGTGATCGACCCGGCGGGCGTGCGCCAGGTCGACGACGTCAGCTTCGACGTGCACCGCGGGGAGATCCTCGCCGTGGCCGGGGTGCAGGGCAACGGGCAGACCGAGCTCACCGAGGTGCTCATGGGGCTGCTCGAGCCCGTGGCCGGCTCGGTGCTGCTGGACGGCGCGGAGCTCGTGGGCCGCTCGGTGCGCGAGGTGCTGCGCGCCGGCGTCGGCTACGTGCCGGAGGACCGCACCGCCGACGGGGTGATCGCCGACTTCTCCGTCGCCGAGAACCTCGTCCTCGACCTGTACGACCAGGCGCCCTACGCGCGGGGCATCGCGTTCGACCCCGCGAAGGTGGCCGCCAGCGCGCGTGAGCGGGTCGTCGAGTTCGACGTCCGCACGCCGTCGGTGGACGCGTTCGCAGGCACGCTCTCCGGCGGCAACCAGCAGAAGGTGGTGCTGGCGCGCGAGATGTCGCGCCCGCTGCGGTTGCTCATCGCCTCGCAGCCCACCCGCGGCCTCGACGTCGGATCGATCGAGTTCGTGCACAGCCGGGTCGTCGCCGAGCGCGACCTCGGCACCCCGGTGGTCATCGTCTCCACCGAGCTCGACGAGGTCCTCGCGCTCGCCGACCGCATCCTCGTGATGTACCGCGGCGCCATCGTCGGGATCGTCCCCGGCGGCGCCGACCGCGACGTGCTCGGCCTGATGATGGCCGGCGTGCCGCTCGACGAGGCGCAGGCGCAGGTCGCGACTCACCGCACCACCCTCGGCCAGGCGGACGCCGCGGCCGACACCGACCCCTCCGAGGAGGACCTCACGTGAGCGAGTCCGCTCCGCTGCGGGACGCGGCCGTCCCGGTCCCGGGAGACACCGGGGTCGAGCGGCCCCCGTCCCGCGGCCAGAACGCCCTCCGCGAGATGCTCGAGAGCAGCTGGCTCGTCACTGTGCTGGCGATCGTGCTCGCACTGGTGATCAGCGCGGTGCTGATCGCCGCGGCCGACGCCGAGGTGCAGGCCGCCGCCAGCTACTTCTTCGCACGGCCCATGGACCTGCTCAACGCGGCGTGGGTGGCTGTGTCCCAGGCGTACACGGCGCTGTTCCAGGGCGCCATCGTCGACCCGGGCGCCACGACCTTCGCCCGGGCCGTGCGCCCGCTGACGGAGACCATGACGGTGTCCGTGCCGCTGATCTTCGCGGGCCTCGGCCTCGGCATCGGCTTCCGCGCCGGCCTGTTCAACATCGGCGCCCAGGGGCAGATCATCATGGGCGCCGTCCTCGGCGGCTACATCGGCTTCACATTCGAGCTGCCCGTCGGGCTGCACCTGCTCCTCGCCGTGATCGGCTCGGCGCTGGGCGGGGCCATCTGGGCGGGCATCGCCGGTGTGCTCAAGGCACGCACGGGCGCCAACGAGGTGATCGTCACGATCATGCTCAACAACATCGCGATCTACCTGGTGGGCTACCTGCTCACCACGTCGGCGTTCCAGCGCGGGAACAGCAACAACCCGATCTCGCCGCCGGTCGAGTCCAGCGCGGTGTACCCGCTGCTGCTCGGCACCGGCTTCCGCCTGCACGCCGGGTTCCTGCTCGCGCTCGCCGCGGCGGTGGGCGTGTGGTGGCTGATGAACCGGTCGACGATCGGGTTCCAGTTCCGCGCCGTGGGCTCCAACCCGCACGCCGCCCGCACCGCCGGCATGTCCGTCGAGGCCAGCTACGTGTGGGTCATGGTGATCGCGGGGGCGCTGGCCGGGCTCGGCGGATCGGCCCAGGTGCTGGGCACTGAGAAGGTGCTCACCGCCGGCGTCGCCGCCAGCTTCGGCTTCGACGCCATCACCGTGGCGCTGCTCGGCCGCTCCAAGCCGTTGGGCACCGTGTTCGCGGGCCTGCTCTTCGGGGCGCTGCGCGCCGGCGGGTACTCGATGCAGGCCCGCACGGGCACGCCCATCGACATCGTGCTCGTCGTGCAGTCGCTGATCGTGCTGTTCATCGCGGCGCCGCCGCTCGTCCGCGCTGTGTTCCGACTGCCCTCCCCAGGCGCGGTCAGACCCGGCGTCCTCGCCACCAAGGAGGCCGCAGCGTGAGCGCCGTGACCGCACCCTCGCGGCCCGCCGCGAGCCCCGCCCCCGACGCGGGCAAGCCGCTGCCGCCGATCAACTGGAAGGCGCCCATCGGGTACGGGGTCGCCGCGCTGGCGTCGCTGGTCCTGTTCGGGCTGCTGCCGGCTGCGGGCCGGACGACGACGTTCACGTTCGCGACGTCCAAGGACTTCTTCCAGATCGACCCGCTGACGGTGCCGTCGAAGTCCACGGCCATCGTGCTCTCGCTGATCGGGCTCGCCCTCGCGGCGGTGTCCCTGTGGCTCACCCGCAGCCGCCGCAAGACGGGCGTGTGGCTGCCCGTGCTGTTCGGCGTGGTGTTCGTGCTCGCGTTCCTCACGTGGGCCGTCGCGGGCAAGGCGCAGCCGCTGCCGATCACGGGGTTGCTGCAGGGCTCGCTGTTCCTGGCCATCCCGCTCGTGTTCGGCTCGCTGGCGGGTGTGCTGTGCGAGCGCTCGGGCATCATCAACGTCGCCATCGAGGGCCAGCTGCTCGCCGGCGCCTTCGCGGCGGCGGTCGTCGCCTCGCTGACGCACAGCGCGTACGCGGGCCTGATCGCCGCGCCCATCGCCGGCGCGCTGGTCGGCCTGATCCTCGTGTTCTTCTCGGTGAAGTACCTGGTCAACCAGATCATCGTCGGCGTGGTGCTCAACGTGCTCGTGGTCGGCGTCACCAGCTACCTGTTCTCCACGGTGCTCAAGGTGAACGCCGCGACGTGGAACTCCCCGCCGAAGCTGCCGACCATCGAGATCCCGCTGCTCTCGCAGATCCCCGTGATCGGCCCGGTGCTGTTCCGGCAGACGGCGCTCGTCTACGTCATGTACGTGGTGGTGGCGCTGCTGCAGGTGATGGTGTTCCGCAGCCGCTGGGGCCTGCGCTTGCGCGCCGTCGGCGAGCACCCGAAGGCCGCGGACACCGTCGGCATCAAGGTCAACCGCACCCGGGTCCGCGCGACGATGCTGGGCGGCGCCGTCGCCGGGCTGGGCGGGGCGTTCTTCACCGTGGCCGCCGGGCTCGCGTTCGGCAAGGAGATGACGGGCGGCAAGGGCTTCATCGCCCTGGCCGCGATGATCCTGGGCCGGTGGAGCCCGATGGGCGCCCTCGCGGCGGCGCTGCTGTTCGGCTTCGCGGACAACCTGCAGGTGGTGCTCGGCATCATCGGCACCCCGATCCCGAGCCAGATCATGCTGATGACCCCGTACGTGGTGACCATCTTCGCCGTCGCCGGCCTGGTGGGACGCGTGCGCGCCCCGGCCGCCGAGGGCGTCCCGTACGTCAAGTGAGACGTGCGACAAGCGATAGTGGAGTGAGTGACATGAGCCAGACCCCCCAGATCGACTGGGACGCCCTGCGCGCCGCCGCGCGGGACGTCATGACCCGGGCCTACGTGCCCTACTCGAAGTTCCCCGTGGGCGTCGCGGCACTGGTCGACGACGGCCGCATCGTCGTGGGCTGCAACGTGGAGAACGCGTCGCTGGGCCTGACGCTGTGCGCCGAGTGCGCGCTCGTCTCCGGGCTGCACGTGAGCGGCGGCGGGCGCCTGGTGGCGTTCGCGTGCGTGGACCAGCACGGCAACGCGCTGATGCCCTGCGGCCGCTGCCGCCAGCTCCTGTGGGAGCACGGCGGCCCGTCGCTGCTGGTGGACACCGTCAGCGGCATCAAGCCGATGACCGAGGTGCTGCCCGACGCGTTCGGGCCGGACGACCTCGTGGAGAGGGCAGCCCGATGAGCGAGCAGTTCGACGCCGTCGACGTCATCCGTGCCAAGCGCGACCACGGTCGCCTGAGCGACGGGCAGATCGACTGGGTCATCGACGCGTACACCCGCGGCGCCGTGGCCGAGGAGCAGATGTCGGCCCTCGCCATGGCCATCCTGCTCAACGGCATGGACCGCGCGGAGATCTCCCGCTGGACGGCCGCGATGATCGCGAGCGGCGAGCGGATGGACTTCTCGGGCCTGTCCCGCCCGACCGCTGACAAGCACTCGACGGGCGGGGTCGGCGACAAGATCACGCTGCCGCTGGCGCCCCTGGTCGCCGTGTTCGGCGTCGCGGTGCCGCAGCTCTCGGGCCGTGGCCTGGGGCACACCGGCGGCACGCTGGACAAGCTCGAGGCCATCCCTGGCTGGCGGGCCGCGCTCAGCAACGACGAGATGATGCGCCAGCTCGAGGACGTCGGCGCCGTCATCTGCCAGGCCGGATCCGGGCTGGCCCCCGCCGACCGCAAGCTCTACGCGCTGCGCGACGTCACCGGGACCGTCGAGGCCATCCCGCTCATCGCCAGCTCGATCATGAGCAAGAAGATCGCCGAGGGCACCGGCTCGCTGGTGCTCGACGTGAAGGTCGGCTCGGGCGCCTTCATGAAGGACATCGACCGGGCCCGCGAGCTCGCCCGCACCATGGTGGAGCTGGGCGTGGACGCCGGGGTGCGGACCGTCGCGCTGATCACGGACATGGAGACGCCGCTGGGGCTCACCGCCGGCAACGGCCTCGAGGTCCGCGAGTCGGTCGAGGTGTTGGCCGGGGGCGGCCCCGCCGACGTCGTGGAGCTCACCGTGGCGCTGGCCCGCGAGATGCTCACCGCCGCCGGGCAGCCCGATGCCGACCCGGCGGCCGCCCTGGCCGACGGGCGCGCGATGGACGTGTGGCGGCGCATGATCGCGGCGCAGGGCGGCGACGTCGACGCGCCCCTGCCCGTCGCGCGGGAGACCGAGCAGGTGCTCGCGGCCTCCGATGGCGTGCTGACCGGGCTGGACGCGTACGCCGTGGGCGTCGCGGCTTGGCGGCTCGGCGCCGGCCGGGCCCGCAAGGAGGACCCGGTGCAGGCCGCCGCTGGCGTCGAGCTGCACGCCAAGCCGGGCGACCGGGTGCGCGCGGGGGAGCCGCTGCTCACCTTGCACACGGACACCCCGGAGCGCTTCGGCCGGGCCCGCGAGGCGCTCGAGGGCGCTGTGCGCATCGAGGCCGACGGCGCCGAGGTGGCTGCGCGCCCGCTGCTCATCGACCGCATCGGCGAGTGACGCCCACCTCGACGCGGCTCACGGCGGCGCGGCTCACGGCGGTGCAGCTCACGAGCGCGCTGCGCGCGCTGCGCGGGCGCAGCGTCCCGTGCGTGCAGTCGGCGGCCGGCCACGAGCCGGCCGCCGCCGTGCTGGCGCGCTCGAGCCGCCCCGCAGCCGACCTCGTGCGGGCCCGTGCCGTCCGAGCCGGCCTCGCCCCGGACGGCGCCGCCGAGCTGGCTGGCCGCGTCGCGCGGCTGACCGACCGGGAGGCATGGCAGGTCGTCGAGCCGCTGCGACCGGCCCCGGGCGCCGACGTGCTGCGCTTCGGCACCGCGGCCGCCCGCCAGGTCGACGAGACGTCCTGCGGCGCCGCCGTGCTGGCCATGCTCGCCGCGCAGGCGGACCCGGCGCTGGCGCTCTGGCTGGTCACCGGCGAGCACGTCGGCGAGGAGCCCGCGGCGCTGGACGGCGTCGCGCCGGTGTCCTCTGGGCCGCAGGGGCGACTGGCCGCCCTCCAAGCCGCCCTGCACGTGCGCGGCACCCGGCGCGCGCTGCTCGGGGCGCTGCCCTGGCCGACGGCCCTGGGCACCCCGCCGTGGGGGGCCGCGCGTGTCGCCACCGAGGTGTGCGCCGGTGGGCTGGGCGTCGCCTACCGCTCGGTGATGGTCGACGACACCCGACCCGACGAGGTGCGCGCCGTGCTGGCCCGCGCCCGGCGCTCGCTCGCCCACGGGGTTCCCGTGCCGCTGTACACCGGCGGGGACACGTCCCACGGGCTGGCCGCCGCCGTGCCCCGCCACGTCGTGCTCCTCACCGGGGCGGACGCCGCAGGCCTGCGGCTCTACGAGCCGTCCACCGGCCGGGAGCTGGTGCTGCCCGAGGAGGCCGTGCTCGACGGGGGAGTCCCGCGCGCGGCGTACGGCGGCTGGTCGCATGTGTGCTGGGCGTTGCTGCCCGTGCGGCGGGCCTGAGGCCGACGCGGGCGCGATCCGCGGGGGATGACCGCTCTGTCCTGTTGGCACAGGCCGCCGGGGCGGTCCACGATGGAACCGCACGAGCCGTCCTCATCCCCCGGGAGGAATCATGAGCACCGTGCCCGGCAAGGACTCCTGGCGTGACGCAGGCCTGACGCGGCCATCGCTGCGCGACACCACCGAGGCGGACCCCTCGCCGTTCGAGCTCGACGAGATCGACGACGAGCAGGCCTCCGACGAGCTGCGCGACGAGGAGGCGGCCACCGACGTGACGGTCGTCGACCCGGCGGCCGGCGTCGTCGAGGAGTACCGCCCCGACGCGCCGCGGCCCGACCTCGAGGACAAGGCGAATGTGGCCGACGTGACCGAGCAGACCCGTGAGGTCCCGCCCGACGAGCGCGACGACTACCCCTGATCGGAGCAGTCCCCACCGACCACTACGGTGGGACCATGACCCTCGCCGCCGACCAGATCGCCGTGCTGCCCAAGGTGCTGCTGCACGACCACCTCGACGGCGGGCTGCGGGCCGCGACGATCGTGGAGCTCGCGCGAGAGGCCGGCCACGAGCTGCCAGCCGCGGACCCGGACGCCCTGGCGCGCTGGTTCGTCGAGGCCGCCGACTCGGGCTCCCTCGAGCGCTACCTGGAGACGTTCGCGCACACCGTCGCCGTCATGCAGACGGCTGACAACCTGCGGCGCGTCGCCCGCGAGGCCGTGCTCGACCTGGCCGCCGACGGCGTCGTCTACGCGGAGCAGCGGTATGCGCCCGAGCAGCACCTGCAGGGTGGCCTGAGCCTGCAGGAGGTCGTCGACGCCGTGCAGGCGGGCTTCGACGAGGGCGTCGCCCTGGCCGCCGAGGACGGCCGCGAGATCCGCGTCGGCACGCTGCTGACGGCGATGCGGCACGCCGACCGCGGCGACGAGATCGCCGCGCTCGCCCTGGCGAACCGTGACCGCGGCGTGGTCGGATTCGACATCGCCGGGGCCGAGCAGGGCTTCCCGCCGTCACGTCAGGCGTCGGCGTTCCGCATGCTGCGCGAGGCCAGCTTCCCCGTGACGGTGCACGCCGGGGAGGCCGCCGGGCTCGAGTCCATCGCCGAGGCCGTGCAGGTCGCGGGGGCCCTGCGCCTCGGCCACGGCGTGCGGATCATGGACGACATCACCGTCACGACGGGCCCGGACGGCATGCCCCATGCCCGGCTCGGACGGCTCGCGCAGTGGGTGCTGGACCGGCGCATCCCGCTTGAGCTGTGCCCGTCCTCGAACCTGCAGACGGGCGCCGCGCGGTCCATCGCCGAGCACCCGGTGACGACGCTGCGGCGGCTCGGCTTCGCTGTGACCGTCAGCACCGACAACCGCCTGCAGTCCGGCACCTCGCTCACCCGCGAGTTCGCCCTGTTGGCGGCGGAGGCGGGCTGGACCCTCGACGACCTGCGCGACGTGACGGTCACCGCCGCCGAGCACTCCTTCCTCGCGCTGCCCGAGCGGCGCGACCTGATCGACCGGGTGATCCTCCCGGCCTATTCGCAGAACGGCAGCGGGAGGCACCGCGCATGACCACGAACATCGACCCGACGACCCTGGCCCAGTACGTCGACCACACGCTCCTCAAGCCGGAGGCCACGGCGGACGACGTCGCGGCGCTCATCGCCGAGGGGCAGCGCCTGGGCGTGTACTCGGTGTGCGTCTCGCCGTCGTTCCTGCCGCTCGACGCGGGCGGCCTGAAGGTCGCGACGGTGTGCGGGTTCCCGTCCGGCAAGCACCACAGCGAGGTCAAGGCCGCCGAGGCCGCCCGCGCGGTGGTCGACGGCGCCGACGAGGTGGACATGGTCATCGACGTGGGCGCGGCCAAGGCCGGGCAGTTCGCGTCGGTGCAGGCGGACATCGCCGCGGTGCGCGCGGCAGCCCCGGCGCCTGTGGTGCTCAAGGTCATCATCGAGTCGGCGGCGTTGAGCGATGAGGAGATCGTCGCGGTGTGCCAGGCGGCCGAGGCCGCGGGCGCGGACTTCGTCAAGACCTCCACGGGCTTCCACCCGGCCGGGGGCGCCACCGTGCACGCCATCGAGCTGATGCACGCGACGGTGGGCGGACGCCTCGGCATCAAGGCGTCGGGCGGGGTGCGCACCAGCGCCGACGCGCTCGCGATGATCGAGGCGGGCGCGACGCGCCTGGGCCTGTCGGGGACGGCCGCCGTGCTGGCCGGCCTGGAGGCCGACTCCGGCTACTGAGCCGGCGGCACGACCCGCACATGACAGCAGCCGGCGGCCCGGTCAACGGGGCCGCCGGCTGCTGTGCGTCTCGGCCGTTTCCGACCTAGAGGCCGAGGGCGGCCTCGAGGTCGCGGCGCACCGCGTCGAGCCGGTCGCGCGCGTGCTGGCGTGCGCTCATCATCTTCGCCTCGCTGGCGTGCTCGCCGACCTCGACGATCACCTCGAGGTAGCACTTCACCTTCGGCTCGGTGCCGCTGGGCCGCACGATCGCGCGGGTGCCGTCCTCGGCGAGCAGGCGCAGCCCCACCGTCGGGGGGAGCCCGCCGCGCTCGGCGTCGGTGCCCGCCTCCAGGTCGACGACCTTCGTCACGGGGGAGCCGCCCAGCGTGGCCGGGGGGTTGTCCCGCAGCCGGGCCATCGTCGCGGGGATCTGCGCGAGGTCCGTGAAGCGCGCGGAGAGCTGGTCCGTGACGTACAGGCCGTGGTCGCGGGCCAAGTCGTCCAGCACCCCGACGAGGGTGCGTCCGTTGGCCTTGAGCGTCGCCGCGAGCTGCGCGATGACCAGCGCGGCGGAGATGCCGTCCTTGTCCCGCACATGCGCCGGGTCGACGCAGTACCCGAGCGCCTCCTCGTACCCGTAGGCCAGGCCGTCCACGCGGGAGATCCACTTGAAGCCCGTGAGGGTCTCCTCGTGCCGTGCCCCGGCGGCCTGCGCGATCTCCGCGAGCAGCCGCGAGGAGACGATCGAGTTGGCGAACACGAGCTCGCGGTCGTCGGGCGTGCCGGCCACGAACGTGCCCACGCCGTCGATGGCGCCGGCGGCGAGCGCGCCCAGCAGGGCGCCCACCTCGTCGCCGCGCAGCATCCGCCAGCCGTCCGCGGCCGCGGTGCCCGGCCCGCGGTAGGTGCGTGAGGCGGGGTCGTCGACGGCCACGGCGCACCTGTCGGCGTCCGGGTCGAGGGCCAGCACCAGGTCCGCGTCCCGGTCCTGTGCGAGGCCCAGCGCGTAGTCCATCGCGCCGGCCTCCTCCGGGTTGGGGAAGGCGACGGTGGGGAAGTCGGGGTCGGGGTCGGCCTGCTCGGGCACCAGCGTGACGTCGCTGAACCCGGCGGCGGCCAGCACCCGGTGGGCCACGGCGCCGCCCACGCCGTGCAGCGGCGTCAGCACGACCCTGAGGTCGCTCGCCTGGACGCGGGCCAGCTCGCTCGGGTCGGCGAGGGTCAGCACCGCGGCGACGTACTCGTCGAGCACCTCGGGGCCCAGCACCGTCCAGCCGGAGTCGGCGCGCGGCACCGACGCGACGGACTCGACGCGGGCGATCTCCGCGGCGATCTCCGCGTCGGCGGGCGGCACGATCTGCGAGCCCTGCGCCCCGCCGGCGGCGACCCGGCCGCCGAGGTACACCTTGTAGCCGTTGTCCTGCGGCGGGTTGTGGCTCGCCGTGACCATGACCCCGGCGTCGGCGCCCAGGTGGCGGACGGCGAAGGCCAGCACGGGGGTGGGCAGCGGCGCGGGGAGCATCAGTGCCTCGATGCCCGCGGCCGTCATGACGGCGGCGGTGTCCCGGGCGAAGTCGGCGGAGCGGTGCCGGGCGTCGTACCCGATCACGACGCGCGGCGCGGGCCGGGCGGCGGGGAGCTGGGCGCGCAGGTAGCCGGCGAGGCCCGCGGCGGCCCGGATCACCACAGCGCGGTTCATCCGGTTGGGGCCGCTTGCGATGGCGCCCCGCAGGCCGGCGGTGCCGAACTGCAGGGTGCCCGCGAACCGGTCCTCGAGCTCGGCGCGGGCGCGCTCGACATCGCTGACGAGCTGCTCCTGCTCGGGCGGGAGGTCGCTGCCGGGGACACGTCCCGCCTCGACCTCCTCAAGGGAGGCGCCGGCGGTCGCGAGCAGCTCCGCGAGCTCGGCGGCGGTGGTGGGGTCCGGATCGTCAGCGATCCAGGCTCGCACCCTGTCCTGCACCTGGGGCCATGCGTCGGCGGTCGCCATGTCGCTCAATCTACCGACGGCGTCGCCGACGCGTCGTCCAGGCGGCGCACGATCGAGGCGAGCAGCGCGCTGATGCGCGGGCCCGCGGCCTGGCCGGCCTCGATGACCTCCGCGTGGGACAGCGGAACCGGGCTGATGCCGGCGGCGAGGTTCGTCACGAGGGAGAGCCCCAGCACCTCCATGCCGGCCTGCCGGGCGGCGATGGCCTCGAGGGTGGTGGACATGCCCACCAGGTCGCCGCCCATGCGGCCGGCCATCGTGACCTCTGCGGGGGTCTCGTAGTGCGGCCCCCGGAACTGGACGTAGACGCCCTCGTCGAGGCTCGGGTCGACGGTGCGGGCCAGATCGCGCAGGCGCTGCGCGTACAGGTCGGTGAGGTCGACGAACGTCGCGCCCTCGAGCGGCGACGTGGCCGTCAGGTTGATGTGGTCGCGGATGAGCACGGGGGTGCCGGGCGCCCAGTCCGGGTTCAGGCCGCCGCAGCCGTTGGTCAGCACGATGGTGTGCGCGCCCGCGGCGGCGGCCGTGCGGACGCCGTGCACGACGCGGCGCACCCCGCGCCCCTCGTACAGGTGCGTGCGGGAGCCGATGACCAGCACGTGGCGGTCCGGCGCCCCGTCCTCCCCGGCGACCCGGATGGAGCGGGTGGTGCCGACGTGGCCGGGCACCGCGGGGGCGGAGAAGCCGGGGATCTCGTGGCTGGGGACCTCGGCCACCGTCTCGCCCAGCAGGTCGGCGGCGCCGCCCCAGCCGGAGCCGAGGACGAGCGCGATGTCATGCCGCTCGACGCCGGTCACCCGCGCCAGGTGCTCGGCCGCCAGGCGGGCCACGTCGAAGGGGTCGGTGCGGGGGTCGTCGAGTTCAGACATGCGTCGAGGTTAGTGGCCGCGCCGCCTGATCTCGCCCGCGACGCGGCGCGCGCCCGAGGCTGCGCCGCCCCGGCGCCGAGCCGACACCGCGCCAGCGCCGCGCCAGGTCCTTCCGACCTGCGCGGACGGGGCAGGACGGCACAATGGGGGCGTGAACACCCCCCTTCATGACCTGCAGGCCAGCCGTGTCGTCATCGTGGGCGGCGGCCCTGGCGGATATGAGGCGGCGCTCGTCGCGCGCCGGCTGGGCGCCCAGGTCACAGTGGTCGAGCGGACCGGGCTCGGCGGCGCCGCGGTGCTCACCGACGCCGTCCCGTCCAAGACCCTGATCGCGACGGCCGAGTGGATGACGATCGCGGACCGGGCCCCCGACCTGGGCATCCGGCTCGACGTGCCCGGCGCGGCCGGAGTCGCCGCGGACGGCCCCACGGAGTCCGAGCGCCACCGCGTCGACCTGGACGAGGTGAACGCGCGCGTCCTCGCGCTCGCGGCCGCGCAGTCCCAGGACATCCGCGCCCGGCTCGACCGCGAGGGCGTCCGGGTGGTGATCGGCAGCGCGCGGCTCGACGGGCCGCAGCGCGTCCTCGCGCAGGAGGCCGGCGGCGGGGAGCACGTGTTCGAGGCGGACGTGGTGCTGATCGCCACCGGCGCCACCCCCCGGGTGCTGCCGGACGCGCAGCCCGACGGCGAGCGGATCCTCACCTGGACGCAGCTCTACGACCTGAAGTCGCTGCCGGAGCGCCTCGTGGTGATCGGCTCCGGGGTCACCGGGGCCGAGTTCGCCGGGGCGTACGTCTCCTTGGGCTCCGACGTGGTGCTGGTCTCCAGCCGCGACCGGGTGCTCCCGGGGGAGGACGCCGACGCGGCGGCCCTCATCGAGGAGGTGTTCCGCAGCCGTGGGATGACAGTGATGTCCCGCTCGCGCGCGCAGTCCGTGCGCCGCACCGCCGACGGCGTGCTGGTGACGCTGGCCGACGGCCGGACGGTGGAGGGCTCACACGCCCTGATGGCCGTCGGGTCGACGCCCAGCACCGCCGGCCTCGGCCTCGAGGGCGCCGGGGTGCGGCTCACGGAGAGCGGGCACATCGAGGTGGACAAGGTCTCGCGGACAACCGCTCGGGGCGTCTACGCCGCGGGAGACGTCACGGGGGTGCTGCCACTGGCCTCGGTGGCCGCCATGCAGGGCCGCATCGCGATGTCCCACGCGCTGGGCGACGCCGTGGTCCCGCTCGCGCTGCCCGCGGTCGCGGCGAACATCTTCACCGCGCCCGAGATCGCGACGGTGGGGGCGAGCGAGGCGGGCCTGCAGCGTGACGGCACGCCGTATGTGACGAGCATGCTGCCGTTGACCCGCAACCCCCGCGCCAAGATGCTCGGCCTCAAGGACGGCTTCGTGAAGCTCTTCGCCCACCCGGCGGGGCAGGTGCTCGGCGGGGTGGTCGTCGCGCCCCGCGCCAGCGAGCTGATCTTCCCGATCACGCTGGCGGTGGCGCACCGGCTCACCGTCGACGACGTGGCGAGCGCGTTCACGGTGTACCCGTCGATCACCGGCTCGATCGCCGAGGTCGCCCGCATGCTGCACCACGTGCAGGAGGGGTAGCCCTCAGCCAGCGGCCCGGACGCGCGCCACGATCGGCAGGTGGTCGGACGACCCCTCGCCGGTGAGCACCCGCACGTCGCTGAACTCGACGCCCGCGCCCAGCACCCAGTCGATCCGCACCTGCGGGTCGTCGCTGGGGAAGGTCAGCGCGTCGGGGTCGCCGGCGGAGTCCACGGCACTGGTCCAGCCGTCGTCGGCGAGCAGCTCGAGCTCGGGCCAGCCCGGCTCCGCGTTGAGGTCGCCCGCGATCACCGCGGGCTCGTCGCCGTGCGGCTCCGCGGCCAGCAGGGCCTCGAGCTGGTCGATGCGGGTGGGGGTGTTCTCGTCGCGGTGCTGCAGGTGCACCGACGTCACCCGGATCGGCGATCCGTCGGCCAGCGTGACGGTGGCCGTGATGGCGGAGCGCTGCTGCGGCCCGGCGCCGATGGGCAGCTCGGTGACCTGCGTGTCGGTCAGCGCCGAGCGGGACAGCAGCGCATTGCCCATCTGGGCGTCGGCGGCCGGCGCGTAGACGAACTCCATGCCGAGGCGGTGCGAGAGCCAGGTGGCCATGTCGACGCCGCCGCCGAGCACCCAGCCGCGGGAGACCTCCTGGAGGGCCACGACGTCGGGGTCGTGCTCCTCGATCACGGAGGCGATGCGCTCGAGGTCCACGGCCGTGGCCGGCTCGACGCCGTAGTGCAGGTTCCAGCTCAGCAGCACGAGCTCGTCGGAGCGCGCGCGGTCCTGGCTGGCGGACGCGGGGCTGGAGACGGCCCAGCCCACGAGGGCGAGCAGCACGGCCGGGATCACGAGCAGGCGGACGGCGTTCGCCCGCACGGGGTTGGCGCGCGGGGCGGCAGGCTCGGGCGCGGCGGTCTCAGGATCGGCGCCCGGCAGCGCGGGCATCCGACGGCGCAGCCCGCCGCAGGCCAACGCCACCCCGGCGGCCACGACCACCCAGGCGTTGTCGAAGCCCAGCGGCACGTCGTAGTCGACGAGGTACAGCGCGAGCGGGATGATCAGCCCGAGCCCGACGAGGGAGGCCGCGAGGCTGACCCGCAGGCCGCCGCGCGGGGCGGGCCGGCGCACGCTGAGCGCGGTCACCAGCGTCACCGGGGCCGCGACGCCAAGGGCCCCGATGGCCACGAGCGTGCCCGTGCCCTGCGTGAGGAACGCCGCGACCAGGGCGAGTGGCACGGTGACGGCGGCCAGCACCCGGGTCTCGCTGTTGAGCCGCTGCGGGTCGAGCATCATCCACACCGCGACAGTCGAGGCGCCGACGACGACCAGCCCGGCCACGTCGAGCCGG
This sequence comes from Cellulomonas cellasea, assembly GCF_030372105.1. Lineage (GTDB taxonomy): Bacteria > Actinomycetota > Actinomycetes > Actinomycetales > Cellulomonadaceae > Cellulomonas_A > Cellulomonas_A cellasea_A. The sequence continues at coordinate 24,890 of NZ_JAUDBQ010000018.1, read as the reverse complement.
GCGCCCGACTGAGACGCCGCGAACGCGGGGTTCGCCAGCACCATCACTGCGATCCCCAGCGAGGGGCCCAGCACCCACAGCCGCCGGGGGCGCGCCTCCACGACGTCACGGCGCACGACGCGGGCCACGGCGACGGCCCCGCCCACCAGCGCGATCGTGAGGATCCAGCCCAGCGGCCCGTGCCGCCAGTAGGCGTCCCAGGTGCCGAGCACGAGCTGCAGTCCCGCGGCGAAGCCCGTGCCGAGGGCCAGCCCCACGGCCGCCGCGCGCGCCCCGTGCGGGCGCCCCGCGACGAAGGCCACAGCGAGCATGAGGACGGCGACGGCCACTGTCGCGGTGGCCAGGCCGACGGCGAACCGGGCGCCGCCGTCGAGGGCCTGCGCGGCGAGCCGGGCCACCGCCAGCACGAGTGTGCCCGCCAGCACCGTGCGGCCGGAGGGGGAGCCCGAGGTGAAACGCCGGGTCGCGAGCAGCAGCGCCGCGACGACCAGGCCGACGGCGGCGTAGGTGGTCAGCGCGGTGACGCCGGCCGTGACCACGCCCGAGGCGAACGCGCGGTCGAGCAGCGGGCCGCTGGCGCGCACCGCCTCGATCGTCAGGGTGGAGAGCAGGGCGATCAGGACCACCCGGGTGGGCGTCCCGACGTCGGGCGGGCTGGTGCGGTCGGGCGTTGTCACGGCCGCCACGGTACCCGCGACGCGGGGCGGGCCTCGACTCGCCTCAGCGCCTGGGCGCCGTGCCGTGCCTGGTCAGCCGCGCGGACGGCGCCGGGCGGCGGGGAAAAGCGGCGTCAGCCGTCCAGTCGGCTGCGCAGCGAGGGCCACGCGCGGGCGAACTCCGGGAGCAGCGGCAGCAGGGCGACGTCGTCCACGGGCGTCCAGGCGACCTCGAGGCTCTCCGAGTCTGTGGGGCGCGGCTCGACGGCGCCGATGGCCGTCGCCAGGACAGTGGTGTAGCTCCACGGGCCATGGTCGAGCACGTGCTCGTCGAGCACCCGCACCGAGGCCGGGTCGATGCCCGCCTCCTCCTGCGCCTCGCGCAGCGCGGCCTCGACGGCCGTCTCGTCGGGCATCCGGGCGCCGCCCGGCACCCCCCAGGTGCCGCCCTGGTGGCTCCAGACGGCCCGATGCTGCAGCACCACGTCCGTCGCCATGCCGTCGGGGCCCCGGCGTGCGAGCAGCAAGCCGGCCGCGCCGTGCAGCCCCCAGTGCCGACGGCCGCAGGCGCACTCGACCCACCCGTCGCCGGGCTGCGGGTGGTGCGGCCTCCTGAGGTCGTCGGACCTCATGCGATCAGCCGACGATGTCGCAGATCGCGGTGCCGGCGCTGACGCTCGACCCGACGCCGGCGGACAGCCCAGTCACGCGGCCGGCCCGGTGGGCCAGCAGCGGCTGCTCCATCTTCATGGCCTCGAGCACCACCACCAGGTCGCCCGCGGCCACCTCGGCGCCATCGGCCACCGCGACCTTGACGATCGTGCCCTGCATGGGGGAGGCCAGCGTGACGCCGTTGGCGCCCACCGCGCGGGCCGCTGTGCGCCGCGCCGGGCGACGGCTCGTGGCGGACGGGCGCCCGACGCTGCGTGCCAGCGACGCCGGGATGACGACCTCGAGCCGCTTGCCGCCGACCTCGACGACCACGCGCTCCAGCGCGACCGGCTCGTCGTGGTCCTCCTGCGGGGAGCCGTTCGACGCGGCGGGGCCCTGCCCGACCAGGCCGGGCAGCCGGTCGGCGAACTCCGTCTCGATCCAGCGGGTGTGCACCCGGAACGGCGTGGACGGGTCGGCGGGCGCGAACGCCTCCTCCTCGAGCACCGCGCGGTGGAACGGGACGACCGTCGGGATGCCGACGATCTCCAGCTCGGCGAGCGCGCGACGGGCCCGCTCGAGGGCCTGCTCGCGGGTGGCGCCCGTGACGATGAGCTTGGCGATCATCGAGTCGAAGGCCCCGGAGACGGTGTCGCCCTCGACGACCCCGGAGTCGACGCGCACGCCCGGGCCGGAGGGGAAGCGCAGCGTGGACAAGCGCCCCGGCGCGGGCAGGAACCCGGCGGACGGGTCCTCGCCGTTGATCCGGAACTCGATCGAGTGCCCGCGCGTCTCGACGTGGTCGTAGCCGAGGGGCTCGCCCGCCGCGATGCGGAGCTGCTCGCGCACCAGGTCGACGCCGCTGATCTCCTCGGTGACCGGGTGCTCGACCTGCAGGCGGGTGTTGACCTCGAGGAACGACACAGTCCCGTCGGCCCCCACGAGGAACTCGCAGGTGCCGGCGCCCACGTAGCCCGCCTCACGCAGGATCGCGACGGAGGAGGTCACGAGCTGCTTGCGCTGCTCATCGGTGAGGAACGGCGCGGGCGCCTCCTCGACGAGCTTCTGGTGGCGGCGCTGCAACGAGCAGTCGCGCGTCGAGACCACCACGACGGTCCCGTGCTCATCCGCGAGGCACTGGGTCTCCACATGGCGGGGGGAGTCGAGGTAGCGCTCGACGAAGCACTCGCCGCGGCCGAACGCCGCGGTGGCCTCGCGCACCGCCGACTCGAACATCTCGTCGATCTCCGAGGCGTGGCGGGCGACCTTGAGGCCGCGGCCGCCGCCGCCGAAGGCCGCCTTGATCGCGACCGGCAGGCCGTGCTGCTCCGCGAAGGCGTGGATCTCCTTGACGTCGGCCACCGGGTCGGGGGTGCCGGGCACCAGCGGGGCGCCGGCGCGTAGCGCGATGTGGCGGGCGCTGACCTTGTCGCCGAGCTGCTCGATGGCGGTGGGCGGCGGGCCGATCCACACGAGCCCGGCGTCGATCACGGCCCGGGCGAAGTCGGCGTTCTCCGCGAGGAAGCCGTAGCCGGGGTGCACGGCGTCGGCGCCGGACCGGCGGGCCACGTCGAGCAGCTTGCCGATGTCGAGGTACGTCTCCTGGGCGCGGGAGCCGTCGAGCGCGAAGGCCTCGTCGGCGACGCGCACGTGCAGCGACTCCCGATCCGGGTCGGCGTAGACGGCGACGGAGCCGATGCGGGCATCCCGGCAGGCGCGGGCGATGCGCACGGCGATCTCACCGCGGTTGGCGATGAGGACCTTTGAGATGGCGGGCACGGCTCACCGTAACGCGCGCGGCGTCGGCATCTCAGCCGTGCCACGCATCCCGGCGGAAGATTGGGGAACTGCCCAGCCAGGCCAGGGGGCAGTTGTAGGGATCCCACGAGGACATGGGCGCGGTGTCCGCTCCGTCGGGTGCGGCTTGTCAGATGCTGACAAATGCCCGGCGCGGACAGGCCCGCGGTGGCTCAGGCCGGGATCGTGCCCGCCCGCCACAGCGACGGGATGCTCACGCCGACCTCGGCGAGCAGCTCGCGCAGCAGCGGCAGGCTCAGGCCCACCACCCCGTGGTGGTCGCCCTCCACACCGGTGACGAAGGCGCCGCCCAAGCCGTCGAGGGTGAAGGCGCCGGCCACCGCGAGCGGCTCCCCGGTGGCGACGTACTGGTCGATCTCGGCGTCCGACAGGTCCGCGAAGCGCACGGTGGTCGAGGACACCGCCCCGAGCGTCCCGCCCGTGCCGTCCCCGCCCTCGGCCTGCGGGGTGCGCTCGTCGATCAGCCAGTGGCCCGTGTGCAGCTCGCCCGTGCGCCCGCGCATCGACCGCCACCGCTCGACGGCGTCCTGCGCGTCGCGCGGCTTGCCCAGCACCTCGCCGTCGAGCTCGAGCAGCGAGTCGCAGCCCAGCACGAGCAGGCCGCCCTGCGCGGCGTCGTCGGCGTCGTCCTCGGCGGCGAGCGCCCGGGCGACGTCCTCCGCCTTGGCCTGCGCGAGCAGGAGCACCGCGTCCACGGGCTCCAAGTCGCCGAACCGCTCACGCGCCGCCTCGAGCACCGCGTGCTCGTCAACCGCTGAGACGCGGACGACCGGGTCGATCCCGGCGGCGGTCAGGGTCGCGAGACGGGCGGGGGAGGCGGAGGCGAGCAGCAGTCGGGTCACGGCCTGGGAGCCTAGCCGCCCAGCCTGCGCCCACCGCCGTCGCGGGGTCATGGTGGAACGCGGGCCCCGATCGTTATCGTCTGGGGGCCGGCCCGCGGTCGAGATGGGGACGTACGTCCCCGTTCTGGCCGCCGGAACACCACAATCATCGGAGAGAGCCGTGCCATCCCGCCCCGACCCCGAGGACCTCGACGACATGAGCGACCTGATGGAGGCCGACGCGCGGCCGGTGAACCGGCTGCGCGCACTGCGCCACTCCCGTGGCTGGATCTTCGGGACGATGCTGTTCTCCGCGCTCATCAGCCTGACGGCCTCGTTCGTGCTGTCCGTCGACGCGATCGCCCTGGCCGCCGATCCGGGCGCGGAGCTGTCCTGCGACATCAACTCGGTGGTGAGCTGCGGGGCGGTCGGGCTGTCCTGGCAGGCCAGCCTGCTCGGGTTCCCCAACGCGTTCCTCGGGCTCATCGCCGAGTCCGTGGTGATCACCATCGCCGTGGCCGGCCTCGGCGGCGTGCGGTTCCCGCGCTGGTTCATGTTCTCGGCGCAGATCGTCTACACGATCGGCCTGGTGTTCGCGTACTGGCTGTTCCAGCAGTCGATGATGGTGATCGGCTCGCTGTGCCCGTGGTGCCTGCTGGTGACGTTGTCGACCACGCTCGTGTTCTCCACGTTGACGCACTACAACATCCGGGAGAACAACCTCTTCCTGCCCCCGCGCTTGCAGCGCAGCGCCCGGGAGTTCGTGGACAGCGACAACGACGTGATCGTCGTCGCCGCCTGGCTGGTGGTCCTGGTGGCCCTGGTGCTGCTGAAGTACGGCGCCGCCGTGTTCGCCTGACGGGCCGCCCTCCCCGGCCCGCATGACAGCAGCGCCCGGTCCCTGTGCGGGGCCGGGCGCTGCTGTGTGTGCCGGGAAGTGTCAGACCAGGGCGGAGCGCAGCACGTCGAGCGGCAGCGCCCCCAGGCCCAGCGCGCGGGCGTGGAACTCGCGCAGGTCGAAGACCTCGCCGCGCCCGGTGGCCGCCTTCGCGGAGTCGTCGCGGGCCTGCTCCCAGAGCCGCTGGCCGATCTTGTACGACGGCGCCTGGCCCGGCCAGCCCAGGTAGCGGTTGAGCTCGAAGCGCACGAACTGCTCGGGCATGTTGACGTTGGCCTTGAGGAACTCCCACGCCTTGTCGGCGTCCCACGTGCCGCCGCCCCAGCGCTCGGGCGCCCGCAGGCCCAGGTGCACGCCGATGTCGAGCACGACGCGGGCGGCGCGCATGCGCTGGCCGTCGAGCATGCCGAGGCGGTCGCCCGGGTCGTCCAGGAAGCCGAGGTCGGCCATGAGGCGCTCGGCGTACAGCGCCCAGCCCTCGCCGTGGCCCGAGACCCAGCAGCTCAGCCGGCGCCACGAGTTCAGCGTCGCGCGCTGGTGCACGGCCTGGCCGACCTGCAGGTGGTGGCCCGGGACGCCCTCGTGGAAGACGGTGGTCTTCTCACGCCACGTGTTGAAGGTGGTGACCTCGGGCGGCACGGACCACCACATGCGGCCCGGGCGCGTGAAGTCGTCGCTGGGGCCGGTGTAGTAGATGCCGCCGTTCTGGGTGGGGGCGATCATGCACTCGAGGGTGCGCACCGGCCCCGGGATGTCGAAGTGCACGCCGTCGAGGGCCGCGATGGCCGCGTCGGACGTCTCCTGCATCCAGGCCTGCAGCGCCTGCGTGCCGTTGAGCCGCCGCGCGGGGTCGGCGTCGAGGACGGCCACGGCCTGCTCGACGGTGGCCCCGGGGCCCGCGATCTGCGCGGCGACGCGCTCCTGCTCGTCGACCACGCGGGCGAGCTCCTCGAGCCCCCACTGGTAGGTCTCCTCGAGGTCCACGGTGGAGCCCAGGAAGTAGCGCGACCACATCGAGTAGCGCTCGCGGCCCGCCGCGTCGGCCTCGGGGGCCTGCGGCGCGAGCTCGTCGGCGAGGAAGGACGTGAGGGTGGCGTAGGCCTGGCGGGCGGCCTGCGCGCCGAGCTCGAGCTCGCCGCGGATGGCCTGGCACGCGGCCGAGCCGTCGAGGGCCGCGTCCACGGCGGCGCCCTGGACGAAGCCCGTGAAGAAGGACGTGGACGGGTCGGCGAGCTCGGCGGCCTGCGCGACGGCCTCGCGCACCTGGCGCACCGCGGCGACCCGCCCGCGGCCCGCCGCCTCGCGCAGCGACTCGACGTAGCCGTCGATGGCGCCGGGCAGGGCGTTGAGGCGCGCGGCGATGTTCTCCCAGGCCTCCGGGTCGCCCGTCGGCATCAGGTCGAACACGTCGCGCAGCCCCTGCACGGGGGACGCGATGTTGTTCAGGTCGGCGAGGAGCTCGCCGGCGTCGTGCAGCTCGAGCTCGAGGCCCAGGCGCTCGCGCATCGCGGCGACGGTCACCTCGTCCACGGCGTCCGACGGGGCGTGCGCGTCGAGCGCGACCAGCGTGGCCCGGGCGGCCTCCGCGCGGGCGTCGTGGCCCGCGGGGGACAGGTCCGTCATCTCGTGGTCGTGGCCCGAGATGCCCATCGAGGTGGCGCTGAGCGGGTCGAGCTGGGCGCCGAGGGCGACGTGCTTGTCCGCGATGGCGTCGATGGGAGACGGGTCGCGATGACCCTGCTGTCCGTTGAGCGAGGAGGTCATGGTCACCGCGGCACCATATCGCGCGACTGGCCCAGACCAGCGGCCCAGCTCAGGGGTGCAGGCTCCAGCGCCAGCCGTCGGGGCCCGGGGCGGGCGCCCGTCCCGCGCCGCGCAGGGTGCGGGAGCGATCGGCCCAGGCGGACACGGGGAGCCCGTCGTCGCCGGGATGCGACTCGTGGGCGTCCTGCGACCGCGCGGCGGCGAGCCCCGCGACCAGGGCCGCGAGCTCGGCCTCGTCCGGCTCGCCGCGCACCACGTGCACATGCGGCGCCGCCGGCACGATCGGGGCGCCGGGCAGCACGGAGGTCGGCCCGTTGGGCAGGGCAGTGCTCACGCGCCGTCGCCCTCGTCGTCCTCGTCCAGGTCGAAGACCACCGGCACGCCGCGCGAGGTGCCCCATTCGCTGACGTCGAAGCCGCTGCCGATCAGGCGCTGGGCGATCTCCTCGCCCGCGTCGTCGACGATGCCCAGCACCGAGTCCATCGACAGGTCGCTGGTGCCCTGCGGGGGGCCCACCACGAAGCCGAGGTGGAACGTGTCGGTGCGGGTGTGCGGCGCCGGCTCCTCGTCGTCGTCCCACGTCATGCCGGTGAGGTCGGAGTGCAGCCCGAGGCGCTCGTGCAGCAGGTCGTACAACGCGGCGTTGAGGCCCGCGACGCGCGACTCGAGCGCGAGGATCCGCGGGTCCTCGTCCGCCTCATGCGCGCCGAACTCCGCGCGCACGCCCACGGCCGTGTCCACGTAGTCGCGCAGCGCGGCGCCCAGGTCGTCGACCACGGCCCGCAGCTCCGCCGGGTCGACGCCGGTCAGCGGTTCGCTGCCGTGCGACGGGTGGTCGTGCTCATGTCCCTCGTTGCCGCTCACAGGGGGATGTTCCCATGCTTCTTGGGCGGCAGGCTCGCGCGCTTGGAGCGCAGCAGCCGCAGGGCCTTGGTGATCTCGCTGCGGGTCTGCGCGGGCGCGATCACCGCGTCCACGTAGCCGCGATCGGCGGCGTCCCACGGGTTCACGATCGCCTCCTCGTACTCGCGGGTCAGCCGGGCGCGCTCCGCCTCCACGTCGCCGCCCGCGTCCGCCACCGCCTTGAGGGCGCCGCGCTGCAGGATGTTCACCGCGCCACCCGCCCCCATGACCGCGATCTGCGCCGTCGGCCACGCCAGGTTCACGTCCGCGCCGAGCTGCTTGGACCCCATGACGATGTACGCGCCACCGTACGCCTTGCGGGTGATCACGGTCACGAGCGGGACCGTGGCCTCGGCATACGCGTAGATGAGCTTCGCGCCGCGGCGGATGATGCCGTTCCACTCCTGGTCGGCGCCGGGCATGAACCCCGGCACGTCCACGAACGTCACGACGGGGATGTTGAACGCGTCGCAGGTGCGCACGAACCGCGCGGCCTTCTCCGCGGCGTTGATGTCCAGGGTGCCCGCCATCGACAGCGGCTGGTTGGCGACCACGCCCACCGGGCGCCCCTCGACGTGGCCGAAGCCGATGAGCACGTTCTGCGCGTACAACGGCTGCACCTCGAGCAGCACGCCGTCGTCCAGCACATGCTCGATCACTGTGCGCATGTCATAGGGCTGGGCGTCGGAGTCGGGGATGAGCGTGTCGAGCTCGAGGTCCTCCTCGGTGACCGACACCTCCGTCTCATGCGGGAACGACGGCGGGTCGGTGAGGTTGTTCTGCGGCAGGTAGGACAGCAGCGAGCGCACGTAGTCCAGCGCGTCGTCCTCGTCGGCGGCCAGGTAGTGGGCCACCCCGGAGCGCGTGTTGTGCGTGGTGGCGCCGCCGAGCTCCTCGAGGCCCACCTCCTCGCCGGTGACCGCGCGGATCACGTCCGGGCCGGTGATGAACATGTTGGACGTGCCGTCCGCCATGACGATGAAGTCGGTGAGCGCGGGGGAGTACACCGCGCCGCCCGCGCTCGGGCCCAGGATCAGGGAGATCTGCGGGATGACGCCCGAGGCGGCGACGTTGCGCCGGAAGATCTCCGCGAACTGCGTCAGGGCCGCGACGCCCTCCTGGATGCGCGCGCCGCCGCCGTCGCTGATGCCGATCAACGGCACCCCCGTGCGCAGCGCCAGGTCCATCACCTTGGCGATCTTCTGCCCGTGCACCTCGCCGAGGCTGCCGCCGAAGACCGTGAAGTCCTGCGAGTACACGGCGACAGGCCGGCCGTCGATCGTGCCGTGGCCGACCACCACGCCGTCGCCGGCGATGCGCTTCTTGTCCAGGCCGAAGTTCGTCGAGCGGTGCCGCACGAGCGCGTCCATCTCGGTGAACGAGCCCGGGTCCAGCAGCGACTCGACGCGCTCGCGGGCGGACTTCTTGCCGCGCGCGTGCTGCTTCTCCGCTGCGGCCAGCGCGGCGTCGTCACCCGCCTGACGGCGCTGCTCGAGGTCGGCGAGGCGGGCGGCGGTGGAGCCGGGGACCTGGTCGGTCGATGCGCCAGGCGAGGTCGGATCGGTCTGCGTCACCCGACCGAGACTAGATGTCCGAGCCCGTCCGACACGTGCAGTCCGCTGACGGGGATGTGCGCGTCGTGTCGTCGGGTTCCCACAAGCACGGTCTGGGCGCCCGCTGCCCGGCGAGCGATGATGGCCTCATGGCTGAACAGATCGAGCGCCGGCCGCTGCGCGCCTCCGTCCTGCGCGAGCTGCTGCTGGAGCCCGCGGGCCCGCTGCGCCGGGTGGAGGTGGTGGAGCGCACCGGGTCGACCAACACCGACCTGGTGGCTGCGGTGCGCGCCGACCCCGCGGCCTGGCCCAGCGGGAGCCTCCTGGTGGCCGACCACCAGGAGCACGGCCGGGGCCGGGCCGGGCGCACCTGGGAGACCCCGCCGCGCGCCGCGTTGACCGCCTCCTTCGCGATCCGCCCCGCGACGCCGCCGGAGACCTACGGCTGGATCCCGCTCGTCGCCGGGCTCGGGGCCGTGCACGCGCTGCGCGCCACCGCCGGGGTGGCGGCGGCGCTCAAGTGGCCGAACGACGTGATGGTGCACGCGGCGGACGGCAGCGAGGTGCCGGGCTGGGGGACGCTGCGCAAGCTCGGCGGGGTGCTGACCGAGTTGGTGCGCACCCCCGAGGGCGACGTGGTCGTGGTGGGCATCGGCATCAACGTCTCGCAGGCGGACGACGAGCTGGTGGTGCCGAGCGCGACGTCGCTGCGGGTCGCGGGCGGCGGCGAGCAGGATCGCGAGTTGCTGCTGGTCGCCTTGGTGTCCTCGCTCGCGGATGTGCTCGACAGGTGGCGCTCGCACGGCGGCGACGCGGAGGCGTCGGGGATCGCCGACGAGGTCTCCGCGGTGTGCGCGACGCTGGGCGACCGGGTGCGCGTCGAGCTGCCCGGCGGCGGCGAGCTGCTGGGGGTCGCGCGCCGGCTCGACCACGAGGGCGCGCTCGTGGTGGTGGACGCCGCGGGGACGGAGCACCAGGTGCTGGCCGGTGACGTGCGTCACGTGCGGGCAGGTGGGTGATCTACGCTCGACCTCGTGGCGGGTGAGAGAGACGAGCACGACGCGGGGGCTGAGTCCGAGCGTCCGTCGACGCTGGACGAGCTGGACGACGAGCTCCTCGGCGGCCCGCGCACGCTGACGCTCCGCGACCTCGCCGAGCAGGTCGGCATCGACCTGGACCTGGTGCGGCTGTACTGGCAGACGCTGGGCCTGCCGCACCCCTCGGCGGACGAGGTGGTCTTCACCCAGCAGGACGCCGCCGCCGTGGGCCGGTGGGCCGACCTGCAGCGCGAGCACGGCGTCGACAGGCGCACCGCGATCTCCCTGACCCGCGCGCTGGGCCACACCAGCGACCGCCTGGCGCTGTGGCAGGTCGAGGCACTCGTGGAGGACTTGGCCCGCAGGCATGAGCTGGACGACATCTCGGCGCGGCTGCTCGTGCTGGACCAGCTCGCCGACATCGCGCCGCTGCTCGAGTCGCAGCTCGTGCACTCCTGGCGGCGCCAGCTCGCGGCGATCGCCGGGCGGCTGTCCGCGGAGTTCGCCCACCAGCGCGACGAGCGGCCCGACCCGACGGCGCTGCCCCTGGCCCGCGCCGTCGGATTCGCCGACATGGTGTCCTTCACGCGCCGCACGGCAGGCCTGGGCTCCACCGACCTCAGCGAGTTCGTGCAGCGCTTCGAGACCGTCGCGCGGGACGTCGTCACCAACGCGGGCGGCCGGGTGGTGAAGACCATCGGCGACGCGGTGCTGTTCGTCGCGGACGACGTGCAGACCGGCGCGCGGGTGGCCCTGGGGCTGGCCCGGGTACTGGGCGGGGACCTCGACGTCGAGCGCGAGAAGGGCGCCGGCGGGCTGGCCGAGGGGGCGCGCGGCGTGACGCCCGTGCGTGTCGGGTTCGTGTGGGGCCGGGTGCTGTCCCGGTTCGGCGACGTGTTCGGGCCGTCGGTGAACCTCGCGGCGCGGCTCACGGACATCGCGGAGCCGAGCACCGTGCTCACGGACGGCTCCACGGCCGCGCTGCTGGCCTCCGACCCGCGGTTCGTGGCCGAGCAGCAGCCGACGCGGGACCTGGCCGGCATCGGGCCGATCGCGCCGGTGCTGCTCCGCGTCGCCTGACGCTCGGCGCCAGGCCTCGGCGTCAGGCCTCCGGGGCTGCCGGCTCCTCGGGCTCGATCAGCTCGGGCCCGTTGTTGCCGACCTTGTTGACGCGCGTGGAGACCTCCGTCGCGACGAGCGTCGGGGCGGGGGCCCGCAGCAGGTCGGCCGCGTCGTCGGCGCCCACGGCGGGGTCGAGCCAGGCGTCCCAGGCCTCGGGGCGCAGCATGAGCGGCTGCCGGTCGTGGATGTGCGCGAGCGGCTCGCTGGCGTCGGTGGTGATGACTGTGGTGGTCACGAGCCAGCGGCTCGGGTCGTCGGCGGCCTTGGCGGGGTCGCGCCAGAACTCGTACAGCCCGGCGAGGGCGAGCGGCCCGTCGTCGGCGGGGTGGATGTAGAACGGCTGCTTGGCCTTGGTCAGCGCCCCCGGGCCCGGGCGCTTCCACTCGTAGTACCCGTCGGCGGGCAGCAGCGCGCGGCGCTGCGCGAAGGCCTTGCGGTACGAGCCCTTGTCCAGCAGGGTCTCGGCGCGCGCGTTGATCATCCGGTTGCCGATCGAGGGGTCCTTCGCCCAGGACGGCACGAGCCCCCACCGCGCGGCCTGGAGCTGGCGGTTGATCTCACCGGTCTCGCGGTCCGCGCGCTCGACGACCATGCGCACCGGGTCGGTGGGCGCGACGTTCCAGGACTCGGGGAGCAGGCGCGCGTCCTGGGCCACCTCGGCGATGCGGAACGCGTCTTCCAGCGCCTGGACCCGGCGGAAGGAGGCATATCGACCACACATCCCCCCAGTGTGGCCGATGGCTCCGACACGAGCGGTCGAATCGATTCGCATGAGGTCGGCCGTCGATGAGAACATGGCCGACGATGACCAGCCGCTCCACCCCTGCCCTGCCCCCTGAGCCCACCGGCGCGCCCGCGACGCCCGGAGGCGCGCCCGGCGCACCCGCCTACGTCCCCAACGCCAAGTACGTGCTCCTGCTGGGCGTGATGTGCGCGCTGCCGGCCGTCTCCACCGACATCTACCTGCCGTCGCTGCCCGACGTCGCACGCGACCTCGGCGCCACCGCCACCGGCGCCCAGCTCACCATGACCGGCATGCTGCTCGGCGGCGCCGTGGGCCAGCTCGTCATCGGCCCCGCCTCCGACCGGCTCGGCCGCAGGCTCCCGGTGCTCATCGGCGTCGCGCTGCACGTGGTCACCTCCCTGCTGTGCGCCATCGCGCCCGGCATCGTGCCGCTCATCGCGCTGCGCGTCCTCCAGGGGTTCTTCAACGCGTCGGCCTCCGTCGTCGCGATGGCGCTCATCCGCGACCGCTTCGTCGGGTCGGACGCGTCCCGGCTGCTGTCCCGCCTCATGCTCGTCATCGGCGTGGCGCCCCTGTTCGCCCCGACCATCGGCGGCCTCATCGCCGGGTTCGCCGGCTGGCGCGGGGTGTTCGTCGCGCTGGCGGTGTTCGGGGCGGCGCTGTGGGTGGTGGTCTGGCGGCGGATGCCGGAGTCGCTGCCCGTCGAGCGGCGCCGTGACGGCGGGCTGCGGGCCGCGATCGCCGGGTACGCGACGCTGCTGCGCGACAGGCACTTCGTGGCGCTCGCGGTGCTCCCGGGCCTCGGCGCCGCGGTGCTCATGAGCTACGTCGTCGGCTCGCCGTTCGTGCTGCGCGAGGGCTACGGCCTCAGCGCGAACCAGTTCGCCCTCGTCTTCGCCGTCAACGGCGCCGGGCTCGTGCTCGGCGCCCAGGTCAACGCGTCACTCGTGCGCAAGTACGCGCCGATCCGCATCATCCGGATCGTGCTGCCGATCTCGCTCGGGCTGACCCTGCTGCTGCTCGTCCTCGCGCTCACCGGCGCCGGCGGCCTGCCCGCGCTGCTCGTGGTGCTGTGGATGCTGCTCGCGCTGGTCAACTTCACCCCGCCCAACGCCTCCGCGCTGGCCCTGGGCCGGCATGGGGCGATCGCGGGCACCGCGGCGGCGTTCATCGGAGCGACGCAGGCCGGCGTGTCCGGCACCGTCAGCCCGCTGGTGGGCGTGCTCGGCGGGGACACCCTCGCGATGGCGATCGTCATGGTCGGCTCCGCTGCCGTGGCGATGCTCGTGCTCGTGCTCGCCACGCCGGCCTACCGCGCGGGCGGCTGGACCACCTAGGAACCACCCGCGCGGCGTCGTCGTGCGGTCCCCGACACCCACCTGGGAGCACCTCATGACCACTGCGCAGCACGTCCCCGGCATCCCCTTCGCGCTCACGCCCCGAGACGGCTCCTCCTGGGCCGTGGATGACGCGACCGGCACGGTGCGGGTGGCCGCCCTGCCGCACAGCGACATCTTCGTCGACCCCGGCTCCGGGTCCGCGCTGAACGCGGAGTCGATGCTGAACGCCGTGACGCTCCTGGGCGCGCCGCCCGCCGGGGACTTCCAGCTCAGCGCGCGCGTCAGCGTGGACTTCGCCGCCACCTTCGACGCAGGCGTCCTGCTGCTGTGGATCGACGACCGGCACTGGGCGAAGCTGTGCTTCGAGTACTCGCCCGACGGCGAGCCGATGGTCGTCTCCGTGGTGTGCCGCGAGGTGGCCGACGACGCGAACGGGTTCGTGGTGGACGGCCGGTCGGTGTGGCTGCGCGTGTCCCGGATCGACCAGGCCTTCGCCTACCACGCGTCCCTCGACGGGGAGGCATGGCGCCTGATCCGCTTCTTCGCGCTCGACGACCCGGCTGGCGCGCTGACGCTCGGCTTCGAGGCGCAGGCGCCCACCGGCGACGGATGCGCCGTCGTCTTCGACCAGGTCAGGTTCACCCGCGCCCGGCTCGGCGACCTGCGCGACGGCTCCTGAGCCGAGGCGGCGCCGCGGGCGCCCGGCCGCGTCGGGGAGCAACCGGCGCGGTCGCGCGCCCCTGCGTCAGATGCCCACGCCCGCCGCGGCGGTCAGCCCGGCGAGGACGAGCAGGCCGAGCGAGAGCCAGGCGCTGAGCACCCACCACTCGACATGGCGCCGCCGTGCCGCGCGCTCGGTCCGTGGGACTCCCATGCCCTCTGATCGGCAGGCCAGGGGGTTCCCGTGAATATCCGACCCGCACGGAAGTCCGCGCAACAGAGTGAATTCGCGCGCCCAGCCATGGGCCGGGCTCAAGGGAGCCGACCGCGCGGGGAGCCAGGCTGAGTTACTGCGCGCTCGCCTGCTCGACCTTCTGACGGAGCTCGTCGACGCGCGCGGACAGCTCGTCCAGCGCGGCGCGGGCGTTGCCGTCGGCCGACTCCGCGGCCTTCTCGACCTCCGCGCGGGCGTCGGCCAGGGCGGTCTCGGCGTCCGCGAGCTGCTGCTTCGCCGTGGTGGAGCCCTCAGCAGCCGCCTCGTCGAGCGCGGCTGACGCGTCGTCCATCGCGGTGCTCGCACGAGCCACGGCGTCCTGCGCGGACGTCCTGGCGCTCGCGTCGAGCTGCTCGAGCTCGGCGCGGGCGTCCTCGGCGGCGGTGCGGGCCTGGGCGAGCCCGTCGCGGGCGGAGTCGACGGCGGCCTGCATCTCGGCGACGGCGCCCTTCGCCTCGTCAACGGCGGTCTGGGCGCCGTCGCGGGCCTCGTCGATGGCCGTCGACGCCTCGGCGCAGCCCGCCAGGGCGAGCGCGAGGGCCGTGGCAGAAGCGGCGGCGAGCAGGCGGGGGACACCAGGGGGGACGCGCATGGGATCTCCTCACAGGGGGGACGGACGCACCAGTGTGGCCTGAACAGGACCGGGACGACAGCGGAGGAACCGGGCGCCCCGCTGACCTGGGAAAGCGCTGGCGCGCGGGCGGGGCGCGGGCCGCACAGCACAGCGCCCCGCCCGCGTGTGGCACGCGGGCGGGGCGCTGGCAGGCGACCGGTCGAGCCGGTCAGCGGCGTGGCGGTCAGGCCTGGGCAGGCGCCTCGTCGGCCGGTGCCTCATCGGCGGTGGCCTCGTCGGCCACCGGCGCCTCGGCGGCCGCCTTCGCCGCCTTCGGGGCCGCGACCTCGCGACGGCTCCGGACGTCCTCCACGGAGGTGCCGTAGTACGCCGCCGTCATGATGTCCTTCATGTCGGCCAGCATCGGCATCCGCGGGTTCGCCGGGGCGCACTGGTCCTCGTAGGCGCCCATCGCGACCTCGTCGAGGCGGGCGAGGAACTCCTGCTCGTCGACGCCCTGCGCCTGGAACGAGGACGGGATGCCCACCTTCGAGCGCAGCGACTCCACGGCCAGCGCGTAGGACTCCACGCCCTGCTCGGGGGTCTCGGCCGGCAGGCCCAGCGCCTGGGCGATCTGCTGGAACCGCTCGGGCGCCACGTAGTGCTCGTACTTCGGCCAGCTCGTGAGCTTGGTCGGGATGGTGCCGTTGTAGCGGATCACGTGCGGCAGCAGGGTCGCGTTCGTGCGGCCGTGGACCAGGTGGTAGGTGGAGCCCACCACGTGCGCCATGGCGTGGACGATGCCCAGGAACGCGTTGCCGAACGCCATGCCGGCGATGGTGCCCGCGTTGTGCATCTTCTCGCGGGCGTCGGCCGTCTCCGGGGCGCCCGGCTCGCCGTTCACGCTCGCGGCCAGGTTGTCGAAGATGAGCCGGATGGCCTGCAGCGCCATGCCGTCCGTGAAGTCGTTCGCGTACACGCTCACGTACGCCTCAGTCGCGTGCGTCAGGGCGTCGAAGCCCGAGTCGGCGGCCAGCGAGCGCGGCATCTTCGCGGTCAGCACCGGGTCGATGATCGCGACGGTCGGCGTGAGCGCGTAGTCCGCCAGCGGGTACTTCTTGCCGGCGTCCGGGTCGGAGATGACAGCGAACGGCGTGACCTCCGCGCCCGTGCCCGACGTGGTCGGAATGCACACGAGCTTGGCGAGCTCGCCCAGCACGGGGAACTTGAACGCGCGCTTGCGGACGTCGAAGAACTTCTGCTTGAGGTCCGAGAAGACGATCTCGGGGTGCTCGTACAGCAGCCACATGACCTTGGCGGCGTCCATCGGCGAGCCGCCGCCCAGCGCGATGATCGTGTCGGGCCGGAAGTGGCGCATCTGCGCGGCGCCCGCCTGGACGGTGCGCACGCTCGGCTCGGGCTCGACCTGGTCGATGATCTGCAGCGCGACCTTGTTGGGGCGGCGGTTGAGGACCTCGATGATGCGGTCGACGAAGCCGAGCGTCGTCATGGTCGAGTCGGTCACGATGGTCACGCGCTCGACGTCGGCCATGTCCGCGAGGTAGCGGATGGCGTTCGGCTCGAAGTACGTCTTGGCCGGGACCTTGAACCACTGCAGGTTGTTGTTGCGGCGGCCGATGCGCTTGATGTTCACCAGGTTGACCGCCGAGACGTTGTTCGAGACCGAGTTGTGGCCGTACGAGCCGCAGCCGAGGGTCAGGGACGGGATGAAGGCGTTGTAGATGTCGCCGATGCCGCCCAGCGACGACGGCGCGTTCGCGATCACGCGCACCGCCTTGACGCGGCTGCCGTAGACCTCGGTGAGCGCCTCGTCCTGCGTGTGGATGGCGGCGCTGTGGCCGAGCCCGTCGAACTCCACCATCTGCTCGGCGTAGGAGATGCCCTGCTCGGTGGACCCGGCGCGCAGCACGGCCAGCACGGGGCACAGCTTCTCGCGGGTGAGCGGCTCCTGCGGGCCGACGCCGCTGACCTCGGCCAGGATGATCGACGTCTCCGCGGGGACGGTGAAGCCCGCGCGCTCGGCGATCCAGGCGGGGGACTGGCCCACCACGGAGGCGTTGAGCTTGGCCTCGCCGCAGTTCTTGCCCTGGGCCTGCACCCCGAAGATGAACTTCTCGAGGAGCGCCTTCTCCTTGGCGTTGACGCGGTACGCGTGCAGCGTCGCGAACTCCGCCATCGCCTCGTCGTAGATCTCCTCGTCGAGGATGACCGCCTGCTCGGAGGCGCAGATCATCCCGTTGTCGAAGGCCTTGGACAGCACCACGTCGTTGACCGCGCGCTTGAGCTTCGCGGACTTCTCGATGTAGGCGGGGACGTTGCCGGCCCCGACGCCGAGGGCCGGCTTGCCACACGAGTAGGCGGCGCGGACCATCGCGTTGCCACCGGTCGCGAGGATCAGGGCGACGCCCGGGTGGTTCATGAGCTTGCCGGTCGCGTCGAGCGACGGCTTCTCGACCCACTGCACGCAGTGCTCGGGGGCGCCGGCCGCGACGGCGGCGTCACGGACCACGCGGGCCGCGGCGACCGAGGACTCCTGCGCGCTCGGGTGGAACGCGAAGATGATCGGGTTGCGCGTCTTGAGCGCGATGAGCGCCTTGAAGATCGCGGTGGACGTCGGGTTGGTGACGGGCGTGATGCCGGCGACGACGCCGACGGGCTCGGCGATCTCGGTGATGCCGGACAGCTCGTCGCGGCTGATGACGCCGACGGTCTTGAGCGAGCGCATGGAGTTCGTGACGTGCTCGCACGCGAAGATGTTCTTCACGGCCTTGTCCTCGAAGACCCCGCGCCCGGTCTCCTCGACAGCGTGGCGGGCGAGCTCGCCGTGCTGGTCGAGGGCGGCGACCGCCGCCTTCTTCACCAGGTGGTCGATGTCCTCCTGGGTGAATCGCGAGTACTCGGCGAGGGCCTTGGCGGCGTTGGCGACGAGCTGGTCGATGGCGCCGTCAATCGACGTGTCGGTGCGGGCTGTGGTGCTCACAGGAGGTCTCCCTCGGGTCGCGGTGAGTGTGGGAAGTCTCCGTTGACCTCGTCACCGACATTAGAAGTCATGGGACGGATCCTCCTGTGCCGAAGGTCCCGATTCGTCACCGGGTTCGCTCTGGGCTCACCCGAATGGCGGTGTCAGATGCGGTTCACCCATGAGGACGACATCCGCTCCTCCTCGAGGTCGAGCTCCCGCAGCACCCGCTGCATCACCACCTCGTCGAGGTCCCCCGAGTCGCGCTGGGCCACCAGCACAGCGCGCTGCGCGGCGATGACCTCGCGGCGCAGCGACTGCTGGCGCAGCACGGGCCAGGGAGCCCTCGCGTCGGGGTTGTCGTCGTCGTCGCGGCCCGGCGCCAGCAGGGCGGCCGCCGCCTGCCCGCGCACGCTCAGCGCGGCGACGACTCGGGAGACGATCGCCTCGGCGGCCTGCTCGCCGACCTGGGCCGCGATCTGGGGGCGCTGGCGCTCGATGACCGACTGCGCCGCCTCCGCGAGCGCCACTCGCACCTTGGCCTCCTGCAACGCGTCACGCCTGCGCTCGTCCTGGGCGCCGACGCCCAGCCGGCGGATCACCCAGGGCAGCGTGAGCCCCTGCAGCAGCAACGTGCCGATCGCCACGGCGTAGGCGACGAGCTGCAGCGTCGCGCGCTCCGGGAAGGCCTCGCCCGACATCGTCAGGGGGATCGCTGCGGCGGCCGCGAGCGTCACCACGCCCCGCATCCCCGCCCAGGAGACGACCAGGGACTCCCTGCTGGTCAACGCGTCGTCGGCGGTGCGGTGGCTGCCGCGCATGCGCACCCGGTCCATCCACGCGGTCGCCAGCACGTACAGCGGGCGCACCAGGATCACCACCGCGAGGACCGCGACGGCGAGCAGGGCCGCCTGTCCGAGCCCCTGGTCCGACGCGTTCACGTCGAGGATGAGCCACTTGAGCTGGATGCCGATCAGGGCGAACGTGAACGCCTCGAGCAGCAGGTCCACAGTCGACCACACCGGCTCCTGGTACAGCCGCGTCGCATACCCCGCACGGGGCGAGGTGGCGGCCAGCAGGAGGCCCGCCGCGACCACGGCGAGCACACCCGAGCCGCCGATCGCCTCCGCGCCCCAGTACGCGGCGAACGGGGTGAGCACCGCGACGGCGGACGCCACCACCGGGTCGTCGAGCCGCAGGCGCAACTGGTGCAGCAGCCAGCCCAGGGCGAGCCCCACCCCGACACCGGCGACCACCGCCACCGCGAACACCTGCAGGCCCTCGCTGAGCGACCACACTCCCGTCGCCACCCCCGCCAATGCCACCTTGTAGAGGGTCAGCGACGTGGCGTCGTTGATCAGGCTCTCGCCCGTCAGCAACGTCATCACCCGGCGCGGCAGCCCGAGCCGGCGGCCCACCGCCGCCGCGGCGACCGCGTCCGGGGGCGCCACCACCGCGCCGAGCACGAGCGCCGCGGCGAACGGGAGGGACGGGGCCAGCAGCCACGCGACGACGGCGACCGCGAGGGCGGAGACCAGCACCAGCCCGACGCCCAGTCGCGTGATCGAGTTCAACGAGCGGCGGAAGTCCTGGTACGAGGTCGTCAGCGCCGCGGAGAACAGCAGCGGCGGGAGCACGAAGTCGAGGATCAGCTCAGGGTCGACCTCGAACCGCGGGACACCGGGGATGAACGAGACGACGAGCCCCGCGGCCACCAGCACCAAGGGCGCCGGCCAGGCGCGCTGGCGGCAGAGGGCAGTGAGGAGCACTGCCCCCGCGACCAGCACGAACAGCTCGATCACGTGCATCCACGTCAGCCTCTCGATGGGATCGGGGTCGGCGTGGAACGGTAGGCGCCGATGCTGTGAGCCAGCGGGGAGCGCGCCGTGAGGAGCCGGTGTGGCGCCGATGGGACCGGGCGCAGGCCAGGCGTGCGGCGCCGTCGCCCGAGAACCCGCTTCGGACTAATCGGGCGCGAGTGTCTACCCTGGTCCGCGTGCCCCCCGTCTTGAGCGTCCTCATCGCCGTCATCGTGGCCTTCGTCGCGGAGATCTTCGTCGCCACGTTCGCCCATCGCGCCGCGCGCCGCCAGCCGCTCGCCCTCGCCGTCATCGCGGTCAGCCGCCGCCCGCTGAAGGCCGCGCTCGCCGCCGCCGCCGCCTGGATCGTGCTCGGCGCGACAACCGAGACCACGCCCGCGATCCACGCCCTGGAGACAGCGCTGCTCATCGCGGTGGTCCTCGCGGTCGCGTGGCTGCTGGGCGCGGTCGCGCTCCGGCTAGAGGACGCGGCGATGGCCCACCACCAGGCCGGGGCCGCCCTCGCGCGCCACCAGGACGAGGAGGGCGCCGACCCGCACGCCCTCGCGCTGCAGACCCGGGTGCGCTCGCTGCTGCGCGGCGCCACCCGGGCCCTGTTCTGGTGCCTCGGCGTCGGCTCCGCGCTGCTCGTCTTCCCGGTCGTGCGACCGGTCGGCGTCGGGCTGCTCGCGCTGGTGGCCGTCGCCGCCGTGGTGCTGGGCCTGGCCGCCCGCGAGGTCCTGGCCGACGTCGTCGCCGGGGTGCGCATCGCCTACACCGACTCCGTGCGCGTCGGGGACGTGCTGGTCGTCGATGGCGACTGGGGCGTGGTCGAGGCCGTCACGCTCACCACTGTGACGGTGAGGCTTGCCGACGGGCGCCGGGTGGCTATGCCCACCGCGCACGCGGCCACCTCGCGGGTCGAGAACCGCACCCGGGGGGCCGGGGACGCGGTGGTGGGGACCGTCGAGCTGGACGTCGACGGCGGAGTCGACCTGGCCGGCCTGCGCGCCGCGCTGCAGCACGTCCTCGACGGCACCCGCCTGTGGGACGGGCGCGTGGGGCGCCTGCAGGTGGCAGCGTTGGCGGGCTCCCAGGTGCGGGTGCGCGCGGTGGCCAGCGCCGTTGATGGCGCGACGCTGCTCGAGCTCCGGGAGCATGTGCGCGAGGAGCTCGTGGGCTGGCTGCTCGGCGCCCAGGCGACCGCGTCGGGCCTGGGCGGCGGCCGGGCCGGGGCGTGGTCGGGCGGCAGCGGGGCGGCGACGTCGAGCGCCTGGCGGCAGACGGCGGCCGCGATCGCGACGCCGACCCGGGCCGCGGAGCCGCAGCCCACCGCAGAGCCGCAGCGCGCCAGCGTGCCGCAGCGTGCCGTGGAGCCGCAGCGTGCTCTGGAACCGCAGCGTGCCGTGGAGCCGGCGCCCGCCGTCGACCCGTGGCAGCCCGACACATCCCGCGACCACGAGGCGCCGCGCCTGCCTGAGCGGCGCAGCGCCATGCCGTCGGCCGCGGCGCCGCTGCCGACACGTCAGGCGCCGCAGCCCGAGCCCTTGCCGGCGTTCCTGGAGGGCAGCGCGGCGCCCCTGCTCGCACGGCGCACCCCCACCGCCCCGCCGTCCGACCCGTGGAGCGGAGGAGGGGCGGCGGTGGACCAGACGCAGGTGCTCGACCCGGCGCAGGTCGCCCGGCTGTACGACGACCGGCCCGGCGGCGACGTGGGGGCGGCGGAGACGCAGGTCTTCGACACCTCCGAGCGCCGGTCGAGCCGACGCGAGCTGCGGGACTACTGACCGGGCAGGTCGCAGCCCCGCAGCCCGCGGAGGATTGGCGTCAGGAGGTCAGCCGATCAGCCGGCGCACCGCCAACTCGATGCCGCGCAGCTCGGCGAGGCCCTTGAGCCGCCCGATCAACGAGTAGCCGGGGTTGGAGCGGCGCCTCTGGTCGTCGAGGAGCTGGTGGCCGTGGTCGGGCCGCAGCGGCAGGCGGGGGCCGCCCTCGGCCTCGCGGCGGCGCTCCTCCCTCACGAGCTCGGCGATGACGCCGACCATGTCGACGTCGCCGCCCAGATGCTCGGCCTCATGGAAGCTCAGCGGGTTCGCCTCGCGCTGCGTGGAGCGCAGGTGCGCGAAGTAGATCTTCGGCGCGAAGTGGCGGGCCATGGCCACCAGGTCGTTGTCGGCGCGCACGCCGTAGGAGCCGGTGCAGAACGTCAGGCCGTTGGCCACCGACGGCGCCGCGTCGAGCAGCCACTGCGCGTCCGCCTGCGTGGAGACCACACGGGGGAGCCCGAGGATGGGGCGCGGCGGGTCGTCCGGGTGGATCGCCATGCGGATGCCGACCTCCTCGGCGACCGGGATGATCGCGCGGAGGAAGTACCCGAGGTTCTCGCGGAGCGTGTCGGCGTCGATGCCGGCATAGGAGTCCAGCATCGCGCGGAAGGACTCGAGGGTGTAGCCCTCCTCGGAGCCGGGCAGCCCGGCGATGATGGTGTCGACGAGGCGGTCACGCCCCTCGGGGGTCAGCGCGTCCGCGTAGGCCTGCGCGCGGGCGATCTCCTCGGGCGTGTAGTCGGCCTCGGCGCCGACTCGGCGCAGGATGCACAGGTCGAACGCGGCGAACGCGTCCTGGTCGAACCGCAGCGCCCACCCGCCGCTGGGCAGCGGGTAGGCCAGGTCGGTGCGCGTCCAGTCGAGGACGGGCATGAAGTTGTAGCAGACGATGTCGATGCCGCAGGTCGCGAGGTTGCGCAGGCTCTGCTGGCACGCGGCGATCCACGTGTCGCGCAGCGGCTGCGCGCGCTTGATGTCCTCGTGGATCGGGATGCTCTCGACGACCGACCAGGTCAGGCCGGCCTCCTCGATGATCCGCTTGCGCTCCGAGATCGCCTCGACGGTCCAGACCTCGCCGTTCGGCGCCTCGTGCAGTGCCGTGACGATGCCCGTCGCGCCCGTCTGCCTGATGTCAGTCAGCTGAATCGGGTCCGCAGGCCCGAACCATCGCCAAGTGAGTTCCATCGGACCATTGAGCCTGGTGGGAGGCGTGGGCGCCACCATCTGGCTCGCACGTCGACGGGCGGGCGACGCGTCAGGCGTACCGCTCGGGGTCGCCCATGAGCTCGGCCACGTGGTCGGTGACGTACGTGGACAGCTCGCGGGGCGGGCGCACGTACCCGCTCGACGCGGCGGGGCGCTCCGGCAGCACCACCTTCTCGTGCGGCACGTCGGTGTACGGGATGGTGGACAGCAGGTGGGCGATCATGTTGAGCCGGGCATGCTTCTTGATGTCCGACTCCACGATGAACCAGGGGCTCGCGGGCACGTCGGTGTGCACCAGCATCTCGTCCTTGGCCCGCGAGTAGTCCTCCCAGCGGTGGATCGACTCCAGGTCCATCGGGCTGAGCTTCCACTGCCGCACGGGGTCGCTGAGCCGGGACCGGAAGCGCCGGAGCTGCTCGTCGTCCGACACGGAGAACCAGTACTTGCGCAGCATGATGCCGTCCTCGACGAGCATCTGCTCGAAGATCGGCGTCTGCCGCATGAACTGCGCGTACTCCTGCGGGGTGCAGAACCCCATGACCCGCTCGACGCCCGCCCGGTTGTACCAGGACCTGTCGAACAGCACGATCTCCCCGGCGGCGGGCAGGTGCTCGATGTACCGCTGGTAGTACCACTGGGTGCGCTCGCGCTCGGTGGGCGTGGGCAGCGCCGCGATCCGCGCGACCCGGGGGCTGAGGTACTCGGTGATGCGCTTGATGGTGCCGCCCTTGCCGGCCGCGTCCCGCCCCTCGAAGACGACCACGACGCGCGCCCCCGTGGCCTGCGCCCAGAGCTGCACCTTGACCAGCTCGGCCTGCAGCCGGAACAACTCGGCCTCGTAGACGGCGTTGGGGATCTTGGGCGGGCGCGCGGCCCCGCCCTTGGCCTTCTTGCCGGACTTCTTCCCCCGGGTCTGCTGCGCGGTGGTGGACGCGTCGCCCGACGTCTTCGTCATGTCCGCAAAGTACCGCTGGCGACGGCCCGCGTCGCGCCCCACCGGTCGATGGCGCCGCTCAGCACCGCGCCCACGGCGTAGGCGGGCAGGTCGTGGGCCGTGAACGTGGAGCCGAGCGCGTACCGGGCCAGGGAGAACTCGCCCACCACCTGCGCGGGCAGGCCCGTCAACTGAGCCAGCTCGATGGCCGCGCACACGCCGAACGCGACCCCGGCCAGCACCGGGACCCGCCACGCCGGCCGCACCGCGCCGAGCAGGACGTACACGAGGGCCGCGTACAGCACCCCGCCGAGCAGGTCGCCCGCCAAGCCTCCGACGGCGCCGGTGACGACGAGGCCCACCGCGACGACGACTGGCACGAGGAGGAGGAACGCCGTGCGGCGGCGCGGAGCGTGGTGCACACGGGCACCCTAGGCCGCGGGGCGCCGCCGTCGACGCCCCGGGCGTGCGGGTCCCGTGCAGGTCGTGTGCCGCACTGTCCGCACCGGCCTCACAGCCCGTACCGCGGCTTCAGGTGCCGCCACCAGTCGCGGAGCATCCACGCGTCGAACTGCGTGATCCGCGGCGAGGACCCGGCCAGCATCACGAAGCTGTTCTGCCCGGTGGGCGTCCAGTCGTAGAAGTCGTCCAGGCCGAAGGTGTGCCCGATCTCGTGCTGGAGGATCGTCACGTCAGGGCTGCCCAGGGCGCCGACGAAGTACTCGCTGCCCATGCGCTGGCCCCAGTCGCCGCCGGCGCCGCCGCCCATGCCCTTGGTCAGCCACAGCGACTGGTCGTAGTGCCGTTCCGTGCCGCCGGGGTAGACGCCGTCCTGGTGGAAGAACCGGCCGCGGCTCTCGGCGCACTGCGGCGCGTTCTCGCGGATGTCGTTGACGTAGATGTCGACGCTGTTGTCGGTCCACTGCAGCAGGCTGCGGTCGCGCACCGCCCAGCCCACCACCGTGATCTTCACCTGGTCGTAGGGCCAGCCGTTCCAGCGCTGGCCGTTCTCGCGCAGCGTGTCGAACCACTTCGCGTACTGCTCGGCGTACTTGGCGTGGATCTGGTCGCGCAGCGTGGCGCTGACCGGCTGGTCGGAGTCCCAGCGCACGCAGATGTTCAGGTAGCCGCCGTTGGCCATGACCTGGTCCCAGCCGTAGTTCTTGAAGGCGTAGAGGTCGCCGTTGTTGTAGGTCTGCTCCTGGTGGGCCCACACCTGGTCCAGGGCCTGCGACATGCCAGCGGGCGGCGACCAGGGGGCGGACGTCGGGGTCGGCGTGGGCGTGGTGGTGGGCGAGGTGGTGGGTGACGCGCTCGGGCTCGGCGTCGGGGTGGGCCGCGGCGTGGCCG
>NZ_JAUDBQ010000017.1 GCF_030372105.1 Cellulomonas cellasea | reverse complement strand
CTTACTGCATTTCCTCGCCCCGTCAAATTCCCTTTTCGTGGAATCTTCGGAGTTGAGGACCCTCCTATCCTAGGCACATTTCGGAGGCGGTTTAAACCGCCTTCTTGTGAGCCCGGGATCGCTGCTCCCCGTGGGAACGGCCACCGGATTTGACCCGCGGTGTCCGCTGCTCGCTCGGAGGCAACTTCGCAAACTTAGCGGAGGCTTTCTCGCCCGTCAAACCCGCTCTCACGGGATCTGGGCTTCTGCCACCTCCCCAGGCGCGACGAGTCGACGGCAAGCCGTCGATGTGTCTGTCTGGGGTGCTCCTCCGTGGGACCGGCCACCGGGTCTTCGACCTGCGGTGTCCGTTGCTCGCTCGGAGGCGGCTGGAATAACTTAGCCCACCGGTCGGGCCTCGTCAAAAGCCCTGGAGAGGCCCACCCCGGCGCCCGATACGCGGGTTTTGCGGCCCTTTCCCGCGCGACTCTGCGCCGGCGCCTCAGCCGCGCACGGGCATCGGGCCCGAGCGAAGCCGCGCGACCGCCGTCACGAAGGTGATGACCACAGCCGCGGCTGCCGCCGCGACGGCTGTCGCATCGGAGGCCGGCGGCCCGTCGAACCGCGCGGCGGCGATCCACCCGAGCCCCCACACGATGGAGGACGCGACAGCGAGGCGGCCGCGGCCGTAGACCGCAAGGGCGACCCCCAGCACGGCCACGAGCGTCAGGACAGCCACGGCCCACCCGGTCGCGGCACTCCCCCCGTCGACTCCTGCGCCGCGCAGTGCCGCGGCCACGTTGGCGCACACCGCCACGCACACCCACCCCAGGTAGAGGCCCAACGTGCCGTCGGCGACGACGGCCTCGACCCGCCCCCGCGGCCGGGTGGTGACGAGCCGCCGGAAGGCCTCCGCGAGGACCGCGAGGAGCACCACGATCACCACGACGCTCAGCGGCACCGCGCCTGCCTGCACCACGGCGATCCACGCGGCGTTGAGCACCAGCGAGGCCGCCACGAGCCAGGCGATGCGCCGGGAGTCGCTGGCGTCGAACCACTGCCACACCGTGTACGCGCCGAGCCCCGCGTAGATGAGGCTCCAGATCGAGAAGGCGCCGGGCCCCGGGGCCAGCAGTGTGGCCTCGCTGGAGAGCAGGCCATCGGCGGCCTCCGCGATGGGCGTTCCGCCGAAGGCGCCCGAGCCGATGAACGAGCCCAGCACGCACAAGGCGAAGACGGCACTGACCACGATCTGGCGCACGCGTGCGGAGCGGGCCGGCGCCTTGGCCCCACCAGGCGCCACCACCTCATCTGCCGAGCTCGGCATGCCGTCCTCCCCTGGTTGGGCTCCCGACTTTCTGACCCTGCCGCCTCACCGCCGGCGCGCCGCGGGTCCAGCATCCCGGCGTTCGGCCGTCGACGCGCGCTGGGCCGTGGCACGGCGTCGTGCCCCTTACGGTCATCGGGTGCCTCACCACGACCTCACCGAGTCCGCACACGCCCAGCTCGCCGAGTGGCAGCCGCCCGACGACCGCCAGGAGCGCCTGCGCGTCCAGTACCTCGC
Source organism: Cellulomonas cellasea (assembly GCF_030372105.1). Classification (GTDB taxonomy): domain Bacteria; phylum Actinomycetota; class Actinomycetes; order Actinomycetales; family Cellulomonadaceae; genus Cellulomonas_A; species Cellulomonas_A cellasea_A. The sequence continues at coordinate 91,961 of NZ_JAUDBQ010000017.1, read as the reverse complement.
ACACCTCGAGTCCCACGGCAGGGCCGCGCTGTCGAAGGGCGGCCCGCCTGAGCACCTGACAGCCAGTTGCGTGGTGCTCTCCGAGGACCTCGCCGAGACGCTGCTGTGCTTCCACCGGAAGGGCAAGTTCTGGGTGCAGTTCGGGGGGCACCTCGAGGAGTCCGACGCCTCGTTGGCCGACGGCGCCCGGCGCGAGGCCCGCGAGGAGAGCCAGGTCGCGGCTCTGGAGCTGCTCGGCGACGTGCCGTTCGACCTCGACAGGCACGCGCTCTCCGGCGGGTGGACGTGCGCGGAGCACCTGGACGTCGGGTTCGTGGCCGTGCTCCCCCGCGCGGCGGCCTTCGCCGTCACCGACGAGAGCGAGGCGCTCGCGTGGTGGCCCGTGTCGGCGATCCCGGAGGACTCCGCGGATGGGCTGGCTGATCGCGTCGCTCGTGCGCGCCGGCATGCCGCACTGCTCCTCGAAGGGCGGGCGTCGCACGAGCAGGCGTCCCGGTAGGCATCCCCGCACGCGTCCCACCTGGCGTCTCACCGGGCTGAGCCTGCTCCACCTGCCCATGGGCCCGCCGCCGCCTACCGTGGACTGATGGCGATGCTCGCGTCAGCGCTTGTGCAGGCGGCGACCACCCGCACCGGGCATGCGTGCGAGGAGGGCTCCGGGCTGCTGCACGAGCCGGTGTCCACCGTGACCAGCCTGGCGTTCGTGGTGGCCGGCGGGCTCATCCTGGCGGGCGGCCGCCGGGCCAGGCAGGCGGCACCTGAGGGGCCCGCCGCGCCGGTGCCCACGGCGGCGCCCCACCGGACGGGAACACCGCCGGACCCGACAGGCTCACCGCAGGCGGCGCGGCAACGGTCGACGGCCGCGTACGCGGCGCTGGTCGCCTCGATCGGGGTGGGCTCAGTGGTGCAGCACGGCCCCGACCCGGCCTGGTCGGATGTCGCCCACGACCTGCCGCTGCTCGCCACCCTCGCCTTCGTCGCCGCCGACTCGGTGGCCGACCTGACCGGCCGGCGCCGGGCCTGGTGGTGGTGGGCGGCGCCCAGTGTCGCGCTCGTCCCGCTGATCGCCGCCGCACCGGTGTCCGGTGATGTGGCGCAGGGCGTGGCGGCGACTGCGGCCGTGGGGCTCACCCTCGCCCGGGCCGTGGCAGTCCCCCGACGGCGCGCGCGCATCGCCTGGAGCATCGGGCTGTTGGGGGTCGGTGGCGTGATCGGCGTGCTGACCCGTGCGGGCGGGCCCTGGTGCGCGCCGGGCTCACTGTGGCAGGGGCACGGCGCCTGGCATCTGCTGGCGGCGACGGCGCTAGTCGTCCTGGCCCCCGTCATCGGCGACCGGGAGCCACCCGGCACCGGTCAGCGGCGTGCGGCGCCGTCGTCCACGCGCGACGCCGCCTGACGCGCGGCGGCCTCGACCCGGGCGTGGTGCTGCGCCCACCCGTCGGCGCCGCGTCCCGCCACGTTCGCGTCGCCGGCGCGCAGTCCCGCCGCGCCGTCGATGAGCTCGCGGATGATGTCGGCGTGGCCGGCGTGACGGCTCGTCTCCGTGCCCATGTGCACGAGGATCCGGTGCAGGGTGACCGCCCGGTTCTCGGGCCGCCACCACGACACCTCGCCCACGGCGTCCAGGGGCAGGGCCCGGATGGTCGCGTCGCTGTGCTCGGCCGAGTAGTGGTGCAGGTCGACGATGTCCGCGCGGGACTCGTCGGCGGCGGCCCACATGTCCGCCTCGGGATCGGAGCCCTCGGCGTACCACGGGAGGTCGCGGTCGGCGGGGCGGCCGAACACCTCGCCGAAGTAGCCGAGCTGCACGCTGGCCACGTGCTTGACCAGGCCGAGCAGGCTGGTGCCCGTCGGGGTCATCGGACGGCGGATGTCGTACTCGCCGAGCCCGTCGAGCTTGCCGAGCAGGTCGGCGCGGCTGCTCTGCAGTGACCGGAGCAGGGTCTCCTTCTCATCCATCCCGACACTATGGCGGAGGCGGGGCTCCCCCGTCTGCGCCAGAGCTGTGCGAATGCGACGGCTGCGAGCCCCGCGGCCAGCGCCGCCGCGAGCGTGGAGGTGGCCGTGGTGGCCAGCGTGTTTCCATGTCCTGACGCCCCACGTCCAGGGGCGCGGAACAGGAACAGGCGCAGATGACCACCACCCTCATTCAGGACGTCCGCCCGTGGGGCGGGGCGCCGAGTGACGTCACCCTCCAGGACGGCGTCATCACCGCCGTCTCCCCCGCCGGCGACGGCGCGACGACGCCCGGCGCGACTGTCGTCGCGGGCGCGGGACGACTGCTGCTGCCGTCGTTCACCGACACGCACGTGCACCTCGACTCGACCCGGATCGGCCTGCCGTTCCGCCCGCACAGCGCCCAGCCCGGCGGGCTGTGGAACCTGATCGACAACGACCGTCAGAACTGGCGCCAGGCCGAGAAGTCGGTGGCCGAGCGCGCCACCCTGACGCTCGGCGGCGCCATCGAGCACGGGATGACCCGGGCCCGCGCGTTCGCGCAGGTCGACGCCGACTGCGGCCTGGAGCGCCTCGAGGGGGTCGTCGCCGCGCGCGAGGCCCATCGCGACCGCGCCGACGTGCAGATCGTCGCGTTCCCGCAGGCCGGCATCCTGCTCGAGCCCGGAGTGCCCGACCTGCTCGACGCGGCGCTGCGCAACGGCGCGGACGCGATCGGCGGCCTCGACCCGTGCGGGCTCGACCGCGACCCGGTGCGCCACCTCGACGTGGTGTTCGGCCTCGCCGAGAAGCACGGCGTGCCGATCGACATCCACCTGCACGAGGGCGGGACGCTCGGCGCGTTCACCATCGACCTGATCCTGGAGCGCGTCGCGGCACTCGACATGCGCGGCCAGGTGACGATCTCGCACGCCTTCGCCCTGGCGGACCTCGACGCGCAGGCCGCCGATGCCATGGCCGCCGCGCTCGCCGCGCACGACGTCGCCGTGGCGACCATCGCCCCCGGCGGCAACCGGGTGCTGCCGATCCCGGCCCTCGCCGCGCATGGCGTGCGGATCGGGCTGGGCCAGGACGGCCAGCGCGACTACTGGTCGCCCTACGGCAACACCGACATGCTCGACCGCACCTGGCAGCTCGCGTTCACGCGCAACCTGCGCCACGACGAGCTCATCGAGCACTGCGTCGCCATCGCGACGGTGGGCGGCGCGAGCCTGGTCGACCCGTCCGCGACCCGCCTCGGCGGCGTCGCGGACCGCCCCGGGCTGGCCGTCGGCGACCCGGCCGAGCTCGTGCTCGTGCCGGGAGAGACCGTCACCTCGGCCGTCATGGACCGTCCGGCGGGGCGCACCACGATCCACGCCGGCCGCGTCGTCGCGCACGACGGGACGCTCGTCTAGCACGAGCGCGAACGCCACACAGGCCGGCCGGCCGTGCCGGAGCACGGACGGCCGGCCTGGCGGGGCGCAGTGCCGGGGCGGGGCTCAGATCCGCCCGAGGCCCTGCCCGTCCAGCACGCGGTGCACGGCAGCGCGCTCCGCGTCGTCGAGCGACTGCAGGGGCGCCTGCAGCAGATCGTGGTCGATGATGCCGCGGTAGGCCTGCGCCGCCTTGAACGCCCCGATGGTGGCGCTGAACCCGCTGATGCGCCCGGCGGCGATCTTCGCGATGAGCCGCAGCGCGTGCAGCCGCTCCTGCACGATGCGGGCGGCCTGCCAGTCGCCGCGCACCGCCGCGTCGTACATCTCCACGAAGCCGTGCGGGTCGATGTTCGCGACGCCGACGATCAGGCCGTGCGCGCCCTGCAGGATCGCGGCGTCACCGGTGATGTCGGATCCCGTGATGACGGAGAAGCCGGGCAGGTCCCGCGTGTTCTCGATGATGAAGCGGAACCCGTCCTCCTCCCCGCTGGTGTCCTTGACGCCCGCGATCACACCGTCGTGGGCCAGCTCGACGGTGAGGTCGGCGGGGAGCTTGACGCCCGTGAACAGCGGGATGTCGTACGCGTACAGCGGCAGCTCGGAGGAGGCGGCGATGGCCCGGAAGTGGGCGTCGAGCTCGACGCGCGACACCGAGCCGTAGAACGCGGCGGTGGAGACGAGGGCGTCCACGGGGTACTGGGTGGCGATCTCGACGTTGGCGAGCACCTTGGCGGTGCCGATGTCGCTGACTCCGGCCAGCACGGGGATGCGCCCGGCGACGGTGTCGGTGACGGTCCGCAGCACGGTGTGCTGCTGGTCGTCGGTGAGGTAGGGCCCCTCGCCGCCGGTGCCGAGCGCGAAGATCGCGTGCACGCCGGCGTCGACCTCGAAGTTCACGAGGCGCTCGAGCGAGGGGACGTCCACTGTCCCGGTGGGGGTCAGGGGCGTGATGATCGGGGGGATGACGCCGCGGAGCGGCTGCGTGGAGGACAGGGCAGTCATGGTGCTCACTTCTTCTGGGTGGTGATCAGACCGGCACTTCTGGGTGGGGATCAGGGCGCGCCGCAGGGGCACGTCAGCCCCACTGGGCCTCGGTGACGGGGCGCAGGGCGGTCTCGAGGATCCGGAAGTGACGCGGGCGGGTCAGCACGAAGCCGATGAGCTCGGCCACGTCGTCGGGCCGCATCATGCCCTGGAGCTGGTCGGAGCCGTCGACCCGGCCCCGCTCGTCGTCGATCGCGAAGTTGGTCCACACGCCGCCGGGGGCGATGTTGGACGCGCGGATGCCGGACTCGCGCAGCTCGTTGTCGAGCGCGCGCGTCAGGCCCACCTGCGCGAACTTGCTCGCCGAGTACACGGCCTCGCCCGGCAGCCCGCGCCGGCCGGCCTCACTGGCCACGGTGATGAGGTCGCCCCCGCCACGGGCCACCAGGTGCGGCACCGCAGCCCGGTAGAGGTGGATCGTGCCGAGCACGTTCGTCGCGATCATCTCGTCCTCGTGCTCCTCGGGGACGTCGAGGAACTCGCCGTAGGAGCCGACGCCCGCGTTCGCGACGGCGATGTCCAGCCCGCCGAACTCCGCGACGGTCCGCTCGACGAAGGCCGCCACGGCGGCGCGGTCGGCGACGTCCACGGCGCCGGTGATCGACTCGGGCAGGCCCAGGTCCTTGCCGGAGCGCGACAGCAGGCCGAGCTTGACGCCCTGGGCGCTGAGCAGCCGGGCGAGGGACTCGCCGATGCCGGAGGAGGCGCCGGTGATGATCGCGACCTGGCCGCGGAGGTCGTTGATGGCGTACGTCATGGTGTGTCCGTCCTGTTCAGTGAGGGGGTTGAGGGGTTCAGAGGGCGATCGCGTGGCGGTCGAGGTACTCGCGGTCGAACACCAGGCCGTTGCCCGGGCGGTCCGACGGCACGTAGAACCCGTCCACCTCCGTGCCGGCCTCGGAGACGATGCCGAGCTCCTGCCAGCGGCCGCCGTCGGTCACCTCGGCGTAGGAGATGTTGGGGACCGCGGCGAGCAGCGACGCGCTGAGCTCGAGCACGAAGTGCGGGGTCATCGGCAGGTTGTGGGCCCGCGCCACCGTCGCGATGTCGAGGTAGCCGGTGATGCCGCCCACCCGCCCGAGGTCCGCCTGCACGAAGTCCACGGCGCCGCGCTCGATGTACTCGGTGAACTGCGGGAGGTTGTAGACGTTCTCCCCCAGCCCGATCGGCGTGCTCGTGCGCTCGCGCAGCCGCACGTGGCCGGTGATGTCGTCCGAGGGCAGCGGCTCCTCGATCCACAGCAGGTCCAGGTGCTCGAAGCGCTTGAACGCCCGCAGCGCCTCGGGGAAGCTCCAGCCCTGGTTCGCGTCCACGGCCAGCGGGAACGCGCCGATGGCCTCGCGGATCTTCGTGAGGCGCTCGACGTCCTCCTCGAGGTCCGGCTTGCCGACCTTCACCTTGCCGGCGGCGTAGCCGAGCGCCTGCCAGCGGCGGGCCTGGTCCACGACCTCCTCGACGCTGCGGTTGAGGTTGATGCCGCTGCCGTACAGCGGCACCCGGTCGCGCACCCGGCCGATGAGGTCCACCAGCGGCACGCCCAGGCTCTTGCCGAGCAGGTCCCAGCACGCGATGTCGATCGCCGAGAGCGCGTGGGTCGTGACGCCGGCGCCGCCGATGTCGTGCACGTAGCGGTAGCTCGAGTGCCAGATGCCCTGCGGGGACAGCGGGCGTCCAACGACGTTCGGGATCATCTCGCCCACCAGCGCGGCGATCGTCGCCCCGCCCATGCCCGACGTGTGGCTGAAGCCCGTGCCGACGAGCCCGTTGTCGCCGTGCACGTCGACGAGGGTCACCTCGATGTCGGTGACGTGGTGGATCTGGTCGCCCCACGGCCCGTCGGGCAACGGCACGCGGGAGGCGCTCAGCTCGATGGACTCGATGCGCGGGATGCGCGAGCCGGTGATGGTCATGGCGTTCGTTCCGATCTGTGAGGTGCTGTGGTTCGAGGTGGGGCGGGCTCAGCCCTTGACGGCGCCGGCGGTCAGCCCGCTGATGAGCTGGCGCTGCACGACCATGAAGCCCGCGAGCACCGGGATGGCGGCCAGGACGCCGCCAGCGGTGAGCAGGTCCCACCGGATCTGGTACTCGCCGATGAAGAGCTGCAGCCCGACGGGGATGGTCTGGGCGGCGGGCGTCGAGGTGAAGGTCAACGCGTAGAGCAGCTCGTTCCACGCGAAGATGAAGATGTACGTCCCGGCGGCGGTGAGGCCCGGGCGCATGAGCGGCAGCAACACGTGCCGCACCATCTGCCACGGCGAGCAGCCGTCGATCGACGCCGCCTCGTCGAGCTCCAAGGGCAGGCCGTCGAGGAAGTTCTTCAGCAGGAACGTCGCGAACGGGGTGGCGAACGTCGAGTAGACGAGGATCAGGCCCCAGCGGGAGTCGAGCAGCCCGACGGTGCGCAACTCGGCCTGCAGCGGGATGACCAGCAGCACGGCCGGGAAGAGCTGGGCGATGAGCAGCGCGGTCAGCATCGAGGTGCGGCCCCGGAACCGGAACCGCGACAGGCAGATGGCCGACGCCATCGCCACGAGCAGCGAGAACGCCACGGTGCCGAACGCCGTGAACACCGAGTTGCCCAGGTAGCTGAGGAACTGCGTGGTGCGGAACAGCTCGACGTACGCGTCGAGGGTGAACGTCTCGGGGATCGGGTTGACCCCCGGGGTGAGCAGCTCCCGCTCGGAGGTGAGCGACGTCAGCAGCATCACCAGGTACGGGCCGAGCGTCGCCGCCAGCCACAGGGCGACGGCGCCGTGGACCAGCGAGCTGCCCAGCCGCACACGGGGGCGGCGCGGAATCGGGACCGGGGCGGGCGCCGGGGCCGCCGCAGGCGCCAGGGGACGATCGAGCACAGCGGACATCACGCGCTCCTGTCTCTCGTGAGGCGGATGTACATCACGACCAGGACGGAGAGGATCGCCGCCTGCACCATCGCGTAGGCCGCGCCCTGCCCGAAGTCCCCGCCCTTGTACGCCGTCAGGTACGACAGCAGCGGCAGGGTGGTGGTGGCGCGAGCCGGCCCGCCGCCGGTCAGCACGTAGGCGAGGTCGATGTAGTTCGCCGTCCAGATGAGCCGCAGCACCAGGGTGATGAGCACCGTGGGCAGGATGTGCGGGACGACGACGTTGCGGAAGACGCCCATCGGGCCGCAGCCATCAGTGCGCGCGGAGTCCTTGAGCTCCTGCGGCACGCTCTGCAGCGCGGCCAGGATCATCACCGCGAAGAACGGGATGCCCTGCCAGGCGTCGATCGCGATGAGGGTGGGCATCGCCGTCTCCGACGTGCTGAGGAACGCCACCGGCTTGTCGAGGATGCCGAGCCCCACCAGGACGCCGTTGACGATGCCGCGGTTCGGGTCGAGCATCCACAGCCAGATCAGGGCGACGAGCACGCTCGGGGTGGCCCACGGGACCATCGCGAGCCCCCGGGCCAGGCCGCGCAGCGCGAACCGCTGGTTGAGCAGGAACGCCCCCGCGGTGCCGAGCACGAGCTGCAGCCCCACCGCCCCGAACGTCCACGCCGCCGAGTTGCGCAGCGCGTTCACGAAGTGCGGGTCGGAGAGGATCGCCTGGTAGTTCTCGATCCCCGTGAAGCCGATGATGCCGCCGAGGAAGCTCGTCTCGTTGAACGAGAACCAGATGGCCCGCAGGAACGGGTAGACGATGAACGCCGCGAACAGCGCCAGGCTCGGAGCGAGGTACACCAGCGGCATCAGGTTGACGCGGCGCCGCGGCGCCCGCTGTGCTGCCCGACCTGCCGGGAGTTGCTCCCGGCGCGGCAGCGCGGTCAGAGGTCCGGCTGTCATCTCACTTCCCCGCCAGCACGGTCGACAGCTCCTCAAGCGCCTCGGCGCTGGTGACCTTGCCCTCGAAGGCCGACTGGAGCGTGGGCACCCAGTCCTTGTTGACCACCGTCGACGTGCCCGGCAGCAGGGGCCACGTCCGCGCGGTGGCCTGCGCGTCGAGCGCCACCCGCAGGCCCTCGTCGTCGCTGAACGGCGAGCCCTCGGCGACGGACGTGAGGACGGGGAGCTGGCCCTGCGGCGAGGTGCTCATCGTGAGCATCGGGTCGTGGGTCAGCAGCCAGGACACCCACTCCCAGGCGAGGTCCTGCTTGTCGGAGGCCCCGAACACCACGTTGCCGCTCATCGAGCCGAGCGTCGTGGGCTTCGCGGGATCGGCCGACGGCATCGGGATGACGCCGACGTCGTCGCCGAGGCCCTCGCGCACAGCGGCCAGCGAGCCCGCGTGGTGGATCATCATGGCCGTCGTGCCGTTGAGGAAGTTGCCGCGCACCGCGGCGAAGTCCGCGGTGATCGAGCCCGGCGGCGTGGCCTCGAGCTCGCGCAGCAGGTCGAGGTAGTCCTGGTTCGCCGCGACGCCCACCGGGTCCGCCAGGGTGACCTTGCCGGACTCGTCGACGAACTGCGCGCCGGCCGAGTACATCCAGGCGGCCCACTGGTCCTGACCGCCCACGCCACCACGGACGTCGATCGCGAACTGCCCCGCGTCCGCCAGCGTCTTCGCGGCGGCCATGACGTCCTCATGCGTGCGAGGCGCCTCGAGCCCATGCGCCGCGAAGATGGCCTTGTTGTAGTACATGTACAGCGTCGTGTACTGGTGCGGCATCAGGTAGATCTCGTCGTCGCCCGGCACCTTGCCCGCGTCCAGCAGGGCCGGGACCACGTCGTCCTTGCCCTCCCAGCCGGCGATCCGCTCGCTCAGCGGCGCGAGCGCCTTGGCCTGCACGAACTCGCCCAGCCACACGTCCTTGAACCGGGCCGCGTCGGGGCCGCCACCGCTGCTGAGCGCGTTGAGCAGCTTGTCCTCGTACTGCGCGAGCGGGATGACCTGCACCTCGACGGTGCCGCTCGTGCTCTGCTCGTTGAACTCCGCGACCAGGTTGGTCCACGTCGGGTCCGTCGAGTCGTCCTGCCACAGCCAGTACGTGAGCGTGGCGTCTCCGTCGTCGGCCGCGGCGCTGCCGCCTCCGCAGGCGGAGAGCAGCAGGGCGCCGGCGAACAGCCCGGCCGCGACGGGGGCGAAGCGCGTGCGCGAACGTTGCCTCATTGCAATGTCCTTTCTGGTGGCCCGGGGGCCGGTGGGGGGATGCGGTGGCTCTAACCGGCTGGGGTGGGCGCCGGCGTGGTGCGGGACGCGGCGCGCTGATGGGTCAGCCGGGTCCGGACGTCGAAGAAGTGCACGTTGAGCTGGTGCACCGCGAGCTGGGTGTCGCCGGCGCGGAGCGCGTCGACGATGCGCGAGTGGCTGCGGGCCGACTCGACGAGGTCGCGGCCCGTGGTGGTCTCGGGCGACATCCGCTCGAACATCTGCCAGAACGCGGTGAGCAGGCTCTCCAGCGTCGCGTTGTCCAGATGGGCGTAGATGGCGTGGTGGAACGCCTGGTCGTCCTCGATGAACGCCCGGCCCTGCTCGGCCTTGGCGTGCATGCGGTTGGTGACCTCGCGCAGCTCGCCGATCTTCTTGGCGGACATGTTCGCGACGGCGGTGGGGAAGAACGCCACCTCCAGCACGCGCCGCACGTCGAGCAGCTCGATCAGGGCGTCGGTGGTCGGCTCCATCATCTCGGTGAGCCGCAGCACCACGGCCGTCATGTCGAAGCGCCCCAGGCTGCGGCGCGCGCCCTGCCGGGAGACGACGATGCCGAACCCGTCGAGCACCGCGAGCGCCTCCCGCAGCGCGGCGCGGCTGACGTCGAGCCGCGCGGCGAGCTCCTGCTCGGTGGGGAGGTCGTCGCCCGGCTCCAGGCCGAGCTCGCGGCACACGTCGAGGATGCGGTCCTGCAGGTTCGCTGGCTTCATTGCCACCTCACATTTGTCGGACAACATTGACCGGGAAACGTTGGGGTCTTGTCGCGAACGTACGTTCTGCCAGTTCAGGCGGCAACAGTTCGGACAACTTTGGGGTCACTTGTCAGACAACCGAGCGCTGCGCCCGCACAGGCCCGCACAGCAAGAAGCGGCCATGCTCGGGCATGGCCGCTTCTCGCGGATCAGTCGCTGCTCTCAGGCTGAGGTCAGAGCGTGACCGTCACGCCGCTGGAGAAGGGCGAGTCGTGCAGTTCCAGCGATGTGATGGCCACATCCACCGGCATGTCGAACACGATCGTGCCGTTGACGGTGTTGCCAGGGTTGATCTCGTTGAGGAACGAGTTCGCGTCCTCGAGATAGATCGGCGCGGTCGCGTCGGGTGAGAACTCGCGCCCCTGGGCGTCGAACGCCTTCTGCGACCCGCCGTGGAAGAAGACCGCCTCGTCCCCGATGTTCTGCACGGTGACTCGGACAAGGACGAACTGGCCCTGTGCCTTCTGCCCGAACGCGTCCGACCCGAGCGAGGCCACCCCCGGCTCGACGGCTGTCACGGTGAACTCGAGCTTGCCGTCCCGAACCGGCGCCCCAATCCCCGCGGCTGCCGGCTGCTCGACGGGCGCGTCGGCAGCCTCGGGCTCGGCGACGGGCGCCGGGGCCACGTCTCCCGCCGCCTGGCCGGCGTCGCCAGAGGGCTCGTCCGCCCCACCCCCGCCGATCGCCGAGACGACGATGACGAAGACGACGAACGCCCCCAGCCCGGTCAGGATCTTGTGCCGGGCGAACCAGCTGCGCCGGACAGGCTCAGGCCGTCGCGGCGACCCGGTCCGGTCGCTGCGACGGCCTGAGCCTGTCCGGCGGCGCGCCCACGCGGCATCCGCCGACCGGCCACACCGTCATGCCCGATCGGGCATAGCCGCTGGCCGGATCGTGCCTGATCAGCCGACGAGGAATGTCGGCGGCTGCTCCTACCCTCAGAGACATGCCAGCCGCCGGAACGCAGAGGGTCGCGGGCCCCACCAGGCCGGCGCATCCCCTCCCTTCCACCACACCGCCGTACGCCCACCCCCCGTTCGGCCAGGGCCCTGTCCCGGTGGTGTTCGACGCGACCCGTCGTGGCCGCCGCCAGGCGGGGACGGTCGGGGCCGTCGTGGTCGCGGCGTTCTCCGCGCTGGTCGCCTCCTCCTTCGACTCGAACGCGCGTGACGCCAGCGGGGAGCCCATGCTCGGGCTCACCCTGGTGGCGATGCTGGCCGGCCTGGGCATCGCCGGGCTCCTCGTCTGGCGCCGCAATCAGCCCGTGCGGGTCTGCCTCGTCGCGAGCGCGGCGGCGGTCATCCTCCCGCTGGACTCCTTCGCCGCGCTGCTGTCGCTCACCTGGGTCATCGCGAGCGCCCCGCGCCGCACCGCCTGGCTCTGCGGCGCCGCGACGACTGCGGCCACTGCCATCGCCCTGGGTCGCGACGCGCTGCGCGACCCCGCGTACATGGTGATGTCGTCGACTAGCTCTGCCACGGGCCAGTTGTCGTACTTGACCACCGAGGGGTTCTGGGTCATCGGAGCCCTCTGCGTGGCAGTGGCTGTCGGCGTGGGCCTAGCCCGGCGCTGGCAGAGAGTCGCGGCGGCTGCCGTTGCGGACAAGGACGCCCAGTCCGCCACGACCAACCAACTTCGCGACAAGATGACCCGGCAGGAAGAGCGCGACCTCATCGCACGCGAGGTCCACGACACCGTCGCCCACCACATCTCCCTCATCTCCCTGCAGGCGTCGGCCCTCGAGGTCGATCGGGCGGCCTCGTCGGCCGAAGTGCGAGCAGCCACCCAGCAGATGCGCACCTCCGCCCAGCAGGCACTCGCAGAGATGCGAGGCCTGGTCGCGACGCTGCGCACCGGCGCAGATGACGACCATTCCCCGGGGGCCACCCTCGAAGACCTCGCTGGCCTGCTCGACAACGCACGCCTGCACGGGAGTTGGGTCGCCAGTGCCGTCTACGTCGCAGACGCCCATCTGGCGGCGCCGGCACTGAACCGCGCGGCGTTCCGCATCGTGCAAGAGTCCCTCACCAATGCGCTCAAGCATGCGCCAGGGCATCCCGTGGAGGTCGATGTGCGCGCCGGTCGGCAGATCGGCGTCACGATCCGGGTCGCCAATCCTCTCGGCTCGCTCGACCGTCCCCCGCCGGCTCGCTCCGGCTCCGGGATCCTCGGCATGCGGGAGCGTGCCGAGCGGGTCGGCGGATGGCTGGACGTCCAGGTCGACGGCGGTTGGCACACCGTCACAGCCCATCTGCCCTGGGCGCAGGCCGACTGACGTCATGGCGTGTGGGCGCAGGCCCGTACGCTCACCGCGTGACCAGAGTCCTCGTCGTCGACGACGACGCGCTCGTGCGCCAGCTGCTGACCAAGATCCTCACTGACCAGGGCATCGAGGTCGTCGGTGACGCCGCGGACGGAGACGAGGTGGTCGCCGCGATCCACGCCCATCGCCCCGATGTCGTGCTCATGGACCTGCACATGGCGCGGGTCGGCGGAGTCGCCGCCATCACGGAGGTCCGTCGCCTTCCCCACCCCCCAGCCGTCATCGCGCTCACCTCGTTCGGCACTGATGAGACCGTCCTCGAGGCGCTCCGTGCTGGCGCACAGGGCTTCCTGACCAAGGACGCCGACCCCGGGCAGATCGCCGACAGCATCGAGAAGGTCGCAGGCGGTGGCGGTGCGCTCGACCCCAGTTCTGCTCGTGTGGCGATCCGCCATGTGGCCGACGGCCGTGACAGTCGCAGGTCCACCGCGCGGCTGGCGCTCGCCCGGCTCACAGAACGCGAGCTCGAACTCGCCCAACATCTTCCGTCTGGACTGACGAATGCCGAGATCGGCGTGGTGGCCTTCTGCTCCGAGTCGACAGTGAAAGCCCACCTCTCCCGAGCGATGGGCAAGCTCGGAGTCGCCACACGCACAGAGCTCGGTGTGATCGTGGACCGTGCGGACCTCTCTCTGCGCCAGCCGGAGGCCTGAGCGGGTTGCGCCGTCAGCGCGGCCTGACGGTGGGGAGCCACACCCGCATCGTCGAGGGGCCGCGCTCGGCCCACGAGTGGTACGGCGTGAGCCGCAGCTCGACGGACTCGCGCGCGGGCGCCGACGCCTGCCGCCGGCTGTAGGGCAGCGCCCCGGCGCCGTCGGTGTGCGTCACCACCTGGGCCCGGACCACGGCGCCCGAGAGACCCCCGGAAGCGGCGACTGGCGCTATCGACGCGTCGAGCCGCACGTCGTCGAGGTCCACCCCCACCGGCAGGTCGACGGATTCCAGGCAGAGCACCCGGGGTCCGGCCTCGACGGCCACGCAGCCGCGCACGGCGTCGATGCGCTCGTCGGGCCAGGTCAGGCGTGGCTCCATGGGCAGCGTGAGACGGACCTCCTCCCCCACTGCGAGCAGGCGCTCGACGTCCACCAGGCCCGGCTCGACGGGCCGCTCGCCGCCGCCCTCGGAGAGCACTGCGCCGTGCGCCCACTCGGGCACGCGCAGCCGCAGCCGCACCGGGCGGTCGGGGGCCTCGGTGACGCGCACCGTCACGGTCCCCGCGTCGGGGTAGGCGGTGCTGACGTCGAAGCCGAGCACGCCGCCACCGTCGAGCTCGACGCGCAGGGCGCCCGACGCGTACTGCAGCAGCGTCAGCCCGTCCGGCTCCGCGACGGCGGCGTAGGACTGCCAGGTCGCGAGGGTCCGCGCGAGGTTGGTCGGGCAGCAGGAGACGTCGAACCAGGGCGCCCGCTGGCCGCCCTCGGCGCGCGGGTTGACCTCGTCGGCCACGGAGCCCTCGGCGGGGGTGCGCTGCTGCAGCGGGTTCGCGTAGAAGAAGGCCTTGCCGTCGGCGCGCGGGGAGGTCGCGATCACGTTGTAGAACGTGCGCTCCATCAGGTCCGCGTACCGCTCGTCCCCGGTGGCCAGGAACAGCCGCCAGGAGACCATGTTCGACGCGATGCCCGCGCACGTCTCGCAGTAGGCGCGGTCGGGCGGCAGCACCCAGTCGTCGCCGAAGCCCTCGTCCTGATGGTGGGACCCCATGCCGCCGGTCAGGTAGGTGCGCCGTGCCACGGTGGCGGTCCACTGCCGCTCGAGCACCGCGAGCAGGTCGGCGTCGTCGCGGTCCACGGCGAGGTCCACGGCGGCGGCGGCGAGGTACAGCGCGCGCACGGCGTGGCCGCGCCACACCGTCGCCTCGCGCACCGGCACGTCGTCCTGGAAGTACGCGGGCCCGAATTGGACGGGCCCGAGCAGCCCTCGCCCGCGGCGGTCCACGAACAGCTCCGCCTGCGCCAGGTACCGGGGCTCGTCGAGCGCGCGGCCCAGCTCGGTGAGCCCGACCTCGATCTCCGGGTGCCCGCAGATCGCCTCCCGTCCCCCGGGGCCGAACTCGCGGCACACGTGGTCGGCGGCGCGGCGCGCGACCTCGACGAACGCGTCGACGCCCACCGTGCGCACCCGGGCCACAGCAGCCTGCAGCAGGTGGCCGGTGTTGTAGAGCTCGTGGCCCATCTCCAGGTCCGAGTACCGCGGCTGCTGCGTGCCGTGGCCGAAGCAGGTGTTGAGGTACCCGTCCGGGTCCTGCGCGCGGGCGACCCGCTCGGCTAGCCGAGTGAAGGTCTCGTCCACGTCCGTCGAGCCCGTGCGGCCGTGCTCCCAGGCCAGCGCCTCGAGGAGCTTGTAGAGCTCCGAGTCGGCGAACGACCAGCCCGGGCGATCGGGCCCGATCGTCCCGTCGGCCACCCGGTCGAAGCTCGCGATCCAGCCGAGCCGCTCCATCCACTCCTCGCAGTGCGCGAGGGTGGCCGCCGCGTTGGTCTGCTGGAGCGTGGCCCAGAAGCCGTCGGTGAGCGCGATCTCGGCGAGCCCGAGCGGGCGCCTGGACCCCCGCGCGGGCGACACGGGCACGCCGCCTGCGCGGTCGCTGCCAGGTCCTCGGCGGACGTCGATGATGGTGGGGAGCACGGCGTCTACTTTCTTCGTCTGCGAATCACGAGCGGGGCCTTCAGGCCGTCAGGGGCGCAGCGGGACGCTGGACCCCTCGCGGGTGAACACCGGGATGCGCTCGAGGGGCGCGTCGGCCTCGATCGTCTGGCCGCCCTCGTGCACGTCGCCCGTGGCGGCGTCGACCCAGCGGGCCCCACGCGGCAGGTACACGGCCCGCGAGCGCTGGCCCGCACGGGAGATGGGCGCGACGAGGATGTCGGGGCCGAACAGGAACTCGTCCTCGACCTCCCAGGCGCCCGGGTCGTCCGGGTGGTCGACGAACAGCGGGCGCATGGGCGGCAGGCCGTCCGACGAGGCGAGGCTCATCTGCTCGTGGATGTACGGGCGCAGGCGCTCGCGCAGGTGCAGCAGGTCCGCGATGATCTCGTAAGCCTCGTCGCCGAACGACCACACCTCGTTGGGCCCGCCGGTCTGGGCGTACGACGTGGGGGTGCGGGGGTCGCGGTCGCCGTGCAGGCGGAACAACGGGCAGAACACGCCGTACTGGAACCAGCGGATCATCAGCTCGCGGTACGCCGGGTCTCGGGAGTCGCCGCCGTGGAAGCCGCCGATGTCGGTGGTCCACCACGGGATGCCGGAGATGGCGATGTTGAGGCCCGCGCGGATCTGCTGCTCGAGCGAGAGCCACGTCGCCGGGATGTCCCCCGACCACACGGCCGCGCCGTGCTTCTGCGCGCCGGCCCACGCGGAGCGGCACAGCAGCACCGTGGGCTCCTGGCCCGCGGCCGCCATGCCCTCGGCGAAGAGCCGGGCGTTGTCACGCGGGTAGATGTTCGCGACCTCGGCGCCCGGGCCGGCGTACAACGTCAGGTTGCCGGGGTGCGCGGGGTTGAGCTCGGGCTCCGACGCGTCCAGCCAGAACACCTTGATGCCCAGGTCCAGGTAGTTGCGCCGCACCAGGTCCCACACGTACTCCCGGGTGCGGGGGTTCGTCGGGTCGTAGAACGCCAGCGGCATGGGCGTGGTCATGCCCTTGTCCTGGATGGTCTGGTGGAACTCGACGCCCTGGTCCGAGCCGACCAGCAGCCCCTGGTCGCGGTAGTCCGCGAAGTTCTCCGACAGCGGGGAGATCGTGGGCCAGATGGACACCATGAGCTCGATGCCCAGATCGTGCAGCTCGTCGACCATGGCCTGCGGGTCGGGCCACTCGGCCTCGTCGAAGCGGAAGTCCCCCATCGCCGACCAGTGGAAGTAGTCCGTCACGATCACGGACATGGGCAGCCCGCGCCGCTTGTGCTCGCGGGCGACGCCCAGCAGCTCGTCCTGGTCGAGGTAGCGCAGCTTGCACTGCCAGAACCCCGACGCCCACTGCGGCAACTCGGGCACGTGCCCGGTCGCGTCGGCGTACCGCGCCATGATGTCGGCGGGCGTCGGCGCGGCCGTGAACCAGTAGTCGATCTCCCGCGCTTGGCCCACGCTCCACCGCGTCGCGTTCTGCGCGAACTCCACACGCCCCACCGCCGGCACGTTCCACAGCAGGCCATAGCCCCGGTTGGACAGCACGAATGGGATGTTGACCTCGGCGTTGCGCTGCACCAGGTCGAGCGACAGGCCCTTGATGTCGAGCCGGCCGTGCGTGCGCTGGCCCAGGCCGTACAACTTCTCGCCGTCGTACGCCGCGAACTGCTGGTGGATCTCGTAGGCCCCCGCGCGGTTGCCCTGGTACGAGCGCGCGCCCGGCATCCAGAAGTGCTCGCGGCTCTCCGTGAGCAGTTCCTCCCCCGTGCTGGTGCGGCGGAACGTCAACAGCGGCTCCGGGTAGGCGGCGCCCAGGTCGAAGTCGACCTCGACGGTCAACTCGCCATGCCGGAACGTCGCCTGCGCGTCGCCTGCCTCGATCGACGGGGCCGGCGAGGCGGGCGCCTCGTCGAGCGCGCCCTGGCTCTCGGCGGGGATGCGGTACTGCGCCGCGCGGACGCGGACGCTGTCGACCCCCCACGCCTCGATGGTCAGCACCTCATGGCGGTGGCGGATCTCGAGGGACGTGGCGGACGGGTGGAAGGTCACCATGGTGCTGGCACTCCGGTCTTGCGGAAATGGACGGTCGGGGGTGGGGCTCAGTCCTTGACTGCCCCTGCGGTGACACCGGCGGCGACGTACCGCTGGGCCACGACGAGCAGCACCGCGGCGGGGATCGACGCGACCACGGCGGTCGCCATGATCGAGTTCCACTGCGTGGTGTTGTTGCCGATGTACTTGTAGATGCCGAGCGTGATGGGGATCAGGTCCCCGTTGCGGTTGAGGGTCGAGGCGAAGATGAAGTCCGACCACGACCACAGGAACGCGAACAGCGACGCGGTGATCATCGAGTTGCGGCTCACCGGCAGCACCACCGACCAGAACGTGCGCCAGGTGCCCGCGCCGTCGACGGTGGCGGCCTGGATCAGCTCGCGTGGGATGCCCTGCATGAACGTGGTCAGCAAGAGCACCGCGAACGGCACCGCGACGGTGGAGTCCGCGACGATCAGGCCCCACACCGTGTTGAGCAGGCCGAGCTTGATGTAGATGGCGTAGAAGCCCATCGCCATGATCACGCCGGGGATCATCTGCGCCACGAGCAGCACGAAGTTCAACGTCTTGCCGCCGCGCAGGTTGAGCTGCGCCAGCGAGTACGCCGCGGGGGCCGCGACGACGAGCGTGAGCACCACGGTGCCGAGCCCGATGAGCATGCTCGTGCCCAGGTGCGGCAGCTGGTGGTCGAGGACGTTGCGGTAGCCCTCGAGCGTGGGGTTCCACGGGAACCAGTGCGGGGGGTCCGAGCGCATGTCGCTGGTCTTGGTGAGCGAGACGTTCACCATCCAGTAGACGGGGAACAGCATCAGGGCGGTGAAGAAGACGCCCAGGGCTGTCTTCCACCAGGGACGGTGGCCGGTCATGACTGCTCCTGTCGGCGCTGGAGGTGCAGGTACACGAACCCGAAGGCGAGCGCGATGAGGATCAGCAGGTTGCCGACCGCCGCAGCGGGCGAGAAGTCGGGCTGGCCGGTGCCGAACGCCTCCCGGTAGGACCACACGGCGAGGGTCGTCGACGAGCTGCCGGGGCCGCCGGTCGTCATGATCCAGATGATGTCGACGACCTTGAGCGTGTAGATCAGCCCGAGCAGCAGCGTGATGATCGAGACGGGCCGCAGCAGCGGGAACGTGATCTTGCGGAACTGCTGCCAGGCGCTCGCGCCGTCGAGGCTCGCGGCCTCGTACACGTCGCCCGGGATGTTCTGCAGCCCCGAGTAGAGGATCACCAGGTTGAACGGGATGCCCAGCCAGATGTTGGCGAAAATCACCGACACCAGGGCCCACTCGGGCGAGGTCAGCCAGTTGACCTGGCCGACGCCGAAGGCGCCCAGCACCGAGTTGATGATGCCGTTGTCGCTGTTGAGCATCCACGACCACGTGGACGCGGACACGATCAGCGGCAGCAGCCACGGGATCAGGAACATCCCCCGCAGCACCCCCGAGAGCCGGAAGTTCTGCCGGAAGAAGACCGCCAACGCCAGGCCCAGCACGTACTGGAACGCGATGGACACCACCACGAACAGCGCGGTGTTGCGCAACGCGGGCCAGAACGTCCGCGAGCTGAGCACGTCGGAGTAGTTGTCCAGCCCCACGAACTCCGCGTTGCCCTGCACGAACGCGCGTGGCGTGTAGTCGTGCAGGCTCAGCTCGATGTTCCGCCAGAGCGGGAACGCGTAGAACGCCACCAGGTAGACCACGAGCGGGGCGGCGAATCCGACTGCCGCCCATCGGGTGGATCGCGACCGGCGGCTCGTGGTGCGGCCGGACGGGGCGGCGACGGCACGCGCCGCCACCCCTTCCGGCGCCGCCGCGCCGGCCCCGACCGATCTGGTCTGGGTCATCTTCATCAGGTCAGTTCCTCAATGCTCGGTGCAGCGGCGGTGCCAGGTCAGCCGATCGCGGCTTCAGCGGCCTCCTGGGCCTGCTGCAGCGCGACCTCGGGCGTCTCGACGCCGGAGAGCGCCTCCTGCACTGCGGTCCAGAGCTGCTCCGAGACCTTCGGGTAGTCGGTGCCGAGGTCGTCGCTGGTCCGGCCCTTGGCGGCGTTGACGGCGTCGACCCACGGCTCCAGGTCGGCGTTCTCCGCGAGGATCGCGGCCTGGCCGTCGGCCGTCGGCGGGATGTAGTACGCGAACGTGGTGCCGGTCTCGACGAACCCGTCAGTGGTCGTCATGCACTCGACGATCTTGCGGGTCGTGTCGTAGCGGGCCTCGTCCTTCTGCACGGGCATCGTCACGAACTCGCCGCCCGTGGGGGCCGCTGCCGAGCCGCCCTTCTGGCCGGGGATCGGGATGACGCCGGTGGCGAAGTCGGCCTCCGCGGCGCTGTTGATCTGCCACGTGCCGTTGACCACGAACCCGAAGTCACCGGTGAGGAACTCCTCCCAGGTGGTGTTCTGGGAGTTGCTGATGACCGAGTTCGGCGCGTACCCGTCGGCCAGCCAGCCCGTCCACAGCTCGAGCGCCGCGACGGCCTGCGGCGAGTCCAGCTCGCGCAGGTCGGCGCCTGCGCCCCAGAACCACGGCAGGAACTGGAACGAGCCCTCCTCGGTGCCGATCCCGGCGAAGGTGATGCCCTTCTTGCCCGACGAGGTGACCTTGGCCAGCGCGTCCGTGAGGGAAGCCCAGTCGGTGATGCTCGCGGTGTCGACGCCCGCGGCCGTCAGCACGTCCTGGTTGTAGAACAGCGCGAGGGTGTTCGCGCCGATCGGGATGCCGAACGTGTCGCCGTCGATCTGGCCCGCGGCGATGAGGTTCTCGTCGATCGCGGAGGTGTCGAAGCCGAACTCCTCCATCGTGTTGAGCATGCCGGTGTCGGCGAGCGTGGACACGGCGGGGTTGTCGAGCAGGATCACGTCGGGCGACGTGCCCTCCTGCGCCGAGAGCATCGCCTGGTTGGTCAGGGCCGTGGTGTCGTACGCGGTGCGCTGGACCGTGACGCCTGCCTCGACGCCGCACGCCTCGACGCGCTTGCCCCAGTCGGACGCCGCGTCGTGCTGGGGGTACGGGTCCCACCAGGTGTAGGAGCTGCCGGCGTCGCCGCCAGCCTCGCCGTCCGACGAGCAGGCCGTCAGGCTCACAGCAGCGAGCGTGACCGCCCCCAGCACGCCCATGCTGCGGATGGTTGTCTTGCGCATCACGTCATTCCTCCTTGAACAGGTGATTGCGGGGCGGCAGTGCCCCAGGGAGCGGTGTTGCTAGGGCCGGACGTCCGGCGGGGACACGGGCGGCGCCGTGCTCCCCCGGTCGACCAACTCGGGTGACACGAACCGCACGACGTGCGGGTCGGTCGGGTCCTGCTGCTCGATTCGACGCACGAGCTGGCGCACCGCCATCCGGCCGAGCCGGTCGGGTGCGCTCTCGATCGAGGAGAACGGCAGGGAGAAGGTGCGGGCGAACTCGTCGGAGTACTGCCCGATCACGGAGAGGTCGCGGGGCGACTGGATGCCGCGCGCGTGCAGCACGGAAGGCAGCGCGGCCGCGGCGGCCTCGTTGTGCAGGAGCAGGCCGGTGGCCTGCGGGTGGCGGTCGAGCAGGTCGTCGAGGAACCGCCCGACGGCGGGCTGCTGCGACTCGCCGTACTCGGCGTGCAGCGTGATCCCCCGCGCCTTGGCCTGCGCGAGGGCGGCGTCCCGCAGCCGCCAGACGTACGCGCCGCCACGCTCGACGACGTGCTCGGGCTGGGAGACGAGCACCAAGTCGCGGTGCCCCAAGTCGGCGAGGTGGTCGACCATCGTGCGGCCGGCCTCCTCGAAGTCGAGGTCGAAGACATCCAGGCCAGCGCAGTCGCCGGGGAGCCCGACGAGCGCGCCGGGGACGCCCGAGGCCCGCAGCACCGGCAGGCGCTCGTCGTCGTCGGCGACGTTCATCAGCACCACGCCATCGACCATGCGGGAGTCGGTGATCCGCTTCAGGGCCTGGGAGCCGTCGGGCTCGGTGACCATGAGGATGTCGTAGCCGAGCTCACGGGCGACGTTCGAGACGCCGAGCATGTACTGCAGCATCGCCGGGGCGAACTCGTCCTCGAGGAACTGGACGAGCAGGCCGAGCACCTTGCTCTGCGACGTCGCCAGCGCGCGGGCGCCGGCGTTCGGCGTGTAGCCGAGGTCGCGGACGGCCTGCTCGACGCGCCGACGCACCTCGAGCGAGGTGGTGCGCTTCCCGGTGAGCACGTAGGACGCCGTGCTGCGGGAGACTCCCGCAGCCTTGGCCACATCGCCGATCGTCGCCATTGTCGCCTCTCCGGATTGTCGCTGTGCCCTGTCCCCCGCGAAGTGGTGGGACTGACAACTAGCGAACCGGTTCGCAACATATAGGCACTGTTCAGCGCAGCGCAAGGCGGATTCATGGGCCAGCATACGAACCGGTTCGCAAGATGGGATCAGATCACCGCGAAGCGCCCCTCCGGCGCGCCACCACATCCCTCGCATGGGCGACCACGGGATCGATCCGCGCCGCATGCGCCCCGTGCCAGTACACGTGCCCGCACTCCACGCACCGGGCGAACTCCGCGTACGTCCGGGACGTGCCCGGACGCACCTCGGCCGCCACCTCCCGGGCGTCCACCACCGCGAGCGCTCCCCCGCACGCGGTGCACCGCGTCCACGGCGCCAAGGGCGGGGCGAACCTGTCGAGCACATCGTCGAGCTGGTCGCCCGTGGCCGACCCGCGCACCAGCGCGCCCTGCGGCAGGCTCCGGCGACGCAACAGCCCGCGATCCCGCGTGAGCAGCACCCGGCCCTCCGCCGCGGCGATGCGCACCAGCTCCGGGTCGTCCGCCTCGGGGCGGTAGGCGGCGGCCACTCCCAGCAGCCGCAGGCGGCGCACCAAGCCGCCCAGGTGCACGTCGAGCAGGAAGCGCGGCGGCCAGGCAGCCGTGGCCTGCGGCCGCGCGACAGGCGCCACGTGGAGCAGCCCGTCAGCAGCCTGCGCCGACGTCGCGACGGTGGCGTCGCCCACCGTGAGCGCCCCGACCTCCGTGAGCGGCACACCCACCGACTCGACGACATGCCCCCACGTGTCGGTGTCCGCGGCAGCCGCCGTGAAGTGCCCACCCCGACGCCCCGGCCGCAGCAGGAACCGCAGCGCGGGGTCGATGTCCAGCCGGACTGCGCGCACCCTCCCAGGATGCGCGCCCCTGGGGGTGATGCCCCACCCCGCATGCTTGCGGACCCCCGGCATGTCAGGCTCGGCAGACCAGACGAGGGGACGTATGGACACCGATGACGTCATGGCTTGGGCCGCCCGCTACGAGCAGGCCTGGCGCGCGCAGGACACTGCCGCCGTCGAGGACTTGTTCACCGAGCAGGCGGTCTACCGGCGCGGCGCATACGACGACGGCCTGCGCGGGCACGCCGCCATCGCCGAGTTCTGGCCAGACCCCACGCCGTTCACAATGCGCGCAGAGCCTGTCGCCGTCGCGCCGCCCACGGCGGTGCTGCGCGTCGAGGTGCAGTACCTCGGCGACCTCGGAGACCAGCCCCGTGAGTTCCGCGACCTGTGGATCGTGCGGTTCGCGCCCGACGGGCGCGCCGAGCACTTCGAGGAATGGGCGCACTGGCCCGGACTGGACTACGGGGGCTCCACCACGGACTGAGCGCGCCTGCCCCGTCCCAGGGGCGGCGCGGCGCCCGCGAGGCCAGGATGGCAGGGTGCTCCTCGCCGACGTCGCCGCCACCTCGGCCGCTCTGGCCGACACGCGCTCGCGCCTGGCGAAGCGCGCGCTGCTCGTCGACCTGCTGCGCCGCACAGCGCCCGACGAGGCGCCCGTGGTCGCCCGCTACCTCGCCGGGGAACTGCGGCAACGCCGCACCGGCCTGGGCTGGCGCTCACTCGCCGCGATGCCCGATCCGGCCACCGAGCCCACCCTCGACGTGCTGGCCGTCAACGCCGCCTTCGAGCAGATGTCGCGACTCTCCGGCCCCGGCTCCTCCACCCAGCGGACCGCGCTCGCCACTGACCTGTTCGCCGCCGCCACCGCCGCCGAACAGCGCCTGTTGCGCGGGCTCGTCACCGGGGACCTGCGCCAGGGCGCCCTCGACGCGCTGCTGCTGGACGCCGTGGCAGAGGCGGCCGGCGTGCCCCCGGACGCGGTGCGCCGGGCCGCGATGCTCGCCGGGGCGACAGAGCCGGTCGCCTCGGCGGCCCTCGGCGCCGGGTCCCCCGACGAGGCCCTGGCCGCCCTCGCCGAGTTCGGCCTGGCCGTCGGGCGGCCCGTCCGCCCCATGCTCGCCGCGTCCGCCCCCGACATCGCCACCGCTGTCGCGGGCTTCGCCGGGCGGCCCGTCGTCGTCGACGCGAAACTCGACGGCATCCGCGTGCAGGCCCACCGCGACGGGGACGACGTGCGGATCTTCACCCGGAGCCTCGACGACGTCACCGCCCGCGTGCCCGAGATCGTCGCCGTGGTCCGCTCACTGCCCGTCCACACCGCCGTGCTCGACGGCGAGGCGCTCGCCCTCGGCCCCGACGGCCAACCCCGGCCCTTCCAGGAGACCTCCGCGCGCAGCGCCACCCAGGACGCCGAGCTCGCAGCCGTCACCACCCTCAGCCCGTTCTTCTTCGACGTGCTGCACGCAGACGGCCGCGACCTCCTCGACGCGCCGCTGCTCGAACGCCTCGCCGTGCTCGACGCCGTCGCCGGCGGGCACGTCGTCGAGCGGATCGTCACCGACGACGCCGACGCCGCGCAGGCCGCCTTCGCCCGATGGGTGGCCGCCGGCCAAGAGGGCGCCCTCGTCAAAGACGCCGCCGCGCCCTACGAGGCGGGCCGACGCGGCTCCGCGTGGGTCAAGGTCAAACCCCGGCACACCCTCGACCTCGTGGTGCTCGCCGTCGAGCGCGGCTCCGGGCGGCGTGAGGGGCTGCTGTCGAACATCCACCTCGGAGCCCGCGACCCCGCAGGCGGCTTCGTCATGCTCGGCAAGACGTTCAAGGGCATGACCGACGAGATGCTCGCGTGGCAGACCCAGCGATTCCGCGAGCTCGAGGTCGCCGACGACGGCTGGACCGTCACGGTCCGGCCCGAGCAGGTCGTCGAGATCGCGTTCGACGGGCTGCAGCGCTCGACCCGCTACCCGGGAGGGCTGGCGCTCCGGTTCGCCCGCGTCCTGCGGTACCGCGACGACAAGTCCGCCGCCGAGGCGGACACGATCGATACCGTCCGCGCGTTGGTGGCCCCGACGTGACGACGTCTGCCAGGCTCGGCGCATGTCAGACGACGTCCTCCGCGTCGCGGACCTCCGCGCCGCGCTCGCTCTCGCCCTAGACGCCTTCGTGGCAGAGTTCGGGCCCGAGGTGCCGCTCGACCACGACCACTACTGGCACCTGCCGGTCGACGCCTCGTTCGACCTCTCGCGAGAGCCGCAGGAGCGCACGGTCGGCCAGATCACCGACGACCTCATCGAAGCCCGAGGCATGCTCGCGGACGGCGACGCGTTCCCGGCGTGGCACGCGCTCAACCATGCCATCGGGCTGCTCCGCCTCGTGGAGCACGCTGCGCGTCCCTGAGGGTCGCCCGTCATCGCCTTGCCGGCAAAACGTGAAAGGCATGACCGACGGGATGATCGCCTAGCAGACCCAGCGGTTCTGCGAACGCGACGCTCCCACGCTTCCTGGACGCCTGGCGGCTGTGGCCTCTTCGCGCGTGCAGGGTGGAGGCGGCGACCAGGAGAGCGCGACATGGAGGCTCTTCGCGGAGTTGATCGTCGCGGCGACGGGATACGAGTGAGGCGCCGCCCCGACAAGACCGCCGCCCAGGCCGACACCGTGGACAGGGCCCGGGCCGTGGCGGCCTGGGCCTGAGCGATGTCGGGCTGGACGGCGGGTGAGATCGCGCCGGGTCAGGCCTGGACGGCGACGGGGTCGGTCTCCTCGCCGCGGACTGCAGTGTCGACGAGCCGGTCGACCTCCGCGTCGCCGAGCGACAGGGATAGCGCCAGCTCCGCGAGGACGGGCTGGCGGGCGCTCTGGAGCATCTCCTTCTCGCCCGTGGACAGCCCTCGCTCCTCCTGGCGGCGGGTGAGGTCGCGGACCACTTCGGCGGTCATGGCGAGCTCGCCGACGCGCAGCTTCTCCTGGTTCGCCTTGAAGCGCCGCGACCAGTTCTCCTCCTGCTCGCCGGAGGGCGCCCGCAGCACGTCGAGCAGCTGCTGCGCCTGCGCCTCGGCGAACACCGGCCGCAGGCCGACCTCCTCGGCGGTGTCGAGGGGCACTGCGACCTCGAGGCTGGTCTGATGCACCTGCAGGTGCACGTACTGCCTGCTCGTTCCGTTGATCGTGCGCTCGACCATCTGCGTGATGGTGGCCGGTCCGTGGTGAGGGTGGATGACCGTCTGACCCTCAGAGAACTGCATCCTGAGCTGTGTCCTTCGCTTGCGATCGGCACCGCACCCGATCGCGCCGGAGGCTGAGCCCCAGAGCGCCTGATCGCCCCGTCGTCCGAGCCGCGCCCGTGGGTGGGGCAGTGGGCGGCGAGGACGCCGGGAGCACAGAGGTCGGCCTGGCCATGCGGATGGGCGGGCCCTCGCTCTGCGAGCCGGTCCTTCCATTGTCCCACTCGTCGCCTGCGCGTCCGGGCAGTGAGACCCGTCACACGATCGGGGGCCTGTGTCAGCCGTCGGCCGGCACGAGCCGGAGGGTCACCGCCTCCGCGTCGGGCCCTGTCACGGTGCCGACGATCGCGGGGCCGAACTGGTCGTACTTCTCGTGGTAAGCGGCGGTGATGGCCGCGGCCTCGTCGGGCGCCGCGTCCTCGAAGACGACGTCCCGCTCCACCCCGCCGGACCGGATACGGCCTGTGCCGCTGGCCTTCGCCCGGACGTACCACCCGTTGTCCGGCCCGTAGGCCGACCGGACGTAGACGTCGTTCCCGACGCGCACGTCCCACATCGTCACGTACGGCCGCAAGGTCCCGTCCGGGCGCCTCGACGCCAGGTGCATGAGCTCCGTGCCGCCGATCCTCGACAGCTCGTCCTCGGTCCAGCCCGCCATCGCGCTCCTCCTTCTCAGGTCTGAGGTCCCGCCTGGAGCCCAGCCTGTGCCGCCGCGCCGCCGCCGGTCAGGCGTCGTACTGCGCGTCGGTGACCGCCTCGCCCCACTCGGTGTCCGGGCCGCCGTCGGCCGCGCCGATCTCCCACATCGCCAGGTGCGTCATGAACGCCCCGGGCGCCGCGCCGTGCCAGTGCCACTCCCCCGGCGGCGTCCACACTGTCTGCCCGGGGCGCACCTCCAGCACCGCGCCGTCGCGGGTCCCGATCCGGGCGACACCCTCGGTGACGTGCAATGTCTGGCCGTTGGCGTGCCGGTGCCAGTGGGTGCGGGCGCCGGGGGTGAAGTGCACGGCGTTGACCCGCAGCCGGGACGGATCGGGCGGCACCGCCACCACGTCGATCCACACCTCGCCGGTGAACCACTCAGCGGGCCCCTGGGCGCTAGGAGCCTCGGGCGCGGTGGGCAGGATCTGCATGCGGCTGCGCTCCTCGTCGGACGCTTCGCTGGGGGCGGCGCCCCGCGGTCGCCCTCCCACTCTGCGACCCGGCAGGCGATCCGGCAAGGGATGGGCCCGCGCACGGCGGCCTCGATGCGAGGACCGGACGGTCCTGCCCGACAGGGGTGGGGCAGGACCGCCCGGCCGTCTGAGCCGCGCCCGCTCGCTCACAGAGGCGGGGGCGCGGGCAGTGCTAGACGCGCACAGCGCCTTGCCACACGGCCTCGAACGGCGCACGGCCTCCGACGCGCCCTTCGATGCCGGCGGTGACGAAGCTCTTCGCGTGCGCGACGGCCTCGGCCACGTCGACGCCCTTGGCGAGTTCGGCCGTGATGGCGGCGGCGAGCGTGCAGCCGGCGCCGGAGACCCGCTCCTGGCCGATCTTGGGCGTGGACAGGATGGTCACGTCGTCTCCGTCGACCAGCACGTCCACGGCGTCGTCGCCGGGCAGGTCGACCCCGCCCTTCGCGACGACGTAGCGCGGACCCAGCTCTTGGATGCGGCGCGCGGCCTCGGTGAGCTGCTCGACCGTCTCGATGACGTCCATGCCGGACAGCGTGCGGGCCTCGAACAGGTTGGGCGTGACGACTGTCGCCAGCGGCAGCACCTGCTCGCGCAGGGCGTTGTCGGTGTCGAGCGCGGCGCCGGCTTCCTGGCCCTTGCAGATCAGCACCGGGTCGAGCACCACGTGCCGCCACGGCTGGCGGCGCAGCCCCTCGGCGACGACGTCGATCGTCGCGGGCGTGCCGAGCATGCCGACCTTGACGACGTCCAGCGCGTAGGCGGCGGTGGCGGCCTCCATCTGCGCGGCGATGACCTCGGCGGGCACCGGGAAGAACCTGTGGCCCCAGCCGTTGGCCGGGTCGAACGAGACGATGCACGTCACCGTCCCGAGCCCGAAGACCCCCAGCTCCTGGAAGGTCTTCAGGTCCACCTGGAGGCCGGCGCCGCCGGTGGCCTCCGATCCGGCGATGACGTACGCAAGGTCGACCACGTCAGTGCTCCTCTGGATGTCCGCGTGCATACCGCAGAGCCTTTCATGACCTGATGGGGACGATGCGCGGACCTGCCGTCCGAGTGCTGGGCAGGCCCGCGATCGCCGCGTTGTCAGCCGCGGGTGAGGTCCACGCCGGAGCGCGCGGCGATGACTCGCACAAGCGCCGACGCGTTGAGGTTCCCGAACCCGGCGAGCATCGCCGCGTCGAGGTTGCGCGCCACGGCGTCGGTGGCGGGCAGGTGCACGCCGAGCTGCCCGGCGAGCTGTCCGATCAAGCCGACGTCCTTGCGCATGAGGTGCAGCGCGAACGCCTTCGAGTAGTCGCCGGCGAGCACCGCCGGGCCGACACCCGTGTAGATCGGGGTGCGGAAATCGGTCACGGCGACGACGTCGAGCACCTTGTGCAGGTCGAGCCCGGCCGCCCCGGCGAGGGTCAGCGCCTCCCCGAGGGACTGGAGCTGCGCCGCCACGAGCAGGTTGCCGACGAGCTTGGTGCGCGCCCCGGAGCCGGCGGGCCCCATGTGGTGCACCGACTCGCTCACGGCGTCGAGCATTGGGCGCACCCGCTCGACCGTCGCGTCGTCCCCGCCGACGACGACCCACAGGCCACCGGCCTCCGCCTCGCCCTTCGAGCCGAAGACGGGGGCGTCGAGCATCGCGACCCCGCGGGCGGCGAAGGCGGCGTGCTCCTCGTCGCTCAGCGCGACGCTGATGGTCGACATGTCGACCACGACCGTGGAGTCCTCGACGTGCTCGAGCACACCGCCGTCGCCGAGGGCCACGGCCCGCACGGCCGCATCGTCAGACAGGCAGTACAGGACCACGTCGCGGCCGCGCACGGCGTCGTCGATCGACGACGCCGTGCGCGCGCCCGCGACCTCGGCGGTTGGGCCGCCGGTGCGGTTCCACACCGTCACCTCGAACCCGGCACGGATGAGGTTGGCGGCCATGCCGCGCCCCATCGTGCCGAGCCCGAGGACGGCGACGGAGGCCACGTGGGTCACGCGTTGGCCTTCTGCCAGGACTGCAGGAACCGCCACATCGCGGTGGCGCCCGGGTCCTGCAGGCCGATGCTGCGCTCCTGCAGCCAGGACGCGCGGCCCCGGCGGGACTGCAGGTCACGGGTCTCCACGACGGCCTTCTCGGCGGCGTCGATCGCCGAGGCCAGCCCGGCGGTCCCGTCGGGAGCCGCGGCGAACGCGTCGGCGGCCGGCATGATCGCGTCGAGGATCGTCTTGTCCCCAAGCTGCGTCTTGCCACGCTGGGCGATGTTGTCGCCCGCCGCCTGCACGAAGCGCGCCACGGCCGAGACGTCGACGTCCTCCACGTCGGCCCAGGACTTCGAGCCGGCGAGCAGGCCGCCCGCGACGAGCGCCGCCATGGTGGACGGGTTCGCGTTGGCGAAGGCCTTGGCCGCGGCCCGGGCGATCTCGGCGGGGGTGGACTCCGCCGGGATCGCGTCGAGGGCCTCGATCACGGCGTTCGCGCCGAGGGAGACCGTGATGCCGAGGTCGCCGTCACCGAGCGCCTGGTCGAGGTCGCGCAGCTCGTCCGCGTGCGTGACGAGCTCCGAGAGTCCGCGCTGGATCGCGCCGACAAGCTCTGCTGAGTGCATGGGTCAGACCTCCTGGAAGAACGGGGACACGGCGGGCGCGTCGAGCAGGGCGAGGCGGGCGTCGTCGAGCTTGAGCAGCGAGATCGAGGCCCCGGCCATCTCCAGGCTCGTCGCGTACTCGCCGATGTACTTGCGCTCGATGCTCACGCCGATCTCCGCGAGGAGCTGGTGGACACGGCGGTACATGACGTACAGCTCCTCGAGCGGCGTGGCGCCCATGCTGTTGACCAGCACCGCGACGCGGTCGCCATCGACGAGGCCCAGGTCCTCGACGAGCGCGCCCACGAGCCGCTCGGTGATCTTGTCGGCCGGCTCGAGCGGGCCGCGGTGGATCCCCGGCTCGCCGTGGATGCCGATGCCGATCTCCATCTCGCCGTCGGGCAGGTCGAAGCTCAGCGCGCCGGTGGTCGGCAGGATCGTCGGCGCGAGGCCGATGCCCATCGTCGCCGTGTGCTCCACGACGTCCTCGGCCACGGCCGCGACCTCGTCGAGGTTGTCCCCGCGCTCGGACGCAGCACCGGCCGCCTTGTACGCGAAGAAGATGCCCGCGACGCCGCGACGGTCGAGCTTGCGCTCGTTCGGCTGGCTCGCGACGTCGTCGCGGCCCAGCACCGTGCGGGTCTCGATGTCCTCGAGCTCGGCCAGGTCGGCCGCGAGGTCGAAGTTGAAGACGTCGCCGCCGTAGTTGCCGTACAGGTACAGCACGCCCGCGCCGCCATCGACGGCCTTGGTCGCCTCGAAGCACTGCTGCGAGCTCGGCGAGCTGAAGACGTTGCCGATCGCGACGCCCGAGCACAGGCCCTGGCCCACGTAGCCCTTGAACAGGGGCAGGTGGCCCGAGCCGCCGCCCGTCACGATGCCGACCTTGCCCGCCACCGGCGCGTCAGCGCGCACGAGGATGCGGGGGTCGTCACCGGGGGTCTTCACCTTGTCGGGGTGAGCGAGGAGGATGCCCTCGATCATCTCGTCGACGAAGTCAGCGGGGTCGTTGATGATCTTCTTCATGACGTTCCTTTCGTGAAAATCCAGGGGGTGGGCGTCAGGAGCTCACGGCGGCGGCACGCCGCGCCCGAGGTCGCCATCGCCACTGGACCTGGTCGATGACCATGACCGCGATGAGGATGACCCCCTGTGCGATCGAGTACTGGAAGGCCGACAGCCGCAGGGCTGTGAAGCCGCTGGAGACGATCTGCAGCGTCAGCGTCGCGAGCACCACGCCGAACACCGTCGCGAACCCGCCGTTGGGGTTGGTGCCGCCGAGGACGGCGATGACGATGACGAGCAGCACGTACGAGGCGCCGTAGTCCGCCGAGGCGGTGGGGTTCCGGGCCAGGAACAGCACACCGGCGATGCCGCCGAGCGTGCCCGTCAGCAGGTAGGTGCTCATGAGCACCGCGCGGCTGTTGATCCCCGAGTAGCGGGCGGCCGTGGGGTTGGCGCCCTGCAGCGTGACCTTCAGGCCCAGCGGGGTGCGCTTGACGACGATGCCCACCAGGACCGCCACGATGACGAACAGGACGAACAGCGTGGGCACTCCCCCGACGGTCGACTGGCCGATCGAGGTCAGCGCCGCCGGCGAGCCGTACAGCGTCTTGCCGCCCGTCCACGCCACGGCGATGCCGTTGTAGATCTGCATGGTGCCGAGGGTCGCGAGGATCGGCGTGATGCCGAGCCGGGAGACGAGCAGCCCGTTCACCGCGCCGCCCAGCAGGCCCACCACGAGCCCGACGAGGACGATCAGCGGGAAGAGCTGCTCGGCCTGGTCCGGGTTGTTCACCGCGATGGCCGTGAACATCGTCGACATGGTGATCGCCGACAGGTTCGCGATCGACACCAGCGACAGGTCGATGCCGCCGGTCAGCATCGCGAGCATCATGGCGATGGCGATGACGCCGATCTCCGGCGAGGAGATCGCGATGTTCTGCAGGTTGATGCCGCTCAGGAACACCGACGGCTTGAGCGCCGCGAAGATCGCGAACGCCACCACGACGAGCAGCAGCATGCGGCGCGCGCTGCGGTCCACGTGCAGCCGCTCGACGAGCCCCGTCCAGCGCGAGTCGACCTCGGCGTTGACGCGCTTCAGCGGGTTCTTCTCCTGGACGGCGTTCATGCCGTCACCTCCTGCGCGTCATGGACGAGCGCGGCTCGTCCGGAGCCACGGGCCGTCACCGCCTGGATGCCGACACCGACGAGCAGGAGCACGCCGACGGCGGCCCGCTGCCACGCGCTGGGGACGCCGGCGAGGATGAGGCTGTTGTTGATGACCTGGACGAGGAAGACGCCGAGGACGGTCCCGAGGACCGAGCCGCGCCCGCCGAAGATCGACGCGCCGCCGAGGACGACGGCCGCGATGATGTCGAGCTCGCCGCCGACGAGCTCCTGGGGGCTCGCGGACCGGCCCATGATCATGTAGATCATTCCGCCGATGGACGCCATCATCCCGACGATCACGTACAGCCAGACCTGGGTCCGCACCACGCGGATGCCGGCCCGACGGGCCGCCTCGGCGTCGCCGCCGATCGCGTAGATGCTGCGCCCGAACATCGTGCGGCGCAGCACCCAGGCGAGCAGCAGGGTCAGCGCGATCGCGGGCACCACCATGACGTGCAGGTACGCGCGCCCGGTGTCGGTGGTGACCTCGATGAGGTTGGTGGTGGAGACCCACGACATCGCGTCGGGCAGGTCGGCGATGTACCGCGAGCCGACGTACGTGAGCAGCACGCCCTTGAAGATGCCCTGCGTGCCGAGCGTGACGATCAGCGTCGGCAGCCGGAACCTGGCGATCAGGAACCCGTTGATGGCCCCGAGCAGCGCGCCGATGACCAGCGCCATCACGAACGCCCCGATGAGGCCGAGGTCGATCGCCCCGCTTCCGTACACCCGCACTGTGGTGTAGGCGGCGAACACCGCGATCGCGGCGAACGACACGTCGATCCCGCCGGAGATGATCACCAGCAGCACGCCGAGCGCGAAGATCAGCGGCACGATCGCGCTGCGCATGATGCTGAACGCCGTTGGGAGCGTGAAGAACACGGGGTTGGCGATCGACATCCCGATGATCAGGACCAGCAGGATGAGGGCGAGCACCCCCTCGTTGTTGGGCCCGCGCAGGCGGCGGAGCCGGTCTGCGAGGTCCGAGCGACCCGCGCTCATGCGGCCACCTTCTTCCGGATGTTGTCGACGTCGACGTCGTCACCCTCGAGGACGTCGACGACGCGGCCGTGCCGCACGACGAGGACCCGGTGGCAGCAGGCGACGAGCTCGGGGGCGTCGTCGGAGATGACGAGGATGCCCATGCCGTCGGCGGCCTCTGCCCGCAGGATGTCGAGGATCTCCGACTTGGAGCCGACGTCCACCCCGACGGTCGGGCCGTTGAGCATGAGGACCTTGGGGCGGCGGGCCAGCCACTTGGCGAGCACCACGCGCTGGGCGTTGCCGCCCGACAGCGAGCGCACGGGCGCCTGGACGTTCGGGGCCTTGACCCGCAGCCGCGCGAACAGCCGCTGGATGGTCTCCCGGACGGCGTTCTTGTCGAGCGTGCCCAGGCGTGCGCGGTGCCCGTCCATCGAGGCCGCGATCATGTTGTCGGCGATCGACTTCTCCAGGAACAGGCCCTGGGTCAGGCGGTCCTCGGGGACGTACCCGATGCCGGCGGCGATCGCGTCGCCGATGCTGCGGAGCCGCACGGGCTTGCCGTCGACCTTGACCGTGCCGCTCTGGGGCGGCAGGACGCCGAACAGCGACTCGGCGATCTCGGTGCGGCCCGAGCCGAGCAGGCCCGTGACGCCGACGATCTCGCCGCGGCGCACCGTGAACGAGACGTCGTGGTAGGCGCCGGGGAGGTCCATCTGCTCGACCTCGAGGACGGCGGGGCTGTCCGGGTCGAGGGGCGCGACGTGGCGCGACTCGTCGAGGACCTTGCCGGTCATGTGCTCGGCGATGGATCGGGGGTCGAGCTCGGAGGCCGGGCTCGTCACGACGTTCTTGCCGGAGCGCAGGATCGCCACGCGCTGCGAGATCGTCAGGACCTCGTCGAGCTTGTGGGACACGAAGATGAGGCCGACGCCGCGGGCTCGCAGGCGTTCGACGATGATGAAGAGGCGGTCGACCTCGGTGCGGGTCAGCGCCGTGGTCGGCTCGTCCATGATGATGACGCGCGCGTCGTCGACCAGGGCCCGGCAGATCGCGGTGAGCTGCTTGTCGGCGACCGAGAGGTTCTCGACGCGGGCGTCCACGTCGAGCGTGAGGCCGAGGTCGTCGATGATCGCCTGCGCGGCGGGCCGGGCGGCGCCCTGGTCGTAGAGCTTGCGCCGGGAGGCGATGGCGGAGGTGAGGACCACGTTCTCGGCGACCGTGAGGTTCGGGAAGAGCGAGAAGTCCTGGTAGATGACCTGGATGCCGCTCTTGATGGCATCGGTCGTGTTCATGGAGGTGAACGGCTGGCCGTCGACCAGGATCGTGCCCGAGTCGGGCTTCTCCGCTCCGGAGATGATCTTGATCAGCGTGGACTTGCCGCAGCCGTTCTCACCCGCGAGGCAGAGCACTTCGCCGGGGAGCAGGTTGAGCGAGACGCCCCCGAGAGCGGTGACGCCGCCGAACCGCTTGACGATGTCGCGCACCTCGAGGAGAGGAGCAGGGGTGCCCACAGGGGCAGGGTGTGTCATGTCGGGCGCCTTTCAGCGCCGGTGCGGGGCGGGCTCAACGCGCCGCCCCGCACCGGGACCGGTCAGAAGTCGTACGAGCTGGCGGCCTTGGCGTCCGCTGCGATGGCGGCGTTGCCCGCGTAGACGTTGTCGTAACCGTCGACCTTGACGAGGCTGTTGTAGCCCTCGATGCCGAGGTCGGTGCCCGCCTCGATCTTGCCGCCGTCCGCGAGGATGCGGGCGATCTCGAGCTGGGCCTCACCCGCGAGGGCCGGGTCCCAGAAGAAGATCTTGTCGATCGAGCCGGTCGCGAGGTACTTCGCGGCGGCCGACGGGATCGAGGTGCCCATGACGCACACCTGGTCCTCGAGGCCTGCCTCCTCGATGGCCCGCGCGATGCCCGGGACGTCGTTGCCGGCCGAGCCCTGGAAGCCCTTGATGTTGGGGTGCTTCGCGAGGATCTCCTTGGCCTTCTCGTAGGCCGCGGTCTCGTTGTCGGTGCTCTCGATCGGGTCCTCGACCCGCTTCATGTTCGGGAACTCCGCCGTCTGGAACTCGTGGGCCGCCTCGACCCACTCCATGTGCGTCTTGGCCGTGAGGCCGCCGACGAACTGCACGTAGTCGCCCTCGCCGCCCATGCACTCGCCGAGGTTCTCCATGATGGAGACGCCGTAGTCGGCGTTGTCGAAGGCCTCGATGTCGATGTCGACGTTCTCGATGCCGGTGGCCTCGTGAGCGACGACGATGATGCCCTGCGCCTTGGCCTGCGCCAGCACGGCGGAGAGGGCCTTCGGCGAGTTCGGGACGACGGTGATCGCGGTCGGCTTCTGCGCGATGAGGTCCTGGATGATTTGGATCTGCTTCTCGGGCGAGACGTCGTCGCCGCCCTCGGTGCGGGTGTCGATGCCGGTGCGCTCGCCGTAGGCGACGACGCCGACGTCCATGCGGTCGAACCAGGCGATGCCCTTGACCTTGACGACCGTCACCATCGTGCGGTCGGACGAGGACGAGCCACCTGCGGTGCTCTCGCCTCCGGCGGCCGAGCCGCCGTCATTGACCGAGCCACAGCCAGCCAAGAGCAGCGCTGCCAGGCCCGAGGCCACGACCGCCGCTGCACGCGTGTTCTTCATACGTCACTCCCTCGTGATCGTGCGCCAAGACGCCTGGTTATGTGCATCGGACTCCCACGTCCGTGCGTCAGTGTCTCTGGCTGCGCACACACTAGGGCGCGAACGCGCGAATGTCTAGCGAACCGTGCAACAATCTGCCTGCGATAAGGCACATCGATGCACGTTTTCGCGCATGAACCCCTGCTAGCCTTGCCCAGAATCAGCGGAAGGGTCCCGGATGTCGCGACACCAGCAGATCGTCAAGCTCATAGAGCAGCGTGGATTCAGCAGCGTGGCCGCTCTCGCGCGCCACTTCGCCGTCGACGCCTCCACGATCCGCCGTGACCTGGACAAACTCGCCGCCGAGGGCCAGGTGGTCCGCACGCATGGCGGCGCCGCCGCCGTGGTCGCCGACAGGCACGCCGAGTCGGCCGTGGGCCCGGACACGAACGACCCCCGCCTGCCCGAGAAGCGCGCCATCGGCGCCGCGATGGCCGAGCGCATCCACGAGGGCCAGACGATCCTCATCGACGGCGGCACCACCTGCCTCGAAGTCGCCCGCCACCTCGACCACTCACGCCTGACGGTCGTCACCCACGACCTGCACGTGGGCCTCGAGATCTCGACGAAGCCGCAGATCAACCTCGTGTTCATCGGCGGCGAGCTGCTCCCCACCAGCACGTCCATGTGGGGGCCCACGTCGATCCAGCAGCTCGAGAACATGCGGGTCAACGTCGCCGTCTTCGGCGTCGGCACCGTCATGGACGACGGCATCTACGCGAGCTCGAGCTACTCGATCGAGCTCAAGCGCAAGATGCGCTCGATCGCCTCCGAGGCGTTCTTCGTCGCCGACAGCACCAAGTTCGGACGCGAGGCGCTGTTCCGCGTCTTCGGCTTCGAGGACTTCACCGCCGGCATCACCGACGCGACGCTCGACCCGATCCGCGCGGCCCGGTTCCCGGTCCCCGTCATCCGCGCCACACCCGTCGACGCCTGACGGGGCGCGGGCCGCTCACGACGCGGCGGCCTCCACATCCGACGCGGTGTGCGGCGCCGGGCGCCCGGTGCGCGGCATCGCCAGCGAGACGAACGCCATCGCCAGGGCCGCGATCGCGACTGCGGCGAACACCGCCGTCGACGCGCCGCCGAACGCCTGCGGGTCGGCTGACGCGTCAGCCCCGCCCATGCGGGAGTTGACCAGCGCGCCGAGCGCGGCCACGCCCACGGCGCTGCCCATCGACCGGGCGAACATGTTGGCGCCGGTCACCACGCCGCGCTCCCCCCACCCGACGCTGGCCTGCGCCGCGATGAGGCTCGGCGCCGCGACCAGGCCCAGGCCCAGGCCGATGAAGAAGCACGACAACCCGACGGCCAGGACGGACGGAGTCGTCGAGGTCCACGCCAGCGCCGCCGTGGAGAGCACGACGATCACCACGCCGATCAGCACCGTGGTGCGGAACCCCCACCGCAGGTAGAGCCGCCCGGCCTGCGAGGCCGAGATGGGCCAGCCGATCGTCAGCATGGCGAGTGTGAGCCCGGAGACCAGCGGCGACGTGCCGAGCAGCGCCTCCAGGAACGTCGGCACATACGTCGTCACACCCATGAGGATGACGCCGACCCCCACGGCGATGAGCGCTGTGACGCCCAGCAGCCGGCGGGACAGCACCCAGGGCGCCAGCACCGGCTCGGCGGCCCGCCGCTCCACCGCCACGAACACCGCGAGCAGGGCCACTCCGAGCCCGAGCGCGCCGAGGCTCTGCGGCGACGCCCACGCCCACGCGTTCCCACCCTCGAGCAGCGCCAGGATGATCAGGCTCGTGGAGACGGTGAGCAGCGCGCCGCCCGCCCAGTCGATGCGGTGCGAGTGACTGGGCACCGTCTCGTGGAAGTGCCGCACCAGCAGCCAGCCGGCGGCGATGCTCAGCGGGATGTTGACGAAGAAGATCCAGTTCCAGGTCAGGTACTCGGCGAACAGGCCGCCGAGCGTCGGCCCCACCACCGCCGACACCGCCCACACGCTCGCGAGGTAGCCCTGCACCTTGGCCCGCTCGGCCAGGGTGTAGATGTCACCGACGATGGTGATGGCCATGGGCTGCACGGCGCCCGCGCCGAGGCCTTGGACGGCTCGGAACGCGATGAGCGCGGGCATCGACCAGGCCAGCCCGCACAGCACCGAGCCGAGCAGGAACAGCCCGACGCCGATCAGGATGATGGGCTTGCGGCCCACGGTGTCCGCGAGCTTGGAGTAGATCGGGACGCTCACAGCCTGGGTGAGCAGGTAGATGGAGAACAGCCACGGGAAGCTCGAGAAGCCGCCCAGGTCGGCGACGATGGTCGGGATGGCCGTCGCCAGGATCGTCGAGTCGATCGCGACGAGCCCGGTGGTGACCATGACCGCGATGAGGACGGGTCCGCGCTCGGAGCGGAAGCCGATGCTCGCCCGGGTGGGTGATGTGGCGCTCAGGGTCGGGCCTTTCCTCGCATCGGGATGTCAGCAGGGCCAACCCGCCGGGGGCCGCGGGCATTCCTGGGCGCCGGCTGGGCGCGTCGGGCTGCTACGCCTGCAGCACCGACAGCATCGTGCGCGCGATCACGTCCGGGGCCTCGGCGGCGTCGAGCCGCCCGTTGTCGATCTCGTTGGCGGCGGCGTGCAGCACGGCGTGGAAGACGGTCATGAGCCATGCGGCGGAGAGGTCACGGCGGAAGGCGCCCTGATCCTGCGCGGTGGCGATGAAGTCGCGGACCCGCTCCTCCAGGCGGCCCGTGTGGGCCTGGAGGACCGTCTCCGCGGGCAGCGCCCGCTCGGCGGCGACGAGCAGCCGGCCGGATCGCATGGTCACCTGCCACGTCGCCTGGACGAGCCGGGTGAACGCGGGCGCGGCGTCGCCGCTGAGGTTGACGGCCTCGAGCGCCGCGTCGGCCTTGGCGAGCACGCGCCGGACCACGGCCTCCACCAGCGCGGGACGTGAGGCGAAGTGCCCGTACACGGTGACGCGCCCGAGCCCGGCCGCCGCCGCGATGTCCGCCATGCTCGCGTCGGGGTCGCGCGCCAGGCACGCCTCGGCGGCGTCGAGGATCCGCTCGACGTTGCGCCGGGCGTCGGCCCGCTGTGCCCGCTCGATCCCCGCGTCGCTGGTCATCGACCCTCCTCGTCGTTCACAGACACCGTAGTACGACTTGATTGACCCGCTCATCTTGAACAGCAGTGTTCAGGATGCTAACTTCCATAAGTCAGACACCCATGTATGGGTTCAGGTGAGGACCGCCCCGAGGGAGCTGGACATGCCGGAGATGACTGCCACACCCCCACCGAGGACCGCGACGCCGCTCGAGGTGGCGCGCCGCCACTGGGGAGCGCTGGTCGGGGTCGGCTTCGCCGCCCTCGTCGCCGCCGACCTGATGCACGGGGTCGACCTGGCCCCCATGCTGGCGGCCTTGGCGGTGATCTACCTCGGCTCCGCGGCGCTGCGGAGCCGGGCCGCCGCATGGCCCCTGTTCTTCGTCATGTTCGTGGTGGTCTTCCTGGTCAGGCTCCTCTTCGACGGCGTCGACCCGACGTGGGTCCTGATCGGCGTCGGGGCCCTGCTCGCCGCCTACGGCCTGGCCTTCCGCGACGCCCAGCGCCCGGCGCACGGACTGCCGCTGCAGGGCCTCGCCCTGCTGGTGCTCGGGGCCGTCGCCGCCGTCGCACCGTCCCTGCCGAACGACCCCGCCGGGTACCTGGTCGCCGCCGGACTGCTCGCCCACTCAGCCTGGGACTGGCATCACTACCGCACCGAGCGTGTCGTCTCCCGCTCGCTCGCCGAGTTCTGCATGGTGCTGGACGCGCTGCTGGCGGTCGCGATCGTCCTCGTCACGGCGATCCCCTGAGCCCACCCCTGGCCGCCCCCGGCACCGCGGTTGACTTGCCCCGCGAGGTGGGCCATGGTCGAAGTCAACAGCGTTGACTTGGTACGCGGCGGGCAAGGGAGCCCGTCACGCCCGCCCCGCCACCGGCCAGACGCTGACCCGGCGGGCGCCCGCCCGCCGGAGCCGTTGACACGGTCTGGAGGCACAGGCGATGAAGGCAGTCATGGTGACAGGTCCCGGTCAGGTGGAGATCGCGGACGTCCCCGAGCCGACAGCGGGCCCCCGCGACATCCTCGTCCGACCCCGGGCGTGCGGCGTGTGCGGATCCGACGGGTTCTACATCTCCATCGGCGGGATCCCACCGCGCCAGGGCGCCACGATCCTCGGCCATGAGGCGGCCGGCGAGGTCGTGGAGGTCGGCGCCGAGGTCGAGGGCGTGTCCGTCGGCGACCACGTCGTCGTCAACCCGATGGCCGAGCCCACCGGGATCATCGGCAACGGAGGCGCCAGTGGCGCGCTCGCCGAGCTGCTCGTGCTGCACGACGCCGTCGCCGGCAAGAGCTTCGCCGTCGTCCCGAAGGACCTGCCATGGGAGGTCGCCGCGCTCAACGAGCCGATGGCCGTCGCCCGGCACGCCGTCAACCGCGCCAACCCGAAGGCCGGCGACAAGGTCGTCGTCTTCGGCGCCGGACCCATCGGGCTGGGGGCCGCGATCGGCTTCAAGTCCCTCGGCGCCTCGCATGTCGTCGTCGTGGACGTCGTCGCCTCCCGGCTCGAGCGGGCCCTGGCCATCGGCGCGGACGCCGTCATCAACTCCGCCGAGGAGGACGTCCGCGAGCGCCTGCTCGAGCTGCACGGCGAGACCGGCGGCGGGTACCACGGCACCAAGCCCGGCACCGACATCTACCTCGACGCCGCGGGCGTCCCGTCGGTCATCGACACCGTGCTCGCCAACGCCAAGCACGGCGCGACGCTCAGCATCCCGGCCGTGCACAAGAAGCCCGTGGAGGTGGACTTCGGGGCCCTGCTGACCTCGGAGATCACCATCGTCATGGCGATGGGCTACCCCACCGAGATCTTCGAGGTCACCGAGGACATCATCGCCAACCAGGACAAGTACGCGAAGATCATCAGCCACCCGGTGCCCTTCGAGGACGTGCTCGAGGGCATCAAACTCGCCTCCACCCCGGGGGCGGCCGACAAGGTCGTCATCACCATGGGCTGAGGCCATGACCCCGCAGGAGGCGTGATGGCCGCCAGACGTTCCGCCGCGGCGACCCGCGAGGAGATCCGCGCCGCCGCGACGCGCCTGTTCCGCGAGCGCGGGTTCACCGGCTCGTCGGTGCGGGACATCGCCGCGGCGGCGTCGAGCGACCCGGCGCTGGTGATCCGCCACTTCGGCTCCAAGGAGCTGCTGTTCCTGGAGACGATGCAGTTGTCCTTCGACGACGATCGCCTGCGCGACGTCCCGCTCGGCGCCCTCGGGGAGCGGTTCGTCGAGGCGCTCCTGGCGACGGATGACGACACCCGGCGGGTGTTCCTGGCCCTCATCCAGGCGAGCGGCGAGCCCGCGGTCGCCGCCCGCCTGGCCGAGCTCCACGACGCGAATTTCGTCGCGCCCTTGCGTGCCCGGCTCACCGGGACGGAGGTCGACGCGCGCGCCCGGACGGCGGGAGCGCTGCTCGCCGGGCTGCTCTACTCGCTGTGGGTCGTCGACGACGGCGCCGCTCTCACCGCCGACCGCGACGGCCTGGTGCGCCGGTATGGCGCGCTGCTCCAGGCAGTGATCGACGGCTGAGCGGCACTCACGCCGCGGATCAGCGCGAACGGGTGGCGGCTGGCTGCGCGACGCTGTCGTACCAGACCACCAGCGCGGGTCCCGGGTCGCTGATCCGCCGACGAAGGGCCGAGCGTCGCAGCAGGATCGGCCGGAGCCGGATCCAGCTCGCCTTCCCCATCCCGGGCACTCCGCTCGGGAGGCGCACGTGGTCACGTCGCGCGCTGCGGTCCTGCGAGGTGAACGCGGCCACCGTGCACGTGCGCCCCGCGACGGCGAGGACCAGCACGGGCCGGTCCTTGCTCCCGGGACGGTCCTCGAACGGCACGTCTGCGAACCAGACCTCGCCGGGACGGGGCCGTGGGCCGGGGCGCAGCCACCGGCGGAGGCCTGCCAGGATCGCGCCGGCGATGACGACGAGGCCCACCACCGCTGCCTCGGGCTGCGCGTCCAGCAGCGCGTTCACGACGTCCATCATCGAGCCCTCCGTCACTGCCAGTGGTTCGCGCAGACCGCAGGGCCCGCTGGGGCACCATGAACGCTCCAGGCTAGCCGCGGGGGCCAGTGCGGACGACCATCTTGCCGGTGCTCGCCCCGCGCATGAGGTCGAGGAACGCGTCGACGGCGTGGTCGATGCCGTCCACCACCGTCTCGTCGTGGTCGATCTGTCCGGCGGCGAACCACTCCCCCATGTCGCGCGCGAAGTCCGCGTAATGCCGCATGTGGTCGCCGAGCGTGAACCCGCGCAGCGTGAGGCCCTGCGTGATGACCTTCGCCATGTTGTCGGGGCCGGGGACCCGGTCGGTGGTGTTGTACCCGGCGATCGCGCCGCACAGGGCGATGCGCCCGCCGCGGTTCATCACGTCGAGGGCGGCCTCGAGGTGGTCGCCGCCCACGTTGTCGAAGTAGACGTCCACGCCGTCGGGCACCAGGGCGGGAAGTTGCTCGCGGACGGGGGCGTCCTTGTAGCAGAGCGCCGCGTCGTAGCCGAAACGCTGGGTGACCAGGGCGACCTTCTCGGCGGAGCCGGCCGATCCGACGACCCGGCCGGCGCCCTTGAGCCGGGCGATCTGCCCGGCGGCCGTGCCGACGGCGCCCGCGGCGCCCGAGATGAGCACGGTGTCGCCGGGCTGCATCTGCGCGATCTCGAGCAGGCCCACGTACGCGGTGAAGCCCGTCATGCCGAGGATGCCGAGGTGCGCCGACAGCGGCACGCCGGGGAGCTCGGGCACGACGCGGAACGCGGCGGCCGGCCCCTGGGCGACGTCGCGCCAGCCGAGCTGGTGCAGCACCACGTCGCCGACCGCGATGCCCTCGGCCGTCGAGGCGACGACGCGGCCGACGGCGCCGCCGGCCATGGTCTCGCCGAGGGGGTACGGCGGGGTGTAGCTCTTCACGTCATTCATGCGTCCGCGCATGTACGGGTCGACGGAGACGAACTCGTTCTGGACGCGCACCTCGCCTGGGCCAAGCTCCGGCAGGTCGACGATGACGGTGCGGAAGTCGTCGTGGGTGGGCCAGCCCTGCGGCCGGGCGACGAGCTGGACCTGGGTGCTGCGCGTGGGGGTGGTGCGAGTGGTCATGGGGGGTCTCCGATTCAGGTGGTGCAGGGGGGGTGCCG
Source organism: Cellulomonas cellasea (assembly GCF_030372105.1). Classification (GTDB taxonomy): domain Bacteria; phylum Actinomycetota; class Actinomycetes; order Actinomycetales; family Cellulomonadaceae; genus Cellulomonas_A; species Cellulomonas_A cellasea_A. The sequence continues at coordinate 49,581 of NZ_JAUDBQ010000017.1, read as the reverse complement.
GCTGGGCCTAGGCGATGAGCGCGGCCACGATCGCCACGACCGCGAGCGCGGGTGGGATGAGCTGGATGAGCGCGGAACGCGCCTTGTCGGGTGAGGACGCCAGCAGGACGACGCCGGCCAGGGCCATGGACCCCGTGCCAGTCAGGACGAGCGTCAGGCCGACCGTCGGGGCGCCGGCGGCGGTCACGACGATGCCGACGATCACCGCCACCGCGAGGAACAGGTTGTAGAAGCCCTGGTTGAAGGCCATCTCCCGCGTGGCGGCCGCCTCCTGGGGTGAGGCGCCGAACGTCCGGCGCGTGCGCTCAGACGTCCAGGTGAGCGACTCCATCGTGAAGATGTAGACGTGGATGAGGGCGGCCACTGCCGCCAGCACGAGCCCTGCCACTGTCATGCCACTGCCCCTCGCCGATGCCCAGATTTTCTGGACCAGTCGTTCCACTATAGGGTGGAAGCCTCAACGCACACGATCGGCGGTGGTCATGGGACGGCATCCGGGCTTCGATACCACACAGGTGGTCCAGGCCGCCCGCGACGTCTTCTGGGACAAGGGCTACGACGGCGCCTCGGTGCCCGACCTCGAGCAGGCGACAGGCCTTGCCCGCTCGAGCCTGTACCACGCGTTCGAGAACAAGCGCGGGGTGTTCGACGCGGCGGTGCGCGACTACCTCGACACCGTCGTCCGGCCACGCCTGCGGGTCCTCACCGCCGAGCCCGGCAACCCTGACGCCGTGCTCGTCTACCTGCGCGGGCTCGCCGACGCGCTCGCGCGGCGCACCGAGGACGCCGCGCGGCGCGGCTGCCTGCTGATCGACAGCACCGCGGGCCTCGCGGCGCGCGACGACGCGCAGCGGGCGGTCGTCGACGCCTACCGCGCGGAGCTCGTCGACGCGTTCCGGCACGGCCTCTCCACGCGCTACCCCGCGCTCGACGGCGCCGAGGCGCTGCGGCGCGCGCGGGTCCTCACGTCACTGAGCGTCACAGCGCTCGTCGTGGCGCGCACCAGCACGTCCGGCGCCGTCGAGACGCTCGAGGCGGCGCTCGGCCAGGTCGCCGAGTGGGACGGGGCCGCTCCGCGCGCCGACTAATGTGGGGGGCGTGACGACGCGCGAGCCCGAGGACGACGCCGCCGCCGCACCCCCTCGACGCCGAGGGCGCCCCCGCGACCCAGAGCTCGAGGACCGCGCGCTGCGCGCCACCCTCGACGTGTACGGCGAGAAGGGCTGGTCGGGCCTCACGATCGACGAGGTGGCCAGCCGCTCGCGGGTCGGCAAGTCGTCGGTGTACCTGCGGTGGCCCGACAAGGAGAAGCTCCTCACCTCAGCCCTGCGTCGCATTCAGGGCGGCGACGAGCTGACCGCGCCGACAGCCGCCCCCGACGACCAGGACGCCGAGCCGAGCCCGCCCCCGTCGCTGCGCGACTACCTCATCACGCACGCCAATGAGCGCGCCGAGCTCTACCTCGGCCCGTACGGGCTGGCCATGCTCCGCCTGTACGTCGAGTCGCGGGCCTACCCCGAGGTGTTCTCGGACATCCGGCGGGAGGCCATCACCGACTTCGTGCTCTCGCAGCGTCGGCGCGTGGAGGCGGCGGTGCAGTCCGGCGAGCTCCCCCCGGGGGCGTCGGCGATCCAGCTCCTGGACGCGGTCGAGGGCTCGGTGCTCATGCACGTGCTGGTCACGCCCCCGCACCTGGTGGACCGGGTACGCCAGACGGTGCCCCGGTACATCGAGGAGATGGTCGACCGCCAGCTCGCGGCCGAGGGCTACGCCCGCCGGGCGCCCGAGTCACCCGGGGCGCCCGTCGAGCCCGATCTCACCCCTCCCGGAAGCTGACGCCGAACCCGCCGCGCGGGTAGCGCCACGTCAGGGCGCCGGGCGGGGCGACCGCCAGGCAGGTGCCGCACTCCAGGCACGCGGCGTAGTCGGCCAAGATCTCGCCGTCCTGCTCGCGGTACACCCCGGCGGGGCACACCGCGATCAGCGCCTTGCCGGCGCCTGTCGCCCGGCAGGCCTCCTGGTCGATGACGATGTGCGACTCCTCCTCGTCGAGGACGAACCGATTGCGGGCCAGCCGCTCGGGAACCGTGGTGCTCACAGCGCTCTCACTCCCGCCCATCCATCACTGACCAGCTGGCGGATGCCCACCGGGGACTTCTTCAGCGCGGCCCGGGCCGTCGAGACCAGGTGCCGCCGAGGGGCGCCGTCGAGGGAGAAGACGTCGTGGAACACGCTCGCGGCGAGCTCCCCGTACGCCCCGTACATGCCCGTCCGCTCCAGGAACCTCGGCGCGCGGGCGTAGGTCTTCATGTCCTGCAAGACGAAGCCCTCCTCGAGCCGCCGCCGGTACCCGGCGAGCCCCGCGCGGGACAGGTCGCCCGCCGCCACGGCCTCGACGATGGCGTCCGCCGCCGCGATGCCCGATCCGATCGCCAGGTCCATGCCGCGCACCGTCAGGCCGCTGTTGATGGTCAGGCCCGCGGCCTCGCCCACCACGACCAGCCCGTCGGTGGCGACCTCGCCGAACATGTCGTAGCCACCCTCGGCGACCAGGTGGGAGCCGTACTCGATGACCTTCGCGTCCCGCAGGTAGGGCGCAAGCCCGGGGTGCGCGAGGTAGCGCTCGAACACGTCGGCGGCCGTGCGCCCCGAGCGCAGCAGGTCGTCGAGCCGCAGCACGACGCCCACGGAGAGCGACTCGGTGTTGGTGTACAGGAAGCCGCCTCCGCCGATGCCCGCGGTGCAGTCGCCGACGATCGCGTGGGCCGCGCCCTGGTCGCCGCTCACCCCGAACCGGTCCTCGATCACCGTGCGCGGCAGGGCCATGACGGCCTTGACCCCCACGGCCATGTGGTTCGTGGGCTCCTGGTGGCGCAGGCCGATGCTGCGCGCCAGGAACGAGTTCACGCCGTCGGCCGCGACCACCACGCGCGCCCGGAGCTGGTCCTCGCCCGCCTGCACGCCGACCACCCGCGTCCTGCCGTCCGGGCCGGGCTCGGTGAGGAGCCCGTCCACGCGCACGCCGGCCATCAGGTAGGCCCCGGCCTCCTCGGCCTGCGCGGCCAGCCACGGGTCGAACTTCGCCCGCAGCACTGTCACGGCGTTGACCGGGTCGGCCAGACCCCGGCCGGAGTAGTCGATGCCGACGGCCGAGTCGGCGGTGAGGAAGGTCGTGACGTGCCGGGTGATGCGGCGCTCCACCGGCGCCTGGTCGGCGAAGCCGGGGAAGAGGCCGTCGAGCACCCGCCCGTACAGGACGCCGCCCGAGAGGTTCTTGGTCCCGGGCGCCTCCCCGCGCTCGATCATCGCCACCGACAGCCCGGCCCGGGCCAGCCGGTACGCGGTCACCGCGCCCGCCGGGCCGGCCCCGACGACGACAACGTCGAAGTCCGGCTCGACGGCCTCGGCGCTCATGCCCCGGCCCGCAGCGCGGCGGCGAGCGCCGGCACCACGTCGTACAAGTCGCCGACGATGCCGTAGTCGCACTGGGCGAACACGGGCGCCGCCGCGTCGCTGTTGATCGCGACCACAGTCGTGGCGTCCCGGACGCCGACCATGTGCTGCAGCTGGCCGGAGATGCCGATGGCGACGTAGAGCGCGGGGGCGATGTGCTGGCCCGAGATGCCGATGTAGCGCTCCTTCGGCACCCAGTCGACCCCTTCGGCGAGGGGCCGCGAGCAGGCGACCTCTCCCCCGACGGCGCGGGCCAGGTCCTCGATGAGGGCCAGGTCCTCGCGCGCCTTGAGCCCGCGCCCGATGCCGACCACCGTCGAAGCCTCGCCCAGGTCGACACCGACCTGCTCCTTGGCGCGCACCTCGGTGGTCCGGGCGCCCGGCAATGGCTGGGACAGGACCTCCTCGATCGCGCATCCGGCGCCGGCGGGGACGCTCGCACCCGGCAGCACCGCGAGGACCGCCGGCCCGCCGCTCACGGCGGTCCGGTGCTCGGCGATGCCGCCCAGGACGCCGTGCGTGACCACGACGGCCCCGCCGTCGAGCTCCACGGCGGCGATCCCGCCGAGCACCGGGGCGCCGAGCCGTGCGGCCACGGCCCCGAGCAGGGCGCGGCCAGCGGCTGTCGTGGCGCCCACGACGGCCCGGGGAGCAGCATCGGCGACGAGCCGCGCGACGTCGGGCGCGAACGCCTCGACCGGGTTCTCGCCCGGGTCGCCGAGCCACAGCACCCGGTCGACGGCCGGGGCGACGGCAGCGGCCACGCCCTGGCCTCCCGCGACGACTGCCACGACCTCCGTGCCGAGCGCCCGGGCCACGTCGACCAGCCCGCTGACAGCCGGGTCGCCGGCGACCAGGACGAAGGCCTGGGTTGAGACGTCCATGGTTCCTTCTCTCTACAGAACGCCGGCCAGGCGCAGCGCGCCCACCAGCTCGGTTGCGGCGGTGGCGGCGTCCCCGTCGAACAGGACGGCGCCACGGGTGGGCTCGGCCGGACGCGATGTGCCCAGCGTGCTGAGGGCGACCCCGGCGGGCTCGACGGCGAGGTCGGCCAGGGCCAGCACCTCGACCGGCTTCTTCGCGGCGCCCAGGATGTCCTTCATCCCGGGCACCCGCGGCACGGCGGCGTCGCTGGTGGCGGCGAGCACCGCGGGGCCGGTGAGCAGCAGGGTGGTCATGCCGGTCGGCAGGTCCCGCTCGACGACGAGCCCGCCCTCGGCGGGCGCCACGGACGAGACGGCGCCGAGCGCGAGCCAGCCGAGCCGGCCCGCGAGGGTCATCGACACCTGGCCCTGCGCCACGTCGACCGACGAGTCGCCGGTGAGCACCAGTCCCACGTCGCCGATCGCGGTGACCGCCGCGGCGAGCACTGCCGCGAGACGGGTCCCGTCGGCGCCGGCCAGGGCGTCGTCGGCCACCATCACCAGCCGGTCCAGGCCCCGCGACAGCGCGGCCTTGCGGGCCAGGGGCGTGTCGATCGAGCGGTCGCCGACAGTGAGGCCGACCACCTCCCCGCCCGTGGCGTCGGCGAGCCGGCGGGCCAGCTCGAACGCGACCGGGTCGTACTCGCTGACGGCTGCCTTGGCGCGGGACAGGTCGACGGTTCCGTCGGGGCGGACCTCCGCGTCCTGGGGGTTCGCTGCCCACTTGTAGGCGACGACGATCTTCATCGGGGGTTCTCCTTCTCCGGACGGACGGCTCAGCTGTGGTCCTTGACGATCTGGCGCCCCGCGATGTGGACCATGATCTCGTCGGTCCCCCCGCCGAACCGGTGGCCGCGCAGGTCGCGCCAGAGCCGTGAGACGCGGGTGCCGACGGTCACGCCGACGCCGCCGAAGATCTGCATGGCCTCGTCCGCGACCTCGAAGGCCGCCATCGCGGAGTAGCGCTTGCACAGCGCGCCCTGGCTCTTGAGCGGCAGGTCCTGGTCGACCATCCACGCCGTCTTGTAGACGAAGTTGCGGATGTTCTCGAGCTTGATCGCCATGTCGGTGAGCTTGAGCTGGATGAGCTGGAACGAGCCGATCGGCTTGCCGAACTGGACCCGCTGGGCGGCGTACGTGGCCGCGTCGTCGAAGGCGCACTGGGCCATGCCCAGGCAGTTGGCGGCGATGACCAGGCGCTCGAGCTCGAAGTTGCGCATGAGCTGCTTGAAGCCGTTGCCCTGGACGCCGACCAGGCAGCTCTCGGGGAGCGTGACGTCGTCGAGGAAGATCTCGCAGGAGTCGGAGATGTGCCACACGATCTTGTCGAGCCGGTTGGTGGTGACCCCCGGCGCGTCCATCGGCACCAGGTACATCGAGATGGCCCGGCGCGGGTCGTCGCCGCCGGGGTTCTTCGCCATGAGCAGCAGGTACTTCGACTGGAGCGCGTTCGTGATGAGCGTCTTGGTGCCGTTGAACGTCACCATCCCGTCGTGGTGGACGGCGGTGGTCGCCATGGCCGCGTTGTCGGAGCCGGCCCCGGGCTCGGTGAAGCCGAGGGCGAAGGGCACCTCGCCGGCCGCGAGCAGGCCGAGGATCTCCTGCTTCTGCTCGTCGGAGCCGAACTCGAGGATGTCCATGGCCTGGAGGAGCTCGAGCCCGTAGCCGTTGTTGAGGCCCTGGCGGGCGACGCGCTCGGCCAGCATCACGAGGGTCAGGGCGTCGCTGGGCGTGCCGCCGAACTCCTCGGGGAATCCGAGCGACCCGAAGCCGGCCTCGTTCATGGCCTTGCGGAACGTCGTGGGCGGCTGGTGGGTCAGGTCGAGCTCGGCGATGTACGACTCGGGACAGTCGCGCTCGAGCAGCTCGTCAAGGCTCTCGAGCAGGAGCTGCTGCTCGTCGGTCAGTCCGAAGTCCATGGTCGTACGCCTCTCCATCGGGGCTCGCCACCACCTGCGTGAGGTGTGTGCGACGGCGGCTCTGCTGGCCGCTGCGCACCATCGTGGGGGCTGGGCACCGCCCGGATCTCAGGACGATGGTCCTGATTCCCGACGCATGCCGTCCGCAATCGTTGCGGTTGTTCGGCGGACCAGCCGACAGTTGCGTCGAGGGAGACCAGCAGATGGCCCACGTGATCACCGCGGCCCAGGCCGCAGAACTCGTCAAGGACGGTGACGCGGTCGCCCTGAGCGGATTCGGGCTGTCCTGCGTCAACGAGGAGGCTCTCGCTGCGATCGAGCGGCGGTTCCTCGAGCACGGCGCCCCGCGCGACCTCACGGTCATGCACGCCAGCGCCGTCGGCAACCGCCGCGACAAGGGCATGAGCCACCTCGGGCACGAGGGCCTGATCAAGCGCTGGATCGGCGGCATCGCCATCGCCTCCCCCGCCCTGGCCAAGCTCATCGAGGCCGACGGCTGCGAGGCGTACAACCTGCCGCAGGGCGTCATCACCCAGCTCTACCGCGAGATCGCCGCCAAGCGACCCGGCGTCATCACCAAGGTCGGCCTCGGCACGTTCGTCGACCCACGCGTCGAGGGCGCCCGGATGTCGCCGTCCTCGGTGGACGACATCGTGCAGGTCGTCGAGCTCGCCGGGCAGGAGTGGCTGTTCTACCCCTCATTCCCGCTCAACGTCGCGCTGATCCGCGGCACCGTCGCCGACGAGGACGGCAACCTCACCCTCACCCACGAGGGCCTCAAGATGGAGGTGCTGCCCATCGCGCAGGCCGTCCACAACTGCGGCGGCATTGTCATCGCCCAGGTCGAGTCCATCGCCGCCCGCGGCACGCTGGACCCCAACGACGTCAAGGTCCCCGGCATCCTCGTGGACTACCTGGTGGTCTCCGAGCCCGAGAACCACTTCCAGACGGAGAACACCCACTACAACCCGTCGTTCTCCGGCCAGCTGCGGATCCCGCTCTCCGACGTCGCGCCCATCCCGCTCAGCGAGCGCAAGATCATCGCCCGGCGCTGCGCGATGGAGCTCGCCCTGCACACGGTGCTGAACCTGGGCGTCGGCATCCCCGCCGACGTGGGCACCGTCGTCGCTGAGGAGGGCGTGAGCGACCAGATCATGCTCACCACCGAGGCGGGCGCCATCGGCGGCGTCCCGGCCGGGCTCAAGGACTTCGGGCACGCCTACAACCCGCAAGCCCTGATGGACATGCACGCGCAGTTCGACTTCTACGACGGCGGCGGCCTGGACGTGGCGGTGCTGGGCCTGGCCCAGACCGACGCCGCCGGCAACGTCAACGTGTCGAAGTTCGGCTCACGGGTCGCCGGCTGCGGCGGGTTCATCAACATCTGCCAGTCCGCCAAGACGCTGGTCTTCGCGGGCACCTTCACCGCTGGCGGCCTCGAGGTCGAGGTCGTCGACGGGGCGCTGCGGATCACCAACGAGGGCCGCGCGCGCAAGTTCCTCGACCAGGTCCAGCAGATCACCTTCAGCGGCCCGTTCTCCGCCGCGCGCGGGCAGCGGGTCCTGTACGTCACCGAGCGGGCCGTGTTCGAGCTCAGCCCGGACGCCATGACCCTCATCGAGATCGCGCCCGGGATCGACTTGCAGGCCGACGTCCTGGACCAGATGGACTTCACCCCCGCCATCTCCCCCGACCTGCGGCTCATGCCCGCGGGGATCTTCCGTCAGACCTGGGGCGAGCTCGCCTCGCACCTGAGCACCACCCACACCCCCACCGCGCGGACGACGACGCCCGCGCCTGTCGGAAAGGCCTGACCATGTCCACACCGAGCACGACGATCAACAGGTGGGCGGTGCTGTGGGGGTCCGTCGCGATCCTCATGTGCACGGGCGCGATCTACTCGTTCTCCGTCTTCGCGGGCCCGCTCAGCGGGCTGCGCGGCTGGACGATGCCCGAGGTCATGATGGCGTTCACCATCAACGCGGCCATCGGGCCGATCCCGATGATCCTGGGCGGCTGGATCGTCGACAAGGGCGGCGCGCGGATCTCCATCCTCGTCGGCGGCCTCATGTTCGCCGGCGGCTTCGTGCTCGCCGGGGTCGCGACCAGCACGACCATGCTGTACCTGAGCTACGGCCTGCTGGCCGGCCTCGGGCAGGGCCTGGCGTACTCCGGCTGCCTCAACAACACGATGAAGCTGTTCCCGGACAAGCGGGGCATGGCCGCGGGCCTGATCACAGGTGGCATGGGCGCCGCCTCGGTCATCGCCGCGCCTGTCGCGCAGGCGCTCATCAAGAGCTCGGGCGTCGACCGCGCGTTCCTGACCATGGGCGCCGTCTACGCGGGCGTCGTGGTCGTCGCGTCGCTCTTCCTGCGCGCCGCGCCGGTCGGCTTCACGCCCGCCGGCTGGACCCCGCCCGCGGGCGCGGGCCCGGCGGTCAACCTGCCCTGGACGGGCATGGTCAAGACCCCGCAGTTCTTCCTCATCTTCCTGATGATGGGCGTCGGCGCGTTCTCGGGCCTCATGATCGCCTCGCAGGCCTCCGGCATCGGGCAGAGCGCCATGTTCGGCCTCAGCGCCGGAACCGCGGCGGTGTTCGTCTCGATCTACGCCGCGTGCAACATGCTGGGCCGCATCGTGTGGGGCGCGGTCTCCGACCGGCTTGGCTACACCAACGCGCTGATGATGATCTACGGCACCGTCGCGCTGTCGATGCTCGTGCTGGTGCTCGTCTCGTCGACGGTGGGCTTCGCCATCGGCATCATCGGCCTGGGCCTGTGCTTCGGCGGCGTCATGGGCATCTTCCCGGCGCTGACGATGAAGAACTTCGGTCCCAGGTTCCAGGGCATCAACTACGGCATCGTGTTCACCGCGTACTCGATCGCTGCGTTCTTCGCCCCCCGGATCGCCGCCAGCATGGGCGCCGAGGGCGACTACACCAAGCCGTTCGTCATCGCGATCGGCGCCGCCGTCGTCGGTCTCGTGCTGACGCTCGGCTTCACCCGGCTTCCCGCCAAGCACACGGGCAGCCGCGTCCCCGCGGAGGCGCCGGTCGCCGCGGACTCGAAGGCCTGACCTTCCGCTCGACAGCCGTGGTGCGCGGCAGGCCCCTGCCGCCGCGCACCACGGCCCACCACCCGGGTGGCGCCGCCACCCGCGGCCCCACACGAGGGGTGAGGCATTGATGGGACCGGACCTGAGCCCGGCCAGCGCCTTCTGGCACCTGGTGCGCCGCGATCCGCAGGCCACCTCGATCGTCGACGAGCGCACCGCGCACACGTCTGCCGAGGTGCAGCGCGCCGCGTCGGACCTCGCCGTCCGGCTCCTCGCCGACGGCGTCCGCCCCGGCGACCGGGTGGCCTTCGCCGGCCGCAACAGCGCGGCGTTCCTGGTCACCCTGCTCGGCGCCGCGTGCGTGGGCGCGGTCTTCGTTCCCGTGAGCTTCCGGCTCGCGCCCGCCGAGGTGCGCACGCTGCTGGGCCACTGCGACCCGCACACCGTCGTGGTCGACAGCGAGCTCGCGGCCGCCTACGCCCGCCTCGTGGCCGACCATGCCCATCGGAACTGGCTCGACGCGCGCATCGCCATGCCGCTGGCCGACCCGACCGGTGCCGAGCGGTCCGGGGACCTGGAGCCCGTCCGGCTCTCCGCCGACGACCTCGCCGTCATCATGTACACCTCCGGCACCTCCGGAACCCCCAAGGGCGTCATGCTGACCCACGGCAACCTGTGGTGGAGCGCCCGCAACATCGACCAGGTGCTCGACACGCGCGACGACGACGTCGCCCTGGCCGTCGCGCCGATGTCCCACATCGGCGGCCTGAACGCCTTCACCCTCCGCACGCTGCTCCGCGGCGGCACCGTGCTGTCACGGCGGGCGTTCGACGCCGCGCGCACCCTCACCGACCTGTCCGCCGGCGTGACCTGCCTGTTCGGCGTCCCCGCCATGTTCGCGGCCATCGCACGCTGCCCGGGGTTCGCCACCGCTGACCTGTCGGGCGTGCGGGCCGCGACCATCGCCGGATCAGCCGCTCCCCCATCGCTGCTGCGGGCCTATGTCGAGCGGGGCCTGCACCTGCAGCAGTCCTGGGGCATGACCGAGACCGCGCCGAGCGCCACCTACCTGCCGCGCCGCTGGACCGTGGAGAAGGCCGGCTCCTGCGGCCTGCCGCTCCCGTGGACCGACATCCGGCTGGACGACCCCGCGACAGGCGCCAGCGTGACAATTCCCGGCGCACCCGGCGAGATCGTCGTCCGTGGCCCCCATGTGACCCCGGGCTACTGGCGCGCCCCGGAACTGACGCGCGCCGCCACCACCCCCGACGGCTGGCTGCGCACCGGCGACCTCGCCGTCCGGGACGAGGACGGCTGCCTCACGGTGGTCGGACGGTTGACGCAGATGATCAACACCGGCGGGGAGAAGGTCTTCCCCTGCGAGGTCGAGCGCGCGCTGTCCGAGCTGCTGGGCCCCGACGTGCACGATCTCGCGGTGCTCGGCCTGCCGGACCCGGAGTGGGGCGAGACGGTCGTCGCGGTGCTCGAGACCACCGGCGCATGCCCCCCGCTCGATCAGGTGCGCGAGCTCGCCGCCCGCGCCATCGCGCGGTTCAAGCTGCCGACCCGTGTCGTGGCCGTCGCCGAGCTGCCCCGCAACGCGACCGGGAAGATCGACCGGGCGGCCCTGCGCGCGCTTGTCGAGTCCACGCCAGAATGCCCGCGCGTGGAGCGCGGCGCCGCTGCGCGGTGACGCCCGGCCGACCGTCCGCGGCCACCGCCCACCGACAATGCGCGGATCGCGGTGGAAACACTGGACGCGTGCACGGGATGGGACTGCGCCTCGATAGGATTTGTCGAGACAAAGCCACATCGGGCACTTTTCCTCGTAGGGACATCCATGCTGGTCACACCCCCCATCGCCCGAGCCGCGACATCGCCGCGCGGAACCTCGCGCGTGGTCCCCACCGGCGTGGAACGCCCCTACGGGCGCGAGGAGATCATCGTCTCCAAGACCGACACCAAAGGGGTGATCCGGTACGCCAACGACATATTCCTGCGGGTGGCCGGATATGACGAGTCCGAGATCATCGGAATGCCCCACAACGTGATTCGGCATCCCGGGATGCCGCGCGCCGTCTTCCAGGTCATGTGGAACACCATCAGCGCCGGCGAGGAGCTGTTCGCCTATGTCGTCAACCTCGCCGCCGACGGCGGGCACTACTGGGTGCTCGCACACGTCACCCCGACGTTCGACACGACGGGCGCCATCGTCGGCTACCACTCGAACCGCCGCTGGGTCGAGCCGGAGATCCGCGACGAGGTCGCCGCCGTGTACGCGCGGGTCCTGCACACCGAAGCCGCGCAGCGGAGGACGTCGGACGCGATCGCCGCCGGGGTGGCGGCGCTCACCGACGAGCTGGCCTCGGCGGGCCACACCCTCGACACGTGGGTGTGGGCACTGGCTGGCAGGGACATGGCCGGGAACCAGACGGCCGGGCGCCAGATGGCCGGCGCTCGGTGAGGCGCCGCCCGCGCCCCGAGCCGACCGTCGAGACCGCAACCGAGCAGGTGCCCGCGGGCACCCTCGAGTCGCTCACCACCATCGCCGCCTTCCTCGACGGCGTCGCCGAGGGCAACTTGGAGGACCGCCTGCCCGCCCTGGCTGGCGCCCCGCAGGCCGTGGCCCTGCGCACGTCGATCAACCGCACCGTCGATGTCATGGACGCCTACGTGCGGGAGGCGACCGGCGTGCTGGCCGCGGCCGAGCAGCAGCGCTTCCACCGCCGGTTCCTGGTGCGGGGCATGCCGGGGCGGCTGCGCGGAGACGCCGGGCGGATCGACGCCGCGCGCGAGGCCCTGGCAGCCTCAGCCGCGCGCGTCGCCCAGGAGCAGTCGGCCCGCGAGTCGCTCGGCGACCGGATCACCGAGGTGGCCACGAGCGTCGCCAGCGAGTCGGGCGGCCTCGCCGACGCCGCCGGCGCGCTCACCGCGGCATCGCGCGAGACTGCGACGGCCGCGCAGAACTCGATGGAGATCGTCGCCTCACTCGAACGCTCGTCGGTCGAGATCCAGCACGCGGTCGAGGTCATCACGCGGATCGCGTCGCAGACTCGGCTGCTCGCGCTCAACGCGACGATCGAGGCCGCGCGCGCCGGGGCCGCCGGCAAGGGCTTCGCCGTCGTGGCGAACGAGGTCAAGAACCTCGCGGACGAGTCGGCGGCAAGCTCGGAGCTGATCAGCGTGCAGGTCGAGGCCGTGCAGGCCGCGGCGGCGCAGTCGGTGGCCGCGCTCGAGCAGATCAGGGCGCGCACCGCCGAGATGGACGAGCAGGTCGCCCGGATCTACGCGGCGGCCGGCGGGAACGGGCGGCATGACGGCGGGCTGGCCGCGCTCGCCGGCGAGCTCCGCCAGGAGATCCAGGCGTTCGTCCGCGCCTGAGCCGCGCGGAAGTCGCCCACCGGGTGTTCTGACTCCCGCTCGAAGCCATCGACTGCCACGTCAGGGCTCCGCGAGAATCGCCTCACACCGTGCCCGCAACCGCGCGACGGGGTGGCCCATGGTCGCGCGCACGATCTGTGGGTCGAGCTTGTCGTAGTGATGGCCGATCAAGTCACGCATTCGCGCGACATCAGACCAGGGGACGTCACGATGACGCCCAGGGGCCTCGGCTGCGGGGCCGGAGGTCGCCTACCGGGTGTTCTGACGGCGTCCGCCCGACGGGGCGGGGCGTGCTCGGGCGTAGCGGTCGGCGAGCACCGTGAACGCGTCGGCGAGCTCAGCCGGCGCGACGTCCTCGATGTCGGCGTCGAACCTGCCGAGGGAGGCGGCGAGCGCCACCCACGACCACGACCCGGCCGTGAGCCGGCAGCGGCCGTGGCCCAGGTCGGTCACGACGCCGTCTCCGATGAACGGCGCCACGTCGCCGACGGGCAGGGCCAGTGTCGCCTCGCCGACGCACGGCCACGTGTTCGCCTGGTCGGAGCCCTTGAACCTGGCGGCCACGTACTCGGCGACGTCGCCGCCCGGCACTTCCCGCCGTCGAGGCGGAAGATCCGCCACTCGTCCTTGCCCAGGTCCCAGGCCACGAGGTGCCACCGCCCCGACGAGGTCACCACGTGGTGCGGCTCGACCCGCCGCCCGGGATGGTCGTCAGCGTCAGACGCGTAGTCGAAGGCGAGGACCTCCTGCTGGCGGATGGCGGTGCTGACGGCCACCAGCACGTCCGGGGAGACCGTCGGGGTCGGCGCCGCCCCGGTGGCGGGCACCGCTGTGACGTCGAGGGAGTCGATGCGCCGCCGCAGCCTGGCCGGCATCACCTGCCGCACGGTGGCCAGCGCCCGGGCGGCCGCCTCGTCGACGCCGATCCCACTGACCGAGGTCGCCTGGAGCGCCACCGCCAGGGCGACGGCCTGCTCGTCGTCGAACAGCATCGGGGGCAGCTCCGAGCCCGCGTCGAGCCGGTACCCGCCGTCGGGCCCCTTGACGGCGGTGACCCGGTAGCCCAGCTCGCGCAGGTGCTCGACGTCCCGGCGCACGGTGCGCGGGCTGATCTCCAGGCGCTCTGCCAGCACCTGGCCGGGCCAGTCGCGCCGGGTCTGCAGCAGCGACAGCAGTCGCAGCAGCCGGGAGGTGGGCGTCGTCATGGTCGCCAAAGTAGTCGAAGTAGAGGCCACGATCTGGCCGCTACTCCTGGAAGTCTCGGTGGCATGCCCCGAGAGCCTCGGAGGCCATCAGCCCATCCACCGAAGGAGCCACCCATGTCCGTCAACGTCACGCCGCACCTGAACTTCCGCGGCCAGGCCCGTGCCGCGCTGGAGTTCTACCAGTCCGTCTTCGGCGGCGACCTGGCCGCCGTCACCTACGCCGACACGGGGGCCGTCACCGCAGCCGAGGAGGCCGACCAGGTCATGTGGGGCCAGGTCGCCTCCGACGCCGGCGTCCGCGTCATGGCCTACGACGTGCCCTCCCACACCGCCTGGGAGCCCGGCACCATCCCGTTCTTCGTCTCCGTCCGGGGCGCCGACGCCGAGGAGGTCACCGGCTACTGGAAGAAGCTCGCCGAGGGCTCGACCATCGCCGTGCCGCTCGCCCCGGCCGCGTGGGCGCCGCTGTACGGGATGCTCACCGACCGCTTCGGGGTCACGTGGGTCCTCGACGTCGAGGCCCAGTGGGACGCGAGCTGACCAAGGCCAACGGCAGAGGCCCTCTCGATCTGATGATCGAGAGGGCCTCTGTACTGCCACTTCACAAGTAGCGGGGGCAGGATTTGAACCTGCGACCTCTGGGTTATGAGCCCAGCGAGCTACCGAGCTGCTCCACCCCGCGTCGGTGTCTTCACAGTACGGCACAGGTGGGACGACAGCCAAATCGGGCTCTGCGCCCCTGCCTCGGACGCACCGCACCCGGACGCACCGCGGGGCGGTGGCTCATATGTCCACCGCCCCGCGCCGCCCATCGTTCGGGCCTTAGCCCTGGTCGAGCTGCTGCTCTGCGGCGATGGCCGCCGAGAGCGCGGTGTCGAGCCGCTTCTGCGCCTCACCGTATGCCGCGAAGTCGCCTGCGGCCAGAGCCGCCTGACCGTCCTTCATGGCCTGGCTCGCGTCGGCGAGCGCCTTGTCGAGCGCCGCCCGCGCATCCCCGGTCGGAGCGTCCGTCGGCTCGGGCGCCGGGGTGTCCGTCGGCGCCGGGGCCGGAGCCTCGGTGGCGCCGTCGTCGGGCACGGGCTGCTCGACGCCGGCCTCGGGGTCGGTGCCCACGTCGCCGGCGTTGGTGCCGGAGTCGCCGCCGAACACCTGGTCCAGCGCCTCGTCGAGCGTCGGGGCGAACCCGATCTGGTCGCCGAAGGCCACGAGCACCCGCTGCAGCAGCGGGAACTGCGTGCCGCTGGAGGACTGCACGTACACGGGCTGCACGTACAGCAGGCCGCCACCGACGGGCAGGGTCAGCAGGTTGCCGCGCACCACTGCGGAGTTCGCCTGCTGCAGCAGGTTGAGCTCGCGGGAGACGGTCGGGTCGGAGTTGAAGTTGTTGTTCACCTGACCGGGGCCCGGGACCGTCGAGTCACGCGGCAGCTCAAGGAGCCGCAGCTTGCCGTAGCCCTCCGCGACCTTCCCGGCCTCGGATCCCGCCTCCGCGTCGACCGCCAAGAAGCCGGTGAGCACGTTGCGCTGGTTGGTGCCGGCCGGGATGAACGTGGACATCAGCGAGAACGTCGCCTCGTCCTGGTCCGGCATCTTCAGCGTCAGGTAGTACGGCGGCTGGGCGACCTGCTGGTCGCCCAGCGTCGGGTCGTTCGGGTTGGCCCAGAAGTCGCCACCGGAGAAGAACTGCGTGGCGTCCTGCACGTGGTACCGGGTGAGCAGGTTCCGCTGCACCTTGAACAGGTCCTCGGGGTACCGGATGTGACTCATCAGCTGGCTGCTGATGTCCTCGACGGAGGACAGCGACGTCGGGAACACCTTGTTCCAGGCCTGCAGCACCGGGTCCTCGGTGTCCCACGCGTACAGCTTCACCGAGCCGTCGTAGGCGTCGACGGTGGCCTTCACCGAGTTGCGGATGTAGTTGACCTTGGCCGGCTCGAGCGCCTCGATGGACGCGGAGCGCGCGGTCAGCGAGTCCGTGGTCGCGTCCTCGAGGGAGCGCGACGCGGCATACGGATACTGGTCGGAGGTCGTGTAGCCGTCCACGATCCACACCACGCGCCCGTCGACCACGGCGGGGTACACCCGGCCGTCGATCGTCAGGTACGGGGCGACCTTCTCCACACGGGTGCGCGGGTCACGGTCGTAGAGGATCTGCGACTCGTCGGTCACTCGGTCGGAGAAGACGATCTGCTCGGAACCGAACTTGATCGCGTACAGGAGCTGGTTGAGCGGGGTGCCGATGCTCGGGCCGGCGTCGACCTCATCCGTCGGGAAGCTGGTGTTCACCTGGCCGCCGGGCGCCGAGTCGTCCGGGTAGTCGAGCTCCCACTCCTGGTTGTCGGGCGAGCCGACGATGGAGTAGTCGGGCGACTTCGGGCTGAAGTAGATCCGCTCCTCGTACTCCCCCATCTCGCCGGAGGACGGGATGCCGCCCTCCCAGAACGCGGGGGCGCCACGGGCGCCGGTCGTGTTGCCGTAGGCGGCCACCACGCCGAAGCCGTGCGTGTACACGGTGTGGTCGTTGATCCAGTTGCGCTGCGCGTCGTTGATGCCGCTGAGCTCGAGCTCGCGGACGGCGATCACGGTGTCGCGGCTCTCGTCGTTGATCGTGTAGCGGTCCACGGACAGCGTGTCCGCGAAGGAGTAGTAGCCCTTGTTCTGCTGGAGCTGCTTGAACGACGGGCTGACGATCTGCGGGTCCAGGAGTCGGATGGACGCCGTCGTGTCCGCGTCGGAGCGCAGCGCGCCCTTCTCGGCGGTGACCTCGGCGTCGTACTCCGCGACCTCCACGCCGTCGAGCGCGAAGGCGTCGAGCGTCGCGTCGATGTTGCGCTGGATGAACTCCGCCTCGGCGTCCTGCTGGTTCGGGGTCACCTGGAAGCGCTGGACGATGGCCGGGTAGACGCCGCCCACGGCGATCGCGGACACGACCATCAGCCCGACGCCGATCGCCGGCAGGCGCCACGTGCCGCGCACCGCCGTCACGATGAACAGGATCGCCACGAACACGGCGACGCCCGCGAGGATGCCCTTAGCGGGGATGACGGCGTTGACGTCCGTGAACGACGCGCCCTCGAACTTGTCGCCCTCACGGGTCAGCACGGAGTACCGGTCGAGCCAGTAGTTCGCGGCGATGAGCAGCATGAGCGCCGCGCCGGTCACCGAGACCTGGATGCGCGCCGCGCGCGTGGTGCGGGCGCCGTGCCCCGCCCCGCCGATGCGCAGGCCGCCGTAGAGGTACTGCGTGGCGACGCCCGCGATGCCGGACAGGATGACCACGGCCATCAGGAACGACACGATGAACCGCAGGCCCGGCAGCGTGAACAGGTAGAACGACAGGTCCATCCCGTACTGCGGGTCCGACTTGCCGACGTGGACGCTGTTCATCCAGAGCTGGATGGTGGCCCACTGCTGCGAGGCGGCGCCGCCCGCGAACAGCCCGAGCACGGCGGGCGCGGCGATCATCACGACGCGGCGCAGCGGCTCGATGGCCTCGCGGTACTGGTCGAGGTTCGCCTGCTCCTGCGTGGACGGCGCGTACACCGGGCGCGAGCGGTAGGCGAACCGCAGGCTCGCGAAGACCGCTCCGCCCATCACCAGGAAGCCGAGCAGGAACAGCACCAGGCGCGAGCCCCACTCGGTGCGGATGACCTCGACGTACCCGAGCTGCTGGAACCAGAGGAACTCGGTCCAGACGTTGGCGGCGATCAGCAGGAGGACCACCAGAACAGCCAGCACGATGATCGTGGGCACCAGCGGCCCACGGCGTTCCCGTGGTGGTTGAGGTCGGCCCGGACGGGTGGGCGGATGAGCGAAAGTCACTGGATCAGGGTCCTCGTCGTCAGCTGAGTCGGGTGTGCACGTTGCTCCGTGAACGACCCAGGCGGCCCACAGGTTCCCATGGGCCCGCTCCTAGGCTCCCACGCGAAGATGGGACGATGGCGGTATGACTGACGCCTCTCCCGTCGCTGCCCAGCTCGCGCTCGCCGACGCCGTCCGCGAGATCGAGCGCCACGTCGCCACCGGTGGGTGGGACGGGCCCGCCCGCGTCTTCGCGCTCGTTCGCACGGCCCGGGCCCTGGAGGCGGAGCCGGGCCTCGCGGAGCAGCTCCCCGCCGAGGTCGTGGCCCGTGCGGCCGACGAGCCGCAGCACCTGACGTCGGTGGAGCAGGAGGGCCTGCCCGCCGCCGAGGACCTCGAGGAGCTGCTCGGCGGGATCACCTGGCCGCCGACGGTGGACGGCGCCGCGGTGACCGTCGAGCGCGTCGTGCTGCCCCCGGCGGCCGAGGAGGGCATGCCCGCAGACCCCGACGAGGCGCTCGCCTACCTGATGGGCCACCCGGACCGCCAGGACGTGCGCATCGCCGTGGGCGTGCTGCGCGACGGCCCGTCCTGGTGCGCGGTGCGCACCCGCGCGAACGACTCCGATGACGCGGTCGGCGAGGGCTCCGACGTGGTGCCCGGCCTGGTGGAGGCGCTGCGCTCCACGCTGGAGTGAGCTAGCCGCCCGCGCGCGTGGGCCGCGGCCTCAGCTCAGGAGCCGCACGTCGGCAGGTCGTCGCCCTGCCCGGCGCCGATGGCGACGACCGCCTCGCGCGCCTCGTGCAGGGTCTCGACCTTGACCACCCGCAGGCCGTCCGGCACATGCCCGACCACCTCGTCGCAGTTCGCGGCGGGCGCCAGGAACCACTCCGCGCCGTCGCGGCGGGCGCCCGCGAGCTTCTGCTGGATCCCGCCGATGGCGCCGACCCGGCCCACCGCGTCCATGGTGCCGGTGCCCGCGATCACGGCGCCGTTCGCCTCGTCCTCGGGCGTGAGCTTGTCGATGATCCCCAGCGCGAACATCATGCCGGCGCTCGATCCGCCGATGTCGTCGATCTTGATGGACACGTCCACCGGCAGGTCGAACTGCGGGTCGATGTACACCCCGAGCTGGCTGCCGCCGCCCTCGCGCTCCGAGGTGACGACGTCGAGGTCGAGCGGCTGGCCGTCGCGCAGCACGCCGAGCCGCACCGTGGAGCCCGGCTCCGTCTCGAAGAGCCGGTCCACGAGCTGCGAGTACGTGGTCAGCGGCTCGCCGTCCATCGAGACCAGCACGTCGCCCTCCTGCACGATCCCCGCGGCGCCGCTGTCCTCCGTGGCGCCGGCGATCGTCATGGTGGCGGGCACCTCGTAGCCGAGCTCCTCGAGGGCGGAGACCGTGGCGTTCTCCTGGGAGGAGACCATCGCGGCCTCGTTGCTCTGGTCGAACTCGTCCTGGGTGATGTCGGGCGGGAACACCAGCTCGGCGGGGCGCACCGCCGTCGCGCCCTGGAACCACCCCGTGATGACGCTCAACAGGTTGGACGGGTAGTCCGGCCGGCCCGTGGTGGACACGGTCGTCAGCAGCAGCTCGCCGGTCGCGTCGTAGGTCTGCGCGCCCGTGATGGTGATGAGCGGCTCGCCCGCGTGCTCGCCCAGCGTGTCGCGGGTGGGCCCGGGCGAGCTCACGGCGTAGGGCGCGGGCAGCAGGGCCAGCACCGCCAGCAGGACAGCGGAGGCCAGCATCGCCACCGACAAGGTGAGCGATCGGTTGCTGGGCGCGGCCGGAGCGTTGATCGCCGGGTCGGTCAGGCCGTCCGATGCGGGAGTGGGCTCGTCGTGCACCGGCACATCATCCCCCACGCTCCCGAGAGCCGGGGTGCTGGCCGCGATCTGGCTCAGGGGCGGCGGCGCGCACGGGCCCTGCGCCAGACCGCCGCAGTGCCGATCATGGCGACGGCTGCCCCCGCCGCGCCGACGGCCGCCGCGTCCCGGGCGCCGAGCCTGCGGCCCGCGAGCGCGGTGCGGCCCTGCACCCCCTCGAGCAGCACGTCGAGGCACTGCGTCGCCGACCAGCGGGGCTCCCACCCGGCGGCGAGCAGGCCGGCGCCGGTGACGGTCCACGGGTAGACGGTGTAGGCGAGCTCGGAGGCGGGCGCCGGCAGCGCGCCCACCCGGTGCAGCCGCTCGGCGGCGCCGAAGGCTGTGACCGCGGCCAGCTCGATGCGGCGCATCCCGGCGGCGGCCTCGACCTCACGCGCGGTGAGCACGTCGGGGTGTCCGACGGTGAACTGCCCGCGCAGTCGCTGATCGAGCACCAGCGCCACCGCCGATCCCACGTCGTCCACATGCGTGAACTGCCACTCGCGCTCGACGCCGCGCACCGTCAGCAGCCGGGGCGCCTCGAAGTGGCGGGTGAGCATGGTGTCGACCGCGGGCCCGACGACCGCCGCCGGGCGCAGCACCGTCACCAGCGGCCCGCTGCGGCGCCGCGCAGCCCGGCCCAGCAGCGCCTCGACGGCCAGCAGATCGCCCACCACGCCGTCACCGGCCTCGGCCGCGCTGATCAGCGGCGCGTCATCCGCCAGGGGCGCCTGCCGCGGGGCGGCGCCGTGGACCATCGCGGAGGTGATCGCCACGACGTGCGGGACGCGGGCGGCACGGGCGCCGGCCAGCACCCGCTCGACATCGGCACGGCGGCGGCGCGACGCCGTGCCGGCGGCTGGGCCAGCACCGCGCCGAAATCGCCCGTGTGCGCGACCAGGACGACCGCGTCCGCGCCCTCGAACGCGTCGCCGGGATCCCTCTCGGGGGCGGCGTCGAGCATCCGGACCACACCGCCCGAGCGCGCCGAGAGCCGCTCCGAGAGCACCGCTGCGACACCGACGGCCACCGGTCCCTGGCCCACGACGACGACGTCGCGCGGCCCCTGCCGATCCTCGCCGGCGAGGCTGCGCCCTGAGCGAACCTGTGCCTGCACCGTCCCTCGATCCCTGCGGGGTGTGGTTACCGTTGACGGACACCTCGGCCTATCGTCCCAGGAGCACGCCGATGAGCAGCGAACGCCCCGCCGGTCCCTTCCCCGAAGGCGAGGGCGCGCCCGAGTGGGAACAGCTCCTGCGCCAGATGTTCGGGTCCGACTCCGAGGAGGCCCTGCGCCAACTCCGCGCCCAGGGCATGGACCCGGCCGCGCTGGCCGCCGCCTCCGGGCTGCCGAACGACCCACAGCTCCTCGGCCAGGTCCTCGCCCAGGTGCAGCGCCTGCTCGCCGCGTCCGGCGACGGCCCGGTGAACTGGGACCTCGCGCATGACGTCGCCCGCCAGGCGGCCGTCGCGGAGGGCGACCCGTCGCTGACCACGCAGCAGACCCGGCAGGCCACGGAGGCCCTGTCCGTCGCCGAGCTGTGGCTCGACGCGGCCACCGAGCTGCCGCCCTCCGGCGGCCCGGCCCGCGCCCTGAGCCGCTCCGAGTGGGTCGAGCTGACCCTGCCGGCGTGGCGCAACCTCACCGAGCCCATCGCGTCCTCGCTGACCGAGGCCCTCGTCGGCGCGCTGGCGGACTCGCTGCCCGAGGACCCTGAGCCGGGCATGCCCCGCGCCCTCGGCCCGCTCGGCGACGCCGCCGGACCGCGCCAGATCATCCACCAGCTCGGCTCGGCGGTGTTCGGCATGCAGGTCGGCCAGGCCTCCGGCACGCTCTCCCGCGAGGTCTTCGGGCTGACCGACATCGGCGTGCCGCTGGTGCGCGAGCCCTCCACAGCGCTCGTCCCCAGCAACGTGGACGCCTTCGCGGAGGGGCTCGACGCCCCCGTGGAGGAGGTGCGGCTGTTCCTCGCGCTGCGCGAGGCCGCCCACGCCCGGCTGTTCACGCACGTCTCCTGGCTGCGCGGCCACCTGCTCAGCGCCGTCGAGGCCTACGCGCGCGGCATCAGCATCGACGTGGAGAGCCTCGACGAGGCCGTCCGCTCGATCGACCCCACCGACCCCGCCGCGCTGCAGGCCGCGATCTCACGCGGCGTGTTCGCCCCGCAGACCACCCCCGAGCAGCAGGCCGCCCTGGCCCGCCTCGAGACGGCGCTCGCGCTCGTCGAGGGCTGGGTCGACGAGGTGACGTCCGTCGCCGCCCTGCCGCACCTGCCCCACGCGATGGCGCTGCGCGAGATGATCCGCCGCCGCCGCGCCGCGGGCGGCCCCGCCGAGCAGACCTTCGCGACGCTGGTCGGCCTCGAGCTGCGCCCCCGTCGCTCGCGGGACGCGGCAGCGCTGTGGGCCGCGATCTCCGCCGACGGCGGCCCCGAGGCACGTGACGCGGTCTGGGAGCACCCGGACCTGATGCCGACCACCGACGACCTCGACGACCCGCAGGGGTACACCCGGCGCCGGGCCGAGCGCACCGACGAGCACGCCGACGTGGACCGCGCGCTCGCGGAGATCTTCGGGGAGGCCGCCGCCCAGTCGGAGGCCGCCTCCGACGCGGAGCCCGACGCAGACGACACCCAGGACCCGGACGCGCGGGACGACCGGGGACCGCAGGGCGCCTGAGCGGCGCGTCAGCCCTGGCGCGTCAGTTCTGGCGCGTCAGTTCTGCTCGTGCGGCCCGACGTCGGCGGGCGCCTCGTCGTCCACGACCGGCACCGCCGTGGGCCGCCCCTCGCGGAGGTCCTCGGCGTGCTCCTCGCCGAACGAGTACCCCTCCAGGAACCCACGCGCCCGAGCCGTCCGCGGGTAGGCGTCGAGCTCGGCCCAGAACTCCGGCCCGTGACCGGCATGCAGCAGATGCGCCAGCTCGTGCAGCAGCACGTAGTCGAGCACCCAGCTCGGCATGCCGCGCAGCCGGTCGGAGATCCGGATCGACCTGTCGGACGGCGTGCACGAGCCCCATCGGCGGCCCTGGTTCGAGGACCACACGACGCTGGCCGGCTCCGCGAGCCCGGACAGGTAGCGGGTGGACAGCTCGACGGCGCGCTGCATCAGCTCCTCGTCCGACGGCCGGCGGCGGCGCTCCTGGTTCGCCAACCGGGCGAGCATCCGCCCGACCCACTCCCGCTCCTGCGCGCGCGTGAACCGCGCCGGGATCGCCACGATGGTGCGGTCGCCCTCCCGGTACGCGGTGACCGTCCGCAGCCGCTTGCGCGAGCGCCGCACCTCCACCGGGCCGTGGGCGTCGAAGAGCGCGGCCGCTGCAGGCCCGACATCGGGTGCGCGGCCGGCGCGGGGACGCACCTGCTCTGCGGGGTGCTCGCTGGACGGCTGCACGACCAGCACCGTAGCCGTTGCGACGCCCCGGGCGCCCTTACTCACCATGTTCTGCCCGTTGCGGGCACTGATAGGCGGTTCGTCACACTCCAGGTGGGCGATGCGCGCGGCGCGCCTCCGGGAACAGCCTTTCTGGGGCAACGTGACGGTTTACTGTGGCCCTGCTCGCGCCGAGGGTTCCCCCAAGTACCGGCCGGGCCGCCGGGCCTGCGCCTACCGCCACCGGTGACCAGACATCGCGAGGAGACCTGTCATGGCCGAGAAGTACACGGGCGAGTTCTACTGCGTGAAGTGCAAGGAGAAGCGCGAGACCGAGGGGGACGTCGTCGTCTCCGAGTCGGGCCGCAAGATGGCCAAGGGCATCTGCCCGGTGTGCGGCACCAAGCTGAACCGGATCCTCGGCAAGGCCTGAGCACCACCCCTGCGCCTTCACGGGGCGCCGTCCTTCGGGACGGCGCCCCGTTCGCGTCCGGGCCCGGGCGGCAGTCCCTGTGGATGACGGTTGCGGGGCCGTCCCCCATGCCAGGGTGGGCCCGGCCCGACGGCGGGCCCGGCGCGGGCCACGCCCGCCGGCAGGGGACGACATCTGAGGAGAGCGCATGCGGCTGCGTCCCGGACTGCGGGTGCTGCGCCGCGGCCCCTCCGAGGTGCAGGTGGGCGCCGACCCGCGTTGGGCGGTGCGGCTGGTGGACCTCCGCGCGGGCGAGGCAGACCTGCTCCTCGAGCTGGACCACGGCGGGGACCTGGACGTGTTGGCCCGCGAGGCGAGCCGGCACGGGGTCACCGCCGCGCGGGCGGGCGAGCTGGCGGCCGCGCTGCGATCCGCCCGAGTCGCCTGCGACGGCGCGCGCCGCAACGGTCCGCCGCTGCGCCCCGGGGCCGGCGCGGAGGTGGAAGCGTGGACGCTGCTGCGGGACGACGGCGACGGCGCGGCACAGGTGCGGGCTCGCGCGAACCGGTCGGTGGGCATCGTCGGCTTGGGGCGCACCGGGCTGGGCGCGGCCCTGACGCTCGCTGCCTCCGGGGTGGGGACGATCCTGCTCGACGACGACACCTGGGTGACGTCGCTGGACGTCGGCGCCTCCGGGTACCGGGTCGGCGACGTCGGCGGTCCCCGCTTGGCCGCCGCCGCCCGCGCGCTCCGCGACATCGCCCCCGAGGTCGAGGTGTCACTGCCGCCCGGGCACCGGCCGGACGTCATCCTGCATGTGGAGCGCGGCGCCGCCGATCCCGCGACAGGTGTGGCGCTCGTCGCGAGCGGCGCCGCCCACCTGTCGGTGGTGCTCCGCGAGGCGGACGCCTGCGTCGGGCCGTTCGTCGTGCCCGGCTCCGGCCCGTGCCTGCGCTGCCTGGACCTGCACCGCACCGACCTGGACGACGCCTGGCCCACAGTGGCCGCGCAACTCGTCACCGCGCCGCCGCTCGGCGCCACACCACGCCGAGGGACGCTGCCGACGGGCGAGCCCGGGGTGCTGGCCGGAGTCTGCGCCGCGCTCGCCGCCGCCGAGGTGCTGGCCCACCTCGATGGGCGGACACCGCGCACCCGTGGGACCACCATTGAGATCGCGATGCCCGATGTGCTGCCGCAGACTCGCAGATGGGAGGTGCACCCGCACTGCGGATGCACCTCCCTGCCCCCTGCGTCGCCCCCTGCGTCGCCCCCTGCGCCCGCCTCCGCGCGGAGCCCGGTGGCTGACCGCCACTGAGGGGGACAGGCCGGGCACTGCGCAGTGCGGGAGTCGTGGTGTCAGGCGGCCGGGGCCGCGTCCTTGCGCGGGCGCCCCCGGCCACGCTTGACCGCGACCACTGCCCCCGCGACGAAGACCTCCCCGCCCCAAACGCCCCACGGCTCCCCGCGCTCAAGGGCGCCGGCGAGACAGCCCTCGATGATCGGGCAGCCGCGGCACATGGCCTTGGCCTGCTCGACCTGGGCGGTCTGCTCGGCGAACCAGAGCTCGGGGTCGTTGGAGCGGCACGGGATGAGGCCCGCGACCATCTGGTCGAACTGCTGCTGGTCGTCGGCGGTGGTGGGCGCGGGTGCGAGGGGCCAAGGGCCGGATCCGCCCTGGTTCACCGTGTCGAGCAGCGTCGTGAGCCGCACGATGTCCTCCTGAAGTGTCGAGCTGGTGAGCGTGATGCGAGGTTCCGGAGCTTCCGGGACCTACGCCGCTCCCCTGTGACTTCAGGTGGAAAGACGAAGGCCGCGGTGTCCGAGTGAGGACTCCGCGGCCTGGATTCGGTCGGTCAGACCGTCAGGTGTGATGCGGAGTCGGGTGGGCCGCCGACAGCAGCCGCGAGAGCCCCAAGGCGGAGCCGAGCGCCACGGGCAGCAGGCGCCGGGAAGCCGCCTGCCGTCTTGCCGGCCGCCGGAATGACGGACGTCGTGGCGCCAAACACCGACCAGCCCTGGCGCATGCCGGAGATGGGCGCAGCGGGACGCGGCGTGTACGCGATCGTGCTGATCACGTTGCGCTTCTTGGTCTCCATCAGTGCACCCACCTCCTCTCAACTCGGGCCAGCGCCTCTTCGGCACGGCCCTCCTACAGGGACGACAGACAGGTTATGCGTCGCTCATCAAGCGGCACAACTCTTTTATTCGCGAATTCTTGGACGAGTTTCTCATCGCGGCTCCGCTGCCTCCGCCCGGCCGGGAGGAAGGCGTCCTCACCCGGGCGAATCACCCGCGACGATGGCCAGGAGCGTCGCCCCGAACCTGTCGATCTTCGCTGGCCCGATGCCATTGACCCGTGCGAGCTCGGCCACCGTCGACGGCCGTTGGGCGGCGATGCCCATCAGCGCGGCCTCGTTCAGCACCGTGTACGTGGGCTTCGAGGTCTCCGTGGCGACCTGCGCGCGCCACTCCATCAGCCGGGACAGCAGCTCGGGGTCGACGTCGGCGGGGACGGCCGTGCCGCGCGAGGGCCGGCCCGTCCGCGTCGCAGGCCGGTCGTCCTGCGGCCACAGCCCGTCCAGGAATCGGGTGCGCCGACGGGACGCGCGCCCGCCGGGGTTCCGGGCACGGGCATAGGACAGCTCGAGGTGCTCGCGGGCCCGGGTGATGCCGACGTACAGCAGGCGGCGCTCCTCGGCGATCGCGGCGTCCGTCTCCGCGAGCGAGATCGGCATGAGCCCCTCGCTCATGCCCGCGAGGAACACCGCGTCCCACTCCAACCCCTTGGCGGCGTGCAACGAGGCCAGGGTGACGCCCTCGACGGTGGGCGCGTGCTGCGTCGCCGCGCGCTCGTCGAGCTCAGCGACGAGGTCGGGCAGCATCGCCTGCCGGCCCTCCCGCTCAGCGGTGGCCGCGAGGTCGTCCGCGAGCGCCACGAGCGCCTGCATCGCGTCCCACCGCTCGCGGGCGGCGCCGCGGGCCGCCGGTGGCTCAGGCGCCCAGCCGACGGCGAGCAGCACATCCCGCACGAGCTGCGGCATCGGCTCGTCGGCCCCGGCCGCGCGCCCCGCGCCGCGCAGCAGCAGGATCGCGTCCCGCACGTCGCGGCGGGCGAAGAACCTGTCGCCGCCGCGCACCAGGTAGCCGATGCCGGCGGACGCGAGCGCCTGCTCGAAGGGCTCCGACTGGGCGTTCGTGCGGTACAGCACAGCGATCTCGCTCGGGCGCGTGCCCGCGGCGATCAACCGTCCGATCCGGGCGGCGATCCCCGCGGCCTCGGCGTCGTCATCGTCGTACGCCGTGTACCCCACAGGCGGGCCCGCGGGGCGGTGCGCCACCAGCTCGAGCGGCGCGTGGACGCCCGACTGGCCGCGTGACGCCTTGGACAGGAGCCGGTTCGCGAGCCCGACGACCTGCGGCGTGGAGCGGTAGTCGCGCACGAGCCGCACGACCTGCGCCGTGGGCCGGGTGTGGGAGAACGTGAGCAGGTGGTGGGGCGTGGCGCCGGTGAACGAGTAGATGGTCTGGCTGGGGTCGCCCACGACGCAGATCTCCTGGCGCCCGCCCAGCCACTGGTCGAGCAGGAACTGCTGCAGCGGCGAGACGTCCTGGTACTCGTCGACCACGAAGTGCTTGTACTGGGCCCGGACCTCGGCGGCCACGTCGCCCCGGCTCTCCAACAGGGCGGCGAGCAGCAGCAGCACGTCCTCGAAGTCGATGACGCCACGCTCGGTCTTGACCTGCTCGTAGACGTCCAGCAGCCGCGCCACGGCCTGCCGGTCGAAGCCCGCCGGGGCCGGGCGGTCCAGCGCCGTCGCGGCGCGCACGTAGTCGTCCTGCGTGACGAGGGAGACCTTCGACCACTCGATCTCGGAGGCGAGGTCGCGCACGCCGATCCGGTCGACGGACAGGTTGAGGCGCTGCGCGGCCTCCGCCACCACCGGCGCCTTGTGCTCCAGGATGCGCGGCGGAGCCCCGCCGACGACCTTCGGCCAGAAGAACCCGAGCTGCCGCAGCGCCGCGGCGTGGAAGGTGCGGGCCTGCACCCCCGCCACGCCGAGCTCGCGCAGCCGCGTCCGCATCTCCCCCGCTGCCCGGGCCGTGAACGTGACGGCCAGCACCGACGTCGGCTTGTACACGCCGGTGCGCACGCCGTATGCGATGCGGTGGGTGATGGCGCGGGTCTTCCCGGTGCCCGCGCCCGCGAGCACGCACACGGGCCCGGTCAGGGCGAGGGCCACCTCACGCTGTTCGGGGTCGAGGGCTTCGAGGAGTTCATCAGCAGACATCGCTGCCGATTGTCTCAGCCCCCGCCGACGCTCCGGCCCGTGCCCACAGCCCCCGGCTCCGGGCGCGGGAAGAGAACGGGCAGCCCCGGGCGTTCATCTGCGGCAGGCTTGGCCGCGCCAAGCGGGCCGTCACCCGAGGCCGTCACCCGAGAGAGAGCAGAGGACGCATGAGCACGCAGACCCCCGACGCCGGGACGATCACCATGTACTCGACCACCTGGTGCGGGTACTGCCGGCGGCTCAAGTCGCAGCTCGACTCCGTCGGGATCGGCTACACGGAGGTCAACATCGAGGAGCACCCCGACGCCGCGGCGTTCGTCGAGCAGGCCAACGGCGGCAACCAGACGGTCCCGACGGTGCTGTTCCCCGACGGCACCTCGGCGACGAACCCGTCGCTGGCCGAGGTGCAGGCGCGGCTCAGCAACTGACGGCTCAGCAACTGAGGCACGTCGAGGTCACAGCGGCTCGGGCAGCTCCGAGCCGTACCACTCCTCGATCAGGGCGCGGGCGATCGAGGTGCGGCTCGGGAGCTGCACGGCGCCCGAGCGCACCGCGGCGCGCAGCTCCAGGCGGGCGAACCAGCGCGCCTCGGTGACCTCCAGGCCGTCCACGGTGATGTCCGTCGACAGCGCCGTGGCCCGGAACCCGAGCATGAGCGAGGCGGGGAACGGCCACGGCTGGCTGCCCCGGTACTCCACGGCGCCCACGACCACGCCCGTCTCCTCGCGGACCTCGCGGCGCACCGCGTGCTCGATCGACTCCCCCGGCTCGACGAAGCCGGCCAGCGTCGAGAACCGGTTCTCGGGCCACAGCGCCCCGTGGCCCAGCAGCAGCCGGTCCTGCTCGTCGACCACGGCCATGATCACCGCGGGGTCGGTGCGCGGGTAGTGCTCGCTGCCGTCCTCCACGCATCGGCGCACCCAGCCGCCGCTCTCCGACTGCGTGGGAGCCCCGCAGCGCGGGCAGCGGGGATGGCGCGAGTGCCACCCCTCGAGGGCGACGGCGGCGGTGGCCAGCCCCGCGTCGCGGGCCGACAACTCGACGCCCACATCGCGTAGCGGCGTCCAGCGGTCGCCGCGGAGCAGCACAGCGGTCTCGCGATCAGGGACCAGCCGGGCCAGGTAGGGCGTGGCCCCCTCTGGCCGGGTCTCATGCGGGGCGAGGCCCGGCAGGCCGTCGGCGTCGTCATACCCGAGGAACACCCAGCCCTCCGGCAGGCGGCCTCCCGGGGCCAGCAGCGCCGCCTCGCCGGCGCCGAACAACGTCAGCTCGGGCCGGCCGTCAGAGCCGGTGCGCGTCGCCACCGAGCCGGCGTGCACCAACAGCACGCGGGTGGCCGGATCGGTCAACAACGAGGCCATCAGACCGGGGCGCGACCTGACGTCGGCTGCCCGGTCAGTGCGGATCCGGGCCAGGGGGAGCTCGGCGGAATTCACCCCGTCACGGTACGCGGACCTCGCAGGAGGTTCACGACACGTCCACCGAGTCACCACATTCGGGACATCCCAGACACGCCAGTGGTCGTGCCAGCACCCGGCCGGGCCGCCGCCTAGGCTGAGCGGGTGCCACGCTCACCCCTTGCCCTCGCCGCCCTGGCAACGGTCGCAGTGCCCGGTCTCGACGCCTTCGACGCCCGCAGGGCCGCAGGCTCAGGCGGCGACTACGACTCCGCCATCGTCATCGACTCGACCCAGCGCCGCTGGGTCGTCCGCGCGCCCGTGCACCCCGCCGCGGGCGCCGCCCTCGAGGCGGAGGTGGAGCTGCTCGAAGGCCTCGCCGCCGAGGCCGACGCCGAGCGCCTGCCGTTCGACGTGCCGCGCACCACCGGGTTCGCGCACCTGCCCGAGGGTGGCAGGGCCGTCGTCTACCCCGAGGTGCCCGGCGTCCCCCTGCGCCTCGAGACGCTCGGTCCCGGCCCCGGGCTCGCGGCGTCGCTCGGGCGGGCCATCGCCGCCCTGCACGAGCTGCCGACGTCGCTCGTGGAGAACGCCGGCCTGCCCGTCTACGACGCCGAGGCGTACCGCCGCCGCCGCCAGTCAGAGGTCGACGAGGCTGCCCGCACCGGCAAGGTGCCGCCGACGCTGCTGCGCCGGTGGGAGGAGCGCCTCGAGGACGTGGCCCTGTGGCGCTTCCGGCCGACGATCGTGCACGGGGACCTCACCACCGAGCACGTGCTCACCGCCGGTGGCGCGGTGACCGGGATCCTCGACTGGAGCGACGCGAAGGTCGCCGACCCCGCCGACGACCTCTCCTGGCTGCTCGTCGCGGCCCCGCAGGAGGCGGTGGACTCGATCATGGAGGCCTACCAGCTGCGGCGCACCGAGCTCATCGACCCGCACCTGGCCGAGCGCGCGCTGCTCGCCGGGGAGCTGGCCCTCGCCCGCTGGCTGCTCTACGGCGTGCGGTCCGGCCAGGACGACGTGGTGGCCGACGCGGTGCAGATGCTCGTCGAGCTCGACGAGCACACCCAGGCCGCCGACGAGGCCGACGCCGTCACCTGACGTCCTGCCCGCTCGCCGCGACCGCCACCGGGGTCGGCGCCGGTCCCGGCGCGTCGGCGGCAGCGTCGCGGCGCGCGGCGGCGGCCTCGAGCAGAGCGGTGATCTCCGCCTCGTCGAGCAGCCGCTCGGGTCGCACCGTGCGGCCCGCGCCCACGTAGCAGAAGGCCGCGCTGACCCGGTCCAGCGGCGTGCCCTTCCAGCGCGACCACGCCAGCCGGTACACGGCCAGCTGCAGCTCCCGTGCGGCGGCGGCGAGCGGGTCGGTGGGCGGGGCGCCGGTCTTCCAGTCGACGACCACCACCGCGTCCTCCGCGTCGGGCCGCTCGGGGTCGCGGAACACGGCGTCCACGCGGGAGCGGAGCACGTACCCGGCGACCACCGTCTCGATGTCGACCTCCACCTCGAGCGGGGTGCGCTGCGCCCACTCGGTGGCGAGGAACGCCTCGCGCAGCGCGCGCTGGTCGGCGTCCACGGCCACGGAGTCGTCGTCGGCGCCGGGCAGGTCGTCCAGGTCGACAAGGCTCGACGCGCCGAACCAGCCCTCCACCCACGCGTGGAACGCGGTGCCCCGGCGGGCCTGCGGCGACGGCTCGAGCGGCACGGGCCGACGCAGCGCGCGTGCGAACTCCTGCGGGTCGGAGGCCAGGCGCACCACGGCGGACGCGGACAGGTGCGCGGGCAGCTCGACGTCCGTCGACGGCCGCGACGTGCGCTCGCGCTCGCGCAGCAGCAACTCGGCGGTGCGGTCCCAGCGGGTCCCGAGGTCGATCTTCACGCCGGCGCCAGCCTCCGTGGCAGCCGTCGCGGGGTCGACGGCGAGGCCGCCAGCGCGCATGCCTGCGGGGTCGGAGCCGCCAGCCGCCGGAGCCACGGGCGAGGCCGCCATCGCGGCGCGCACCGCGTCGGCGGCGGACTCCACAGCGGCCCGCCGGGACCCGGCATGGGCGCTGCCGCGCGTGAACGGGTCGGCGGGCCACACCGGCGGCTCCTCGCCGACCTCGCGCGGGCTCACGGCGCCGGCCTCGGGCTCGGCGGCCCAGTGGGCGTCCTCGACCAAGCCCGCCTCGGCGAGCTCGGTCAGGAAGAGCGACGGTGGCCGGGGGCGCTGCGCCTCGCCCCACCAGGCTCCGGTGAGCAGCAGCGCGGACCGCGCACGGGTGAGGGCCACATAGGCCAGGCGGCGCTCCTCGGCGACCTGGTGGTCACCGGAGGCCTGCTCGAACAGGCGTCGGCGCGACTCGAGGTCCTTCGGGTCGGCGGCGCCGGCGCAGTCCAGCGCCGGCAGGTCCGCGCGGTCGCCGCGCAACGGGTAGGGCAGCGTGCCCAGGCCGGTCAGCCACCCCGAGTCACGGGGGCCGTCCTTGCCCTGGGTCCGGATCGCGGGCAAGCCGCCGTCGACCATCCCGGCGACGGCCACCACATCCCACTCCAGGCCCTTGGCGGCGTGGATCGTGATGAGCTGCACGGCGTCGGGGTCGGGCTCGGCCACCGGCATGTCCAGGCCGCGCTCATGCGACTCCGCGGCGGCGAGCCAGGCGAGGAACGCGCCGAGGGTGGGGGTGTCGGCGCTGTCGGAGAACCGGACCGCGACGTCGCGGAACGCGTCCAGGTGCGCGCGCGCCCGCCCTGCGGACACCCCCGCCCGGGAGGCGACCTCGATGTCCAGGCCGAGCAGCCGCTCGGCCTCGCCCACGAGCTCCGGCAGGGAGAGGTAGGTGTGCGCGCGGAGCACCCGCAGCAGTTGGCCGAGCTCGACCAGCCGACCGCGGGCGGTGTCGGTGAGCGAGCGGCCGGAGGCGCTGCGCCAGCCCGGCGGTGGGAGCTGGTCGAGGGCGTCGACGATGCTCCGCTCGTCCACCACGTCGCCCTCGAGCACTGCCTGGTCGTCGGCCACAGGCCCGTGGCGGCGACCGAGGCCGGCGGCGAGCTCGGCGGACCACGCCGCCAGGGCGTGCAGGTCTGCGGCGCCGAGCCGGGTGCGGGCGCCGGTCAGCAGCCGCATCAGGGCGTCGCCGCGCGAGGGGTCGTGCGCGACCTGCAGCGCGGCGACGAGGTCGACCACCTCGGGGGCCGAGAGCAGCCCGCCGAGCCCCACGACCTCGACCGGCAGGCCCTCCTCGCGCAGCGCACGGCGCAGGGCCGTGAACTGCGAGCGCTTGCGGCACAGCACCGCGGCGGTCACCCGTGCCGTGCCGGGCCCGGCGGGCCGCCAGCGCTGGGCGAGGAACCGGGCGACGGTGGCTGCCTCCTCCTCGACGGTCGCCGCGACGTGGGCCAGCACCTGGCCGGGCCCGGCGCCGGGGCGGACCGCGAGCTGCGGGACCTCCACACGGGTGCTCGCCCTGCGCAGCGGGCTGGCCACATGGTTCGCCGCCGCGAGGATCGCCGTGTCGTTGCGCCATGACGTCGAGAGCTGGTGGACGTCGGCGGGCCGCCGCGAGACCACGCCGGCCTCGTGCTCGACGACCTCGACGACAGGGAACGTCTCGGGGAACCGCTCGAGGCCCCCGGCGCTGGCGCCCCGCCAGCCGTAGATCGACTGGTGCGGGTCGCCGACGGCCGTGACGGGGTGCCCGTCGCCGAACAACGCCGCCAGCAGGCTGAGCTGGGCGTAGGACGTGTCCTGGTACTCGTCGAGGAGCACCACCGCGAACCGGGCCCGCTCCCCCGCGCCCACCTCGGGCACGTCACGGGCCAGGCGCGCCGCCAGCGCCACCTGGTCGCCGAAGTCGAGCGCGTCGGCGGCGCGCTTTCGACGGCGGTAGTCCTCGACCAGGTCGAGTATCCGCACCCGCTGGCCCAGCGAGCCGAGCAGCGTCTGCACGGCGGCGTAGTGCGCGCGGGGCGGCTCGCCGGAGGGCGTCGCCTGGATCGCCTCGATGATGTCCTCGATGCCGGCCTGCGCCTGGGCGGGGGTCAGCAGGTGCTCGTCGAGGGCCCCGGACAGCGTGAGGACGGCCTCCACCACCGTGGAGACGGCGGCCTCGGTGTCGAGGTCCCCGGTCCAGGACTCCACCACCTCGGAGGCGAGCTGCCACTGGGCGGCCTCGCCGAGCAGCCGCGACGTGGGCTCGATGCCGAGCCGCATCGCATGGTCGGTGACCAGGGACGCGGCGTAGGAGTTGTACGTCGAGATGGTGGGTCGGGCCAGGTCGAGCAGCCCGGCGCCCTGCTCCGCGGCCGTCAGACCGGGCAGGGTGAGTCCGGCCTGGGCGGCGGCCCGGGCGAGGTGGCGCAGCCGGTGGCGGACCCGGTCGCCGAGCTCGCCGGCGGCCTTGCGGGTGAACGTCAGGCCCAGCACCTGCTCGGGCGCGACGACGCCGTTGGCGATCAGCCAGACGACGCGCCCGGCCATCGTCTCCGTCTTGCCGGAGCCCGCGCCGGCGACGACGAGCGAGGGGCGCAGCGGCGCCTCGATGACGGCCGTCTGCTCGTCCGTGGGCGCGGGCTTGCCGAGCAGCTCGGCGATGGCGGCGGCGGAGAGCCGGGGGTCTGCGGGTGGCACGGTGCTCATTCGACCACCTGCGCGCCCTCGTCCTGCGCGGGGCAGCTGCGGCGCACCGGGCACCGCGAGCACAGGTCGTTCGGAGACGCGGTGAACGTCGATCCGGCCATCTGCCCGGCCACGTCCTCGATGAGCGTGCGCGCCCAGGTGGACCCGTCGTCCTCGCGTTCGAGCGGCGGCTGCACACGCAGCGTGGGCCCCTTGCCGACGTCGGACACGAAGACGAGCTGCGCGCCTGCGCTGCGGGCCCCGGGCGGCAGCCCGTCGAAGGCGCCCTCGTCGACGGCGAGCTGGTACGCGCCGAGCTGCGCGTTCTCTGTGGCCTTGGCCACCGACGGCGCGCTGCGCCCCGTCTTGAGGTCGCTCACCCGCACCAGCGGCGGCTCGTCCGACGACCCGTCGGACGCGAGCTCGACCCGGTCCACGCTGCCGCGCACGACGGCGCGGTCCAGCTCGAGCTCGAACCTGCCCTCGACCAGCAGCGGCTCCCCGGAGGAGCGGACGTACTGCGCCAGTCGCCGCACCATGCCCTCGGCGCGGCGGCGCTGCACCATCGCGGGCCAGCCCTCGCCGAGGCCCAGCTCGGGCCAACGGCGGTCCAGCTCGGCGAGCAGCTCGTCGTGGGAGCCGTGCGGGTAGGTCTGCGCGATGGCGTGCACCAGGGTGCCGAGCGACTGCCCCGAGCTCTCGGCGGCCGTCCCGCCCGCCGCCTCGAGCGCCCACCGCAGCGCGCACGTCGACGCCGTCTCGACCTTGGACGGGGACACGGGCACCTTCTCGCCCTCCGCCCACAGCACGGCGTCGCTCGACGGCTCGGCCAGGCCATGCCACTGCGCGGGGTCCGCCCCCTCCACGCCCTCGCGCGCGAGCCGGGACAGGAGCGCGGCGGCGCCCGCGTCCGGCCTGCCGCCCACCGCGGTGGCCTCGAGGTGCGAGCGGAGCTGGGCGACGAGGCCGCGCAGGTCGAGCGGCGCCGGGCTCATCACCTTGCGCGGGTCCACATCGGCCTCACACGGCTCGATGAGCTCGACGAACGGCGACGGCTGCGTGTCCGCGTCGGCGACGGCCGTGACGAGCAGCGCCCGGCGTGCCCGGGACACGGACACGGCGAACGAGCGCAGCTCGTCGGCGAGCACCGCGGCACGGGCCCCCGCGCCGAGCTGCCCGGCGTCGGGCTCGCGCCCGGCGAGGATCTCCACGAGCGTCTGCGCCCCGAGCAGCGAGTCGCGCAGGCGCAGGTCGGGCCAGACGCCGTCCTGCACGCCGGCGACGACCACCACGTCCCACTCGCGCCCGGCGGCGCCCGCCGGGGTGAGCACCGCGACGGCGTCCCGGTGGGCGCGCGCGGCGATGGTGTCGGCGGGCAGGTCCTGGGACAGCACCCAGTCGACGAACGCGGCGGGCGGCGCTTGCGGCAGCCGGTCCACGAACGTCTCCGCGGCCCGGAACAGGGCGAGCACGGCGTCGAGGTCGCGGTCGGCGCGCGCGCTCCCGGGGCCGCCCGCGAGCGCGGACCGGCGCCACGTCTCGGACAGGCCCGTGGCGTGCCACAGCGCCCACAGCACGGTCTGCGGGTCGGCGGTCGGCGCGAGCGCTGCCGCCCGGCCCGCCGCGAGCACCTCGGCGAGCCGCAGCACCGGCCGCCGCACCGTGGTGGGCAAGGCGCTGGCGTGCGCGGGGTCGGCCAGCACCTCGGCGAGCAGCGCGTCGCTGCTGCGCCCGCCGCCGCCGTCGATCTCCTCGGCGCGCAGCGCGCGGCGGACCCGGCGCAGCCCCACGGCGTCGAGGCCGCCCAACGGGGAGCACAGCAGGCGCGCGGCGACCTCCGGGTCGAGTGGCGCCGCCGACCCGTCCGGGGCGGGCAGCACACAGCGCACCGCCTCGAGCAGCGGGCGCACCGCAGGCTCCTCGCGCAGCGGCACATCGCTGCCCAGCACCGCCACCGGGACCGCCGCGCCCGCGAGCGCGCGTCGCAGCGCGGTGACCTGCGCCCCCGACCGCGCGATCACGGCCATGCGCTCCCACGCGATGCCGTGCTCGAGGTGCGCGCTGCGCAGCGCGTGCGCGACGTACGCCGACTCCTGGGCCGCGCTCGGCAGCAGGGCGACGCGCGCCGTCCCCGGCTCGACGCCCTCCACGGCGGCGGCGCGCCGATGGGCGACGGCGCCGAGCGCCCCCACCCGCGAGGCCACGTCGGAGGCGGCCTGCCGCAGTCGCGCGCCGTGGCGCCACACCGTGCCCAGGACGAGCCGGCGCGCCCCGAACTCGCCCAACCCGCCGCCGTCGGCCTCGGCCCGGGCGACCAGCGCGGGGCTCGCGCCGCGGAAGCCCTGCACGGCGACGTCGGGGTCGGCGAGCAGCAGCAGCCGGGCGCCGTCGTCGGCGAGCACGCGCAGCAGCCGCGCCGTCGCCGCGGTGCTCTCCTGGTGGTCGTCCACGACGACCACCCGCCACCGCGGGCGCGGGGCGGCGGCGACCTCCTCGTCCCAAGCGAGCAGAGCCTCGGCGGCCTCGTCGACCACCACCGCCGGGTCGTGGCGGGCGCCCATGTCCGGTGTGCCGGCCCGCAGCAGCGTGACGTCGAGGTACTCCTGGTACAGGCCAGCAGCGGCGGCCCACGCGGGACGGTCGTGCCGGGCGCCCAGCTCGGCCAGGTCGACGGGGGTCAGGCCACGCTCGGCGGCCCGCATCAGCAGGTCGCGCAGCTCGTCGCGGAACGCCCGCAGGCCCAGCGCCTCGGCCGGGACCGCCGCAGGCCACTCCAGGCGGGCGCCCTCCCCCTCGGCGTGGCCGGCGAGCAGCTCGGCGAGCAGCAGGTCCTGCTCGGGGCCGGAGATCAGGGTGGGAGGCGGGTCGCCGAGCAGCGCGGCCCGGGCGCGCAGCACCGCGAACGCCGCGGCGGGGGCGGTCCGCACCATCGCCTGGCCGGAGGTGAGCCGCAGTCGAGCCGAGAGCCGGTCCCGCAGCTCGGCGGCGGCGCGGCGGCTCGCGGCGAGCACCAGCACGTCCTCGGGGGCGAGGCCGCCGGCCGCCATCGCTGCCACCACCGCCTCGACCGCCGCTGTCGTCTTGCCCGTCCCGGGCGCCCCGAGCACGAGCAGCGCAGGGTCCTGTCCAGCGGCGACGGAGTCGACCACGGCCTGCTGGTCGGCGTCGAGCCGGGGGCCCGCCGACGCCTCGGCCTCGGCGAGCACCGGCCGCACGAGCCGCAGCACGGTGGAGGCGGGACGGGGGTTCACCGGGCGATCACATCACGAGCCGCTGACACCCGGGGCCGCACGCGGCTCGGCACGCCTAGACGTCCTGTGCGGGCCACGGGTTGGGCTTGCACGGCGCCATCGAGCCGGTCTGCTGCTGCATGAGCGGGGCGAGCTCGCCGGCGCCGCCGCAGTACTCATGCCGATGCCCCAGCACGTGGCCCACCTCGTGGTTCACCAGGTACTGGCGGTAGCCGACCTTGTCGCCGGCCCACGCCTGCGAGCCGTCGACCCAGCGCAGGTAGTTCAGGACGGCGTGGCCCTTGATCCCGCAGGACACCTTGCCGACCGTCTCGAGGGGCGCGCACATCTGGTCGACGAGGGCAGGCGAGGCGAGGACGACCCGCAGGTCCGCGTCGCCGTCGGTGCGCGCGAAGCTGATCGTGCCGTCGGCGCCCCAGCCGCGCGGGTCGTTGAGCGTGCTCATCACGGTGTGCGCGAACAGCCCGAGGTCGACGTCCAGCCCGGCCTCGACCTCGATGCGGATGGTCTTGACCGCGCCTGGCCCAGGCGCCGCCTGCGAGCCGGGCACGACGACCAGCGAGCCGCCCGCCGAGCGGGGCACGTCGAGTGAGAGCAGCCCGGCGGCGATGTCCGTGTCGGCGAGCCCCAGGTTGGGCTGCGGCAGCGCCACGGCGCCCTCGCCGAGCACCTCCTCGGCGACGAGCGCCTCCCCCTCGTCGGCGATCGCCGCCACGTCCTCCGCGGCCATCCCGTCCACAGTCAGGTCGGCGCGCTCGTCGCCGCGCGAGGCGGACTTGTCGCGCACCAGGTCAGACCAGTCGGCGGCAGCGGGGACGGGCGCCTCCTGCGTCGGGCGGATCAGGTCCAGCCCTCCAGCGGGCCCGAGCCAACCGCCCAGCCCGCCGAGCATGAGGGCCACCCCTCCGACGGCGAACGCCGTGCGCCTGCGGCGGCGACGTGCGCGCGCGGCGGCGCGACGGGTCTGCGCCCGGCTCGTCCCGGACTCCACACGCGCGGCCATCGACCCATCCTCGCACCTCGGGAGGGGCCCCGTGGCTACGATCGACGAGTGATGGACGCCACCACCGGAAAGCCCCGGAATGCCCGGATGCCCCGCGACGCCCGCCGCGCCCAGGTGCTCCGCATCGCCCAGGGCCTCTTCGCGACGGAGGGGTACCACCACGTCTCGATGGATGACATCGCCGACCACGCCGAGGTCAGCAAGCCGGTCCTGTACCGC
This sequence comes from Cellulomonas cellasea, assembly GCF_030372105.1. Lineage (GTDB taxonomy): Bacteria > Actinomycetota > Actinomycetes > Actinomycetales > Cellulomonadaceae > Cellulomonas_A > Cellulomonas_A cellasea_A. The sequence goes on along the minus strand of NZ_JAUDBQ010000017.1, from coordinate 11,441 downwards.
CACTTCCCGTCCAAGCTCGACCTGTACCTCGCCGTCGTGGACCAGCGCGGCGAGGACCTGCTGGCCGCCGTCGAGTTGGCCGTCGCTCCCGTGGTCAGCGGGCCGGTGCGCCCCGGCGAGGGCCGCACGGTGGTCGCCGACATCGTGCGGGCCTACGTCGACTTCGTGGAGGTGGCCGGCGAGTCGTCCTCCTTGCTCTTCGAGTCGGACGTCACCCGCGACGCCGGGGTGCGCGAGCACGTCGAGCGCGTGACGTCCGAGGCGGCACGGCGCATCGCCGAGGTGCTGGTCGACGTCACAGGGGTGCCGGCCGCGAGCGCCGCGATGCTGGCCGCGTCCATGATCGCCATGACGCAGGCCGCCGCGACCCACCGCTACCGCTCCCCGGACGGGCCCGGGCCCGCTGAGGCCGCCGATCTGATCTCACGGCTCGCGTGGGGCGGGGTGGCCGGGCTCATCCGAAGCGACTTCGAGTACGAGGACCGACCTAGGATGGTGGACGGTCCCACTGCCTGACCGGCCAGGGCACCCACGGCGGACCGACCAGAGCTGCGAGGAGACGTTGTCAGTGGACATCACGATCGGTGTACAGAACCAGACGCGCGAGCTGGTGCTCGAGTCCGACCAGAGCGCCGACGAGGTCGCCGCCCTGGTCACGGAGGCCCTCGCCGGCAAGCCGGCGCTGGAGCTGCTCGACTCCCGCGGCCGTCGCGTCATCATCCCGACGTCGTCGATCGGGTACGTGGAGATCGGCTCGGAGGCCAAGGGGCGCGTGGGCTTCGGCAACATCTGAAACGCGATCTGACCTAGCGCGCGACGGGCGCGGCACGCCGGTGGGAACACCCGCGCGCCGCGCCCGTCGCCCGTCTAGCCCGGGCCGCGCGTCGTGCCCGGGGAGCGTCCTCGCTCAGGCGGTGAGGCCCAGCCGTCCCATCCGCCGCGTGTGCTGCGCCGTGAGCTCGCCGAAGAGCTTGGCCGACGCGTCAGCCTCCGCGGACCCCTGCTCGACGAGCCGCACCAGGCCCGGGCGTGAGACCAGCAGGGCCTGCACGACCCCGAGCGCCTCGCCGACGAGCCGCCGCCCCCACAGCGCGAGCCGGGACACCAGCACCTCGTCGTCGGATCCCGCGGCGCCCAGGGCGGCGACGGCCAGCTCCGCGTGCTCGGAGTCGCGGAGCAGCTCCACGACGAGCTCGCGGGACTCGGCGTCCAGCCCGGCCGCGGCGATGCGGCAGAAGTCGTCAGCCACGCCGTAGCCCACATAAGTCGTGAGCAGCCGCTCCCACCAGGAGCTGGGCGCGGTGCGGGCATCGAAGTCGTCGAGGACGCCGTCGAACTGGGCGACCGCCTGGAGGGGGTCGCCGCCGAGCTCGGCGATCCGGCCCAGCACCCGGTCGCGGCGTGTCACCGCCGCCGCGGCGAGCCGGCTGAGCCGCAGGCGCTGCTCCAGGTCGGGGGCGGCGGCGGAGTCGGCGGCCAGCCGCGCGAAGGACTGCAGCTCGAACTGCGCCACGAGGCCGAGCAGGTCGATCGTGTCCGCGCCGGGTTCGACCTGGTGGGCGTCCATGCGCAGCGTCGGAGTCATCGGAGGATCTTATCTCCGCGCTGAGCCGCGTCCGATAGGATGGCCCAGTACATCGGTTGCCCGGTCGTCTCGACCGCCTCGCGCCGGCAGCGCCTTGGCGCCCCGCGCGACTGAACCTTCACGATCGGCTGCCGGCCAACTCGCGTGGCGATGCCCGCTCCCGACGGCGACGAGCCTCGGGAAGCGTGCGGCTTGCCACCCCAGCAGTGAAGAGTCACACATATGACCACCACCGAGCCGGAGATCGCCGGCGCTGCGGCGGCTGACCCCAGCCACGCCAGCGTGCAGGCCACCGACCCGTCCTTCGCGGACTTCGACGTCCGCCCCGAGATCGTCGCGGCGCTCGCGGCGTCCGGGATCACCCACCCCTTCCCGATCCAGGCGATGACGCTGCCGGTCGCGCTGTCGGGCCACGACATCATCGGCCAGGCGAAGACCGGCACCGGCAAGACGCTGGGCTTCGGCGTCCCACTGCTGCACCGCGTCGTGGCTCCGGGCGAGCCGGGCTACGACGAGCTGCCCGCGCCGGGCAAGCCGCAGGCCCTCGTCGTGGTGCCCACCCGTGAGCTCGCCGTGCAGGTGGCCGGCGACCTGCAGACCGCGTCGTCGCTGCGCTCGGTGCGCATCGTGCAGCTCTACGGCGGCCGCGCCTACGAGCCGCAGGTCGACGCGTTGAAGAACGGCGTCGAGGTCGTCGTCGGCACCCCGGGCCGCATGATCGACCTGCTCAACCAGGGCTACCTCGACCTGTCCCGCGTGCGCTGCGTCGTGCTCGACGAGGCCGACGAGATGCTCGACCTGGGCTTCCTGCCCGACGTCGAGAAGCTGTTGTCGCGCACGCCCGCCTCGCGCCACACCATGCTGTTCTCCGCGACCATGCCCGGCGCCGTCGTCGCGATGGCCCGCCGCTACATGACGCAGCCGACGCACATCCGCGCGAACGACCCGGATGACGGCGGCCAGACCGTCAAGAACATCAAGCAGGTCGTCTACCGCGCGCACGCGCTCGACAAGGTCGAGGTGCTCGCGCGGCTGCTGCAGGCCGAGGGCCGTGGGCTGACCATCGTCTTCGCCCGCACCAAGCGCACCGCCGCCAAGGTGGCCGACGACCTGATCGAGCGCGGGTTCGCCGCCGGCGCGATCCACGGCGACCTGGGCCAGGGCGCCCGCGAGCAGGCGCTGCGCGCGTTCCGCAACGGCAAGGTCGACGTGCTGGTCGCCACCGACGTCGCCGCGCGCGGCATCGACGTGGACGACGTGACGCACGTCGTCAACTACCAGTGCCCCGAGGACGAGAAGACGTACCTGCACCGCACCGGCCGCACCGGCCGCGCGGGGCACAAGGGCACCGCCGTGACGTTCGTCGACTGGGACGACGTGCCGCGCTGGGGCCTGATCAACAAGGCGCTGGACCTGGGCATCCCGGAGCCCGTCGAGACGTACTCCAGCTCCCCGCACCTGTACACGGACCTGGGCATCCCCGAGGGCACCAAGGGCCGCCTGCCGCGCTCGGCGCGCACGCGTGCCGGGCTCGACGCCGAGGTGCTCGAGGACCTCGGCGAGACGGGCAAGCGCACCGGGCGCCCCGCGCGCACGGGTGGTGCTGACGACCGCGGACGGTCTGAGCGCGGCTCGGGTCGCGGCGAGTCCGGCCGCACGGGCGGTCGCGCTGGCGGCGCTGGTGGCGAGGGCCGCACGCGGGGTCCGCGTTCCGACGACTCGGCGCCTGCCGACGGCGAGGGCCGCACGCGTCAGCGCCGGCGTCGCAGCGGCGGCTCCACGGAGTCCGCTGCCGCCACCGCCCCCACCACCGAGGCTCCCGCCGCCGAGGCGGGCACGTCAGCCCCGGCCGCGCCCGCAGAGGGCGGCGCCCGGCGCCCGCGCCGTCGCACCCGTCGTCGCCCGGACGGCGGCGCAGCGCCCGCGGCCGAGTGACCCGGAGCGCATGAGCGCATGACAAAGGCGAGCCGTCCTCGGACGGCTCGCCTTTGTCATGCTGCGAGGGGGCCGGCTAGGCGTTCTGCACGAACGCGATGACCGCGTCCGCCACGAGCTGCACGGCGATGGCCGCGAGCAGCAGGCCCGCGATCCGCGAGATGAGGATCGTGCCGGAGTCACCGAGCACGCGGTGCACGACGTTCGCGAACCGCATCGCCAGGAACAGGCACACGTGCACGGCGAGCAGCGCGAGGACGATCGACGTCCACGCCGCGGTGTCCCCGTCGCTGCCCTGCACGAACACCATCGTGGCGACGATGGCGCCCGGCCCGGCGAGCAGCGGGGTGCCGAGCGGCACGATCGCCGCGTTCACGCCCTTCGCGCCCGAGGGCTGCGGCTCCTCCATCTTCCCGGTGAGGAGCTCCATCGCCACGAGCAGCAGCAGCAGGCCGCCGGACGCCTGCAGCGCCGGCAGCGAGATGTGCATGTAGGACAGGAGCTGCTGGCCGAACACCGCGAAGCCGATGATCACGCCGAGCGCCACCAGCACCGCCTGGCGCGCCGCGCGATTGCGCTGGGCGCGCGTCGAGGTGCTGGTCAGCGCCAGGAAGATCGGCACGGCCCCGGGCGGGTCCATGATCACGAACAGGGTGATGAAGACCTCGCTGAACAGCCGAGGGTCGAAGAACTCGCTCACGGGCGCACCACCTCGATGTGTCCCTGCTCCTCGATGGCGTCGAGCACTGCCTCGGGGGTCATGTGCTCCCCGAGCCGGTTGAGCTTGCCGGCGCCGTGGTAGTCGCTGGACCCCGTGACGAGCATGCCCAGCCGCGCGGCGATGCCCAGCAGCCGCACTGCCTGCTCCTTGGAGTGGTCCCGGTGGCCGATCTCCATGCCCGCCAGGCCGGCCTCGGCCAGCTCGTCGAACACCTCGTCGGGCACGATCCGGCCACGGCCCGTGGCTCCGGGGTGGGCGAAGACGGGCACGCCGCCCGCCGCGCGGATCGCGCGCACCGCCACCACCGCGTCGGGCGCGTGGTGCGGGACGTAGTAACGGCTGTCCGCGGTGAGCAGGTCGGCGAAGGCGGCGTCGCGGCTCGGCACCACGCCGAGCGCCACGAGCGCGTCGGCGATGTGCGGGCGGCCCACGACGGTGTCGGGGCCGGACTGGGCGACGACGTGCTCCCAGGTCAGCGGGTAGTCCTCGGCGAGCAGCTCGACCATCTGCTGGGCGCGGCTGAGCCGGGCCGATCGAGTCTGCCCGATCTCGGCCATCAGGTCGGGGTGGGTGGGGTCGTGCAGGTAGGACAACAGGTGGACGCTCGTCCCGTGGGAGCGCGCCGAGATCTCGGCGCCGCGCACCAGGGCGATGCCGTGCTGTTGGGCGGCGGCTGCCGCCTCGTCCCAGCCGGAGGTCGTGTCGTGGTCGGTGAGGGCGACGACGTCAAGGCCTGCGCTGGTGGCTGCGGCGATGACGTCGGACGGGCTCTCGGTTCCGTCCGAGGCCGTGGAGTGGGTATGCAGATCGATGCGCACCGCACAACTTTAGTTGCCCGGGCTCGGGCCGCCCTGCCGACCGTCCTGTCAGGCACTGGTGCGAGGATGGGACCATGAGCGAGGACGTGACCCCCGAGACCGTGCCGTCGAGCGACCAGCCACTGGAGAGCCGCGGCGAGAACCGCTCCCAGCGCCCCTCCTCGGCGGCGTTCAAGGAGTTCATGGCCTCCGGATGGGGGCCCCGCCCGGGCGTGTCCACCGAGCCGGGCGCCGCCGTGCCGCACACGGCCGTGCGCCGTGAGCGGCTGGGCGCGCAGTTCCCCGGCCAGAGGCTCGTCATCCCCGCGGGCGCCTTCAAGGTCCGCTCGAACGACACCGACTACCGGTTCCGCCCGCACTCGGCGTTCGCGCACCTGACCGGCCTCGGGGTCGAGCAGGAGCCCGACGCGGTGCTCGTGCTGCACCCTGATGACGAGGCCGCGGGCGGCGCCACGCACCAGGCGGTGCTCTACGTGCGCCCGCCGGCCGGCCGCGACAGCGAGGAGTTCTTCTCCGACGCGCGTTACGGCGAGTTCTGGGTCGGCGCGCGGCCCACGTTCGCGGACTTGGAGACGCTCACGGGCATCCGCACCGCCCACCTCGACGACCTGCGCGACGCCCTCGCGAAGGATGTCGGCCCGGACGGCGTCCAGCTCGTCGCGGTCTCCGGTGTGGACGAGGCCGTCGACGCCGTCGTCGAGGAGATCCGCGCCGCCGAGGACGCGGGCGAGGCCGACGCGCGCCTGGCCGAGGCGTTGTCCGAGCTGCGGCTCGTGAAGGACGCCTACGAGGTCGAGCAGATGCGCGAGGCCGTCGCCACCACCATCGCCGGGTTCGAGAAGATCGTCTCCGAGCTGCCCGCCGCCGTGGCGCACCGGCGCGGCGAGCGCGTGATCGAGGGCACGTTCCTCGGGCACGCCCGCCTGGAGGGCAACTACGTCGGCTACGAGACGATCGCCGCCGCGGGCGACCACGCCACCACGCTGCACTGGACCGACAACGACGGCCAGGTGCGGCGCGGCGAGCTCGTGCTGATCGACGCGGGCGTGGAGGTCGACTCCCTGTACACCGCCGACATCACCCGCACCCTGCCGGTGGACGGCGTCTTCACCGACGTGCAGCGCCGCGTGTACCAGGCGGTGCTCGACGCCGCCGACGCCGCGTTCGCGGTGGCCGTCCCGGGCGCCAAGTTCCGCGACGTGCACGCCGCCGCGATGGAGGTCATCGCCGCCCGCCTGGGCGAGTGGGGCCTGCTGCCCGTCTCCGTCGAGGAGTCGCTCTCCCCCGAGGGCCAGCAGCACCGCCGCTGGATGGTGCACGGCACCAGCCACCACCTGGGCCTCGACGTGCACGACTGCGCGCTGGCCCGCCGCGAGCTGTACCTCGACGCGACCCTCGAGCCCGGCATGGTGTTCACCATCGAGCCCGGGCTGTACTTCAAGAGCGACGACCTGCTGGTCCCCGAGGAGTACCGCGGGATCGGGGTGCGCATCGAGGACGACGTGCTGGTCACCGCCGACGGGAACGAGAACCTCTCGGCTGCGCTGCCGCGCGACCCCGACGAGATCGAAGCGTGGATGGCGCGGATCTCCGGCCGCTCCGCCTGAGGGCGGGCTCGCCGCTGACGCCCGCCTGACCTGAGGGCGGGCGTCAGGCCGACGGCTACTGCGGGTTCGTGGGCGGGGCTGCGGGCGGGGACGTCGGCGGCTGCACCGGGGGCGCGGTGGGCGAGCCACTGGGCGGCTGCTGGGCCGGCGGTGTGGGGTAGGCGGCCGACGGGTCGGACGGCGGCTGGGCGGGGCTCGCCGGCGCTGGCCGGGCCGGCCAGCCGGACTGCACGCCGCCGATCTCCTGCAGCAGCGCGCGCGCCTTATGCGCGTGCTGGGCCGCGCACAGCACCGCGTACTGCGCGGCGACGATCTGCGAGGACGAGGTGAAGTCCCGCTTGCCGCCGGTGAACGCGTAGGTGATGACGGAGAACAGCACGCCGAACGCGGCGCCGATGAGGATCGCGGCGAGCAGCGGCGGAGTGGAGCCCGACCCGGACGAGAACCAGGTCAGCAGCAGGCCGACGAACAGCCCGAACCACATGCCGGACGCGAGCCCGGCGAGGGCGACGCGCGGGTAGGACAGCCGGCCGGTGACCCGCTCCACCATGCGCAGGTCCGTGCCGACGATCGTCACGTGCTGCACGGGGAACTGCTTGTCGGCCAGGTGGTCCACGGCGCGCTGGGCCTCGAGATAGGCGCCGTAGGACGCGACCAGCTCGCCCTGCGGCAGCGTCGGGGCCTGGGGCACACGGGTCTGACGGGTGAACGACATACTCCGATCCTCTCCCACGGCGCCCTAGCACGCCAGGATCAGCGCGCCCAGCGCCTCGACGGGCGCGCACGCCGCGGAGACCGCCCTCCCACCGGCGCCGCGTGTTGGGCGACGATCAAGGCCCAGCGTCTATCCTGACCAGCGTGAGCAGCGCAGGGACCCGGGTCTTCATCGCGCGCCTCGCCGGCACCACCGTCTTCGACCCCCTCGGTGACCAGGTCGGTCGAGTGCGCGATGTCGTCGCGCTCGTCCGGGAGAAGGGCGCGCCACGGGCGGTGGGCCTCGTGGTCGAGGTGCCGGGCCGTCGTCGCGTGTTCCTGCCGCTGACCCGTGTCACCGCCATCGACCCCGGCCAGGTGATCTCCACCGGCCTGGTGAACATGCGGCGCTTCGAGCAGCGCCCCTCCGAGACGCTCGTGGTCGGCGAGCTGCTGGACCGCACGGTGACGTTCAAGGACGGCTCCGGCACGGGCACCATCGAGGATGTCGCGATGGAGCGCCAGCGCGACGGCGACTGGCGGGTCACGCAGCTCTTCGTGCGCCGCGCCTCCCCCACGACGGGCCTGCTGCGCCGGCGCGGGGAGACGGTGCTGGTGCCCGTCGACTCGGTGACCGGCCTGTCCGCCGCCGATGTGGCCCAAGGCGCCGCCTTGATGCTCGCCCGTTATGACGACCTCAAGCCCGCCGACCTCGCCGACGTGCTGCACGACCTGGCGACGACGCGGCGGATGGAGGTCGCCTCCGCGCTGGACAACGAGCGCCTGGCCGACGTCCTCGAGGAGCTGCCCGAGGACGACCAGGTCGCGATCCTGTCCGGCCTGGAGCGGACCCGCGCCGCGGACGTGCTCGAGGCGATGCAGCCCGACGACGCCGCCGACCTGCTGGGCGGCCTGCCGGATGCGCAGCAGGCCGAGCTGCTCGCACTGATGGAGCCCGAGGAGGCCCGCGACGTGCGGCGCCTGCTCGCCTATGAGGAGAACACCGCGGGCGGCATGATGACCACCGAGCCGGTGATCCTCGGCCCGGAGACGCCTGTGGCCGCCGCGCTCGCGCATGTGCGCCGCCAGGACCTGGCGCCCGCGCTGGCCTCGATGGTCTTCGTCGTGCGCCCGCCGTTGGAGACCCCCACGGGGCGGTTCATCGGCGTGGTGCACCTGCAGCGCATGCTGCGCGATCCCCCACACGAGGCGATCGGCGCGCTCGTGGACACGGACATCGAGGCCGTGTCCGCCGACGCGCCGCTGCTGCACGTGACCCGGCTCCTCGCGACGTACAACCTGCTCGCGCTGCCGGTGGTGGACTCCGAGCGCCGCCTGCTGGGCGCGGTGAGCGTCGACGACGTGCTGGACCACCTGCTGCCCGAGGACTGGCGCGAGACGGACGACGAGCACGTGCCGACGCCGCCGAGTGGGACGCGGGCGGCTGCCGCGCGGGATGTGGGGCGTCGTGGCTGACCGGCTCGACACCCCGAAGGTCGCCCGTCGCAGCCTGCTGCCCAAAGTCCGGCTCGACCAGGACGCCTTCGGCAAGGTCTCGGAGGGCATCGCCCGCTTCATGGGCACGCCGCGCTTCCTGGTGTGGCTGTCCTTGTTCTGCCTGGCCTGGATCGCGTGGAACACCTGGGCGCCCACGAGCGTGCAGTTCGACAAGGCGGCGCTCGGGTTCACCGCGCTGACCCTGATGCTGTCTTTGCAGGCGTCGTACGCGGCGCCGCTGATCCTGCTGGCGCAGAACCGGCAGACGGACCGCGACCGCGTGACGTTGGAGCAGGACCGGCAGCGCGCCGAGCGGAACCTCGCCGACACGGAGTACCTGGCGCGGGAGATGGCGGCGCTGCGCATCGCCCTGAACGAGGTCGCGACCCGCGACTTCGTGCGCTCCGAGCTGCGGAACCTGCTCGAGGAGCTGGCTGTGGAGCGCGAGGCGGAGCGGGCCGCAGAGCGGGCCGAGCGGGAGGCTGAGCACGCCGATCCGACGGACGGGCGGGACGTTCCGGACGACGCACGCCGCGACGGAGCCCCCTAGCGACCTTCGGCCCACCGGGCCCAGCCTGGGTCCGACCTACCATGGGTCCATGTCGTCGTCCTCCCTTGATCCTGCTGTCCTCGCCGAAGCCGTGCGGGGCGCCCTCGTCGGGGTGCTGGACCCCGAGATCCGCAAGCCGATCACCGAGCTCGGGATGGTCCGCTCGGTCGACGTGACGCCTGGCGCCGCGACCGACGGCGGCCCGCTCGTGGTGGTGGGCATCGACCTGACGACTGCGGGCTGCCCGCTGAAGGCGACGCTGACCACCGATGTCACGGCGGCGGCGCGCACCGTCGAGGGCGTCACCGATGTGCGGGTCGACATGGGCGTCATGTCGAATGAGCAGCGGTCGGCGCTGCGCACGCTGCTGCGCGGCGACTCGGCGGAGCCGGTCATCCCGTTCGCGCAGCCGACGTCGCTGACCAAGGTGTACGCGATCGCGTCGGGCAAGGGCGGTGTCGGCAAGTCCTCGGTGACGGCGAACCTGGCGGTGGCGATGGCCGCCGACGGGCTGCGGGTCGGCGTGATCGACGCGGACATCTACGGCTTCTCGATCCCCCGCCTGCTGGGTGTCACGCAGCCGCCGACGAAGGTCGACGACATGTTGATGCCGCCGGTGGCCTTCGACGTGAAGGTCGTCTCGATCGGCATGTTCGTGCCGGCGGGGCAGCCGGTGGTGTGGCGTGGCCCGATGCTGCACCGTGCGCTGCAGCAGTTCCTCGCGGACGTGTTCTGGGGCGACCTGGACGTGCTGCTGCTCGACCTGCCGCCCGGCACGGGCGACATCGCGATCTCCGTGGCGCAGTTGCTGCCCTCCTCGGAGGTCGTGGTGGTGACGACTCCGCAGGTCGCGGCGGCCGAGGTCGCGGAGCGCGCGGGCTCGGTGGCGCAGCAGACCCGCCAGAACGTGGTGGGCGTCGTGGAGAACATGTCCTGGCTCGAGCAGCCGGACGGCTCCCGGCTCGAGCTGTTCGGCGCCGGTGGCGGCGCCCGGGTGGCGGAGAACCTCACCCGGACGAATGGCGCCGAGGTCCCGCTGCTGGGCCAGGTGCCGCTGGACGTGACGCTGCGTGAGGACGGGGACTCCGGCACGCCGGTGGTCCTGGCCCACCCCGACTCCCCCGCGGCCGTGGCGCTGCGCGGGGTGGCGCGGACGCTGGCCTCGCGATCGCGTGGGCTCGCGGGCCGCTCGCTCGGCCTGACTCCCGCGGGGCGCTGACGTCGCCGAACAGCAACCGGTTGTTGGTTGTTGTTCGGAAATGGTGAATACTGTTCGGATGCTGGCCTCCCTTCGCCAGGAGCGCATCCTGGCAGCGGTCCACGCGCACGGCGCCGTGCGCGTGGCCGACCTCGTCGACGAGCTCGGCGTCTCCGACATGACGGTCCGCCGCGACATCGCCGAACTCGCCCAAGCCGGGCTGGTCCGGCGGGTGCACGGCGGCGCCGTCGGCGTCGAGACCCTCCACCGGTCCGCCGACGAGCCCGGCTTCGAGGCGAAGCGCGGCTGGGCGGCAGCCGAGAAGGCCGCCGTCGCCCGGCTCGCCGCGAGCCTGATCGAGCCCGGGCAGTCGGTGGCGCTGTCCGCGGGCACCACCACGCACCTGCTGGCCCGGGAGATCGCCGCCGCGACAGCGCTGCGGCCCCTCACCGTCGTCACCAACTCGCTGCCCGTCGCGGAGGCCCTGCACTCCGCGACCTCGCCCGCCGGACTCGACGTGATCCTCACGGGTGGCGTGCGCACGCCGTCCGACGCGCTCGTCGGCCCGGTGGCCGACAACTCGCTGTCGCGCCTGCGCGTGGACACCGCCTACCTCGGGGTGCATGGCCTCGACCAGGACGGCCTCACGACCCCCAACCTGCTCGAGGCCGCCACCAACCAGGCCCTGCTTGCCTGCGCGACGCAGCTCACGGTGCTCGCCGACCACACCAAGTGGGGCGTGGTGGGCCTGGCCCGGATCGCCGCCCTCGACGAGGTCGACGTCCTGGTGACCGACTCGGGCCTGCCCGACGACGCCCGGCGCGCCCTGACCTCGCA
>NZ_JAUDBQ010000016.1 GCF_030372105.1 Cellulomonas cellasea | reverse complement strand
GCCTGGCTGTTGAGCACTGTGGTGACCGCGGATGTCGCGGTCGGCGGCCCGGACGCGCTCATCCGCACCTCGACGAGGTAGTGCTGGGGGGCCTCCACCTCGGGGAAGGCGTAGGCGCCGCTGGTGTTCGTGGTGGTGCTGGCGACGGGGCCGGCGGCTGTGCCGTAGTCGGTGGCCCGGTACAGGTTGACGACGACGCCCGCCGCGTCGACACCGGCCTGGGTGACCTTGCCGCGCACGCTCGCGGGGCTGGCCAGGGTGGCGTCGAGCACGGCGGTCTGGCCCGCGACCAGCGTCACGATGCTCGAGGTGGAGGCCGTCGACGAGCGGGAGAACGTCACCGTGTACGTGCCCGGTGGCAGTGCGTCCACCGCGTACCTGCCCCGTTGGGCGGCCGGCGTCGAGGCGGTCGTGACCTGGTACTGCGTGCTGCCGGAGGACAGCGTCACCGTCACGTTGGGCGCCGGCCCGGTCACGGCCCCCTGCTCGTCGGTCTGCGAGACGATGCCGGCGAGCTGGGCGGTGGAGGCCCGCATCGTCGCGTTGACCTGGTCGGCCCGCGGGGCGCCGGAGGTGACGGAGCCGTTGCCGTCGAGGCTCACCGATACGACCTGGGTGGCGAGGTCGTCCCGGGTGAACGTCACGGTGTACGAGCCGGGGATCGCCAGGCCGGACACCGACCACGCGCCCACGTCGACAGTTGACTGGCTGACCGTCTGCCAGGTGCGCGCGCCGTCGCTGACGGTCACGCCCACCCCGCCGGCGCGCAGGCCGGCCGGGGTGACCCCGACCCTGCCCCCGAGGCGCCCCGAGTCGATCCCGAGGGTCGCGGAGACGCCGGTGAGGGCCTGGCCTGCGGCGAGGTCGAGGCTGAGGGTCGCCGACGAGTGGCCGGCCGCCGCGACGACCACCGTGAACGTCGCCGGGGTGGGCAGATTGCGCAGGGTGAAGGAGCCGACGTCGCCGTCGGTGAGCGTCACGGTGCGCACCGTGACGTCCCCGGCCGTCGCGATCACGGTGGCGTCGCCGATCGGCCCCTGGGACCCGACCACCACGCCGGAGATCGTGCCGTCGCCCTCCAGCAGCCGGATCTCGATGCCGGAGCGCAACTCGCCCGCCGCGACGTCGACGCGCTGCACCTGGGTGCTGAAGCCCGGCTTCGAGACCACGATGTCGTAGACGTTCGGCGAGGGGACGTCCTCGAGCTGGAATGTGCCGTCCGCGCCCACCGGGGCGGTGCGGACGATCGCGCCCGTGGTGGCCCCCGGCGCCGCGCCGGCCAGGTCCTCGGCCTCGATCGGCAGCTCGAGCTGCACGGTGGCCCCCGCCACATCGGCGCCCACCACAGTCCCGGAAAGCGTCGCGGGCACGCCGCCGAGCAGCACGACGAGCCCGCCCACCGACTGCCCTGTGCCGAGCTCGACGGCGGCGGCGTCCTCAGGGGACGGCGAGGACGGGTACCAGACCTCGCTGAACCCCGCGCCGCGGAACCTGAGCTTGTACTCCCCGGCGGGCAGCTTCGACACCTGGAACGCGCCGTCGTCGCCGGTGGCCGTCGTCGCCAGCGCCTGCGTGGGGTCCGACGCGCCGAAGGCCTCGACGGCGACGCCAGCCACCGCGCCCTCGGAGGACAGCAGCCGCACCACGCCGCCGATCGACGACGTCCCCACCGTGGCCCCCTGCTCGCGTGCCTGCGCCACCTGCAGCGCCAAGTCCCGGTCGGCTGCGGAGCGGTTGACCACGCTGGTCAGCGCGACGGCGATCACCACCGCGAACACGCTCACCGCCACGAGCAGCCCGAGCAGGGACATGAGCCCGCGGTTGAACCGGGGACGCTGGACGAGCACCCCGATGGCCGCCGGCGGTGTCGCGTCGGACACGACACTCGGCCCCTGTGCGAGGTCCTCCTCGTCCCAGTCAGGGGCGCCGCCGCGGCCGCGACGACCCGTGGCGACGTCTCCGCGCGGGTCCGTGACGCGCAACTCGAAGGGGCGCACCGCGGGGCTGCCGAACCACGGCCGCCGGCCGCGGGCGCGCAGCTCCGTGGTGACCTGCTCCCCCGGGGCCAGCACGAAGGTGTCGGGGGTGAACGCGAACCTGACCTTGCCCTCGGCGTCCGCGCCGACCAGCGAGGACGTCTCCGTGGTGTTGCCGTTGTTCTCGACCACCACGCCGAAGACGCCGCCCCGGCCGCCGGTGACCGTGGCCGGCTCGAGCCGGACGTCCACGCGCGGCGCGCGCGGCACCTCGAGGGTGATGTCCTCGACATGGGTGAGACCGCCCTCGCCGAGCGCTGTGACCTGGACGGCCATCTGCCGCTCGCCGGCGGGCACGCCCTCGGGCAGCAGCACCCGGACCTCGGTCTGCTCGGTGGCGCCGGGGAACAGCCGCAGCGTCGGCGTCTCGACGGTGACCCAGCTCGCGTCGGCGCCCAGGAACCGCACCGTCGCCCCGGCGATCACGTCGGCGGTGTTGGTCACGGCGACCGTCAGCACGGTCTCCTGGCCGGGGTGCGCCACCGCCCGACGCGGCTCGGTCACCACACGCATGTCAGCTCCCCGCCGTCAGGTCGACGTCCTGCGAGGCGACGCCCCCGGCAGTGACGGTGACCAGGGTCGCGGCGACCACCTGCGCGCCCTGCAGCACCCGCACGGTGTAGCGGCGCGGCGCGAGCGAGCCCACGGTGAACGCGCCGGTGCCGCTCGCGGACGTGGTGCGCCAGGTCTGCTTGCCGTCGGTCACCTCGACGCTGGCGCCGCCCACTGCCACGCCCGCGTTCAACACCCGGCCGGAGACGGCGCCCACCGCCGACGTCAGGGTGACGCGCACCGGCGCCGAGCTCCCGTCGGAGCCCACCACGACCGGCACCGTCGCGGCCGCGTGCCCCGCGAGCTCGACGGTGACCGTGTACGAGCCCGCGCCCGCGAGCCCCGTCAGCTGGAACGCGCCCACGTCGCCCTGCGTGAGCGTCGTGACGACCGCCGCCGTCGATGACCCGCCGAGGCGCACGGTGGCGCCGCCGAGCCCGGCCCCCGCCGCGTCGGTGACTTTGCCGGTGATCGTCCCCGCGCCCGCGCGCAGCGCGACGTCGGCGCCGGTGCGCTGCTCCCCCGGCCCCAGGTCCACGACGAGGGTGCGGGAGGCGTGGCCGTCCTTCGCGAAGGTCAGCACGTACGTGCCGGGGGTGGGCAGCCCGGTCAAGACGTAGGCGCCCACCGTGCCCGTGGTGGGGGTGCCGACCTCGAGCGTCTTGCCGTCGACGGTGGTGCTCACCACGACGCCGCCTAGCCCGGCCCCTCCGTCCGTGACCCGGCCGGTGATCTGCCCGGAGCCCGCCCCGAGCCGCACGTCCGTCACGAAGCGCTCCTGGCCTCCGAGCACCCGCTCGGCGAGGGTGGTCGGCGCGTACCCCTCGGCGCTGAACGTCACCTCGTAGGAGCCCGGCGCGGGCAAGCCCGCGAGCACGTAGGAGCCGTCGGCGGCGGCCGTGGCCTCCCACGGCGACAGCGCCTCGCCACCGGCCCAGGTCGGCCGGGCGGTCACAGTGACGACCTCGTCGTCGTCCGCGAGCGTGACAGTCCCCCGCAAGGCCGCCTCATGTCCCGTGATCACGGCGTCCACACCGTCGGTCACTTCGCCCGCTGTGGCGCGCACGGGGTCCGAGCCCTCCAGCGCGGGCGCCTGCGGGTGCCACACGTCGTCATAGCCCTCGGCGCTGAACCGCAGATGGTAGGAGCCGGGCAGCAGCCCGGCCACCGTGTAGCCGCCGTCCGCCTGGGTGGCGGCCGAGCTGACCACCACCGGCCCGTCGCGTCCCAGCCGGATCACCTCGACAGTGATCCGCCCGACGCCCGTGGGGTCGACGGCGCCCCGCACCTGCCCGCTCAGCACTCCCCCGACGCCCGCGGCCACGGCCCCGTCCTTCGGGACGGCCCCCGCCACGCCGCCCGCGGCGCCGTCGGCGGAGCCGGACGCGGCGAAGAACGACGCCGGCGCCACCCGGGTCAGCGGGTCCTGGCCCAGCACCGCGCGGATGCCCAGGAGTGACACCGCCGCCCACATGCCGACGATCGCGACCAGGGTCAGCGTGGTCAGCAGGCCCCGGCCGATCAGCGGCCGCTGGCGCAGCACCAACGGCACCGTCGCCTGCTGCTCGGCCGCCGTCGCGTCCAGTCGCAGCGCCCGGTCGCGGTCGGAGCCCACCAGGTGGCGCGGCCCGCGGACCTCCACCGTGCAGCGGGCCCGCTCACCGGGCGCCACCGAGACGCTCGACGGCGTGACCTTCGCCCGGAGGCTGCGGTCCGCGTCATCAGCCCGCAGCGCCACGTCGAGCAGCACGTTGCCCTTGTTGACCACGTCGACGGCGAACTCGGCCTTGCGCCACGCCCGCGCGACGGCGGGGTCGGCCTCCACCGCCAGCGCGGGGCGGACCCCGACCACCACCAGGACCTCATGGGCCCCGGCCACGACCGCCGGGTCGTTGCCGGTGACGAGCAGCGCCAGCGGGTGGGCGCCCGCCGGGAACACGGCGGGCACGTCCACCACGGCGGTGACCGTCCCGGACGCGTCGGGGAAGAGCGCGACCCGCTCGGGACGCGCGTGGGCGAACTCCTCCAGCGACCCGCGCGCGCGCAGGCCGACGCCCTCGATCACGTGGCCGGTGTTCACGACCTCCAGCGGGATCTCGACACTCGACCCGGGCGCGACCTCCACCCGGTCGACAGCACACAGCACCCTCATCCGACGGTCACGCGGGCCCAGATCCGTCGGCGTCCCGCACCAGGCCGGAGCCCTCCCGGCGGATGCCCGAGCCCCCGCGCGCGGCGGTGGGCGCCTCGGGCGCGCCCCGCGGAGTCGCGACCGCGGAGCCGGCCACCGATGTGACGGCCGGAGGCGCCGCCTCCCAGTCGAAGGCGTCACCCGCGACGGTCACCATCAGCAGGAAGCTCGCGCGCAGCTGCCCGCCGAGCGCGCCCCACAGGTCGCGCGGCCGGTTGCCCTGATCCTGCACGACAGCGAGCTGCACCCCCGAGGCCAACGGGGCGGGCAGGTACTGCGGGGGCAGCACCTGGTGGGCGAGCACCCGCGACATCACGTCGCCGAGCAACTGGTGCTCATCGCGCACGACGCTCGCCCAGGCGCTCACCAAGTAGTCGAGCTGCACCATCGGCAGCGGGGCCCGCTGCTGCGCGCCGGCGCCTGTGGCCCGTGCCGCGGCGGGGCGCGGCGGCTGCGCGCTCCTGCTGATCCCGTAGAGGAACGCGTTGACGGTGATGCGGTTCACCTGAGAAGACCAGCTCGACGCCGGCGTCTCGAAGGACACGTCGCCCACCTCGCGGGGCAATGGCAGCGTGGCGCGCCAGAACGCCTCCAGGCCGTCCTCGACCGTGGGGATCAGCAACAGACCTCTCCTCCGTCGAGCCTGACCAATGTGCGCACATGCCCGTGATGGCCGCAGGCATGCGGGTGGCACGGGCTTGCCGAGGCTATGCGGCGGGCACGGCGCCGCTCATCGGTAATCGCTACGCAACTTGGACGCGGGCGCCCCGGGGCGGCGCTCAGCTGGTGGTGCGCACCGACCCCGGCATCACGATCTGGATGACCCCGCCGTACGCGCAGGCGCAGGTCGTCCCCGCCACCAGGGCCGGCGCGCCGCCGATCTGCACCGTCGGCGAGCCCCCCGCCCAGGGGGTCGTCACAGGCGTGCACGGCATCGGGGTGAGCACGCCCAGCGCCGCGCTGGTGGCCGCCGCCACGGCCGGGTTCGCCAGGCTCATGCACATCGCGAACGGGGGGATGTTGACGAACGGCGTCGCGTCGATGATCGTCGCCGCGGGCTTCCCCTCGACCATCACCCGCTTGACCGGCAGCACCTGCATCGTCGCTGGCGCGACGCCGAACGAGCACATGAGCATCGCCGTCGACGTCACCTGGGGCCTGCCCACGGCGCCTCAGACCTCAGCGCCGCGCACGGACGCGGTCAACTGGGCGCCCGTGGTGGTCACCAGGCAGGTGATGTCACGGTCCTCGCCCTGCGACCAGCCGCGCGCCGAGGGCAGCAGGTACGTGAAGAACAAGTCGGAGTCGCGGTAGTCGAGGCCGACGTAGCCCTCGAACTCGGCGACGCAGGCGCCGTCGGCGTAGGTGGCGAGCTGCGCGTCGCCGGGGAACTCGGCGTCGGCCGGCTCATAGCCCGTGACCGCGAACACCTCGAGGGTGTGCTGCTGCTCGCACGACACCCGCTCGACCTCGGTCAGCTCGGCGGTGATCTCCGCGGGCGTGCGCAGGCAGTCGCCCACCGCCAGGTCGAAGACCTCGACCATGTCGCCCGTGTCCTCGTCGCCGCCGAACCAGGCGCAACCGCCGAGCATCGGGAGCGCCAACGCTCCCGCGACGGCGGCCATAGCCCTCCGCCGCCTGCCGCGCCTGTCCCGTCCCACATCCACGCCCTCGCTCACAGTCACCACGAGCCCCCACGCTAGGCGCGTGGGGGCTCGTGGGTCTTGCGTAGTCGTTGCTGAGATCGCGTCAGTGGGCGTGCTGGCCGCGGGAGAACTCGAACACCCAGCCCACCAGCCCGATCACGGCGAACGCGGCGCCGATGTAGGCGATCCACCAACCGGCAGCCATGCCCAGGAAGACCAGCGCGGCGGCGCCGGCGATGACCAGCGGCCACCAGCTCCACGGGCTGAACACGCCCTGGTCACCGGCGCCCTGCTCGATCTCGGCCTCGGGGTCGTCCTCGGGGCGGGGGTCGATGCGGCGCGACAGCAGCAGGAAGTAGCCGCCGATCATCCCGACGAGGGCCGCCACCAGCGGGATGCCGAGGGAGCCGATGGGCTCCCAGCCGCTCCACAGCCCGTAGATCAGGCCGACGGGAAGGAAGAACACCACCCCGTAGAGGAAGAGCTTGTACTCGATCTTCATCGCTGGTCCTCCGGCTCGTCGCCCTGGTCCTTCACCTGGGTCGCGGACTGCTCAGGCTCCCCTGTCCCCTGCGCGAGGCGCTCTTCCACCAGTGTGTTCTCACCACGCCGGTCGGCGTCGCCGAGCAACTGGTCGAGCACACCGGTGTCCGGCTGCGCGCGGTCGAGGGCGGCGATCTCCGGGTGGTGGAGGTCGAACGCGGGGCGCTCGGAGCGGATGCGCGGCAGCGACGTGAAGTTGTGCCGCGGCGGCGGGCAGCTCGTGGCCCACTCGAGCGACGCCCCGTAGCCCCACGGGTCGTCGACCGTCACCTTGGGCGCCCGGCGCCAGGTGATGTACACGTTCCACAGGAACGGCAGCGTGGACGCGGCGAGCAGCACCGACCCGACGGTCGAGAGCTGGTTCATCCAGGTGAACCCGTCCTGCGGGGAGTAGTCGGCGTACCGGCGCGGCATGCCGTCGACCCCCAGCCAGTGCTGCACCAGGAACGTCGCGTGGAAGCCGATGAACAGCGTCCAGAAGTGGATCTTGCCGAGCCGCTCGTCGAGCATGCGCCCGGTGAACTTGGGCCACCAGAAGTACAGGCCGGCGAACATCATGAACACCACGGTGCCGAAGACCACGTAGTGGAAGTGCGCCACCACGAAGTACGAGTCGGACAGGTGGAAGTCGAGGGCCGGGCTGGACAGGATGATCCCGGTGAGGCCGCCGAAGAGGAACGTCACCATGAACCCGAGGGTCCACAGCATCGGCGTCTCGAAGGTGATCTTCCCCCGCCACATCGTGCCGATCCAGTTGAAGAACTTCACGCCTGTCGGCACGGCGATCAGCATGGTCATGAGCGCGAAGAACGGCAGCAGCACGGCGCCGGTGACGTACATGTGGTGCGCCCACACCGTCATCGACAGCGCCGCGATCGCGATGATCGCGTAGACCAGGCCCTTGTAGCCGAACAGCGGCTTGCGGCTGAACACCGGGATGATCTCCGACGCGATGCCGAAGAACGGCAGGGCGATGATGTAAACCTCGGGGTGCCCGAAGAACCAGAACAGGTGCTGCCAGAGCAGCGCTCCCCCGTTGTCCGGGTTGAACACCTGCGCGCCGAGCCGGCGGTCCGCGCCGAGCGCGAACAGGGCCGAGGCGAGCGGCGGGAACGCCATGAGGATCATCAGCGCGGTGATGAGCGTGCCCCAGGTGAACACCGGCATCCGGAACATCGTCATGCCGGGCGCGCGCATCGTCACGATCGTGGTGATGAAGTTGACGGCGCCCAGGATCGTGCCGAAGCCGGTGAGGGCGAGCCCGAACACCCACAGGTCTCCACCGAGCCCTGGCGAGTAGACGGCGTTGGACAGCGGCGCGTAGGCGAACCAGCCGAACGACGCGGCCCCCTGCGGGGTCACGAACCCGGCGCACGCGATGATGCCGCCGAACAGGTACAGCCAGTACGCGAACATGTTGAGCCGCGGGAACGCGACGTCGGGCGCGCCGATCTGCAGCGGCATGATGACGTTCGCGAAGCCAGCGAACAGCGGCGTCGCGAACAGCAGCAGCATGATCGTGCCGTGCATCGTGAAGAGCTGGTTGTACTGCTCCTTCGACTGCACGATCTGGATGCCGGGCTCGAAGAGCTCGGCCCGGATCAGCAGGGCGAGCACGCCGCCGAAGCAGAAGAAGAGGAACGACGTGATCAGGTAGAGGTACCCGATCGTCTTGTGGTCGGTGGAGGTGATCCACTTGACCACCGTCCGCCCGAGTGTCTGGCGGTTCGGGGCCAGGCCGGGGATCGCCTCGGTTGCGGTGGCCATCAGTTGTCAACCTCTTCCGTGGCGCGGGCGGGGTTCGCCACGCCGTTCAAGTCCTGCAGGCGGCTGTACTCCAGCCCGAGCGCGCCGGTCTGGCCCTTCTCACGCAGCTCGGCGATGTGCGCGTCGTACTCGTCACGCTCCACGACCTTGACGTTGAAGAGCATCGAGGAGTGCTCCTCGCCGCACAGCTCGGCGCACTTGCCGACGTACTCGCCCACGCGGGTGGGCACGATCTGGAACAGGTTGGTCCGCCCCGGGAACATGTCCTGCTTGTAGAGGAACGCGGGCACCCAGAAGGAGTGGATGACGTCGCGGGAGTTGAGGACGAACTGCACGCGCTCGTCGACGGGGAGCCACAGGGTCGGCTGCTCGGCGAGGACGCCGTCCGCGCCGATCTCCTGGGCGTGCTCCCCGGTGTCGTAGGCGTCATCGGTGAGGTAGTTGAAGTCCCAGCTCCACTGCTTGCCGATCACCTGCACGGTGAGGTCGGACTCTGCCTCGTTGGACTGGATCTCCGACTGGTCGCGCGCGGTGAAGTAGTAGAGGACGCCGACCATGATCAGGGGCATGATCACGTACATGACCTCGAGCGGGACGTGGTACCGCAGCTGCACGGGCAGCCGCTCGTCGTCCTTGCGCTTCCGGTAGACGGTGATGCACCAGAGGATCAGGCCCCAGGTGATCACGCCGACAGCGAGCGCGGCGATCCACGAGCCGACCCACAGGTTGGTGATCCGGCCGGTCTGGTTGGTCACCTGCCCGTCGGTGTAGCCGGGCAGGAAGCCCCGCTGGACCTCCGCGGAGCACCCCGCGAGGAATAGGACGGCGACGGTCACCAGGGCCCCCCACTTCACAGCGGGGCGCCGGTTCCGGCTGGGGTTCTGCGGGCGCACTGGGGACCTCTCACTCACGTCCCGGCCTGGGCCACCACCTCTTCGGGCGGCCTCCACCTGGGACCTTCGTCCTCGACGTGTGCAGCCTAGCGTCAAGATTCGCGTTCAGCGTGACCACGGCGCGCTGAAGACGACAACCTGTCAGCACCCTTGGCGCCCCGTCGCGGGCGTCTGACATGGGCTTTCCGGCTCATGTCGAGCGGGCAGGCCGCGCTACCGTGCCCAGGTGACCTCTCACCGCGCCCCCACCCCGCACCCGCGAGCCCGGAGCGGCATGTGACGGACGCCACGCTCCCCTCCCGCGTGTTCCTCGACGCCGGGGGCCGGGCGCCACTGCTCCCGGCCGCCCGCGAGGCGTTCGCCCAGGCCGTGGACGAGGGATGGGCGGACCCCCGCCGGCTGCACTCGGAGGGCCGCCGCGCGCGCCTGCTGCTCGACGGCGCCCGCGCGGCGATCGCCGACGCCGTGGGCGCCCGCACCGAGGAGGTGGACCTGCACGGCTCCCCCACGCTGGCGCTGCACGCCGCGGTGCGCGGCGTGGCGCGCGGCCGACGGCGCGCCGGGCGCGACGTGGTCGTCTCGGCGGTGGAACGCGGCGCCGCGCTCGAGGCCGCCACGTTCGCCGCGGCCCAGCCCTGGGGCGGCGCGGCGGGCCGCCGGGTCGACGTGGCGGTGGACCGGCGCGGCAGGGTCGACCTGGACGCGTGGGCGGCGGCGGTCGCGGCCCCCGGGGTCGCCTTGGCGGCGCTGCAGCACGCGAACGGCGAGGTCGGCACCGTCCAGCCGGTCGACGCCGCGCGCGGGCTCGCGCGCCGCGCGGGCGTGCCGCTGCTGGTGGACGCCGGCGCGAGCCTCGGCCACGCGCCCGTCGGGGACGCCTGGGACGTCCTCGCGGCCGATCCGGGCGACTGGGGCGCGCCGGGCGGCATCGGGGTGCTCGTCACCCGCGCGGGTGTGCGGCGTGCGCCGGACTGGCCCGAGGACGAGGACCGCTGGTCGCCTGGCGGCGTCTTCGTCCCCGCGGCCCTCGCCGCCGCGGTGGCCCTGCAGGACGCGCTGCGCGCCCGCGCGGACGCCGACGCCCGCCGCCGCGACCTCGTGCGCCGCATCCGGGAGCGGGTGTCCGCGCAGGTCCCCGACGTCGAGGTCGTGGGCGACCCCGAGGACCGGCTCCCCCACGTGGTGACGTTCTCGTGCCTGTACGTGGACGGCGAGGCGCTGGTCGGCGAGCTCGACCGGCTGGGCTTCGCCGTCGGATCCGGCTCGGCGTGCGCGTCGAGCGCCCTCGAGCCGAGCCATGTGCTGGCCGCGATGGGCGTGCTCACCCACGGGAACGTGCGTCTGGCGCTGCCGCGCGACGTGCGGGCGGACGATGTGGAGCGGTTCTGCGACGTGCTCCCCGGCGCGGTGGCTCGCGTCCGGGAGATGCTCGGGGTGCACGGGCTGTGACCGAGGCCGTCACCGTCGACGCGCGCGGGCTGCGCTGCCCGCTGCCGGTGATCCGGCTGGCACGCGTGGCGCGCGACCTGCCGGACGGCGCCATCGTCACCGTGCTGGCCACGGACCCGGCGGCCCGCCACGACGTGCCCGCCTGGGCGCGCATGCGCGGGCACGCGATCCTCGGCGTCGAGGACGAGAGCGAGGGGGTCACCGCGATCTCAGTGCTCCTCGGCGGCGCTGGGCTGGGCGGCACTGGGCTCGGAGACGCTGGGCTCGGCGACGCGGCCGGTCCCTGACGGCCGGGCCCGGCCCACGACGCGCGAGGAGCCCGGCGCCGTGATGGCGCCGGGCTCCTCGTGGTCGTGCGTGGGTCCCGCGTCGACAGCCGTCGTCCGCGAGGTGGCGGGCTCAGCCGAACGAGCCGCCACAGGCGCAGGAGCTGCCGGCGTTCGGGTTGTCGATCGTGAAGCCCTGCTTCTCGATGGTGTCCGCGAAGTCGATCGTCGCGCCGTCCAGGTACGGCACGCTCATCCGGTCGACGACGACCTCGACGCCGTCGTAGTCGCGCAGCGCGTCGCCGTCGAGCACCCGCTCGTCGAAGTAGAGCTGGTAGATCAGGCCCGAGCAGCCGCCGGGCTGCACGGCCACGCGCAGGCGCAGGTCGTCACGGCCCTCCTGCTCGAGCAGGCTGCGGACCTTGTCCGCTGCGACGTCGGTGAGGTTGACGCCGTGCGTCGCGGTCTCGGTGGTCTCGCTCATGGTCTCTCCAGGCCTCGATGAAAGGGTCGAGTGGTCAGGCACTTCCGTCGTGTCATCAACAGCGCCCTGCGGCAAGTTGTTCCCACCCTACGCCGCACGCCCTAGGACCTTCGCCGGGACGTCAGCGCGACCAGGTCTGCGCCACCCGCGCGGCCCGGCGACGGAGCATGCCCGCCGGGTCGGCCAGCGACTCGGCGACCTGGGCGGGGTTCTGCGCGACGGCGTAGGCGCCGGCGATGCCCGCGGCGCCCCACTCCCGGCGGGTGGCGTCCACTTGGCCGGCGATCACGATGGCGGGGACGGCTGCCACGAGGGCGCGCTCGGCGACGGCCGCGACCACCTTCCCGTGCAGCGACTGCCAGTCGAACCGGCCCTCCCCGGTCACGACGAGGTCCGCGTCGGCGATCTGCTGCGTGAGGCCCACCGCGTCGGCGACGAGGGCGGATCCGGGGACCAGCCGCGCGCCGAGCAGCGACAGGCCGAAGCCGAGGCCGCCCGCGGCGCCGGCGCCGGGGGCCGCGGTGAGCCGCGCTGCCGGCGTCCCGGGCCGCGCCAGCAGGTCGGGCCGCAGCGCGTCGCCCAGGGCTCCCACCGCCAGATGCGCGAAGTGCCCCAGGGCGCGCTCGAGCTCCTGCGCCTGCAGGTCGGTGGCGCCCTTCTGCGCGGCGAATCCCGCGCTGGCGCCGTGCAGGCCGAGCAGCGGCACGTCGACGTCGCACGCGGCCACGATCTCCACGTCGCGCAGCGCCGAGCGCACGTCGCCCAGGCCCGCCAGGTCCGCGGGGGCGACGTCGCCCAGCCCGCCGCCGCCGCCGGCCAGCCGCGAGCCGCCGGGCCCGACGCCGAGCGCCGCGAGCATCCCGGCGCCCGCGTCATTCGTCGCCGACCCGCCCAGGCCCACCACGACCCGCCGCGCGCCGGTCCCGACCGCGGCCCGGAGCAGCTCGCCGACCCCGGCGGAGGATGTGCGCGTGGGGTCCCGGCGCTCGGGCGGCACCAGGTGCAGCCCGGTGGCGTGCGCCGACTCGACATAGGCGGTGCGACCGCCCGGCCCGTCCACGACGAGCACGGCTGCCGGGACTGGCTCGCCGAGCGGGGAGCCGACGGTCACCGAGAGCAGCTCGCCGCCCAAGTCGGCGCGCAGGGTGTCGAGGAACCCGGGGCCGCCATCGGCCAGCGGGCAGCGGATGAGCACGTCGTGCGGGGCGGCTTGCGCCCAGCCCTCGCTGATCGCGTCGACGGCTTGCTCAGCCGTCAGGGTGTCGCCGAAGCCGTCCGGGGCGATGAGCACGCGCATCGGGCGATGATGGCACGCCGGGCCGCCCGCGCCGCTCCCCGGACCTGCACACCTGCCGTTATGGGAAGATCAGGCACGTGAGCCTCACCGACTCCCCGCTGACCACCTTCGCCGAGCCCGCGCCGTCGGCGTTGCTGCTGCTCGGACGGGGCGCCGACCTCTCCTCGGAGCGGGGCGTCGAGTGCCCCGGCGACCTCCCGGCGGCGAGCGACCCCGACCTGGTCGAGCGCGCCCGCGCCGCCCGCGCCGCGTTGGGCGACCGGGCGTTCGTGCTGGGCCACCACTACCAGCGCGACGAGGTGATCGACTTCGCCGACGTCACGGGCGACTCGTTCAAGCTCGCACGCGAGGCCGCCGCGCGGCCCGAGGCCGAGTTCATCATCTTCTGCGGCGTGCACTTCATGGCCGAGTCCGCGGACATCCTCACGTCCGACGCCCAGCAGGTCGTGCTGCCCGACCTGGCGGCCGGCTGCTCGATGGCCGACATGGCCGCGATCCACCAGGTCGAGGACGCGTGGGACGTGCTCGCGGACGCGGGCGTCGTCGAGCAGACCGTGCCCGTCACGTACATGAACTCCTCCGCGGCGATCAAGGCCTTCACGGGCCGCCACGGCGGGACGGTGTGCACGTCGTCGAACGCGCATGTCGCCCTGCGGTGGGCCTTCGACAAGGTCGGCGGGGTGGACGGCACGGGCAAGGTGCTCTTCATGCCGGACCAGCACCTGGGCCGCAACACCGCGGTGCGCCTGCTCGGGCTGTCGTTGGACGACTGCGTGGTCTACGACCCGCGCAAGCCCGGCGGAGGGCTCACCGCCCAGGAGTTGCGCGACGCGCGGATGATCCTGTGGCGCGGGCACTGCTCGGTGCACGGGCGCTTCACCGAGCGGAACGTGACCGAGGCCCGGGCGGCCGTCCCGGGGATCAACGTGATCGTGCACCCCGAGTGCCGCCACGAGGTGGTCGCCGCCGCCGATCAGGTGGGCTCCACCGAGCACATCATCAAGGCGCTGGACGCCGCCGAGCCGGGCTCCGCCTGGGCGATCGGCACCGAGTTGAACCTGGTGCGCCGACTCGCGAAAGCCCACCCCGACAAGCAGGTGCACTACCTCGACTCGACGGTGTGCTTCTGCTCCACGATGAACCGCATCGACCTGCCGCACCTCGTCTGGGCGATGGAGTCCCTCGTGGCCGGGCGCGTCGTCAACCGCATCGTCGTCGATGAGGACGACGCCCGCTGGGCGCGCGCCGCCCTCGACCAGATGCTGGCGCTGCCCGGGATCTGACCAGCCTGCGAGCCCCCACCGCGAGAGGACAGTCATGCCGACCGGACGACAGCTGCGGGTGGGGATCCTCGTGTTCGACGACTGCGAGGAGCTCGACGTCGTCGGGCCGTACGAGGTGCTGGCAGCCTGGGCGCGCCGCTCCGCGCTCCGGCCCGAGGTCGTGACGTTCTCCGCCGACGGCGGCGGCATACGGTGCGCGAAGGGCCTGCGGCTCGTCCCCGACCACAGCGCGGCGAACGTCGGGCCCCTGCACGTCCTGGTGTACCCCGGCGGGTCCGGGACCCGGGCGCTGGCCCGGGACCGCGCCCACCTCGACTGGCTGCGGCAGGTCCGCGCGACGACCCCGCTCATGACGAGCGTGTGCACCGGGGCCCTGGTGCTCGCCGCCGCCGGGCTGCTGTCCGGCCGGCCCGCGACGACGCACTGGCGGGCGTTCGACGAGCTCGCGGCGATCGACCCGACGGTGCTGCGGGACACCGAGTCCCGGTTCGTCGACGACGGCGACGTGGTGACCTCCGCCGGGGTCTCGGCGGGCATCGACATGGCCCTGCACCTCGTCGCGCGCCTCGACTCGCCCGAGGAGGCCAGCCTGGTGCGCCTCGACCTCCAGTACGAACCCGCCCCCACCGTCTAGCCCGCCCGATCGGCCCGCCGACCACCGCACCCACGAGGACGTGACCATGCCGCTGCTCGACGCCACCGGGCCGACGCCCCACCTGCCCGCCCCGGCCGCCGCATGAACCGCCTGGTGCGGCTCCTGCTGGTGTGGCTCGCGGCCCGCAGGGCGGTGCGCCGCACTCCCCCGCAGGACCGGCCCTCCGGCTTCGACGAGTACCGCACGCCCATGCGGGTGATGCCCAACGACCTCGACCTGCTGCGGCACATGAACAACGGCGTGTTCTTCACGCTGCTCGACATCGGCCGGGTGGACCTGCTGGTCCGCAGCGGCGCGCAGCACGTCGTCAGCCAGGAGCGCTGGTACCCGGTGGTGGTCGGCGAGTCGATCAAGTTCCGGCGCTCGCTCGTCCTGTGGGAGCGGTTCGAGATCGTCACGCGCGTGCTCGGCTGGGATGAGCGCGTGGTGTACCTGGAGCAGCGCTTCGAGCGGCGCGCCCGGGGCGGCGGCTCCGAGGTCGTCGCCGAGGCGTGGATCGTCGCGCGGTTCCTGCGGCGCTCCGGCGGCACCGTGCCGTCGACTGCCGTGGCGGCGGCGTTCGGCCTGGAGGGCCCCAGCCCCGAGATCCCGGAGCCGGTGCTGGCCTGGTCGCGGGCGCTCGACCTCGCCCACCGCGAGGCCGCGCCCGAGCGCCCTGCCACCGACAACATCCCCGCCACCGACGACATCCCTGCCGCCGACCGCGGCTCCCGAGCCGGTCCAGCAGCAACGCCTCGGCGAGGACCACGCGCTCGAGCTCGCCCAGGTGCTGGGACTCGTTCGCGCCGTGCGCGCGGCTCTCCGGGTCCTCGACCCCCGTGACGAGGATCGCGGCGTCCGGGAACACCTCGAGCAGGTCGGCGATGAACGGGATGGAGCCGCCGAGCCCGATGTCGACGGACGGCGTCCCCCACGCCTCGCCGAACGCCCAGCGGGCCACGCGCATCGCGTCGGAGTCCACCGGCGCCTGGAACGGCTGGCCCTGCTCGCCGTCGCGCACCGTCACACGCGCGCCGAACGGCGCGTGGCCCTCGAGGTGCGCGCGCAGCGCGGCCTGCGCGGCGGCGGGGTCCTGGCCCGGGGGGATGCGCAGCGACAGCCGGGCCGTCGCACGCGGCGCCAGGGTGTTCGAGGCCTGCGCGACGCTCGTGGCGTCGATGCCGATGACCGCCAGCGCGGGCTTGGTCCACAACCGCGAGCTGATCGACCCCGAGCCGACCAGGTCCGCGCCCGGCAGCACCGTGGCGTCGGAGCGGAAGTCGCCCTCGTCGTAGTCGACCTCGGGCGGCGTCCCGGTGACGAGGCCGTCGACGGCCACATCGCCGTGCTCGTCGTGCAACGTGGCGATGAGCCGGGCCAGCAGCGTCACGGCGTCGAGCACCGGGCCGCCGAACATGCCGGAGTGCACGGCGTGCTCGAGCACCGCCACCTCGACGTCCAGGTCCACCAGCCCGCGCAGCGACGTGGTCAGCGCGGGCGTGCCGACCTTCCAGTTCGAGGAGTCCGCGACGACGATCACGTCGGCGGCGAGCTCGTCGCGGTGCGCGGTGAGGAACTGCGCGAAGGAGGGCGAGCCGATCTCCTCCTCGCCCTCGATGAACAGGGTGACTCCCACGCCGAGCTCGTCGCCGAGCACGCGCAGGGCGCCCAGGTGGGCGATGATCCCGGCCTTGTCGTCGGAGGCGCCGCGCCCGTACAGGCGACCGTCGCGCTCCACGGGCTCGAACGGCGGGGTCGTCCACGCGGCGGGGTCGCCGGGGGGCTGCACGTCGTGGTGCGCGTAGAGCAGCACCGTCGGGGCGCCCTGCGGGCCAGGTCTGCGGGCCACCACCGCTGGCCGCCCGGGGGCGCCGTCGGGGCCGTCGGCCGACAGGATGCGCACGTCGTCCACGCCGGCGCCGCGCAGCAGCTCCGCCACCGCCTCCGCGCTCGCCTGGACGTGCGCCTGGTCGAATGCGGGGCTCGACACGCTGGGGATCCGGACCAGGGCCTCGAGGTCGGAGCGCAGCCCGGCGAACGCCTCGGAGGTGCGTTCGCGCAGCGCAGCGACACGGTCAGGGGTGGGTGCAGGTGGGATCGTCACAAGAGCCCACCGTACTCTCGACTACTCTGGTGGGGTGTTCGGACGCAGCAAGGACGACCAGGCCCTGACCGGCGGCATCAGCCCTGAGCCCGTGAGCCCCGCCGCCTCGGTGGAGCCCGGCAAGGGCCGGCCCACGCCCAAGCGGAAGCAGGCCGAGGCCGCGAACAAGCGACCCCTGGTGCCCGCCGACCGCAAGGCCGCGGCGCGGAACGCCAAGGCGAAGGCGCGGGTGCAGCGCGAGCGCGAGTTCGCCGCGATGCAGTCCGGCGACGAGCGCTACATGCCCGCCAAGGACCGCGGCCCGGTGCGCCGCTACATCCGCGACTACGTGGACGCGCGCTGGAGCCTCGGCGAGTTCTTCCTGCCGGCGGCCCTGGGCCTGATCGTGCTGCAGATGGTCCTCGCGACCGCGAGCCCGGAGGCGGCGGTCCTCGCCCTCGTGCTGCTGTACCTGTTCGTCCTGGCGATGATCGTGGACGGCTTCATCATGTGGCGCGGGCTGAAGAAGCGCCTGAAGGCCAAGTTCGGCGAGGAGGCGATCCCCAAGGGCGCCACCATGTACGCCGTGCTGCGCGTGTTCCAGCTCCGCCCGTCGCGTCTGCCGAAGCCGCAGGTCAAGCACGGTCAGCGACCCTCCTGAGCCGCCGATAAGGTGGCGGGATGGTCAACTACCGCTACCTGGGCAACTCGGGCCTCAAGGTCACCGAGATCACTTACGGCAACTGGCTCACGCACGGCTCGCAGGTCGAGAACGACACCGCGAAGGCATGCGTCCAGGCTGCCCTCGACGCTGGCATCACCTCGTTCGACACCGCTGACGTCTACGCGAACACCAAGGCCGAGACGGTGCTGGGCGAGGCGCTGAAGGGTCAGCGCCGCCAGTCGCTGGAGATCTTCACGAAGGTGTACTGGCCCACGGGGCCGGGCGGGGCGAACGACAGCGGCCTGTCGCGCAAGCACATCATGGAGTCGATCCACGGCTCGCTGGAGCGGCTGCAGACGGACTACGTCGACCTGTACCAGGCGCACCGCTACGACCACGACACGCCGCTGGAAGAGACGATGCAGGCGTTCGCCGACATCGTCCGCCAGGGCAAGGCCCTGTACATCGGCGTCAGCGAGTGGACGGCGGACCAGATCCGCGCCGGGCACGCGCTGGCCCAGGACCTCGGCTTCCAGCTCATCTCCAATCAGCCGCAGTACTCGGCGCTGTGGCGGGTCATCGAGGAGGAGGTCGTCCCCACCTCGAAGGAGCTCGGCCTCTCGCAGATCGTGTGGTCCCCCGTGGCGCAGGGTGTGCTGACCGGCAAGTACAAGCCGGGCGCGCCCGCCCCCGCCGGGTCGCGGGCCACCGACGAGAAGGGCGGCGCGCGGATGATCTCGCGCTTCCTGGGCGACGACGAGCTGCTGGCACGCGTGCAGAAGCTGCAGCCGATCGCCGACGAGCTCGGCCTGTCGATGGCGCAGCTCGCCGTCGCCTGGGTGCTGCAGAACGACAACGTCGCCGCGGCGCTGATCGGCGCCAGCCGGCCCGAGCAGGTCGCGGAGAACGTCAAGGCGTCGGGCGTCGTCATCCCGCCGGAGCTGCTCACGCGGATCGACGACGCGCTGGGCGACTCCGTCGTCCGCGACCCCGCCGAGACGGCGAAGAACTCCCCCGCCTCGCGCTGAGCCGCCCGCCCGGCCACACGGCCGGCCAGCCGGATGCGAGAAGCAGCCGTCCTCCTCCGGGAGGGCGGCTGCTCGCGTCTCAGGCCTCGGAGGCCGTCCGCCGCTCGGGAACTGTCAGGCGTGGCAGCAGCACGTGCACCAACGGCCCGATGGCCAGCGCGTAGGCGAGGGTCGCGAAGCCGACAGTGCCGCCGAGCGCCCACCCGACGGCCACGACCAGCACCTCGATGCTGGTGCGGACCAGGTTCACCGGGCGCCCGGTGCGCCGGACCAGGCCGGTCATGAGCCCGTCACGCGGCCCGGGGCCGAGGCGCGCGCCGATGTACAGCCCGCTGGCGACGGCGTTGAGCAGGATCCCGCCGACCACGAGTCCCACGGCGGCCGGCAGGTCGAGCTCCTCCGGCAGCTGGGCTAGCAGCAGCAGGAACGGGTCCACCAGGGCGCCGATCACCAGCACGTTGGCCACGGTCCCCGCGCCCGGGCGCTGCCGCAGCGGGAACCAGCACGCGAGCACGAGCACGCTGAGCATCAACGTCGCGGCGCCCAGCGTCCAGCCGAGCCGGAGCGCGACCCCCTGGCCGAGCACATCCCACGGCATGTTGCCGAGCCCCGAGCGGACGAGCATCGCGAGCGACGCCGCGAACAGGACCAGGCCGACGAACAGCCGCGCGTACCGCTGGGGCAGGCGCGCGTCCTCACCCGTGGCGGCGCCGGACGGCGGCTGCGTCACGGGATGCGCAGCACGAGGGTGGGGGTGACCTGGTGGCCGTCATGCAGCAGGCGCGCGGAGTGCACGCCCTGCTGGGCGAGGGTGCGCCACTGCTCGCCGATCCACTGCTCGGCGTCGAACTGGGTGGTGAAGACCGGGCTGATCGGGCGGTCGAGCGCGCGCCCGTCCACGTCGTCGAGCTCCCACGCCCACCGCGGTCGCATCACCATGGGGTCAGCGTCCCGCGCTGTCATGTGCCACATCGCCCGCCGGCGAGGCGCCTGCCGCCCGCGCGGCGTCGGCTGCCAGCGCCTTGCTGATGCCGGCCGCCCAGAACGGGCCCTCGTAGATGAAGCCGGTGTAGCCCTGCACCAGCGTGGCCCCCACGGCCAGGTACTCGCGGGCGTCGGCGGCTGTGGTGACGCCGCCCACGCCGATGATCACGGCGTCCGGGCCGAGCCGCCCGCGCAAGCGGGCGACAACGTCCAGCCCGCGTGGGAGCAGCGGCGGGCCGGACAGCCCGCCCTCGCCGAGCTGATGCGCGATGGTCGTGTTCACGGCGACCACCCCGTCGAGGCCCAGCTCGGTGACGAGGTCGGCCACGGCGTCGACGTCCTCGTCGGACAGGTCGGGGGCGATCTTCACCAGCAGCGGCACACGCGGGCGGCCGACCGCCGCGGTGGCCTCGTCGGCGGCGGCGCGCGTCGCCTGGAGGATGGGCCGCAGCGACTCGACGGACTGCAGGTCGCGCAGGCCCGGGGTGTTCGGGGAGGACACGTTGACCACCAGGTAGTCCGCGTAGGCGCCGAGCCGGCGGGCGCTGATCGCGTAGTCCTGCGCGGCGTCGCTCGCGGGGGTGACCTTCGTCTTGCCGATGTTCACGCCGATGACCAGGGACCGCCCGGCGGCGGTGCTCCGCAGCCGGTGCAGCCGGCGCGCGACCTCGGCCGACCCCTCGTTGTTGAAGCCCATCCGGTTGCGCAGCGCCCGCTGGTCGAGCACCCGCCACAGCCGCGGCGGCTCGTTGCCCGGCTGGGGGTGCGCGGTCACGGTGCCGATCTCCACGAAGCCGAACCCGAGCATCCGCAGGCCCGCGACGCCCTGCGCGTTCTTGTCGAAGCCCGCGGCCACGCCGAACGGCGAGGGGAAGGTGCGGCCCAGTGTGCGCACAGCCCCAGTGGGCGGAGCCGCGCTCAGGCGGGCGATCGCGGAGCCGAGCACGGGGACCGCCGCCACGAAGCGGATGAAGCGGAACGCGAGCTCATGCGCCCGCTCGGGGTCCATGCGGCGAAAGACCAGGTTGAAGAGGAGGCGGTACACACGCCCAACTTACCGGCTGGGCGGTCTCACCGGCGTCGAGGCTGGTGGGCGGGCTGGCCGTCGGCGGCACGGCGCGCGGTCTCCTCGACACGCGCGGCGCGGGTGGGCGCGCGGCGGGCGTCCGCGACCCAGGCGAGGATCGAGCGGCGCTGCGAGGGGGTGAACCCCTCCCAGCTCTGCCAGGCGCCGGGACAGGCGTCGAAGGCCGTGGCCAGGTCACGGGGGACGATGAGCTCCTCGACGCCGTCGAGCCGCGTCCACGAGCCGTCGGCATGCGCCGCGGCGACGCAGGCCCTGCCCGCCTCCGCCATCCGCCCTTCGGCCTCGAGGCGGGCGACGCGCTCCTAGTTCGAGCGGGACCAGCCGCTGCCGGGCCGTCGCCGGGTGAACCAGATCGCGGACCGCTCGTCGTCGAGCCGCACCGCCGTGGAGTCGATCCAGCCGTAGGCGAGAGCGTCCTGGATCGCGGCCTCATAGCCCACGACGGGACGCCACGTGGGGGCGCGCCAGGACACCAGCCAGACGCCGGGCGGCTCGTCCGCGTGGTGGCCGTCGAGCCAGGCCCGCCACTGCGCGGCAGTTGTCGGGTGCACGCGGGGGGCGTCGCGTCGTCGATCGTCGACAGGCATACGGCCACCTCCAGGCGTGGGCGCGCGCCCGGCGCCGGGGCCTGTCGCCTCGGGCGCCCAGGCGCGACTGGCGGCACGCGCTGCGTCCAGCCTGGCCGCCCCTCGGGATCCGCGCAATCAGCCGCGTCGCCCGGCCGCGCGCAGGCATCGCGCAGGGGTCGCGCAGAGGTCGGCAAATCGACCGCGACGGATCTCGCGATCGTTATCGACGTGCCCTGCGCCGCGTCCTAGGCTCGTCGGCGTCGGCGCCGACGCCGACCCGCGGGGGCGGAACGCGATCGGGGGCGTCATGACGCACGGCACGGCCATCCGCTCCGCCGAGGTCCTCGTCACGAGCCCGGACCGCAACTTCGTGACGCTGCGGCTGACCACCGAGGACGGCGTCGTCGGGCTGGGCGACGCGACGCTGAACGGCCGCGAGCTGTCCGTCGCCTCCTACCTGCGCGACCATGTGGCCCCGCTGCTGCTGGGCCGGGACGCGCATCGCATCGAGGACACCTGGCAGCTGCTGTACCGCGGCGCGTACTGGCGGCGGGGGCCGGTGACGATGTCCGCGATCGCCGCCGTCGACATGGCGCTGTGGGACATCAAGGCGAAGATCGCCCGGCTGCCGCTGTACCAGCTCCTCGGTGGGGCGTCCCGCACGGGGGCGCTCGCCTACGGCCACGCGTCGGGCCGCGACCTGCCCGAGCTGTTCGACTCGGTGCGGGGCCATCTCGACGAGGGCTACCGCGCCATCCGCGTGCAGACCGCCGTGCCGGGGATCACCACGCTGTACGGGGTCCCGGCGCCGGGCGCCCGGTACGAGCCCGCCGCGCGCGCGCCGCTCCCCGCCGAGGAGGACTGGGACACCCGGGCGTACCTGCGGCAGGTGCCCGGCGTCTTCGAGGCGGTGCGCGGCGAGTTCGGCCCCGAGCTGCCGCTGCTGCACGACGGCCACCACCGCATGACGCCGATCCAGGCGGCGCGGCTCGGCAAGGACCTGGAGCCCTACGGCTTGTTCTGGCTGGAGGACTGCACCCCGGCGGAGGATCAGGAGGCGCTGCGGCTGGTCCGCCGGCACACCACCACGCCCCTGGCGATCGGCGAGGTGTTCAACACCGTCTGGGACTACCAGACGCTGGTGCGCGAGCAGCTCATCGACTACGTGCGCTCGTCGGTGACGCATGCCGGCGGGATCACGGCCCTGCGCCGCATCCTCGACTTCGCGGCGCAGCACCAGGTCAAGTCCGGCATCCACGGGCCCACGGACATCTCCCCCGTCGGCATGGCAGCCGCGCTGCACCTCGACCTGGCGATCCACAACTTCGGCATCCAGGAGCACATGCCGCACACCGCCCTGACGCATGAGGTCTTCCGCGTCTCGGCGACGTTCGCCGACGGCTATCTGCACCCCGGCGAGGAGCCCGGGCTCGGCGTGGGGTACGACGACGCTGCGGCGGAGCGCCACCCGTACCAGCCCGCCTACCTGCCGGTCAGCCGCCTCCAGGACGGCACCGTCCATGACTGGTGACGCGCACCCGGCCTGGCTGCCCGACGCCGCCTTCGCCCCCCTCGGCCGCCGCACCGTCGCGGTGCTGCTCCCGGAGCAGCCCGCAGCACGCGAGCCGACCTGGGACACCGTGCTCCGCGAGGCCGACCGGGCGACGTCGGCACACGGCGGCGTCCTGCTGCGCACGCTGGACCCGCAGGTCACGGGCGCCGATCCGCTCGACGGGCCGGTGCGGGGCCCAGCGCCCGACATCGTGCTCGCCTCCACGTCCGCGCTCACCGGCTCCCACTGGAGGCCCCGTGCCGCGTCGGAGCCGTTGACGAGCCCGCTCCCCCGCGACGCGTTCCGCGAAGTGCGCGTCCCGGGCCGCACGATCGTCGTCGCCACGACCGGGTCGGGGCTGCTCGCCGGCCTGCACCACCTCGTCCGGCAGGGCGAGAGCGTCGTCACGGACGGGCCGGGCGCCGCCAGCGACACCACGCATGCGCCCGCGCTGCCGATCCGCATGCTCGACCACTGGGACAACCTGGGCCCACACCCGGTGATGGGCCAGGTGGAGCGCGGGTACGCCGGGGGCTCCCTGTTCTTCAGCGACGGCGCCGTCCGCGAGGACCTGTCCCGGGTGGCGGAGTACGCCCGGCTGCTGGGCTCCGTGGGCGTCAACCGGGTCGCGGTGAACAACGTCAACGTGCACGCCCTCGAGGCGCGGCTGCTCACCGACGGGCTCGCGGACGTCGCCCGCCTAGCGGATGTGTTCCGCGCCCACGGCATCCGCCTGCACCTATCGGTGTCCTTCGCGGCGCCGATGCTGGTCGGCGGCCTCCCGACAGCCGACCCCGACGACCCGGACGTCCGCCGATGGTGGGCGGACGCGACGGCGAAGGTGTACGCGGCCGTGCCGGACTTCGGCGGCTACGTGGTCAAGGCCGACTCCGAGGGGCAGCCCGGCCCGTTCGCCTACGGCCGCGACCACGCCGACGGGGCGAACCTGCTGGCCCGCGCCCTGGCGCCCTTCGGGGGGACGGTGTTCTGGCGGGCGTTCGTGTACGACCACCGCCAAGACTGGCGCGACCGCTCGACGGACCGCGCGCGGGCCGCCCACGACTGCTTCGCGCCCCTCGACGGGAAGTTCGACGACAACGTGGTGCTCCAGGTGAAACACGGCCCGATGGACTTCCAGGCCCGGGAGCCCGTCTCCCCCGTGCTCGCCGCGATGCCGCACACCCGGCTGGCCGTGGAACTGCAGGCGACCCAGGAGTACACCGGCCAGCAGCGGCACGTGTGCCACCTGCACCCGTGGTGGCACGAGATCCTCGCGTTCCGGCCGTGGGGCGCCGGGCGGTCGGTGGCCGATGTCGTGGCCGGCTCGGCGCTGGCCCCGGGCGGCGGCGTGGTGGCGGTGTCGAACGTCGGCGACGACCCGTTCTGGACGGGCCACCCGCTCGCGCAGGCGAACCTGTACGCGTTCGGCCGCCTCGCCTGGGACCCCACGCTGTCGCCGGAGCGGGTGCTGGCGGAGTGGGCGGGGCTGGCCTTCCCCGGCGCCACGGAGCGCGTCCGGTCGACGCTGCTCGACGTGCTCGGCGACTCGTGGCACACGTACGAGCAGTACACCGCGCCGCTCGGCGTCGGGTTCATGGTCCGCCCCGGGCATCACTACGGGCCCGACGTCGACGGGTACGAGTACACCCCGTGGGGCACGTACCACTTCGCCGATCGCGACGGCGTGGGGGTCGACCGCACTCGGGCGACGGGCACCGGGTTCACCGGCCAGTACCCGGCGCCATGGCGTGACGTCTACGAGTCACCCGACTCCTGCCCCGACGAGCTGCTGCTGTTCTTCCACCACGTGCCGTACGCGCATGTGCTGCACTCGGGGAGCACCGTGATCCAGCACATCTACGACTCCCGGGCCGCCGGGGCCGCACGCGTCGAGCAGATGGCCGCCGCCTGGTCCGAGCTCGACGGCGCCATCCCCGCCGGGGTGTTCGAGGAGGTCGCCGCCCGCCTCGCCGAGCAGGTCCGCAGCGCGCGCGAGTGGCGCGACCAGGTCAGCGCCTACTTCTTCCGCAAGTCAGGCGTCCCCGACGCCAGCGGCCGCGCCATCTGCTGACCCGCCCGGCACTGATCCGGTCGGCACTGATCCGCCCGGCACTGATCCGGTCGGCACTGATCCAATCGGCACAGTGAACGTCGCCTCGACGTCGCGCAGGATCGGCGCCGCGTTGCGCAGCAGCGCGGCGGCGAGCACCGAGCCCAGCAGCGCCAGCACCCAGTCCGAGCCGACCACCACAACCCCCGCCGCGAGCACTGCGTACGACGCCAGGCCCAGCGTCGACAAGGGCCGTCGCACCAGGAACCACCCGGCGAGCCGCAGCGCGTCACGGGTGCGGAACGCGTACAGGGACGTGATGACCAGCAGATGCCCGGCGACGAGCCCGCTGGCGAGCGTGAGCAGCCCGAGCAGCGGGCCGAGCAGCCATCCGCCCGGGACGGCGCGCAGGTGGGCGAGGTTCACCGCGAGCGCCGTCCCGACCGCGAGCGCGGGCAGCCACCACCGGGACACGTCGAGCGCGTTGAGCCGGTAGCCGCGCCAGAAGTGCTGCGCGGGCGCCAGGTCGTGCTCACGGCCGCGGGCGCGCCACGCGAAGACGGCCGCCGAGAGCGCTGGCGCGACGGGGACCAGCGCGATCGCCAGGAGGGGCGCGTTGCTGGCGTCGGGGGTGAGCAGGGCGATCAGCACCAGGCCGGGCGCTGTGGTCAGCAGCAGCAGCCCCTCGAGGGCGAGCGCCCAGTAGACGAGGGAGACGGCACGCCCGAGGACGCCCTCATGCGGTTCAGGGGTGCGCATGGGGGTGTCCTCGGGCTTCGTGGGTCGCGCTCAGCCGTTGGCCTCCGCGTACCGCTTCTGGGCGTTGTTGACGACGTCGAGGAATGCCTGCAGGTTCA
Source organism: Cellulomonas cellasea (assembly GCF_030372105.1). Taxonomy (GTDB): domain Bacteria; phylum Actinomycetota; class Actinomycetes; order Actinomycetales; family Cellulomonadaceae; genus Cellulomonas_A; species Cellulomonas_A cellasea_A. The sequence goes on along the minus strand of NZ_JAUDBQ010000016.1, from coordinate 85,575 downwards.
TGCCCTCGAGCTCGGTGACGAACGCGTCGAAGGTGCTGAGGTCGCGCGACCCGAGGATGAACTGCAGGGTGTTCTGGTCGACGTAGTCGGTGAGGGCGCTCTGGTAGAGCGAGACCTGCTCGCGCTCGACCTCGTTGAGCGGGTAGGGCGGCGGGACGGGGGTCCTGTCCTTGGCGCGCATCGACTCGCGCCAGGCGATCTCCTCCTCGGTCTGCATGGACTCGGCGAGCTCGGTGGTGGAGCCCTGGGCGAGCAGGAAGACGCCGTTGAAGAACCCGTGGTCGGTGCGCAGGTTCGTCGTGCCGGACGGGTTCAGGCCGACGAAGTCGACGTCCGCGGTCAGCGTGCGGCTGCCGTCGGCGCCCTTCTCGAACGTGGTCCCCTCGACCCCCCAGGTGGCGAACTCGAGTCCCGCGTCGGAGTAGTAGAGCCAGTCGACGAACTGCAGCAGCGCGACGAAGTTCTCGCTCTCCAGCGCCTCGGCGGAGATCATGACGCCGCTCTCCAGCCGCTCGCCGCTGATCAGGTCGCCGGCGGGGCTCTTCGGGACGCGGATCTTCGCGATCTGGGCGGTCGTGTCGCCCGCCTCGGCGAACGCCTTGCGGTGGCCCGCCAGGAGCTGCGCGTTCGTGGAGATGGCGAAGGACTTGCCGGTGACGAGCTTGGCCACTGCGGCGTCGTCCTCCTGGGTGAAGGACTCGGGGTCCAGCAGCCCGTGCTCGACGAGCGAGTGGAGGTACGTCAGCAGCTCGCGGTACTCCGGCGTGGTTGCCGCGTAGACGAACTCCTCGGCGTCGGGGTCCCAGGCCGCCCCCGACCCGAAGCCCCATCCGGCCACCGTGCCGAAGGACGTGGCGGCGTAGTTGAGCAGGCTCTTGCCCTTGAATCTGTCGGAGAGCGGGTACGCGTCGGGGTGCGCCTGCTTGACGGCCAGCAGCACGTCATGCAGGTCGTCCCAGGTTGCCGGCTCCTTGAGCCCGAGCTCGTCGAGGACGTCGGTGCGGAGCGCCAGGCTGTAGTCGGGCCGGAGGTCCTCGAGCAGCCCGGGCAGCAGGTAGAACTTGCCGTCCTCCTGGCGCAGCCGGTCGATGTCCGCCTCCAGGCCCCACTTCTCGACCTTGTCCTGGAAGTTCGGCATCAGGTCGAGGTAGTCGCTCACGGGCAGGATCGCCCCGGCGGCGACGAAGGGGGTCTCCTGGCCCGGGTAGGTCACGGGCATGATGAGCGGCGCGTCACCGCCGCCGATCACCAGCGAGCGCCGTTGCTCGAAGTCGCTCAGCGGCGCCATCGACAGGTCGAGGGAGACTCCGGTGCGCTCTGTCAGCTCCTTGGCCATCGTCCACTCGGGGTCGTACGGGTAGTCGGGGTGCTCGCGGTACAACAGCGAGAACGACACCGGCTCCGTGGCGGCGAACTGGTCCCCCACCCCGTAGTCCGCCATCGCGCCGACGCGTTTGTCCGCGAGGTCGGACGCGGTGTCGTCCTCCGTCTCCTCGCCGCTGCCGCATGCCGCGAGGCCCAGCGCCAGCGCGCCCGCCGTCGCTATGGCCCAGGCGCGCCTGTGTGACCTTGTCATGATGCTCCCTCCGGTGCGGAACCTCGTCGTCTGACCGTGCTGGGACTGACCGTGCTGGGACTGACCTGCTGGGACTGGCCTCACTGCTTCACCGCCCCGAGCATCACGCCCGAGACGAAGTACTTCTGGATGAACGGGTAGAGGGCGACGATGGGCAGCACCGTGAGCACCATCGCCACGGCCTTGATGTTCGAGTCGACCTGGGTGAGGTTGTCGGTGGACCCCCCGCCGACGCTTGTCGCGCTGGTGGCCGCGGCGAGCAGGTTGCGCAGGTACACGGTCACGGGGAACAGCTCGGAGCGGTCCATGTAGAGGAACGCCGCGAACCAGGAGTTCCAGAAGCTCACCGCGTAGAACAGCACCATCGTGGCGAGCACTGCCTTGCTGAGCGGCAGCACGATGCGGAAGAAGATCCCGTAGGTGCTGAGGCCGTCGATGGCCGCGGCCTCCTCGAGCTCCTCGGGCATGTTCTCGAAGAACGACTTCATCACCAGCAGGTTGAACACGCTGATGGCGTTGGGCAGCACGATCGCCCACAGGGTGTTCTTGAATCCGAGCGTGCTGATCAGCACGTAGTTGGGGATCAGGCCGCCGTTGAAGAACATGGTGAACACCGCGGCGCCGATGAGGAACGAGCGGCCCTTGAGATGCCGCTTGGAGATCGCGTACGCGAACGTCGTGGTCAGCGCCATGGCGATGACCGTGGCCACGACCGTGTAGACGACCGTGTTGCGGTAGTTGGCCCAGAACATCGAGTCGGCCATCACCAGCTGGTAGGTGTCGACGTTGAAGCCGCGTGGCACGAGGTTCACCTCGCCGGCGTTGATATGCCGCTCGGCGCTGAACGACTGCGCGACGATCGTGGCGAACGGGTAGAGCATCACCACGCAGACCACTCCCAGCACCACCGCGTTGACCACCCGGAAGACCCGGTACCCGGGGGTGTCCCGCACGACTGTGGTCCGTGGGCGCGCGACCTCCTCGGCGGCGCGGGCCACGTCGGTGGTCACCACAGGCTCGTCCCCACGGTGCGGCGCGAGATCGCGTTGGCGGACAGGATCAGCGTCAGGCCGATGAGCGCCTCGAACAGGCCGATCGCCGCCGCGTAGCTGAAGTTCGAGGAGAGGATCCCCACCCGGTACAGGTAGGTGGAGATGACGTCGGCGGTCGGGTACGTGAGCGGGTTGTACAGCAGCAGCACCTTCTCGAAGCCCACCGCCATGAAGGTGCCGACGTTGAGGATGAGGAGCGTGATCATCGTGGGCCGGATGCCCGGCAGCGTGATGTGCCAGGTCTGCTGCCACCGGTTCGCGCCGTCGATGCGCGCAGCCTCGTACAGGTTGCCGTCCACGGTCGTCAGCGCCGCCAGGTAGAGGATCGTTCCCCAGCCCACGCTCTGCCAGAGCTCGGAGCCGACGTAGATGGTGCGGAACCAGCCGGCGTCCTGCAGGAAGCTGACCGGCTCGCCGCCGAACAGCCCGACCAACTGGTTGACCGTGCCCTGCACCGACAGCAGCTGGAAGACCATCCCGGCGACGATGACGATCGACATGAAGTGCGGCAGGTACGAGATGGTCTGCACGAGGCGCTTGAGCCTGGCCGTGCGGAGCTCGTTGATGAGCAGCGCGAGCACGATCGGCATCGGGAAGCAGACCAGCAGGGTCAGGGCGCCGAGGATGAACGTGTTGCGGAAGACGTTCCAGAACGTGGGGTCGTTGACGAACATCTCCACGTACCGCAGGCCCACCCACTCCTCGCCGAACAGGCTGCCGCCGGGTTGGAAGCGGCGGAAGGCGATGACGTTGCCGGCCATCGGCAGGTAGCGGAACAGCAGCAGGAACAGCAGCGGCGTGAGGACCAGCGTGTACAGCCGCCAGTCACGCCGCCATGCCTGGCGCCAAGTGAGCCGGCGGGGGGCGGTGCGCACGGGCCGGGCGCCGCGGGCCGGCCCGGCGGGGACTCGCGGAGCGGCGTCAGGCGCGGCGGGCGGCGGGCCCGACAGCACCGGGTCGTGCACGCTCACGAGACCACCACCCCGCCGGCCCCTTCCACGAGGGCGACCGCCGACGACGACGTCATCACGCGGTCGTGGCCGACCTCCCGCAGTGGCCCCTCGAGGCTCAGCGGCAGCACCGCGTGCACATCCGCGCTGGACCGGGCGAGCCACAGCTCGACGTCGCCGGGCTCGACGATCCGCCGGCCGCACAGCCCGGTGAATGAGGCGAGGTCCGCGTGGACCGTGAATCGCGCCCTCGCGACCTCCCCTGGCCTGAGGTCCACCCGGGCGTAGCCGACGAGACGCATCACCGGTTGCACCACCTGGGCGACCGGGTCGTGCAGGTAGAGTTGGACGACCTCCGTCCCCGCCCGATCCCCCGAGCAGCGGATGAGGACCTCCACCTGCACCGACCCCGCGGAGTCCCATCGGGCCCGCTGCCCGTCCGCCGTGCCGACCACGCGCGCGCCCTCCCAGGCGAAGGACGTGTAGGACAGGCCGTGCCCGAACGGGAACCGCGGGGTGGGGTCCACCGAGGAGATGTCGCATCGCCGCCCCAGCGCGGCGGTGAGGTACGGCGCGGGCTGGCCCGACGGGTCGGCGGGGATCCCCACCGGCAGGCGCCCAGACGGGTTGACGGCGCCGAGCAGCACCTCGGCCAGCGCCTGCCCGCCGAGCTGCCCGGGGAAGAACGCCTGCACCACGGCGGCCGCGTCGTCCGAGAGCGCCCCCACGGCATAGGGCCGCCCGGTGACGAGGACCAGCACCACGGGTGTCCCAGCGCCCAGCACGGCCCGCACCAGGTCCTCCTGGACGCCGGGCAGCCGCAGGCCTGTCGCGTCGCTGCCCTCCCCCGACGTGCCGCGCCCGAACAGCCCGGAACGGTCGCCGACGGCCACGACGCACACGTCCGCGGCGGCGGCGGCGCGCACCGCCGCGGCGAAGCCCGACGTGTCGTCGCCGGTGACGGCGCAGCCGGGGGCGTGGAGCGGATCCACCCCGGCGCCGCGCAGCGCGTCCAGCAGTGTCGGCGCGTCGACGCCCGGGGGGACGTCGGGGTGGTGGACGGCGACGTGCGCCGGGAAGGTGTAGTCGCCCATCATCGCGAGCGGGTCGTCCGCCAGCGGGCCCACCACGGCGACGCGCTGGAGGTCGCGCAGGGGCAGCGTGGCGTGGGGGTTGGCCAGCAGCACCACCGCCTCGCGCGCGAGCCGCAGGGCCAGCGCCTTGTTCTCGTCGTCGTCGAGGTCGACCTCGTCGAGGCCCGCCGGCTCCGGCTCCCATCCGTCGTCCAGCATGCCCAGCCCGATCTTCTGGGCGAGCACGCGGCGGGCCGCGCGGTCCACGAGCGACTCGTCGACATCGCCGCGGGCCACCGACTCCCGCAGCGGCGCCCCGTAGCAGTGGACGCTGGGCAGCTCGACGTCGACCCCGGCGGTGAGCGCGAGCGCCGCGGCCTCCCCCTCGTCCTGTGCGACGCCGTGCAGCGCCTGCAGGAACCGGATGCCGAAGTAGTCCGCGACGACGGTGCCGGTGAACCCCCACTCGTCGCGCAGCAGCGTGGTGAGCAGGCCGACGTCGGCGGCCGCCGGCACCCCGTCGACGTCGGCGTAGGAGTGCATGACGGAGCGGGCGCCACCGTCGCGCAGGGCCATCTCGAACGGCGGGAGGATGACGTCCGCGCGCTCGCGGGGTCCCATGGACACGGGCGCCAGGTTCCGCCCCGCGCGGGACGCCGAGTACCCGGCGAAGTGCTTGAGCGTCGCGATGACCCCCGCGCCCTCGAGTCCACGCACGTATGCGGCGCCGAGGGTGCCGACCAGGTAGGGGTCTTCGCCGATGGTCTCCTCGGTGCGCCCCCAGCGCGCGTCCCGGCTGACGTCGAGCACGGGCGCCAACCCCTGGTGGACGCCCACGGCCCGCATCGAGGCGCCGATCCGCGCGGCCATGCGCTCCACGAGGGCCGGGTCGAAGGCGGCCCCCCAGGATAGCGGCACGGGGTACGCGGTGGCGCCCCAGGTGGTGAATCCGGTGAGGCACTCCTCGTGCACGAGTGCGGGGATCCGCCATCTGCTCGCGGACATGATGGCGGCCTGGGAGCGCGCCAGCGAGCGCGCGCCCGCCACCGGGTCGACTGGCGCGGCGCCGAGCGGGCGGGTGAGCTGGCCCAGGCCGTCGCGGATGACCTCGTCCCAGACGAGTGCGCCGTCGGACATCTCGTTCTGGTGCGGGGCGACGACGGCGCCTGAGGCGTCGGCCCCGACCCACAGGCCGACGAGTTGGGCCAGCTTCTCGTCCAGGGACATCCGGGCGAGGAGCGCCTCGACGCGCTCGGCGACGGGCCTGGAAGGGTCCCGCCAGGGCGCCGGGCCGGGGTCGATGCCGCCGTCAGGCCCGGGGGCGGTGGCGTCATGCGCGAGGAAGTCCGGGTCGACGGCCATCGGTCAGGACACCTCCGCACCCACCACGCCGTGGGTCTCGAAACTATCGAACGAGTGTCCGATATGTCTGGTGCAAGGGCGCTAGGGGTCCCGCGCAGACGCGTCAAGGGCGCCGGGCAGGCCAGATCACCCGCGCACCCCCCATTTGCCCCGCGTGACAGATGCGCCCAAGTGCTACCTTTTTGATCGAAACTTGCGGGGCGCGAAGCAGAGATGGGGACCGAGACCCGGATGAGCAGCATCGACCACGACCCGGGCGCCAGCACCGCCCCCACCATCGCGACCATCGCCGCCGAGGCCGGGGTCTCCGTGCCCACGGTGTCCAAGGTGCTCAACGGTCGCCCCGACGTGGCCGCGGCGACCCGCGCTCGCGTCGAGGCCGCGCTCGCCCACCACCGCTACCAGCGCCGCCGCAGCCGCACCCCGTCCGGGCCCCGGCTGCTCGACCTCGTGTTCCACGAGCTGGACTCGGCGTGGGCCGTCGAGATCATCAAGGGCGTCGAGCAGGTGGCGGGCCCCGCCCGCGTCGGTGTGGTGCTCTCGGACCTGGGCGGCGCACACCGGCCCCGCCAAGAATGGCTCGACGACCTGCTCGCCCGGCGCCCGCTCGGCGTCATCCTGGTGATGTCCGACCTCGAGCCCACCCAACGCCGCCAACTCGAGTCCCGCGCCATCCCCTTCGTCGTGGTCGACACCGCCGGGGAGCCGCCCGCCGGTATCCCCACCGTCGGCTCGCAGAACTGGAACGGCGGCCTCGCCGCGACCCGCCACCTGCTCGGCCTCGGCCACCGCCGCATCGCCGTCATCGCCGGGCCCACCGACGTGCTCTGCAGCCGCGCCCGCATCGACGGGTACCGCACCGCGCTCGACGAGGTCGGCGCGCCCGTCGACCCCGAGCTCGTGCGCCACGGCGACTTCTTCGTCCAGGGCGGCTACCAGCACGGCCTCGACCTGCTCAGCCGCCCCAACCGGCCCACCGCCATCTTCGCCGGATCGGACCTGCAGGCCCTCGGCGTCATCCGCGCGGCCCGCGAGCTCGGGCTGCGCGTTCCCGAGGACCTGTCGGTGGTGGGCTACGACGACCTGCCCCTCACCGAGTGGATCGGGCCGCCGCTCACCACCATCCGCCAGCCCCTGCGCGAGATGGCCGGCACCGCGACCCGCATGGTGCTGAGCCTCGCGCGCGGGGAGACCCCGGCGAACCAGCGCATCGACCTGGCCACCGAGCTCATCGTCCGGGAGAGCACGGCCCGGCTGCGCGGCGCCTGACACCCCCGAATCCTCCGGCCAAGACCCACAACTCCCCTGGCCGAATCCCGCTCGGTGGTCCCGCCCTGTCCCTAGCATCCGGACATGAGATCGCTCGCAGCCGCCTCCGTCATCTCCCTGCTGATCAGCCTCCTGGTGCTCGCCGCGACGCTGTACGCCGCGTACTGGATCGTCCGGCGTGCCGTGCGCGACGGGATCCTCGACGCGCGCGACAGCACTCCCCCGCACCCTGGTGGGCAGCCGGGGCCCGCCGTCTGACGGCTGCCCTCGCCGCTGGCCGGGCCGAGGCGCGGGGGTTGGGCTAGAACGGGAACAACACCGGCTGCGGGCCCGATCCCGCCTCATGGTCGAGCAGCCGCTGCTTGCGGGCGAGGCCGTACCGGAACCCGCCGAGCCCGCCGTCGGACCGCAGGACCCGGTGGCAGGGGACGAACAGCGCCGCGGCGTTCATCGCGCATGCCGCGGCCGCCGCCCGCACCGCCGCGGGATGGCCCGCGCGCACCGCGTAGTCCGAGTACGTGACGCGCTCGCCGGGGGCGACCTGCCGCAGCACCTCCCAGGCACGCATGCGGAACTCCCCCGACCGCTGGCGGACGGCGATCCTGGCGGGCGCCTCGAGGTCGCCGTCGTAGAACGCGGCGACCGCGCCGAGAGCCGACCTGGCCGCCTCGTCCTGGGTCGCCGGTCCCGCCCGCACCACGTCGCCGGGCGCGGGGCGCAGGGACGGGTGCACGAGCGCGAGGAGGGACGCGACGTCCTCGGTCCAACCGGAGGCGAGGACGTCGCCGCCGTTGAGCAGGACGGTGAACGGGCCATCTGGCGTGCCGGCCGTCGCAGTGCTCGCCATCGTGGTGCTCGCCGTCGCAGTGCTCGCGGTCATGGGGCTCTCCTCTCGGGGCGGGCCGCGTCGGCGGCCTGCCACAGGTGCATCGCGGCATATGAGCGCCATGGCGCCCAGGCGGCGGCATGGCGTGTGAGCGCCCGGTGGCTGGCGGCCATGGGGCCGTCGTCCTCGAGCACGCCGACCGCGCGCGCGCCGGCGACGAGCGCGACATCGCCGTCGAGCCAGGCGTCGGGATCGCCCAGCACGCGCATGGCGATGTAGGCGGCGGTCCACGGGCCGATCCTCGGGCGGGCGACGAGCTGGGCGCGCAGCGCCTCCGGATCGGCGCCGACATGGACGTCGAGGCTGCCGTCGGCCAGGGCCCGGGCGGTCGCCAGCACGGCGCGCACCGCCTGACGGGGAAGTCGCAGGGGCCGGTCCGGGTCCAGGTGCTCGTCGGGCTCCGGCACTCCCTCGACGATCTGGGCGGGTGTGGGGAAGATCCGATCGAGGCCGGGGATGCCCGAGGCGTGCGGAGCCCCCACCTCGGTGGCGAGGCGGCCCAGGTGGGTGCGGGCGGCGGCGACGGAGATCTGCTGCCCGACGAGCGCCCGGACCACCAGCTCATGCGGGTCCACCGCGCCCGGCACGCGGATCCCCGGCGTGCGCGTGACAAGCGGGGCCAGCCGGGGGTCGGCGCCCAGCGCGTCGTCGATGGCGAGAGGGTCGGCGTCCAGGTCGAGCATGCGCCGGGCGCGGGCGACTGCGGGGACGACGTCGGCCAATGAGGCGAGCTCGAGCCCCGCGCGCAGCCGCCATCCGCCTGCCGTAGGCGTCGCGACGACCTCGAGCGCGCCGGGGCCATGCGGGAGGGTGAGCGTCCGGGCGTACCGCAGCGGGCCGTCGCCGCGGAGGTCGGCCACCTCCACCCCCCGGATCGCGCGCATGGCCAGGAATCGGAAGACGCCTGGCGCGTCGAACGGCTGCCGCACGGGCAGGTCGAGGTCGAGCCGCACCGGCGCGTCCGCCGCGGTCGCGCCCGTCGGCGGGTGGCCGCCCGGGACGGCGCCGGCGCGGGCGCGCACCTCGCTCGGCCGGGCCGCGAAGACCTCGTGGACCGTCTCGTTGAACTGCCGGATCGAGCCGAAGCCCGCTGCGAATGCCACCTGCGCCATCGGCAGGCTGGTGCCCACCAGCAGCGAGCGGGCAGTCTGGGCCCGCCGGGCCCTTGCGAGGGCGAGCGGCCCCGCGCCGAGCTCGGCCACCAGCAGCCGGTGGACGTGCCGGGCCGTGTAGCCCAGACGCGCGGCCAAGCCGTCGACGCCCTCCCTGTCGACAACGCCATCGGCGATCAGGCGCATCGCGCGGGCGGCCAGGTCGCCCCGCAGGTCCCAGTCCGGTGTGCCGGGCGCCGCCTCCGGCAGGCAGCGCTTGCAGGCGCGGTAGCCCGCCTGGTGCGCGGCGGCCGACGTGAGGAAGAAGGTGACGTTCCGAGGCGCCGGGGTGCGGGCCGGGCATGAGGGCCGGCAGTAGATCCCGGTCGAGGAGACCGCCGTGAAGAACCGCCCGTCGAACCGGGTGTCGCGCGCGTCGATCGCCCGGTAGCGCTCCGCGAACATCGGGTCGCCCAGGGCGCATCGCGCCCCGTCGGCGTGCGCGGTCCGGTCGCTGCTCATGGGTCCATCCTCACCCCGCGGCGCGGCGAAGGCTGGCGGGTTTCAGACATGACCGTGGCGACGGCGGCGGACGGCGACACGCCCCTGCGGGTGCGGGCCCCGACGGGCCGGGGTGACGATGACGACAACACCGGGCGGCCGGTTGGCCGCTCGGCCATCGACACGAGGGAGCGCGGGCGATGAGCAAGACCAGCCCTCTGCGAGGACTCACCACCATCAGCTTCTGGGCCCCGGACGTCGCAGCAGCCGCCGATTGGTACAGCCAGCTGCTGGGCGTCGAGCCGTACTACGTCATGCCCGAGCCTCCCGCTCCCCCGCGGTACATGGAGTTCCGCATCGGCGACTACCAGCACGAGCTCGGCATCATCGACTCCTCCTTCGCGCCACCACGCTCCAGCGACGACCCGGGAGGCGCCATCGCCTACTGGCACGTCGACGACCCGCGGCAGACCTACGAGGACCTGCTGGCACGGGGCGCCACGCCCTTCGAGGAGCCGACGCCCCGGGGCGAGGGCTACGTCACCGCGGCGGTGGTGGACCCGTTCGGGAACGTGCTGGGCGTCATGTCGAACCCGCACTACCTGCACGTGCTGGAACGGCGCCCCGAGTGATCGCGCGCGTCGAAGGCCCCGGAGCGCGCGCCCCGGGGCCTTCGATGTCGCTGCCTCACCGCGCGGACTGCCCTCTCACGTCACCGCGAGACGGGTCCGGCGACGCGGCGGGTGCTACTTGTAGGTCTCGAACTCCGCGATGCGCGGCGTGCCCGACGCGCTGGTGATCTCGAAGTTGATCTTCTTCAGCGAGGTCGCGGTGAAGGAGATCACCCCGGCGCCGTTGCCCGTGGCCAGGGTCGCGCCGGTGTCGTTGTTGACGACCTTCCACGCCCCGATGTTGCCGACGGCGCCGGACGCCTCACGGATGTTGACCTTGGACACGGTGGTGGCCGAGCCCCACTTGATCGAGATCCGCCCGGTGGTTCCCGAGGGCGACCAGTAGGTGCTCGTCGAGCCGTCGTGGGCGTTGCCGTAGCTCGTCCCGCTCGCCTTGCTCGAGCCGTCGGAGCTGGCGCCGATGCTCAGGTTGGTCCCGCTCGGCGTCGGGTTCGACGTCGGGCTGGTCGTCGGGCTGGTCGTCGGGTTGGACGTGGGGTTGGTGGTGGGGTTCGTCGTCGGGTTGGTCGTGGGGCTCGGCGTCTGCGGCGTGCACGAGCCGTTCGACACGCGCAGCCCCGTGTTGGCGCCTGCCGTCTGGCGGACGACGTCGGGCACGCAGCTCGCGCCGTCCAGGCCGTAGGAGTACGGGATGCTGACGGTCGTGTTCGACGTGGGGTTGGGGCCGGCGGGCTGGTTGTCGCCGCTGCGGCTGGACCACGTCACGTTGTCGAAGATGTTGCCGGCGACCTGCCAGTAGCCGGCCTGGTCCGTGTAGAAGGTGCCGAGGACGTCCTTGGAGTCCTCGAAGTAGTTGTTCTCCACCTTCGCCTTGGCCCCGGCCCGCGAGTTGATGCCGGACTCGTTGAGGCTCACGTAGTGGTTGTTGTAGATGTGCGCGATGCCGCCACGCAGCAAGGGCGCGCGGGAGTCGATGTTCTCGTAGCGGTTGTGGTGGAACGTGACGAAGCCGTTCGTGGTGTCGCTCTCGCTGGAGCCGATAAGGCCGCCACGGCCCGAGTTGCGCAGGACGCTGTACGACAGCGTCACGTACTGGGTGTTGTTCTTCATGTCGAACAGGCCGTCGAAGCCCTCCGACTCACCACCCGAGGCCTCCAGGGTGACGTGGTCCACCCACACGTTGCGGACGCCGTCCTCCATGCCGATGGCGTCGCCGCCGTTGGATGTGGGCGAGCCCGACTTCTTGACGTTCTTGACCGTCACGTTCTGGATGATGATGTTGCGGGAGTCCCGGATGTGGATGCCGACCTGGTCGAAGGTGGCGCCGCTGCCGACACCGACGATCGTGACGTTGCTGATCCCCTTGAGCTCGATCACGCCGTCCGCGGTGCTGCAGGAGGAGCCCGACGCCTTGGACGTGTTGCCGTGGTTGATGGTCCCCACGACCTCGATGGTGATCGGGGTGCTGGTGCTGGCCCGGCTGCACAGGGCCGCGTGGATCGCGGTGCCCGTGGTGGCCCGCACGGTCTGGCCGCCGGCTCCGCCGGTGGTGCCGCCGTTGCTGCTCGCGTAGCCGGTGGCGCTGCCGGTCGCCGCCTGGGCGGCGGGCATGGCCAGGGCGGTCAGGCCGATCGTGGCCGCCAGGGCCGTCGCGGCGCTCGCCGCGAGGGTGCGTTGTGCGACTAGTCGTCTCATCGTTGCCTCACATTCGTCATTGAACTCGGGCCGTTGCTGTGTGCGTGCGGCGCGCTCTGGGCGCCCCATGCGGCTCGGCGGCTGGCGTCGGGGCCGGGTTGGCCTCAGCCGCCTGTCGTCGTCCACCGCCTCGTGCGGACGTCTCCTCGGGATCGGGAGCGCACACCTCTGGTCACCGATGGCGCCGTCGGAGGTCGTCGGCGCCGCCGTCCCGGCACTCGGGCAGGTAGCGCCAGGATCAGGCGCAACGCAGCGAGGAACCGGTTTCCCGATCGTAGGAGACCGCTTTCCCGACGCACAAGAGCCGAAACCTTTCACGCTGCGCCCGCTAGCGGGACGTGTGCTCCAGCAGCCGCTCGACCAGTTGTGGCCAGGCCCGCCGAGGAGGGGCGCCATGCCCCGCGTCCCGCACGACGAGGAGGCTGGCGCCCGGGACCTCCACCGCCAGGGCCTCCGCGTGGGGCAGGGGGAACACCGGGTCGTCGGCGCCGTGGACCACGAGCGTCGGCGCGCCGATCTCGCCGAGCCTGCCGCGCCACCCCGGCCCCCCGTCGACGGCGTAGTGGTTCTCCCGCGCCCGCAGGTCCGATGACCGCGCGACCGTGCGCTCTGCCACGGCGCGCTGCACATCGGCCTCGAAGCCGCCACGCTGGTACGCCCGCTCGGACTCGACGAGGTACGCCACCGCCTCCGCCGGATCGGACCAGTCGGGCTCGGGCGGCCCAGACGCGAACGCCTCCTGGTCCGGCCCTGGCAGATCGTCGGCCTCCCGGCCCGGGGCGCCCGGCGTGCAGCTCATGAGCGTGAGCGTCAGCACCCGCCCGGGATGCCGGAGCGCCGCCAGTTGTGCCGCGGATCCACCCATCGACAGCCCGACGAGATGCGCCCGCGCCACCTCCTCGGCGTCGAGGACCCGCATCAGGTCGTCGGCCAGATCGGGCAGGCCGTAGCCCGGCCGGCCCACCGGCCAGGTGGTGGACCGCCCGGTGTCCCGCCAGTCGAAGCGGATCACCCGCCGCTCCCGCGCGAGCCGGTCGACCAGCTCGTCCGGCCACGCGTCGAGCGAGCAGGCGGCGCCGTGCGCGAGCAGCAGCACCGGGGCGTCAGGCGGCCCCGAGATGTCGAGGCACAGCGACACCCCGTCGATGTCGACCACGCGCTCGGAACGGGTCACTGAGCCAGGCTGGCGCCCGCCGACGACCTGCGCGACCGCGCTGCCCCGCCTGTCACGGCCGCAGCCGCACCAGCCCGGCTCGTGTCGGCGCGAACCCGCACGCGTCCACGTAGAACGCCTCGAGGTCCTCCTCGAAGTCGACGTGCAGCCACTCGCACCCCGCAGCCGCTGCCTCATCTCGCGCCACCGCGATCAGCCGGGCGCCGACCCCCTGCCGTCGCGCGCGCAACGCCACCGAGGTGTCCACGACGAACGCGTGGACCAGCCCGTCCCACACGACGTTGACGAAGCCCACCAGCCCCGCGTCATCCCGGGCGGTGGCCCAGCCGAGGCTCAGGCGCGCAACCCGGTCGTTCCAGTCGTCATCGACGGGCTGATGGCCGAACGCCTCGGCGTGCAGGGCGTTGGCCTCCGCGTTGTCGAAGGGCTCACGCCACCCGTAGGCGACCGGTGCGGTGACAGGCAGGCTGCTCATGGCGCCACTCTGCCGCGCACGACGCCGCTGGTCGCGGGATTTGCCGTCGGCAGCCCCACGAACGACCCCGAGGCGCCGACCGGTCAGGTGGGCGCAGCCCAGGACGCGAAGGGCTTCACGATGACGGGCGCCGGCGTAGCGTCGAATGGGTCACTCGATCAAGGGGGTTGGTTCTGATGGCTGGAGTGGAGTCGAAGAGCTTCGACGCGCCTGACGACGTTCGACCATTCACGGGCAATGGCCAGGCGCAGGTCGTGGAGTTGGCTGGCAACACGGTGGTCAAGGCGACGTTCGAACCCGGCTGGCGGTGGTCGGAGAACGTCCGCCCGATCGCGGGCACGGACAGCTGCCAGTCACCGCACTTCTTCTACGTGATCTCTGGGCGGCTGAAGGTGGTGATGGACGACGGCGCCGAGGTGGAGGCCGCGCCCAACGACGTCGTGCGCGTCGAACCGGGCCACGATGCCTGGGTCGTGGGTGACGAGCCATGCGTCTCCGTCGACTTCGGGGCGTCCCCCGCCTACGCCCGCAGGAGCGGCTCCTGAGCAGAAGGCGCTCAACGAGAGCAAGTGGAAGCGACGAAGGCCCCGATCCTGGCGGGGATCGAGGCCTTCGTCGTCGCTGTCTCAACGAGTGTCCGGAGGGGGACTTGAACCCCCACGCCCTTTCGGGCACTAGCACCTCAAGCTAGCGCGTCTGCCATTCCGCCACCCGGACAGGTGGACCTCAGGACGCCTTTCGGCTCCCTCAGGTGCGGGCAGAAACATAGCATGGCGAGCCGGTCGAGCATGAATCGCGGGTGCGGGGCAGACTGTCCAGGGACAGCATCACCGCAGCGTACGGGGCCAGATCACCCGATCTCGGGGTGACGCCCGCCACACCGGAGGAGGGCTGATGGCCGATCAGGGCGCGTCGGGCGACCGGGCCTCGGGCCCGCCCCGGCACCCGGTCGGCGTGACGTCCTCGACGCGGCGCCTCGCGGGCTCCCGTCGCGCCGCCCCCATCGTCGTCGCCGAGCCGACGGCGCCGCGCTGGCTGACGAACTTGGCCGGGGTGTCGTGGCGGCTGCTGGTGGTGACGGCGGCCATCGCCCTGGTCTTCTACGCCACGTCCCGCGTGCAGCTGCTGTTCATCTCCCTGTTCTTGGCCCTGGTGTTCACGGCGGTGCTGCGCCCCGCGGTGGAGCTGTTCGCCCGGGTGATGCCGCGGCCGCTGGCCACGGCCCTCGGGCTGCTGGGCGGGGTGCTGATCCTGCTGGGGATGCTCACCTACGTGGGGGTGTCGGTCGCGGGCCAGTGGTCCAAGCTGTCCGACCAGTTCGCCAGCGGCATCCAGGACATCATCGACTTCCTCGAGGACGGCTCGCCGTTCCGGGTCACCTCCGACCAGATCAACCAGTGGATCGAGAACGGCCGGACGTGGGTGGAGGAGCACGCCAGCGAGCTCGCGTCGGAGGCCGCGGCAGGCGCGGGCAGCGTGGTGGAGGTGCTGACGGCGCTCGCGCTGGCGACGTTCTGCGCGGTGTTCTTCCTCACCAGCGGGCGGCAGATGTGGGAGTGGTTCCTGGCGCAGCTCCCCCTGAGCGCTCGGAGGTCGTGGAGCGTCGCGGGCGCCGCCGGGTGGTACACGTTCTCCGGCTACACGCGCGGCATCCTGATCATCGCGTTCACCGACGGCCTGCTGGCGTTCATCCTGCTGTCGATCATCGGGGTGCCGCTGGCGGCGCCCCTCGCGGTGCTGGTGCTGATCGGCGCGTTCATCCCGCTGGTGGGCGCCCCCGCGGCGATGGTCATCGCGATGATCGTGGCCCTGGCGGCGAACGGGCCGGTGCAGGCGGCGATCGTCGGCATCGGGATCGCGCTGATCGGCCAGTTCGAGGGGCATGTGCTGCAGCCTCTGGTGATGGGCAAGCAGGTCGCGCTGCACCCCGTCGTGATCGCCGTGGTGGTGCTGGGCGGCACGTTGACGGCCGGCATCCTGGGCGCGGTCATCGCGGTGCCGCTGGTCGCGGTCGCGTGGACGGTGTTCTCCCGGCTGCGGGAGCCCGAGCCGGAGCTGGAGCCCGGGGACGTGCGCGAGCCGTATGAGGCCTATCAAGGCGACGAGGAGTAGGCCGCCCCGGCGCCTACGCGGGGTCGTCGAGGCCCGCGAGCGCCCGGTCGATCTCTCGGAGCACGCCGGGCCCGGGCCGCCGCAGCGGGGCCGGCAGCGGGCCGACATCCACGCCGAGCGCCTCCCCCACGGCGTGCACGACGCGCGCGCCGCCGGTCGCGGCGAGGTCGGCGAGCGGCTGGAGCCCAGCCATCAGGGCCAGGGCGCGCTCGGCGTGCCCGGCGGCGGCCACGTCGGCGACCTCGGCGTAGCGGGCGGGCAGCACGCCCGCGAGCCCGGAGTGCCAGGTGCGGGCGCCGCCGAGCAGGCCGTGCACGCCGAGGCCGTCGCCGCTGAAGCCGATCTCGATGTCGGCGGGGAGCTTGTGGTGCAGCTCCCGCGCGCGTCCGCGCACCAGGTCGGCGCTGGCCCCCCGGTCTTTGACGCCTTGGACGCCGGGCAGCCGGGTGACGCGGCGCAGTTGCTCGATGCTGAAGTCGTACCGGGTGGCGACGGGGTTGTGGTACGCCCACAGCGGGATCCCGACCACCTGGGTCACACACCGGTACAGCTCGTGCACCTCGTCGTCGGTGAGCGGCAGGTACGCCATCGTCGGCACGAGCAGCGCGTCTGCCCCCGCCTGCTCGGCGTCGCGCGCGAGGTCGAGGACGTCGCGGGTGGTCAGGGCGCCGACGCCCGCCAGCACCGGGACCCGCCCGGCCGCGGCCTCCACAGCCGCCTCGCACACCCGCCGCCTCTGGGCCCGGTCCAGGTACGCGAATCCGCCCGTGCTGCCGAGCACCGCGACGCCGCTGGCGCCACCGGCCACGGCCCGGTCGACGAGCTGGGCGAGCACACCCTCGGCGACCTCCTCCGTGACGGTGCGCGGGGTGGGGAGGTAGGCGACCAGCGAGCCGAAGAGGGGCATCTAGGCAGCGTAACCACCGGGTCCGGCTCGGGTGCGGCTGCCCTTCAACGGAAGTCGCGCGACGTGGTCCGCACCCGCAGGGACAGCGGGGCCAGGTGCTCGGCGATGAGGTTCGTGGCGCCGTCGGCCCGTTCCAGCCGGCCGCGCACCACCAGCGCCGCCGACGTGCGGGCCGCCTTGCGGAACTTCTGCCAGAGCCCCGGCGAGCAGACCACGTTGAGCAGGCCCGTCTCGTCCTCGAGCGACAGGAACGTGACCCCGCCCGCCGTCCCCGGCCGCTGTCGGTGGGTGACGACCCCCGCCACCGCGACCCGCCTCCCCTCCTCGTGGCGGTACGCCTGCTCGACGCGCAGCACACCGGCGGCGTCGAGGCCCTCGCGCACGTGCTGCGTGGGGTAGGAGTCCACTGAGACGCCGGTGGCCCACACATCGGCCACCGCCAGCTCGACGTCCGTCATGCCGGGCAGCGTGGGGGCGCTGACGCCCACCGCGACGCCGGGTAGCGTGTCGGGCCCCTCCAGGGCGAGGGCGCCCGCGGCCCACAACGCCTCCCGCCGGGTGGCCCCCAACGCGCCCAGGGCGCCGCCGGTGGCGAGCGCCTCGAGCTGCGCGGTGGTCAGGCTCACCCGGCGCACCAGATCGCGCAGGTCCACGAACGGCCCATGCGCGACGCGCTCGGCCACCACGCGCTCGGCGACGTCCTCCCCCACGCCCCGCACCGAGGCGAGGCCCATCCGGACCGCGAGCGCCCGGCCGTTGTCGGCTGTCGCGTGCTCGTGCACCGGCGCCGTGCCGGAGTGCGTCGGCACGAGGCGCGGCTCCCCACCCGGCGGCGTCGGGCCCAGCCGCTCGACCCGTGCCTGCACCCCGGAGGCCTGCACGCACGGGCGCAGCACCTGCAGGCCGTGGCGGCGCGCGTCGGCGACCAAGGACTGTGGGGAGTAGAAGCCCATCGGCTGCGCGGCCAGCAGGCCGGCGTAGAAGGCGGCCGGGTGGTGCACCTTGAGCCAGGCGCTCGCGTACACGAGGAACGCGAACGAGTACGCGTGGGACTCGGGGAACCCGAAGTCGGCGAAGGCCTTGAGCTTGTCGAAGATCTGCTCGCCGGTCTCCCGGTCGATGCCGTTCGCGGCCATCCCGGCGAGCAGGCGGGCGTGCAGGGCCTCCATCCGCTCGGTGGACCGCTTGGAGCCCATCGCCCGGCGCAGTTGGTCGGCCTCGGCGGGGGTGAAGTCCGCGACGTCGATGGCCATCTGCATGAGCTGCTCCTGGAACAGCGGCACCCCCAGGGTCTTCGCGAGCGACTTCTCCAGTTTGGGGTGCAGGTAGGTGACCTTCTCCCGGCCGTGGTACCGGTTGATGTACGGGTGCACCGAGCCGCCCTGGATGGGCCCGGGGCGGATGAGCGCGACCTCCACGACGATGTCGTAGAACCGGCGCGGCTGCAGGCGCGGCAGGGTGCCCATCTGGGCGCGCGACTCCACCTGGAACACGCCCACCGTGTCGGCGGCGCTGAGCAGGTCGTAGACGAGCGGGTCCTCGTACGGCAGGGCGTGCAGGTCGAGCTCGACGCCCTCATGCTCGCGCACCAGGTCGAACGCGATCCGCAGGGCGGTCAGCATGCCCAGGCCCAGCAGGTCGAACTTCACCAGCCCCGCGTCGGCGCAGTCCTCCTTGTCCCACTGCAGCACGGTGCGCCCCGGCATCCGGGCCCACTCCACCGGGCAGACCTCGATGACGGGCCTGTCGCACATCACCATGCCGCCCGAGTGGATGCCCAGGTGACGCGGCAGGCGCAGGAATCGCTCCGCCAGGTCGATGACCTGCTCGGGGATCTCGTCGAGCTCGGACGCCGCCGGGG
The DNA here is from genome assembly GCF_030372105.1 of Cellulomonas cellasea. Classification (GTDB taxonomy): domain Bacteria; phylum Actinomycetota; class Actinomycetes; order Actinomycetales; family Cellulomonadaceae; genus Cellulomonas_A; species Cellulomonas_A cellasea_A. Next base: position 66,959 of record NZ_JAUDBQ010000016.1, on the reverse strand, counting down.
GGCGGGTGCGCGGGACCACGTCGTGCCGGTCGGCGGTGGGCTCGAACGTCGTCCCCCACACCGCGTCATGCGGGTCGCGGCCCCGACCGGTCCGGGCGGGCGGCGCGTCACGCGCGGGCGCGGCGTCGCGGCCGTCGGGCGTCACTGGGTCCGCGCCGCGCAGGCTGCCCCAGCGCTCGATGGACTTGCTCCACGCGTCCTGCTGCCCCGCGTCGTAGCCGAGCGCGCGCGCCGCGTCGCGCACCGCCGAGCGCGGCCGGTAGGTGATGACGTTCGCGACCTGCGCGGCATGCGTGCGGCCGTGCTTGGCGTAGACGTACTGGATGACCTCCTCGCGGCGGCCCGACTCGATGTCCACGTCGATGTCCGGGGGCCCGTCCCGCTCGGGCGCCAGGAAGCGCTCGAACAGCAGCCCGTGGGCCACCGCGTCCACCGCCGTGACCCGCAGCACGTAGCAGACCGCGGAGTTGGCGGCCGAGCCGCGGCCCTGCGCCATGATGCCGTTGCGGCGGCAGAAGTCGACCAGGTCGTAGACGACCAGGAAGTACCCCGGGAAGCCCAGGTCCTCGATGACGCGCAGCTCGTGCTCGAGTTGCGCGTACGCCCCGGGCACCCGCTCGGCCTCCGGCGGCCCGTACAGCTCCAGGGCGCCGCGACGCACCAACTCGCGCAGCCAACTCGCCTCCGTGTGGCCGGGCGGCACGGGGTAGGGCGGCAGTTGGGGGGCGACCAGGGCGAGGTCGAACGCGCACTCGGCGGCCAGGCGCGCGGCGGTGGCCACGGCCTGCGGGTGGCGTCGGTGCAGGGCCAGCATCTCCGCCGCCGAGCGCAGGTGGGCGGTGGGGGCGCCGGGCAGCCAGCCGTCGAGGTCGTCGAGCGAGGAGCGGGCCCGCACGGCCGCGAGCGCCGCCGCGAGATCGGCGTCCCGGGGGGTGGCGTAGTGGACGTTGCCGGTGGCGACGAGGGGCAGGTCGGCGGCGGCCGCGAGCGCCGCGAGGGCGTCGTTGCGCTCGGCGTCGAACGGGCCGCCGTGGTCGGTGGCCTCGACGGCGACGTTCTCGTGGCCGAACAGCCCGACGAGCCGGTCGAGCTCGGCGCGGCCGGCGAGGAATCCCTCGGGCGTCACCTCGCCGTCTGCTCCCCCGCCGCTGGCGAGGGCCTGGCGGACGGAGCCCTTGCGGCAGCCGGTGAGGATGAGCCACTGCCCGGCGGCCTGCTCGGCGAGCCCCTCCCAGGTGTGCTGCGCGGCGCCCTTGGCCCCGGCGGCCAGGTGTCCCGTGGCGATGGCCCTCGACAGCGCGCGGTAGCCGTCGGGCCCGCGGGCCAGCACGAGCAGGTGGGTGGCGCGGGGGTCGGGGACGCCGGTGGGCGCGTCGAGCACGTCGGGGCCGCTGACGCGCTGCGCGCCCCACCCCCCGCCGGGGACGGGCAGGTGCAGTTCGGCGCCGAACACGGTGGGCAGCCCGACGGCGCGCGCGGCCTGGGCGAAGCGCACCACGCCGTAGAGGCCGTCGTGGTCGGTGAGCGCGAGGGCGTCCAGGCCGAGCCGCACAGCCTCGGCGGCGAGCTCCTCGGGCTGGCTCGCGCCGTCGAGGAAGCTGAACGCCGAGTGGGCGTGCAGCTCGGCGTACCGGCCGTCCGTCGTCCGCGGCACGACGAGCCCTCCCGTCCACTGGCTGCCCGGCGCGAGGGGGCCCGCGCCGTCGAACACATGTTCGATCACACCAGTACACGCTGCCGGACACCGGGACGTCAAACCACCAGGCGACGCCCGCCGAGCGTTCGCCTCAGCCCTGCGCCCGACCCTGCCCCCGGCCCCGCGGCGACCCGCGAGTCAGCCCAGCCGGACCTCCGCGCCAGCGACCCCCGCCCGGTCGAGAGTGACCGTCGCGCTGCCCTGGCCTGCGGTGATGCTGTAGTCGCCGAGGAATCCCCGCACACTCACACGTCCATGGGCATCGGTGGCCAGAGTGCGCGGCTCATGCCACCACTCCCCCTTCACGAGCCCGTGCAGGGCGTCATACGCCGGCTTCGGCGTGCCGTCGGCCCGCACGAGGCCGCCGGGCGCCCCCAGCCACATCCCCGCGTCGCTCAGCCCCCAGTAGGTGGCGGCCTCCACCGACGGGTGCGACAGCAGCGTCCGGTAGTAGCTCGCCACCTCGCGCGCCTGGCGCTCCTCGCCCCCCGGAGTGGACGGCCACTCGTCGACCTGGTGGTCGTTGAGGTCCTCGAGGTGGGCGGGCATGAGCTCGCCGGACAGGATGGTCGTCTCGGTCAGGTGCAGCGGCAGGCCGTAGCGGGAGAACCTGTCGAGCACCTCCAGGGTGCGGTCCTCGCCCCAGGCCCCCTGGTGCATGTGGCTCTGCAGCCCGATGGCGTCGATCTCGATGCCCGCCTCGAGGCAGCCCTCGATGAGGCACTCGAAGGCGGTGGACATGTCGAAGTCGTTGAGCAGCAGGGTCGCCGCCGGGTTCGCCTGACGGGCGGCGTCGAAGGCCAGCCGGATGGTCGGGATGCGCCCGCGCTCGCGGCACAGCGGCGTCATCGCGTTGGGGACCTTGTCGAACACGGGCATGATGACGACCTCGTTGATCGCGTCCCAGGTGTCGACCACCCCCGCGAAGTCGGCGACGTCGCGCCGGATGCGGGCGTCCAACACGTCCGCGACCTCGCTGGTAGGCAGGTCGAGCAGCCAGTCGGCGCATTCGGAGTGCCAGGCCAGCGGGTGGCCCTTGACCGCGCATCCCCGATCGGCGAACCAGCGGGCCGCGCGGAGCAGCCGTGCGGTGTCGGGGCGGCCCCGTTCCGGCTCGAACTGCCCCCAGTAGAACGGCAGCGTGGCGGCGTTGAAGAGGCTGAGCCACTGGTCGGCCAACCGCCGGTCCGCCTCGCCAGCCTCGCCGTCGCTGTTCGCGAGGTCGATCAGGTCGAACCCGATGCAGCCGAACAGGAAGCGGTGCGCGGTCTGGGCGACCACCACCGGCGCGTCCGCCAGCGGCTGCCCCTGGGCGTCGCGCACCGTCACGGTGACGTCGGCGATCCGATGCGACATGGCCGGGTCCGGCCGGGGGCTCGTTCCCAGGGCGGCTCCCTGGTCGGTCAGGTGGGGCAGCACAGCGATGACCTCCTCGTCACGTCACTCGAATGCCCACACTGCCAGGTCACGGGCCCAGGACGGGTGCGCGCCACACCTCCCCCGGGCACGGCGCCGTTCGCCGTCGACAGCTCGCCCCCACGGGCTGGCGGCTCAGTCGTAGGCCCCCTCGCACATCCAGCGCCCCTGCCAGGAGAGCAGCAGCGCGCCGCCGTCGGCGAGGCTGACCTGCAGATGCGCCCGGCGCCGGGCCCCCGGCGCCCACCACCGCTCGACCAGTGGCCATGGGCCCGCCCACCCCACCACCGCACGCTCGGCCGTGCCGTCGCGCGAGCCCCGCACTGTCGCGGGGTTGCCGCTCATCACGAAGCGCTCGTCGAGGCGGACCGGCTCCCCGGCGGCGGTGCGCACCTCCACCGGCTCGGGCTCGGGCAGCACCGTGGCCGGCGCGGGCTCGGGCAACCGCCCAGGCCACGGCCGGTCGGCGGGGCGCGGGGCGGCGGTCTGGTCACCCCAGGGCCGCAGCGACACCTGGTCGCGCACGTCCCGACCGCCCTGCAGCGCCGCGGTCAGCACCCCGTCACCGCCGATGAGCCCCTGCACCCGGTCCAGGGCCCGATGCGCCCGCAGGTCGCCGCCCGAGGCCCCGCCCCACAGCCGGCCCTGCTCGGCGCCCGCCGGGGCGACGTCCTGCGCGGCCAGGGCCAGGCTCACCAAGGCCACCGGGTGGGCGTCCTCGGGCTCCTGGGGCGCCCGGGTCAGCGCGCCCGACGTGAGCCACCCCTCGAGCTGCCAGCGGATCCGGTCGGTGATGCGCGCGGCGGTGAGCCCGCCGAGCCCGCCCGTGTCGGTGCGCCACACCCGGACCAGGTCCTCGCCCTCGTCGGTGCGGGCGGTGATCTGGAGGCGCCCGCAGGTGACCGAGTGCTCCATGAGCAGCGCGTGGAGCTCCTCCGCGAGCCGCCTGCCCATGAAGGTGGCGATGTCGACCCGGTGGGCCGGCGGGTCGAGCTCGCAGGACACCTCGAGGTCTGTCTCCGGGCGGCGGCGAGCCGGCGGGCGGGCGTCGTGGCCGCGCGCGAGCAGCTGCGCCCAGGCGCCGAGCGTGCCGAACCGGGCCTGCACGTCCCCGTCGGGCAGGGCGGCGAGGTCGCCGAGGACCCGCAGGCCCAATCGGCCGAGCAGGTCCACAAGATCGCGCACCTGGGCGTCGAGGCCGTCCTGGACGGCGGCGTGGGCGAGCTCGCTCATGCCGCGCGGGGCCAAGTAGTCACGCGAGGCGCCGGGTGGCACCGTCGCGTCCTCGCGGGCGGCCAGGATCGCGGCGAGCAGCCCGTCGGCCGTCCCGACGTGGGCCTCGTGGCCGGTGCGCTGGGCGACGGCCGTGACGATCCGCTCCGCGAGCACCTCCTCCGAGCCGTGGTAGCGGCTGGCTCCCCCGGCCGGCAGCAGCAGCAGGCCGGCGCGGGCCACCTCGATGCCCGCGACGACTGTCTCGACCGCTGTGGCGACGGGTTCGAAGAGCCGCACGTCACGCCCCTCGTCGGCGGCGAGCAGCACGAGCTCGGGGCAGCAGCCCTGCGCCTGCCGACGGCGCATCCCCCGGCGCACGCCCTGTGTGCGGGCGAGGGCGGAGACGGCGACGAGACGCCGCCCGTCGTGGACGGCGGCGGGCAGGTGCGGGGCCACCTCGTCGCCGCGCACGGCGGCCACGACCGGCCAATCCGGCACCCACACGACCGTGGTGCGCGTGCTCATCCGACCAACCGCAGCGGCGCAGGCCCCCGTGCCGCCCCACGCCCTCGCCCAGCGCCCGGGACGGGCGGGGGCCTGCCCGCCGACCTGCCGAGTGGGAGTGTCAGGCCGATGCTCTGCGGGACGCCGGCGCCACCACGTCCACTGCGGGTGACGCGCAGGTCATGCGCGCGCAGCCTCCCGGCGCCGTCCTCGGCGCCGCTCCACCGCTCGCTGGCGGCGGTCAAGACGACGTTCGCCCCCGGCCACGCCACGCTCGAGAGCAGCACGGCCCCCCGGTCGCGGGCGCGCGCTGTGAGCCGTCGCCGGTCGCTGTCGGCGAGCACCGCGCCGGGCCCGACGAGCACGACGTCGAGGCCGTCGACCAGGGCGGCCACCACACTCGGCGCGTCGAGGCCGGGGCGGGGCACCAGCGCGAGGCGCTCCAGGGCCACCCCCGCCTGCGCCGCGGCGAGCAGGCCCACGCTCGGCTGCCCGACGACGGCCGCCCAGGCGCCCTCGGCGCACGCGTGGGCGAGCAGGGTGAGCAGCAGCGAGGTGGAGCCGATGACCGCCAGGGCGCTGCCCCGGCGCAGCCCGTCGGGCAGCAGGGGCGCGAGCTCGTCGGGAACGGGCAATGAGGGCCGCTCGCTCAGGAGCAGCGAGCGCTGGGGCGCCTCGGCCGGGGCCACGGGGCGGGCCTCCGCACTGCCGGACTCCGCACCGCTGAAGAGCACGGCGCCGAGGAAAGGCTCCGCGCCGTTGAAAGGCTCCGCGCCATTGAAGGGCTCCGCGCCGCCCCGAGGCCCCACGTCCGCCTCCGCCATGCCACTGGCCCCCGGCCCGGCCGGCCGGGGGACGGCTTCCCCGCCGGGGAGCACGAGGGGGCGCGCCCCGGTCCGCTGCTCGGCGTGGGCCAGCGCCGCGCGGGCACGGGCCGCACGCTCCTCCCGGCTCAGCACCGCCGTCTCCATGCCCCGCCCTTCCCTATCGAGCACATCTCGAAATCGAACAGATCTCGAACACCTGTTCGATCATGCCAGTACACGCTGACATCTGAGCGGCTGTCAATCGAGCGCCCCCAGACGGCGTACGATCGCTCAACGGATTGATGAATCCATCAAGTCGTGTGATCGGAGAGCTGTGCCCCTTCCCCCGCCGGGCGTCGACCGGCCCGTCCACGAGTTCAAGGCCGAGCTGTTCAAGGCCCTCGCCCACCCCGTGCGCATCCGCACGCTGGAACTGCTCGCCGAGCAGCCCCGCCAGGTCAGCGAGCTGCTCGCCGAGATCGGGATCGAGGCCTCCCACCTGTCCCAGCACCTGGCCGTGCTGCGCCGCGCCGGAGTCGTCACCGCGCGGCGAGAGGGCAACGCCGTGCACTACACGCTCGCCCACCCCGCGGTGGCCCAGATGCTCGCCGCCGCCCGCACCGTGCTGCTCGACACCCTCGCCGGCGCGAAGTCCGCGCTCGCCGACCTCGAACGCGAGGAGCGGCCATGAGCGCCCCGGCATTCCTGGCGCGGGTCGACTGGCGCGCCACAGCGGCCCTGCTCGCGCGCCGCACCCTCCCCCGCCGCTCCGACTACGCGGGGCTGCGCGGCTCCTGGCGCGCCGACGCCGTCGCCGGCCTCACCGTCGCCATCGTCGCCTTGCCGCTCGCCCTCGGGTTCGGGGTCACCTCCGGCCTGGGCGCCACCGCGGGCCTCGTCACCGCCGTCGTCGCCGGCGCCGTCGCGGCCGTGTTCGGCGGCTCCCAGCTGCAGGTCTCCGGGCCCACCGGCGCGATGACAGTCGTGCTCATCCCCATCGTGGCCCGCTACGGCCCCGAGTCCGTCGCGGTGGTCTCGATCATGGCCGGCGGCCTGGTCATCCTGGGCGGCCTCGTGGGCCTCGGGCGGCTCGTCGCCTACATCCCCTGGCCCGTGGTCGAGGGGTTCACCCTGGGCATCGGCGTCGTCATCGCCCTGCAGCAGGTCCCGCTGGCCCTGGACACCCCCAAGGCCGCCGGGGAGAACGCGGCCCTCGTCGCGCTGCGCACCCTGGGCCAGGTCGACTGGCTCGCGGCGCTGCCCGCGCTCGGCGTCGTCGCGCTCGTCATCGCGATCATGACGCTGCTGCCGCGGGTCAACCGCACCCTGCCCGCCTCCCTCGTCGCCGTGGTGGCCGCGACGCTGCTGGTCGAGCTCACGGGCCTGGGCGTGGACCGGATCGGCGCGCTCCCGTCCTCCCTGCCCGCCCCCTCGGTGCCGATAGCGAGCGTCGAGACCACCTCCGCGCTGTTCTCGGCGGCGTTGGCCGTGGCCGCGCTCGCCGCCCTCGAGTCGCTCCTGTCCGCGCGCGTGGCCGACGGGATGGCCGACGACATCCCCCGCACCCAGCCCAACCGCGAGCTCGTGGGCCAGGGGCTGGCGAACGTCGCCTCCGGCCTGTTCGGCGGCATGCCCGCGACCGGCGCCATCGCCCGCACCGCTGTGAACGTGCGCGCCGGCGCCCGCACCCGGATGTCCGCGCTGCTGCACGCGGGGGTGCTCGCGGTGATCGTCTACGCGGCCGCGCCGTGGGTCGCGCGGATCCCGCTCTCGGCGCTCGCGGGCGTTCTGCTGGTCACGGCGGCCCGGATGATCGACTTGCCGACGGCCCGCTCGATCTGCCGATCGGGCCGGTCCGGCGCGCTGGTCTTCGTGCTGACGCTGGGCGCCACGATCGTGTTCGACCTGGTGATGGCCGTCGAGATCGGGATCGCCGTCGCCGCGGTGCTCGCCCTGCGCGCCGTGGCCCGGGCCAGCGGCCTGCACCGCGAGCAGATCCCCGCCTCCGACACGGAGGCCGTGGGCCTGGCCGAGGAGCACGCGCTGCTGAACGAGCACATCGCGCTGTACCGGATCGACGGCGCGCTGTTCTTCGCGGACGTGCGCCGTTTCCTCGACGAGCTGGCGCAGGTCGCCGACGTGCGCGTCGTGGTGCTGCGCCTCTCCTCGATCAACGTCCTGGACACGAGCGGGGCGAACGCCCTCGCCGAGGTCGTCGCGGACCTGCGGCGCCGCGGCATCGTGGTGCTGCTCAAGGGCCTGCGTCCCGAGCACCGGCGCCTCGTGGAGTCCGTCGGGGTGCTCGAGGAGCTGCAGCACGAGCACCACCTGTTCGCCGACCTGGACGACGCGATCGAGCATGCCCGCTCGCATGTGCGCCGCGGCGGCGGCGACCGGCTCCCCACAGGCGCCGGGCCACACCCCCGCGCATGATGGAGGGGTCGGCCGGGGAGCCGAGCCGACCCCGACCCGCGCGGAGGTCTTCATGGCCGTCTCACTGACCCGCCCGTTGGCCCCTGAGCCGTACGCGATGCTCCCGCACGTCGCGTCGTTCGACCTCGTCAGCGAGGACGTGCGCCACGGCGAGCCGCTGCCGGACTCGGTGCAGGCGCCACCGGGCGGCAACGCCTCGCCGCAGTTGAGCTGGTCCGGCTTCCCCGCCCAGACGCGCTCGTTCCTGGTCAACGTCTTCGACCCCGACGCGCCGGGCGCCTCCGGGTTCTGGCACTGGGTGCTGGTCGACGTGCCCGTCACCACGACGTCGCTGGCGCACGGCGTCGGGACCCCCGAGGGGAACCGGCTGCCGCCTGGCGCCTTCCATGTGCGCGGCGACCACGGGCTCGCGGGATACGAGGGGGCCGGGCCGCCCCACGGCGACCGCCCGCACCGGTACTACATCGCGGTGCACGCGTTGGATGTGGAGCGCCTGGGGGTGACGGTGGGCGCGATGCCCGGCGCCGTCTCCCTCGCGGCAGTGCGGCACACGCTGGCCCGCGGGGTCCTGATGGGCACCGCCCAGCGCTGACCGCGCTCCGCCGTGACGCGGGCCGGACGGCCACGCCAGCCCGCCAGGCCCCTCGCTAGCCTCGCCCTCATGACCGTGACGACCCTCGGGACCCTGACCTGGCTGCGCGCCCTCGACCACCCCGAGCTGCTGGCCGAGCCCACGTTCGCCGCGCTCAGCGGCTGGGCGGCCGTGGAGCCATCCGTCGCCGAGTCCGTGGTCGTCGCCGAGATCGACCCCGACCTCGCCGACACCGCCGCGATGACGGAGGCGCATGGCCTGCCGCTGTCCGCGTCGGTCAACTGCGTGCTCGTCGCGGGCCGCCGCGAGGGCGCGGAGCGCATCGCCGCGGCCGTCGTGCGCGCCACGACCCGGGCCGACGTGAACAACGCGGTCAAGCGGCTGCTGGACGTCCGCAAGGCGTCATTCCTGCCGATGGACCGCGCCACGCAGGAGTCGGGCATGGAGTACGGCGGGATCACCCCGATCGGCCTGCCCGACGGGTACCGCGTGCTGGTGGACGCCCGGGTGGCCGCGCCGGACCCGGCGGGCGACCCGGTGATCATCGGCAGCGGCCTGCGCCGCTCGAAGCTGGCCCTGCCGGGCGCCCTGCTCGCCACCGCGCCGGGCGCCGAGGTCGTGGACGGGCTCGCGCTGCCCTGAGTCCCAACCGCGACGCCACCGGACCGCGATGCCACCGGCCCGGATGCCACCGGCCCGGATGCCACTGGAGCGGATGCCACCGGCCCGGATGCCACTGGAGCGAGGCGTCAGAGCACCAACCGGTAGAACCGGAAGGTGTCGTGCTCGACGCCTAGCACCTCGACGTCGTCGAACCCCGCCGCGTGCGCGTACCCGGCCAGCACGTCGGGCCGCATCACGGTCCCGGTGCCCGCGCTGGGCGCCTCGGCGAGCGCGTCGGGCAGGCACACCGTGAGCGAGTAGCCGTAGAACAGCCGCTCCGCGACACCGGCGGGCGCGCTGAACGCCGGCTCGGTGCGCTCGTCGACGACGAGCACGTACCCCTGTGGGTCCGCGAGCGCCCGCATGCCGCGCAGCACGCCCACCGGGTCGCGCAGGTCGTGCACGCACTCGAAGGCGGTCACCACGTCGTAGGCGCCGGCGTGGCCGGGGCCAGCGTCCGCGTACCCCGCGGCGTCCGCCTCGACGAACCGCACCCTGTCCCCCACGCCCGCCTGCCGCGCGTGCCCGTGGGCGGCCGCCACTGACGGCCCGTCCAGGTCGATGCCGTCCACCCGCGCGGTGGGGAACCCGAGCGCGAACGCGATCGACGACCAGCCCTCGCCGCACCCGATGTCCGCGACGCGGGCGCCGTCCGCGAGCAGCGCCGCGAGCGCGGGGAGCTGGGGCACGACCTCCTGGGCGAGCTGGCGCAGGAAGAACGGGCGGTTGAGAGCGGCCTGGGCTTCCCGCGCGTCGGCGCCCAGGCGCGCCCAGCTGACGCCCGTGCCGGTGCGGTAGGCCTCGACGGTCTCGTCGATCACCCGCCAGGAGGCTGCGGCCAGCCGCCCGAAGGGCGCCAGGTAGGCCAACGAGGCCATGTCGGTGAGCACCTCCTGCGCGCCCGGGGTCAGGGCGAAGCGGCGCGCGTCCGCCTCGGCGGCAGGCTCCGCGCCCGGCGCGGCGACAGGGGTGGCCTCGACCGTGAGGTAGCCGACCGCCGCCTGGTGCTCGAGCCATTCGCGGGTGTACCGGGCGTCGGTGCCGGTGCGCCGCGCGAGCTCCTCGGCCGTGGACGCGCCATGCTCCGCGAGCGACCGGTACCAACCGAGGCGGTCGCCCGCGTAGAGCGCGTGCAGCTCCTGGGAGCCGAGCAGGGCGGCGAGCACCCGATCGGCCACGTCTCCGGCGCCTGCGCCCAGGCTCGCGAGCAGGTCGCCGGGCAGGGCCGGAGCCTCGGGGCCAGGGCCGGGCGGGTGGGGATCTTGCGACATCACGGGCCTCCGTCGCCGGCGTGGCGGCCACCCGGTCGGGGACCCCACATCTCGACATTGCGCCGGTCCGGGCGGGCCCGCAACCGCCTCGCGCGACTCGCATCCCGCTTGTATCTCACTCGTCCTCCAGCAGGATCACGCGGCGAAACGCCTGCTGCGTGCGCCCCGCGAGCGGGTCCGTGCCACGATGCAAGGGCGACGGCGCGACGCGTCGGACGCGGCATCGCCGACGACGGAGGCAGTCATGACCGCTCTGCTCCTGGTGCATGGGCGTGGCCAGCAGATGCCCTTGGGCATGGGCCGGTCGCCGGAGGACGTCGCGCGGCACGTCGCCGCCCTGACCCGCCTGTGGCTGGCCGGGCTCGCGAAGGGCGCGGTCCTCGCAGCCGAGGGGCCGCCGACGTTGGAGGCCGTCCACCTCCCCTTCTACGGGAACGACCTCGCAGCCCGCGTGGCCGATCTCGACGCCGCGGGCGGCCCGCCGCCGGACCTCGCGAGCGGCCAGGACGTGGACGCGCTGATCCAGCACATGTTGATCGACGCCGCCGAGGGCGCCGGGTACCGCGCCGAGGACCGGCTGCCGCAGACCGGCGCGGACGGGCGCGCGGCCGTGGCCGAGATCCAGGAGATCCGGCGCACGGAGCAGCTCGTCCACCCGGAGGTCGAGTGGTCCGACTTCCTGCGGCTGCAGGTCGCCCGCTCGGCGCTCCAGTTCCTCGCCGTGAAGACCGGGCTGGCCGCGTGGGTCATCGAGCAGTTCTACCGGGACGTGGCCTACTACCTGACCGATGTGGGGCTGCGCACCCTGGTGCAGGGCGTGGTGCACAGGTCGGTGGCGTCGGCGGTCGACGACGGGCACACCGACCTGGTCGTGATCGGCCACAGCCTGGGCAGCGTGGTCGCCTACGACGCCTGCCAGAGCCTGCCGCCCGGGGTCGTGATCCGGCTGCTCGCCACCACAGGGTCGCCGCTGGGCCTGCGCGTGGTGCGCCGCCACCTGAGCGGGCCGGGCGCCGGCACCGAGCACCGCCCCGTGCCCGAGGCCATCCAACCGTGGGAGCCCGCCGCGCCTGGCTGGGTCAACGCCTACGACGTCCGTGACGTCATCGCCCTGGTCCACCCGCTGGGGCCGCTCTTCACCGGTGGCGAGGCGATCCGGGACGAGCGGACGAACAACCCGTCCTCCCCACATGCCGTCGAGGACTACTTGGCCGACCCGGAGGTCGCCGGCCCCATCGTCCGCGCGCTCACCGGCGCCAGCCGCCCCTCGTGACGCGAGGCGCTATCCGTTCGCCCGACGACCAGCCCGCCGCGCGAAGGCGTCCATCGCGTCCGTGACCGCGGTGATCTGCCAGATGCGGTCACGCTTCGCGGTGCTCGCCAGGGCCACGACACCCGCCTCTGCCAGGAGGTCCAGAGCGTTGCGGGCAGTGCGTGTGGTGACGCCGAGCTCGCGGGCCACTCGTTCGGCGTTGACCACCGGTTGGCGCATCAGCAGGTCGATCAGCGGCCAGGCGGCGGAGTCGGCTCGGGCCACGAGGCTTGCGCGGGCCGTCTCACGGATCGCGGCCATCTCGGAGGCGAGTTGCCGCCCGTTCGACACGGCGGCGAACGCGGCGCGCGCCGTCTCGGCGACGATCGCGTCGTGGTGGCCCTCCCGGTAGGCGGTGAGCGCCTGGAAGTACCGGGCCGTGTCACGCAGCAGCCCCGAGGAGACCGGCACGGTGGAGTGCCGAGTCAAGCCACGCCCGCGCAGCAGGGTGTGCATGATCGCGCGGCCGGTGCGGCCGTTGCCGTCGAGGAACGGGTGGATCGTCTCGAACTGCGCATGGACGAGTGCCGCGTGGGCGAGCACCGGGATGTCGTCCCGGGCGGAGAAATCGACGAGGTCGTCGATAAGCGCTGACACGCGATCAGCGTGCGGCGGGACGAACTCGGCGCCGTGCGGGCTCGCGTCCGAGCCCCCCACCCACACCTGCTCGCTCCGCAGCCCGCCGACGATCTCGGGGTCGGAGTGCTCGAGCAGCCTCTGGTGCGTCTCGATGATCGAGCGCCGCGTGATGCCGGTCCCCACGTCCAGGGCGCGCTGCATCGCGCGGACATTGGCAACGACGAGCTCGGCGTTCTGCCGCGACCCCAGGTCTAACTCGGCGATGGCCAGGTTGCGGGCGTTGGACGTCAGCCGCTCGATCTGGGAGCTGGACGCCGACTCGCTGCGCAGCAGGATGGCGGGCATGGGGACGGGCATGGCCGCCATCTCGGCGTCGAACCGCACCACTTCGGCGCTCGCCGAGGCCACGATCGCGGCCGTCTCGGGCTCCAGCCGCACCTCGAGGGGCGCGATGAACGCCGGAACGCTCGCGTCGTAGGGCCGAGCGATCCGGATGCGCTCCCAGACGTCGAGACGCCCGGGGTCGATGCGCGAGGTCCACTCGCGACGCTCGACTCCGAGTGGCGGCCACCCAGGGGTGACGAGCTCTCGACTCATAAGCTTCCCCATCTCGCGCTCTTACGGAAGGCTAGCACCGCATCCTTCCGCAAGGGCGTCGCCAACGGAAAGCTGGAGCACGCTGAGAGGACTTGGCCGACGGACGCAGCGGGCCCATCGTCCACGCGCTCACTGGCGGACGCCGCCACACCGGAGACGAGGCGACATCCGCGAAAGACGATCAGATTCGAGCGGTCGTGCGCACCGCCAACGTGAAAGGCTGCGGCGTGCGCGTCGATGACCTTCGATTGCCCTTCGCCGTCTCCACTCTCGGAGAAGCCCTCGGAGAGCCGGCGATCGTCCTGCCCGGCGGCCCCTGCCGCGGCCCTGAGTACTTGGGCGAGTTCGCCGGCCTGGGAAGCGATCACGCACTGGCAGTCCTCCACCCCCGAGGAACGCCAAGGAGCGGGGGCATCTCGCGCGGATGGTGGACCGACGCAGCGGACGTCATCACGCTGGCCGATGCACTCGGCCTCGACACCATTGACCTGGTGGCTCACTCTGCCGGAACTCGGCTCGCCCTAGCCGCCGCAGCGCAGTTCCCCGACCGAGTGCGATCCATGGCGCTCGTCACACCACCGGCGACTTGGTTGACCGGCACACCCTCCGATATCGAGTCGATCGCCGCCGAACACGCCGAGCGCGAAGCACTCGATGCTCTCATCGCGATGTCGACCGACGAGCCCAGCACAGAATCCGACTTCCGAGAGTCCTTCCGCCGGCAGGCTCCGGCCAGCTACGCACACTGGACCCCTACGGAACAGGCGCATGCGGACGTCGGGGCCGTCAGCCTGGCAGCGGCCTCCGCGTGGTTCACCGACATCCCCGACGACGCCGTCGAACGCATCCGCACGATGCGCTCGCCTCGAAGCCTCGTCATCGGCGGCGACCAAGACCTCCTCACCGGCGTGCAGCCGGTCAGGGACTACGCAGCGCTTCTCAGCGCTGACCTGGCCTTGATCGCAGACTGCGGCCACTACCCGTGGATTGAGCAACCGGCGCCCTTCCGGCACTACCTCACCACGTGGCTCAGCACTCGGCCCTGACCGAAGCGCGCCACCTCGGCGCTCGCCACCATCGCGGGCGTCGACTGCTGTTCGTCGGGGCATCTCGCGTCCTATCGAAGGCAGGCACGACATCCCTCCGCATTTCCAGAGAGGACGTTGATCGACTTCTACCCAGCACCCTTGAGGGGAGACGTCCCCTAGTCGCGACGACTAGCCAGTCGCGCGAAGGCGGCGGCAGTCGCCGGCTCGACCCCTGGCACCGGCTGGTTGATCTCGGCCCACACGTCGTCGAGGGAGAGGCCGAGGACAGCAGCGATTGCCGCGATGGTCGGGAAGGCGGGCGTCGCGACGCGGCCCGACTCGATCTTCCGCAGGGTCTCTGGCGACACCCTCGCGTCGAGGGCGACCTCGAGCATCGAGCGCTGGCCCCGGGCGCGACGCAGCAGGGCTCCTAGGCGCTGTCCGCGCTCGACCTCGGCGGGAGTGAGGGGCAGTCTGACCATGTGGCCGATACTAATACCGGGATACTATGGCCGGTATAGTTATTGGCTTCTGTCGTCGAGAGGGCTCCCCCCATGATCGAGATCCTGAACTCCACCGAGCTGGCCCGAGCCAGGCAGACGGGCGCCCTCGTCGGCGGCATCTTGCAGTCGCTCAGGAGCCGCGCCACAGTCGGCACGAACCTGCTCGACATCGACCGCTGGACCCAGCAGATGATCCTCCAGGCCGGCGCGCAGTCCTGCTACGTCGACTACGAGCCCTCCTTCGGGCGCGGGCCCTTCGGCCACTACATCTGCACCTCCGTCAACGACGCTGTGCTCCACGGGCTGCCCCACGACTACGCGCTGGCCGACGGCGACCTGCTGACCCTCGACCTGGCCGTGTCCCTCGACGGGATCGCGGCCGACTCCGCCATCAGCTTCGTCGTGGGCGCGTCACAGCCCCCGGACAGCCTCGCGATGATCCGCGCCACCGAGAACGCGCTGGCCGCCGGGATCGCCGCCGCCCGGCCGGGCGCCCGCATCGGCGACCTCTCCCACGCAATCGGCACGGTCCTCAGCGAGGCCGGCTACCCCATCAACACCGAGTTCGGCGGGCACGGCATCGGATCGACGATGCACCAGGACCCGCACATCACGAACACCGGACGCCCCGGACGCGGGTACACGCTGCGCCCCGGGCTGCTGCTCGCCCTCGAGCCCTGGGTCATGGCAGACACCGCAGAACTCGTCACCGACGCCGACGGGTGGACGCTCCGCAGCGCCACAGGCTGCCGCACCGCCCACAGCGAGCACACCATCGCCATCACCGACAACGGCGCCGAGATCCTCACCCTGCCGACGCAGACGCCCGTGTGAGGACTCGCGGCCTGCGTTATCTGGTCTCGGACGGAGGAGCGACATCCTCGTTGGTTGACGCGATGGCGGCTTTGATCGCTTGCGCGTCGCTGTCACGCAGCGACTTCTCGCGTTCGTGAGTCTCGACCTTGAAAGGCTCCCCCAGGCCGTCTCCTGGGTAGCGAGGGATCACGTGCAAGTGGAAATGGAAGACCGTCTGGAAGGCGGCTTCGCCGTCGCCATGTCGTGGCCAACCGACCACACGTGAGCGCTCGTGACGCCATCAAGGTCTTCGAGGCCGACGGCGTGCCTCCGTGGCGCCACGAGTAGGTGCCCGTGCGTGACGGGGTTCAGGTCCATCCACACGGCAACGGTCTCGTCCTCAAACACCATGCTGGCTTCCGCATGGCCCGCCACGATGGCGCAGAAGACGCACTCCTTGGCCACCAGCTCCTCGGTCATGGGCGGTGATGTCCGATGCGTGCCGGCTCGTCGAGGTAGCGCCGGAATCCCTGCGCCAGCGGCCGGTACTCGGACGCGGCGTAGAAGTCGTGCGCTTCCTCGCTGTCCGCCGCCAAGAGTTGGATCTTGTAGCAACGGGTCGACTCAGCGAGCGACAGCGCCGCGTCCATCAACAGCCGCCCGATCCCACGCCGACGGTGCTGCCGCGCGACGATGACGTTCTCCACGAACATGATGGACCGCCCACCACGGGTGAGGTTCGGCAGGACCACGCAGTCGATGCTGCCTGCCAGTGCGTCGCCGACGACGGCGACCAGGATCGTCCGGCCCCGCTGGCTGCGGACCGCCGCCCACACCTCCTGCGCGCGAGCGTCAGGCAATGCCGAGTCGTCAGGGTTCAGCTCGCCATAGAGCCCCAGCAGGCCCTGCAGGTCCGCGTCGTCGGCGGGCCGGATGATGGCCGTCACGTCCGCGAGCCTAGGCCGCTCGAGGTCTGCCGTGTCAGGACGTGGCGCGAGTGGCCCAGAACGCGACCGCCGCCGCCGCGGCCACGTTGAGCGAGTCAACTCCCCCCGCCATCGGGATGCGCACCGTCAGGTCGGCCGCCGCGACCGTCGTCGCCTTCAGCCCGTGCCCCTCGGCGCCGAGGATCAGCGCGAGCCGCTCCGGCAGGTCGCGCTCGAGCGCGTCGAGGCTGATCGAGTCGTCGGAGAGCGCGAGGGCCGCCGTGACGAAACCGGCGTCGCGCAGGGTCTCCATCCCGGCGGGCCACTCGTCGATGCGGGTCCACGGCACCTGGAACACCGTGCCCATCGACACGCGCACCGAGCGCCGGTAGAGCGGGTCGGCGCAGCGCGGCGTGACCAGCACCGCGTCGACGCCCAGCGCCGCCGCCGAGCGGAACGCGGCGCCGACGTTGGTGTGGTCCACGATGTCCTCGAGCACGGCCACCCGTCGAGCCCCGTTGCCGCCGCGCGCCCCGCGCAGCACGTCCTCCACGGACGGCAGCACCGGCCGGTGCATCGCCGCGAGCGCCCCGCGGTGGACGTGGAAGCCGGTGATGGCCTCGAGCACGTCGGGCTCGGCGACGTAGACGGGCACGCGCGTGCCGTCGTCGGGCAGGCTCGCGAGCATCTCCTCCAGGTCGGGCAGCCAGCGTGGTGACACCAGCACCGACCGTGGCCGGTGCCCGGCGTCGATCGCGCGGCGCAGCACCGTGGAGCTCTCCGCGATGTACAGGCCCTTCGCGGGCTCGTGCTTGGAGCGCAGCGCGACGTCGGTCAGCGAGACGTAGTCGGCGAGGCGCTCGTCGGCGGGGTCGGTGAGGGGGATGATCTCGGGCGCTGGCACGTCGTCCATCATCCCGCGCCCGGCGCCCCGGCCCGGACCACCGTCCGGACCGGGGCGCGTCGAACGCCCGTCGAGCGCCCTAGTCGAGCGCCGTGGCCGCCTCCGCGAACTGCGACGCGTACAGCCGCGCATAGGCGCCGTCGGCCGCGAGCAGCTCCTCATGGGTGCCCTGCTCGACGATCGACCCGTGCTCCATGACGAGGATGACGTCCGCGTCGCGGATCGTGGACAGCCGGTGCGCGATGACGAAGGACGTCCGCCCGGCGCGCAGCGCGTTCATCGCCTGCTGCACGAGCACCTCGGTGCGGGTGTCCACCGAGGACGTCGCCTCGTCGAGCACCAGGATCGCGGGGTCGGCGACGAACGCGCGGGCGATCGTGAGCAGCTGCTTCTCCCCCGCGCTGACGTTCGACCCCTCGTCGTCGATCACCGTGTCGTAGCCCTCGGCGAGGGTCCGCACGAAGTGGTCGACGTGCGTGGTCCGCGCCGCCTCGATGAGGTGCTCGCGGGTGATCTCGTCGGCGGCGTAGGCGATGTTCTCGGCGATGGAGCCGCTGATCAGCCACGTGTCCTGCAGCACCATGCCGATCTGCGAGCGCAGGTCGTCCCTGGTCATGGCGGCGGTGTCCACGCCGTCGAGGGTGATGCGCCCGGAGTCGACCTCGTAGAACCGCATGAGCAGGTTCACCAGCGTGGTCTTGCCGGCGCCGGTGGGTCCGACGATGGCGACTGTCTGCCCGGGCTCGGCCACGAAGGACAGGTGCTCGATGAGCGGGTTCTCCGGGTCGTAGCTGAACGACACGTCCTCGAAGGCCACGCGGCCCAGCACCGGGGTGGGCACAGGCGCCGCGGGGTCCGGGTCGGGGCTCTGCTCCTCGGCGTCCAGCAGGTCGAAGACCCGCTCGGCGGACGCGACGCCGGACTGGAGGAGGTTCATCATCGACGCGATCTGCGTGAGCGGCTGGGTGAACTGGCGCGAGTACTGGATGAACGCCTGCACGTCGCCCAGCGACATGGTCCCCGACGCGACCCGCAGGCCGCCGATCACCGCGATGATCACGTAGTTGAGGTTCGACAGGAAGCCCAGCGCCGGCTGGATGATCCCCGAGATGAACTGGGCGCGGAACGACGCGTCGTACAGCTTGCCGTTCTCGTCGTGGAACGTGGAGATCGCCTCGCGCTGGTGGCCGAACACCTTGACCAGCGCGTGGCCGGTGTACATCTCCTCGATGTGCGAGTTCAGCGTCCCGGTGCGCTGCCACTGCGCGACGAACTGCGGCTGGGACCGCTTGGCGATGGCGGCGGTCACCACCACGGACAGCGGCACGGTCACCAGGGCCACGAGGGCCAGCAGCGGCGAGATCCAGAACATCATCGCGAGCACGCCGATGACGGTGAGCACTGAGGTGATCACCTGCGACAGGGTCTGCTGCAGCGTCTGGGCGATGTTGTCGATGTCGTTGGTGACACGGCTGAGCACCTCGCCGCGGGGCTGCTTGTCGAAGTACGAGAGCGGCAGCCGCTGGAGCTTGCCCTCGACGGACTTGCGCATCCGGAAGACGGTGCGCTGCACGATGCCCGCGGTGAGCCGGCCCTGCAGCCACCCGAACACGAACGACCCGACGTAGATGGCCAGGACGAGCAGCAGCACGTCGCGCAGGCGTGTGAAGTCGACGCCCTGCCCCGGCACCACGTCCGCGCCCGACAACAGGTCCGCGAAGCTGTCCTCGCCCCTGGCGCGCAGCCCGGCGATGGCCTCGCTCTTGCTGATCCCCTCGGGGAGCTGGCGGCCGATGACGCCCTCGAAGATGATGTTCGTCGCCTGGCCGAGGATCTTCGGCCCGGTGACGACGAGCGCCACCGACACGATCGCGAGCGCCACGGTGAGGGTCATCTTCAGCCGCTCGGGCCGCAGGTAGCCGAGCAGCCTGCCGCCGGAGCCGCGGAAGTCCATCGACTTCTCTGTGGGCATGCCGAGCCCGCCCATCGGGCCGTGGCCCCCGCCGTGCGGAGGACGGCGCCCACCCGTCGCGGGCTTCTCCCCGACCGGCGTTGCGCCGGGTCGCTGGTTCGCGCTCACGCGGCGGCCTCCTCTTCGCTGATCTGCGAGAAGACGATCTCGCGGTAGGTCTCGGACGTCTCGAGCAGGCTCTCGTGGGTGCCGCGGGCCACGATGGCCCCGCCCTCGAGGACGACGATCTCGTCGGCGTGCCGGATGGTCGCGACGCGTTGGGCCACGATCAGCACGGTGGACCCGCGGGTCTCGGGGACCAGAGCGGCGCGCAGCGCGGCGTCGGTGGCGAAGTCGAGCGCGGAGAACGAGTCGTCGAACAGGTAGATCTGGGGCCGTCGCACGATCGCCCGGGCGATGGCCAGGCGCTGGCGCTGGCCCCCGGAGAAGTTGGAGCCGCCCTGCGCGACGGGCGCGTCGAGGCCGCCCGGCGTCGCCTCGACGAAGTCGCGGGCCTGCGCCACCTCCAGCGCGTGCCACACCTCCTCGTCGGTGGCGTCCGGCTTGCCGTACCGGATGTTCGTGGCGATGGTGCCGGTGAACAGGTAGGGCTTCTGCGGCACCAGCCCGATGGCCGACCACAGGTCGTCCGGGTCGAGCTCGCGCACGTCCACGCCGCCCACCAGCACCGAGCCGCCGGTGGCGTCGAACAGGCGGGGCACCAGGCCCAACAGCGTCGTCTTGCCGGCGCCCGTCGAGCCGATGATCGCCGTGGTCTGGCCGGGCTGGGCGTCGAGGTCGATGCCGTGCAGCACGGGGTGCTCGGCGCCCGGGTAGCGGAACTCCACGCCGCGCATCTGCAGGCGTCCGCGCTCGGCGGGGTCCAGGGGCACCGGACGGGCGGGCGGCTGCACGGAGGTCTGCGCCTTCATCACCTCGCCGACGCGCTCCGCGGAGACCACGGCCCGCGGGACCATGATGAACATCATCGTGGACATCATCACGGACATGAGGATGTAGGCGATGTAGCTGAGGTACGCGACGAGCGACCCGACCTGCATCTGCCCGGAGTCGATGCGGCCCGCGCCGAACCACAGCACCGCCACGCTCGTCGCGTTCATGATCAGCATGACGAGCGGGAACATCAGCGCCATGATCTTGCCGACCCGCAGCGAGGTGTCGAACAGCGCGCTGTTGGCGTCCTCGAAGCGGCGGGACTCCTGGCGCTCGCGCACGAACGCGCGGATCACCCGGATGCCGGTGATCTGCTCGCGCAGCACCCGGTTGATGGTGTCGATGCGCTTCTGCATGACGCGGAACTGCGGGACCATCCGCGCCACGACGAACCCGATCACGACGCCCAGCACGGGCACCGCCACGAGCAGCACGGCGGACAGCCCGACGTCCTCCTGCAGGGCCATGATCACGCCGCCGACCAGCATGATCGGCGCCATCACCATGACGGTGAACGTCAGCAGCACCACCATCTGGATCTGCTGCACGTCGTTGGTGGTGCGGGTGATGAGCGTGGGGGCGCCGAACTGGCCGACCTCACGCGCGGAGAACGTCTGCACATGCGTGAACAGGCCCTCGCGGACGTCACGGCCGAACGCCATGGCGGTGCGGGCGCCGAAGTACACAGCCGCGATGGCGCACACGACCTGGAGCAGGCTGACGGCGAGCATGATGCCGCCCTCGCGCATGATGTAGCCGGTGTCCCCGCGTGCGATGCCGTCGTCGATGATGTGCGCGTTGAGGCTGGGCAGGTACAAGGTCGCGATGGTCTGCACGAGCTGCAGCGTCATCGCCGCGGCGACCGACCGGCGGTACGGCCTGAGGTACTCCTTCAGGAGTTGCGTGAGCATCAGCCCTCCTCCCCGTGGTTGGCGGATGTGCGGCCGTCGGACGCGTGGTGGGCGAGGCCGTCCAGGGCGACTGCGACGAGGTCCTCGGCGGACAGGTTCAGCCCGCTCCCCCAGGCTCCGGGGCGCCGCGTCGACAGCACGAGCCCCATGAGGATGCGCGCGCTGTCCAGGGGCGCCAGGCGCAGCTCGGCGGCATGCGCCGCGAGGAGCTCGGCGACGGCGTCGACCACGGGCTCCACGGACGCGTGGTGGCGGTGGGCGCGATGCCCCTGCGGCTTGACCCCGTGGCCGGGGTCAGGGCGGTGCTCGCCGTCGGGCGCGTGGTGGGCCACGAAGAGCAGGTCGACGACTTGGCCGGCGCGGTCCTGCATGAGCCGCACCGCCTCGGTGAGGGCGGGCCGCAGGGCCTGCGACGTGGGGATCGCCTCGATCTGCGCGACCAGGTCCACCGGGTCCAGGGCCCGCTCGACGGCGGCGCGCACGAGGGTCTCCTTGTCGGGGAAGACGCGGAACAGCGTCCCCTCGGCGACGCCGGCGGCGGTGGCGAGCTCGCGCGTGGTCACGCCGCCGCCGCGCTCGCGCAGCAGCGGGACGACGGCCTCGAGGATCGCGGCGCGCCGGTCGTCGGGCGCCATCGCGGGGGCCCGACGGGAGCGTGGGTGGGCGTCAAAGGGCATGGGGTCCATCGTAAGTGAGTGAGAACTCACTCACAAGTTGATTTCATACGCCCTCGGTCAGGGGCGCCCCGCGGCGGGGCCCGATCCCGGCTCGTCGGAGTCTGGCGGGACGATGGGGTCGACGTCCTCTGGCGGCTCGCTCGGCACGATCGGCGCGCCGCGCTCAGGCTCCGGTGGCGGCGGGACGTCCTCGCGCTGCGGGACCACGGGCCGCTGCCCCAGCTCCGCGCCGGGGTCGAACGGCAGCCCGCTGAGCGTGCCCGCGCTCGTCGCGTCCTCGGTGGCGGCCTGCGAGTCCCGCCGGGCCTCCGCGAGCGCCTCGGCGGGATCCTTGAGCGCCACCGAGGGCAGCCCCGACCCGAGGGGCGAGGGCTCGGGCTCGCGAGGGGCGCCCCCGGGCGGCGGGGCTCCCATGCCGGCGAAGCCCTGCACGAACTGCCCGAGCGCCCCGGTCAGCTCCGAGGGGATCACCCACACCTTGTTGGCCGGGCTGGCGGCCACCTTCGGCAGGGTCTGCAGGTACTGGTAGGCCAGCAGCTTCGGGTCGGCGTCGCCGCGGTGCACCGCGTCGAAGACCTGCAGGATCGCCCGCGCCTCGCCCTCGGCGTTGAGGATCGCGGCCTGCGCCGAGCCCTCCGCCCGCAGGATCGCCGCCTGCTTCTCGCCCTCGGCCGTGAGGATCTGGCTCTGCTTGACGCCCTCGGCCGTGAGGATTGCCGCACGTCGGTCGCGCTCGGCGCGCATCTGCTGCTCCATCGACCCTTGCACCGAGGCGGGCGGGTCGATGGCCTTGAGCTCGACCCGGTTGACGCGGATGCCCCAGCGCCCCGTGGCCTCGTCCAGCACCCCGCGCAGCTGGCCGTTGATCTGGTCGCGGCTCGTGAGGGTCTGCTCGAGGTCCATCGACCCGATCACGTTGCGGAGCGTGGTGACGGTGAGCTGCTCGATGCCGGTGATGTAGTTGGCGATCTCGTACACCGCTGACTTCGGGTCGGTCACCTGGAAGTAGATGACCGTGTCGATGCTCACCACGAGGTTGTCCGAGGTGATCACCGGCTGCGGCGGGAAGGAGACGACCTGCTCGCGCAGGTCGACGGCGGCGCGCACCCGGTCCACGAACGGGATGAGCAGGTGCAGCCCCGCGTCGAGGGTGCGCGAGTACCGGCCCAGCCGCTCGACCACCACCGCGACGGCCTGCGGCACGATCCGCACCGCCCGCGCGAGGGCCACCACCACGAAGATGACGACCAACGCCAGCACGATCAGCCCGAGCACCTGCCCGGGGTCGAGGTTCTCGTCGAACACGATGCGTCCTCCTCGTCAGGCCGCGCGGCGCGCCAAGCGGCCCGTCGCGCCTCGCTCACCCGTGCGGGGCGTCCTGCTGCGCGACCACCACGGCAGTCGCGCCCTCGATCCGGCTGACCCGCACCTCGGCGCCCGCCGGGAAGACGGCGCCCTCCTGGCCGGCGCGCGCCGACCAGACCTCGCCCGCGAGCTTCACCCGGCCTCCGGCCTCCGTGGTGGGGGTGACCACCACGGCGGTGCGCCCGACGAGCGCGGCCGCGTTCGTCTCCACCAGCGTCGTCCGGGCCCGCAGGTGCCGCAACAGCCAGGGCCGCAGCGCGAAGAGCAGCACGACGGCCGTCCCCGCGGCCACGACGATCTGCACGGGGACCGAGGCGCCGAGCGCGTTCGCCACCGCCCCGGCGATGGCCCCGCCGGCCAGCATCAGGAAGATCAGGTCGAGGGAGATCATCTCGGCGATGCCGAGCAGCAGGGCGCCGCCCACCCACCACAGCCATCCGGCGTTCATCGGGGCCTCCCTGCTCGTCCCGGGGCCGTCAGCCCTCGGGCTACCGCTGTGCCGCGCCCTCCCGTGCGAGCCACGGGTGCCGCTCGGGCCGGGCGGCGACCCGGCTGAGCCGGTCCTCCACCGCGGCGAGGGCCCGGCCGTACACCGAGTCGTCCCCGTGCAGCAACGAGAGCGTGTTGGCCATCTCGAGCATCGAGGTGAGCTCGAACTCGAGCTGGTCGACGTCTGTCCCCTCGACGATATCCCCGGCGTCCAGCGCCCTGGCGGCGATGCCCCGGACGTGACGCGACCAGGCGGCGTAGGAGTCGACCACTGCGGCGTGCACCGGGCCGGTGCGGGAGTCGAACTCGGCGGTCACCGCGGAGAAGAAGCACCCGCCGTCGAAGACCCTGCTGCGGGAGTAGTCGAGCCACAACGCGCACAGCGTGCGCAGCCGGTCCAGCCCGTCGGGCACCTCGCGCGCGGGGCCCACGACGTGGTCGACGAACACCGCGCGCGCGGCCTCGACGGTGGCGAGCTGCAGTGCCTGCTTGGAGCCGAAGAGCGTGAAGATCCCGCTCTTGCTGACGCCGACGTCGTTCGCCAGCCGTCCGAGCGAGAGCTCGGCCAGGCCGTCCACCGAGGCGATCTGCACCGCGCGGGCGAGCACTGCGGCACGGGTGCGGTTGCCCCGCTCGACCCGTCCGTCAAGGCGCTCTGCGCTGTCGGTCATGCGGGGACGCTATCCGGCGGCCGGGACCTGTGCAATGCTCTGAACGCACGTCCGTGCGTATTGTCGCGTGACGCTTGACACCGCCGAGGAGAACGACCATGGACCTGCGTGTCACCGCGCGCCACGCCCTGCGAGTGACCCACCGCCTGGCCCCGCCCCTCGCCAGCGCCGGGGCCGCGGCCCTGTTCCTCAGCCCCGTGCCCCGTGCGCGGGTCTGGTCCATCGAGCGCGAGGCCCTGGCCAGCGCCGACGTCCGCGACGTGGCGGTGCGGGGCGCCACGGGGCGGGGCGCCACCGTGCGCGCCTACCACTGGGGCGACGGCGCCCGCCCCGTGCTCCTGGTGCACGGCTGGCAGGCCCGCGCCTCCCGATGGGCGCCCCTCGCGGCCGCGCTCGCCGCGCGGGGCCTGTCCCCCATCGCCTTCGACGCCCCCGGCCACGGCGACTCGCCCGGCCGCACCACCGACGTGCCCCAGGTCGCCGCCGTGATCGATCAGATCGTCCAGGACACCGGCCCGCTGACCGCCCTCGTCGCGCACTCCTTCGGGGCGCTCGGCGCCACGCTGGCCCTACGCCAGGGCGTGCCCGCGGAGCGCTTCGCCGCCCTGGCCCCCGTGAGCGACCCGGAGCACCTGCTCCAGACCTTCTCGCGGCAGCTCGACCTGCACCCGCGGCTCACCTCGGCCGTCCGCAGCCGGGTCGAGCGCCACCTGCGCAAGGAGGACCACACCTGGCGCAGCCTCACGGTGGACCGGGGCCCGCACGACCCTCAGATCCCCGTGCTCGTGGTCCACGACGACGAGGACCCTGTGGTGCCGATCGCGCACGGCCAGCGCATGCTCGCCGCCCACGCGGACGCCGGCGAGCTGCTCGTGACCCGAGGCCTCGACCACCAGCGCATGCTCACCGCGCCCGAGGTCGTCCAGGCCGTCGCCGACTTCGCGGCCGCCTGACGCGAGGCTCAGGCCCGGCGAGGCTCAGGACGGGCGAGGCTCAGGACGCGGCGCGGGCCGCCCAGCGGTCGCCGTGGCGGTCCACCACCAGCTCGAGGCCGAACGCCGAGGAGAGGTTCTCCGCGGTGAGCGTCTCCTCCATCGGGCCCGCCGAGTGCACCTTGCCATCGCGCAGCAGCAGCAGGTGCGTGAAGCCCGGCGGGATCTCCTCGACGTGGTGCGTGACCAGCACCATCACCGGCGAGCGGCGGTCGCGCGCGAGCTCGGCCAGCGCGGAGACCAGTTCCTCGCGGCCGCCCAGGTCCAGTCCGGCGGCGGGCTCGTCGAGCAGCAGCAGCTCCGGGTCGGTCATCAGCGATCGGGCGATCTGGGCGCGCTTGCGCTCCCCCTCGCTGAGCGTCCCGAACCGGCGGCTGGCCAGGTGGTCCACCCCGAACGCCGCCATCAGGTCCTGGGCGCGCCCCTCGTCGAGGGACTCGTAGGCCTCGCGCCACCGCCCGGTCACGCCGTACGCGGCGGTGAGGACGACGTCGCGCACCAGCTCGCCCGCGGGGATGCGGTCCGCGAGCGCGGCGCTGGACAGCCCGATGCGCGGGCGCAGCTCGAAGACGTCGACCCGCCCGAGGCGGGAGCCCAGCAGGTCCGCCGTGCCCGACGACGGGTGCATCCGCCCCGCGGCAATCTGCAGCAGCGTCGTCTTGCCGGCGCCGTTGCGCCCGAGCACCACCCAGCGCTCGCCGTCGCGCACCGTCCACGACACCCCGTCGAGGATCGTCGTGGTCCCACGGCGGATGGACACGTCCTGCAGGTCGAGCACGTCACTCATGGGCACAAACCCTAGTCGGGCGCGGTTCGGTCGGGGGACGCGCCGCGCGTCGTAGGTTGGTGCGATGGATCACTCCGCACTGGCCCTGCCGCGATCGGTCGTCCTCGCGCTCTGGCTGCAGGAGGTGGGCGCGGGCGCCGCGCCCGTCCGCCGGCTCCTCGAGGCGGTGGAGGGCGACGACGAGCCGCATGCCGTGCGGACCGCCGACGACGCCGCCGAGCTCGGCGGGACGCTGTCCGAGCTGGTCGCCGCCTGGGCGTCGGGCCCGCGGGCCGTCGCGGCAGTGCTTCCCGCCCCCGGCGACCCCACAGGCGTGCCGGCCGTGGTGTCCAGCGCCGCGACGCATGCCGGCGAGTGCGTGCTGGTGCACACCGACCAGGGCGCGTGGGCGGCGGTGCCGGAGGTCGAGGCGTTCGGGTCGGTGTACGAGCAGGGCCACCTGGTGACGTGGGACGTCCAGCGGGTGCCGGACTGGCGCACGACCTTCCACGGGCAGGTCGGCTCGCTCTCGGACTCGGAGTCCGAGCTGCGCCGGGCCCTCACGCAGGCGACCGAGGCCCTGGCCTCGCTCGACGTCGCCCGATGGCGCCCCGACGCGGCGGACGCGATCGCCGCGCTGCGCACTGGCGTCGACCCGGGCTGGGCGCTGCCCAGCAGCATCGACGGGCGACGCGTGCGGGTGCTCGGCAGCGCCGCGCGGCTGCGGGCCATCGTGGAGCTCGCCACCGCTGACGACGGCGGCGCGGTGAACCTGTGGCAGGCGGACCAGCGGTCCACAGCCCTGCGCGAGGTGGACCGAGCGGCCCGCCGCGCGATGTCGGCGGCCACCCAGCAGCAGCCCACGCACCCCTAACCTGCGGCGGGCGGCTCAGCCCGGCAGCACCGAGCGGTAGACCTCGAGCGTGCTCTCGGCCACCGCCTCCCAGGAGAAGTGCTCCTCCACGCGCCGGCGCGCCGCGACGCCCATCTCGGCGGCGCGCGCCGGGTCGCCCACCATGTTCACGAGCGCCGCGGCGAGGTCGGCGACGAACTTCTGGGGGTCGACGGGCGTGCCGGTGCCGTCCTGCAGCTGCTCGATCGGCACCAGCACCCCGGTCACGCCGTCGTCGACCACCTCGGGGATGCCACCCGTGGCACTGCCCACCACGGGCAGGCCGACAGCCATGGCCTCCAGGTTGACGATGCCGAGGGGCTCGTACACCGACGGGCATGCGAAGACCGTGCCGCTGGCGAGCACGGCGATCAAGTCGGGGCGCGGCAGCATCTGCTCGATCCACACCACGCCGTCGCGGCGCGTGCGCAGGTCCGCCACCAGGCCGCTGACCTCCGCGGCGATCTCCGGGGTGTCCGGGGCCCCCGCGCACAGCACGAGCTGGACCTCGGGCGGCAGCGCCTCGGCGGCGCGCAGCAGGTACGGCAGGCCCTTCTGCCGGGTGATCCGGCCGACGAACACCACAGACGGCCGCTCGGGGTCGATGCCGAGCCCCCGCACCACCTCGTCGGCCCGGGCCAGCTCGGCGGCGTCGGTGGGCCGCTGCCAGCCGTCCAGGTCGATGCCGTTGTGCACCACGTGCACCCGCGCGGGGTCCACCTGCGGGTAGCTGCGCAGGATGTCCTGGCGCATCCCGGCGCTGACGGCGATGACCGCGTCGGCGGACTCGAACGCGGTGCGCTCGGCCCAGCTCGACAACGCGTACCCGCCGCCGAGCTGCTCGGCCTTCCAGGGCCGCAGCGGCTCGAGGGAGTGCGCGGTCACCACATGCGGGATGCCGTACTGCAGCGCGGCGAGGCGGCCGGCGAGGTTCGCGTACCAGGTGTGGGAGTGGACCAGCTCGGCGGGCCCGTCGACGTCGTGCTCGGCGACCCGGTCGCCGGGGCGGCCCACGGCGTCGGCGATCCGCAGGTCGACGCCGAACGTGGCCAGTGCCGGGTTCGCGTCGGCCAGCTCCGCGGGGACCGCGTGCCCCACGACGCCCGGCTCATGCCGCCCGCCGTCGAAGCACTGCACGCGCACGTCGATGCTGCGCCGCAAGACCGCCGCCAACTCCGCGACGTGCACCCCTGCGCCGCCGTACACATGCGGCGGGTACTCACGCGTCAACAGGTCGATCCGCACGTCTGTCCCTCCCCGTGGGCAGTGGATCCGCCCAGCCGTTTAGCGCGACACGCTAGCGCCTCAATCGCCGCCGCCTCGCCCCGGACGGGTCGGTGGCCCTAGGGTCATGCCATGGCAGCGCCGCGCGTCCTTGCGATCGTCCTTGCAGGTGGAGAGGGCAAGAGACTCATGCCCTTGACGGCAGCCCGGGCCAAGCCCGCGGTGCCGTTCGGTGGGATCTACCGCCTCGTCGACTTCGCCTTGTCGAACCTCGTGAACTCCCACTACCTGCACATCATCGTGCTCACGCAGTACAAGTCCCACAGCCTCGACCGGCACGTCACCAAGACGTGGCGCATGTCGTCGCTGCTCGGCAACTACGTGGCGCCGGTGCCCGCGCAGCAGCGGGTGGGCAAGCACTGGTACCTGGGCAGCGCCGACGCGATCTACCAGTGCCTGAACATCATCGACGACGAGCGGCCCGACATCGTCGTGGTCGTGGGCGCGGACCACGTGTACCGCATGGACTTCTCCCAGATGGTCGACCAGCACATCGCCTCGGGCGCCGAGCTGACCGTCGCGGGCATCCGCCAGCCCATCGAGATGTCCGACCAGTTCGGCGTCATCGAGACGTCCGCGGACGACCCGACCCGCATCACCGCGTTCCGTGAGAAGCCCGTCGACCCGCAGGGCCTGGCGGACTCCCCGAACGAGATCCTCGCGTCGATGGGCAACTACGTCGTCAACGCCGACGCCCTGGTGCGCGCGGTGACTGCCGACGCCGAGAACCCCACCTCGCGCCACGACATGGGCGGCGACCTCGTCCCCGCGTTCGTGGAGCGCGGCACCGCCGCGGTGTACGACTTCATCCGCAACGACGTGCCCGGCTCCACGCCGCGCGACCGCGACTACTGGCGCGACGTCGGGACGCTCGACTCGTACTACGACGCGAACCAGGACCTCATCTCCATCGAGCCCGTGTTCAACCTCTACAACTACGAGTGGCCGCTGCACACCGGCTACACCGGCCTGCCGCCCGCCAAGTTCGTGCACGCGGGCGCCGGCCGCCTCGGCCACGCCGCCGATTCGATCGTCTCCCCCGGCGTGCTGGTCTCCGGCGCGACGGTCTCCGGCTCGGTGCTGTCCCCCGGCGTGTACCTGCACTCGTGGGCCCAGGTCACCGACTCCGTGCTGATGGACGGCGTGACCGTCGACAGGTACGCGCAGGTGCACCGCGCCATCCTCGACAAGAACGTGGTGGTGCCCGAGCGGGCACGGGTGGGACTGGACCGCGAGCACGACCTCGCGCGCGGCTTCACCGTCACCGAGACGGGCATCACCGTGGTCCCGAAGGGCACAGTCATCAAGGCGTGAGCACCGCAGGTGGGCTCGGAGCCCCGCGCACTACCCTGCCCAGGTGAGCACGCTGCCTGACGCCCTGAGCACCCCCGCGACCTCCGCCGCCCCCCGACTCGTGGTGATGGACGTCGACTCGACGCTCATCACGGCGGAGGTGATCGAGCTCCTCGCGGCGCGGGCGGGCTCGCTCGACGCGGTGGCGGACATCACCGACCGGGCGATGCGCGGGGAGATCGACTTCGCGGCCTCCCTGCACCAGCGGGTCGCCACCCTGGCCGGACTGAGCACCTCGGTGTTCGGCGACGTGCTGGCGGAGGTCGAGCTCACCCCCGGCGCCGTCGAGCTCGTCGCCGAGCTCGACGCGCGCGGCTGGCCGGTGGCGCTCGTCTCCGGCGGCTTCGTCGAGGTGGTGGAGCCGCTGGCGGCGAGCCTGGGCATCACCCGGTTCCGCGCGAACGGCCTCGAGGCCCACGACGGGGTGCTCACCGGCCAGGTGCGCGGCCCCGTGATCGACCGGGCCGCGAAGGCGATCGCGCTGCGCGAGTTCGCCGCCGAGGCGGGCATCCCCTTGGAGCAGACCATCGCGATCGGCGACGGGGCCAACGACCTGGACATGCTGGACCAGGCCGGGTTCGGCATCGCGTTCAACGCGAAGCCGCTGGTGTGCGGCCAGGCCGACGCCGTGGTGCGCGGCCGTCTCGACGACGTGCTGGCCCTCGCGCCGTTCACCCTGGCCGGCTGAGGCCCGATCAGCCGGGGGCGACCATCCGCACCAGGCGGGCGCCGTCCGGCTCCAGCTCCGACCATCGGGCGTCCGTCTCGAGCACCGTGTAGGTGGCGGTGGGCACGCCCAGGCGCACCCGGTCGAGCACCGCCTCGTCGGAGCCTGGCCCGGCGAGCGTGGCGGCGGCCTGCGACATCACCGGCTCATGCCCCACGACCAGCAGGGTCGCCACGTCGTCGCCCACCGCGCGCACGATCTCCAGCACACGGCGCGTGTCGGCGAGGTAGAGGTCCTCGTTGAGGTCGACGGACCCCGGCTCGCCGGGGAGCGTGGCGCGCGCCAGGTCCCAGGTCTGCCGGGTGCGGACGGCGGCCGAGCACACGACATGGTCGGGCAGGAGCCCGTCGCGTCCCAGGCTCGCCCCGACGCCGGCCGCCTGCGCGCGCCCCTTGAGCGCGAGCGGCCGCAGCCAGTCCTCGAGCTGGCCGTGCTCCGCCTTGGCATGACGGAGCAGCACGAGACGTCGGGGCGCGGTGGAGGTCACCCCCTAGAGTCCCATCGCGTGGACGCCGCCGTCGACGTGGACGATCTCGCCCGTCGTCGCCGGGAACCAGTCGGAGAGCAGCGCGGCGACGGCACGCGCCGTGGGCTCGGGGTCGGTGACGTCCCAGCCGAGGGGCGCGCGGTCGGGCCAGCCGCCCTCCATGGCCTCGAAGCCGGGGATCGACTTGGCGGCCGTGGTGCGGATCGGGCCAGCGGACACGAGGTTCACGCGGACGCCCTCGGGGCCCAGGTCACGGGCGAGGTAGCGGGCGGTGGACTCGAAGGCGGCCTTCGCGACGCCCATCCAGTCGTACACGGGCCACGCGTAGCGCGCGTCGAACGTGAGGCCGACGATCGACGAGCCGCTGCCCAGCAGGGGCTGCGCCGCCACGGCGAGCGACTTGAGCGAGTACGCGGAGACCCGCAGCGCGGTGGCCACGTCGTCCCACTCGCCGGCGAGGAAGTTGCCGCCCATCACCGACTGCGGCGCGAAGCCGATCGAGTGGACCACGCCGTCGAGCCCGTCGACGTGCTCGCGCACGCGGTCCGCGAGCGCGGCCAGGTCATCCTCGTCGGTGACGTCGAGCTGCACCACCGGCGCGGGCTGCGGCAGCCGCCGCGCGATGGCCTGCGTGAGCCGGAACTGCCGGCCGAAGGAGGTCAGGACCACCTGCGCGCCCTGCTCCTGGGCGAGGCGCGCGACGTGGAACGCGATCGAGCCGTCGGTGAGGACGCCGGTGACGAGGAGCTTCTTGCCGTCGAGCAGACCCATGGGTGCTGTTCCGTTCCGCTAGTCGTGAAGTGCTGGAGGGGTCGAGCGGTGGCGGGGGTCAGTGCCCCATGCCGAGGCCGCCGTCGACGGGGATGACCGCGCCGGAGATGTACCCGGCGTCGGGCGAGGCGAGGAACTGCACGACCCCGGCGACCTCGTCGGGCTGGGCGAACCGGCCCATCGGGATCGCGGCGCGGTACGCCTCCTGCCGCTCGGCCGGGAGCTCGGCCGTCATGGTGGTGTCGATGAAGCCGGGGGCGACCACGTTCGCGGTGATGCCCCGCCCGCCGAGCTCGCGGGTGATCGAGCGCGCCATGCCCACCAGCCCGGCCTTGGACGCGGCGTAGTTGACCTGGCCGGCGCCGCCGTAGAGGCCGACCACCGACGAGATGAGCACGATGCGCCCCCGGCGCAGGCGGATCATGCCCTTGGAGGCGCGGCGCACGCAGCGGAAGGCGCCCGTGAGGTTGACGTCCAGGACGCCCTCGAAGTCCTCGTCGGTCATCCGCAGCAGGAGCTGGTCGCGCGTCACCCCGGCGTTGGCGACGAGCACCTCGACGGGGCCGTGCGCGGCCTCCACCTCCGTGAAGGCGGCGTCGACGGCCGCGGTGTCGCGCATGTCGCCGACGGCGCCGAGCACGCCGTCGGGCAGGTCGCCGCCGCGGTAGATCGTCGCGACCTTGTCGCCGTTCGCCACGAACCGCTCCGCGATCGCGCGACCGATGCCGCGGTTCGCGCCGGTCACCAGGACGCTGCGAGGTGTGGGTGGGTTCACTGTGGTCTCAGGCACGGCAACCGACGTTAGCCGACATGTGCCCCGGCCAGGGGCGACGCGGTCGCACATGTTGCCGTCGAGGCGTTGTCCGGTCCGCACAACGCCAGCGCCGAGGCGGCGGGTCCGACGCCCCCTGCGCGGACTTAGGATCGGATGATGAGCAAGAAGCGGGAGGACGACGAGGAGGTCCACCGGATCACCTCGGCGCCCGAGGCGCTCGCCGCGGACCAGGCCCGCCGCGCCAAGCGGTACCTGGCCCAGATGGGCGTGCGCGTCGTCTGCTTCATCGCGGCAGTGCTGACATGGCACCGGATCCCCATCGCGTTCTCGATCCTCATGATCGTCGCGGCGGTCGTCCTGCCATACATCGCGGTGCTGTTCGCGAACGCCGGCCGGGCACGCCGCGAGCCCGACGACCCGCTCATGGACCCACGCACCCTCGGACCAGGCCACCGGCCCGGCGCCGACCAGCTCGGAGGCAACCACCGATGAACCTGCTGTCCCCCACCCCCGACGCGGTCGACGAGCTCGTGTGCTCCGCGCGCGGCTGCCGGTCCGAGGCGGCCTGGGGCCTGCTGTGGAACAACCCGAAGCTGCACACCCCCGAGCGCCGCAAGGTGTGGCTGGCCTGCGACGACCACCGCGAGCACCTCGAGCAGTACCTGGGCACGCGGTCCTTCCTGCGCGACGTCGTCCCCGTCTCCGAGCTGCCGGCCGCCGACGTCTCATGAGGGCACCCGTGCGCCGCGCGGTCGGGATCGTCCTGCTGGGCGTCGTGATCGCCGTCGGCTGCACGTTCGCCGGCCGGTGGCAGTGGAACAGGCATGTGGCCCGCGACGCCCAGATCCAGGTGGTCGAGGCCAACTACGACGCCGAGCCCGTGCCGCTGTCCGACGTGCTCGACTCCCCCGCCACGGCGCTGACCGCCGACCAGGAATGGCGCCCCGTGGCTGTCACCGGGCACTACGCGCCGGAGGCCACCGTCCTGCTGCGCAACCGCCCCGTGGACGGGCAGCCCGGCTACCACGTGCTGGTGCCGCTGGTGCTGGAGGAGGGCGGCGAGCCCGGCTCCGTGCTGCTCGTCGACCGCGGGTACATCGCCTGGGGGGATGACGCGTCCTCCGCCGTGGACGTTCCCGCGCCGCCCTCGGGCAGCGTGACGGTCACGGCCCGGCTGCGCGTCGACGAGCCGGCGCTCGGCCGCACGGCCCCTGCCGGGCAGGTGCAGTCGATCACCGTCGACGAGGTGCTCACCGCGGGCGGGGCGGCAGGGCTCGCGTCGTCGGCGTACCGGGGCTACGGCTCGATGATCGCCGAGCAGCCGGCCGGCGAGCCCCTGGGCGGGCTCGCCGAGCCGAGCACCGACCCCGGCTCGCACCTGTCCTACGCGTTCCAGTGGTGGGTGTTCGCGCTCGGGTCGTTGGTGGGCTTCTCGATGCTGGCCCGCCGGGACCTGCGGGAGGACGGCCAGCGGGCTGACGACGGCGGGCCCGGGGCGCGCGCCGAGGCGCCTGCCCGTGAGCCGCGCCGCCGCCGGGGGCCGAGCGCCGAGGACGAGGAGGACGCCCTGGTCGACGCGCGCCTCGACCGGGGCCGGATCGGCTGAGCACGCCGACGGGCGCCCGCGGGTGTCACGCGGGCGCCGCCGTCACGCGAGCGAGATGAGGTCCAGGTAGTCCGGGCCCCACAGGTCCTCGACGCCGTCGGGCAGCAGCACGATGCGCTCCGGGTTGAGCGCCTCCACGGCGCCCTCGTCGTGGCTGACCAGCACCACAGCCCCGGTGTAGGAGCGCAGCGCCGCGAGGATCTCCTGGCGGCTCGCGGGGTCCAGGTTGTTGGTGGGCTCGTCGAGCAGCAGCACGTTCGCCGCAGAGACCACCAGGGCCGCGAGCGCCAGCCGCGTCTTCTCCCCGCCCGACAGCACCCGGGCGGGCTTGTCGGCGTCGTCCCCGGAGAACAGGAACGAGCCGAGCACCGAGCGCACCTGCGTGTCGGTGAGGTCCGGCGCGGCCGAGCGCAGGTTCTCCAGCACGGTGCGGTCCAGGTCGAGGGTCTCGTGCTCCTGGGCGTAGTAGCCGAGCTTGAGGCCGTGGCCCGCGCGCACCTCGCCGGTGTCGGGCTTGTCGATGCCCGCGAGCATGCGCAGCAGCGTCGTCTTGCCGGCGCCGTTGAGCCCGAGCACCACGACGCGGCTGCCCTTGTCGATCGCCAGGTCGACGTCGGTGAAGACCTCCTGCGAGCCGTAGGACTTCGACAGCCCGGAGGCGGTGAGCGGGGTCTTCCCGCACGGCGCCGGGTCGGGGAACCGCAGCTTGGCGACCTTGTCGGACGCGCGGACCTCCTCCAGGCCCGAGAGCATCCGCTCGGCGCGCCGCATCATGTTCTGCGCGGCGACGGCCTTGGTGGCCTTGGCGCGCATCTTCTCGGCCTGGGCGAGCAGCACCGTGGCCTTCTTCTCGGTGTTGGCGCGCTCGCGCTTGCGGCGCTTCTCATCCGTCTCGCGCTGCTTGAGGTACGCGTCCCAGCCCAGGTTGTACTGGTCCAGCTCGCCGCGGTTCGCGTCCAGGTGGAACACCTTGTTGACGGTGGCGCGCAGCAGCTCGGTGTCGTGGCTGATGACCACGAAGCCGCCGGGGTAGGACTTGAGGTAGTCCCGCAGCCACAGGATCGAGTCGGCGTCGAGGTGGTTGGTGGGCTCGTCGAGCAGCAGCGTCTCCACACCCGAGAACAGGATGCGCGCCAGCTCCACGCGGCGGCGCTGGCCGCCGGAGAGGGTGCCGATCGTCTGGCCCAGCACCCGGTCGTCGAGGCCGAGGTTCGCCGCGATGCGGTGCGCCTCGCTCTCGGCCGCGTACCCGCCGCCCGCCTGGAAGCGCGCGTCGAGCTTGGCGTAGCGCTCCATCGCCGCGTCCCGCGTCTCGTCGTCCGCGCTGGCCATGGCGCCCTCGGTCTCGCGCATGGACCTGACGATCTCGTCGAGGCCGCGCGCGGACAGGACCCGGTCCAGTGCCAGGACGTCCAGGTCGCCGGTGCGCGGGTCCTGCGGGAGGTAGCCGACCTCTCCGGTGCGCGTGATCTGCCCGCCGGTGGGCAGGCTCTCCCCCGCGAGCGTCTTGGTCAGCGTCGTCTTGCCGGCGCCGTTGCGCCCCACAAGGCCGATCCGGTCACCTGCCGCGATGCGGAAGGTGGCCTCCTCGAGCAGCACACGGGCGCCGACGCGCAGCTCAACGGAGTGGGCAGTGATCACGGATGTCCTTCCAACGCCGGCTGAGCCGACTGGGGTTTCCTCTGAACGCCCGTCATCTTCATTGGACGCGGGCACAAACGCCACCAAGTTTACGACCGGCTAGCGTTGTCAACGGCCCGAGGCCCCTGTCCGGCACCAGAACCCCTGCTCCCCCATCTCAGGAGAGACATGTCCCACATCCCCGGCGAGCCCCTCGTCAGCGCCAGTTCCACGGACTCCGTCCCCGCCACCGCCCCCCTTCCCCTGGCCCGCACGTCGGCGGCCACCGACATCGCGCTGGTGGCGACGTTCGCGGCGCTGCTCGCCGTGTGCGCGATCCTGCCGCCCATCGCCGTCGCGGGCCTGGCCGTGCCGATCACCCTGCAGACCTTCGGCGTCATGCTCGCGGGCCTGGTGCTCGGGTCGCGCCGCGGGAGCCTCGCGGTGCTGCTCTACCTGTCGGTCGGCTTCGCGGGCCTGCCCGTGTTCGCCGGCGGCTCCGGCGGCGTCGGCGTGCTCGGCACAGCCTCGGCCGGCTACCTGCTCGCATTCCCGTTCGCCGCGTTCCTCGCCGGCTTCCTCGCCCAGCGCGCGGCGTCGGTGCGGCCCGCGCTGCGCTACCCGGCGCTGTTCGGCTCGGCGATGACCGCCAGCCTGCTGCTGATCCACCCGATCGGCATCACCGTCATGGGCTGGCGCCTCGGCATGTCGGCGACTGAGGCGATCGCCGCTGGGGCCACCTTCCTGCCGGGCGACGTCATCAAGAACCTGCTCGCGGCGCTCGTCGCGACGGCCGTGTTCCGGGCCTTCCCGGACCTGCTGCGCCGCTCGCGCTGACCCCGAGGCCTTCCCGCATGATCGAGTTCGACGCCGCCACCGTCACCGTGTACGCCGCGCGTGACGGTGGCGGCACGACCGACGAGGTCCGCACCCTGCTCCACCCGGTGACGTGCCGGCTCACCGAGCGGCGCGTCGCGGTGATCGGCGCGAACGGCTCGGGCAAGTCCACGCTGGCGCGACTCGTGAACGGCCTCGCCCTGCCCTCGGCGGGCAGCGTGCGCGTCGAAGGGCTGGACACCGTGCGGCAGGGCCCCGCGGTGCGCCGCCGGGTCGGGTTCGTGTTCTCCGACCCCGACGCGCAGCTCGTGATGCCGACGGCCGTCGAGGACGTCGCGCTGTCGCTGCGCCGGCTCGACGTCCCCGCGTCCGAGCGCGCCGCCCGCGCACAAGAGATCCTCGCCCGGTTCGGGCTGGGCGGCCGCGCCGAGGTGCCCGTGCATGCCCTCTCCGGCGGTCAGAAGCAGCTCCTCGCGCTCGCCGGCGTGCTCGCGACCGAGCCGTCGGTGCTGGTCTGCGACGAGCCGACCACGCGGCTCGACCTGCGCTGGCAGCGTGTCGTCGACGACCTGATCGACGGGCTCGAGCAGCAGGTGCTCCTCGTGACGCACGACCTGGAGGCCGCCGCGCGCGCGGACCGGGTGCTCGTGGTCGACGCGGGCGCCGTGGTGCACGACGGCGACCCGGAAACCGGCGTCGCCTGTTACCGCGAGCTCATGGCCGCGGCCCCGGTCCCGTGGTGAGGGGCTCACGCGGGCCCAGGCGCCGGGCGTGGGCCGGGCCCCTCGGGCTCTACCACCCCGGCACGAGCCCACTGCACCGCGCCCGCCCCGGCACGAAGCTCGCCGGGCTGATGATGCTCAGCGTCCTCGTCGTGGCCCTGCGAGGCGTCCCCGCGACCCTGGCGCTGACCGCCGTGGCCCTGGTCCTCGTGGCTGTCGGCCGGGTGCCGCTGCGCGCCACGGCCCGCGGCGCCGCTCCCGTGCTCGTGACCGCCGCCCTGGTGCTCGCCTATCAGACCTGGGCGCGCGGCTGGCAGGTCGGCCTGGAGATCGCGCTCGACCTCGTGACGATCGTGCTGGCCGCGAGCGTGCTCACCGCCACCACCCGCGCCGACCACATGCTCGACACGCTGGCCCGGGCAGCGCGACCCCTGCGGCACGTCGGCCTGCCTCCCGAGACGTTCGCGCTCGCCGTGAGCCTCATGCTGCGCGCCATCCCCGCGCTCCTCGAGACGTTCGGCGAGGTCCGCGACGCCGCCCGGGCCCGCGGGCTCGAGCGCGACCCCCGCGCGTTGCTCGCCCCGGCCGCGGTGCGCACCGTCGCCCGCGCCCGGGCCACCGGCGACGCCCTGGCCGCCCGCGGCATCGGTGAGTGACCTGGACGCTTGACCATGCGGCCGCGACGGCGCCCCGCTACGTTCTGCGGATGACGTTCAGCGAGGGTGGCAGCTTCGAGGGTGGCCGAGTCCGCACGAGCCGCGGTGGCCGCGGCGCGGCGATCGGCGGCGGGATCGGGGGCCTCGGCCTGCTGGTGGTCCTCGTCGTCTCGCTCCTGACCGGCGCCGACCCCAGCCAGCTCCTCGGGGCGAGCGGCGGCGCGGGGGCGGGCGTCGAGCAGGGCGTGGTCGGCGATTGCACCGCGGAGCAGGCCAACAGCGACCCGCAATGCCGCCTGTCCGCCACCATCCAGGCCCTGGACGCCTACTGGGCGACAGCGCTGCCGTCCGGGCTCGCCGAGCCGGGCGTCGAGTCGTTCACCGGGGGCACGTCCACCGGCTGCGGCCAGGCGTCCTCCGCCACCGGTCCGTTCTACTGCCCGTCCGATCAGTCGATCTACCTGGACCTGTCGTTCTACGACGTGCTGCAGAGCCAGTACGGGGCCGCTGGCGGCCCGCTCGCCGAGATGTACGTGACAGCGCACGAGTACGGCCACCACGTGCAGAACCTCACCGGGGTGATGGATCGCGCCAACCGCCAGGGCGGCGGGGCGGAGTCCGACTCGGTGCGCGTCGAGCTGCAGGCCGACTGCTACGCGGGCCTGTGGGCGGGGCACGCGGCGAGCACCGTCGACCCGGACACGGGCGTGGCGTTCCTCGAGCCGATCACCCCCGACCAGCTCGCCCAGGCACTGTCCGCGGCCGCGGCCGTCGGCGACGACCACCTGCAGGCGCAGTCCTCGGGCGGCGTCAACCCCGACACCTGGACCCACGGGTCCAGCGAGCAGCGCCAGCGCTGGTTCACCACCGGCTACGAGCGGGGCGAGTTGGCGGCCTGCGACACGTTCGCCGCCGCGCAGCTCTGACCGGCCCGCACATGGCGGCGCCGCGCCAAACGACCCGATCCAGCGCGACCGTCAACGGCGGCTTGAGCCGCCGTTCGGCCATCGCGCCGGCCGTTGAAAGTGACGCGGGAGTGGATCCGGCAGCCGAGTGAAGAACTGTCCCGGCGTGAGGCCACTGCTGGTCTACCTTCGTGTCATGGCACGCCAGATCTCGCCTTACGCCCGTCGGTGTATGCGGCTGCGGGCGCTGCTGGAACCCTGGGCGCTAGAGGAGCGGCGCAACCACGACAGCCTCGCCCTGTTCACTGGCATCGTCCGCGACCATGCCAAATCGTTGCACGTCCATGGACTATCCCCTCGCGACTGGTCGGTCATCGTGGCCACCGTGACCGAGCGCGCCTGGGCTGCCGAGGTAGACCCTCCCGACGAAGACCTCGACCCCGAGGCAGAAGCGTTCATGGCTGACCTGCGCCGGGAGATTCACGGCCAGTAGTCGCGCTGTTCCCATCGGGGCGGCGTTGGTCTCGCTGGCGGCCCTATGAACGAATGAACGTCACGATCAGCCGACCAACAAAGCCCTGGCCAGCTCGCTGACCAGGGCTTTGAGGTTGGTCGAACTCAAATGTTGAAGCCGAGGGCCCGCATCTGCTCGCGGCCGTCAGGCGTGATCTTCTCCGGGCCCCACGGCGGCATCCACACCCAGTTGATGCGGAAGCCGTCGACGATGCCGTCGAGCGACTGCCCCGCCTGCTCCTCGATCACGTCGGTCAGCGGGCACGCCGCCGAGGTGAGCGTCATGTCGACGACTGCGTGGTTCTGCTGGTCGATCGTGACCCCGTACACGAGGCCGAGGTCGACGACGTTGATGCCCAGCTCGGGGTCGATGACGTCGCGGAGGGCCTCCTCGACGTCGGCGGCCGTCGTCGGCTGGGCCGGGTTCGTGGCGGTCATGCGTCCTCCTGAGATGTGGTGGCGCCCGTCTTGATGAGGGCGTCCTGCAGCGCGGCCCAGCCGAGCAGCGCGCACTTGATCCGTGCGGGGTACTTGGCGACGCCGGTGAACGCCGTCGCGTCGCCCAGCGCGTCCTCGGCTTCCTCGTCCAGCCCCGCGCCGCGCGCGTGCATCAGCGCGCGGAACGTCCCGGCGAGGTCGTCGACCTGCCCGAGGCCCGCGCCCGTGACCAGGTCGTGCAGCACTGAGATGGAGGCCTGCGAGATGCTGCAGCCCTGCCCCTCCCAGCTGATGCGGCTCACCCGCGCCTCGGGGGCGCTGGTGTCGAGCTCCACCCGCAGCGTCACCTCGTCGCCGCAGGTCGGGTTCACCTGGTGCGACTCCCCCACG
Organism: Cellulomonas cellasea; assembly: GCF_030372105.1. GTDB lineage: Bacteria > Actinomycetota > Actinomycetes > Actinomycetales > Cellulomonadaceae > Cellulomonas_A > Cellulomonas_A cellasea_A. The sequence continues at coordinate 26,967 of NZ_JAUDBQ010000016.1, read as the reverse complement.
GTCGCCACTGGCTCCTGCAGCCCCTTGCCGTGCGGCGTCCGCGCGTGGTCGAGGATGACCTGCTGGTACAGCTGCTCCATCGAGCCCGTGCTCATGAGTCCCCTCCTAGCCGACCGGGACGGCCGGTGTGTCCGTCAGTCCGAAGAACGCCCGGACCCCCGCCAACGCTTCCCGGAAGACCTCGATCTCCTCGAGCGTGGTGTACACAGCGGTGCTGGCGCGTGTGCTCGCCGTGGCGCCGAGCCGACGGTGCAGGGGCTGCGCGCAGTGGTGGCCCACCCGCACGGCCACCCCGGCGTCGTCGAGCACCTGGCCCACGTCGTGCGCGTGCACGCCGTCGACCACGAAGGAGACGTTAGCGAGCCGATCCGTCGCGTCCGTGGGCCCGAGGACCCGGACGCCGGGCACGGAGGCGACAGCATCGAGCAGCGCACGGGTGAGGACTGCCTCGTGCTCGGCGACTGCCTCCATGCCGAGCTCGGCCAGGTAGCTCGCGGCCGCGCCCATGCCGACGGCCTGGGAGACCATCTGGGTGCCGGCCTCGAACCGCTGCGGCGGCGGCGCGTACGTGGTGCGCTCCATGGTCACGACCTCGACCATCGAGCCGCCGGTGGTGACCGGCGGCATCGCCTCGAGCAGCTCCCGGCGGCCGTACAACGCGCCGACGCCGGTGGGCCCCAGCATCTTGTGGCCGGAGAACGCCGCGAAGTCGACGCCGAGCGCCGCCAGGTCGACGGGCAGGTGCGGGACGGACTGGCACGCGTCGAGCACTGTCAGCGCGCCGACCTCGCGGGCCCGGGCCACGAACGGGGCCACCGGGGTGATGGCCCCGGTGACGTTCGAGGCGTGCGTGAACGCCAGCACCCGGGTGCGCTCGGTGACGACCGTCTCCAGGTCCTCGAGCCGCAGGCGCCCGTCGTCGTGCACGCCGATCCAGCGCAACGTGGCGCCGGTCCGCTCGGCGAGCTCCTGCCATGGCACGAGGTTGGCGTGGTGCTCCGCCTCGGTGACCACGATCTCGTCACCGGCGCGCAGCGCGAGCCCACGCGCCTCGGCGCCGCCCCGGCCCAGCGACGCGTTGGACATCGCGTAGGCCACCAGGTTGATCGCCGACGTCGCGTTCGACGTCCACACCAGCTCGCCCGGCGAGACCCCCACGAACGACGCGACCTGGTCCCGGGCGGACTCGAACGCGTCAGTGGCCTCCTCGGCGAGCTGGTGCGCGCCCCGGTGCACGGCCGCGTTGCGCTGGACGTAGAAGTCCTGCTCCGCGTCGAGCACCACCTCGGGCTTCTGCGAGGTCGCCCCGGAGTCCAGGTACACCAACGGTCGCCCGTCGCGCACCGTGCGGGTGAGCAGCGGGAAGTCGGCGCGCACCGCCGCGAGCTCGGCCGGGCCGAGCGTCGGGGTGTCCTGGGTGGCGTTCACAGCAGTTCCGTCCTCGTGTGGGTCAGTCGGGAGCGTCGGGACGCGTCAGGCGCTGATGCTCCCGCTGGGCAGGAAGCGGTCGTAGCCCTCGTTCTCCAGGCGCTCGGCCAGCTCGGGCCCGCCCTCCTCGGCGACGCGGCCGTCGACGAAGACGTGGACGAAGTCCGGCGTGATGTAGCGCAGGATGCGCGTGTAGTGCGTGATGAGCAGGATGCCCACGTCGCCGCCCGAGCGCACCCGGTTGACGCCCTCGGAGACGACGCGCAGCGCGTCGACGTCCAGGCCGGAGTCGGTCTCGTCGAGGATCGCGAACTTCGGCTTGAGGAGCTCCATCTGGAGGATCTCGTGGCGCTTCTTCTCACCGCCGGAGAAGCCCTCGTTGACGGAGCGCTCGGCGAACGTCGAGTCCATGCGCAGCGCGTCCATGGCGCCACGGACCTCCTTGACCCAGGTCCGCACCGGCGGCGCCTGGCCGTCGATGGCGGTCTTGGCGGTCCGCAGGAAGTTCGCGACGCTCACGCCGGGGACCTCGACGGGGTACTGCATCGCCAGGAACATCCCGGCCCGGGCACGCTCGTCGACGCTCAGCGAGAGCAGGTCCTCGCCGTCGAGCGTCACAGTGCCCGAGGTGATCTGGTACTTGGGGTGGCCGGCCAGCGAGTACGCCAGCGTCGACTTGCCCGAGCCGTTGGGGCCCATGATCGCGTGGGTCTCGCCGCTGGCGATCGTCAGGTCGACGCCGCGCAGGATCGGCTTGGGGCCTTCCTTGGTCTCGACGCTGACGTGCAGGTCGCGGATCTCAAGCGTGGACATACTCAGGTTCTCCTCGAAAGTCACAGGGGCGCGTCGACATCGACGAGCACACGCTCGCCGTCGACGGTCAGGGGGTAGACGGGGACGGGGCGCACGGCAGGCGGGCTGAGCGGCTTGCCGGTGCGCAGGTCGAACCGCGAGCCGTGCAGCCAGCACTCGACGGTGCAGCCCTCCACCTCGCCGTCGGACAGCGACACGGCCCCGTGGGAGCAGATGTCGCTGATGGCGTGCAGCTGGCCGTCCTCGTCGCGCACGACGGCGACCTCGACGCGGCCGGCCGCCCCCTCGAGCTCGACGCGCAGGGCGCCGGCCACGGGGACGTCGGCCGTCAGACAGGCCAGCTGGGCGCTCATGCGCGCTCCGTCTGGGCGGCCGCCTCCGCGCCCTCGACGTGGGGCTCGGCAGCGGTCTCCAACGAGCTCATCGACGCGTTCAGCTCGTTCTCGATCGAGGCGATCAGGCGCTCCTCGACCTCCTCGACGCCGATCTGCTGGATGAGCTCGGCGAAGAACCCGCGCACCACGAGCCGGCGCGCGTCCAGCTCCGGGATGCCGCGGGCACGCAGGTAGAAGAGCTGCTCGTCGTCGAAGCGGCCGGTGGCACTGGCGTGCCCGGCGCCCTCGATGAGGCCCGTCTCGATCTCGAGGTTCGGCACCGAGTCGGCGCGGGCGCCGTCGGAGAGCACGAGGTTGCGGTTGAGCTCGTAGGTGTCGGTGCCCTCGGCCTCGGCGCGGATCAGCACGTCGCCGACCCACACCGCGTGGGCGCCCTGGCCCTGCAGCGCGCCCTTGTAGGTGACGCGCGAGCGGCAGCTCGGCACGGCGTGGTCGACGAAGAGCCGGTGCTCCTGGTGCTGGCCGGCGTCCGCGAAGTACACGCCGAGCATCTCGACGGAGCCGTTCTCGCCGACGAACTCGGCGTCCGGCGTCACGCGCACGACGTCGCCGCCGAGCGTCACCACGATGTGCTTGACCGTCGCGTCGCGGCCCAGGCGCAGCCGGTGCGAGGCGGTGTGCACGGTGCCCGGCGCCCAGTCCTGCACCGAGACGAGCGTGAGGTGCGCGCCGTCCTCGACGACGACCTCGACGGTCTCGGTGAGCAGTGCCTGCCCGACGTGGTCGAGCACGACGACTGCCTCGCTGAGCTCCTGCGCGTGCACCAGCAGGTGCGCGCCGGTGGGCTCGAGCGGGTCCTGCCCCTCGACGCCCTCCACCCGGATCGAGGTGGCGCTCGTGGCGACGGCCTGCTTCGGGATCGTCACGACCGTCGCCCGCGGGAACGAGGCCCAGGCGGCGACGGCGGCGCGGTCGCCGGGGCGGCCGGCCGATCCGAGGCGGGGGTCGTCACGGTCGACGATCTCCACGGTGACCTCGGGCGCCTCCACGACTGTGGTGAGCACGCCGTGGCCCGGGAGCACGCCGTCGGTGTCGGCGCCGAACAGCGGGGCGATCCGGTCGACGGGAGCGAAGCGCCACTCTTCCTCGCGCCCGGTGGGCACGGGGAAGTCGGCGACGTCGAATGACGTGAGCCGCTCGGCGCGCGAGCCCTGCGGCACGACGCCGTGGCTGTGCGCGCCGTCGGCGGTGGCCCGGCTGTGGTCAGTCGACAGCCCGGCGGTGTCCTGTGTGGTGGTCGACATCAGCCGACGGCCCCTTCCATCTGCAGCTCGATCAGGCGGTTCAGCTCGAGGGCGTACTCCATGGGCAGCTCGCGCGCGATCGGCTCGACGAAGCCGCGCACGATCATGGCCATGGCCTCGGTCTCGGTCATCCCGCGGGACATCAGGTAGAACAGCTGGTCCTCGCTCACCCGCGAGACAGTCGCCTCGTGGCCCATCGACACGTCGTCCTCACGGACGTCGACGTACGGGTAGGTGTCGGAGCGGGAGATCTGGTCGACGAGCAGCGCGTCGCACAGCACGTTCGAGGCGGAGTGCTCGGCGCCCTCGAGCACCTGCACGAGGCCGCGGTAGGACGTGCGCCCACCGCCGCGCGCCACCGACTTGGAGACGATCGAGGACGACGTGTGCGGCGCGGCGTGCACCATCTTCGCGCCCGCGTCCTGGTGCTGGCCCTCGCCGGCGAACGCGATCGACAGCGTCTCGCCGCGGGCGTGCTCGCCCATCAGGTAGATCGCCGGGTACTTCATGGTGACCTTGGAGCCGATGTTGCCGTCGACCCACTCCATCGTCGCGCCCTCGGCCGCGGTCGCCCGCTTGGTCACGAGGTTGTACACGTTGTTCGACCAGTTCTGGATGGTCGTGTACCGCACGCGGGCGTTCTTCTTGACGATGATCTCGACGACCGCCGAGTGCAGCGAGTCGGACGAGTACACCGGGGCGGTGCAGCCCTCGACGTAGTGCACGTACGAGCCCTCGTCCGCGATGATCAGCGTCCGCTCGAACTGGCCCATGTTCTCCGTGTTGATCCGGAAGTAGGCCTGCAGCGGGATCTCGACGTGCACGCCCGGCGGCACATAGACGAACGAGCCGCCCGACCACACAGCGGTGTTGAGCGAGGCGAACTTGTTGTCGCCCGGGGGGATCACCGAGCCGAAGTACTGCTGGAAGATCTCCGGGTGCTCGCGCAGGGCCGTGTCGGTGTCGAGGAAGATGACGCCCTGCTCCTCGAGCTCCTCCTGGATCTGGTGGTAGACGACCTCGGACTCGTACTGCGCGGCGACGCCCGCGACGAGGCGCTGCTTCTCGGCCTCGGGGATGCCCAGCCGGTCGTACGTGTCCTTGATCTCGTCGGGCAGCTCTTCCCAGGTGGTGGCCTGCTTCTCGGTCGAGCGCACGAAGTACTTGATGTTGTCGAAGTCGATGCCCGTGAGGTCGGAGCCCCACCACGGCATGGGCTTCTTCTCGAACAGGCGCAGCGACTTCAGACGCGTCTTCAGCATCCACTCGGGCTCGTTCTTGAGCGCCGAGATGTTGCGCACGACGGCCTCGGAGAGCCCTCGCTGGGCGATGGCGCCCGCGTCGTCCTTGTCGTGCCACCCGTAGGTGTAGTTCCCGATCGAGGCGATCGCCTCGTCCTGGGTCAACGGGGTGCCAGCAGCACTCTCAGTGGGTGCGCTCATGTCATCGTCCTTCCGCGGGGGCAGGGTTCGTCATCGTCGGAATGTTCGTGGTGCAGACGTGGCCGCCCCCGGCCAACGTCGCGAGGCGTTGCACGTGGACACCCAGCATCCGCGAGAAGGCCTGGGCCTCGGCCTCGCAGAGCTGGGGAAACTCTTGGGCGACCTGCTGCACCGGGCAATGGCCCTGGCAGAGCTGGATCGCGGCTGTGCCGGGCACCGGCCGCGCGGTGGCGGCGTACCCGTCGTCGGCCAGGGCGTCGGCCAGGGCGCGGACACGGGCGACGGGGTCGTCCCCCGCGGCCTCGACTGCTGCGCCGTGGCGGTCCTCGAGCTCGCGCACGCGCCGCTCGGCGAACTCTTCCACCGCGTCCGGCCCGACGACCTCGGCGAGGAAGCGCAGGGCCTCCGTGGCGATGCCCGAGTAGGCGTGGGGCTGGGCTGCCTGGCCCTGGTTGGTCACGACGTACCTGCGGGCGGGGCGGCCACGCCGGGCGGGCATGCCGCCCTGCGCCTCGTGCACGGTGATCTGGCCGTTGCCCTCGAGCACGGCCAGATGGCGGCGGATGGCCGCCGTCGTCAGGTCGAGCTCGGCGGCCAGCTCCGCGGCCGAGATCGGGCCGTCGGCGGTCACGATCTTCAGCACCCGCTCACGGGTGCCCGCCTCGTGGTCCGCGACCTCGTCCTCCGCCGGGCGCCACACCGAGACGGCGCGTGCGCGCGCAGAAGCCCGCACGGACGCGTGGGTCCGTGACACAGGCATGACGGCACTCATCCGCACCTCCGTTCGATGGGCTACTGCCAGACGTCGGCGCTGGCCTTGATATTGCCAACATCCTTGTTGCCAATATCGTTCCTCGCAAGCAAGGTGAGCCTCACCACGTCGCGACAGCCCTGCCCAGGACGCGCCTGCGCCTAGACTCGTCGCCGTGTCAGCACCCCCCGCCGTCGAGATCCGCGGGCTCGTCAAACGGCATGGCGGCCGCGCTGTCGTGGACGGGCTCGACCTCACCGCCGAAGCCGGCCAGGTCACGGCGGTCCTCGGCCCCAACGGCGCCGGCAAGACCACCACGATCGAGTGCTGCGAGGGCCTGCGCGTCCCCGACGGCGGATCCGTGCGGGTGCTCGGCCTCGACCCCCAGACGGGCGGACGCGAGCTGCGCGCCCAGGTGGGCGTGATGCTGCAGGATTCTGGCCTGCCGACGGCCGTCCGCGCCCTGGACATGCTGCGGCACGTCGCCACCATGTACGCGGTCCCCCGGGACGTCGCCGAGCTCGCGGAGCGGCTGGGCCTCGGCGACTTCGCCGGGACCACGATCCGGCGGCTGTCCGGTGGCCAGCGCCAGCGGCTCGCCCTCGCGATCGCCCTGGTCGGCCGCCCGGCGCTCGTGTTCCTCGACGAGCCCAGCGCGGGCATGGACCCGCAGTCCCGGCACGCGGTGTGGGAGCTCGTGCGCGAGCTGCGGGACGACGGCGTGGCCGTGGTGCTCACGACCCACCTGATGGACGAGGCGGAGTCGCTGGCCGACCACGTGGTCGTCGTCGACCACGGCCGGGTCATCGCCGAGGGCGGCGTGCGCGACCTGGTCGCCGCGACGGCCGATCGGACCTTGAGGTTCGAGGCTCCCCCCGGGCTCGACCTCTCGTCGCTCGCCGCGGCCCTCGCCGCCGCGACGCTCGCCGTCGGAGCGCCAACGCCCGGCCACGACCCGGTCGTGAGGGAGTCGACGCCCGGCGAGTACGCGCTCAGCGGCCCGGTCACACCCGACGTCCTCGCGGCGCTCACCGCCTGGTCGGCCGCCCGTGGAGTGCTCCTGACCAGCCTCAGCGTGGGCCGCCGCACCCTCGAGGACGTCTTCCTCGACCTCACCGGACGGAACCTCAGATGACTACCGTCACCGACGTGCGCCGCGCGTCCGCGCCCGCGAGCCCCGCACGCCGCGTGCTGTCCCAGACGGCCTTCGAGACGCAGGCGATCCTGCGCAACGCCGAGCAGCTCATGGTGACCCTCGCGCTGCCCGCACTCATCCTCATCGGGCTCACGCGCAGCGACCTGGTCGAGCTGTCGACCGGCGGCGCCGCACGGATCGACTTCGTGGCCCCCGGGGTGATCGCGCTCGCCGTGATGAGCACGTCCTTCACGTCGCAGGCCATCGCCACGGCGTTCGACCGCCGCAACGGCGTGCTGCGGCTGCTCGCGACGACACCGCTCGGGCGCGGCGGCCTGCTCGCGGGGAAGATCCTCGCGGTGTTCGCCGTCGAGCTCGTGCAGATCGTGGTGCTCGGGGCCCTCGCCGTGGCCCTCGGCTGGCGGCCCGACCCCGCCGGCATCCCCCTCGCCTTGCTCACCATCGTGTTGGGCACCGCCGCGTTCACCTCCCTCGCGCTGCTCATCGCCGGGACCCTGCGCTCCGAGGCGGTGCTGGCGGTGGCGAACCTGCTGCTCGTGCTGCTGGCCGTCGGCGGCGGCGTGCTGGTCCCCGCGGAGCAATTGCCCGGGCCGCTGGCCGGCCTCGCGCTCTTCCTGCCCTCGGGCGCCCTCGGAGAGGGCCTGCGCCAAGCGCTGCTGGCCGGCAGCGTGCCCGGCTGGACGGCCCCCGTCCTGGTCGCCTGGGCGGGGGCCCTCGGCTGGGGCGCGGCACGGCTGTTCCGCTGGCACTGACCGCTCCATCGGGGTCAACGCCGCAGCCGGCCTGACCCCCGGGCGACGCCCCGCACACCCTGGACATCGCTCCCAAAACGCGCATGTCGGACGATGCGCCTAGCATCGCCCGCATGGGCGATTCGATCATCGCGCGCGGACTGGTCAAGAAGTACGGGGATGTCGTCGCCCTCGACGGCGTCGATCTGACCGTGCCCACGGGCACGGTGCTCGGGCTGCTCGGCCCGAACGGCGCCGGGAAGACGACAGTGGTGCGCATCCTCACCACGTTGCTGCGGCCCACCGCCGGGAGCGCCACCGTCGCGGGGGCCGACGTCCTCGCCGAGCCGGCGCGCGTGCGCCGCCACATCGGCCTGTCCGGCCAGTACGCCGCCGTCGACGAGTACCTCACGGGCTTCGAGAACCTCGTCATGATCGGCCGGCTCTACCACCTCGGGCGGCGCGCGTCGCGAGTGCGCGCCCGCGAGCTGCTGGAGAACTTCTCGCTCGCCGAGTCGGGCGACCGGCCCACACGCACCTACTCCGGCGGGATGCGGCGCCGCCTCGACCTGGCCGGGGCGCTCGTGGCCGACCCGCCCGTGATCTTCCTGGACGAGCCCACCACCGGGCTCGACCCGCGTGGGCGCACCGAGATGTGGAACGTCATCCAGACCCTCGTCGCCAAGGGCACGACGCTGCTGCTCACCACGCAGTACTTGGAGGAGGCAGACCTGCTCGCCGACGAGATCGTGGTGATCGACCACGGCAAGATCATCGCGCAGGGCACCTCCGACGACCTGAAGCGCGAGGTCGGCGGGGAGCGGCTCGAGCTCACGCTGTCCGATGGCAGCCAGCTCCCCGAGGCCGAGAGGCTCCTCACCCCGCTGGGCCTCGGCCCCCCGACGCTCGACGTCGGCCGGCGCACGCTGCTGATGCCGGTGGCCGGTGGCGCCACGACCCTCGCGGAGACGCTGCGGGTCCTGGACGGGACGTCGATCGCGCTGGACGACATCGGCCTGCGCCGCCCGACGCTCGACGACGTGTTCCTCTCGCTGACCGGCCGCACCACGCATGACGAGGACGACGAGTCGGAAGGACGGCAGTCATGAGGGTGCCCCATGTCGTCGCCGACGCGTCGGTCGTGGCGACGCGCAACATCATCAAGATCAAGCGCGTCCCCGACCTGCTGGTCTTCACCACGCTGTCGCCCATCATGTTCGTCCTGCTGTTCGCCTACGTCTTCGGCGGGGCGATCGAGGGCGGGAGCGGCGACGAGTACCGGCAGTTCCTCATCGCCGGGATCTTCGCCCAGACGGTCATCTTCGGCTCGACGATCACCGGCGCCGGGCTGGCCGAGGACGTCAAGAAGGGCATCATCGACCGCTTCCGGTCGCTGCCGATGTCCCCGTCTGCGGTCCTCACGGGCCGCACATTCTCCGACGTGATCAACAACGTGCTCGTGCTCATCGTCATGTCGCTCACCGGGCTGGTCGTCGGCTGGCGGATCACCAGCTCGTTCTGGGACGCCGTGGCCGGGTACCTGCTGCTCATCGTGTTCGCGTACGCGGTCTCGTGGATCTTCGCGTGGGTCGGCATGCTCGTCCCCAGCCCGGAGGTGGTGAACAACGCCTCGTTCATCATCATCTTCCCGCTGACGTTCGTCGCGAACACCTTCGTCCCCCTCGACACGCTGCCCGCCCCGTTGCAGGCCTTCGCGGAGTGGAACCCGGTGTCCGCCGTCACCCAGGCGGCGCGCGAGCTCTTCGGGAACATCCCCGCCGGCACGCCGGAGCCCACCGGCTGGGCGCTGCAGCACCCCGTCGCCTACACCTTGATGTGGTGCGTGGTGATCCTCGCGGTCTTCGTCCCGCTCGCCAACGCGCAGTACCGCGTCTCCACCAGCCGCTGAGCCCGGCGCACGTCACACCGGCCAGGCTCTGAACCAGAGGCGCCCGCACGTACGCTGGTCCGCGTGAGCGCAGCCCTCGTCGCCCCTGACCTCCCCGCCGCACGGCGTGACGTGTGGCGCCACCGCGCGATCGTCGCGAACCTCGTCGCGCAGATCGGCATCGTCGTCACCGGCGGCGCCGTGCGGCTGACCGCCTCCGGGCTCGGCTGCTCCACGTGGCCGATGTGCGAGCCGGGCGCGTTCACCCCCGTGCGGCACGCGGCCGCGACGGGCCACTCGTTCATCGAGTTCGGCAACCGCACGCTCACCGGCGTGCTCGGCGTGATCGCCCTCGCGGTGGCCTACCTGGTGTGGACGAACCGCAGCCGTGGCGATGCCTACCGCAAGCTCGGGCTCGCCCCGCTGATCGGGGTCGCACTGCAGGCGCTGGTGGGCGGTGTGACGGTGCTCCTGGACCTGCACCCCGCGGTGGTCGCCGTGCACATGCTCATCTCCCTGGCGCTGATCAGCGTCTCGACGCTGCTGCTGCGCCGTGAGCGCGAGGGCGACGGCCCCGCCCACACCGTGGTGGGCCCCGCGATGGTGCGCGCCGGGTGGCTGCTCGCCGGTGTCGCGGTGGTGCTGCTGAGCCTCGGCGTGATCGTCACCGGCGCGGGCCCGCACGGCGGGGATGACGACGTCGCCTACCGGTTCGCCGTCGACCCGGCGCTCATGTCACGGCTCCACGCCCTCGCGGTGTGGGTCTTCTGCGGTGTGCTCGCCGTGATGCTCGTCGCGCTGTGGCGCACGGGCGCCCCCGCCGCGGTCCGCCGCTCCGGGATCCTCCTGGTGGCGGTCACGCTGGCCCAGGGGCTCGTCGGGTACGTGCAGTACTTCACCGGGCTGCCGGCACTGCTCGTCGGCGTGCACATGCTGGGCGCCGGGCTGCTCGCCGCCGCCCTCACCTGGTTCCTGGTGAGCCTCCGGACCCGCGCGCAGGCCACGCTCCCGGACACGGCGGGAGACGACGCTGGTCGGGTCGGCTCCCCCGCCGTCGCCTGACCCGCACCCGCCTCGGCGCCCCGTCAGAGCGCACGCACGACGAAGGCCGGCCCCCCAGGGGGCCGGCCTTCGTCGTTGCTGATCTCATGCCGCCGCGGGCTCAGCCCACCACGGCCACCTCGTCGGCAGCGCGCAACGTGGACCAGCCACGGTCGCGCGCGGCGGACGCGGCGAGGATCCCGAGCACCGCCGTCGGGCTGTGCAGGCGGCCGCCCAGCACCGCCTCGACAGCCTCGTCCAACGGCACCCACACAGGCACCATGTCGGCCTCCTCGTCCTCGCGGGCGAAGCGCTCGTCGTCCGGCACCGGCGACAGGTCGCGGGCTAGGAAGATGACGATCCGCTCGTCGGAGCCGCCCGGCGAGGAGAAGTAGTCCACGAGCACCTGCCAGGAGCCGGCGCGCAGGTCCGCCTCCTCGCCGAGCTCACGTGCCGCGGCGTCCACCAGCGGCTCCCCCGCGACGTCCAACAAGCCCGCCGGCGGCTCCCACAGCTCGGTGCGCACCGGGTGCCGGTACTGCGAGAGCAGCAGCACCCGGTCGTCCTCGTCGAGGGCGATGACCGCGACCGCGCCGGGGTGCGCCACATACTCGCGCAGCACCTGCGAGGAGCCGAGGTCCACCACGTCGCCCACGACGTCCCACACCTTGCCGGCGTGGATCTGCGTGTGCTCGGTGACGGGCCGGGGCGCCCGCAGGTCGGTCAGGCCCTGCGTCGCTGCGACGCGCTCGACGTCGCCGGCGTGGGACTCGCCCACGTCAGTCCTCGTCCGTGCCGCGACGCTCGAGCGCCGCGCCGATCAGGCCGGCGAACAGCGGGTGCGCACGGTTCGGGCGCGACTTGAACTCGGGGTGCGCCTGCGTCGAGACGTAGTACGGGTGCACCTCGCGCGGCAGCTCGACGAACTCGACCAGCGAGTCGTCCGGGGACGCGCCCGAGACCACCAGGCCAGCGCCCTCCAGCTTGTCGCGGTAGGCGTTGTTCACCTCGTAGCGGTGACGGTGGCGCTCGGAGACCTCGGTGGTCCCGTAGGCCTGCGCCACGACGGAGCCCGGCTTCAGCACGGCGGGGTACGCGCCGAGGCGCATCGTGCCGCCCAGGTCGCCAGCGCCGTCCACGATCGCCAGCTGCTCGGCCATCGTCGCCACCACCGGGTCGGCGGGGTTCGTGTCGAACTCGGAGGACGACGCCCCCGGGAGCCCGAGCACGTTGCGGGCGTACTCGATGACCATGCACTGCAGGCCCAGGCAGATGCCGAGCGTCGGCACCTGCTGCTCACGGGCCCAGCGCAGGGCGCCGAGCTTGCCCTCGATGCCGCGCACCCCGAAACCGCCGGGGACCAGCACCGCGTCGACGCCCTCGAGCGCCAGGGCCGCGTCCTCCGGGGTCTGGCAGTCGTCGGAGGTGACCCAGCGGATGACCACGCGCGTGTCGTGGTGGAACCCGCCGGCGCGCAGCGCCTCGGTGACCGACAGGTACGCGTCGGGCAGGTCGATGTACTTGCCGACGAGCGCGACCTCGACCTGGTGGGCCGGGGCGTGCACACGCTGCAGCAGCGCGTCCCAGCTGCCCCAGTCGACGTCGCGGAACGGCAGGCCGAGCCGCTGCACCACGTAGGCGTCCAGGCCCTCGGAGTGCAGCACCTTTGGGATGTCGTAGATGCTCGGCGCGTCCTTGCACGTGACGACTGCCTCGACGTCGACGTCGCAGAACAGGGCGATCTTGCGCTTCGTGGACTCGGGGATGTCCCGGTCCGAACGGCACACGATCGCGTCGGGCTGGATGCCGATCGAGCGCAGCGCCGCCACGGAGTGCTGGGTGGGCTTGGTCTTGAGCTCGCCGCTCGGGCCGATGTACGGCACCAGCGAGACGTGCACGAAGAAGACGTTGTCGCGTCCGAGGTCGTGCCGCACCTGGCGTGCCGCCTCGAGGAACGGCTGCGACTCGATGTCGCCGACGGTGCCGCCGATCTCGGTGATGATCACGTCCGGCGGCGTCCCGACGGCGGGGTGCGCCTGGGACCGCATACGGGCCTTGATCTCGTCCGTGATGTGCGGGATCACCTGCACGGTGTCGCCGAGATACTCCCCGCGCCGCTCCTTGGCGATCACCTGCGAGTAGACCTGGCCGGTCGTCACGTTCGCGGAGCCGACGAGGTCGACGTCCAGGAAGCGCTCGTAGTGGCCGACGTCCAGGTCCGTCTCGGCGCCGTCTTCGGTGACGAAGACCTCGCCATGCTGGAACGGGTTCATGGTGCCCGGGTCGACGTTCAGGTACGGGTCGAGCTTCTGCATCGTGACCCGCATGCCCCGGGAGCGCAACAGGCGCCCGAGGCTGCTGGCCGTCAAGCCCTTGCCGAGTGAGGAGGCGACGCCTCCAGTGACGAAGATGTGCCGGGTCGTGTTGTCCGACCGCCCGGAGAGTCGATCTGCGCGCTCTGCCACGGGCTTCCACTCTACCGGACACTTCCGCGCCGTCGACCCTCGCACAGGGTGAGTCACAGCACTCTCGCGCGGCCTGAGCCGTCGAGCGCGCCGCGCCGCGGGCTCACTCGCCCGACGCCGCCCGGCCGCTGTAGACCGCTCGGAGCTGCGCCACCACGTCGGCGACGCGGGGCAGGGTCGCCGCCTGCGCCCGCGAGGACGCGGCGAGCGCCTCCCGGCGCGACGGGTCGGCGAGGACCTCTGACAGTGCCCGAGCGAACGCATCCGCATCGCCCACCGGGACCAGCACGGCGGCGTCCCCGGTGACCTCCCGAGTGCCCCCGGCGTCGGTGGCCACCAGCGGGCAGCCGAGCTGGAGCGCCTCCTGCACGGCGATGGGCTGCCCCTCCCACACAGCGGTGCTGGCCACCACGTCGGCGGCCGCCATCAGGTCGGCCACGTCCTCGCGGCGCCCGAGGAGCCGCACAGGAAGCCCTTCGGCGTCGATGCGCGCCTGCAGCTCGCCCCGCAACGGGCCATCCCCGGCGAGGGCCCAGAGCACGCCATGCCCGGACCTGCCGTGGAGCAGCGCCGCGGCGTCCGCGAGCAGCCCGAGGCCCTTCTGCGGCGCCAGGCGCGCGACGCTCACGACGAGCGTGCCGTGCTCCGCCAGGCCGAGCTCGCCGCGCACGGCGGCGCGGTCCCGGGACGGTTGGGGCAATGGCGGGGCCGGGACCAGCGCCCGACTCGCCTGCCGCGCACCGCGGGCCTTGGCCAGGACGACCAGGTCGCCCGACACCCCCAGCACCACATCGGCGCCCCGCGCCACGATCCGCTCGAGCACCGCGGAGACCGTGCGGATCGCGCGCCCGCCGACGGGCAGGTTGTGCAGGGTGACGACCATGCGGGGACGCGCTCGCGATGGGAGGGTTCGGACGGCTAGCACCGCGAGCGCGCCCGCGCGCAGCCCATGGGCGTGCACCACGTCCGCGCCGGCGGACAACGCGCGCAGCCTGAGCACCGCCTGGATGTCGGAAAGTCGCGGGCGGTCGGCGATCGGCGTCGTGTGGAAGACGGCCGCGCCATCGGACGGCGCCACGACGGCAGCGAGCTCGGCCGGACCCGCGACGTGCACCGTGTCCGCGGCCTCGCCCGGCTCGCCCGGCTCGCCCAGTGAGCCCAGTGCGCTCGTCACCTGCGCGACGTGGCGCGCCACCCCGCCCGCGCTCGATCCCAGCACCTGCAAGACCCTCACAGCGTCTCCTCCTCGTCGGCTCGCGGCGCCAGCGGCCGCGCTCCGCGGTCCAGGCCCAGGACGCCGCGCAGCGTCCCCCGGTCGAAGGCCACCACAGCGGCGACGACCACCAGCACCGCGAGCGCGCCGCCCCCGGCCCCGGCGCCCACGGCTGGCGCCCAGCCGTGGCCGAAGATCGCGAGCGCCTCGACTGTCGTCCACCGGCCCGCCACGGCGCCGACGAGCACCCCGGCCGCGAGGACCGCCAGCGTGCGTGGGAAGCCATGCAGCACACCTGTGCCGCCGGCCCGCCGCAGCGCCGCCAGCAGCGCCACGCCGGCCACCGTCATGCCGATCGTGTTCGCCACCCCGAGGGCGGTGAGCATGCGGGCGTCGTCGCCCGTGGGGACCCAGAGCCAGGCGAGGAGCCCGGCGGAGACGGCGACGGCGGACCAGCCCCAGGCCGCGGCGACGACCGCGGCCCGCCCGCGCTCCAAGGCGTACAGGGCCCGCGAGACGTGGAACAGCAGCGCGAAGCCCAGCAGGCCCGGCGCCATCCAAGTCAGCGCGGGTCCCATCGCCAGCACCAAGCCGGACTCCTCGGGCTGCGCGATCGAGATGAACAGCTCGGCGACGGCCGGGGCGGCGGCGATCAGCGCGGCCACCCCGACACCCGCCGCGACGACCACGGCGCGGGTGGTCAACGCCGCCATCTCGGCGAATCCCTCGCGGGCCGGCCGGGCGGCACGGTCGGCGAGCCGCGGGAACGTGCTCGTCGCCAGCGGGACCGCCAGCACGGCGTACGGGAGCAGGTAGACGGCCTGGGCGTACAGGAAGACGGTCCAGGCCCGCCCGCCGGCCAGCAGCAGCATCACCACGACGGAGGCCTGCTGGGCGACCAGGGCGCCGATCCCCGCGAACGCGAGGCTGCGCACCCTCGCGGCCACTCCGGGCGGGAAGCTCAACGTGGGCCGGAAGCGCACGCCCGAGCGCAGCACCGGGATGAGCAGCGGCAGGCTCATCGCCGCGACCCCCGCCGTGGTGCCCCATGCCAGCCAGTCCAAGGCGCCAGGCGGCAGCGCCGACGCGTCGTTGCGCTGCTGGTCCGCGAGCTGCCCGTAGACGGCGTACGCGACGATCACCACGGCCGTGGACAGCGCCGGGGCGAGGGCCGGCCAGAAGAACCGGCGCTGCGCCTGCAGCAGGCCGGACAACACGACGCCGAGGCCGTAGAGCGGGATCTGCACCGCGAAGACCAGGATGAAGTAGCGGATCAGCTCGGGCTCGACGGGGCCCTCGCTGATCCCCGCGAACAGCCGCGCGAGCGGATCGGCGGCGAGGGCGAGCAGGATCGCCAGCGGCACGAGCACCAGCAGCGTCCAGCCCAACAGGGCGGAGGAGATGCGGTTGACCTCGGCCCGGTCGCCGCGCCGCAGGGGCCCGGTGATCACGGGGATCAGCGCGCCCGCGAGGGCGCCGCCCGCGGCGACCTCGAACAGCACGTTCGGCAGCGTGTTCGCGGTGTTGTACGCCCCGCCGATCAGGCCGGAGCCCACGGCGCCGGCCTGCACGAACCACCGCCCGAAGCCGAGGAGCCGGCTGAGCACGGTGATCGCGGCGATCATCGCCGCCGCGCTGGCGAGGCCGCCCAGGGCCCGCCTCGTCGACGCGCTCACGCGCGGGGGCTCTCGTCTCCGGCAGGCGCCGCGGGGCGCCTGCCCCAGGCGTCGAGCTCGCGGAGCACGGGAGTGCGCGCGATGACCTGCGTGAAGCTGACCCGCTCGCTCGCCACCGTCAGGGCGACGGCGCCGGCGAGCAACGCCAAGCGCGCCTTTCGGGGTGCGTCGAGCACCACAGCGGCCCCGAGCATCGCGCCGAGCGCGTTCGCTCCGCCGTCTCCGAGCATGTCGCGCTCGGCGAGGTCCGCCTCGAGCCCGGCGGAGGCGACCCCGACGACGGCTGCCGCGGCGCCGGCGCCCGCTCCCCCGGCGACGGCCATGGGCGCGGCCGCGAGGGCGACCGCTTTGAGGGCGCGGCCCGGGCGCAGGTCCAGCAAGTTGACCAGGTTCGCCGTCGCGGCGATCAGGGCGCCGGAGGCCGCCACGTCGGCGGCCCACCCGATGGCTGGGCGTCGCGCGCCGTCAGCCCCCCGCAGCGGGGTCGCCACCGCGGCGGCCACCACAGCGCCCGCCCCGATGCCCAGCACCTTGAGCGCGCCGGTGGTGAGGTGGCCGGAGCGCAGCGCCCCCAGGTGTCCGCGCAAGCCCTTCGCGCGCCGGTCCTGGTCCTCCGCGAGGTCGTCGACCAACCCGAATGCGGCGCCGGCCGCCGTCGCGATCCCCGAAGCGACTGCGCCACGGGTCGACGAGGCCCCGACCACACCGCCCGCGAGCAGCCCGGCGGCGGCGGCGGGGCCGGCCAGCAGGCTGACGGGCTCGCCGCGGTGGTTCATCCGAGTCCAGCGGCGCGACCCGCCGGGCGGGTCCTCGTCGAGGGCCCCGCGCACCGCGAGGGTCGCGCCCGAGGCGGTCAGCGCCGCGGCGAGCCGTTGCCCCATCCCCACGCTCATCCGGCCGCGCCGTCGGGCGCAGTGAGGTCGTCCGGCTGCGGCTCAGGCACGGGCGTGCGGTCCACCGGGGCGAGCGTGACCTTCGTCGGCACGGTGGTCTCGCCCTCGGCGAACCCGTAATGGCCGTTCACACCGCCGATCCGCGCGTTGAGCGCGAGCGGCACCGAGACCTGCCCGGGAACCTCGTCCACGCCCGAGACTGTCGTGATCTTCTCCGCGAGCGTGTCGTCGGCGAGCACCAGGCTCGTCAGGCTCGTCGTGGACGTCCCGGCGTCGGCCAGGACCGCTCCCTCGGATCCGTCCTGCGCGGCAGTGAGCACGGCGAGCTGCGCCGACGCCACCGCGGAGGCTTCCGCGTCGTCGACGGCGTCCTCGTCGTCCGTGCCCTGCGGCGTGAGGACGACGATGGCGTCAGCCGGGGCGGTGACGGAGTCGGCGCCGGTGAGCAGCGGCTTCTCGTCCACGCTCAGCAGCTCGAGGATCACGGAGGCGGGCTCCGAGAACTCGTTCGGGGCCTGCGGGTTGGCGCCGGTGAGCGCCTGGACGAGCGCGGTGGCCAGCTCGGCGTCGGTGCCGGCGTCGTCAGCGGGCACCGGGTCGAGGTACTCCACCAGCGTCCCGACCAGCGCCTGCCGGAAGCTGCGCATCCCGGGGTCGGTCCACGTCTCGGTGAGGGTGACCACGCCGCTGATCTCGGCGCCGGCCGCGGTCAGCTGGGCCTCGAGGCCGTCGACCTCGTCCTCGGTGACCTCGCCCAAGGCGATGACCGCGACCCGGCGCTCGGCCAGGGCCCCGGACAGGAGCTGGGGCGCCGCGGCCTCGATGTACGTCGTGGAGTTCTGCAAGTCGGCATTGGCCACGTCGGCCTCGGCGCGCAGGGTCTCCTTCTCCGCGCGGAGCGCCTGGACCTGACCGGTGAGGGTGTCGCCGATGGTCTCCTTGAGCGGCCCGGCGCCGAGCGCGATCCCGACGGCGAGCGCCAGGAACACCGAGATGAGCGAGACGATGTGGTAACGGAAGTCGATCACGATGTGGTCTCTCGGTCAGGTGCGGGCGTGGGCCGGATCATCTGCGACGCCGTCATGACGTCGAGCTGAAGATCGAGCGGAACCACGAGAAGAAATCGTCGAACCGGGCGCCGGTGAGGCCCAGCAGCGTCTGCCCCGCCTCCGTGGAGGCGAGCGCGACGCCGAGCGCGAGCAGCCCGGCCAGGACGAGCAGCAGGAGCTGCACGTTGGAGATGCGCTGACGGTACAGCCGCGAGACGCCCTTGGCGTCGACCAGCTTGCTGCCGACCCGCAGGCGGGTGAGGAACGTCGAGGCCATGCCCGAGCGCCCCTTGTCGAGGAACTCCACGAGCGTGGCATGGGTGCCGACCGCGACGATCAGCTCCGCGCCCTTGTCGTCGGCGAGGAGCATCGCGACGTCCTCGCTGGTGCCCGTCGCCGGGAACACGACGTGCGGGACGCCGAGCTGCTCGACTCGGGCCAGGCCCGGGGCCCGGCCGTCGCGGTAGGCGTGCACCACGACCTCCGCGCCGCAGCGCAGCGCCCGGTCGGAGACGGAGTCCATGTCGCCGACGATGAGGTCGGGCGTCCACCCCGCCTCGAGGATCGCGTCCGCGCCGCCGTCCACCCCGATGAGCACCGGGCGGTACTCGCGGATGTAGGGCCGCAGCGTGACCAGGTCCTCCTTGTAGTGGTAGCCGCGCACGACGATGAGCACCTGTCGGCCGTCGATCACCGTCGACACGTCGGGCACGCCGACGCCGTCGAGCAGCAGGTCCCGCTCGCGGCGCAGGTAGTCCATCGTGTTGGCCGCGAACGACTCGAGCTGCACCGACAGTCCGGCGCGCGCCTCGGCCATCGCGGCCTCGACCGTCTCGGCCGTCTGCACGACGCCCTCGGCCACCAGTGTCGCGCCGTCGTGCACCGCGCCGTCGACCACGCGCAGCACATGGCCGTCGGGGATGGTCATGACGTCTGGGCCGAGGTCGTCGATCAGCGGGATGCCGGCCTGGACCAGGATCTCCGGGCCCAGGTTCGGGTACCTGCCCGACGTGGACAGCGACGCGTTGAGGACGGCGGCCGGCTGGCAGGCGACGAGCGCCTCGGCCGAGACCCGGTCGATGTCCAGGTGGTCGATGACCGCGACGTCACCCGGGCGGAGCCGCTTGGTCAGCGCCTTCGTCCGAGGGTCGACACGGGCGGGCCCGACGATTCCGGGCTCGTCGGGCAGGGGGGCGCGCTTGCGCAGCGAGACTCTCATCGGGGCTCATCGTCCCATGCCGGAGAGGCTGAGAAGCTCGGCTGCGTGGGTC
Organism: Cellulomonas cellasea; assembly: GCF_030372105.1. Classification (GTDB taxonomy): domain Bacteria; phylum Actinomycetota; class Actinomycetes; order Actinomycetales; family Cellulomonadaceae; genus Cellulomonas_A; species Cellulomonas_A cellasea_A. The sequence goes on along the minus strand of NZ_JAUDBQ010000016.1, from coordinate 7,511 downwards.
CGTGCGGCGTCCGAGTCCTCCTGGCCGGAGAGCATCCGCGCGAGCTCGCGCACGCGCTCCTCGTCGGTGACGTTCCGCACGTCGGACTCCGTCACCACGTCGACCCCGTCGCCTGTGGACTTCGTCACCACGAGGTGCTGGTCGGCGAACGCCGCCACCTGTGCGAGGTGGGTCACCACGAGCACCTGCCCTCCGCGGGCGAGGGCGGCGAGGCGCCGGCCCACCTCGACTGCGGCCTTGCCCCCGACTCCGGCGTCGACCTCGTCGAAGACGAACGTGGCGGGCCGGTGCGCGCCGGATCCGGGCGATGTGGCCAGCGCCACCTCGATCGCGAGCATCACGCGCGACAGCTCGCCGCCCGATGCCCCCTTGCCGAGCGGCCGGGCCGGAGCGCCGGCGTGCGGGACGAGGAGCATCTCGACGACGTCGACGCCGTGCGGTCCGGGCTCGTCGGCCGGCTCGACCTGGACGTGGAGCCGGGCGCCGCTCATGGCCAGTCCCGCCAGCTCGGCGGTGACGGCCTCCGCGAGGGACGCGGCAGCCCGCCGCCGCCCGGCGCTGATGGACTCCCCGAGGGACTCCAGCGTCGCGGTCAGCTCGGCCTGGCGCTCCGTGAGGGCGATCAGGTGCTCATCCCCGCCGTCCAGGTCGAGCAGGCGACGGCTGGCGGTGTCCGCCCAGTCGAGCACCTCGGCGATGTCGGCGCCGTAGCTGCGGGTCAGCGACGCCAGCTCGGACCGACGGCGCTGGGCGTGGTCGAGCCGTGCTGGATCGGCCTGCAGGCCGTCGAGGTAGGAGGCGAGCTCGGCTGCCGCGTCGGTCAGGAGGAACCCGGCCTCGGCCACGCGGGTCGCGAGGGCCGCCAGCGTCGCGTCGTGCTCCCCGGCCTGCTCGAGCGACCGGCGCGCATGCTCGATCAACGTCACCACGGCCTGCTCCTCGCCCAGCGCGACGCCGTCGTCACCGACCAGCACCGCATGGGCCCCGCTCGCCGCGGACCGCAGGTCCTCGGCGTGCGCGAGCCGCTCGATCTCCGCCGTCAGCGCGACATCCTCGCCGGGCTGCGGAGAGACGCGCTCCACCTCGCCGAGGCCCAGTCGCAGCAGCTCGGCCTCACGGGCGCGGTCGTGCTTGCGCTCGGTCAGCTCGCGCAGCTCGGCGACGACGGCTTGGCGTTGGGCCCAACTCTCGCGGTAGGCGGTGAGCAGGTCCTGGTGCTCCGGTCCGGCGTACGCGTCCAGGGCTTGGCGCTGGCGCGCGGGCGAGCGGAGCCGGGCCTGGTCCGCCTGGCCGTGCACCGTCACGAGCTCGTCGGCGATCTCCGCCAGCACTGCCTGCGGCACCGAGCGTCCGCCCAGGAACGCCCGGGACCGTCCAGGCGAGTCGGGCGTGGACGCGCCGACCGTCCGCACGAGCACCAGCGAGCCGTCGTCGTCCAACTCTCCACCGGCTTCGAGCGCGCGGGCCAGCACCGGCGAGCCCGCTGGCAGCAGCACCCGGCCCTCCACGGCCGCCGAGGATCCGCCGATGCGCACTGTCGCGGGGTCGGCCTTGCCACCCAGCAGCAGGTTGAGCCCGGTGAGCACCATCGTCTTGCCGGCGCCCGTCTCGCCCGTGAGCACGGTGAGGCCCGGCCGCAGTGGGACGTGCGCCCGGCCGATCACGCCCAGGTCCTGGATCCGGATCTCCTCGAGCACGGCTCAGCCCTCCCGTCCGATGGATGTCCCGTACGGCCGGAGCGCCTCTGCTCCCCCGCGCCAGCCCTCCACAGGAAGACCGAATTTGCTGACCAGCCGGTCGGTGAACGGCGCATGCGTCAACCGGGCCAGGCGGACCGGTATCGGGCTCGCCGCCACCTCTACCCGCGAGCCGACGGGCACCTCGATGCGGCGCCTCCCGTCACAGCTGAGGATGGCGCTGGCCGGAGACCGGCTCATCAACTCGACGGCCAGAACGCTCGACGGGCCCACCACGAGCGGCCGAGAGAACAGCGCATGCGCCGACAGCGGCACCAAGATCATCCCGGCCACATCCGGCCACACCACGGGCCCACCGGCGGAGAACGCGTGCGCCGTCGAGCCCGTCGACGTCGCCATCACCACCCCGTCGCAGCCGAAGGAGGACAGCGGGCGGCCGTCCACCTCGACGACCACCTCGATCATCCGCGCCGGGTCGCTCTTCTCGAGCGCGGCCTCGTTCAACGCCCACCCGGTGGCCGGCTCCTCGTCGCCCGGCAGGTGGACCGTCACGTCGAGCGTGCCCCGCTCCTCCACCTCGTAGTCGCCGTCCGCGAGCCGGCGCACCGCCTCGGCGATGTTCTCCCGCTCGCTCTCCGCCAAGAAGCCGACATGGCCGAGGTTGACCCCCAGCAGCGGAATGCCAGTCCCCCGGGTCAGCTCCGCCGCCCGCAGGATCGTGCCGTCCCCACCGAGCACGATCGCCATCTCCAGGTCGCCCAACGGCGCCAGGTCGCCATCGTCGACGGCCAGCACCGGGGTCATCCCCACCGCCTCCAGCGCCCGCAGCGTCTCCTGCGTGGCGGCGACCGCCTCCTCGCGTCCGCTGTGGGTCACGACCAGTGCACGACGTGTCACGCCTCACCACCTCCGGTCGCAGGGGCGCGGACCGCGCGCTCCACCTGCTCGACGAGCTCCACGTCCGAGGAGGGGGTCCCCGCACGGCGCAACCACAAGAAGTACTCGACGTTCCCGCTCGGCCCTGGCAGTGGGCTGCGCACCACGCCCGCGACGTCCAGCCCGATCCGCACCGCCTCGCGCGCGACCCCGAGCACGGCCTCGACCCGCAGCGCCGGTGAGCGCACGACACCGCCGGAGCCCAGTCGCTCTCGGCCGACCTCGAACTGCGGCTTCACCATGACGACGAGGTCCGCGTCGGGCCGGGCCACCGCCACGAGCGCGGGCAGGACCAGCGTCAGGGAGATGAACGAGAGGTCGGCGACCACCAGCTCGGGCGCGGGCTCCACGTCGCCGGCGGCGAGATGGCGCACGTTCACGCCCTCGCGCACCTCGACCCTGGGGTCCTCGCGCAGTTCCGGCACGAGTTGATCGTGCCCAACGTCGACGGCCACCACTCGCGCGGCGCCGCGGCGCAACAGCACGTCGGTGAACCCGCCCGTGCTGGCGCCCGCGTCCAGGCACTGCCTGCCCTCGACCCGCAGGCCGGAGCCCGACCAGGCGTCGAGGGCGCCCAGGAGCTTGTGCGCGGCCCGGGACGCGAACGCCGGCTCCGCGCCCTCCGCGCCCTCGACCTCGACCCGCTGTCCGTCGTGGACGGCGGTCGCGCTACGGCGGGCCACCGCGCCGTCGACGAGCACACGGCCCGCGGCGATCAGCTCGGCCGCGTGGCGACGCGAACGAGCCGCCCCGCGCCGCACGAGCTCGCTGTCCAGACGGGAGCTCATCTGATCCTCAGCCCTCGGTGTCCGCGAGACGCGCCTGCAGCGCGGCGTGGATGCCCTCGAAGACGGTGACGTGCCCCGGCAGGGGCAGCTCGGACAAGCCGACGAGTCCCGACAGGGCCTCGTCCACCTGCGCGTCGCCGAAGTCGCCCACACCCGTGGCATCGGCATCGCGCGACGCCCCGGGGTCACTGGGCTTCCCGGGCGGGCGGGGCACGCCGACCACCTGGGACGCGCGCTCGATGCGCGCCTCGTCCACGTCACTCACCGCTGTCCACTCCCCGCCGTCGGATCCCATCGTGGGCTCGTGGCGGCGCCCCAGCCGGGGCGCCGCCACGCGCACGGCCACGCTACCGGGCGACTGCCTCGGAGCTGATGTCATGCACATCCAGGTCGGGAACCGATTCCGCGTCGAGCGGCTCCCCGGCGTCGACCGCCGACCACGCCGCCGCACAGGCCGCGCGCACCAGGTCCACGCCGTCCTCGATGGACGCCGCGCCGGCGCCCGCCTCACGGTGCAGCTCGAGCCGCCCGTCCCGCACCCGCGCGGCGGCGGACCGGCAAGCCCACCAGCCCTCGGCGCCCGGGGTGGGCTCAGGATGCGGAACCAGCAACGAGCGAAGGTCGGCGCCGATGAACGTCGGCCGCTCGCCCGGCGCGGCGAGCACATCGTCGCGTGCCGTGCTCACACCGGTCAGCACATGCAGCCCCGGGTACTCGGCGGCGCGCGCGCCGCCCAGGTCGGTGTCCAGCCGGTCGCCGATGACGAGCGGCGCCCGCGCACCCGCCCGCTCGACCGCGAGCTGGTACATCGTGGGCGCCGGCTTGCCGGCGCTGGACGGCTCCACCCCCGTCGCCGAGCGGACGGCGCCCACCAACGCGCCGTTCCCGGGGGCGAACCCGCGAGCGGTGGGCAGGCTCAGGTCGAGGTTGCTCGCCACATGCCACGCGCCCCGCTGGACGGCGTACGCCGCCTCGGCGAGCTGCGCCCACCCCAGCTCGGGGGCGAAGCCCTGCGCCACCGCGTCGGGCTCGTCGTCAGCGGACGTCACGACGGTGTAGCCCGCCGCGCGCACCGCTGTGACGAGTCCGGCGCCGCCCACCACGAGCACCTTGGCGCCCCGCGGCAGCCGGGTGGTCAGGACGACGGCGGCCGCCTGGGCAGCCGTCATCACCTCCTCCGGCGTCGCGGGAATGCTCAAGCCCGTGAGCTGGCTGGCCACCGACTCGGGCTCGCGAGAGGCGTTGTTCGTGACGAACACCAGCCGCTGACCGAGCGCTCGCGCGCCTGCCAGGCCCTCCGCCGCGCCGTCGATCGGCTCATGGCCGCGGTACGCCACACCGTCGAGGTCGACCAACGCGAGGTCGTACCGCGACGCGAGCGGGACGTCGCATCCCAGCAGCCCGCCCCTCACAGCTGGTCCTCCGCCCGTGCCTCATCCGCCTCGTCGACAGCAGCCGGCGCGTCGACGCCCTCCTCGTCGGCCCCTGCGTGCTCGACGACGTCGGCGCTCTCGGACTCGATGGTCTCGACCTCGTCGCTCTCGACCTCGGTCTCGACCTCGGTCTCGACCTCGTCGTCCAGGTCGTAGACGACCACGTCGTCCTCGTCGTCGCCGACGAGCTGCCCGGATGCCTCGGCGAGCTGCTGCTCCGTGTACGGCGCCAGCTCGGCCTCAGCCTCGGCGGTCTTGCCTGCTGCCTCCAGTGCCGTGGCACGGGCCTGGGCGACCCGCACAGCGAGCACCCCGGTCGCGCCGCGGACCTCGGGCGTCGCGAGCGCGGCGACTGCCGCGTCAGGCTCTCCGAGCTCGAGCCGGGCGCCACTGGCGACGATCGCCAGCTCCACCCGTGCGGCGGGCTCCAGGCCCTCCGCCTCAGGGCTGGACGCGAGGGCGAGGGCGCGCTCCGGGCGACCCAGGCCCCGCTCGCAGTCGGCCATGATCGCCAAGTGCTCGGAGGACCCGTTCAGCCGGCGCACCGTGCGGAGCTCGCGCAGCGCCTCGGCGAACCGGCCCGTCCGATACGCGGCGAGACCCGCGGCCTCGCGGACCACGTCGACTCGACCGGCACGCCGCACCGCCGCCTGAGCGTGCTCGTACGACAACTCGGGCTGCTCGTCGAGCAGCCGCCCGGCCATCACCAGGTGCAACCCGACGCTCTCGGCGTTCTCCTTGCTCAACGTCCGCAACCGCGCGCGGACCGAACGGTCCAGGTCGGAGAACTGGATGTCCTCAGGCAGCTCCGGCGCGTTGTCGCGCACGCTCTGCGGCGGGCGGGTTGGCCGTGCGTCGTCGCGGTCTCGCGCCGGGCGCTCCGCCCATTGCGAGCGACCCGCGTGCGGGCCGCTGCCCTGCCGCGCGTCACCACGCGCCTCACGGGCGGGCCGACGGTCGTCAGTGCGGGGCCGCTCGTCACGCGAGGCCGGACGCGACTCGCCACGCCCGGCGAACCGGTCGTCACGCGCGGGCCGACGGTCGTCGGCACGGGGGCGCTCACTGAATCGAGGGGGACGCGACTCATCGCGCGCCGGACGCGCATCGCGCGGAGCCGAGTCGTCACGCGACGGACGGAAGCCCTCACGAGCCGGACGGAAGTCGTCGCGCGGAGACCGGGGGTCCCGGGCAGGGCGCGAGTCGTCACGCGCGGGACGGAAGTCGTCACGCGGAGGACGGCGCTCGTCGGAGCCCGGTCGGTAGGAGCCGCCGGAGCGCTGCCCTTCGAACCGCGGACCCGAGCCAGCCGGGCGGAACCCGCCGGGGCCACCCCGCTCAGGGCGCCCCGTGCGCTCGCCGGATCGACGGTCGTCACGCGCGGGATACCTGTCGTCCCGGGGCGGACGGCGGTCGTCTGAACGCTGGGGACGACCTGCGTCACCACTCCACCCAGATCCCTCACGCGCGGGACGCGCGTCGCGGGACGGGTACCGATCGTCCCGCTGGGGCGCGCGCGAGTCGCGGGCCGGGCGCGAGTCACGGCCGCCGAAGCGGTCGTCACGCGGAGCCCACGAGTCCCGGGACGGACGGGTGTCGCGCGACGGGTGGCGCTCGTCCGAGCGCGGCGGACGGCGGTCGTCCGAGCCGGCGCGGTAGGACCCGCCGGGCCGCTGGCCCTCGGATCGAGGCGACGCGCTCGACGGGCGGAAGCCGCCGGCGCCACGGTCAGTGCGCCCGGCACGGTCGTCGGGGCGACGTTCGCCGCGGCCGCCGCTGCGGTCGTCGCGCGCAGGACGGCGGTCGCCGCGGTCGGGCCGCGAGTCGCCGGAACGCTGCCACGGGGCATCGCCCGAGGCGCGGTAGGGACGCTCCCCGCGCTGCGGACGGTCGTCCGAGCCGCGGGCGCCGCCGCCGAAGCGGTCGTCACGACCGCTGCTGGACGGGCGGGAAGAACGGTTGTCCCGGTCGAACGACGGCCGCCCCTCACCGGGACGCTCGCCGCGCTGCTGGTACGGACGGTCCTGGGCTCCGCGACGGTCGTCGCGGAACGGACGGCCGCTGCTGTCGGGCCGCTGCCCATCGCGCCGCGGCCCACCTGTGGCGGGCCGAACCGGCCGGTCATCACGCTGGAATCGCTGGCCGGAGCCGGCGTCGCGAGGGTTGGACCTCCACTCGCCCCCCAATGCGGGGCGCGAGGAGCGGGTGTCGCGACCGGCGCCCCAGCTCTCGCGAGGCGCGCTGCGGTCGTCGCGCTCGGGGCGCTGGCCGCGCGTGTCGGGTCGCGCGCCGCTGCCTGCGGCGCCACGCGAGGAGTCACTTCCCCTCGCACCGCCCCATGACGACGCGCCGCGCGCTGAGCGTGGCGGCTGACCTGCGACGCGCGGGGGTCGACCGCCTCCGGCGGGACGTCCCCGGTCACTGGCGCCGCCCGTGTTGCCTGCGTTCGTACGCGGCGTCCTGGGCGGACGTGCTCCGTCGTCACTGTTCATGTGTGTGAGTTCCCCTCATCGTGCTGCAACCACCATGGTCTCATCCCCGCCTGGCAGCTCTGTTCGATCTTGCCCCGCAGGCACGGTCGACCACGTCACCCGCCGCGTAGGCGGCCAGGCGGGCCCCGCGCTCGTGTCTCTTCTGGGCTCCTTCAGCAGGATACCCAG